>PNAM01000105.1 GCA_003170275.1 Myxococcales bacterium
CGCCTCGCTCCGGGCGGGCGCGGCTTGCTAGATGTTCGTCTGCCGCGCGCAACGCCGACCTGGACCGCCCGGCTTGACGCCCGCCACATGGCTTACCTGAAAGACCACAAGGTGGACAGCCACCTCATTTTCCCGGCAGCGGGCTTCGTGGACCTGGTTTTGGAAGCCGGCGTGCAGTTGTTTGAAGGCCGCGCTTTCGTCGTCGAGGATTTCGAAATCCGCAAACCGCTCATCCTGCCCGATCCGGCGTCGGGCGTGCAGCTCGATATCTCCTACGATGTGAATGAGCGCACGTTCGCCATCCAAAGCCGCTTCGATCAAGGTGCCGCTTGGTCGCTGCATGTCGTGGGCTCGATGCGCGGCGAGCGCACCGAATCGCCTTTCGCTTCCACGACGTGGGAATCGACGGCGGCATCCGGCACGAAGCCAATGGAAGTCGAGGGCTTCTATCGCTACATGAGCGATCTGGGCCTGCGCTATGGCGAGGAGTTCCGCCCGATCCGCGAGCTCTCCGCTGGTGCCGGCCACTCGGCGAGCCGCGTGGCCTTGTCCGAGGCGATCGCCGGTCGCGCCAGCGAATACGCGCTGCATCCGGTGCTCTTCGACGGTGCGCTGCAAACCTTCTCCGCAGGCGCCGCGACCATTGAGGACCGCCGCTCGCGCATGAAGCTGCCGGTGCGTTTTGCGCGCATCCTTTTCCTCCGCTCGCCGGGCGCATCCGTGCGCGTGCGCGCTGGAGTCTTGCAGTGCAACGAGGAATTCGTGGAAGGCCGGCTCGGTCTCTACGACGAAGCCGGCCAGCCGTGTGTCCTCGTCGATGGCTTCCGCGCGATCAGCGTCTCCGGCAGCCGCCGCACGGGCGCGCCGGGTGGCACGCGCGACGTCCTCTACCACGTGGATTGGGAGCGCACGCCGTCTTCATTCCAACCCACGCCACTCGCGCCACTACCCCTGGCGCAACTCCAGGCAGCCGCCGCGACCGCGCTGGAGCAAGTCATAAGCATACGCGGCCGCCATGAATTGCAGGCGTCCATGGCTGCCGCCGACGACCTCACCGCCGTACACCTTGCGCACGGTTTGCAGGCCATGGGCGCGGTGGTGGGCACGAAGTTTACCGTTGACTCCCTGCGCGTGGCCGCGCAGATGCGGCCGGTCTTCGAGCGCCTGATGACCAGCCTCGAGAAGCGCGGACTGCTCACCAAGGTCGCTTCGGGTTACCGCCCGACACCGGCCTTTGCGTCCGCGGCGGACTCGGCTCAGGAAGCGCTCCGAGCCTTCGTGGCAAAGCATTCCGGCCATCTGCCGGAGGGTCTGCTGTGCGCTGGAAGCTGCGCCGAACTCGGTCCGATCCTGCGCGGTGAAAAGGATGCCGTGCAGGTGCTTTTCGCCGGCGCCGGTGCGGAGTTGCTCGACCAATTTTACGGCGATGGCCTCTACACGAACCCATGGCTGGCCGCGATCTCCGCGGCGGTGCAGGAAGCGGCGCGCCATCTGCCGGAAGGCCGCGGGCTGCGAATTCTCGAAATCGGCGGCGGCACGGCCGGGCTGGCGGCGCAGGTGCTGCCGCTGCTTGAGCGCGGCCTGCACTCCTATACGTTCACTGATGTCTCGGCGGGCTTCTTCCCGGGCGCGCTGCAAAAGCTGGCGTCCTTCCCCGAAGTCTCGTGCAAGATCTTCGATCTCGAACAACCGGGCACCGGGCAGGATCTCGCCGCGGAATCATTCGACTTCATTATCGGCACCAATGTGCTGCACGCGGTCAGCGACGTCCGCGCGTCGCTTGCCCATCTGCGCGAGCTGCTCGTGCCGGGCGGGAGCCTGGCCTTCATCGACACCGCGACGCCGCAGTTATGGATCGAGACGGTCTTCGGCATGACCAGCGGCTGGTGGCGTTTCACCGACCGCGAATTGCGTCCGCACCAGCCTCTGCTGGAACGCGCGCAATGGGAGCGCGTGCTGGAGGAGGCCGGCTTCGATGAAATCGGCTCGCTGTCCGGCCTGATCCGATCGACGGGCGGTGAAGGCCAGGTCGGCTTGTTTGCGCGAAAAGCGGGGCAGCCACTCGCGGTCGCTTCGGCCCCTCCGGAAACACCCGCGGAAAAATCGTGGCTCATTTTCGCCGACACCTCCGGGCTGGGCGGGCAACTGGCGACGCAACTGCGCGCCGCCGGAGTGCATTGCCGGATAGCACGGCCCGGCAAACTATTTGCCGCGACCGGTGCCGACACTTTCACCCTGCGCGCGGATGCGCCGGAGGATTGGATGCAACTTCTTGCAGCCTGCGCGACCGCAGCACCGGTCGAGCGAATCATCTACCTCTGGGGGCTCGACGCACCCGCGGAAGTCGCGGATTCGCTCATGGGCACCGACGCTGTGCTGCACCTCAGCCAGGCGCTCGAAGCGACCAATCCCGGAGGCAAAGTGCGGATCGATGCCGTCACGCGCGGAGCCCAGCCGGTGGGCCGCGAGACGACCGCGACCATGGTGGCTCAGGCTCCCGGCGTCGGCTTGTTCCGGGTCATCCTCAACGAATACTCGAACCTCTCCTACTGCGGGATCGATCTGCCTCCAGTGGCTTCCGAGTCCGATGCCGCCTTGCTCTGGAGCGAACTGCCGCGCAAGGACGCCGAACGCGAAATCGCGTTCCGCGGCGAAGCCCGCTACGCCCAACGCCTCACGCGGGGACGTCCGGCGGTTCAGCAAACGCTCGATCTGGCGGTGCCCCTGCGCCTCGAATCCCGCGAGCGCGGCCACCTTGACTCGCTGCGCTTTGCACCGTTCGCCCTGCCGCCCTGCGGACCGGGTGAAGTGCTGATCGACGTCAAAGCCGCCGGCATGAACTTCCGCGACGTGCTCAAGGCGCTCGCGCTTTATCCCGGCGAAGCACCCGATGCGCGCATCTTCGGCGACGAGGTTGGCGGTGTCGTCAAGGCCGTCGGCCCGGGGGTGAAGCACATTGCGCCGGGCGATCGCGTGTTTGGCCTCGCCGCGTTCGGTCTTGCAACGCAGACGCTGGCGCGCGGCGGTGATGTCCGCCGCATTCCGGGCAAACTGTCGTTCGAGGAAGCGGCCACGCTGCCGGTGGTTTTCATGACTTCCTGGCACGCGCTAAAAGTCGTGGCGCGGCTGCACGCGGGCGAATGCATCCTCGTCCATGCGGGCGCGGGCGGCGTCGGCATGGCGGCGATCCAGATCGCGCATTACCTCGGCGCCGAAGTCATCGCCTCGGCGGGCAGCGCAACCAAACGCGCGCTGCTCAAGACGCTCGGCGTGAAGCATGTGATTGACTCGCGACGCGGCGACTTCGCCGAAGCCGTCATGGAACTCACCGGCCGACGCGGCGTGGACGTCGTTCTCAACGCGCTCGCCGCCGAGGCGATCCCGATGGGGCTCTCGTGCCTCGCGGAGTCCGGCCGCTTCATCGAGATCGGCAAACGCGACATTTACCAGAACTCGCGCATCCCGCTCTGGTCGCTCCGGCGCAATGCATCGTTCCACGTCGTCGCGATGGACGCCGTCTTCAGCGGCGATGAAGCTCTGACGCGGGAGATGCTCGGCGAGCTTGCCGAACTGGTCGAGAAAGGCGCGCTCACGCCGCTCCCCTTCCGTTCCTTCCCGGCGACTCGCATCGACGCGGCGTTCCGGCTCATGGCGAGTGGCAAGCATATCGGCAAAGTCGTCGTGTCCTTCCCGGAGGCGTTTGTGCCGCGGCGCGGCGAACCGCTCGCACCACCGTTCGCCATCAAGCCCGACGGCTGTTACCTGATCACCGGCGCGTTCGGCGGCTTCGGCAAAGTGCTCGCCGAGTGGCTCGTGAAATGCGGTGCGCGGCACCTCGTGCTCAGCAGTCGCAGCGGCGCGGCGACACCCGCAGCGGAAGCCTTCGTCCAGAGGCTGCGCGACCGCGGCGTGAACGCGCAGGTGGTGCGCGCCGATGCCGGTTCAGCCGAAGATGTCTCCCGACTGCTCGCGGAAATCCGCGCGGGCGACCAACCACTGCGCGGTGTCTTCCACCTCGCGATGGTTATCGACGACGCGCCGCTCGCCGCGCTCAACCGCGAGCGCCTGCGGACTGTGATGGCGCCGAAGGCGTATGGCGCCTGGCTGCTGCACAAGGGCACACAGGATCTCCCGCTCGATTGCTTCGTAATGTTCTC
>PNAM01000063.1 GCA_003170275.1 Myxococcales bacterium
GACCAGCCCGAGGCGATCGCCGCGCTCGCCGGCGTGCTGCGCGGCCACCCCGATCCGGTGGCGCGCGAGCTGCTCACCGGCCAGGCCGAGGGCGACGACCGCGACAGCGCGCTCGAGGCGGTCGACGCGCTCGCCGCGCTGCACGATCCCGCCGCGGCGACCCGCCTCGAACGACTGCTCACCCGCGCCTCGTCGCAGGCCGACTCGGGGTTGCGCCGCCGCCTGGTGGCCGCCCTCGGCGAGCTGCGCGCGTCGGCCGCCCCGCTGCTCGGGCGGCTCGAGGACGATCCCGATCCGAAGGTGCGCGCCGAGGCCGCGTGGGCGCTCGGCAAGCGCGCCGACGCAACTAGCGAACCCGCGCTCACCCGCGCGCTGTCCTCGGCCTCCGCCGCGGTGCGCGCCAACGCGGCCGGCGCGCTGTATCGGCTCGGCCGCGCGCCGGCGCAGCTGGTGCGCCTGGCCGATGATCGCGATCCCGCCGCGCGCGCCAACGCCGCGCTGGCGCTCGGTTGGAAACCTTCGCCCGCGGCCCGCGTCGTGCTCGAACGCCTGCGCGCCTCCGACGAGGATCGCCACGTGCGCGCCGCCGCCACGCTCGCTCTCGCCCGCGGCAGCGCGCCCGCCGTGAGCGACCGCAGCGACTGGATCGCCATCCACCTGGTCGACTTCGACGGCGCGCCGCTCGCCGACGCGCGCTACTACCTGGTCCTGCCCGACGGCCTCCTCAAGGCCGGCTTCGCCGACGCGCGCGGCACCGCCCGCGAGGAGTCGGTGTCGATCGGCACCTGCGAGATCGAGCTCCCCGACGACCTCCCGCCCGTCGGCAAATAGGCTAGGATCTCTACGTGCAGCTGGCCGCGCTGATCGTTCCGTTGATCCCCGGCGTGATCTGGCTGTGGCTGATCTACCGCACCGATCGCTACGAGCCCGAGCCGAAGCGCCTGGTCGCACTGACCTTCTTTCTCGGCATCGTGGCCATCCTGCCTGCGCTGTTCGCCGAGCGCCTGGCCGAGCTCGCGCATCCGTACCTGGCGGCGATCGATCAGGCCGCCGCCGCGGACGGCGTAGCGGTCAACCCGCTGCCGCTGCTGTTTGCGTGTTTCCTGGTGATCGGCCCCGCGGAGGAGCTGGCCAAGTTCGCCGCGGTGCGCCTGGTGATGTTTCGCAACCGCGAGTTCAACGAGCCGCTCGACGGCGTGATCTATGCGTCGGCCGCCGCGCTCGGCTTCGCCAGCCTCGAGAACGTGATCTACGTGATCGACTTCCAGCACGGCGGCGCGATCCGCTGGGGCATGCTGGGCGTGCGGTCGTTCCTCGCCCTGCCCGGCCACGTGATCTTCGCCGCGACCTGGGGCTACGCGCTCGGGCGCCAGAAGTTCAACCCGCGCTTCTTGGTGTGGCCGCGCGTGCTGCTGGCCGCCGGGCTGCACGGGCTGTACGACTTCGTGCTCATGTACGCGCCGACCCGGCCGTTCATCGTGCTGTACATGGCGATCATGGTGCCGCTGCTCTGGCGGCAGATCCGCACGCTGCGCGACGACTCGCCGTTCGCGCCGGGCGCGCTGCAGCCGGTGCCGATCGCCGTCGCGGCGCCGGTCGAGGGACCGCGCTCAGGCGTCGAGTGACACGCGCAGCCGCCGCCGCGCGCGGTGCAGCCGCGACATGATCGTGCCCACCGGGCAACCGAGCAGCCGCGCCACGTCGCGGTAGCGCAGCCCGTCGAGATCGGTGAGCTCGATCACCTGCCGATCGGCCGGCGAGAGTCGCGCCAGCGCCGCCTGCAGCGCGCGACGCTGCTCGTCGTCGACTAGCGGCGCCTCGACCGGCGGCGGCGGCGGCAGCGCCGAGAGCCGCGCCTCGAGCCGCCGATCGCGCGCGCTCGAGCGGTGGTGCGTCATCGCCACGTTGACCAGGATGCGATACAGCCACGCCTTGGCGTTCGAGCCGCGCCGGTAGCTGCGCCGCGCGCGCAGCGCGTGCAGGTAGGTCTCCTGCAGCAGATCGTCCGGCTCGCGCCCGAGCCGCCGCGCCGCGCCGCGCAGCGCCGTGAAATGCGGCATCACTTCCAACACGAACGCTTGCTCTTCACTCATGGCCGGTCCCTAGAGCAACGGTCATGCCGAGTGCGGTTTCAGCTAGTTACGAGGTACGCGGCGCGTTTTGGCGCGCGCACGGGGGCGCGACCTGCCAGTTTGTCAAGCCGAGGTGTGGGCGGCGAGCGCGCGCGGCAAGGCCTCGATGAGATCGCTGGCGAGCAGTCCCTGCGGTCCCTGCGCGCGCACCACCAGGTCGCCCGCCGCGCCATGCCAGTAGGCCCCCGCGCACGCCGCCTCGAAGCCGTCCAGCCCGCGCGCGAGCAGCGCAGCGATGCAACCGGTGAGCGCGTCGCCGGTCCCGCCCGAGCCCATCGCCGGATTTCCCGTCGGACAGATGGCCAGGCGTCCGTCCGGCGCGGCGATCACCGTGCGCGCGCCCTTGAGCACCACCACCGCGTGATGCTGCAGCGCGAGCCGCTCGGCGCAGCCGATGCGATCGTCCTGCACCTGCGCCGTCGACAGCTGCGCGAGACGCGCCGCCTCGCCCGGATGCGGCGTGAGCACCACGTTCGCGCGCTCGCTGGCGCCGTCGAGGATGCGCGCATCCTCCGCCAGGTGATTGAGCCCGTCGGCGTCGAGCACCACCGCCAGGTCGCGCGCGATCGCCGCGTTCACCACACGCGCGAGGATCGCGCGCATGGGCGCATCGGTGCGCACGCCCGGCCCGGCGGCGAGCGCGCGCTTGCCGTCGAGGAGCGGATCGATCTCGCTGCCGTCCTTGCCGTACCAGGCGGTCATCAGCTCGGGCACGCGCCCATCGAGGCCCGCCCGCGCGTCCTCGGGCGCGGCGAGGGTCACCAGCCCGGCGCCGGACCGTAGCGCGGCGCGGCCGGCGAGCAAGGCTGCGCCGGTCTTTCCCGTCGAGCCGGCCAGCACCAGCACATGCCCGTGCGTGCCCTTGTGCGCGAGCGGATCGGGCGAGGCGGTGAGCGCGGCCAGCACGTCGTCGCCGAGCAGGCGCGCGCGGATGCCCCGCTCGCGCGCCAGCCGCTCGGGGATCCCGATGTCCACGACGTGCACGGTGCCGGCGAAGATGAACCCCGGCGCGCTCACCAGCCCGCGCTTGGCGAACGCGAAGGTCACCGTGTGATCGGCGCGCACGCAGGCGCCGAGCGGCACGCCGAGGTCGGCCGACAAGCCCGACGGGATGTCCACCGCCACGCGAATGCCGCGATGGCCGTTGATGACCTCGACAGCCTGCGCGAGGTGGCCTTCGATCGGGCGGCTCAGGCCGGTGCCGAACAGCGCGTCGACTACCACGTCGGCTCCGGCGGCCCGCTGCGCGGCTTCCTTGAGCGCGCCTTCCGACGCGCCATCGAGGATCTCCACGTTCGAGCGCTTGCACGCGTACAGGTGCGTGTGCGCGTCGCCGGTCACCTTGGCGGCCGGCGCGCACAGCACGACCTGCACGGTCGCGCCGCGGTTGGCGAGATGGCGCGCGGCCACGAACCCGTCGCCGCCGTTGTTGCCCGCGCCCGCGTACACCACCACGCGCGCCCGCGGCACGTCGACGATTCGCACGATCAGGTCGGCGACGCCGCGCCCCGCCGCGTCCATCAACACCACGCCCGGCACGCCGATCTGCTCGATCACCTGGCGATCGAGCTGGCGCATCTCCTCCGACGAGACCAACCACCCGGCCATCTACGCGCTCTCCGCGACCACGAAGGCGAGCGCCTGATCCGCGGCGTGCGTGATCGACAGGTGGAGCCGCGCGACGCCGGCGCTCGAGGCCGCCCGCGCCGCCTCGCCGTGCAACTCGAGACGCGGGGCGCCGCCTTCGTCGCACACCACCTCGAGCTCGTGCCACGACAACCCGGGCGGCACCTTGAGCGCCTTGAGCAGCGCCTCCTTGGCCGCGAACCGGGCGGCGAAGTGTTGCGCCGCGTCCGCCCGCGCCCGGCAGTACGCGCGCTCGCCGTCGGTGAACAGCTTCGCCTCGAGCCGGTCGGGGTGGCGCGCCATCGCCTCGGCCATGCGGCTCACCGGTGTCAGATCGATGCCGATGCCCAAGATCATTCCGCGGCCCGCGCGCGGCGCATCGCCTGCCACATCTCGCCGACGGCGCGCTCCATGCCGATCAGCACCGCACGCGCGACGATTGCGTGGCCGATATTCAGCTCGGTGATCTCGCGAATCGCCGCCACTGGCCCGACGTTGCCATAGTCGAGCCCGTGCCCCGCCGCGACGTGCAGCCCGAGCTTGACGCCGAGCCGCGCCGCGTCTCCGAGCCGCGTCAGCTCCGCGTCGCCCGGCTGGTGATCGATGGGGTTCACGCGCTCGCAATAGTCGCCGGTGTGCAGCTCGATGCGCGGCGCGCCGAGGTCCTTGGACGCGCGCACGGCCGGGTCGTTCGGATCGATGAACAAGCTCACCGGAATGCCCGCCTCGCCCAGCGCGCGGATCGCCCGCTCGAGCCCAGCCTTTGCGCCCACGAGATCGAGCCCGCCCTCGGTCGTGCGCTCGGCGCGCTTCTCCGGCACCAGCGTGACGACGTGCGGTTTCACCTCGATCGCGATGCGCACCATCTCGTCGGTGGCCGCCATCTCGAGGTTCAGCACGCCGCGCACGCTCTGCTTGAGCACGCGCACGTCGCGGTCCTGGATGTGCCGCCGATCCTCGCGCAGGTGCACCGTGATGCCATCAGCCCCCGCCAGCTCGACCAGCGCCGCCGCCCACACCGGATCCGGATAGCTCGTGCCGCGCGCCTGCCGCAGCGTCGCCACGTGATCCACGTTCACATGCAATTTCACGGCGCGGAATGTACTACGGATTCGGATTGGCCTGACAGGCGCCGGTCGGGCAGCCACCCGCGCTGATCTGATCCGATTGCTCGAAGCAGCACTCCGGTCCGACGCAGATCGGGAAGAACAGCGCGTTCGCGCAGTGGTTCGAGCACATGCAGGTGCCACTCATCCCGCTCATGTCCGTCGGCGTGCCCATGTCCGTGCCGCAGCTCGCGAGACACATGCCGCTGCAGCAGGTGTCGGTGGCGCCGCAGCTCTGCGTGCCGCACAGGCACATCCCGCCCGAGCACGTCGCGCCGGTGCCACAGCCCTTGCCGCAGTCACCACAATTGTTCACGTCGCTGTCGAGACTCTTGCACCCCGATGTTCCGCAGCAGGTCTGGCCGCCACCGCACATGGTCCCCGACGGCTGGCAACCGCAGCGACCACCCTGGCATAGCTGGCCCTGAACGCAGCCGTTGCCGCAGGTGCCGCAGTTTCGAAAATCATTCTGCGTGTCCGTGCACTTCTCGCCGCAGCACGTGCCGCCGCACTGGTCCGCGTGGCTCGGACAGATGGCGTTGCCGCCCGCCAGATCGTTCCCGCTACCGGGTGGAACGTTGGTGCTCGCGCAGCCCGCCGTGAGGAACAGCACACCGACGGCAAACTGCATCAACCAATTCTTCACGCACCTGCGACGGTAACCCGACTCACGCGCTCCCGCAAGCCTGCTCGATGGCGCGCGCGATCTCGTCGGCGTAGCCCTGAATGGTCGGCTCGTCGGGGCCCTCGACCATCACGCGCGCCTTGGCCTCGGTGCCCGAGTAGCGCACCAGCACGCGCCCTTCGCTGCCGAGCGTGCGCTCGATCCTGGTGATCAATTTCCCTACATCGATGAGCCCGTCGAGCGGCTTCTTCTCGCGCACCTTCAGGTTCACCAGCACCTGCGGGTAGCGCGTCATCACCGTGCGCAACTCCGACAGCGGACGGCCCGACTCGAGCATCACCGCCAAGACCTGGAGCGCGGCCAGCACGCCGTCGCCGGTGGTCATGTAGTCGAGGAACACCAGGTGGCCCGACTGCTCGCCGCCGAAGTTGTAGCCGTTGGTGCGCATCTCCTCGACCACGTAGCGATCGCCGACCTGCGCGCGCACCAGGTGTCCGCCCAGCCCCTCGATCGAGCGCGCCAGGCCCAGGTTGGACATCACCGTCGCGACCACGGTGTTCTTCTTCAGCTCCTTGCGCTCCAGCATGCGGCGCGCGCAGATCGCCATGATGGTGTCGCCGTCCACCTCTTCGCCGTGCTCGTCGCAGATGATCACGCGATCCGCGTCGCCGTCGACGGCGATGCCGAGGTGCGCGCCGTACTTCTTGACCGCCGCGCACATCTTCTTCGGGTGCACCGCGCCGCAGTCGTCGTTGATGTTCATGCCGTCGGGCTTGTTGTTGAGCGCGATCACGTCGGCGCCCAGCTCCGAGAACACCAGCGGCGCGACGCGGTAGGCCGCCCCGTTGGCGCAGTCGACCACGATGCGCAGGCCGTCGAGCGTGCGCTCGCGAGGGAACGCGCTCTTCAAGAACACCACGTAGCGCCCTCGCGAGTCCTCGATCTTCGAGGCCTTGCCGATCGCGCCGCCCTCGGGCCGCGCCTGCTCGAGCTCGGTGCCGGCCATCAGCTGCTCGAGGTGCGACTCGACCGAGTCGGGCAGCTTGAAGCCGTCGGAGGCGAACACCTTGATGCCGTTGTCCTGAAACGGGTTGTGCGAGGCGGAGATGACCACGCCCGCGTCGGCGCGCATCGACGAGGTGATGAACGCGATCCCGGGCGTCGGCAGCGGGCCGCACAGCATCACGTCCGCGCCCATCGAGCAGATCCCCGACGCCAGCGCGGTCTCGAACAGGTAGCCCGACAGCCGGGTGTCCTTGCCGATCACGATCCGGCCGCGCCGCGTCTTGTGCCGGAAGTGATACGCGATCGCGCGCCCCAGCCGCAGCGCCATCTCCGGCGTCATCGGGTCGATGTTGGCGACCCCACGCACTCCATCGGTCCCGAACAGCTTTCGCATGGCCATGACCCATCCTACAGGATTTGGGGTCAGCGACGGTGCGTCGCGAGCATGACCGTGTCTGGCTGCACCTCGGCGGCGACGCCGGCGGGCAAGCCGTTCACGCTGACGTTCCGCATGTACTTCGCGGGCGGGCGGGTGTCGAGGAGCTGGCCGTCGACGGCGAGCGAGATCTGGTCGAGCTTGACGCCGAGCACCAGGTCCGACGGTCCGCGCAGGATCAGGCGCGCGGTCGACGGCTCGAGCTGTCCGTCCATCTTGGTCAGGCCCTGCACCTTGACCGGCAACGAATCGAACGTGCGCTCGACGATCGCCGGCTGGATCTCGGCGTGCACCACCACCTGCTGCGCGTCCAGGAAGCGCGCGTGGTGCGGCGCGTTCTCCAGCAGCACCTCGCCGAGAACCGGTGCGTGCGCGCCTGCCACCTGCAGCGGCCGCGTCGAGACCCGGGCCATCGCGTCGACCGCGCTCTTGGCGCCCTCGACGTGCACCGTCGACGGCTGCGAGGTCACCTTGGTCACGCGAAACCCCTCGGCCGGCTGGCCGTCGAGGATCGGCTGGATGGGCACCTCGCGCACCTCGCGCGGCTCGAACTCGACCTTCACCTCGGGCGGCGTGATCGACGCCACGCGCAGCCCGACCGGCAGCTTGACCATGCTCTCGTCGAAGCGCAGCACGCCGTCGCGCGCGTCCTTGAGCTCGACGCGGATCGGATCGACCGCCCGCTCGTCGAAGCGCTGCAGCCGCGTCCACGATCCGCGCACGCCCACGCGCACCTCGCCGACCGGATCGGACACCAGCACGCGGTCGGTGGGCAGCGAGTAGATCACCTTGACGTACGCGCCGGTGGCCGCGTCCTTGTCGCTGCGCACGATCACGAACAGCGTGACGGCGATGACCATCGAGACGATCTTGAGCGGCAGCTCGTCGAAGAGCGCGCGCACCAAAAAGGACCGCTCGTTGTTCATCCTTCACCCGAGGGAACGACCGGGGTCGCGGGGTCCGCGGGCTCCGGATCGGGCTGCGGCTCGAGCTTGAGCTCCGCCTCGAGCTGCGGCGAGAGCTGCGGCACCAGCGACGGCGGGCGGTTGGACGACGCCGGCCGCTTGCGCTTCTCTTTCTGGAACAGCCCGAGCAGCGCCTTGCGCAACGTCGCGCCGTCCAGGTCGCGGGCGATGTTGCCGCCGAAGCACAACGAGATCGTGCCGCGCTCCTCCGACACCACCACCACCACCGCGTCGGTCTCCTCGGTCACGCCGATGGCCGCGCGGTGGCGCGTGCCGAGCGCCTTGTCCAGCTTGGCATTGCCCGACAGCGGCAGCACCGCGCCCGCCCGCGCGATGCGCAGGTTCTTGATGATCACCGCGCCGTCGTGCAGCTTGTTCTCCGAATCGGGTAGGAACAGCGCGACCAGCAGATCCTCGGTGGTCTTGGCCTCGATGTCCTCGCCCGCTTCGTTGAGGTAGTCGGTCAGATCCGCATCGCGCTCGAGCACGATCAGCGCGCCGATTCGCGCGTGCGCCAGCCGCTCGGCGGCCTTGATGATCTCCTCGAACACCTCGGTCTGCTCGTAGTGCCGCCCGGTGGCGAACAGGTTGGCGCCCACGCGCATCAGGCCGCGCCGGATGTCGTGCTGGAAGATCACGATGAAGAAGATGATCGAGTAGTTGATCAGGTTGTCGAGCAGCCAGGTCAGCGTGGTGAGCTCGAGCAGCTTGGCGGCGAAGAAGCCCGCGCCGACCAGCACCAGGCCGATCAGCATCTGCGCCGCGCGCGTGCCCTTGATCAAGAGGAGCGCGCGATACACCACGTAGTAGACGATCAGGATGTCGATGCCGGCGGTGAGCGCCTCGCGCCAACTGAAGCTGGCGAGCAGCTCGCGCATCGAGTTGATCATGACGACATCTTCGCACGGTGCAGCGCGTCCGCCATGCGCACCGCGTCCCTTTGCCCGCCGACGTCGTGGACCCGCACGATGTTCGCGCCGTGGAGGATCGCCGCGGTGTGCGCCGCCGCGGTGGCCAGCTCGCGCTCCCCGACGGGCCTTCCGGTCACGCGCCCGAGGAACGACTTGCGCGACGCGCCCACCACGATCGCGCAGCCGATCCGCTTGAGCTCGCCGAGCCGCGTCACCAGCTCGAGGTTGTGCGCGCCGGTCTTGCCGAAGCCCAGCCCCGGATCGATCAACACGCGCCCGCGCGGCACGCCGGCCTCGACCGCGCGCGCCACCTGTTGCGCCAGCTCCTCGCACACCTCGCGCACGATGTCGCGGTGCTCCCCGGCTCGTCCCCAATGGCCGAGCACCACCGCCGCGCCGCGCCGCGCCGCCACCTTGAGAATGTCCGGCTCGGCTGTTCCGCCCGACACGTCGTTGACGATCTCGGCGCCCGCTTGCAGCGCCGCGTCCGCGACCTCGGCCTTCATGGTGTCGATCGAGACGGTGTGCGTGCGGCTGAGCTGCTCCACCGCCGGCACCACGCGCGCGCGCTCCTCGGCCGCCGGCACCGGCGGGCGCTCACCGGGGCGCGTCGACTCCCCACCGATGTCGAGCACGTCCGCACCAGCCTCGGCCAGGGCCGCGCCGCGGGTGAGGGCGTCCTCGGGATCGAGGAACAGCCCACCGTCGGAGAACGAATCAGGAGTGATATTGAGGACGCCGAGGATATAGGTACGGGACCAATCGAGGCTCAACCGCCGAAGCTGCAACGGCTGTGGCTCGCCCACCCCGGACCTCCCAATCTAGGAAACAACTCGAAGTAGAGGTTACGCCTTCTCGGGCTCCGGCGGACGGGCAAAGATGCTCGGCCGCTTTTCCTTCACATCGGCAACCGGCGCGCGCGGCGTGCCGAGCGGCGTCGGCGGACGGCGCTGGATCGTGCCGCCCGACAAGATGACGTCGATGTCCGCGGTGTCGATGGTCTCGTGCTCGAGCAGCGCCTCGGCGACCCGCTTGAGCTGCTCGATGTTCTCGGACAGCGCCTTGTGGGCCCGCTCGTAGCCTTCCATGATGATGCGCTTGACCTCGGCGTCGATCGCGCGCGCGGTCTCCTCGGAGTAGTCCTGGTGGTGGCCCATGTCGCGCCCGAGGAACGGCTGCTCCTCTTTATGACCGAACGTGAGCGGCCCCATCTTCTCGCTCATACCCCACTCGCACACCATCTTGCGCGCGAGCTCGGTGGCCTTCTCGATGTCGTTGCCCGCGCCGGTGGTCATCTGCCCGAAGATCAGCTCCTCGGCGATGCGCCCGCCCAGGCAGATCGCGATGCGGTTCTCGGCCCACTCCTTGGTGTAGCTCAGGCGATCTTCCGCCGGCAGCTGCTGCGTGACGCCGAGCGCCGGGCCGCGCGGGATGATGGTCACCTTGTGCACCGGGTCGGAGCCCGGCAGGATGCGCGCGACCAGCGTGTGGCCGGCCTCGTGGTACGCGGTAGTGCGCTTCTCGCGCTCCGAGATCACCATCGACTTGCGCTCGGGGCCCATCAGGACCTTGTCCTTGGCCTCCTCGAAGTCGCGCATGTCGACCTTCTCTTTGTCCTTGCGAGCGGCCAAGAGAGCCGCCTCGTTCACCAGCGACTCGAGGTCCGCCCCCGAGAAGCCCGGCGTTCCCTTGGCGATGGTCTCGAGCACCACCTCCGGCGAGACCGGCACGCGACGGGCGTGCACGCGAAGGATGCCCTCGCGACCCTTGACGTCCGGTCGCGGCACCACGATGCGCCGATCGAACCGGCCCGGCCGCAAGAGCGCCGGGTCGAGCACGTCGGGACGGTTGGTGGCGGCGATCAAGATCACGCCTTCGTTGGACTCGAAGCCGTCCATCTCCACCAGCAGCTGGTTGAGCGTCTGCTC
>PNAM01000023.1 GCA_003170275.1 Myxococcales bacterium
CCGATCGCGCCGGCGACGAAGCGCGGCCGCTCGGGCGTGATCTTGGTTACCGCGTCCGCCGCGGCGCGCGCGATCTTGGCGGCGGTGACGTTGAGCTCGTAGACGATCGCCTCCAGGTGATAGTCGGCCTGCGCGATGCGCGTCGAGTTGAAGGTGTTGGTCTCGATCAGGTCCGCGCCTGCCTGTAGGTACTGATCGTGGATCTTGCGGATCACGTCCGGGCGCGTGAGCACCAGCAGATCGTTGTCGCCCTTCAGATCGTGCTCGTGCGCGGCGAACCGCGTGCCGCGATAGTCGGCCTCTTCGAGCCGCTCGCGCTGGATCATCGTCCCCATCGCACCGTCGAGGATGAGGATGCGTTCTTCGAGCAGCTGGTTCAGCGTCTTTGCCACGACAACACCTCGTTACGGTTTCCGCGCGAACGCGTTCAGCACTTCGAAATGCGGCGCCCGCCGCTCGCGGTGGCTCACGCCGCAATACTCGATCTCGAGCCCGCACTTCACGATCATCTTCTTCAGCACCGCCGCGGTGAACCCGCTGTTCACGTGCTGGTAGGCCTCGGTCACGTCTTCATTGTGATGCGCGTCGAGCGTGATGATCACCAGGTTGCCGCCTCGCCGCAGCACGCGCGCCGCCTCGGCCACTACCCGCGACGGCGTGTGCGCGTAGGTCAGCATGTTGAACAGCAGCACCTGATCGAAGCGCTCCGCCTCGAACGCAAGCTCGTGCATGTCGCCGACCACGAAGCTCACGTTCTTCTCGCGCGCGAGCCGGGCGCGTGCGGCGTCGATCACGCGCTCGGAGCGATCCACGCAGGTCACCGAGCGGGCGCGCGGCGCGAGCAGCTGCGCGATCGTGCCGTCGCCCGATCCACCGTCGAGCACGTCGCCCAGGTGCGCGAACCCGAGGATGCCGCGCGCGGTCGCTTCCCAGGTGCGGCCCGGCGAGTAGTAGCGCTCCATCTGCCCGGCGACCGCGTCGGGCCACGCGGTCGCCTTCTCGCGCGCCTTGACCAGCCCCTGGCAGCGCTTCTTGTCGGAGTCGAGCACCGCGTCCTGGATCTCCGAGCGCAAGAGATCCCAGATCGCGCGCACTTCGCGCGGCATCGCCGCTTCGTTCACCGCATAGAAGGTGGAGGCCCCCACCTTGCGGTCGCGCAACAGCCCCGCCTCGCGCAGCTTGCCGAGGTGGGTCGAGACGCGCGGCTGCTGCAGCTCGGTTATAGCGGTGAGCTCGGCCACCGTCAGCTCCTCCGACGCGACCAGCGCCATCAGGCGCACCCGCGTGGGGTCGCCGAACAGGTGCAGCCAGTTCACCGTGGAGTCGAGGGCCAGCATCTATCTCTCAATCCGTATATAAAGATAGCCTAGCACGGCGCGTCAAGCACTACAATGTGGTCTCCATGCCGGCCCACCGCACCCGGTTCGAATCGGGCGACTTCGTCTGCACGGTGTCCGCCTACCTGGTGCGCACGCCCGAGGGCGCCTGCTCGCACGACGGCTTTCTGCGCGGCACGCTGCAGGAGGCGGTCGAGCGCCACCTGGGACGCGACGGGCTCGCCGAGGTGATCGAGACCGTGCGCCACGCCGACCAGCTTCCCGCGTTCGTCGCGCGGCGCAAGGAAGACAACGCCTGCCGCGCGCGCTGGAAGCGCCTGCCGCAGCGGCCCGAGCTGTTGCGCCTGGCCGGATCGCCCGAGGCGCAGCCGATCCCGTCGGGTGCGCCCGAGTGGTCGCTGCTCGGGCCGGACGACCAGCGCGTGCTGCGCCTGGACGCTGGGGTACGCATCGCCGAGCTGTTGCGCGTGGGCGACGAAGTGCTCGCGCGCTACGCGGTCTCCGACGATGTGCCGCCGCTGGTCGAGCTGCTCGGCCGGACCGGGTTCCTCGCAATCGGCCCCGGCGAGGTGCGCGGCTGGTATGGTGGGGAACGTGAGACGTAGCCACGCCCTGTTGTTCGCGCTGCTCGCCGGCTGCGGGTTTCAATCGGTGGCCGGCCAGGACGGCGCGCTCGTCGACGACGGCGGCCTGCCGCTCGACGGAACGATGCCGCCGGGCGACTTCGGGCCGCCCAACGGATCGTGCCGGCCGATGCCGGTCGACTGTCTCGATCCGACGCCCGCCAACGTGATCGAGGTCCCGAGCGAAACCGACGTCATGACCGCGTTCATGACCGCCAAGGCCAACGACACCATCCAGATCAAGGGCGTGCAGCTCGGCGCGGGCTGGCGCGTGCCGCCGTTCGTGACCCTGCACGGCTGCGGCGGCGCGCAGATCGTCGGCTCGATCGGCTTCGCCGGCTCGGGCGGGACCATCGAGGGCTTCGAGGTGCCCGGCTCGATCGTCGCCAACCTGACCGGCAGCTACATCGTTCGCTACAACAAGTTCACCGCCGGCGGCCCCGCAGGCGCGGCTGTGAGCGCGCGCTCGATCGACGCGCTGGTCTCGGCGACCGTCACCGCGATCGTCGACTCCAACTGGTTCGAAGGACGCGCCAGCGGCGTCGAGGCCGACACCGAATACGACACCATGACCCACACCGTCGACATCCAGGTGCGCAACAACATCTTCACCGGCGTGGCCGCGCCGTTCGTGGTCTCGGAGGGCGGGCTGGTCGGCAAGATCACGCCGCTCGTCGAGAACAACACCTTCTACATGTTCGACAAGGCGATCTTGCTGTCGAGTATCGACTCCGGCACGACGGTCACCAGCGGCAACCTGTTCGTCTCCGGAAATCGCGCGATCGATTCCAGCAATCCGGCGTTCGAAGTGCGGTACAGCTTCACCTTCATGGTCACGACCCCCGCACCCATCGCACCGCTCACCGGCGCGTTCGCCGACGGCGATCCCGCGTTCGTCGACGCGGCGAATGGCGACTTCCGCCTCTTGCCGGCGTCCGCCGCGCTCGATCGCATCCCTTCGAGCACGCCGATGCCCGCCTCGGACTACTTCGGCTGCCCGCGCCCGGTCGCCTACCTCGGCGGCGACGCGCTCGGCGACGTCGGCGCGATCGAGGCGCAGCGCTGATGCGTTGGAAGCCGATCATCCGCACGATCGCCGGCGTGGCCATGATGACGATCGGCCTGCTGCACTTCCTCAAGCCCGCCTCGTTCGTGCAGATCGTCCCCACCTGGCTCCCCGCCGCGCTGCTGCTCGTCTACATCAGCGGCGCCGCCGAGATCGCCGGCGGCCTCGGCCTGCTCCTCAAGCCCGTCCGCTACTACGCCGCGATCGGCCTGGTCCTGCTCTACATCGCCGTCTTCCCCGCCAACGTCAACATGGCCATCCACAACATCCAACCCGAAGGCTCCCCCCACATCCCCCAACTCCTCCTCTGGCTCCGCCTCCCCTTCCAAGCCCTCTTCATCTCCCTAGCCTGGTGGTTCCGGAAATAGTCCCCTACCAGTTGGTGGGTTTGTAGTCTTTGAGGAAGAGGCCCCACATGTGGTGGCCGCTGAGGAGGCCGGAGAAGATTGGGTCGCAGACGCGGGCGGCGCCGTCGATGGCGTCGAGCGGGGGGTGGAAGTCGTGGACCTCTTGTTTACGGACCACGTGCTTGAGCGGATCTTCGTCGGTGACCCAGCCGGTGTCGACGCTGTTCATGAAGATGCCGTCGTTGACGTAGTCGGCGGCGGAGGTGCGCGTCATCATGTTGAGCGCGGCCTTGGCCATGTTGGTGTGCGGGTGCTTGTCGGTCTTCTTGTTGCGCGCGAACTGCGCTTCCATGGCGGAGACGTTGACGATGTGCTTTTCGTTGGTGCGCTCGCGCGCCATCAGCGACTTGAGCCGCGCGACCAGGATGAACGGCGCGGCGGCGTTGATGAGGTGGGTCTCGAGCATCTCGGCGGTCGAGACCTCGGCGAGCGGCAGGCGCCAGCTGTTGACCCCGCGCAGATCGACCTGCTGCTCGTCGAGATCGAGCTCACCAGGCGGGAACAGCTCCTTGCCGTACGCGAGATCGTCGGGCCCGAGCGCCACCAGCGCCTGCCGCGCGGGCGACGGCGACGACAACGACCCGACCGGCCGCAGCTGGTCGTCCGCGCGCAACAGCGACTGCACGTTCGCCGGCAGCTCCTGGCGCGGTCGCTCTTCCAGATCCAGCAGATGACTGTAGTAGGCCGGCGGGCGACGCACCGTCTGCGCCGCATTGTTGATCAGCAGATCGAGCCGTCCGACCGTGTTGCCCAGCTCGCGCGTAAAGCGCTCGACCAGCGGCAGGTTGCGCAGATCGATGCCGTGCAGCTGTAACCGAGCTCCCCACTCGGCGAAGTCCGGCTCGCGCGCGTAGCGCAGCGCCGCTTCGTTGGGAAAGCGCGTGGTCGCGATCACCCGCGCGCCCGCGCGCAACAGCATGAGCGCCGCCTGATAGCCGATCTTGATGCGCGCGCCGGTGATCAGCGCGACCCGCCCGTCGAGCCGCGCGGTCTGAAAGCGCTTCGCATAGTTCAGCTCGGCGCATGGCGGGCACATCGAGTCGTAGAACGCATGCACCTTCCGATAGTCTTGCTTGCAGATGTAGCAGGCCCGCGGGTTGATCAATTCCTCTTCGTTCGCCGGGGGCGCGACGTGCTGCGGATTTGCCGTCGACGCGGGCAGCACGAACGAGGACGAGCGGCGCGCCGAGCGGTTGAGCGCGGCGCCGACGATCAGCGCGTCGTGACGGCGATCCGCATCGCGCTCGCCCTTGCGCATCACGCGCAACAGCCGCTTGCGCTCGTGACGATGCGGCCGCGAAACCGCGCCAGCCACCAGCATCAGCTCCTTGCGCTGCGTCTCATCGAGCGTCGCCAGCACGCCGCGATCGGCGATGATGCGCTGTAACACGTTGATGCAATTCTGGACTTCGTCCGACGTGATCGACATGCGCGAGTAACATACCTCAACCGGTCCATAGATAAGGTTCCGAGTAATTGTTTCCGGCAGGTTAAATCAAACGTCGCGCGTTCAAACGATCTTGACGCTTCGCGTAAAAGTTCTAAGCTGTCCTCCGTGGAAGCAGAATCTCTCAAGGCCTTCGGGTTCTCCCCCGTCGAGGAATTGAGCGTTTCTCTGCTCGCGATTATTGGGCTCGTACTCGTCGGCGCGATTAGCGCCGGGTGCGGGCCGCCAAGCTAACAACCAGATTGGCAAAATCGGCCCCCACCCCGGAAACGGAGTGGGGGTCTTTTTTTTGGTTTGTTTTCGAGTCTGGAGAAACGATGCGAAGCGACGCGATCAAGAAGGGACCGGCCCGGGCAGCAGCGCGGGCCATGCTGAAGGGGACGGGGCTGACCGGCGCCGACCTCGAGCGCCCGCTGGTCGCGGTGATCTCGACCTTCACCGACGTGATGCCGTGCACGATGCACCTGCGCGAGCTCACGCAGGAGGTCAAGGCCGGCGTGCGCGCCGCGGGCGGAACGCCGATCGAGTTCAACACCATCGCCGTGTCCGACGGGATCTCGATGGGCACCGAGGGTATGCGCGCGTCGCTGGTGTCGCGCGAGGTGATCGCCGACTCGATCGAGCTGGTGGTGCTCGGCCATCTGTTCGACGGCGCGATCACACTGTCGGGTTGCGACAAGACCATCCCGGCCTCGGTGATGGCGCTGGCGCGGCTCGATGTCCCGTCGCTGATGCTGTACGGCGGGCCGATCATGCCGGGGCGCTTCCACGACCGCGACGTGACCATCCAGGACGTGTTCGAGGCGGTGGGCGCGTGCGCCGCCGGCAAGATGAGCGAAGCCGAGCTGTGCGAGCTCGAGGATCGCGCGTGCCCGGGCGCCGGCGCGTGCGGCGGACAGTTCACCGCCAACACCATGTCGGTGGCGATGACCGCGCTCGGCATCTCGCCGATGGGCGCCAACGACGTGCCCGCCACCGACCCGCGCAAAGCCGAGGTTGCGCGACGCACCGGCGCGCAGGTGATGGACCTGATCCGGCGCAACGTGACGCCGCGCCAGCTCCTGAGCAAGGCCGCGTTCGAGAACGCGATCGCCACCGTGGCGGCGACCGCCGGCTCGACCAACGCCGTGCTGCACCTGTTGGCGATCGCGCAGGAGGCGGAGGTTCCGCTCGCGCTCGAGGACTTCGATCGCATCGCGGCACGCACGCCGGTGCTCGCGGATCTGAAGCCGGGCGGGCGCTTCACCGCGGTCGACATGTACGCGGCGGGCGGCATCGCGCTGCTCATCCGGCGCCTGCTCGACGCGGGCCTGATGACCGATGGCCCGACGGTGACCGGCAAGACCCTGCGCGAAGAGACTGCGGGGGTCGCCGAAGCGGGCAAGCAGCGCGTGTTCCTCCCGGTGGCCACGCCGCTCAAGCCGCGCGGCGGGTTCGCGATCTTGCGCGGCTCGCTCGCGCCGGGCGGCTGCGTGGTCAAGCTGGCCGGCCACGATCGCAACGAGCACACCGGCCCGGCGCGCGTCTTCGACTCCGAAGAGGCCGCGTTCGCCGCGGTGCAGGCGGGCGCGATCCAGCCGGGCGACGTGGTGGTGATTCGCTACGAGGGTCCGGCCGGCGGGCCGGGCATGCGCGAGATGCTGGGAGTGACCGCGGCGCTGGTCGGTCAGGGGCTGGGCGGCTCGGTCGCGCTGGTCACCGACGGGCGCTTCTCCGGCGCGACGCACGGCCTGATGGCCGGCCACGTGGTGCCCGAGGCGTCGCTTGGCGGGCCGATCGCGTTTGTGCGCGAAGGCGACCCGATCACCTTCGACGTCGCCGGCCGCTGCCTGAACGTCGACGCCGATCTCTCGACGCGGCGCGCGGGCTGGCAGGCTCCCCCGCCGCGCCATCGCACCGGCGTGATGGCCAAGTACGCAGCCTCGGTCTCATCCGCCTCCGAAGGAGCAGTAACCCGGCCCGTTTCGCGAAAGGAGCAAGATCATGGATGACGAGAAACCGAACGACGAAGCTCGCAAGGACGACTCGCACGAGTTCGCCAAGGAAGAAGAGCTGCGCGAAGAGCACGACCACGAGGTGCTCGGCGGCTGCGACCTCGAGCATTGCCAGCGGATGCGCGGATGACCCGCACGCTGACCGGCGCGCAGATCATCTGGGAGGTGCTCACGCGCCAGGGCGTCGAGGTGGTGTTCGGCTATCCGGGCGGCGCGATCATGCCGGCCTACGACGCCATGCTCGAGTACAAGATCCACCATGTGCTGGTGCGCCACGAGCAGGGCGCCGCGCACATGGCGGACGGGTACGCGCGCGCATCCGGACGCGTCGGCGTCGCGCTCGCGACCTCCGGGCCGGGCGCCACCAACCTGGTCACCGGCATCGCCACCGCGATGCTCGACTCGTCGCCGATCGTGTGCATCACCGGTCAGGTCTCGTCGTCGCTGCTCGGCTCCGACGCGTTCCAGGAGACCGACATCACCGGCGTCACGCTGCCGATCACCAAGCACAACTACCTGGTGACGCGCGCGGAGGACATCGCGCCGACCTTGCGCGAGGCGTTCTTCATCGCGCGCTCCGGCCGGCCCGGGCCGGTGCTGGTCGACATCACCAAGGACGCGCAGCAGGCGTGCGTCGAGTTCACCTGGGACGAGACCGAGGTCAAGCTCGCCGGCTATCGGCCCGAACGGCGTCCGCTCCCGGCGGATCTGGACGAAGCGCTGCGCATGATCGATTCGGCCGAGCGGCCGCTGGTGCTCGCGGGGCAAGGCATCGTGCAGGCGGGCGCGGGCGGGCTCTTGCGCGCGTTCGTCGAGCGCGCCAACGTGCCGGTCGCCTGCACCCTGCTCGGGCTGGGCGGCTTTCCCGCCACGCACCCGCTCAGCCTCGGGATGATGGGCATGCACGGCGAGGCGTGGGTCAACACCGCGATCCAGGAGGCCGACCTCTTGATCGCGCTGGGTATGCGCTTCGACGATCGCGTGACCGGCAACCTCAAGACCTACGCTACCAAGGCGAAGAAGATCCACGTCGAGATCGATCCATCGGAGATCAACAAGAACGTGAAGGTCGAGCTGCCGATCGTCAGCGACCTGCGCCAGGTGCTCGAGGTGTTCGCCTGCTCGGCGCAGCCACGCGAGCGCACGTCCTGGCGCGCTCGCATCGCCGGGCTCAAGGGCGACACCGCGGTGCGCGACATCCAACAGTTGCCCTCGAACGGGCGCCTGTTCGCGGCGCACGTGATCCACGATCTGTGGCGCATCACCGCCGGCAACGCGCTGGTGGTCACCGACGTCGGCCAGCACCAGATGTGGGAGGCGCAGTACTACAAGCACGATCACGCGCGCAAGCTGATCACCTCGGGCGGGCTGGGCACGATGGGCTTCGCGCTGCCGGCGGCGATCGGCGCCCGCTTCGCCGCGCGCGACGAGGAGATCTGGGTGATCGCCGGCGACGGCGGCTTTCAGATGACCGCCTGCGAGCTGTCCACCTGCGCGCAAGAGGGCCTCAAGCTCAACGTGGCGATCATCAACAACGGCTACCTCGGCATGGTGCGCCAGTGGCAGCAGTTCTTCTACGGCGGGCGCTACTCGGCGACGCCGATGCGCAGCCCGGACTTCGTCAAGCTCGCCGAGGCGCACGGGCTACACGGCCTGCGCGTCACCAGGCGCGAGGAGATCGAAGGCGCGGTCGGCCAGGCGCGCGCGAACCAAGGCGTCACCGTGATCGATTTTCGCGTCGAGCAGGAAGACAGCGTCTACCCCATGGTGCCGGCGGGGGCCGACCTGCAGGAAATGATTCGCCGGCCCTCACCGATCGTCGAAACCTCGAGGGACCCATGAAAGAGCTCAGCTTGCGTACGTTCGTCGCCTACGTCGAAGATCGGCCGGGCGTGCTCGACCGCGTGGCGTCCCTGTTCCGGCGCCGCAACTTCAACATCGAATCGCTGCAGGTCGCGCGCACCGATCGACCGGGCGTGTCGCGCTTGACCGTCGAGGTGCTGGCGGACGACGCCGGCGTGCAGCGCATCGAGGCCAACCTATACAAGCTGGTCAACGTGCTGTTCGTGCAGGACATCACTTCGCGCCCGTCGCTGCGGGCCGTCAACGAGGAGAGATAGCCATGGCCAAGATCTATTACGACGCAGACGCGGACCTGAAGCTGATCCGCGCCAAGAAGGTCGGCATCATCGGCTACGGATCGCAGGGGCACGCGCACGCGCTCAACCTGCGCGGCTCCGGAGTCGACGTGCAGGTCGGCCTGCCGGCGGCGTCGAAGAGCCGGGCCAAGGCGCTCGCGGTCGGCCTCACCGTCGACGGCGTGGCGGAGGTCGCGGCCTGGGCCGACGTGATCATGCTGCTCGCGCCCGACACCTCGCAGCCGGCGATCTACGTCGAGCAGATCGCGCCCCATCTCGGCAAGGGCAAGACGCTGATGTTCGCGCACGGCTTCAACATCCGCTTCAACACCATCGCGCCGCCTGCCGACGTCGACGTCAGCCTGATCGCGCCCAAGGGGCCGGGCCATCGCGTGCGCGAAACGTTCGAAGCCGGCGCGGGTGTGCCGGCGCTCCTGGCCGTGCATCACGACGCGAGCGGCTCGGCCAGGGCGCTCGCGCTCTCCTACGCGCGCGCGCTCGGCGCCACCCGCGCAGGAGTGCTCGAGACCACCTTCGCTGAAGAGACCGAGACCGATCTATTCGGCGAGCAGGCGGTCCTGTGCGGCGGCGTGAGCGCGATGGTCAAGGCCGCGTTCACCACGCTCACCGACGCAGGCTACCAGCCGGAGGTCGCCTACTTCGAGTGCATGCACGAGCTCAAGCTGATCGTCGATCTCATGTACCGAGGCGGGCTCAACTACATGCGCTACTCGGTGAGTGACACCGCCGAGTACGGCGACTACGTCTCGGGGCCGCGCGTGATCAACCAGGACACGCGTGCCGAGATGGGCAAGATCCTCGCCGAGATCCGCTCGGGCGAGTTCGCCCGCAAGTGGATCGCCGAGAACCAGGCCGGCCGGCCCGCGTTCGAGGCCGCGCGCCACAAAGAGCGCGAGCAACCGATCGAGCTGGTGGGCGCGCAGCTGCGCAAGATGATGCCGTTCCTCGATCCGGTCACCATCAAGCCAGGAGACTAGTCATGGCCTCCGCTGACGAGAATTACGTACGGATCTTCGATACCACCCTGCGCGACGGCGAGCAGTCGCCGGGCGCCACGCTCACCGCGGCGGAGAAGCTCGAGGTGGCGCGCGCTCTCAGTCGGCTCGGCGTGGACATCATCGAGGCCGGCTTTCCCGCCGCGTCGCCGGACGATCACGCGGCGGTGAGCGCGATCGCGGCGGAGGTCGGCGTGCTGCCGGGCGCAGGCCCGGGCCAAGGGAAGACCGGCGAGCCGCCGGTGATCTGCGCGCTGGCCCGCGCCTCCCGCGAGGACATCGACGCGGCGTGGGAGGCGATCAAGCACGCGGCGCACCCGCGCATCCACACCTTCCTCGCCACCAGCGAGCTGCACATGAAGCACAAGCTGGGCATGACCCACGCGCAAGTGGTCGAGCGCGTGCGTACCTCGGTGCTGCGCGCGCGCAGCCTGTGCGACGATGTCGAGTTCAGCCCCGAGGACGCCGGGCGATCGGATCCGGCGTTCCTCTACGAAGTGCTCGACGAGGCGATCCGCGCCGGCGCGACCACGGTGAACATTCCGGACACCGTCGGGTACACGCTGCCAGACGAATACGGCGCGCTGATCGCCGGCATCGTGGAGCGCGTGCCGGGGATCGATCGCGTGACCGTGTCGGTGCACTGCCACGACGATCTCGGCCTGGCCACCGCCAACACGCTCGCCGGCCTCAAGGCGGGCGCGCGCCAGGCCGAGGTGGCGGTCAACGGCATCGGCGAACGGGCCGGCAACTGCGCGCTCGAAGAGGTGGTGATGGCGCTGCACACGCGCTACTGGCTGCTCGGGCTCAAGACCGGCATCGACACTACGCAGCTGGTGCGACTGAGCCGGCTGGTGAGCACCTGCACCGGCATGGTGGTGCAGCCGAACAAGGCGATCGTCGGCGCCAACGCGTTCTCGCACGAGGCCGGCATTCATCAGGACGGGATGCTCAAGCACGAGCAGACCTACGAGATCATGCAGCCCGAGACGGTCGGCGCCGGCAAGACGCAGCTGGTGCTCGGCAAGCACTCGGGGCGGCACGCGTTCAAGCTGCGCATGGCCGAGCTGGGCTTTCCGCTCGACGAGGGCGAGCTGGAGATCGCCTTCGCGCGCTTCAAGCGCGTGGCCGATCGCAAAAAGACGGTGGTCGACGCCGATCTCTCCGCGCTGGTGACCACAGATCTGCGCCAGCGGTGCGAGTACTGGGTGCTCGAAGATCTGCAGGTGGGCTGCGGCACGCTCGGCATGCCCACCGCGTCGGTGCGGCTGCGCGGGCCCGACGGCGCCTCGCGTGTGCGCGCCGCGGTCGGCACCGGCCCGGTCGACGCGGCCTATCGCGCGATCGACGAGCTGGTGCAGCGGCCCTCGACGCTGCTCGAGTACGCGGTGCACGCGGTCACCGAAGGCATCGACGCGCTCGGCGAGGTGTCGGTGCGCATCCGCTCCGACGAGGAGCCGCGCATCTGGCACGGCCACGGCGCCGACACCGACATCATCGTCGCCAGCGTCAAGGCGTACCTGGCGGCGGTCAACCGCATGCTCACGTCGCTCGACGCCCGCCGTCCATCGCACCTGATCTCCGAAGCCCGAGGTGAAACATGATCGCGCCGCGCACGTTGTTCGAAAAAGTCTGGCAGTCGCACCTGGTGGCGGCCGAGCCGGGCTGCCCGGCGATCTTGTACGTCGATCTGCACCTGGTGCACGAGGTGACCTCGCCGCAGGCGTTCTCGGGCCTGCGCGCGCGCGGGCTCAAGGTGCGCCGTCCCGATCGCACGGTCGCGACCATGGACCACTCCACGCCGACCCTGCCCAAGGCGCTGCGCGTGATCGACAACGCGGGCTCGGCGCAGCTCCTCGAGCTCGAGCGCAACTGCGCGCAGTTCGGCGTGCCGCTGTACACCATGGAGTCCGAGCAGCGCGGCATCGTGCACGTGATCGGCCCCGAGCTCGGGCTCACCCACCCGGGCATGACGGTGGTGTGCGGCGACAGTCACACCGCCACGCACGGTGCGTTCGGGGCGCTCGCGTTCGGCATCGGCTCGAGCGAGGTCGAGCACGTGCTCGCCACCCAGTGCCTCTTGCAGAACCGCCCGCGCACGCTCGAGGTGCGCGTGGAGGGCGCGCTGCGCAAGGGCGTCACCGCCAAGGATCTGATCCTCGCGCTGATCGCGCAGATCGGCGTTGGCGGCGGCACCGGCTCGGTGATCGAGTACACCGGCGAGGCGATCCGCGGCCTGGACATGGAAGCGCGCATGACAGTGTGCAACATGTCGATCGAAGCGGGCGCGCGCGCCGGGATGATCGCGCCCGATGACACGACGTATCAGTACCTGGCCAAGCGCGAGTTCGCGCCGCGCGCCCGCGCCTGGGACGAATCGGTCGCCGCGTGGTCGAAGCTTCCCAGCGACCAGGGCGCGGTCTACGATCGCACCGTCAGCATCGACGCGAGCAAGCTCGAGCCGATGATCACCTACGGCACGCACCCCGGGATGGGCGTGGGCGTCACCGCGAACGTGCCGTCGCCGAGCGAGGTCGAGGTCGGCAAGCGGCCGGCGCTCGAGAAGGCGCTGCGCTACATGGATCTCGAGCCGGGCAAGTCGCTCCTCGGCCACAAGGTCGACGTGGTGTTCGTGGGCTCGTGCACCAACTCGCGCATCACCGATCTGCGCCAGGCGGCGCGCGTGTTCGACGGGCGTCACGTGGCGAGCGGCGTGCGCGTGCTGGTGGTGCCGGGATCGGCGGGCGTCAAGCGGCAGGCCGAGGCCGAAGGGCTCGACCGGATCTTTCGCGACGCCGGCGCCGAGTGGCGCGAGCCCGGCTGCTCGATGTGCATCGCCATGAACGGCGACCAGCTCGAGCCCGGGCAGTACGCCGTCTCGACCTCGAACCGCAACTTCGAAGGTCGGCAGGGCAAGGGCGGGCGCACCTTTCTGGCGTCGCCGCTCACCGCCGCGGCCGCCGCGGTCACCGGCTGCATCACCGACGTGAGGACCCTGTTATGAAATTCGAAACGCTCTCTTCCAGGATCGTGACGCTGCTCGCCGACGACCTGGACACCGATCAGATCATCCCGGCGCGCTATCTCAAGACCACCACGCGCACCGGGCTCGGCCAGCACCTGTTCGCCGATCGCGCCGACTTCGCGCTCACGCCCGAACAGGCGCCCGGCGCGCACATCCTGTTGGCCGGCGCGAACTTCGGCTGCGGCTCGTCGCGCGAGCACGCGCCGTGGGCGCTCACCGATTGGGGCTTCCGTGCGGTGATCGCGCGCTCGTTCGCCGACATCTTCAAGACCAACGCGCTCAAGAACGGACTGCTCCCGGTCGAGGTCGAGGGCGAGCTGCACGCGTGGCTGCGAAAACAGCGCGCGCTCGATCCGACGCTCACGGTGACCATCGACCTCGAGACCACGCGGCTGATCTTGCCCGACGGCGAGACCGTCTCGTTCCCGATCGATCCGTTCGCGCGGCACTGCCTGCGCAGCGGCCTCGACGAGCTCACCTACCTGCAGGAGCACGAGGCGCAGATCCAGGCCTTCGAGGCGCGTCATGGCTGAGCCCCGGGATCAGATCGAGATCTACGACACCACGCTGCGCGACGGCACGCAGCGCGAAGGCATCTCGCTCGCGTGCGGCGACAAGCTGCGCATCGCGCGCCGGCTCGACGCGCTCGGCGTAGCGTTCATCGAAGGCGGCTGGCCCGGCTCGAACCCGAAGGACGCCGAGCTCTTCGAGCGCGCGCGCGATCTCCAGTGGCGCGCCGAGCTGGCCGCGTTCGGCTCGACGCGCCGCGCGGGGACCCACGTCGAGCACGATCCCGGGCTCGCCGCGCTGCTCGGCTCCGGCGTGCGCGTGTGCACGCTGTTCGGCAAGAGTTGGTCGCTGCACGTCACCGAGGTCTTGCGCACCGATCGCGAAGAGAACCTGCGTATGATCGAGGAATCGATCGAGTTCTTGCGCGCCCACGGCAAGCGCGTGATTTACGACGCCGAGCACTTCTTCGACGGCTACCGCGCCGATCCGAGCTACGCGCTCGAGACCTTGCGGGCAGCGGTGCGCGGCGGCGCCGAAACCGTCGTCCTGTGCGACACCAACGGCGGCTCGCTGCCCTGGGAAGTGACCGCGATCGTCGCGGCGGTCGGCAGCCGGCTGCGCCAACCGCTCGGCATCCACGCGCACAACGACGGCGAGTGCGCGGTCGCCAACACGCTCGCCGCCGTGCGCGCCGGCGCCCATCACGTGCAGGGCACCATCAACGGCTACGGCGAGCGC
>PNAM01000035.1 GCA_003170275.1 Myxococcales bacterium
TCGCGCCGCGGTGCGCGCCGTGCGCCTTGCGCACGATCGGATTGGGGCTGTACCCGTCGAGGTTGTGGCACAGCTTGCAGTTCGCGATCGGTGTCTGGTCGAGCGCGAAGTTCCCCTCCGGCGAGAAGCCGGGGATGATGTGCGCCTGGTACGACTTGCCCGAGAGCGGCCCGAGGTGGCAGGCGTAGCAGGTCGAGGCGGCGCTCGGTCCGGTGGCGTACTCCTCGCGGGTGGCGCTGCCGATCTGCACCTCGACCGAGGGCAACACCTGATCGAGCTCGTCCTTGCTCTTGGCCCACAGCCCGATCGTGTAGGTGCCCGCCGGCTCGTCCGAGACCGCGCCGAGTTGGTAGGTGATCGTCCCGTCGGCGGCCTGGCTGAAATTGCTCTGCGTCGCGTCCGCGAGCTTGGGCGACAGGAGGTTGATGAAGTGGTGCTGGTGATCCGCCGCGGCACGATCGGTGATGCAGTTGAGCAGCTTCGACGCGGTCTTGGTGGCCGAGCCCATTCGCGGGCCGGACATGTACAGGCTGGCAGTCCCGAGATCCGCCACGTGCACGTTCTGGCCACAGCGATTGGTGATCTGGATGGTGACCGTGGCGCGCTCACCGGCTGTGAAGAACTGTCCGTTGACCGGCGCGCTCACCGACAGCGACGGAATCAGCCCGACCGTCTGGCCGGCGAGCAGCGGTGCGCAAGCGGGCACACCCGCGTCGCCGTTGGCGCCCGGATCGCCCGTCATGCCCGGATCGCCCTTTGCGCCCGCGTCGCCGTTGGGGCCGGGCGCTCCGGTTGCGCCCGCTGGGCCGGCAGGTCCCTCACACGCCGCGAGCAGCAGCGCGACCGACAGTCCGATGGCGCGCCTCACGACCGCTTCTCGTTCATGCGCGCCACCAACTGACCGCCCTCGATGGGGCCCAAGACCTCGTCGAGTAGCGGCGCCAGCACTGTATTCGCCCTGCGCGTGTGCTCTCGAATGAGCCCGGCCAGCACGGCAAAGCTCGCGCGCACCGAGTCGACGTGCCCGCCCTGAAACGTGGTCAACAGCGCCGCCAGGCGGTGCTCGAGCTCGACGTGCTCGTGTTGCATCACCGTCGCCGCGCGCACGAGCAGCGTGCGCTGCGCGAAGATCGGCAGGAGAGCCTGCTCGAAGCAGATCCGGCGGCACAGCTCGCTGGCGAGGTCCGTTGCGACGTACTCGGCGCGCTCGAGCTCGGCGTCTTCAATCATCGGCTCGAGATCGGAGAGCAGCTGTTCGAGCCGGGCGCGGCCTTGGGCGAGGTAGGAGGCGATCATCATCGACATGCCGGCAGCTGGTTGCACGAGCCGGGCCGCTGCCTGGGGGGCGATCGAGCCACTGGCCGCGCAAAGTTTTCGGAAGGGACAGGTATTGGCGAATGGATTGCGCTCAAGGAGCAGCGTGCACGGTCATCACGGGGGTGTGCGCGATGCGGACGACGCGTTCGGCAACCGAGCCGAGCAACAGATGGCGCATGCCGGTGCGCCCATGGGTCCCGACCACCAGCAGGTCGAACTTCTCGCTGTCGGCCACTCGCACAATGGTCTCTGCCGGTGGTCCTTCCACCACGCGGGTCGACAGCTTGAGCCCGGGCCTTGTCAGCCGCTCACGCAGCGCCTCGAGCTGCACGCGCGCGCTCGAGGCCATCTCGGCGATGATCGTCGGGTCGGGGACGAGCTCGCTTCCGCTGGGCATCGCGTAGATCGGCGCGAACCACGCGTGCAGCAGGGTGACCTCGGCGTGCAGCGCTTCGGCCAACTCGAGCGCCCGACGCACCGCCTCCTCCGCCGGTGGCGAGAAGTCGGTGGCTACCAGAATGTGCTTGATCACGACGTCACTGCGGTGCATCGCCCGCGCCAGCAGCCGGAGGGCCTGGTCCCCCGGAAATTGCGCAAGATCTGCGGCCCGTCCCCGGGAGCTGCAACCATTTCGCCCTCCGCCGCCACGCTCCGTCGGGAGGACGATCGGCACGAGACTTTCATGGAGGCGCTGGGTGGAGGAGCGCATGCCCGAGATCCGCCGCATTCTGGTTCCGACCGATTACTCGCCGAACAGCCGCGCCGCGATCGACTACGCGCTGTTTCTGGCGAAGACCCACAAGGCGGAGATCGAGCTCCTGCACGTGTGGGAAGTGCCCGAGCCGTTCGATCCCGAATGGACGATCCACATCCCGGAAGGTCCCTCGCTCCCCGCGGTCGACTTCATCCGCCAGCGAGCCGGACAGGAGATGGAGCTCCTGCTGACCGAGCTGCGCAGCGGCCAGGAGCGGGTTCGCGGGCGCATCGAGACGGGTGACCCCGCGGCCGCTGTCGTGCGAGTCGCCGCGCACGATCGCCACGACCTGATCGTGATGGGTACGCACGGCCGCACCGGCGTCACGCGCTGGTTGATGGGGAGCGTTGCCGAAAACGTCCTGCGGCACGCCCATTGCCCGGTGCTGATCGTACGCGGAGAGGAGGCCTCCAATGGCTGATCGCACGTTCGAAGATCTCGCCAAGCTGCCGATCTCGGTGCGACGCGTCTGCGCGGGCGAAGGCGTGCTGACCTCGGCGGCGGAGGTCTATTGCCAGCCGCGCGAGCGCTCACTCGACGTCGACGCCTGCGAAGGGTGCGCCGACTACGCCGGGTTGATGCTGGAGCTCGATGGACGGCGCAAGTACGTGCTCTGCCGCCGGCTGAACGCGGAGACGGCCCGCGCGCTGCAGCCGTCCATTCCGCCGATCGCGCGTCGCCTGCCGGTCGACAATCCGTCGCCGGGCGACCGCACGCCGGTCGCGCAGATCATGACCACCGATGTGATCTGTGTGCGCGAGGACCTGTCGCTCACGGCGCTCGCGACCCTGCTCCTCGAGCGCAACCTGAGCGGCGTTCCAGTGGTGGATTTGGCCGGCCGCCCGATCGGCGTCATCAGCAAGACCGATCTGTTGCGGCGCGACGGCGCGCCGGGCTGTGTGGCGGAGGTGATGACGCCGATGTCGTTCGTGCTCCATCCCGAGGCCAGCGTGTCGCAGGCTGCGGCGCTCATGGCCTTCGAGGGCGCCCACCGGCTTCCGGTGGTCTCGGACGACGGCAAGGTCGTCGGCCTGGTTTCCTCCCTGGACCTGATGCGCTGGCTCGGCCGGCTCGACGGCTATCTGACGCGCGCATGAACACGCTCGCCTGATCAGACGGTGCGAGAGAAAGAACGGGAAGGGGAGGCCGCGCCCAGATAGGCGTCGAACACCATCGCGACGTTGCGGGCGAACCGTTGGCCGAGCTCGGTCAACGCGAGCCGAGGGCCGGCGATGGTGAGCAGGCCGTCGGTCTCGAGCGGGCGCAGCGCGTCGAGCTCCCGGGCGAAGTAGTCGAGTCCATCGGGCCCGAGGTGGACGCGGCCGTTGCACATGAGCTGGGTAATGACCTCGCGGCGGCGGCGGTCGTCGGCGCTGAGCCAACGGCCTCGCGTGCTGGCGAACCGTCCGCTGCTCACCGCGGCCTGGTAGCGGCCGAGCGCGTGATCGTTCTGCGCATAGGCGAAGCCGAAGTCGCTGATGCCGCTCACACCGAACGCCACGGTCGCGTCCGAGCGGCGCGTGGTGTAGCCCTGAAAGTCGCGCCACAGCGTGCCGTCCGCCGCCGCGCGGGCGAGCTCGTCGCCGGCGCGCGCGTAGTGATCGATCCCGATCGCGTGGTAGCCCGCGGCCCGCAACTGCTCGTCGGCGACCTCTTGTAGCCGGTGCTTCGCTTCGCCGCCGGGAAGGTCGGCCAGCGGTAGGCTGCGCTGATTCGGACGGGCCGCCGGCACGTAGGCGAACGAGAACACCGCGACCCGGTCCGGCGCGAGCGTGACCACCTCCGACATGGTGCGCGCGAACGAAGCGGGCGTCTGGCGCGGCAGGCCATAGATTAGGTCGAGGTTGACGCTGCGAAAGCCGACGCTGCGCGCGTACTCGACCGCCGCCGCCGTCTCCGCGACCGACTGAATGCGGTTCACCGCGCGCTGCACGTCGGGATCGAAGTCCTGCACGCCCATCGAGATTCGGTTGAACCCGAGGCTCGCGAGCAGCAACAATTGCTCTGGGCGCGTCACCGCCGGATCGACCTCCAACGCGATCTCGGCGTCCCGCTCGATCACGAACGGTCCGAACAGCATCCGCCACAGCCGCAGCAGCTGTTGCTCGTCGAGGAAGGTCGGCGTGCCACCCCCGAGGTGAAGGCGCGACACCCGCCGGCGCGTGCCCAGCCGTTCGGCGACCAGGGTGATCTCGGCCTGGAGCGCGTCGAGGTAGCGCTCGACCCGCGCCTGATCGCGCGTGACCACCACGTTGCAGCCGCAGTAGCTGCACAGCTCCTTGCAGAACGGGATGTGAACGTAGAGCGACAGCGGCAGCTCGGGCGAAGCGGCGGCCTGCGCGAGCGCACGCGCGTAGTCGGCGCTGCCGAACGCGTCGGACCACTCGGGCACCGTCGGGTAGCTGGTGTAGCGCGGCGCCGGGACGTCGAGGCGCCGCAGGAGCGCTTGGGAGATCATCGCTGCGCCGCGCGCAGCTGGTCGGTCGGCGAGTAGGACAACAGGTGATAGAAGAGATCGGTCACGCTGAGCATGCCGACCAGCCGGCCCGAGGAGAGCACCGGGAGCGCGCCGAAGCGGCGCTTGAGCAACAGGCGCGCCGCGTCGAACGCGCCGTCGCGCGAGTCGACCGTGGCGACGTGCTCGGTCATGACGTCGCGCACCTCGAGGTGGCTGCGCTCTTCGAGCCGCTCGCGGGGATTCCGCGGAGAGAGGTCGGAGGTCTCGCCGCGCAAGAGATCGTGATCCGAGAGGATGGCCACCACACGATCGGCGACCACCACCGGAAGATGTCGAATGTGATGAACCGCCATGAGCGAGCGGGCAAGATCGAGGTGGTCGTCCGGCCTCACCGAAGCGATCGGGGTGGGCGTCATGATCGCAGACACCGGCGTGGGTGCGCCGCGCGACGGCTCGCGTTCGAGCAGGTCCATGGCCGCTCGAAGAAAATCGGTACGCGTCAACATGCCCACGATTCGCTGGTGGTCGACGACCGGCAGGCACGAGATCGATCGCCCGATCATGGTCTGCGCGGCGGACCAGTGGGACTCGCCGGCGTCGACGGTGGTGACCGGCGACGACATCACCTGGCGCGCTTCGATGGTGCGCAGGTGCAGGGCGCGTTGCGCGCGGGTCGAGGCCGGGTGGGACAGATCGGCGGCGTAGAGATCGCGCAGCGAGACGATGCCCACCAATTGGCCGCCCGCCATCACGTTGAGGTGGCGGAAGCGGCACGACACCATGAGCGCGAGCGCGATGTCGAGGCGCTCGTCCGGCCGCATCCGGATCGGGTTGCGAGACATGATCTCGGCGACCGTGTGGGGCAGCGCGACGAGCGGTTTCATGGGCGGGCTCCGAGCATGCCCTAGGCCATAGCAAGGTCCGTTCCCGCCGAAACCCGCCCATCGCGCGCAGGAATTGCGGTTCGGCCGCGGCGTGCCGCAGTCGTTGCGCCGCATTCGTCGCCGGTCGCGGTTGATCTGCGGGCACGCTCGGTGCAGGGCCCAAGGGCATGCAGAGCATTCGTCACATCCTGGTTCCCACCGATTTCTCGGCCGCCTCGCACCACGCCATCGATGTTGCAAGCGGTCTGGCCAAATCGCTCGGGGCCTCGATCGATCTGTTCTTCGTCTGGCACCCGCCGACCCTGATCCCGCCCGGCCTCATGATCATGGCGCCCGAGCCGAGGGGCGGCGGGCTGTCGCTCGAGGACCTGGCGAAGGAGCAGGCGGAGCTGGGCCTCGCGGAAGCTCGCGCGACGCTGCAGAAGCGGGGCATCGAGACGCACGTCCGCCTCGGCGTCGGCGATCCGGCACACGAGATCATCGAGCTGGCGGGAGCGGGTCACTTCGAGCTGGTCGTCATGGCAACGCGCGGGCGCAGCGGCCTGCCCCATCTGCTCCTCGGCAGCGTGGCTGAAAAGGTGGTCCGTCACGCACAGTGCCCGGTGGTCACCGTTCGGCAACCCGCTCCATAAGGGAGGCATCAACGCATGCGTTTCTTGATCTATCGAGTTGGCTGGCTCGACTCGCAGCGAACGGCCTGGGCGCAGCAGCCCTGCGATATCGTCGACGCCGCGACGGAGATCGAGGCCGTCCGGCAGAGTCACGCTTCACACGATTCGCGGCTTCACTCGCTGTACGCGGTCGCGGAGGCAGATGCAGACGTGGTCGATGTCGACCAGGTTCGGGGAGAGACGTGGATGCGGGGCTGGGACTGACCCGCGGCTCAGCGGATGACGAGCACCGAGCAGCCGGCGTGATTGACGACCTTGGCGGAGGTCGTGCCGAGCAATCGGTCGAGGCCGCCATAGCCATGGGAGCCGATCACCAGGAGGTCCGCCCCGTCGGCCTTCGCGCGCTCGACCAGCGTGCGCCAGGGGACTCCGAGCGTGACGTCGATCCCGTCCATCAGCGCGGCGGGAACGGTCTTGGCGAGCCTTTCGAGGTCTTGCCGGGCCGCGTCGATCAACAGCGAACCGACGGCGTCGGGCGAGACCGAGAACGCGCCCATCGGCACGTCGATGGGAATGGTCACCGCGCGCAGCAGGACCAGCTTACCGCCGAGCTTCAGGGCGAGCTCGACCGCGGCGCGCAGCACGTGCTCCCGCGCGGGTGATCCATCGAGCCCGACGAGGATGCGCTTCATGTGGGGGTCCTTTCGGAATCGGCCGAAGCCTCCTCGGCGTCGACCGAAGCGCCGTCCTGGTATTCGTGCAGCTTGTACTGGATCTTGCGCGCCGAGATGCCCAGGATCTCGGCGGCGCGCGAGGTCGACCCGCCCGTGTGCTCGAGCGTCTTCAAGATCGCGTGCCGCTCGATCGCGGCCATCGAGGCGCCCGGGATCGCCGGTGCGCCGTCGGCGTCCGGAACGTTCGGCACGATCGACGCGGCCAGATCTTGGGGACGGATCTCGCTTCCGCGGCACACCACTACCGCGCGTTCGATCGCGTTCTCCAGCTCGCGCACGTTTCCCGGCCAGGCGTAGCGCGCCAGGCGTTCGAGCGCGGCGTCGGAGAACCTGCTGATCGGCTTGCCGTTCTCCTTGGCGAATCGCTCCAGAAAGTGCGCGGCCAACAGCGGGATGTCGCTCGGTCGCGCGCGCAGCGACGGCATCTCGACCGCCACCACGTTGAGCCGATAGTAGAGATCTTCGCGGAACAGCCCCTGGCGTACGCGCTCGAGCAGGTTGCGGTTGGTGGCGGTGACGATGCGCACGTCGACCTTCACGGTCTGGTTGCCGCCCACGCGCTCGAACTCGTGCTCTTGCAAAAAGCGCAAGAGCTTGACCTGCGTGGCCTGCGAGATCTCGCCGATCTCGTCGAGGAACAGCGTGCCGCTGTCGGCCTGTTCGAAGCGTCCCTCGCGGCGACCCACCGCCCCGGTGAACGACCCGCGCTCGTGCCCGAACAGCTCGCTCTCGAGCAGTGTCTCGGCGAGCGAGGCGCAGTGCAGCTTGACGAACGGCTTCTTCGCGCGCGGCGAGTGTTCGTGGATGGCCGCGGCGATCAGCTCCTTGCCGGTGCCGCTCTCGCCGGTGATCAGCACCGACGCGCGCGACGGCGCGACCTGCAGCACGGCGTCGAACACCTGCTGCATGGCCGGGCTGGCGCCGATGATGGTGGCGATGCGATGGCGCGCCGACAGCCGCTCGCGCAGCTGTCCGGTCTCGGCGCGCAGGCCCTTGCGCTCGAGCTCGCGCTCAATCACCAACACCAGCTCCTCGATGTTCACCGGCTTGGTGATGTAGTCGGCCGCGCCTTCGCGCATCGCCTTGACCGCGGTGTCCACCGCGCCGTACGCGGTCATCACCACGACCACGCACTCGGGGTCGCGCGCGCGCACCTTGTGCAACAGCTCGATGCCGTCGATGCCGGGCATCTTCAGATCGGTGAGGACCAGGTCGGGGGACAGCTCGTCGAGCTTGGGGAGCGCCTTGAAGCCGTCGGCCGCGGTCTCGACTGCAAAGCCCTCGTCGCGCAGCAGCTCAGCCAGCGCGGTCCGCGCGTTGACCTCGTCGTCGACGACCAGAATCCGTCCTTTGGAAGCCATTGTGGCCCTACCTTAGCGAAAAGGATGCCAAGCTTCGCGAGGCTTTTCGGCGCCGTTTCGCGAAAAATCTGCGCGTGAACGCCGAAATGCGCAAAGGCTGCGCGGTTCAGCTCGACGGGAGCGCGACGGTGAAGACGGTCCGGCCCGCCCGGCTCTGTACCTCCACCCTGCCGCCGTGGTCGCTGACGATCCGGTGGACGATCGACAGCCCCAACCCGGTGCCGGCGCTCTTGGTGGTGAAGAACGGCTCGAAGATCGGCGCGTCGGCCGAGGACAATCCCGGCCCGTCGTCCTCCACCTCGAGCAGCACGTTCTCGCCTTCCGATCGAAGGCGCAGCTCGACGTGGCCGCCCCGGCCGGTCGCTTCGATGGCGTTGCGCACCAGGTTGAGCAACACCTGCTTGATCTTCTCCTCGTCGATCTGGCTCTCGGAGGCGCCCGCGTGCTGGAACCCCAGCTCGACGCCGGCGGCCTCCGCCTCCGGCTGGACGAGCTGCACCAGCTCCGACGCGGTGGCGCACAGATCGGCGCGGCGCAGCGTAAGCGGCTGCGGCCGCGCGAACTGGAGAAACTCCTGCACCAGCTGGGCGAGGCGCTTCATCTCGGTGGCTACCAGCCGGGTGGCCTCGAGGGAACCGGCGACGTCGGGCGCGTCACGTGCGAGGCGTCGCTGCACCACCGTGAGCTGCAGCGACGCGGCGTTGAGCGGGTTGCGAATCTCGTGCGCCAGGCCGGCCGCCATGGTGCCGAGCGAGGCCAGCCGCTCGGCGCGACGCGTGCGCCCGGCGAGCTCCCGCTCTTCGGTGACGTCGATGCCGATCGCGCACAACACCGGCCCCGCGCCGGTGGGCAGCGTGGTCAAGTGCCACCGCACGCGGCGCCCGTCGGAGTGCGGCGCCTTGCCTTCGTAGGGCGCGACGCGCTGGCCGCCGAGCACCCGCTCGCACAGGCGCAGCACCTCGCGGCGCTCCTCCTCGGGGACGAAGATCTCCGACCACGGCCGCCCGATCGCCTGAGCGCGTGCGAGGCCGCTGAGCTCTTCGCAGCGGCTGTTGAAGAACCGCACCGTTCCCTGCTCGTCGAAGGTGGTCACCAGCGACCACGCCCTCTCGACGATCTCCTCGTAGCGCGCCTCGGAGAACGCCAGCTCGCTCTGCAGGCGCGCCTTCTCCTGCCGCTCGAGGAGCTGCACCTGGTCGACGAACGCCTCGCGATAGGTCTCGAGCATGATGGCCAGCTCGAGGTCGACGATCTTGCCGATCGCTCCGAGCGCGCGTTGGCGCGCGGCTTCGTCGGCGAGGGAGCCGTGGGCGATGCGCTGCATGGCGGTGCGGATCAGGTTCATCGCGGTGAACATGTAGCGCTGCTGCAGGCCCACCCGCACGTGCATGCGGCCAATGCGCGCGCGCTTCTGGTAGTACGCCTCGTCCCACGGCCCCTGGAACAGCTCCTCCATCCAGCCGACCAGCGACACCTTGAGGCGCTCGACCTGCTCTGGTCCGGTGAACACGTTGCGCGCATCGTCGTGCTCGCTCAAGCGCCGGTAGAACTCGTCCGAGATCGAACGGAAGTGCGGTCGGGTGGCAGCGACGAGGGCGCGCAACGCGACCCCATCCTCCTCGCCGAACCGCACGTATCGCTTCAGCTCGTCGAAGAAGGCTTCTGACACGAGCCCTCTCTTATCACGATCTCTCGAATCGCGCCGCCAGCGCGCGTCGTTCAGCAGCATCGAGCGCCTGATCGGTCTTGGGATAGAGGATTCGTTCCTCCTTTCGGTTGTGGACCTCGATGATGCCGGTGAGCTCGCGGGCGGCCGCGTCGAACCGCTCTCGGTCGACGGCTGCTAGCGCGGCGGCCGCTGCCCCCAGCAGCACCTCGATCCGCTGGTGCTCACCGTTCATCACCGCGACCGGGCCGGCGTTGCGCGTGCGCTCTTCGAAGACCGGAAAGACGATGTGCTCTTCGAGGCGGATGTGGCGACGCAGCCCACGATCGAACCGATCGAAGTGCTCACGCGCCTCCGGCATCGCGCCGCACGCGACGCCCTGTCGCGCATCCGCAAGGAAACGGTCGAGACGCGCGTGATCGGCCTGCAAGCACTCGGTGACGCTCGACAGCCCGCGAGTCCCGAATTCTTCCGAGTGGGTCTTCATGCGCATCCCCGTCCTTCCGCGGCGAGAATCGGCAGCAGCACGCGCCGCTCCTCCTCCAGGTGGGCGTGAAGCGCGGCCTTGAGCTCGCGCAGATCGCCCGCCGCCACCGTGAATTTCCCCTCCTGCAGCGCGCGCTCGATTCCTCGCACCAGATCGAGCAGCACGGCGTGCTGCCGGCGCATCCGCTGGGTCTGCGGAAACTGCGGGTCACCCACCAGCCGCTCGATGGCCGGGAAGAGCGACTGCTCTTCGAGCCGGATGCGCTCGCGCAGGCGCCGGGCCAGCGACGCCAGCGCGTCCTCCGACTGCGGGCTCGCGTGGTCGTCCACGTACTGTTCCACCAGCACGCGCAGGCCTTCGATCAGCCGCGCCTCGCGCGTCAACAGCGTCGTCGTCGCTTCCGCCTCTTGCATCTGCCTACTCCACCTGAAAGACGGTGAGCGGCCCGCGCGGATATTTTCCGCTCGAGGCCTCGCCGCGCAGGTTGTGGTCGTGCGCGATCGACAGCCCCTTGCCGAGACCGCAGCTCATGCAGACCTTGTCCTTCTTGTCCTTGATCGGCACCAGCACCTCGATGCGCTCGCCCGATGCGATCGGCAGCGTGTCCTTCCAGTACGGCGAGTCCAGCCCGCGTCCGTCCATGCCGATCACCTGCATGTGATAGGCGTGCGGATGAAACATGAATGTGTGATCCCAGCCCATCGCCAAGAGGCGCAACAGGACCACCTCGCCCTCCTTGGCCTTGATCACCGAGCGCGCGTCGGCGATGGTCGAGAGCTTGTTGGAGAGATCGGACGTGAAGATGCGGCCGTTGAGCAGGAAGTAGTTGGTCTTGAACTTCATCATGTCGTAGTCGCCGACGTCGTGGATGGCGTCGTTGTGCTCGGTGTCGGTCTCCGAGAACCACAGCGTGTATTCGCGATCGAAGTGCTTGCCGTAGATGGTGTTCGGCTTGGGCCCGTCGACGATGAACGCGCCGAACATGCCGAGCAGCGCGTGCGTCGAGGTGTCGACGTGGCAGTGATAACTGTAGGTGCCCTCGTACTGCGGCACGAAGTGATAGGTGTACGACTCGCCCACCGGCACGCCCGCGAGCAGCGCGTCGGGCAGGCCCTTGGTCGGCACGCCGGGCACGCCGTCGTAGGTCTGCACCAGATCCATGCCGTGGAAGTGGATGGTGTGCGGCACGTTGGCGAACGACGAGTCCTTCTCCAGGTGATGGTGCCCGGAGTTGTGCAGGATGACCCGCACGTCGTCGCCGACCTTGACGCGAATGGTCGGCGCGGGAATCTGCGGCGGCGGCAACGTCCCGCCCGCCGGCATCTCGCCGAACTTCTCGTCGAAGGCGACGTAGCTGACGATGTAGGTCTTCTTGCCGTCGGCGAACTCCCACTCGCCGTCGTTGATATAAAGGTGGAAGGTCTTCTGCGGTCGCTCCTTCTTGTTCTTGATCTGCGCGGCGAGCTGCTCGGCCCGATCCGAGACCGAGCCCGAGCCCGAGACCGTGGCGCTGCGACGGCGCGCGTCCGAGCTGCCGGCGAAGGAGACGATCGTCAAGGCGATCAGCGCGGCGCGGGTCACGATGCGCCTCCGACGGTCAGCTTGAAGGTGGTCTTGAGCTGCTCCTCGGACAAGCCTTCACCCCAGATGCGCACGGCGTAGGTGCCGGCGGGCAGGCCGCTGATGGTGAAGGTGCCGTCCTTCTGCGGCGTGGTGAAGAACGGGTTCTGCAGGACCACGATATACGCGCTCATCTCCTTGTGGACGTTGCAGCTCAAGTGCACCACGCCCGTTTCAGTCAAGGTCTTCGGCTGGGTCTGCATCTTGGGCAGCACCGCGTCGTTGAACAGCACCCGCTTCTCCCCGCGCGCGTACACGTTGTGCAGCTCGGGATCCTCGCTCTTGAAGACCACCTGGGTGCCGGCGACCATCGGCAGCACGTGCGGCAGGTACACGTTGCCGCGCTGGGTGACCACCGCCGGCGCTTTGGGCGCTTCCACCTTGCCGTCGAACTTCTCGACATAGACCAGCTGCACCTTGCGCCGCAGCGACGGGTCCTCGAGCTTCCCGCTGAGCGTCTGCGCGTGGGCGGCGGTGGCGAGGAGCATCGGGATGGCGAGCAGCAATGGGCGAAGCATGGCGTTCTCCTGTTTGTTTTCTTGCACCCTCGCTTCAGCAACCCCCGGGCCAACCGTTTGCCGCGTTACATCGCCAGGAACCGCGCAAATCTGGCGTTCGACCTGGCGGACCGCCGCAAACTCTGCGCCCGGCGAATCCGAAAGCGCAGCCGGACGCGGTGGCACATCGCTTGCTGAAGCCGGCGTTGGAGGCCTTCATGAGCGAGCTCAAGAGCATTCTCGTAGCGGTCGATTTCGGCAGCACCTCGCAGCGCGCGTACGAAGCGGCGATCGATCTGGCGTCGCGCCTACGAGCCCCGCTCGAGATCGTGCACGTCTGTGCGCCGGTCCCGACCACGGTCACCGACGAGAGCGCCTATACCGCGCCGGTGCGCGAGCGGCTCGCCGGCCTGGTGGACAACGCCACCTCGCGCGGCGTGACCGCACGCGCCCACCTCAAATTGGAGACGCCGGTGTTCGGGCTCCTGGAGATCATCGATCAGCTCGAGCCGATGCTGGTGGTGGTGGGCAGCCACGGCCGGCGCGGCATTCAGCGCGCGCTGCTCGGTAGCGTCTCGGACGCGCTCGCGCATCGCAGCGCCGTTCCGGTGGTGATCGTGCCGGCGCCGGAGCGCAAGCAGGCCGCCGAGCGCGCCGCCTGGTCCTGCGCGAGCTGCGGGCACATCCTCGGCAAGAACGAGTCGAGCGAATACTGCAACCGCTGCAGCGCCACGCCGGTGCAGTGGATCGGCGCGCCGATCACCAGCGGGCCGATCGATCTCGCCGAGGCCGCGATCGGAGAGGCCACGGTCCCCGATCTGTCCGCCTCGCAGACGCGCGATCCGGCCTCCACCTTCGCGATCTCGCCGCCGGGCGTCGAGGGGTACGACGTCAATCCCGAGCTGCGCGTCCGCTACTGACCGCACCGCTCACGGCGGTCCGAGCGCCGGACGCGCTCCCGCCGGCGGCCCCGGGCACGAGCCCACCAGGAACTGCCGCCAACCCACATCGTGCGCGTCGAGCAAACGCGCGGCCGCCGCGCTGACGTACCAGTAAAGCAAGTGGGCACCTTGCCCCGGCGACTCCAAGATGCCGAAGCTCAGCGATTGTCCTTCCGCTTCGAGCGCCGGACCGCACTGACGCGCCAGACGCCAGTGTTGCCACGCGCCGGCGACGTCGTCCCCCGTGAACCCGAGCAAGAACCACGTGGTCATGCGAGGAGGGATAGCAAGCAGTGTGCCTACTGATGGAACAGCCGGCCGATCAAGTAGCCGATCACCGCCGAGGCCATGCCGATGGCGGTCATTTCGGCCCCGCTGCGGAGCCAGTGACCGACGGTGCTGCGCGCCTTGTACGCGCCGGCTGCGAACAGCGTGAGCGTCGAGACGACCAGCGACGCGACGATGCTGGTGCGGATGGAGAAGAACACGAACGGCAACAGTGGGATCAAGGATCCGATCAGCGCCGCCAGCCCGACCGTGAGCGCCGCGCCGAGCGCCCGCCCGCGCGGCACCGGCTGGAGCCGAAGCTCCTCGGCCATCATGACCGCGACCCATACTTCCTTGTTGGCCGTGATCGCCGCGACGACCTGCTCGAGGAGCTCGCCCGAGATCCCCTTCTGTCGATAGATCTCGCGTACCTCGTCGGCTTCCAGCTGCGGCACCTGCTCGATGTGGCGTCGCTCGCGCGCCACCTCGCTCTCATACAGCGCGCGCTCGGCCTGCGTGGCGGTGTAGGCGACTGCGCCCATCGACACCGATTCGGCAAAGGTCGCGGCGAGGCCGGCGGCGAGCACGATGCGCGGATCTTCGGTGGCCGCCGCCACGCCGAGCAGCACGCCCAACACGTTGACCAGGCCGTCCTGCCCGCCGAGGATCACGTCGCGCAGCCGCGAGCCGGGCCGGTGCGGATCGACGTTTCGATGGTAGTTCTCGTCGCTGCTCAGCATTCAGGCTTGGTCTCGTGTGCCATCCATCGCGCGAGATCGAGCGCCGAGAGGATCCCCACCACGCGTCCGTCGCTTCCGACCACCGGCACCCGGTGCACCCCCTCGACCGACATGAGGGTGGCGGCGTTCGCGAGCGAGTCGGTTTCGCACAGCGTGAACGCGACCGGCATCATGATCTCGCCGACCGTCACGCGCGAGAGCGGCGTCAGGCGATAGCCGTCGTCGAGGCCAGCCGCGCGTCGCTCGGCGATCGGCAGCGGCTCGTCGTACAGGTCGGCGTTCTCGAAGCGCTCGCGCAAGATGTCGGTCTTGGACACCACGCCGATGGGGAAGCCCTCCGCGTCGACGACCGGCACTCCGCTGATGTTGTCCTCGAGCAAGAGCGCGGTGAGCGCCTCGACGCTCACATCGGCGGTCAAGCAGGTGACGCTTTGCGACATCACCGAGGAGATCTGGGTCCGGCCGGCTGCGCGCGGGAGCAGCCGGCGGAGCAGATCCTTCACCGGCGGCGAGGACGCCTCGCAGGTCACGTGCGTCGGGCGGCCGTCGTCGTTCGCGCCGATCTCCTGGCAGCGGTCGCATACCGCGCACTCGGCGAGCCCGACCGAGTCCTGGTGGCGGGGGCAGAACACGCTGGTTACGACTGCGGGCGCGCGGTCGGTCTGGATGATCTCGCGTTCGCGCACAGGTAGGCGGACGGAATTGCGCGAAAGATGGGTCGACATGGAGGCCTCCTGCCCGGACGGACTGAAAGAGTCGTGCCAGCATTTAGCCGTCGCTGGGGGAGCGTTCCGGCAAATTTGGCGCGACGAACCACTCAGCTCGAAAAAATTGCGCGGGTCCCTTGCTCATTCCCAGGGACTCCGCGCTGGCACGCGACTTGAGTAACACCATAGGCATGGCCGTGCGCTGCGTGATCGTGGGGGCGGGCATTTCTGGCTTGGCGCTCGCCGACGCCCTCTGCGCGCGCGGAATCGAGCCGTTGGTGCTCGAATCCGCGCCGCGCGCTGGCGGCAAGATCGAGACGCGAAATCGAGGCGAGTTGGTGGTCGAGTGCGGTCCCGCCGGGTTTCTCGATCGCGAGCCGGCGATGATGCGCCTCGCGAGCTCGCTTGGGCTGCGCGTGGTGGATGCGTTGCCGGCCGCGCGGCGAAGGGCGGTGCTCGCTGGCGGAAATCTGCTCGAGGTCCCGCGAGGACCGCGCGATCTCCTCTCGACGACGCTCCTGTCCGCGCACGGCAAGCTGCGGCTGCTGGGCGACCTGTTCGTGCGTCGATCGAAGGGCCGGGGCGATGAATCGGTGGGCGCGTTCGCGCGCCGCCGGTTGGGCAGCGAGGCCGCTGAACGCGTTTTCTTTCCCCTGGTGTCCGGCCTGTACGCCGGAGATCCGGACCGCATCAGCCTGGCTGCAGCCTTCCCGTGGTTGGCGCGCTTGGAAGCGGCGCATCGCAGCCTGCTGATCGGCGCAGCGCGCGAGCTCGGAGGCCGGCGTGCGGGTTCTCGGCTGCGCACGTTCGCATCCGGAATGGAGGAGTTGCCGCGCGCGCTCGCCCGGCGGCTCGGGAACACGCTGCGGTTGGGTGCAGCGGTCCGGGCGCTGTCCGCTACACCGGCTGGCTGGCGGCTCTCGGTCGACGAGCAGGGGGCGGCAAGCGAGCTGGAAGCGCCCGCGATTGCGCTCGCGGTACCGGCCTATGAGGCTGCACGCCTCGTTGCTTCGGTGTCGCCCGCGGCCCACGCCGCCACCTCGGCGATCGAGTACGTTCCGGTGATCCTCGTCTATCTCGCCTACCGGGTGGAGCAGCTCGCCGTCCCTGCCGATCTGTACGGGTTCCTCAGCGCTCGCGGCGGCTCGACGCGGCTCCTCGGCGCCGTGTTTCATTCAGCGGCCTTCCCGGCGCGCGCTCCGCAGGGCACCGTCCTCGTCTCTGCGCGGCTCGGCGGCGCGCGCGATCCGGCGATCGGCGCGCTGAACGACGCGCAGCTGGTCGGGCTGGCGCATCAGGAGCTCGCCGCGCTCCTGCGCATCTCGGGCGCGCCGCTGGACACCCAGGTGATCCGGCATGCACGGGCGCTGCCGCAGTACACCATCGGCCATACCCTCCGGTTGGCGCTCCTCGACGACGCGGAGCGTGCGTGTCCGGGGCTGTTCTTCGCGGGAAATGCGTACCGGGGACTCGGTGTGCCCGATTGTGTCGCGGCGGCGACGCGCCGTGCCGACGAGATCGCAGCGTACCTCTCAGCGCAGGGCGTAGACGGCAAGCGCGGTGCTCGCGAGCAAGGCGAGCGTTTCTCTCAGGCCGACTTGCGCGGGCCGTAGGCGCGGCAACGATCCGAATCTGCGCTGAACGAGATGCAGGGCGCGTGGAATCAGGCCCAGCGCGGCCATCGGCAGCTCGAGCACGAGGAGAGCGGCTAACGCTGCCCCGATCGCGACGGCTGCGCGCGTTTCGGCGCGCCCGTGGAAGGGCCGCTCGCGGGGCCGGAGCTCGCTGCGTACCAGAGGCACCGAGACCGCCGCGTGAACGCCAAGGACGATCGCGAGGGCAAGCGAAGACCGGACGGGCAGACCACCGGCGAGCGCGATCGGACCCGCGGCGCCGCCCAGGATCGCCATCGCGGCGATCTCGAACCGCGCCGCCCGGTGCTCCCGCGTGTGACGCGCCCACCACGCGCCGCCCACGATGGCCAGCGCTGCCGACCCGGCCGCGATCCCGAAGACGTTGCCCGCCCGCGCGGCCAGCCATGCGCCGAACACGACTGCAACGCTGCTGAGAGAGAGGAGGACCGCGTCCGCTCTGCCCCACGGGGCAGATCGCTCGAACGGACCGCGGGCAAAGAACCCGCCTGAGAGCGCGAGTGCGAATCCCACTGCCGGCGCTGCGGCGGTCGCGAGTAACACCCCCGCCAGGGCAGCGCCGCCCAGCGTCAGGTAGCCGCCGTGTTCGCGAGGAAATGGGAACCGGGCGTTCATCCGGGCTGTTCGCGACGTTTGAAGGCGACCATCTTGGCGAGGAACAGCCCCCACACCAGCGCGGCGCCCAGCCAGAGCGATGCGGCGACGGTGAGCGCCTCGAAGTAGTGCGTACTGAACCGTTCGGCGCACACCCGCGCGGCCACCGCTCCGAGCGTGAGCGCGCCGACCACGGCGACCGGCCACGGGCGGCCGCCGGCGACCTGCTCGCGCCCGGTGTGCAAGAACACCACGTGAAGCGAGACGGCGAACACCAGGAGCGACAGCCCGCCCACGAACGTCAGGTGCAACGCCGGAATGCGCAGCGCCGGCCAGATCGCGGCCGTCAGCGGACCGAGCGGCACGAACAGGAGCGCCAGCCGATAGAGTCGTCGATGGAGCCCGCGCACCGTCGGTGCGGTGGCGATCCGCGCGGCGAAGGCGACCTCGAGCGCCAACACCAACCCGCGTAGCAACAGTCCGCCACGCTCCCAGGCCAGGTACTGGATCGGAAAGCTCGCGAGCAGCGCCGCGGCCGCGAGCGCATGCAGCCGCAGCGTCCGCCGCCGCGATGCAGGCGATGGCTCGGGCGGCGCCTGCCCGTGCAGGATGAGCGGCGTCAGCATCGGCGTGAGCGCCAGCACCAGCGCCAGGAGAACCGCTTCCTGGACCAGCGCGCGGCCGAGGCCGAGCGACCACGGCGCCGCGCCGAAGGAGAACGCGATCAACAGCCCGGCTCCCGCCGCGCCGCCGATCAGGCCGGCCGGAATGAACAGGAACGAAGGAGGCACCGGCGGCCTCGGGGCGGCGATGCGCCGCATGCGCCGGATGGCGAACTGGGCGAGCGTCACGATCACCGCCAGATACGAGATCTCCGCCGCGGCCAACCAGCCGAACGCCACCGCAGGTGGGATCACCGCCACCCCGGCGGCCGCGAGCGCGAGCTCGAGCCAGGACATCGGCGGCGTACCGGTGCGCCGCGGGATCATGGTCCCGAGAAAGCCGACCGAGATCGCGAGCAGGAACGCCTGCGTCATGGTCAGCGCGTGAAAGACGCCGGGCCAGGAGCGCAACAGCCCAGTTCCGAAGAGCACCCACGGCGCCACGCCGGCCCAGGCCAGCAGAACGCCGACGGGAAACAGCAGCCGGAAGGGCTCCTTGCGAAGGCTCAACGTCAGCCGTCCCCGTCGGACTCGATCTCCCAGCCGCGGTTGAGCATCCGCACGCAGGCTTTGTCGCAGGCGATCGGCTCGTCCGGCGGAAACGCCGAACACCTCACGACCTCCAAGATCGTGTCGTCGGCCTTCGCCAGATCGCACTGAACCTGGCACCCGGTCAAGGGGCAGGGCAGCGCGACCTTTTCGATCCTCAGCTGCTCGTCTCGCATCCTCATGGTCGCCTCCCTTGGGTAGCGGCTCATCTCTGTAGCATCGGCCGTACCATGGGGGCGGTTCCCCCACTGCGCGTACAAGCACCCCCAGCCGAACGTTCGAGACCGCGAAAATCCTGCGTGGCGTTCGAGCGCCGCGCAACGCCTTCGCGAAAACCCGCGCTCGTGGCGCGAACACGATCGGCACGACTCTTCCATTGCCAGCGCGTTCTAGGTCGACAGGAGGTGCCGATGGCTGAGCAAGAACCAGGCGCATGCAAGCTGGACGTACACGTCAGGCGGGTCGCCTCCGGATCGGGAACGATCGCGCGCGAGACCGAGGTGTACTGCCCGCATCGCGACCGTTCGATGGCCGTCGCGGCCTGCGAGGCGTGCCCGGAGTATGTCGGTGGCGGCGCGGACGCTGCGACCGGACGCACCTACGTGCTGTGCCGCCGGCTCACGGCAGCCTCGGCGCGATCGCTCCGGCAGGCGCGCAGCGCCTACGTCGTCCATCGCCTGACCTCCGAGGGAAGCTCGGCTGCAGAGCGCACGCCGGTGGGGGCGATCATGACCCGCGAGATCCTGTGCGTGCGCGCCGACCTTGCGCTCGCGACGGCGAGCGCGCTGTTCGAACGGCGCCACGTGAGCGGCGCGCCCGTGGTGAACGAGGACGGCGAGCCGATCGGGATGGTCTCGAAGGCCGATCTGCTGCCGGCCGGGGACGCCAACCTGGTCGCGGACGTCATGACCCACCTCACCGTCGTGCTACCCGAGACGTCGACGATCTCGCAGGCGGCTGCGTTCATGTCCTACGAGAACGTCGATCGACTACCCATCGTCTCCGAGGATGGCAAGGTGTCCGGGATCGTGTCCGCGCTGGACCTGCTCCGCTGGTTTGCCAGGAGCGACGGCTACGTGTTGCCAGACGCCCACCCCGGCCTCGCCGAAGAGCCCGATCGCTGACGGGGAGCACTCCGGTGCCCGGGAAGTCCGAGCGTGGCCTGTCGCATGCAACGCATCCCGATCCATGGGAGCGCGCCAGATGAGTCGGAGCACCAACGCGCTCGCGAAACACGCAGAGATTGCGCGACGGCTGGCCAGCAGATTCTGGGGCCGGCGGCTACTCGAGCGGACGGACGGTTGATGGAGGATCGCGACCAGGGGATTTTCGATGGCGCTCCGTTCGGAATTGTCCTGGTCGATCAGGGGAGCCTGATCGTCGCCACGAATCCGCGATTTGACGAGATGCTTGGATACGATCGCCGGGAGCTGGTGGGGCGACCGCTGGGAGCCGTCATTCCGGAACGGCATCGCGTCGGCCATCTCCGGCACGAGGCACAATTCCACGAGACGCAGAGAGTGGCGCGGCCGATGGGCGCCCGAGTCGGGTTGACGGCGCTTCGCAGGGACGGGCGTGAGATCCCGGTCGAGGTGGCCCTCACCAGCGTCCTCGTCGGTGGAGCGAGGCTCACCTCCGCGTTTGTCGTCGATATCACCGAGCGAGTGCGGATTGAGGGGCAGCTGCGGGAGAGCGAGGAGCGCGCCCGCCTGCTCTTCGAGCATGCGCCGGAGGCGATCATGGTCGTCGACGCTGCCACCGTCCGCGTCGTCGACGCCAACCCGAGCGCCGTACGGCTGTTCGAGCTCACCGGCGAGCGCCTCCTCGGCAAGCAAGTTGAGGAGCTGAGCGCGCCCGTGCAACCGAACGGCCGATCCTCGGCGGAGTTGATCGCTGAAGCTCTCGTCCAGATCGCCAGCGGCGCGGAGCCCGTGTTCGAGTGGCTGCACCGCACCGGGACGGGGCGGCTGGTGTCCTGCGAGGTTCGGCTCACCAAGCTGCCGGGCGCAAACGTCCAGATCCGCGCCAGCATCATCGATATCTCGAAGCGTAAGTTGGCGGAGCGCCGCTACCAGACGCTGTTCGAGGGAGCCAACGACGCCATTATCGTCCTCAACAGCGAGGGCGAGATCGTGGAGTGCAACAACAACTTGTCGACCCTGTTCGGGTGGACCCGGGAGGCCGTGGTCGGCAAGAGCTTCCTACAGTTCGTCGAGCCGCACGACGCACAGGCCGAATGGCGGAGGTTTCTGGAAGCGGGCCGCGTCGGCACCCTGCATCTCGAGAACGTCCCGACCAAGCGGGCCGACGGCAGGAAGCTGGTCGTCGATGTATCCGCGTCGATCGCGGACCTGGGCGAGGAGCGGCTCTTGCTGGTGGTCCTGCGGGACGTCACTGCTCGCAATCTGCTTCAGGCCCAACTCCAGCTGTCGGATCGGATGGTCTCGGTCGGGACCCTGGCCGCCGGGGTCGCACACGAGATCAACAATCCGCTGGCGGCGGTGATCGCCAACCTCGAGCTGGCGACGAAGGACCTGGCCGAGGTAGCCAAGGAGACAGGTCCCCTCATCGCCCTCACGGAGCTGGTCGAGGAGCTGGAGGACGCGTCGCACGCGGCAGACCGGGTGCGGCTGATCATCCGCGACCTCAAGCTGTTCTCGCGCGCCGAGGAGGATCGAACGGCGGCGGTCGACGTCGTGCGGGTGCTGGAATCGTCGCTGCGAATGGCTTGGAACGAAATCCGCCACCGCGCGCGGCTGGTGAAGGACTTCACCAAGCTGCCGCCCGTCGAGGTAAACGAAGCGCGGCTCGGACAGGTCTTCCTCAACCTCATCGTGAACGCGGCGCAGGCGATCCCCGATGGGCGCTCCGACGACAACCTGATTCGCGTCTCGACCCGCTTGGACGAGCTGGGGCGCGTCGCGGTCGACATCTCCGACAGCGGTTCGGGGATGTCGCCTGAGACCCTCGGGCGCCTCTTCACGCCGTTCTTCACCACCAAGCCGCCAGGCGTCGGCACCGGGCTGGGCCTCTCCATTTCGCAGCGAATCGTGATGACCGCCGGAGGCGAGATCACGGTGCAGAGCGCGATCGGCCGGGGCACCATCTTCACCGTGCATCTTCCAGTCGCCCGCGCCGAGATCGTCGATCAAGCCTGCGAGGCCAAGGTCGTACGAGCGGGCGCCCGGCGCGGGCGCGTCCTGGTCGTCGACGACGAGCCGTCGATCGCAAGCGCGATCCGGCGGGTCTTGCAAGCCGACCACGACGTCGAGGTCGAAACTTGTGGCGCCGTCGCGTTGGAGCGCCTCCGCGGCGGCGCGGTCTTCGACGTGATCGTCTCCGACGTCATGATGCCGCAGGTCTCTGGGATGGAACTGTTCGCCAGGCTGGGGGAGATCGATCCGTCGCAGGTCCATAAGATCCTCTTCCTCACCGGCGGCGCATTCACCTCGAGCGCGCGCGAGTTCCTTGACGGGATCAGCAACCTTCGAATGGAGAAGCCTTTCGACCCGTCCGCGCTCCGCGCAATGGTCAACAGCATGGTTCATCTCTAAGCAGCAGGTTGAAAAAGGCGGTCCAAAGGGTCGACTCCCAAGATCTCTTCGGACGGAACTGAAACAAATCTGGCGAGCATGCTAAGCCTGTTGACGCTGGAGGAGCGGGTGACGCTGAACCCTCTGGGCACGCCAAGCGAGAGAGGACAGCAGATGACGACCCCCACCCGGCCTGGCTTAGCCTTTATCGATGCGCCGAAGGTCTATCGCGCCACCGCGACCGTCATATTTCTTATCGGCGCCGCCATCCACTCGCTACGCCTGATGATCGGACCGGAACGATTGTCGGACAAGTACCTCACCCCACCCGTCGACGGAGCATTCGGCCTTCTCATGCTCGTTTCGGCCGTCGCCGGCTGGCTATCATTCCGCCGCTTCACCGGCTCCCGTGCCTTTCGCGTCGCCTTCCTCGTTGGGCTTGCCATGATCACCCTTTCCGTTTCGATCCATTTGAGGGGGCTTGCCGTTTGGAGCACGCACTACATCGCCAATTTCCCGGCTTGGTATAGCGTTGCCGAGATCCCATTGTTCCTTTGTCTCGCTTACCTCGTTACACGGCTGAGGTTCCGCGGAGAGTAAAGGATCGACTTCGGAGGCGATCGACACCTCGCGGCGCACCTCGACGACTCGCGCGAGGCAACGACTCGGGCACGAGAGTTGACGGAGAAGGTGGAGGCAGCGCAGTCGCGTGCAGAGGAGAGCGAGAGCGCCCTGCGTACCGTGTCGGAGTTCCGGGAAGTGTTCATCGGCATCTTGGGGCATGACCTGCGTAACCCGCGCTCACGGCGATCAAGCTGGCCGCTAGGATCAGCCCGAGCGGCTGATCGGAGCCGGCCGGCGTTGCGGCGCCGGCGACGACGGCGAATGACCGCGTGCTCGCCTGGCTGGCCAGGGCGAAGCCGGCCGTTACCGTTTGCGTCCCGGACGGGACGATGAGGTCATGCGCATCCTACTCGACAATGCAGTCCGGTACTCGCCATCGGGTGGTGGGGTCGAGGTCGATGTGACCGTTTCGAACCACGACGCGGTCGTGTCCGTGCGCGATCAGGGGGTGGGGATCGCGCACGGACAACAACACCGCATCTTCGAGCGATTCTTTCGTGCGCATACCGATACCCCGTACGATTATGGAGGCACCGGCCTCGGCCTCCACGTGGCCAAGACCTTCGTCGAGCTGCACCAGGGCACGATGTGGTTCGAGAGTACCGAAGGGAAAGGCAGCACGTTCCGCTTCCGGTTGCCGCAAAGACGCGCGACATGAGAACGCGCCCGTTCTCCGTACTCGCCGTCGACGACGACAAAGACCTAGTCGAGTTGGTTCGCTTCATCCTGGACCGCGCGAACGCGCGATTGAAACCGGCGCAGCGGGATGGGTGTCCAAACCGTTCGAGCCGGAAGATCTGCTGCGCGCCGTGGTGGCGCATCTGCCCGTCGCAACGTCGGCATCGATGGCCGAGCGTTCTGGGTTCTCACTTCTTTCGATAGGTCATCCTGAAGACGACCGCACCCGGCAGGCGCGGTGAGGTGATTCTAGTGTGGACCGTGAGGGTCACGCCATCCCCGGCGAGTACGAACTCGTTCGTGCTGTGGCTGTTCTTGCCATCGATGGTTTGGATGAGTCGTCCGTCCTTGAACGCGTGGGTGACGTCGAAGACGCCGTCGGAGCTCTTCCACTTCTGCGACCGCCCATCCGCCGGCGCAGCGACCGTCGGCCGCCCTGGACGAACGATGTGGATGGCTCCGGCGTCGATGAGAATTCTCATCTCTTGCGTGGGAAGGTTGCCTTTTCGCAGCCTGCTGCGGGCAATTCCGCGGCTTACCCAGCTCATTTTCTTCACGACCGGTTCAATGGCCGACAGGAGGGCCTTCACCTCGGCGGGCCCGCCAACGTATTTGTACGCGCCAGCGATCTGCGCGTCCGCAGGCGTGGCCCAGGCCCGCCGCTCGTGAAGGCCAGCGACGGCGACGATCAAGACGAACGTCAATTGCGACGTCACCGCATTCCTCCGCGATGAATCAGACTGATCTAGCTGCGCCGACTCCAGTAGAACCCGCCGCCCCCGAACAGCAACACTGCCAACACGACCAACACGACAATCGTTGTCAGACTCATGATCTCCTCCTCGCGAGCAACGGCGTCCTACTCCACTACATCCTTGACGGCGTTTTTGATCTGCTTGGCCGCGTGCTTGAGATCGGCGACCTTGCCTTCGATCTTGCCCTTCAACTCGTCGGCCTCGCCCTCGCGCTTCATCTCCTTGTCATTCGCCAGGGCGCCCACGGCTTGCTTGATTCTTCCTTTGGTCTTGTCGATGAATTGGCCCATTTTCATTCCTCCGTGTTCTACCGATCTCGGGACGGATGCATCTGGTGTGCCCCCCGGGACGCTGCGGGATTGCCGCTCGCAGCGCGCAATTCATGCGGCGGCGGATGCACCTCGCGCAGCCATTGCGGCTCGACGGGATCGAGTGGTCACAGAGTCGGTGGCGAAGGCGTCCAGACATCGAGCGCGGGTCGAGGTTGAACGAGCCGAGGACCACGGTCTCGCGGTCGAACACCGCCGCGCGATCGACGTCAATGGCTTGTCGAGCCAAAGATCCGGGACCCAAGCCGTAGCGGGCTTTGCTCGACGACGAACAGCAACTCCTGACCACGCGGGAACCGGACTGGGAGGATCAGGCGGCCGGCGTGACCGCCGCGCGGGTGCTCGGCTCGTCCACGCGGCGCTCGAGCGGATCGATCATGGCGTGCGTGATCTGCCACAAGAAGGGCCGGCGGCCCGGCTGCGCGCTCCAGTGCCAGCGCGCAGACTTTGCTGCGCCGCCACAATCCAACGCAGCGGATGCGCCCGCGGCGGCTGCAGCGGCTGGCCTTGCGCTTGCTTGTTTGCTGCCCCGTGAAACGCGGAGCCGCCCCGGTTGAGGTCGATTCGGTCGAGACGCGCAGCGAGCGGCTCGCGCTCGGGTGGGCGGCCCTCGCTGCGGTGGCGATCATAGCCTGGATCGTTCACCCGGTCGGGGTGGGCATTCTTCTCGGGACCCTGCTGGCCTTCATGGTGCAGCCGGTCTACGAGTGGCTCGAGTCGAGGCTCGGCGCGCGGGCCGCTTCGCTCCTCGCCGTCGTCGCCTCGACCGTGGCGCTCGCCGTCGCGCTCGTCGCGCTCGGCTGGCTCTTCGTCGCGCGGGGAACGGTTCTCACGCGCAATCTGATCGCGGCGCTCGGCCCCAGCGCATCCGGGGGCGGCACGCTCGAGCGGATCGGCAGGCTCAGCGAGAAGGTCGGCATCGCGCCTGACCAACTCGCCGTCAAGATGCGCGCGCTCGCGGAAGCGGCAGTGGGGCGTGCGGAAGGCGTCGCTCGAGTCATGGTGTCGACGACGGCGAGCATGCTCCTCATGCTCCTCTTCGCGATGCTCTCGATGCACCTCATCCTTCGACGCTGGCAGACGCTCGCGCGCGAGGCGGCGCAGACCCTGCCTCTTCGCCCGAGCTACACGGCGACCTTGTTCGCTGAGTTCAAGCGCGTTGGCCGAGCGACGCTGCTCGGCACCATCGTGACCGGGATGGCCCAAGGGAGCCTGGCGACGCTCGGCTACTGGATACTGCGTGTGCCCGAGGCCAACTTTTTTGGCGCCGTCACGGCGGTCGCGTCCCTGATTCCTGCGGTCGGCACGCTGCTGGTCTGGGTTCCAATCGGCGTTGTGCTCCTCCTGGGTGGGCATACCGCGCGCGGTGTGCTCGTGCTCGTCTGGGGTGCGGCGATCGTCGTGGGGGTGGTCGACTACTTCATCCGTCCCCGGCTGGTTCGTGGGGAAAAGGGACTGCCTACGTTGGTGATCTTCGCGGCGCTCTTTGGCGGCGTCGAGGCGTTCGGCTTGAAGGGACTCATCGTGGGACCCGTGCTGATGTCACTCGCGATCTCCGTGCTTCGTCTCTACGCGAGCGAGGTGCGCAAGCGCCGCCACCCCTGATCTGGATCGACTCTTGCTGCAGAACACAGCGTCGCAAGAAAGAACTCAGGCCCGAGCGGAGAGGTTTGCCATGCTCTACTACGCCGTTGTCTTCTTCGTCGTCGCACTGATCGCGGCCCTGCTCGGCTTCGGCGGCATTGCCGCCAGCGCTGCAGGCATCGCGAAGATCCTGTTCTTCGTCTTCCTTCTCGCGTTCGTGATCAGCGGGATCCTCGGACTGGCTCGTCGCCGCAAGGCCTAGCGCGGTAGCTTCTCACCTCACAGGGCTCGGTGTTGTGGGCCAGCTACCGTGCCACCTGAAGCAGGCAAAGTGACCGGCCGCACCTCATGGATCGAGCGGGTCGGAACCGCGGCGAAGCACGGCTTTGCTCGGCGCGAACTCTAGGGTGGTCGCGGTCTTGCTCTGCAGGCGACCCACAACGTATCCGAGTTGGGCACGCGACCGGGACTCGAAGGTCGACAGATTACCGTTTGCGAAATAGAAGGCTTGATCGGAACTGGTCACGACAAGCGCGGTGCGCAGATGGTATTTCAACATGAAACGGCCGGCGTTCCTCAAGTTCGTCGTCGAGTGACGCGCGCAAGGCTCGACGACGATCGCGCTCTCGGGGAGGCCGTGCCTGACGAGGTATGCTTTCATCGTAAGCGCCTCGGCGTAGCGAGTATCTGTAGGATGCACGTTTCCGCCCGCCACGAGAACGATGTGCGCTTTACCCTGGCGGTAGAGCGCGATCGCCTCGTCGAGTCGTGCGGCTGCGATGGGATCCACACGCGTGAGCGGCGTCTCCGCGTCTTCGGGCGTGTACCCTGGTACGATTAGAAGATCATACTCAGTGTTGGCTCGGGCTTGGAGTACGCGGGACTCGAGCACCGGCGTGTTTTCTCGCGCGAGCGACACCATAGCGGACGGCTCGCAGTACGACCAGGCCCCGTGGACCTGCATCATCCCGGCGGTCGGCGTGGATGGAGGCTTGGGCGGGCCGCACGACGCGGCCCCGAGGCTGGTGAGCCACATCGCAATGAGGATGCGTTGCATCGCGAGAGCGTAAAATACGCGAGAGGAACTACGTGTTCAAGGAGCTAGAACGACATGGCTGCTATCAAACGCCTTCTCCCACGCACCTGCCGTGGAACACTCGTCGCCGCGACAACGCTCCTTATCTGCGGCACCGCGGGTACGATTGCATGGGCAGAAAACCAACCACCACCCGGGCGGTGCCCCGAAAAGATCGGCTGTGCCGAGGTACGCTCGAAGACCGCCGGCTACCGACCGAGCATTACGACAGTTTGCGAGGCGCGCGAGACGCTCTCGGCCCTCGAGGGCTTGATCAAGTAGGCCATCAAGGATGGCCGCCGGGGTCGCACACGAGATCAACCCTCGGCGAGGACTCGCTGTCTACTGGGCGGCGACGGACGTGGCGACCCAGGGCTGGCTGGTGGTGTCGACTAGGATCAGCCCGAGCGGCTGATCGGAGCCGGCCGGCGTTGCGGCGCCGGCGACGACGGCGAACGACCGCGTGCTCGCCTGGCTGGCCAGGGCGAAGCCGGCCGTTACCGTTTGCGTCCCGGACGGGACGATGGCGAGGGTGAAGTCATTGGGGACAGCCGTGCCGGCCGCCGTCGAGGAGTCGAGGAACGAGAGGGCATGGAAGTCGGCGAAGGGCATCACCGACATCCCGTCCGTGCTTGCGAGGTCCACGGTTGGCAGATCGGGCGCGGCCTGGACCACGCGTAGCAGCGCGGTGGTGGCCGCCGCGGCGAACGCCTCTTGGTAGACGGACGACTGGAGGGCCGGAGCACGGCCCGTGGTGACGAAGCCCGACGTCACCGAGAGATAGCGCTTGCCCGCCTCGAGGCCGCCGAGCTGCACGCTGCCGGTCGGATCGCCCGCCGGCCGCGCGTTCGTCGGGGAGTGCGGGAAGAAGTCGATCGCCTGATCGCCCGGCGGAAGCTGGATGGACGACAGCTGTCCGAAGGCCACGCCGCTCGCCACCTCGGTGGTGCCGTTGAACAGATCGAGCGATGCCGCATCGGGCGAAGCGGCCAACGCATAGACGATCGGATCCTGCTGCACGATCGCGGTCGACCCGTCGATGCCGACCTGCAGCAACTCGAACGCCTGGTCCTCACCCGGCGCGGCCGTGCTGAGCCCGGTCGCGATCAGGAACACGGCGCGCTTGCTCGTCAGCGTGACGGTGAACGAAGTGCCCACGGGCGCGGCGCCGATGCCGAGCGGCTGCCCCACCGGCTCGAGGATGGAGGCGGCGCCGAAGCGGTCCAGACTGCCGGTGGTGGTGCTGGTTCCGTCGCTGCTGGTGGCGATGAACTCGACGCTTTCCACGTCCGGCACCGCGTTCACCACCCGCACCCAGGCGTTGTCCGTCGGCGCCGGCAGATCGAAGCGCTCCTCCTCGACGAGGACCTGCAGCCCGACGTTGCTGTCGCCGGTGCCGGCGAGGCCGGCGATCACCGCCGTGGCGTTCTCGCCCGTGCTGACATGGAATACGCTCGAGGTGGTGAGCGGCGCCGAGGCGGCAGGCGCGCCGGCCGGCCGCAGCTCGAACACGTAGTCACCCTCGCGGCTGATCTTCTGATAGGGGGTCGTCGCAGCGTAGGCCACGTTCGAGAACAGGGTCGCCGTGTTGGTGCCGGTGTTCCGCGCGTAGACGTCCAGCGCTGAGGCATCGATCGATGCGTGGACCACTCGCAAGGTCGCCGCCGAGTTGTCGCATCCGCTCGCCCAGGCGAGCAGGGGTAGAAGAACCATCCCGCCCGCGATTCGCCGCTGTGCCCTCATGTGTCTCCTCCGTCGTAGGACGACGTCCTCGGCGCTGAGTGCAGCCGCCGTACCAGTCGACCGGGAAGTGCTTCCGAGCGCTTCGGACGGCCGCTTCCGGGGGGATCGCGCAGAAATTTCGTTTCGAGCTGCAATCGGCGCAGGAACTGCGGCCTCGGTCGGAGCGCTCACCATTATTCTGTGCGATCGAAACTGATTCTGCGTGGGCGGCGGAAAAATATTCGCCACGGATTCAAGAAGTTGTCACTCGTCGACGCGTCCGGGAAGTGGCATTGGTCCGCCAAGTGCTTAGACACACGAGCCGGAGGTGCAACGATGCATCGGCTCGGACAGTTTGTCGCACTCGCATCGGTCCTCGGCTTCGCCCCGGTCGCGATGGCGCAAGAGGCAGGTACCATCTCCGGCGATGTCGCCGCGCGTACGCCCAAGCTTCGTGCGGGCGTTGTCGTCTTCCTCGACAAGGTGGCCGGAACCTTCCGGCCGCCTGCGCGCCCTGCGCAGATCGATCAGAAGGGCATGGCGTTCGTGCCCCACGTCGTGGCGGTGCAGAAGGGCGCCACGGTCGTCTTCAAGAACAGCGACACCGTCCGGCACAATGTGTTTACGCCCGACGGCGACAAGTACAACCTCGGGACCTGGGGCCAGGGCGAGACCAAGCCGCACACCTTCACCGCCAGCGGCGTCTTCCATCAGCTCTGCAACGTGCACCCCGAGATGAGCGGGTTCGTCGTGGTGCTCGACAACCCGTACTTCGCGGTCACCGAAGCCGACGGCAAGTTCACCATCGCCAACGTCCCGCCCGGCAGCTACACGCTCAAGACCTGGAGCGAGAAGGGCGCGGAGACGACCAAGGCGGTAACCGTCACGGCCGGCGGCACCACCGCCGTCAAGCTCGAAGTCGGGAAGTAGCCCATGAGACGCGCGATCGTTTCGCTGGTCATCGGGCTCTTGGTTCTCACTGGCGCGTCGGCGGCGTACGCGATCCCCGCGTTCGCGCGCAAGTACGGCACCAGCTGTCAGACCTGCCACACCATCTATCCCAAGCTGACGCCGTTCGGCGAAGCGTTCCGCCGCAACGGCTACAAGTTCCCCGGCAAGGACGAAGACTTCATCAAGCAAGACATGGTTCCGCTGGGCAACGAGGCCTACCGCAAGATGTGGCCGAGGGAATCGGTATGGCCCGGCATCCTCGCCGCGTCGGCACCGCTGGCTCTCGGCATCAACGGCAACCTCGTCATCCACCCCGACAAGAACTCCGGCGCCGCGCAGGCGGACAACGGAGCGGTGGTGAGCCTGCACGACCTGGTCGCCGAAGGGCACCTGTGGGCGGGCGGCAGCTTCTCCGAGCACATCGCCTATTTCGCCGAGATCACCTTCGGGACCGACTCGAGCCTCGACCTGGAGCACGCGGAGCTGCACTTCAACGACCTGTTCAGCGCCAAGCACGCGCTCAACATCTATGTCGGCCGCGGCTCCCCGACCCTGACCAGCTTCGGCCCGCACTCCAGCTACGTCGGCGACACCCTCATGCCGAGCCTGCAGGTGACCGCGCTCTACGGCGCGACCAGCGATTCGTTCGGCGTGCCGGATCAGACCAACCTCGTCGAGATCAACGGCATGGCCAAGGGGCGGTTCATCTACTCGGTCGGCGTCAACTCGGGCGCCAACATCGACGTGCGCAACTCGGAGAGCGTCTACGCCCACGTCGGCTACAAGCTGGGCGGCATGCGCCTCGACGGTGAAGGAGACACCAAGGGCAACCCGAACAAGCCCTGGGCGGAGAACGCGCTCACCGTCGATCTGTTCGGCGTCCGCGCCGCGTCGCACTTCCAGCCGGGGGCGAACGCGATGTTGGCCACCGGCATGGCACCCTCACCGCTCGACGACACTGCCTGGGTCGCGGGAGGTAACCTGCGCGGTACGCTGGGCTCGCTCGAGCTGAACGCTGGCTTCTACTACGAGTGGCACGACCACGCGACGGCTGATGGGAGCCCGGTGCAGGCGGCGGTGCAGTACGACGAGCTCTCCTACGTCGTCCTGCCGTGGCTGGTGCCGGCGGTGCGCATCGAATACGCGGCGCTCAAGGCGCGCGGGCAGTCGCGCATCAACGACGTGAAGATCATCCCCGGCATCGTTGCGCTGGTGCGCCCGAACATCAAGCTCTCGCTCACCGGCCAGATCGAGTATGCCGACGGGGCGCCCGACGGTGGCTGGGGAGCTTGGGGTGGCTCGGCGACGCCGATGTTGGGGGCGGTCACCGAGCTCGAGTCGATCCAGGTCGGCTTGGCGTATGCCTTCTGAGAACGACGCCCCTCAGTGGTGGAAGGGGCACGACGCGGAGAACCTTCGCTACTACGCCTCCAATGTTCCCTGCCAGGCCGCCTGCCCGGTCGGCACCAACGCCGGCGGCTATGTAGCGCTGGTTGCCCAGGGCCGCTACCGCGAGGCGTGGTCCCTCGCGCGCGCGCCCAACCCGTTCTCGTCGGTGTGCGGCCGGGTGTGCGCGCATCCGTGCGAGGCCGCGTGCCGGCGCGGCGCAATCGATGCGCCGATCCACATCCGCGCCCTGAAGCGCGTCGTCAACGAGCGCTTCGGCGTCGAGAGCGGGATCGCCTTCGAAGAGATTGCCGCGGTGGCCGAGCGTCCGCGCGAGAAGGCCGCGAAGCCGGGCCGTGTCGCGATCGTCGGCGCCGGTCCGGCTGGGCTCGCGTGCGCGCACGACCTGGTGCTGATGGGGCACCACGCGACGGTGTTCGACGCCGCGAAGGTGGCGGGCGGGATGATGCGCATGGGCATCCCGGCGTATCGCCTGCCACGCGACCTGCTCGATCGCGAGATCGAGTTCATCCAGTGGCTCGGCGTCGAGCTTCGTCTCGGCACGCCGATCGGCGGCGAGGTCACCTTCGCGCAGCTGATGCGCGAGTTCGACGCGGTCTTCGTGGCGCCCGGCTGCCGTCGAGGAAAGGCATTGAAGATCCCCGGCGTCGAGCTGCAGGGCGTGCTCACCGCCATCGATCTCCTCGTGCACGTGAACCTCGGGCTGCCGATCGAGATCGGCCGCCGGGTGGTGGTGGTGGGCGGCGGCAACGTCGCCTACGACGCCGCGCGCTCGTCGCGGCGCTTCGGCGGCACCTCGTCGCCCGACGAGGAGGCGCACAACCTCGCGGTCGACGCCGCGGTGGTGGCGGCCCGCGTGCTCAAGCGCGAGGTGACGATGGTGTCGCTCGAGTCGCGGACCGAGATGCCGGCTGATCCCACCGAGATCGCCGAGGGCGCCGAGGAGGGCGTGACCCTGTTCAACCGGCGCGGGCCGAAAGAGATCGTGGGCGAGGGTGGCCGCGTGACCGCGCTGCGCACGCTCGACGTGGCGCGGGTGTTCGATGAGAACGGCCGCTTCGCACCGATCCTGACGCCGGGTAGCGAGAAGGACATCCCCTGCGACACGGTGGTCCTCGCGGTCGGGCAGATCGCAGACCTCGGCTTCCTCGGCGACGGGCACGGCCTCGCCACCACGCCGCAGAACCTGATCCAGGTCGACCCGGCGACGCTCGCCACCAGCCGCCCGGGGGTCTACGCCGGTGGGGACGTAGCCTTCGGGCCGCGCATCGTCATCTCGGCAGTCGCCGACGGGCGCAAGGCGGCGCGCTCGATCGATACCTTCCTCACCGGGCGCGGAGATGCGCCGCCGCGCTACCGGTTGCAGGTGTTCCCCACCTTCGGCTACGACCACCCGTTCGCGCGCGGCGACTACGAGCGAATCCCGCGTGCACAACTGCCCGCGATCCCCGTCGAGCGGCGCACCCCCGCGGCCGAGGTGGAGCGCGTGCTCGACGACGCGGAGGCGCGCGCCGAGGGCAGCCGCTGCCTGCACTGCTGGGTCAACACGGTGTTCGACTCGGTCGGGATGAACGGATCGGAGTGCATCCAGTGCGGCGGCTGTGTCGACGTGTGCCCGGAGCAGTGCATCGACCTGGTGTCGCTCAGGCGCCTGTCCTCCGACGGGGTGCTGCGCCTGCCCGACGGGAGCCCGTTCGAGCTGAGCGGACAGCCCGGAGCTGCGCTGATCAAGGACGAGACCGCGTGCATACGCTGTGGCCTGTGCGCGCGGCGCTGCCCGGTCGGGTTGATCACGATGCAAGCGCTCTACCGCGAAGACCAGGCGCCGCTCATGCGCCTGGCAGAGACCTCGCTGTGAGGAGAGGACCATGCCGCTCGACGACGACCTGAGGTTGCCGCTCACAGAAGAGGAGCTCTCGCGCCGTCGCTTCCTCGGCACGGTGGGCTCCTGCGCCCTGGCGGTGGCGGGCGCCGGCACGATGGTGAGCGCCTTCCTCTACCTCGAGCCGGCGGTCCTGTTCGAAGAGGACACCCGCTTCGGTGTCGGACGCCCGGAGGAGATCCCGGTCGGCACGGTGCTGGTGCTGCCCAAGCAGAAGGTCTACGTGGTGCGCAGCGCCGAGGGCTTCTACGCGCTCTCTTCGACGTGCACCCACCTCGGGTGCATGACCACCTACGACCGTGACCACCACGAGCTCGCCTGCCCCTGCCACGGCAGCCGCTTCCACCTCGACGGCAGCGTGGCGCAGGGGCCGGCGCCGCACCCGCTGCCACGCCTGCAGCTCACCGTCGAGCGCGGCGTGCTGGTCGTCGACTCCGGTCGCCACGTGGCGGGCGATGTCCTCTTGAAGGTGACGTGATGCGCGAGTTCTTGCAACGGTTCTACCGATCGATCGTGCGGCACGGGTATCCCGACTCGAACCGCAACCGATCGCTGGTGGTGTTCACCAACTTCTTTCTGCACGTGCACCCGACCAAGGTGCGTCGCCGCGCCATCGAGTTCCGCCGCACGTTCTACCTGGGCGGGCTCTCGGCCGGGTGCTTCTTCATCCTGGTCGTGACCGGCGTGCTGCTGATGTTTTACTACCGGCCGTCGGTGCCGCAGGCGTACCACGACATGAAGGACCTGCAGTTCACCGTCTCGGTCGGCCTGTTCTTGCGCAACCTGCACCGCTGGGCGGCCCACACCATGGTGGCGCTGGTGTTCGCGCACATGGCGGTAACGTTCTTTCGCGGCGCGTACCGCCCGCCGCGCGAGTTCAACTGGGTGATCGGCGTCTTCCTGCTGGTGACGACGATCCTGCTCTCGTACACCGGATACCTCCTGCCCTGGGATCAGCTCGCCTACTGGGCGGTCACCGTGGGCACCAACATGGCCGAGGCCGTGCCGTTGGTCGGGCGCCAGGTCAAGATGGTGCTCCTCGGCGGGCACTCGATCAACGCCAACGCGCTCCTCCGCTTCTACGTGCTCCACTGCGTGGTGCTGCCGCTGGCGACGGTGGTCGGCATCTCCGTGCACATCTGGCGCGTGCGCAAGGACGGCGGGATCCACCTGCCGCCGGCGGCGCGGCCATGAGCGACCCCCGTACCTTCATCGCCGGCAACGGCGAGGACCCCAAGCGCACGCCGGTCCGCGTGGTGGTCGTGCAGGGCGATGAGCGCCCGCCGGTGGACGTGACCGACGAGCCGATGGTGATGACCTTCCCGCACCTCCTGGTGCGCGAGCTGATCGCCTTCTTGGCGCTCTCGCTGGGGCTGATCGTGCTCTCGCTCTTTGCTGACGCGCCACTCGAGCAGATCGCCGATCCGACGCGGACGCCCAATCCAGCCAAGGCGCCCTGGTACTTCCTCGGGCTGCAGGAGCTGCTCCACTACTATCCGCCGCTGGTCTCGGGCGTGCTGCTGCCGTCGCTGCTGCTGGTCGCGCTGGTGGTGGTCCCGTACTTCCGCGTCAACCTCGAGCGTGCGCCTCTGGACCGGCGGGCGCTGCCGGTGGCCTGGGGCATCATCGTCGCGCTGGCGGCGATGTTCTACTTCACCGGCAGCCAGCCGGTGTGGCCGTTCATCGGCACGCTGGTGGCGATCGGCGCGGCGATGACCGCCGGCGCAGCCACGCGATCGTCGCGGCCGGTGCTCGCGTGGCTGCGCTCGCGGAGCCTGCCGTTCTGGATCTTCAGCTGGTTCCTGCTCGCGGCGGTGGTGCTGACGATCATCGGCGTCTTCTTCCGCGGTCCCGGCTGGCGCTTCACGCTGCCCTGGCGCGACGGGGTGTTCTACTAATGGACGGGCGCGAGGAGATCCGGCCCGCCGAGCTGGGCATCACCCGCCTGCTCGCCATCTTCGCCGCGCTCTCGGTGCTGGTGCTGCTGGCGCTGATGGTGGCGCCGGTGCGCTCGTACTTCACCGAATGGCGCGCGGCCCAGCGGGCGTACAACCGGCTCGCCCGGCAGGCGAACCTCGCGCCCGTGCCGATCGCCATCCAGCAGATCTGGCGGCCCGAGCTCGACGTGACCGATCGGTGCGGCTCGTGCCACCTCGCCGCAACGGGCGCGGCGCCCATTCCCGGGCAACCGCTCTTCGCCGCGCATCCGCCGGTGCCTCACGATCTGCGTCAGCTCGGTTGCACGGTGTGCCATGCGGGGCAGGGCCGGGCCACCAGCCTTGCCGCCGCGCACGGCAACGTCGAGCACTGGGATGAGCCGCTCTTGCCGCGCGGCTTCGCCGAGGCGGGTTGCGGCACCTGCCACTCGGGCCTCAAGGTCCAGCCGGCGAAGCTCGTCGACAAGGGGCGCGCGGTGTTCACCGAGGTCAAGTGCGCCAGTTGCCATCGCGCGGGCGGGAGCGCGCCGGACCTGTCGGGCGTCGGGCTGCACGGGTTCCGCGCCGACTGGCACGCCAAGCACGTCGAGAAGGCGGCCGCGGCGCAGAACGGTCCCTGGACCCAGTTCGCGCCGCTCGCCGAGGAGGAGATCGCCGCGGTCGGCGAGTTCCTGCGCGCGCAGGTGGGCGCGCCACTCCTCCTACGCGCCAAGGCGTTGGCGTATACGCGCGGCTGCCGCGGCTGCCACCGCGTCGGTGGCGTGGGCGGCGACGACGGACCCGATCTCTCCGATGAGGGACGCAAGCGAGTCGCCGATCTCGACTTCACGCACGTGAACGGCGAGCACACGCTCGCCAACTGGCTCGGGCAGCATTCACTCGATCCGCCCAAGGTGGTGAAGGGCAGCCAGATGCCGAACCTGGGCCTGACGCGCGAAGAGGCGGACCTGCTCACCCTGTGGATCCTCTCGCTGCGCACCCGCCAGATTCCCGAGGCGCTGGTGCCGCGCGACCGCGTGCGCGTCGACCGGCTGGGCGAGCGCGACTTCGGCACCGACGGCGAATCGCTGTTCGGCGTGTTCTGCGCCGCTTGCCACGGCCCGCGCGGCGAAGGCCGCAAGTTCCCGACCCTCGAGTCGACGTTCCCGGCCATCGGAGAGCCAGAGTTCCTCGCCATCGCCGACGACGAGTTCTTGCGCAAGACCTTGATGAACGGACGACCCGGCCGGCGCATGCCGGCGTGGGGCACCAAGGAGGGCGGGCTCCACCCCGAGGAGATCGATGCCGTGATCGGCTATCTGCGAGCGTTCTCGCCGAAGCCGCCGACCGCCGAGGAGGTGGCGGCGGCGCCCATCGATCGGGCGCGCGGGGATCAGCTGTTCTCGCAGCTCTGCCAGCCCTGCCACGGCGAGGGAGGCGCGGGCAGTGTAGTGGCGCCACCGCTCGCGGCCGCCGACAACCCGGCGACCCACGAGGACAGCCGCATCTACGGCACCCTAACCGTCGGTGTGCAGGGCACCGCCATGGGCTCGTTCCGGCAGCTCGACGCCAGCGCGCTCCATTCGTTGATCGCCAGCGTACGTGCGCTCACGCCGGTCGGCACGCGCGCCGGCTGGGCGCCCAAGAGCGGCGACGCGAAGCGCGGTGCAGAGAGCTTCACCTGGAACTGCGCACGCTGCCACGGCGCCAACGGCGTGGGCAAGACCGCACCGGCGCTGGCCAACCCCGCGTTCCTCGCCTCCGCTACCGACGGCTACCTCGTCGCTACCATCCTGCGCGGGCGCGGCCGCACCGAGATGCCGCACTTCGGAACCGCGGCCGCCGATCATCCTCGGCTCGCCCCGGACGAAGCCGCCGACCTGGTGGCGTATCTGCGCTCGCTCCACCCGGCCGTCCCCGCGCGCTGACCAGCGCTCATGGAGGAAGCGACGGCGGGGAATCAGGGATCCATACGCTGAACGAGGTTCCCGCGGCTGGCGACGACCGGACGTCGATGGTGCCGTCGTGGGCCTCCACGAGCCAGCGCACGATGTAGAGCCCGAGCCCGATCCCCGGCGATGACCGGCTGACCCGCTCTCCGCGCTTGAAGGGATCGAAGAGGGTCGGCATGAGCGCCTCGGGAATCGGGTTGCCCTCGTTGTGTACGCGGAGGACGGCGCCGCCGTCGCGGCGCGCCACCGAGACGTCGATGGGGCAGCCGGGCGCGCCGTGAACCGCGGCGTTGACGAGCAGGTTGGCCAGCACCTGTCCCATCCGCTCGCGATCGCAGTCGATCGGACATGAGGTGGGCGCGCTCAGCCTGATCGCGGCCCCGGGGCGCGCCCCGAGCGTCTCGTCGACGATCTGAGCGGCGAGCGCCGCCAGGTCGAGGCGCTCGCGCACGAGCGAGATCCCGCCGCCGATCTTGATGCGCGTGAGGTCGAGGAGCTGTTCGATCATCAACCGCATTCGTTCGCTGGAGGAAAGGATCCGCGCGGCGGCCCTCTTCGGGTCGGCGGCGCCCAGTTGAAGCAACTCCGCGCTCCCGCGGATCGCCGCGAGCGGGCTGCGCAGATCGTGCGCGATGATGCCGCGGAGCAGCTCGCCGTGCCGCTCGGCCTCGCGTGCGATCAGGCGCCGCTCGACGAGCTCGCCGATCAAACGCACGATCGTGCCGAGGTGGCGCTTGGCCGCGGCGATCAGCTGCGGCTCCGGCGCAGCGACGGGGGGAAGGCGGAACAGCTCCTCGACGGCGACATCGAAGGTGGCGGCCACCCTGGCCACGTCGTCGGGCGCGGTGGGGGTCGCGCCGTAGCAGAAGAGGATCGTGCCCACCAACTCGCCGCAGGCGCGGATCGGGATGGCGTGGATGAAGCGACCGCCGGCACAGGGATAGTCGATCGCGGCGCCGGCGCGGACGCACTCGCGCGAGGCACCGTTCCAGCAGTTCTCGTGACACGTCCAGCGGCCCGACGCGAGCGCCGCGCGATCGTCGTCGGTGTGGCAGCGCAGGCGCGAGCGTGCGGCCAGGAGCTCGCACCACGCCGAGCCCGTGGCGTCGAGGCTGAGCGCGTAGTCACCGTTGGTCTCGTACACGGCGACGGCCGCTTGGTAGAGATGGCGGAACTCCGCGAGCACCGACACCAGCGAGTCCCTTCCAGCGGAATCGAGGATGGTGCGACAGGTGTTGAGGGCGGAAAGATCGCCGTAACCCGAGGCACCCATCGTCGAGCCTCCAGAGATGATCGATGCGGAAGTGAACCTGGCCTCCCCCCCACACCCGACCACCCGCGCGCCCTACCTCTTCGTCGGGGAAAGCGTGCAAGCAACGCGCCCGGTCCGACGGCCCGATGGCCGATCGTTTCCAGCAGACGATGCGCGCATGATGAGGAGCGGCGCAACCGTTTCGCGCTCTCGATCGTGGAACCGCGACGTTCGCGTGGCCTTGGTCTTGCTTCCCGCCGAAACCCTCGACTCGGTGGTACCGATCACGCCCGCCTCGGACATCCTGCACTTCCTCGTAGGCCGAGGACGAGATCGCCGGCATCGGCACCGCGATCGGCGCCGCCTACGCGGGCGACCTGGCGGTCACCACCACCAGCGGTCCCGGGCTGGCGCTCAAGAGCGAGGGGTTGTCGCTCGCGATCATCCTCGAGCTGCCGCTGGTGGTCGTCGACACGCGTGGCCCTCACCGCTAGGGAGCCGAGGACGTCGTCTCGACGGGCAGGTGCGCAGCGACGGCGCGCAGGAGATCGTCTGCATCGAACGACTTGGAAACCCATCCGACTGCGCCCGTCTCGATGGCGCGCTGGCGCGGGGTCATCCGCAGCCGTCACCACGACGAGCGATGCACCGGTCTTGTACAGAGCCCTTCCTGTCCGTTCCTCGCGGTGGTGACGCGGTATCCGCCGTTGGTGAGGAGGAAGCACATGAACCGGTACACCTCGTGCGAATCTCGCCGCAGTCCGGGGAGGCGCGTCCGTGCGCGGAACCGGCGCGTACGACGTCGCGATACAGCACGCGTACGTCCAGGCGGAGCGATTGCACGCGAGCTCGACGAGTGGCCGCCGTTTCTCATCGTCTGCACGTCGGCTACTGCTTCGAGTTCTATGCGTCGTTTCTGCGAAATATTTGCCGTCCGAAACCCGTGCGGCGCAGTGTTGTCGCGCGTTCCTCGCGCGAAGCAAGCGATCATGCGCATGTCGACCGGCCTGCGACTTGCTATAGAGCCGGGTGCCGGAGGAAATGTAATGGCAATGCGAATCGTCGTCGAGGACTGTATCAACTGCGCAGCCTGCGAAGAGGACTGCCCCACCGAATCGATCAGCAAGGGCGAAGACGCCTTTACGGTCAACGCTGAAACCTGCACCGAATGCGAGGACGAGTACCCCGAGCCCAAGTGCGAGGAGATGTGTCCCATCGACGGCTGCGTCGTCAAAGCGGAGACTCCCCATCGCAGATAGCGTCCAGCTCGAACGAGCTACGCGCGCGCGCTATGACCTAGACTAAGACTAGTGCCTCGTCGCGAAGATCTGTTGAAACGAGCCGCCACCGGGGCAGATGTCGCAACCGTCGCTGCGCGAACCTCACACGGTGCGCAAGCTTCGTACTACACGCGGGGCTCTACACGTGTTCGTCTAAGAGGTCGCAACCTGCGTTTCCGCCAGGCCGCGCATCATGAAGGACGCGCGATGCTGGACCAACAGCTCGTAGACGCACCAGCCGGGAAACACCAGCCAAAGCGCGTTGAGCCCAAAGAACATCACCCAGGTGTGGACGAAGCTCGAGGCATCCAGGTTCGTCCAGTGATTGAGCCACTCGCTGCCGAAGTACAAAAGCGTTCCGTAGATTTCCATGACGGACGCGACCAGCAGCCCGACGGTCGCGGTGACGATACGCTTGCGCTTCCAGATGTGATAGCTGACCCAGAGGTTAAGCGCAGCGACGACGGTGCCGGTGACCAACTCGAGCATTCGCAAGAACGGATCTGCGTGAACGTAGCGACGGTCGGCGGCGCCATACAACGTCCAGTACAGTCGCCAATCGTGCTGCGCCGCCACGTCTTGCAGATGGGGAGCCGCGACGCTCCACGTGCCTTCCCACAGGACATGAACGACGCCGGACACCAGGGACCACCAGATGACCAACGTTCGCTGTAGTCCACGTTCCAAGAACATACAGAGGTCCTAAGCACAGCCCTGACCCTCGCTTGCGGCCTCGCGCGGGGCCTTTTCCACCGCTGCTTAGTGACGGGCTCGTCGGCCCCGACGTTCCCGAGCGCGCTCGCCGCCTGACCTGGTCGAAGCTGATGATGCGCGCTCACGCCGTCGACGTGCTCACGTGCCCTCGCTGTTCAGGGCCTGGGTCTGCCTGGAGTGCTGGCACGCGTATCGTCGAGGATCAGCAACTCATCATCGACCGCGCCGTTCCGCACCGTCGCACCGTCAGCCGCCCGACCGTGGTCGGCAGCCGAAACCGACGCGGCCCAGCGCTACCGGGATTGAAGTAGACCGTCGCGCATCTCTTGGCCGGGCTAATGCGAGTGCCCCGAGACCACGGCGGCGAACCGGCTGTTTTCGGGTCTAATCGGTGGTGGGGGGTTGGGCTATTCGCGCTGGGGTTGGGGTGGGATGTCCCCCGCAGCGATCATCATCCTCCTCCTCGTGGTCCTGTATTTCACGGGGTACCTACATCGCTGAAGCCAGTTGATTGAAGCCACCATCATCGTAGTTCTCATTCGCGTGATTCAAGGCCAACGATTGACCGGATGGCCTGCGCTCGTTCTTGCGGTGTGGAGCGCAGCGCTCCTCCGCCCGCTGCTGGTGCGCTTCGAGCGCGGGCTCAGGGGAAGGCGCTGCTGTTTCTCTCCTTGTCTCTGCCAATCGGGCTGGTCATCCTCGGCGTGATCTTGGGAGCGCACGAGCTCGCGCTGGCCCTCGGGCACGCACCGTCGGCGAAGAGCGCGCTCGAGTCGATCGCCGCAGGGCCCGACGGAGCGCCGTCGCCGCAGTTCCCGAAGGCCGCTCGCGTACGGACCAGCGCCTCCCGGAGCGCGTCGAGCTGCGTCGGGGGAGGGGTACGGGTTCCTCAGCGCGCGCGGCGGCTCGACGCGGCGGCTCGCCGGCCTTCCGGTGGACACCCAGGTGATCCGCCATGCGCACGCGCTGCCGCAATACACCATCGGCCATGCCGTTCGGTTGGCGCTCCTCGACGACGCGGAGCGTGCGTGTCCGGGGCTGTTCTTCACCGGAGATGCCTACCGGGGGCTCGGCGTGCCCGACTGCATCGCCGCGGCGACGCGCCGTGCCGGCGAAATCGCGGCGTACGTCTTGCAGAAACGGGACGGGGACGGTGTAAACGCGAAATTCCTGCGGGCATCGTGAACGGAGGCGCATGGGCATTCACATCGTCGGATCGACCAGACGCGCGCACGTTCGCCTATCGAGTATTTGCACGTTTCGCGGCGTGCGCCGGCTCGTCGGGGAGCTCGATCCGGCCGGCGAGCCGGACCAGGCCTCGTTTCGGCGCGCCCGCATCGACTGTCAGCTCGGCGCCGACGCCAAGACGGGCGACACGTGCCTCGATTGCCCGAGGCTGTTCGACTGGCGCGCCGGCCCCGAGCCTGGGCAGGTCATTGTGTCGTGCATGTGGACCCATCTCGATCCGGTGTCGGCGCGCATGACCGTGGTCCCGGCGCTGGTGACCGTGTCGCCGCAGCGCTCCTGCGTCGAGTCCGATCGATTGGCCGCTGCCCAGGGCGTCCACCGGCTGCTGGTCCTCGACGAGAACCGGTTGGTGGGTGTCGCTTGCAGGTGCGATCTTGCCGCCGGCGAGGTGGGGTCAGTGTCCGAGGTCATGGCCACCGAGGTATTCGTCATCGATCCAGCCGCGGGGCTCGGCGAGGCCGCCGCCGCGATGTCGGCGCTCAACATCGGCTGCCTGCCGGTCGTCCGTGACGGATTTCTCGTCGGCATCGTAACGCGGGGCGACCTCAGGCGCGCCGGCGCGCCACCGGACGTGGTCGGTCCTGGCGCCTAGCGGTGGACCAGGTCAGTTCCAAATTCGCATCGCTTCCGTGATCTGCTTCCAGCCAGCGCCGCTGTCGACATAGTGGTCGACGTCGAAGCGGCGGGCACCGCGGCGCTGGTGCGGCACGACGAGCGATCGCCGGTGCTGCCGCACATCCTGGCGTCGCTGCGCGGCGACGAGCTGCCGACGGCGTTCGGTGTCTTCCGCTCGGTGGAGCGCGCGGCCTACGAGGAGCTCTTGACCGCGCAGGTGGCCGAGGCGAAGCGACTAACCGTTCAGCGTCGACAGGCAGGCCTTCCCGCAAGACACCCGCTGCGTCGGGCCGAAGACCGAGCACTGCTCGACGTCGAGCCAGTCCTTCGTCAGCGTATCTTGCACGAGCCTGCAGTCCACCGACTTGCCGATCTGCGGGCAGATCAGCCGGCGCCGCCGGCGGCGCAGCAGCTCTACGCGAGACCCCATCCAGATCATGAAGACGACGCCCAGGCCGCCGAGCAGCATGAGGAGAGGATCCATCCAATGCGCCTCACCCGTCATAGCGTACCTCCATGCAAAGCGACTGCATCCGCCACGCCAGCCGGTGCCCCAGAGATCCGGCCGCTCGGCGGCAGCAAGTCGCGCAAAGACTGCGGCGCGGCACGCGCAGCGGCGCAAGAACTGCGGTGATCGCCTGGCCTCGCCGGCCGACCCCGACGAATGAGCTGGCTCGCTTCCTGCTGGGCCGGGCAGCGATGAAATCGATCATCGAGCCCTTTCGCATCAAGATGGTGGAGCCGATCCGTCTGACGACCGAACCCCAGCGTGAGGCCGTGCTCCGGCGTGCCGACTTCAACCTGTTCCGCGTGCCCGCCGACGACGTGATGATCGATCTGCTCACCGACAGCGGCACCAGCGCCATGTCGAGCGAGCAGTGGGCGGGCATGCTGCGCGGCGACGAGTCGTACGCCGGCGCGCGGAGCTGGCACCGCTTCGAGTCGGTGATGCGCGAGCTCACGGGGATGCCGCACATCCTACCGACGCATCAGGGGCGCGCATCCGAGCGGATCCTCTTCGAGCTCGTCGGTGGGCCCGGCAAGGTGGTCCCCAACAACACGCACTTCGACACCACGCGGGCCAACGTCGAGCACTCGGGTGCCGAGGCGGTCGACCTGGTCATCGACGAAGGGCTCCGCCCGCGTGAGCGCCACCCGTTCAAGGGCAACCTGGATCCGGCCAAGCTCGAGCGGCTGATCGCGGGCGTGGGGGCGTCACGGATCCCGCTCGTGATGGTGACCATCACCAACAACTCGGGCGGCGGGCAGCCGGTGTCGCTCGCCAACCTGCGCGAGGTGAAGGCGATCTGCACGCGGCATGGCATCCCGCTGTTCCTCGACGCCTGCCGTTTCGCCGAGAACGCGTTCTTCATCCAACGGCGCGAGCCGGGGCAGGGGGAGCGCTCGATCCGCCAGATCGTGCGCGAGATGTTCGAGCTGGCCGACGGCGCCACCATCAGCGCCAAGAAGGACGGCCTTGCGAACATCGGCGGCGTGCTGCTCCTGCGCGACGATGCGCTTGCCCGACGCGCCGACGACTTGTGCATCCTCACCGAAGGGTTCGTGACTTACGGCGGGCTGGCCGGGCGCGACCTCGAGGCGATGGCGCAGGGCTTCACCGAGGTCCTCGAGGACGATTATCTCCGCTACCGCATTCGATCGGTCGAATACCTCGGCGAGCGGCTGCTCGAGGGCGGTGTGCCGATCGTCGAGCCGCCGGGCGGGCACGCCATCTACATCGACGCCGGCGCGCTGCTACCGCAGATCCCGAGCGAGCAGTTTCCCGGACAGGCGTTGGTCTGCGCGCTCTACCGCCACGCGGGGATCCGCGCCTGCGAGATCGGGAGCGTGATGTTCGGCGCGCACGCCAAGATGGAGCTGGTGCGCCTGGCCATCCCGCGTCGGGTCTACACGCAGAGCCACATCGACTACGTGATCGAGGCGGTGCTCGAGGTGGCGGAGCGTCGTTCACGCCTGCGCGGCCTCCGCATCGTCGAGGCGCCGCCGTCGCTGCGCCATTTCTCCGCTCGTTTCGTTGAGCTCACTTGACCGTCGTCAACTGGGTTGTGTCATTCGGTGACGCAGTCGTGACGACGCAGTGACTGCGCCGGCGCCATACTGCGCACGCACAAGGAGACTTTCATGGGCGTTCATTCCTTTCACATTCCGGTGATGGGGACCGGCTTCTCCCTCGACACTCCACTCCGCGTCGCGCGCTTCGGGATCTCGTCGGTCATGTCGATCGTCGACGACGCGCTCATCGAGCGCGTTCGCCGCCACTACGCCGCGAAGGAGGGGCTCGCGTACCAGCCGATCGGCGCGCTGGCGTCCGACGCGCGCGCCCGGCGCATCACGGCGTGGCTCGATCTCGTCGACGAGGTGATCGCGCGGCAGATGACGACGCTCCGCGCGCTCCCGTTCGCGCCCGACACCGAAAAGACGAAGTACTTCGAGCTGCTCCCCGACGCATCGTCGCACGCGCGCGCGTACCGCACGTACCTCGCGACGCCCGATGGCGCGGCGAAGACGCAAGCGGAGGCCGCGCTGACGGCCGCGATCGTCCCCGGCTGCGCCGACGTCAACATCATGACGAAAGTCGATCGCGCCCGCTTCGATCGCGAAGGGAAGGCGCTCGGCCCCGATCACGCCGACGCGAAGGCCGCGCTCCGCGGGTTCGCCGCGTCGCGCCTTGCGTCCGATCTGGTGCTCTCGGCGGGGATCAACCCGACGCTCTTCGGGATGCTCGAGCGCTTCCCCGATTTCTACCGCGACGCCGAGGGGCGCGTTCGCAAGGGGATCATCCTCAAGGTGTCGGACTTCCGCTCCGCGCTCGTGCAGGGGAAGTTCCTCGCGAAGAAGGGGATCGAGATCAAGGAGCTGCGCATCGAGTCGGGGCTCAACTGCGGAGGCCACCTGTTCGCCACCGACGGCGACCTGCTCGGGCCCATCCTCGCCGAGACCTGCGGTCGCCGCGACGAGCTCGTCGAGACGTTCGCGCCGGCGATCCGTCTGTACTACGAGAAGAAGGGGATGCCCCTGGTCGGCGAGATGCGCCGGATCCGCGTGACGGTCCAGGGCGGGATCGGAAACCACGGCGAAGCGCGCCGGCTCTGCGAGCACTACGGCGCGGATGCGACCGGCTGGGGATCGCCGTTTCTGCTCGTCCGCGAGGCGACCGCGCTCGACGACGCGACCCGTGCGCAGCTTGCCGCCGCCACCGAGCGCGACATATACGTGAGCGACGCGTCGCCGCTCGGCGTCCCGTTCAGCAACCTCCGAGGCACGAGCTCGGAGGTGTGGACCACGACGCGGATCGCGGACGGCCGCCCTGGCTCGAACTGTCCGCGCGGCTACCTCGCGTCGAACACGGAGCTGACCGAGCGGCCGATCTGCACGGCGTCGCACGAGTACCAGCGCGACAAGCTCGCGGCGATGGGCTTTGCCGCCGCACCGCCGCCGGGCACGACCGATCCGCGCGTGCGCGCGGTCTACGCGAAGACCTGCATCTGCAACCACCTCGGCAACGGCGCGCTCGTCGATCTCGGGATCGGCAAGCCCGGGCTCCCGGTCGCGGTGTGCCCGGGGCCGAACCTCGCGTACTTCGATCGCGAGTACACGCTGCGCGAGATGATCGATCACATCTACGGGCGCGGCGCGGGCCTGGTGCCGGCGACGCGGCCGCACTGCTTCGCCAAGGAGTTGGTAATGTACGTCGATCACTTCGAGAAGCAGGTCGCGCTCGCGACGGGCGACGCGAAGGCGCTGGCGCGGCTTGGCTCGTTCAAGGAAAACCTCGAGCGCGGCCTTGCCCACTACCGCCTGCTCGTGCGCGGGCCGGCGTTCGACGGCGAGAACCTGGCGTCGCTCGCGGAGACGCTCGACGTGCAGGCCCGACGCCTCGAAGACACCTGGCAACACGCCTTGTGCGCCAACGCAGCCTAGGGCCATCGACGTGGCACCTGATCTCCGGTACCAATGCCCCATGTCACCCGAGCACGGTGGGTCCATCATCGGCGGCGTCCTCGCACGCCACGGAATCAAGTTCCTGTTCACGCTCTGCGGTGGGCACATCTCGCCGATCCTCGTGGGTGCGAAGGCGCACGGGCTGCGCGTCATCGACATGCGCGACGAGGCCAACACCGTGTTCGCGGCCGACGCGGTCGCGCGGATGACCGGCCTGGTGGGCGTCGCCGCGGTCACCGCGGGGCCGGGAGTGACGAACACGGTCACGGCGGTGAAGAACGCGCAGATGGCGCAGTCGCCGGTGCTGCTCTTCGGCGGCGCGACCGCGACGATCCTGAAGGGGCGTGGGTCGCTCCAGGACATCGATCAGCTGTCGATCATGCGGCCGATTACGAAGTGGGCGATCTCGGTGAGCCAGCTGGCCGCGCTCGCCGGAACCGTCGAGGAGGCGCTCGCGCGCGCGCAGCACGGCGTCCCCGGCCCGGTGTTCGTCGAGGTGCCGGTCGATCTCCTGTACGGCGAGGAGATGGTCCGCACGATGATCTTCAAGGAGGCCGGCGTCGACCACCCGAAGACCCTGCCGGCGAAGGCGCTGCGGCTCTACCTCGAGGGGCACCTCTACAAGCAGTTCCGCGCCCCGGCGCTCCCGTCGCTGCACGCCGAGCTGCGGCTGCCGCGCTTCGACGAGCTGACCACGAGCGTCCCGCCGCTGCCGCGCGACACCGACGGACAGGTGCGCGCGGTCGCCGACAAGCTCGCCACTGCCGAGCGGCCGGTGCTGGTGCTCGGGAGCCAGGCACTGGTTGCGTGCAAGGAGCCCGGGCGGCTCGCCGCGGCGGTGCGAGCGCTCGGGATCCCGGTATACCTCGGCGGCATGGCGCGCGGGCTGCTCGGACGTCACGACGCGCTGCAGTTTCGTCACGCGCGTGGCAAGGCGCTCAAGGAGGCCGACCTGGTGATCATCGCCGGCTTCCCGTTCGACTTTCGCCTCGGCTACGGGCGGGGGTTCGGCAAGGCCCAGTTGGTCGCGGCGAACCTGAGCGCGCGCGAGTTGCGCAAGAACCGCCGCCCCGATCTCGCCGTGCGGATGCACCCGGGCGAGTTCCTGCAGGCGCTCGCCGCGGTCATCGCGACGCCCGCCGGGGTCGGCCGCCGCGACGCCTGGTTCACGACGCTGCGCGAGCGCGAAGCGGCGCGCGATGGCGAGATCGCCGCGCAGGCCGCGGCGCCCGCGCAGTTGGTGAACCCACTCGCGTTCTTCCTCCGCCTCGAGGAGAAGCTCGCCGACGACGCGGTGCTCGTCGTCGACGGCGGCGACTTCGTCGCGACAGCGTCGTACGTGCTGCGTCCGCGCGGGCCGCTGTCGTGGCTCGACCCGGGCGTCTTCGGCACGCTCGGCGTGGGCGGCGGCTTCGCGACCGGCGCGGCGCTGTGTCACCCGGGGCGCGAGATCTGGCTGATCTACGGCGACGGCTCGAGCGCGTACACGCTGAGCGAATTCGACACCTACGCCCGCCACGGCCTCGCGCCGATCGCGGTGATCGGCAACGACGGCGCCTGGGCGCAGATCGCGCGCGAGCAGGTCGACATGCTGGGCGACGATGTCGGCACGGTGCTCGCGCGCTGCGACTACCACAAAGTCGCCGAGGGCTACGGCGGCGTGGGGCTGCTCCTCAACGATCCGGCGAAGATCGACGCGACGCTCGATCGCGCCAAGGCGCTCGCGCGCGAGGGGAAGCCGGTGTGCATCAACTTGCACCTGGGGCGGAGCGACTTCCGCAAGGGCTCGATGTCGATGTGACCGGCTGTATCAGTTGATCTCGATCAACCGACCTCGGAGAATCTCATTCGTCCTCGAAGGGCTGGTCTTCGCCCGCCGCACGGGCGAGTTCCGCGGCGTCCACGACGGTGACGACCCGCCCCTCGGCGAGCGCACCGCGCCGCCGCAGCTCCGCCAGCGCCCGCGACATCGTCTCCGCGCGGATGCCCAGCATGCGCGCCAGCACCTGTTGCTCGACGTGGAGCGGCTGATCGCAACCCTCCAGGCGCCGCCGCTCGAGGAGGAAGCGCGCCACCCGCTGAAGCGATCGCCCGGTCAGCGCGGTCCGTTCGTCGCGCCGTCGCAGGGCCTCGTCGAGCAGCAGATCCATGACCGTGCCCATCGGGGTCGAGCGATCGCCCACCCAGGTCCGGAAGGAATCGGCATCGAGCCGGCACAGGACGACGTCGGAGAGGGCCCAGGCCTCGAAGCCGCTCGGCCGGTCGCGCAGCAGCTCGAGCCCGAGGAGGCTGTTGGGACCGCGCAGCGCGCAGAAGGTCTCCTCCCCGGTCGTGCTGACCGAGGAGAGCAGGACCGTCCCCTGTTTCACGTACCACGCCCGGTCGGGGACCTCGCCCTGCCGGAGGATGAGGGTCCCGGCCGGCTTGGCCTGATCGTGGAACGGACAGGGCTCGGGCTTCGACGCACCTCCCAGTGGGCAGACGGCACAGACGGAATCCGTACAATGCACTCTCATCCCTCGACGGTTGCTCCCTGCTTGATCGATGTCAAGGCGGCCATCTCGCCGAGGAGGCGCTCCCAGCGCTCCGTCTCGCCCGGCTTCGCGAGTTGGTGCGCGGCGCACGCCTCGTCGACGGCGCGGCATTGCTCGGGGCCGAGGAGCTGGTCGGCCATGCGGAACAGGATCTCGTTCTCCTTGTCGATGTGTTGGGAGAGCAGCGAGATGTATCGGCGCGCCGCCTCGCCGAAGCGCTGCCGGGTGGTCCGATCGTCGAGGCTGGCCAGCGCCTCGCCGCAGCTGCGCAGAAGCTGGCGGCCCTCGTCGTGCTCGGACAGCATCATCGCGACCGGACCACCGTCGGGGCCCAGGCCGACCGTCGCCAGCGCCGGGAACAAGATTCCTTCCTCCTTTCCGTGGTGGTTCTCGTCGGCGAACGAACGGAAGAACTCGAGCAGTCGTCGCGACGCCTCGGCGGCGCCGGGCGTGCCTTGCTGGAGCCGGGTCGCGGCGGTGTCGAGCAATCGGAGCGCGTCGCAGATGATCTCGTGCTCTCGTCTCAGGACCTGGGTGAGCTCCACGTCGCCTCCGTGAGGTGATCGCCCGTCGGGCGGTTCTTGGCCTGGCTCATGCGCTCGTGACGGACCGATGCCCACAGCGCCGCGCCGATCGCCCCGGCGCAAGCCGAATCAGTATGGGTGTGGACCTCGAGCGCCAATCCCTCGTCGGCGAGCCGGCGCTCGATCGCGCCGCGCAGGCCGGAGTCGCGCGCGAGGCCCCCGGTCAACACGAGCGGGGACTCGGCCGCGATCCCGCCCAGCAGCTTGACGATCCGCTGCGCGATCGACTCGTGGACCCCGCGCAGAACTTCACCCGTCGGAATACCGCGCGACACCATGTTGATGACGTCGGTCTCGGCGAGCACGGCGCAGATGCTCGAGCAGTTCTCGGCCCGCGCCGCGGCCAGCGACAAGGGGCCGACCTCGTCGAGGCGAACCCCGAGATAGCGGGCGATGTTCTCGAGAAACTGCCCGGTCCCGCTGGCGCACTGGCTGGTCATGCGGTGGCGCAGCACGCGGCTCGACTCATCGACGGCGAACACCCGCGTGTGCAGCGCGCCCATGTCGACGACCGCGCGCGCCCCTGGGACCAGGAACGACGCCCCCCGCGCGTGCGTGGTCATGCCGTAGAAGTGGCCGTTGCAGAACGGAACCGCCTCGCCCTCGCCCGTCGAAGCCACGTAGGCCACGACCTCCCGGGCGAGCCCGGCGCGCGCGAGCACGCGCTGGAAGGCCACCTCGGCGACCACCGCCGGATCGCGCCGGTGGATGCGCTCGGAGTGGACGGCGAGCTGCTGGTGGCCCCCGGGCCCGTCGGCCACCAGCGCCGCCTTGACGGCGCCCGTCCCGACATCGATGCCCGCCGTGATCACGCGTGGGTCGCTCATGCGGCCACCTCCAGGCGACGTCCCCGAGTCGCGAACAGCGCCGCGCCGAGCGCGCCCGTGTAGATCGAGTCGGGATGGATGTTGAGGCGGCGCTCGCCGTAGTGGCTGCCGACGAGCTGCCGCAGGCAGGCGACCACCGCGTCGTTCTTCGCCACGCCGCCGGTGAAGGTGAACTCGTCGGCGACGCCACCCGACCGCGCAAGGAGGCTCATGGCCCGTAGCACGATCGCCCGGTGGAGACCGAGCAGGATGTTCTCTCGCCGCTCGCCGGTGGACAGGAGCTCGCGCAGCTCGACGCCGGCGAACACCGTGCACGTCGACGAGATCTTCACCGCGCGCGTGCCGCGCAGCGCCAGCGGTCCTAGCTCGTGCACGCCCACGTTCATCTCGTCGGCGATGTAGCCGAGGTAGCGGCCACAGCCGGCGGCACATCGGTCGTTCATCTGGAAGCTGGTCACCAGGCCGTCGGGGTCGAGCTGGATGGCCTTGGTGTCCTGCCCGCCGATGTCGAGCACGGTGCGGGTGTTCGGGAAAAGCGCGTGCGCGCCCAGGCCGTGGCAGAGGATCTCGCTCTGGATCTGCTCCTTCGGGAACGGCAGGCGCTGTCGGCCATAGCCGGTGCCCACCATCGACACCACCTCGAGCGGCTCGGCGTCGGCGGTGACCGCCCGCGCAACGGCGGCCCGCGCGACCGCATCGAAGCGCGCGCCGGAGAGCGCGTGCTCGAGCAGCGCGTCGAAGTCGGGCGGCTTCTCGCTGTTCTCCGTCTCCACGATCCCGCGGTCGTAGGCGGCGGCGGTCTCCTCGAAGTCGAGCGTGAGGCCGCGCGCCGCCTCGTCGGCCGAGGCGAAGAAGCGCGAGCCGGCCGCGTCGCGAAAGAACCGCGATCGGTCGAGCGCCAGCGGGCCGAAGATCTCGTCGGCGTCGCGGCGCATGCCGTCGAAGATCGCGCCCACGCTCGCCTGCTGCTGCGGAGCGGAGTCGGCCAGGAGCGCGCGGCAGCGCTCGGCCAGGCGGTCGAGCCGCCCGAGCGCCGCAGCTACGCCCACCCCTCGCCGCAGCGCCTCGAGCGCCTCGGGAGGGAGCGTGCCCGCGAGGCGCCGCTGCAAGCGACCGAAGCGGGCGTCGATGAGCGCCTCCGCCCGCACCACGTCGGCCGCCACGTCGTAATTGGACCGCGTGTTGGTGATGCCGCGCCCAATGACCCGCCCCTCGTCGTCGACGAGCACCGCCTTGCTGGTGGTCGAGCCGAGATCGATCCCGAGGTAGGCGTCCATCAGCGCGCCTCCATCGGCGGCGCCGAACGCTTTTGACCCAGCACGCCCAGGTAGCTCTCGATCCGGTTCTTGACGTTGGCGTGGCTGTAGTAACGCGGGTCGACCAGGTCGGTCTCGACGAACCCGCCGCCGATCCCCGTGCGCTTCTCGAGCTCCCGCATCATCACCAGCTGCCCCGCCGAGAACGAGTTGCAGCTCTTGATCGAGTTGAAGATGTAGCCGTCGGCGTGATAGTCGCGTACGTAGTCGGCGATCAGGTCGATCCGTTGCGGCAGGGACAGGTTCGTGTAGCAACCGAGGCAATAGTCGGCGAGCGCCAGCACCGGATCTTCCTCGGTGTCATGGCGGAAGCCGCGGTCGTACAGCCCGCCCACCTTGGTGTAGGTGGAGGCGACGATGACAGCGCCCTCGTCGTGGAAGATGCGCCAGAAGTCGCGGAAGTGGGTCCAGTTGGGCGGCCCTTCGACCACCAGCCGGAAGCGCTCCTTGGCGAGCGTGCCGTCGGGAGTGATGGGGCCCTCCTTGCGATCGAGCCGCCCCTGCACCTCGCCGCGCAACAGGCGGTAGTAGTCGACGCAGGCCTCGCTGCCGCGGAACGCGGTGAAGATCGGCCCCACGTAGTAGACGCCACCGAAGTAGGCGTCGATGGGCGAGGGCACGTTCTTGGCGCTCTCGAGCACCCAGACCAGGTCATCTTCCGCGCGAGCGGCACGCTGGAGGCACTGGCGCAGCCGCTCCGGATCGAAGCGCACACCGGTGACCCGCTCGAAGGTGGGAATCACCTCTTTGCGCAGCTGGTGCGCCACGTACTTGCGCATGCCCTCTGAGGGCTTGCCGTCGGAGCAATAGGGCACGTGCAGCATCACCACCGGGCAGCCGTACTCCTTCTGCAGCAGCTCGAACCACTTCATGAAGGTGAAGCAGCCGGTGTAGCTGAGGAGCAGCAGATCGGGGCGCGGCAGCACGTCGCCCGTCGGGCCGATGTTTCCCTTGGTGAGCATGCCGATGTCGCACTTGACGTAGCTGCACACGTCTTCCGAGTGACCGAGCCGCTCGGCCTCGCGGATGTAGTCGCCGCTCTTCTGCCGCATCGCCGACTGCAGCGCGTTGATCTCCGGATAGACCGGCAGCACGTCGAACGCCTGCATGAGCTCGGTGAGGTTGCCGGGCACGAAGCTGTAGGCGACCTTCCGGCCGGTCTCCGACGTCCGCCCGAGCTCGCCGAAGTACCCCGCCAGCATCTCCTTCTGGCGCTCCATGCTCGCGTCCTTGTGCACCGGTGCGGGCGGCCTGGCCGCCGGAACGGGCATTCCCTCGGTCACGGTCTTCAGATGCTTCATGCGGCACCCCATAGGCGGAGGGAGTCGGAAAACGTACCGACCTGCTCGCGGATCGACTGGAACTGCCCGGTGTTCTCCGCGTACTTGAACAGCGTGAAGGGAATCTGCGCCGCTTCGAGCGCCTTGGAGAGCGGCGGCTGATCGAGCAGCGCCGGATCGCAGAAGCTCGGCGCGGCGAAGATCACACCGTCGGCGCGCACGCGCCGGACCCACTCGACCAGGTGCTCCGCGCGCGGTTTTTCGTGCTCGTAGCGCACCGACGACCAGGTGCTCTGCTCGAGGTAGGCTTGGACCAGCGCCTCGAGCGGGTCGGCGCCCGGGTCGATGTCGCCCTGGATCCACCGAGCGTTCGAGTTGAGGTCGTCACCGACGACGTAGCAGCCGGCGCGCTCGAGCGTGCGCAGCAGCCCGAGCGGCGGCGTCTCGCAGAACGACCCAACGATGACCACCCGGATGCGGTCCTCTGCGCGTCGCTGCCGTCGGCGCGCACCGTCGAGATATTCCTCCACGAGCGAGGTGTGCGTCTCGGGCGGAAGCAGGTTGCCCGCCTTCACCACCACAAAGCACTCGTCGGCCGGCACCTGCCACGGCGCTTCGGCGCGCAGTTGGTAGAGGCGTGCGATGGCGGCCCGGTTCTCGTTGTAGCGGCGCAGGCTCGCCGCCAGCCGCTCCGGCGTGAGCGGCAGCCCGCCGCGCTGAAGGAGCTTGTCGGCGAGCTCCTCGAGTTGCAGGCGGTAGAAGCGGGCGCCGGCATCTTCGAACGACTGCGGCAGGTCGAGGTAGAAGGACAGCTTGGATGGAAACAAGATCTGCCAGATCCCCGACAGATTCCGGATCACGTCGCACGTGGAGGGGAACACCATGCCGTCGAGCGGGTCGAGCTGGCCTCCCAACCCCAGCTCGACGGTGGAGCGGGGCAAGTGGCAGATGTAACTTTGGAAGCAGGCGTCGCCCTTGACGATGTCGATTTGATCGCCGCCGCCGGTGATGCCGACGGGCAGGGCACCACAGGCGTCGATCAGCTCGCGCGGCGCGTAGACCGGCAGGTGCCCGATGGCCGGGCGGCCCGGGTGGGCGGCCTTCCAGGCCGTTACCGTGGCCAGCGAGAGGTCGGCGAACAGCGCTTCGGCGCGGGCGAGCGCGGGAGCGGCGGGATCGGTCGGCTCACGCATGGCAATACCTCGGCGCACGTTTCTCCAGAAACGCGGTCAGCCCTTCGCGGCCGTCGGCGCTCGGGGCCGCTTCGCGAAGGTAGAGGTCCTCGAGCTCCTGCAACCGCGCGGTCAGGTCCGCGGCGTAGTGGGTGCGGGCGGCGCGACAGGCCAGGCGAAGGGCGTCCGCCGAGAGCGGTGCCAGATACTCCTCGGCCCACTGCACGGCGCGCGCGTCCGGATCGTCGGCGATCTCGTCGACCAGGCCGAGTTGCAGCGCCTCTTCGGCGCCGACGGGGCGCCCCGTGAGGAGCAGGTCCTCGGCGGCCGACTGGCCGATGCGCGCCGGCAGGAGCACCGACGCGGCGGGGGCGAACACCGCTAGCTTCACCTCGGGCTGTCCGAGCTGGGCTCCCGGCGCCGCGATGATGCGATTGCAGGCCAACGCCAGCTCGAGCCCACCACCGAGGCTGCTGCCGCGCACCGCCGCGATCACCGGGATTGGCGACCCGAGGAGCGCTCGTAGGAGCGCGTGGAAATCGCCCAGCATGCCGGCGACCCGCGGTGGCAGGTGCTCTTCGACCGAGGCGCCGAAGGAGAAGTGCTTCCCCGCGGCGCTCAACACGATCGCGCGCAGCCGTGGCTGCGCAGCCACCTCCGCGAGCTCGTCGCGCAGCTCGCGGGCCAGTTTCGCGGTGAGGATGTTGCCCTTGCCCGCCTCGATGGTGAGTCGCGCGATCGCCCCGCCACCGATCATCTCCCGTCGGACGTCGTTCATGCGCGTTCGCCGCGCGGCGCGATCGCCGCGAAGGTGGCGTCGTCCCACGTCTCGCCGCGCGCCAGGCGACGACGCAGCTCGATGAAGTCGATCTCGCGCTGCTTGGTGCCGCTCTGAAAGGCGGTGAAGCCGGCCTTCGCCTCGGTCATCATGTTGAGCGCAAGCCAGGCGCGGTTGGTCTCGCGGTTGCGATCCCAGTGCTCAAGCTTGTGCTTGCGCAGGCTCTCGATGGTCTTGATCGTGCAATCGGGGAAGGTGAGCAGGAGCCGCGTCGACAGGCGGTCCACCGCCGCGTCGAGCAGCGAGAGATCGACCTCGCCGCGCTTGAAGGTCACCTGCCCCGCAGCCAGATCGGCGCCCTCGCGCGGCTCGCCGTAGATCATGCGTCCCTGCTCGTCGAGCCAGCGATCGGTGACCACGAGCGGATTGGGCACGAAGCGCCCATCGACCTTGAGCGCAGGCGCGATCTCGGTGATCAGGCCGAGCCGCTGCGCCTTGTGCGCGCTCCACGGCTCGCACAGCGTGCAGGATGCGATTGCGTGCTCGATGCCGACGAACAGCGGCAGGAAGTCGGTCGACCCGCCGTCGGGCGCGCTGCCGTGCTTGGGACCGGCCTGCCCGAAGCGGGCCAGATCCTGCGCGACCGAAAAGTCGCACGCCATCCCGATCTCCTGCCCGCCGCCGACGCGTAGGCCGTTGACCCGGCAGATTACCGGCTTGTCGCAGGTGAGGATGCCGGTGACCATGTCGTTGAACAGCCGCATGTATTGGCGATACTCCTGCGGCCGGCCGGCATAGACCTCGGCGTACTCCCGGGTGTTGCCGCCCGAGCAGAAGGCGCGCGTTCCGGCGCCGGTGAACACCACGCACACCGCGGCGCGATCGTTGGAAGCGCGCCGAAAGCCGAGGATGACCTCCTTGACCGTCTCGGTGGTGTAGCTGTTCAGCTCGCGCTGGTTGTCGAGAATGATCCAGACGTTGTGCAGGCCCTCGACCGGTTTTCCGTCGGGGCCGTGGACGGGGCGCTCCTCGTATCGGACGTACTGCGGAGCTGGTGCGGGCAGGTTGTGGTCGTTCATGAGCTTCTCCTTTAGGGAACGAGCACCACGCGTTCGCGGATCGCGCGGCGATGGACGGCATCGAGAATCTGTGGCGCTTCGTCGAGCGCCTCCCGGCGCACGAGCGGGCGCAGCTGAACCGCCCCCGATGCCACCAGGCGAAGCGCCTCCGGGTAGCGCGCGGGATCGCAGCCCCAGTTGCCGTAGGCGGTGGCGTCGAGCGCCATCAGGTTCGACAACCGGAAGGTGCCGGCTTCGGGCGTGTAGCCGATCACCGACAGCGATCCCCCGCGCGTGAGCAGCGCCCAGGCCAGCTCCTGTCCGGCCCGAACGCCGCTCACCTCGAAGAGGTGCCATCCGTCGGTGGCGACGTTACGCGCGACGGCCAGCTCACGGAGCTGGGTGCGCAGCGTCTTCGGATCGCCGCGCGCGTCGAGCGCCAGGTTCGCGCCGAGCCGGCGCGCGAGCTCGAGGCGCTGCGGATCGATGTCGAGCACCGCGACGATGGCGCCGCGCGCGCGCAGGATCTGCAACGCGAACGCGCCCACGCCTCCCGCACCGACGACGACCGCGAGCTGGTGATCGACCGCGCCCACCCGCTCGATCGCCTCGAGCGGCGTCGAGACCGCATCGGCCACCACCGCGATCTCCCAGAGCGCCAGCCCCGCCGCGCCCACCCTTGCATCGGCGGGACGAACCTCATCGCCGTCGACGGCGCACAAGTGCTGCGCGGGGGCGTCTACATGGCTGGCGAACGCGCCGTCGACGTCGTTGCCCGGCATCCGCGAACGGCTGCACGCGGTCGGCCGGCCGCGCCGGCACGCGCCGCAGCGGCCACACGGCCAGACCGCCGGCACCAGCACCCGCCGACCCAACCACGCAGCAGCCTCGACGGACACCTCCACCACCACACCCACGGCTTCGTGCCCGAGAACGAGCGGCAGCTCCTTGCGGGGCGGAACGTCGCCGTAGAGATATCCGAGGTCGGTGTGGCAGACCCCACAGCCAGCGACCTCCACGCGCACGTAGCCGGGTGCGGGCGGCAGCGGCGTGCAGGCGAATCGCTCGAGGCGACCGGGGGCAACCATGCGCCAACCGCGGATCTCGATGCTCATGTCGACAAGCTGCGCCGGTCTGTTCGCGACGCAATTGATCGCGATCAAGTCGGCGCCGTCCAGCGATGCATTATGTTGCAGCAGGAACTATCCTGCTAGCAGCGTTGCCCGAAGCCTGCTTAGGCCGAGGCCGGGGCTGGCGCCTCCGACCTGGGCGGTGCCTGCGGGAGCCAGACGTAGAAATTGCTGCCTTGCCCCAGTGTACTCTCGACCCAAATCCTTCCCCCGTGCGCTTCGACCAGTCCCTTCGTGATGAATAGGCCGAGTCCGAGGCCGGTCTTCATCTGGCGCGCGCGCTTGGTCCGGTAGAAGCGGTCGAAGAGCCGTGGGAGGTCAGCCGGCGAGATCCCCATCCCCCGATCTTGTACCGACATCGTGACGCCGTTTGCGGCCCGTCGAATCGTTAGGCGGATCGGTGTCCCTTCCGCGGAGTACTTGGCGGCGTTGACGAGAAGGTTGGTGAGGATCTGCTCGATGCGTTGGTGATCGGCGAGCACAGCAGGAACGTCGCCTTCCACTTCCAGATCAACAGAGTGGTTCCCCAGCGTTGGTGCGATCTGTTCGAGCAGTGCAGAAGCCAGCGCTGGCAGTGCGATTCGAGCCCGCTCCACGGGAAGCTGCTTGATCTCGATACGCGTTGCATCCGTCAGATCGTTCACCATGCGAGTCAATCGCTGCGTCGCCCGCCTCATCCGTTCGATCGATGATCTCGTCACGGAAAGCGTCTCTTGCCCGCTCTCCTGAAGGAGAACCGCGGTCTCCATGTTGAGCATCGAAATTGGGTTTCGCAGATCGTGCACCACGATCGCCGCGAACTCCTCTCGCAGGCGCTCGAGCTCCTTCAAGGTCGAGATATCTTCGAACAGCACCACGGCTCCCCGGATGGAGCCATCAGGTCTCTTGATCGGAACCGCGCTCGCCAGCACTGGGCTCCGCTCTCCACTCGGGCGCTCGAGCGATAGCTCCACGGCTGAAACCGTCTCGCCCCGAAGCGCGCGGCTCACCGGCCACTCGGAAAGCGGAATGAGGCTTCCATCGGGACGACAGACTTTCCCTTCATAGTCGGCCAGCATCGCCCCCGTCAGCGCTTGGCCCGTGAGCTCGGTGGCTGCGGGGTTGGCGAGGATCTGCCCGATATCTGCCTCAACGAAGATGACGCCATGAGGGGCATGCTCCAAGATTGTCTGGAGCAGGGTCCGCTCGGAAGCGATCACCTCCCTCAGTTGAGCATGCTCGAGAGCCGCGCCTGCATGGGCCGCGAAGAGCTCTATGATGTGCTCATCTTGTTTGGTGAACTCCTCTCCTCCTCGCTTGTTGGTCAGGTAGAGGTTTCCCAGGCTCCGCCCCTCGAAGCGCACGGGCACTCCGAGCAAGCTCGTCATCTCCGGGTGGTGCTTAGGAAAGCCGATGAACGCGGGGGACTTGTGAAGGTCAGGCAGGCGCACCGGACGCCCGGTCTCGACGACCGCACCGAGGTTTCCGACCGGTCTCGCATGTCGGCCGATGCGCGCAGCCTGCTCTGCGGAAACACCGCTGAATACCCAGGGTTCGAACGGTCGATCGGGCGCTGCGACGATCCCCAATGCAGCATACTCGGCGTCCGCCACTACGCGCGCCTGGTCGGCAATGCTTTGCAGCACGCGCTGCAACTCGAATACGCCAGAAAAGACCAGTGCTGCTCGGCTGACGTTCTCCAGCTGAGCACGCAGTTTGCGTTCCGAGTCGTACGTCAGCGCGCTGGTGAGACCTACGGCGAAAATTGTAGCTATCGTGCGAATCGTCGCCAGCTTCTCGGCGGAGAACTGGCGTGGTTCTGGAAAGCCGTAGGTCAGAACACCAACGACCCGGCCACGCGCCAGCAGCGGAGCAGACACCATGCTGCGGCTGTCAGTCCGTGACAGCACCTCGCGCGAAACGACGAGCTCGGGACCGACGGTCGTACTGTCCTCGATGACCTGAATCTCCTGTGTGCGAGCGGCGCGCGCTGCGAGCCACGGAGCGTCAAAGGGAACTCTCGCCAGCCGCTCGGCGAGCTCGGGCGGAAGGTTGCGGTGTCCGACCAGCCGTAGCTCTTCTCGTTCGGCAATCGCCAGATGGACATGAGCCAATCCCGCGGCAAGCAGCTCGGTCGTCTGCTCCAGGACTACAGAGACAATACGACCGAGATCCACCTCCTGGGCGATCGCTGCCGCTACACGCGCCGCGACCTCCGCGGCCGCAGAGATGGTGGGCGAATCGTCACGTCCGTCGGGAAGCGAATCACTCATGGCCAGGGTTTCCTTAGGAGCAGGTGGACAGGCATTTGAGGATCTTCCGTGCAACAAGCCGGCCGTCGAGCAAGCTGCGCCGGTTTCTTCGCGACGCGCTTGATCGCGATCAAGTCAACGTTTTCGAACGGACGAATATTGGCGAGGCGCAGTCTAGCGGGGGACGCCCGCGGCGATGCGGGCGAGGTCGAGGCCCGTGGCGATACCGCGCATCTCGCGCGCGGCGACGCCGAGGATGCGCTGGGCGTTGGTCTCAAGCGCCAGTTCGGCCGCGCGGCGCAGCGGGGTGCGCACCGGCAGGCACAGCATCGCGCAGCTCATCACTTCCTCGACGGGGTGGGCAGGATCGAGCTTGCCGGCGGCGAGCGCCTCGACCTGCGTGAAGATGCCGATGGGCCAGTTCCCCTCGGTGACCACCAGCCCGTGCACGTGCGCTTCGACCAACCGGTCGAGCGCAACCCCGACCGAATCACTCGCCTGCACGGTCAGCACCGGCGAGCTCATGCAAGACGACAGCGGCGCAGCGATGCCCTCATCGACAATCGCCCGCATCACGTCGGCGACCGAGAGCACGCCCGTCGGTCGCCCGCCGTCGACGATGAATAGCCGATGCACGTGCGCGGAGACCATTCGCGTCGCCGCCTCGCGCATGCTGGCGTCGCGTTCGACGATGACCACGGTCGGCGTCATGCGCTCGCGCACCCGCTTCCGTGGCAACGTGAGCAGCCGGTCACCGCCCGCCAGCGCCGCACGCAACCGGCCGACGCGCACCAGATCGGTGCGCGAGATCATCCCGAGCAGCCTGCCGTCGGCCGCGCAAACGGCGAGCGACGAGACCGAATGTTCGCGCATGCGCTCCTCGGCGACGCTCAGCTCGACATCGGGCGAGACGTCTACGACGGGTGCAGTCATGTAGCTGGAGACCGGCTGATCGAAGCGGTTCATGGCGCGAGACGTTTGCAGGACCCGTTCCACAGAGGCGCGGGCCCGCACGTGCCCGAGTCGGCGCAAACCGTTCGTCCCGGCAACTCACGCGCGCAACTTTTCGCGATCCCCTAGTCGATGACCGAAGAGTTACTGAGAATAGTGTGCGGCCCCTCCTAAGGACGGCGCTCGTGGAGCGCCAGCCAAACCAGATGCACCAAAACAATCGCCGTTCCCAGCGTGTACTCAGCGATCATGCGCATGAGCTACCTCCACTCCAAATCCGATCGGATTGGCTCGATATCCGATGCCTCTTGGTAGAGAGGAAATGAGCTCCAGCTCCTCATCTGCGGCCAATAGAAGGGCAATCACGTTACGCATTCCATGAGGTGACAATGCGCCGCCTCCCGACCGCAGTTGGGCTTCCTCAATGGATGCGCGAATGAGTTGCACGAGCCGCTGCGCTTCTTCCCGCATAGTAGCCCCCATCTTCTTTTCTAAACCACGTCGGTGTCCCCTGTGGACCAACTTCACCGCTTCGACGGCAAGCATGCGGCGTGCCCCGACGGGCGCTAACCGGACTTGCTCAGGCTCGCCAGGAGCGTCGCCAGCGGCGACCCTCGACCTCGCCGAGTTGGGAGGCTCGCGGCGGAACCGCAGCCGACCCGAAGCCCCTGCTAAACGCGAAAAACCTGCGGTGTTTACCGGCGAGCACGCAACCGCTTCGCGCTTTCCCCGACGCCGCTAGGCGTGAGGTTGGACTCATTCTTGCGGCCGAGTTCATCGGGAGGTGGGCTATGGGCGTTCAATTGGTTGGCTCCGGTGAGACGGCCGACGTGCGCATGACACCGCTCGGCCCGTTCGGGGGGATCTCCGAGGTGCGTGCGCGTGTTCCGGGCTTCCCGGAAGCCGAGGAGCGCCTCGTTTGCGCACGCTTACGGTGCCAGAAGGGCGGACCGGAGATCACGGGGAACGACTGCCTCATGTGCTCGCGCTTCCGCGGCTGGCAGGACGGCCCGACTCCGTTGGAGATCACGATTCATTGCGCGTGGTCGCACCTCGCGCCGGTGTGGGCGCGCATGACGCGATTACCGGCGCTGGTGACGATCCCGCTCGGGAAGTCGTGCGGCGTCGCCGACGAGCTGGCGAGGTCGAGCAATGTGCACCACCTCGTGATCACCGCGGCGGGGTGCCTCGTTGGCGTCGTGTGTCGATGCGATCTGCGCTCGCATTCGTCCAATGAGCCGGTCGACAGCCTCCTGGCGCAGAAGGTCTTCGCCATCCGTTCGAACGCGACCCTCGGCGAGGCCGTGGCGGCGCTGGCCGAGCTGGGCATCGGCTGCCTACCCGTCGTCGAGGACGGCGCGCTCGTCGGCGTGATCACGCGCGGCGATCTCAAGCGCGCCGGCGCGCCCGCGGAGCTGCTCGGCGCGCATGCGTGCCCCTCCTGCGGAAACACGCACGGCGTGCGTTGCGCGCAGTACGGCGGCGGTGACTTCTGCGTCGAGTGCCGTGACCCTCTCGACCAGTTCTTCGACCCGCGGGAGTTCGGCGAAGGTGACTGACCTCACGCCGTCTTCACGCGGTCGAGCACGATGCCGACGCGCGCCGCGAGTTCTTCGCGGGAGAGGCGCTCTGCATGGGAGACTTCACGGAGGCGGCGCGCCACCTCGAGGCAACTTGTTGGCTTGGCGCTATTCATTCTTCGCAGGTGGCACATGCTCAATGAACCGAACGGCACTGCCGAACCGGCTGATGTCAACACCGACGTCCGACATTCGGAGGCGCTGCTAATGCTAAAAGCGGGAGCGCTACAGAGCGCGATCTTCAACAGCGC
>PNAM01000085.1 GCA_003170275.1 Myxococcales bacterium
CTTGACGCTGCCGCCGTACTGAATGCGCACCCGTTCGGCGTCGTTGCCGAACTTTTCTGACAGATTGGAACGAATGAACGCGTGTACTTCTTCCGCCTGTTGCGGAGTGGCGGTCTTGCCGGTGCCGATCGCCCAGACCGGCTCGTAGGCGACCGTCAGCGAGTCGACCACCTCCGGACCGAGATCGGCCAGCCCGCCGTCGAGCATGCGCCGCACCACCTCGAAGGTCTCGCCCGCCTCGCGCTCGGCGAGCAGCTCGCCCACGCACAGGATCGGCTTGAGCCCGTTGCGCAGCACCGCCTTGACCTTCAGGTTGGCGGCCGCGTCGCTCTCGCCGAAGTGCTGCCGGCGCTCCGAGTGCGCGACGATCACGTAGGCGCAGCCCACGTCCTTGAGCAGCCGCGCCGACACCTCGCCGGTCCACGCGCCCTGGTCCTCCCAGAAGCAATCCTGCGCCGCCAGCGCCACCGCCGAGCCTTCGAGCCGCTTGCCGACCGCGTGCAGCGAGGTGAACACCGGCGCTATAGCCACCTCGACGTCCCGAACCGGGCCGACCGCATTCTTGATCGCGGTGGCCAGCTCGACCGCTTCGTGCACGGTCTTGAACAGCTTCCAGTTGCCGCAGATGAACGGCGTGCGTTCGAACGGCGCGCGCTCGCTCATTCGTTAACCTCGAGCGCCGCGATGCCGGGCAGCTTCTTGCCCTCGATGAACTCGAGCGAGGCGCCGCCGCCCGTCGAGATGTGGCTGATCTGGTCGGCGATGCCGGCCTCGTTCACCGCCGCCACCGAGTCGCCGCCGCCCACCACGGTCAGCCCGCGGCAGGCCGCGACCGCCTTGGCCACCGCCAGCGTTCCCGCCGCGAACGGCTTCTTCTCGAACACGCCCATCGGCCCGTTCCAGAACACCGTCTTGGCGCGCGCGATCCGATCGGCGAATCCGGCGGAGCTCTCCGGCCCGATGTCGAGCGCCATCGAATCCGCCGGCATCGCATCGGCGCGCACGATCTGCCCCGACGCTGCGTCCAGCCCACTCGCCACCACCACGTCCACCGGCAGCAACACCTCGACGCCGCGATCCTCGGCCTTCTTGAGGAACGCGCGCGCGAGCGCCAGCTTGTCCTCCTCGACGCGCGACTTGCCGACGTTGGCGCCCTTCGCCTTCAGAAACGTGTTGGCCATCGCGCCGCCGATCAGGAACGCGTTGACGCGCCCGAGCAGGTTCTCGAGCACCGCGATCTTGTCGGCGACCTTGGCGCCGCCGATCACCGCCAGGTAGGGTCGCCCTAGTCGTTCGGGTTCGCCGAGCAGCCGGCCGAGGAATTCGATCTCACGCTTCATCAAGAAGCCCGCGCCTCTCGCCGACGGCGAAACGTACGCGATCATGCCCACCGTCGAGGCGTGCGCGCGGTGCGCGGTGCCGAACGCGTCGTTGACGTACACGTCCGCGTAGCTGGCGAGCTGCTTGGCGAAGCTCTCGTCGTTGGACTCTTCGCCGGGGAAGAAGCGCAGGTTCTCCAGCAGCGCCACGTCGCCGTCCCGCAGATCGGCCACCACCTTGCGCGCGCCGTCGCCGACTGCCTCGTCGGTGAGCAGCACCTCGCGGCCGAGCAGCTCGGCCAGCCGCGCGCCCACCGGCTCGAGCGACAGGGCTGGCTGCGGGCCCTTGGGCCGACCGAGGTGCGATGCGAGCACCACGCGCGCGCCGTGCTTGATCGCGTGCTCGATGGTGGGCAGGCACGCGCGGATGCGCGAGTCGTCGGCCACGCCGCAGGCGGGCGTGAGCGGAACGTTCAGGTCGACGCGTAGAAACACGCGCTTCCCCTCGATGGGGAGATCCGCGATCGATTTGATCATCGTGAGCGCCGCCGACTAGAGGCCCTTTTGGGCCACGTACTTGGTGAGCTCGTAGAGGCGCGTGGCGTACCCGGTCTCGTTGTCGTACCAGGCCACGACCTTGACCATGTCGCCGACCACCATCGTGCACAGCGAGTCCAGCGACGAGGAGTGCGCGTCGCCGTTGAAGTCGATCGACACCACCGGCTCGTCGACGATCTGCAGCACGCCCATGTACGACGGGTTGGCCGCCGCCTTCTTGAACGCCTCGTTCACCGACTCCCTGGTCGCCGGCTTCTCGACGCGCGCGGTGAAGTCGACCATCGACACGTTGGGGGTCGGCACGCGGACCGCGAAGCCGTCGAGCTTGCCCTTGAGCGCCGGCAGCACCTCCGACAGCGCCTTGGCCGCGCCGGTGGTGGTCGGGATCATCGACATGGCCGCGGCGCGCGCCCGGCGCAGATCCTTGTGCGGCTGATCGAGGATCGACTGATCGTTGGTGTACGAGTGCACGGTGGTCATCATGCCGCTGACGATCCCGAACGACTCGTGCAGCACCTTGGCGAGCGGCGCCAGGCAGTTGGTCGTGCACGACGCGTTGGAGATGATGTGGTGCTTCTTCGGGTCGTAGACCTCGAGGTTGATGCCGATCGCCAGCGTCACGTCCTGCCCCTTGGCGGGCGCGCTGATGAGGACCTTCTTGACGCCGTCGCGCAGGTGCAGCTTGGCCTTGTCGGCATCGGTGAACAGGCCGGTCGACTCGACCACCAGCTCCGCCTTGTGCTCGCCCCACGGGATCTTCGCCGGATCGCGCTCGGCGGTCACCGTGATGCTGTGGCCGTCGACGATCAGCTTGCCGTCCGCGGCCTCGACCTTGCCCGGGTACGCGCCGTGAACCGAGTCGTGCTTCAGCAGATACGCCAGGTGCTTGGCGTCGGTGAGATCGTTGACCGCCACCACCTCGACGTCCTGCGAGTAGCCCGACTTCTGCCACGCGCGAACGAACGATCGGCCGATGCGGCCGAACCCATTGATGCCAATGCGAGTCGCCATGGAATTGTTCCTCCGTAAGGGAAACGGACCATAGTGCCCAGGCTGGGCTTCGTCAACTGTCTATAGAATGGATGAAACGCGAGGAGCGATCTGCGGAGTTACTTGGCGGAGTCGGACTTCATTTCGATCGAGAGGAGGTTGAGCAGCTCGGTCGAGAGCGCGACGATTTCACGCGCTTCGTAACCGTTGGTCTTGAGCTCGCGAAAGATCGACTTGGCGAGGATCTTGAGCGCCCGCTCACGTTCCGCGCGGGCGGTCGTTCCTTCCCGTTCGATCAACTGGGGCATCGTCACCGGTTCCTCCCTCTATCTCCGGGCGAGAACGTGTGCGAGCGACGTGCCAGGTTTCTGACACGTTGCGTAACCACGTAATTCCTCAGCAAAAAGTGTGGTCGGACCATCGTGCCGCGAACTAACTTACGCACCTTTCGGCTTCGCACCCGACGCCAGGTGCGAATTGTACTACGCACATCCAATCCCTTCCGTTTTGTGGTAGCGCTTGCGTTTGATGGCCGTCCGCGTCGTGACCCTGTTCGTCCTCCTCGACGAGGAGGAGCCTGCGGTGCTCGCTCGAGCAGCGCGTCAGGTCGGCTTCGATCCGGCGACCGCGCGCATTCGGGTCCTCAGGCGATCGCTCGACGCGCGCAAGGGGCACCCGATCGGGCATCACCTGCAAGTCAGCTTCGGGCCGCCCGGCGAGCCGGCCGCGCCCGAAGGCGGGCTTCCCCCGCCGGTGCGCGCGCGGTCGGGTGCGCACGTGCTGGTGGTCGGAACCGGGCCGTGCGGGACCTTCGCCGCGGCGCGGCTGCTCGCGGCCGGCGCGCAGGTCACGCTGGTCGACGTGGGAAAGCCGGTGCAACCGCGCCGTCACGATCTCGCGGCGCTCACGCAACGCGGCGAGCTGAACGTCGACTCCAACTACTGCTTCGGCGAGGGCGGTGCGGGCACCTTCTCCGACGGCAAGCTGTACACGCGCGCCAAGGACAAGGAGGGGGTGCGTAGCGTGCTATGCGCCCTGGTCGAGCACGGCGCCGATCCGGAGATCCTGGTCGAGTCGCGGCCGCACATCGGATCCAACCGGCTGCCCAAGATCCTGCTCGCCCAGCGCGCCGATCTGGAAGCGCGTGGCGCCCGTTACGTGTGGTCGGACGCGGTGGTCGATCTGCTGGTGACCGACGGGCGGGTCGTCGGAGCGCGCTGCGCTTCGGGACGCGAGCTGCAGGCCGACGCGGTGGTGCTGGCGGTGGGCCACTCGGCGCGCGCGATCTACCAGCGGTTGCACGCGCTCGGCGTCGCGCTCGAGGCCAAACCGTTCGCGGTCGGCGCGCGCGTCGAGCATCCGCAGCCGCTCATCGATCGGCTGCAATACGGGCGCGTGTGGGAGCACCCCAAGCTGCCGGCGGCGTTCTATCACGTGACCGCGACGGTGCCGACGCCGCAGGCGGGCGATCGCGGCGTGTACAGCTTCTGCATGTGCCCGGGCGGTTGGGTGGTCGATTCCTCGACGGAAGACGGCGCGCTGACCACCAACGGCATGAGCCTCTCGCGCCGCGATTCGCCGTTCGCCAACTCGGCGCTGGTGGTCACGGTCGAGCCGCGCGACTACCTCGGTCAGGCGTTCGGCGACGGGCCGCTGGCGGGGATCGCGTTTCAGCGCGCGATCGAGCGGCGCGCGTTTGCGCTCGGCGGCGGCGGGTTCGTCGCGCCTGCGCAGCGCGTGGTCGACTTTCTGCGCGGGCGTCCGTCGGACGACGCGCTGCCGTCGACCTACCGCCCGCGGGTGGTGCCGGGCGACGTGCGCGGGGCGCTTCCCGAGTTCGTCGGCGTGGCGCTCGAACGCGCGCTCGAGCGCTTCGGGCGCACGCTGCCCGGGTTCGCCTCCGCCGGCGCGCAGCTGGTCGGGGTGGAGACCCGTTCGAGCTCGCCGGTGCGTATCGTGCGCGATGGCGCGCTGCAGTCACCGACGCACGCGGGCCTGTTCCCCGCGGGAGAAGGCGGCGGGTTCGCCGGCGGGATCGTCTCCGCTGCGCTCGACGGGCTGCGCGTCGCCGACGCGGTGCTCGCCAAGCTCTGATACAATACCAGCGGATGAAGCGCTGCCTACTGGCGCTCGGCCTGGCCCTGGCGCTCCCCGGGTGTCCGGGCGAGATCGCACAACCGCCGCTCGATCTGGCGCCGGGCGCCGCCGCCCGCGTTCAGGTGCAGGCGGATCTGATCGGCTTCGTCACCCAGCTCGACGGGACCGCTTCGATGGGCCCGGCCGGCGATCCGGTGGCCGGCTACGCGTGGCACTTCGTCGCGGTGCCGCCGGGCTCCACGATCGATGACAGCCGCTTGACCTCGACGTCGACCGACCGGATCGGCTTCGAGCCCGATCTGGGTGGCGAATATCAGATCGCGCTCACCGTGACCGCGCAGAACGGCGCGACCGATACCTCGCTGCGCGCGTTCACCGTGCCGACGCTGCCGCTGTTCTATTACGAGGGTCTGGGCGGCGCGATCGCCACCCAGCTCGGCGTCGGCGTGCTGCGCTCCGACGGCACCGGCCGCCACTTGATCAGCTGCCCGATCCTCGGCGTCGCCGCGCCCGACGGCGGCACCGCGGTCAGCCCGCTGTCGGGGCTGCGCTTCTCGGGCTTGTACGGCCTGCGCACGTGGGATCCGCCGATCGGCTCGTCCTCGTCGCTGAAATCGCGCAACGTGTACCTCGAGGACGTGGCGCAGAGCGACGGGACGGTGGCCGACTTCCGGCTGTGGGCGGGCGACGAGAGCTCAGACTGCGCGACGGTTCCGGCGGTGCGCATCGATTCCACCGGGCTCACCAACGACCACGCGCATTTCTGGCCGCGCTTCTCGCCCGACGGCAGCCGCGTCTTGTACGTCGACAAGCCGCAGGACATGGCGGCGTTCAACTACCGCATCGTCACCATCGGCTTCGACAAGACCCAGCAGCGCGCGATCCGCTCGGGCATGATCCACTATCACAACGCGCCGCCGGTGTGGGTCGACTCCAACCACCTTGCGTGGGTCGAAGATCTCTCGAGCACGTCGACGCCGCACCTGGTGATCTACCAGTCCTCCGACGACAACCAGGCGGGCGACTCGGCGACCGCGCCCGGCGATCGTACGGTGCTGCTCGACTGCCCGTCCTTGCCGCTGATCAACCAGTTCGCGGTGGTCGACGGCGCGATCATCGTGTCGGGCGCGCTGGTGTCGCCGTTCGCCAAGACCAACCCGGGCCAGTTCGAGCTCTATCGCATGGCGCCGGGCACCTGCTCGCTGGCCACCAAGCTCGCGTCGCAGCCGTCGACCGGGTTCGCGTGGGACTTCGACATCTCGCCCGATCACAAGACGGTGGTGTTCTCGGCCGGAGTGGGGCAGCGCGATCTGTACACCGTGCCGATCGACGGCTCGGCGCCGCCGGTGCGCTTCGCGGGCGATCCGAAGTTCCAGGACTTCGGCCCGCGCTTCGTCGCCGGCGGGCGGCAGATCATGTGGACGCAGAGCGAGGACGCCGATCCCCCCCACGGCGGCGGCTTGATGATCGCCAACGCCGACGGCACGCACGTGCGCTCGCTGTATCCGGAAGGCGGCACGCTCGAACAGTCCGCGCGCGTGATCGGCGGCTCGAACCAGGGCACCACCTGCGCTTACGCCGGCCCCGCCGCGCGGGTGCCGTGGCTGTATCTGTTCCTGCTCGTGGCGGCCTTGGCGTGGCGAGCGCGACGCGCGTTCGGCATCGCGCTCCTGGGGCTGAGCTGCGCGTCGTGCACGCCTGCCGCGCCCCGGCGGATCGATCCGCCGGCGCCGGTCGATCAGACGGTGACCGTCGCGGTCGTCGACGGCAAACGCTTGACCGCGCTCGGGTTGGCGATGAGGGACGTCACCGCGGCGCTCGCAGCGGAGGGGCTGCATCCCGACCCGCGGCCGGGCAAGCGCGGCGGCGAGGACGTCACCGAGATCGCGCTCGGCGCGGGCATGACGCCGGAACGGTTGGCGACGGTGATCCTCGGGACCCGCAACGGCGCGCCGACTCGGCTGAACGACGTCGCGATCCTCGAACGCCGGCGGCGCTGACCGCGGATGGCCTACGGCGTGGCGAACACGCCGGCCAGGCCGGCAGGCCGATCGCCGACGGTAGTCGGGCAGCCGAAGCCGATCGTCACCAGCACGTTTTCGCAGGTGGTGCAGGTCTTCTCCTGCGCCGCCTCGGTGACGATCTGCGAGCGTAGCTCGTAGTTGGCGGTGCCGTTGCGCGTGTCCAGCACGTAGCGGCCGTACTCGACCACCTCGACGGTGGTGGTGCAGTTGAGGTTGAGATCGGCGAGCAGGCTGAAGTTCTCGTTGAGCTCGGAGTAATGCGTGCGGGTGTCGAGCACCACGCGGCTGGCGTCGGGCGAGATCGCCATCTCGTAGGCGTAGAAGAACTTGGGCTTGAGGCGCAGCGTGAAGCCGATCTTGCCGTCGTTCGGCTGGCTGTCGTTGATCTCGTGCTGATAGAGCGGCTGCGGGAAGAACAGCGCGGTCGACGTGCCGCCGGCCATCGGCACGCGCACGATCTGGTAGGTGTCGGGCGCGTTGACCGGATCCTCCTCGGCCGAGGCCACGTAGACCTGGCCGTTGGTGACGTGCAGCGCGCTCGGGCAGGTCACGTTGTCGAGCAGCTTCTGCGGCGAGACCGGGCCGGCCGCCGTGCCCGCGGCGATCGTTCCTACCTGGTTGCCGACCGGCATCGAGACCACCACCGTGCCCGAGGCGGGATCGACCGCCAGATCGCCGCCGAAGGACGGCAGGTCCCAGGCGGCCTGCGCCTGCCCGTCGAGCCCGAAGGCGCGGATCACGTTGGCCGTGGGGCGGGTGGCGGCGCCGCACGGATCGAGGTTGGTGCCGTCGCCCGAGAGCACGTACAACGTCTGGCCGTCGGGGGAGAAGGCGGCATTGCGCGGGGTCTCGGCGCGCAGCACGATCTTGATCGGCGTCTGCGCGCCGGCGCTCGAGGTCAGCCCGGCCACGTCGGTGAACAGCAGCACGGCGCCGTCGGGACCGGTGGCGTCGAGCACGGCCACCGCGGTGTCGCGCGCGGCGGCGACTACGCGCCAGGGTTGAAACGAGAGCGGCGCCTCGCCGACGGTGAGCGCCGAGCCGGTGTCGACGATGCTCAGCCCCTGCGTCGCGCCCCCGTGCCCGGCGAGGAGGAAGCGGCCGTCGGAGGTCGCGGTCGCCGCGCTCACGCCGGCCGGCAGCTTGACCGCCTGGGCGCCCATGGAGAGCCCCGGCGCCAGATCGGTCGAGGTGGAAGGATCGAGCACCTCGGACGTGTGCAGGTGGTTGGGCGGCGAGGCGTGCGGCTCGTCGGGCAGCGTCGAGCCGACGAACACGAACGGCTTGCGCACCTCGGCCACGTAGCTGTTTTGGATGCCCGGCTCGACCTGCACGTCGCGGATGCGCGCCATGCCGAGCAGGTCGGTGCCGCCCAGCACGCTCATGGTCATGTCCACCGGCGCGGTGCGCTGCGACAAGGGACCGAGCGGCAGCGAGTCCATCCCGTCGCGCGGCGACACCGCGCCCACCAGCGCGCCGTCCGCCGCCTTGAGCAGGAACTCGGTCACGCGCGGATCGAGCATCGGGTTGAGCAGGTCGGCGCTCGGCGCGTGGATGGTGAACGTCACCGCGCCGGGGCTGCCGCAGCCCGACAGCAGCAAGGCGATCACGATCAGCCGGCGTACCACCCGATCATTTTATCAGAGATCGGCGAGCAGGTGGGGCAGCTCCGTCGAGAACTTGCCCTTGGCGTAGGCGAGGCAGCCCTTTTCCCGCGCGGCCTCCATGATCTCGACTTTCTCGTGATCGATGAACCCGATGATTTTCACACCCGTCTGGCGGGGCAACAGGTCGAGGGTCGCCAGCGCATCGGGCCGGCGCAGATCGAGGATGATCACCTGCGCGGAGCTGGCCGCGGCGGCGAGGGCCTGGGGATCCTTACAGCTTTCGGCCTCGATCCCGAGCTGGCGCGCGGTCTCGCGGATCTTCGAGACGAACAGCAGGTCCTGCACCAGATAGACCAGCTTGGACATGGCTGAAGGATAGTATAAAAACGCGGGATCATGTCCGGCACGCACGCGTCGATCATTGCCACGGAGCTGAAGCTTCAATCCGCGCAGGTGGAGCGCACCCTCGCCTTGTTCAAGGAGGGGGCGACCATGCCGTTCATCGCCCGCTATCGCAAGGAGGTGACCGGCAACCTCGACGAGGTGCAGCTGAGCGCCATCCAGGAGCGCTCGCTGTATCTGGAGGAGCTCGACGCGCGCAAAGAGACCGTGCTCAAGGAGATCGAGAGCCAGGGCAAGCTGGTGCCCGAGCTGAAGCAGCGCATCGTGACCACGCTGTCCAAGACCGAGCTGGAAGATCTGTACCTGCCGTACAAGCCCAAGCGCCGCACGCGCGCGACCATCGCCCGCGAGCGCGGCCTCGAGCCGCTCGCCGAGCGCATCCTCCGCCAGGCCGCCGAGGAGCCGAGTCGCGAGGAGCTGGCGCGGGCCTTTGTCGATCCCGCCAAGGAGGTGCCGGACGTGGAGGCGGCGTTCGCGGGCGCGCGCGACATCGTGGCCGAGCAGGTGGCCGAGCGGGCGGACGTGCGCGCGGCGCTGCGCGACCACGCGCTCGAGACGGGCGAGCTCGCGTCGAGCGTGATCGCGGGCAAGGAAGAGGAAGGATCGAAGTTCAAGGACTACTTTAACCTTCGCGAAAGAGTGCAGGGAATCCCGTCACATCGACTGCTCGCGTTGCGACGCGGCGAGAAGGAGGGGTTCCTGCGCGTGGCGCTCGAGGTGGATGGCTCGCGCGCCACCGATCTGGTGCGCCAGCGCGTGGTGATCCTGCCCAAAGCGGCGCTCGCGCGCGAGCTCGAGCTGGCGATGGCCGACTCGTACGAGCGGCTGCTCGCGTCCTCGATCGAGGTGGACGTGCGGCTGGTACTCAAGGACAAGGCCGACCTCGAGGCGATCCGGGTGTTCGCGGAGAACCTGCGCAACCTGTTGCTGCAGGCGCCGCTCGGCGGGCAGCGGGTGCTGGGCGTGGACCCGGGCTATCGCACCGGCTGCAAGGTGGTGGTGGTCAACGAGCAGGGCGAGCTCAAGGCCAACGACGTGATCTACCCGAGCCAGTCCGAGCGCAAGATCGAAGAGGCCGAGGCGATCGTGGTGGGCCTGTGCAAGCAGCACCGCATCGAAGCCGTGGCGGTGGGCAACGGAACCGCCGGGCGCGAGACCGAGACCTGGATCCGCAAGCTGGCCAAGGAGGGCAAGCTCGGCGAGCTGAAGATCATCGTGGTCAACGAGGCCGGTGCGTCGGTGTACTCGGCTTCGGAGGTGGCGCGCGAGGAGCTGCCCGATCACGACGTGACCGTGCGCGGGTCGGTGTCGATCGCGCGCCGGCTGCAGGATCCGCTCGCCGAGCTGGTGAAGATCGATCCCAAGTCGATCGGCGTCGGGCAGTACCAGCACGACGTGCACCAGCCGACGCTCAAGAAGGCGCTCGATCAGGTGGTCGAGAGCTGCGTCAATCGCGTCGGCGTGGATCTCAACACCGCGTCGGTCAAGCTGCTCCAGTACGTGGCGGGCGTAGGCGAGACGCTGGCCAAGAACATCGTCGCCTACCGCGCCGAGCACGGACCGTTCCGCGCGCGTGCGAGCGTGCTCGAGGTGCCGCGCTTCGGCAAGAAGGCGTTCGAGCAGGCGGCGGGCTTTCTGCGCGTGCGCGGAGAGAACCCGCTCGACAACTCCGCGGTGCACCCCGAGAGCTACGATGTGGTCGAGCGCATGGCCGGCGATCTGGGCGTGGACGTCAAGGGGCTGGTGGGCAACAAGGAGCTGGCCAAGAAGATCGACATCGCGCGCTACGTCGACGATCGACGTGGCCTGCCGACGCTGAAGGACATCGTCGGCGAGCTGGAGAAGCCGGGCCGCGATCCGCGCGCGGAGTTCGAAGAGGTCGGCTTCAATCCGGACGTGACCGAGTTCGATCACGTCAAGGAGGGCATGGTGCTCGCGGGCGTGGTCACCAACGTGACCCAGTTCGGCGCGTTCGTCGACGTGGGCGTGCATCAGGACGGGCTGGTGCATGTGTCCGAGCTGGCGCATCGCTTCGTCAAGGATCCGGCCGAGGTGGTCAAGGTCGGCGAGCGGGTCAAGGTCAAGGTGCTGAAGGTCGACGTGCCGCGCCGCCGCATCGGGCTGAGCATCAAGCAGGCCTCGGCGCCGCCGGCGCAGGCCGCGCGCCCACAGCCGCAAGCGCAAGCGCAACCGCGCAACGCGCCGCCGAGAGCGAAGCAGCCGCCAAAGCCGCAGCAGCCGCAGCAGCCGCAGCAGCCACAGCAGCCGGGCAAGACCCCGTTCAACAACCCGTTCGCCGCGGCCCTCGGGCAGCTGCGCGACAAGAAGTAGGAGACCAACAATGAGAATGGTCGTTCACTCGGACAACGCGCCCAAGGCCATCGGGCCCTACAGCCAGGCGATCCTGGCCAACCCGCTGCTGTTCTGCTCGGGACAGATCCCGCTCGATCCGAAGACCGGCGAGCTGGTGCCGGGCGACGTGCGCGCGCAGACCCGGCAGGTGATGGAGAACCTGGGCGCGGTGCTCACCGCCGGCGGCGCGTCGTACGCGAGCGTGGTGAAGACCACCATCTACCTCGCCGATCTGAAGGACTTCGCGGCGGTGAACGAGGTCTACGGCAGCTACTTCAAGGAAGCGGCGCCGGCGCGTGCGACGGTGCAGGTCGCCGGGTTGCCACGAGGCGCGTTGGTCGAGATCGACGCGGTCGCGCTGGTCTAGGTCTGGTTCGTGTCGCCGTGCCGGACGCCGCCGAACTCGAGCGTCAAGGCGTCGTCGTAATGGTCGGCGTAGTCGGCCACGCGACGGATCATCTCCTCGACCTCGACGCGATCGAGGCCCGAGGTCGAGCGATCGGCGGTCAGCACGACCTCGTCGTCGCGCAGCCCGAAGGCGGCGCCGGTGAGCTCGTTGGCGTTGAGCTCGAGCAGCTTCTTCATGAACTGCGGGCCGGCCATCGAATCGGCGGACGGCTTCATCACCGGCGAGACCACCTGGATGAAGTTGTCGCCGTTGCCGCTGGCGGTGAGGAAGATGTAGATCTCGGCCGAGCCCTGCGTGATGCCCCAGGCCGGGCCCGCGGCGCTATGGATGCGACTCTTGTCGGCAACCAGGCCGCGATCGACGAGCACCGATTCGACCATCTGCTCGCAGGACTTGAGGTTGGCTTCCTGGCGATTGCCGAAGAGCGACATGGCTACGCGACCTTGGTTACCTTGCCGGAGCGTAGGCAACGGGTGCAGACACGGATGCGCTGCGGCGAGCCGTCGATCAGCGCCTTGACGCGCTGCAGGTTCGGACGCTGGACGCGCTTGGTCTTGATGTTCGAGTGGCTCACCTTGTTGCCGACGAGCCGACCCTTGCCGCAGGTTTCACAGATATTCGCCATGGGGTTCCTTAGTATGGGCCCCTGCGCAGCGCGCAGGGTGGGTTGCAAAGACGCGGCACTTCTAGCATTCCTGCTTTGCGGTTGCAAGCCCCGGTGCGCATCGTGAAGCGCTGGCAGGCGGCGGTCCTGGCAGGCGCGGTGGCCCTGGCGCTGGTGCTGGGCGTGGCGCTCAAGCGGCGGCATCGGTCGGTGGCGGGTGTTACCGACGGGGGCCCGTCGCTCTCCGACGCTGGCCTCGAGCGGCTGGCCGGGCGGATCGTCGACCGGTTGGGACGGCCGTTGGGTGGCGCGCAGGTCACCGCGCGGCCCGAGGTGGGCGGCGCCATCCTGTCGGCGTCGACCGGCGAGGACGGGCGGTTCGTGCTGGCGGCTCAGCCGGGCGAATGGCGGGTGCGCGTCGAAGCGGCGGGCTTCCAGACCGAAGAGCTGCGCCACGTGACGGTGCCCGAGGACGGTCTCGAGCTGGCCCTGGCGCGGCAGCTCGCGCTCGAGGGGCTGGTGCGCGCGCACGGACGGCCGGTGGCCGGCGCGGACGTGCAGATCGCCGGCCCGTCGCCGACGCGCGCGACCAGGTCGGGGCCCGACGGCGCCTTTTCATTTCGCGATCTGCCCGAAGGAAACTACGCGCTGCGCGCTACCCACGAGCACGAGGCCGCGTTCCTCGACGCGGTGGCGGTGGGGCTGGGCCCCCGCCCGCAGGACGGGGTGGGTCGCGATGATCCGGACGCCGGCGCGGGCGTGCTCACCGTCGAGCTGCAGGCGGCCACCCAGGTGCAGGGACGGCTGCTCGAACGCTCAGGGCGCGCGATCGCCGGCGGCGAGGTCACGCTCTCCGAGGCGACCGCGGCGTTGCTCGAGCGCAAGGTGCCGACCGCCTCCGACGGCTCGTTCCGGTTCGAGGCGGTGCTGCCGGGCAGCTACGCGATCGCCGGGCGCGCCGCCGGCTACTTCGGCTCGGAGTCGCACGACCTCGAGGTGCCGTCGCTGAAATGGGTCACGGTCGACCTGCGGCTCGAGCGCGGCGCGGTGGTCGAAGGCGTGGTGGTCGACGAGCAGGGCAAGCCGGTGACGGGCGCGCAGATCGAGATCGCGGGCGAGGGTCTCGATGGTGCGCCGGTGGCGGTGAGCGCGGCGGGTCAGGCCGGTGAGAGCTCTGCGCGGCTCGAGCCGGCGGGTGAGCTGGGGATCTTGCGGGGGCCGATCCCGTTTCCGCCGCAGGTGGCGGCGGCACCCTCTCGAGATGCGCGCGCGGCGGGCGAAGCCCAGGGCTTCGTCACCGACGGCAAGGGCGCGTTCCGCTTGATCGGGCTGCCGGCCGGCAAGCTGGTGGTGGCCGTGTCGCATCCCGACTACGCGCGCGGCGCGAGCGTGCCGGCGGTGGTGGGGCAGGGCGCGACCACGTCGGTGCGCGTGGTGCTGGCGCACGGCGAGACGGTGCGCGGCCGGGTGCTGAGCGACCGCGGCGATCCGCTGGCGGGAGCCGAGCTGTTCGCCGATGGGCGGACCCTGGCGGTCTCGGACGCGCGCGGCGAGTTCGAGGTGGCCCACGTGGCCCACGGGCTGACGCTCACCGCGCGCCTGCCGGGATACCTGCCGTCGACCAGGCCCGTGCAGCCGGGCGCGCGCGAGGCGGTTGAGCTCACCCTTCAGCGGGCCGAGGGGCGGCTCGGCGGCGTGGTGGTCGACGACCGCGGCACGGCGGTGGCGGGCGCCAAGATCGAGCTGCACGCGGCAGTGGTTCCGCCGCGCCAGGCGGCGACCGATCGCGCGGGCCACTTTCAGCTCGACGCGCTCGGGCCCGGCCCCTATCGGGTCAAGGTGACGTCTCCCGACTTCGCGCCGCTCCTCGTCGAGGACGTGGCCCCCGGCGACGACGCGCGCTTCGCGCTCTTGACCGGCGGCGGGCTGGCCGGCGAGGTCCGCGACGCGCGCACGGGTGCGCTGCCCGACGGCGCGCGGGTCGAACTCATCGACGGCTCGGCGACCCGTCCGCTGCCGCTCAAGCGCGGCCACTTCGAGGCCACCGGCCTGCCCGCCGGTAAGCAGACGCTCTCGGCCAGTGCGCCGGGCTACGTCACCGTCACGCGCGAAGTCGAGGTCCCCGCCGGCGATCACCCGCGCGAAGTCACGGTCCGCGATCTGACCATCGATCTGGACCGCGGCGGCGCGATCCTCGGCCACGCGCGCGGCGCGGACGGCGACCCGCTCGCCGGCGCCCCGATCACCTGCGGCGCGCTGCACACCCGTACCGACGCGCGCGGCGACTTCCGCCTCGACGGCGTACCGCCCGGCTCCGCGACCGTGCGGCTCGACTCGGGCACGCATCACGTCAGCGAAACGGTCGAGCTGCGCGCCGGCGACGACTCGCGAGTCGAGCTGCGCCTGCGCTAGGAGCGCGTTTACGCTGGCTCGAGATCGTCGTCGGCGAGCGGGACGGTGGTCTGCTCGTCTTCGTCGACCTCTTCGGGCTCGACCACCACCTTGGGCGACGGGCCGGGCCCGGTCGGCCGCTTGAGGATGCGGGTCTGCAACTCGTGCAGCGACTTCTGCGGGCGGGCGAGGATCTTGGTCTCCAGCGCGCTGAGCGGCTGGTGGCGGTTGTGCGTGCCGGCGGTGGTCTCGTCGTCGATGTTGGGCGCCTCGGGCGCGCCGGTGAGGATGCGCGTCTCGAGCGAGTGAAGCGGCTGGGACGACGCGTCGTCGCGAAACAGGATACGCGTGGGCTGCGCGTGCAGCTCGGGCAGCGGCGGCAGCGAGGCCGACGGGTGCTGCGCGCCGGTGGTGCCGATCGGCGTGCCGGCCTCGGCGACGGCCGCGGTGAACTTGGTGTAGGGCGCGTCGGAGGGCAGCACGTCGGCCAGCAGGTTCTCGCCGACCTTGGTCGGATCGGCCGCGTCGATCACGTACTCCTCGAGCAGCCGCAGCTCGCGCTCGATGTCCTCGGCGAACTCCTTGCGCATGAAGCGCCCGAAGTGGCTGCGCCGAAACCCCGGCTTGTAGCGGTCGAGGAACACCCGCAGCGTCATCGCCAGCTCGTTGCCGCTCTGAAAGCGCTGCGAGCGCGAGCGGGTCATCAGGCGGTTGACCACCTCGTTCAGCTCGTCGGGGATCGCCGGCACCAGACTGTTGGCATCGCGCTTCTGCGCGTCGCGCACCGCGAAGATCAGCTCGACCTCGGTGGCCGCCTGGAACGGCGCCTCCATGGTGAGCATCTCGTACATGACCGTGCCGAGCGAGAACAGGTCCGAGCGGTGATCGAGTCGCCGCCCCATCGCCTGCTCGGGGCTCATGTACTTGACCTTGCCCTTGATCACCCCGGTCTTGGTCTGCACGCGCGTGAGCGTGGCCTTGGCGATGCCGAAGTCGCACAGCTTGACCTCGCCGTTGTAGGAGCACAGGACGTTCGACGGCGACACGTCGCGGTGCACGATGTGCATGGCGCGCCCCTGCGGATCGCGCTGCGCGTGCGCGTAGTCGAGCGCGTTGGCCACCTCCATCACGATCCACGCCACCTGCTCGGGCGGCATGGGCTGCTTCTTGGCGCGGAAGCGCTCGAGCAGCGCGCGCACGTCCTTGCCGTCGACGTACTCCATGGCGATGAAGTACTCGTCGTCGGCGTGGGCGAACTCGTAGACGCGCGCGATGTTGTCGTGCTGGAGCAGCGCGGTCAGCTTGGCCTCGTCGACCAGCATGCGCAGAAAGTCGTCATCGTGGGTCAGGTGGTTGAGCACGCGCTTGACCGCGACCAGGTGCGCGCGTGCCTCGTGATCGAAGGTCTTGGCGCGAAAGATCTCGGCCATGCCTCCGAACGCGATCCGATCGAGGAGTTGATAACGGCCTAGCTGCTGCGCGCGTGGCATGCTTGAATGGGATCCCGACCCTGATCGTATCATCATCTAGCCAAGGAGTGCAGATGCGGAACGTCCTTCTGGCAGCGAGTCTATTGTTTGGCGGCGCCACGCTGGGGATTGGCGGAGCGGCGCTGGCAGACCCAGCCTACAACCTCAAGATCGACGCGCCGCCGGCCAAGAAGGCGCAAAAGGGGGTGGTCAAGATCCACATCGCCCCGGGCGCCGGCTTTCACGTCAACAAGGACTATCCGACCAACCTGAGCGTCGTGGCTCCAGCCGGCGCCACCGTCGACAAGCCCAAGCAGGGCGCCAAGGACGCGATCAAGTTCGCCGAGGAGGGCGCCGACTTCGACGTCGCCTACACCTGCAACGAGGCGGGCAAGCAGACCTTCACCGGCGAGCTCAAGTTCGCGGTGTGCTCGGCGAGCTCGTGCGACCCCAAGAAAGAGAAGCTCTCCTTCACGGTCGATGTAAAATAGAGAGACCATGAGCGACTCGCTGCCGCCGGACGACGGTCTCCCGAAGGACTCTCTCTCCCGGATCGGACAGGAGGTCCGCGACTCGTACACGCGCAACAAGCGCGTGATGTCGTACGACGAGTTCTACGCGCTGTTCCTGGCGCGCCCCGAGCAGTACGCGCGCAACGCCGCGCAGTACCTCAAGGACGTGTTCGATCACTTCGGCACCGTCGAGGTCAAGACGCCGCGCGGGCTGCTCACCCGTTTTCGCCTGTTCGACGTGCCGTTCGACGGCGGGCGCGATCGGCTGGTCGGACAGGAAGAGGTGCAGGCGCGCGTGTACCGCGCGGTCTCCAACTTCGTGCGCGAGGGCGGCATCAACAAGCTGATGCTGCTGCACGGCCCGAACGGCAGCGCCAAGTCGACGTTCGTGTCGTGCATCGTGCGCGCGCTCGAGTACTACTCGACGCTCGACGAGGGCGCGCTGTATCGCATCAACTGGATCTTCCCGTCGGCCAAGCTGCAGAAGGGCGGGATGGGCTTCTCCAGCCTGGGCTACGACGGCGACCCCGCGACCGGGACCTTCGCCTACCTCGACGAGGAGCTGATCGACGCCAAGCTGGTCGACGAGCTGCGCGACAACCCGCTGCTCCTGGTGCCGCAGAAGAAGCGCCTGGAGATCCTCAACGAGAAGCTCAAGGACAAGCACTTCACGCAGTCGGACTACATCCGCTTCGGCGATCTCGGGCACAAGAACAAGCAGATCTTCGAAGCGCTGCTGGTGGCCTACAAGGGCGACTATCTGAAGGTGCTGCGGCACGTCCAGATCGAGCGCTTCTATCTCTCGCGGCGCTATCGGATGGGCGCGGTCACCGTCGAGCCGCAGCTGGCGGTCGACGCGCGCTCGCGGCAGCTCACCATGGATCGCTCGCTCTCCGCGCTGCCGTCAGCGCTCTTGTCGCTGTCGCTGTACGAGTACTCGGGCGAGCTGGTCGACGCCAACCGCGGCATCATCGAATACTCGGATCTGCTCAAGCGCCCGCTCGAGGCCTACAAGTATCTGCTCGGCACCGTCGAGCACTCGCAGGTGGGCGTCGACAACACCATCCTGTACGTCGACGAGGTGTTCATCGGCTCGTCCAACGAGTCGCACCTGGCGGTGTTCAAGGAGATCCCCGAGTTCCAGTCGTTCAAGGGGCGCATCGAGCTGGTGCGCATGCCCTACCTGCTCGATTACGTCGAGGAGAAGCGCATCTACGACGAGCAGGTGACCGTCGACGCGGTGGGCAAGCACGTCGCGCCGCACACCGCCTACGTCGGCGCGCTGTGGGCGGTGCTCACGCGCATGCGCAAGCCGCTGCCCGAGAAGTATCCCAAGGGGCTGGCCGATCTGGTGGCCAAGCTGACGCCGGTGGAGAAGGCCGAGCTGTACGCGCGCGGCGTGGCGCCCAACGGGCTGTCGCCCGAGCAGACCAAGGATCTGCTCGCCAACATCGACAAGATCTGGGGCGAGTCGGACTCGTATCCCAACTACGAGGGGCGCACCGGCGCCAGCCCGCGCGAGGTCAAGACGCTGCTGCTCAACGCCGCGCAGAACGTGCGCTACGCGTGCGTCTCGCCGCTGGCGGTGTTCGACGAGATGGAGGAGCTGGTCAAGAACGTCACCGTGTACGAGTTCCTCAAGCAGGAGCCGCTGCCCGGCGGCTACCACGAGAACAAGAAGTTCATCCACCTGGTGCGCGAGAAGTTCCTCGATCTGGTCGAGGAGGAGCTGCGCTCGTCGATGGGCCTGGTCGAGGAGCGCCAGTACGCGGACCTGCTCGGCAAGTACGTGACGCACGTGTCGCACTGGACCAAGAAGGAGAAGCTGCGCAACCTGGCCACCGGCCGCCTCGACGATCCCGACGAGGACATGATGACCGAGGTGGAGAAGACGCTCGGCGTCGGGCCCAAGCGCGACGATTTCCGCCACGAGGTGATCTCGCGCATCGGCGCCTGGTCGATCGAGCACCCGGGGCAGAAGCTCGACTTCTCCAACGTGTTCCCGCGCCAGCTGCAGCAGCTGCGCGAGGCCTACTTCGAGCAGCGCAAGAAGGTGCTCAAGAAGACCAACGAGGATCTGCTGGCGTACCTGGCCGAAGGCGCCGCACCGTCGAAGGGTCGGCTGGACCGCGAGTCGTTCGAACGCGTCGAGATCACGCTCGGGAACCTGCAGTCGCGCTACGGGTACTGCCCCAAGTGCGCGCGCGACGCGGTGTCGTACCTTCTCCGCAAGCGGTACGCTTCGTAGCGTAAGATTAGTAGGCGCCCTTTCGTCATATTTAAGATATAATAACGCCATGTACAGGATGTGTCTTTTGGTGTCGTTGGTGGCAGGTTGCAACGCGCCGACGGGACCGGGAGAGCCCGGCCAGGATCCGACGGCGCCGCCCGACGAGCCCACGCGCGTCGCTGAGCCGATCCAGGACTCTCCGGCGATCCTGCCGTCAGGGAATGTCGAGGTGGTCAACGTTGCGGCGGGGACCGGACGACCGTCTGGAACGGGCGGTGGTTTCGCGCGCGACTTCAGTTGGTCGCGCATCGGTAGCGCGCGAGCCGGAAACACATTCGATGTCGAGGCCTATGCCGACCACCCGCGCCTCGGGGGTGTCTCATACGTGCCCGGCTTGCAGGCGTCCAGCGCGCTGCCAACGCCGTCTCCCGCCGCCGCGCCCATCGATTGGAACATGCTCTCCGTTCAGACCCTCAATGGCACGCCCGCAATCTATACCGTCAGCCAGACGACGCAGGACGCGACGAACGATCGCCTGTACGGGTACATCAAGGGCACCGTAACCAGCGGCGCCACGACTCTGTGCGGTAGCTGCAGTCTGCTGGCGGGCTACAGCAACATCTACAGCACGCCGTCGCTCGTCTGGTATCTGCAGCTCGACTCGACCGTCAACGGCTCCTACACGGCGCTCGACTACACTGGCAAGAAGGTCTACGCCGTGACCAGCGGCGCCCTGCCCGCATCGACGAAGCTTACCGCGAAGATCATAGCCACTGACACGATCGCGCCAGTGTCGTCGACGGCAGGCTTCCCGACTCCCGGCACGCTGCAGATTGAGATGGAGCAGATGACCTACACGGGCTCGGACCTGACTCACTTCACCGGACTCACGCGTGGGGTGAACAGCACCACCGCCGCCTCTCACAATAATAACCGGGCGGTGGCAGTCCCCAACAATGGCGCTACCCTGTGGTTCGTCGACGCCGCCAATTCGGCCGCCTGGGCGCTCCGGTTTGGCTCGGGGAAGACTGTCCAATGGTCCTCACCATGGGTCGACTTCGCCAACAACCGCGTGTACGTGGGCGACGAGCAGGGTGACTTCCTGCAAGCGGACGTCAGCGGTGCAGTCCCGTCCGGGAATCTCTGGTCCTTCGGTACCGGCAGCGCAATCCACTCTACACCGTTGGTCTACAACGGCATCCTGTACGTGGGCGACGACGGCGGTCACTTCCGCGTCGTCAACGTCGGGACGGGCAGCGGCACCCCGACGGTTCTAAATAATTGGGCCTTCGGCGCCGGCGCGAAGAATCAGCTTTGGGCGACGCCATACCTCGACGTCACAAACGGCCGGATGATCATCCCACAGGACAACGGGTACTGGACGCTCAACAATGCGGTGAATTGTCCCCTCCTAGGAAGCTGCGTGGCGCCGACCTTTACGGCGATTACGGGCGTTGCGACTGGCACGCGATTCCAATCGAGTCCGCTCGTCGACCCGAACACGTCGACCGCCACATATTTTGGCAAGAACAACTCCCTCATTCGCTGCGCCTACTCCGCCGCGGGCGGCGTAGGTACGTGCGGCGGTGCCAGCAATGTCCTGGCGCTGCAAATGGGCGTCGACGCGAGCTATCCGCGTTCCAGCCCCAGCCAGTATCCGGGCAACAACGATGTCTACATCGGCGACGGCGGCGGCTACATGAACAGGATCACTCCGGGTGCTTCCCTCGCTGCCCACACGCCGTTCCGGCTCACCTCGGGCTTGATGACCACGAGCGTCGACTCATCGGTAGTCTTCGACTTTGGAATGACCACCGGCAACATCTACTATAGCGCGGCGACGAACAGCGCCTCCACGCCTGGCGCGTACATTCAATTGCCCCAGACGTTCTGACATGCGTGGCTGGTTGGCGGCGGCGTGCCTATGCATCTGCGCTAGCAGTTGCGGCGACGATGCCGGAGACAACCCCGACGGCGCGATGTCGCCGATCGACGCCGCGATGCAGCTCGATTCGGCGACGGCACAGGACCTGTCCGGCTCGGTCGATCTCACCTCTATGGACGACCAAGGGATCAACGTGATCCCGCTCGACGATGCGGGCATGGTCGGCGTCATCTGCCTCGCAACCGGCGCCCCGTGCACGCCCGGACTGACCTGCTGCCCGACCGGCTGCATCGACACCAGCGCGACCGGCTTGTGTCCCTGAGTTGCAGAGCGGCCCTCCGGCGGCTATAGATCGACAGATGGGCATTCACGGATTCGTGGAGACGATCAAGGCCGGCGGCGTGACGCTGGTGGTGATCCTGGTCTGCTCGATCCTGGTGCTCGCGATCGCGGTGGAGCGGCTGGCCGCGCTGTGGCGATTCCTCGATCGCGCGCGCACGTTGGCGGAGTCGGTCAAGCGCTGCTTGTACCGGGGCGCGCTGGCGGAGGCGCGCACCGCGTGTGAGCGGTCGACGTCGCTGGCGGCGGAGTTCTTCCTGGTCGGCTTCGAGCGGCACGGCCGATCGAGCACCAACGCGCTGGAAGCGGCGGTGGATCGCGAGCGCCAGCGGATCGCGCTGACGTTGAAGGGGCAGCTATGGTCGCTGGGCACGATCGGCGCGACCGCGCCGTTCATCGGGCTGTTCGGCACGGTGTGGGGCATCCTGCGCGCGTTCGAGCAGATCGGCGTGACCCACGCCGCGGGCATCGACGTGGTCGGTCCCGGCATCGCCGAGGCGTTGGTGACGACCGCCGCCGGAATCCTGGTCGCCATCGAGGCAGTGGTCATCTACAACTACTTCATGGCGCGGCTGGGAAAGACCAACCTCGAGCTCAAGCTGATGGCCGAGGAGTTCGTCGAGCTGCTGCGCGAGCAGAAGGCCGAACCGCTCCCCGCCGCGAGCGCCACCGCCAGCGCGGCGCCGGCCGAGGCCTAGCCGATGTCGATGGGCGGCCCCAGGTCGGACGACGGCACCAGCGACGACGGGATCTTCGCCGACATCAACATCACGCCGCTCACCGACATCTTCCTGGTGCTGCTGATCATCTTCATGGTGACCTCGTCGGTGATGGCGGCCGACTCGGGCGCGCGCGCCGGCGTCAAGGTGAACCTGCCGCGCGGCGCCACCAAGGAGATCTCCACCAACGCGCGCGACATCACCGTCGCCATCACCACCGACGGTAAGATGGTGGTCGACGGCAAAGAGGTGAGCGCCGACTCGCTGCAAAAGATCTTCGAAGACGCCAAGGGGCGCGACGCCGAGACGCAGGTGATCGTGCAGGCCGACGAGGCGACGCACCACGGACGCGTGGTGGCGGTGATGGAGTTGGCCAAGGCGGCCGGGTTGCGCCGCCTGGCGATCGCGACGCGGCGCGCACGCTAGCCATGCGGGCAGTGGTGGTAGCCGGGCTGCTCCTGGCCGGCGGCGTGGCGGGCGCGACGCGGCTCAGCCTCGGCCCGTACGTGCAGGACGTGCGCGCGGACGGGTTCCTCGTCGCCTACGAGACCGACCTCCCCACCGACGGCAAGGTAGTGGCGGACGGTCAGACCGTGATCACGCGCGGCACGCACCACGAGGCGCGGCTCATCGGGCTCAAGCCGGGCACCCGCTATCGCTATCGGGTCTTGATCGACGGCGAGGAGCGCGCGGCGGCGGAGCTGGGCACTGCGCCCGACGCGGCGCGACCCTTCACGTTCGTGGTCTACGGCGACACGCGCAACGGCAACCAGCTGGAGACGGAGGTCGCCGCCGACGTGCTGGCCGAGGCGCCGGAGCTGGCGCTGCACACCGGCGATCTGGTGCCCACCGGCGACGACGACCAGTCCTGGCCGCTGTTCTTCGCGCACGAGGCGGCGCTGCTGAAGAGCGTGCCGGTGTACCTGGTGGTCGGCAACCACGAGCTGTACCGCGACCCGAACGGCGAGCACGTGCGCCGCTACTTCGCGCCGCCCGACGGCGGCCGCGAGCGTCGCTACTACAGCTTTCGCTGGGGCGCGGCGGTGCGCATGGTGGTGATGGACGGTAACGGCCAGTTCGACGAGCAGACGGCATGGCTGACCGAGACGCTCGAGGCCGCGCAGCGCGAGCACGCGCGCCACGTGTTCGTGTTCGTGCACCAGCCGCCGCTATCGACGGGCGGTCACTGCGGCGCCGCGGTGCTGCAGAAGGACTGGGTCGCGCTGTTCGAGCACTACCAGGTGCGCGCGGTGTTCGCCGGCCACGATCATTGTTACGAGCGCCTCGAGCGCAACGGCATCCGTTACTTCGTGACGGGCGGCGGCGGCGCGGCCGTGTACGAGGAGCGTCAGAGCTGTGCGCCCTACGACGTCGACGCGCGCCGCGTGTACTCGGCCGAGCATCACTACCTGCGCGTGCGCGTCTCGGGCGACGACGTCGAGGTCGCGGCGGTGCGGATCGAGCGCGGGCAGCCGCCGATCGAAGTGGTGCATCTGCGTGCGGGCGAAGGGCCGCCGGTGGTGCTGCTGCAGCCGCCGCCGCTGGTGGACGACCGGCTGGTGAAGTCGTCGCTCGGCGGGCACATCATCGACACGGTGGGGGGACGGTGGCCGCTCGCGGCGGGAGGGTTGGTGCTGGTGGTGTTTTTGGGGAGGCAGTTGCGGCGGCGGCGGTTGCGGTAGGGGTGGCGGTAGCGGGTGGTGGCTATGGACGGGAGGGTGGGGAAGCGGGGCGCCCGGGAAGTGCGGGCACGCGGGTTCCGGATTTGCCGAGAGGGGCGGG
>PNAM01000072.1 GCA_003170275.1 Myxococcales bacterium
GCGCCCTCGAGCGCGATCGGGTAGTTGTTGCCGCGCCCGAGGAACAGGAAGTCGCGCGCGTTCCCATAGCGCCGCGCGATCACCTGGATCTGCGGCGCCAGCCCGACCACGTCGGTCATCTTGTGCGGGATCGCGAGGAGCTCCTCGATCAGCTTGCTCGCCACCTCCGGCTTGAGCGTTCCCGTGCGCCGCCCGAGGTGGATCGCCAAGAGCACCAGCGCCGCCATCTGGGTGGTGAACGCCTTGGTCGAGGCCACGCCGATCTCCGGCCCGGCGTGCGTGTAGATCGAGCCGTCCGAGACGCGCGGGATCGACGAGTCGACCACGTTGGAGATGCACAGACAGCGCGCCCCGCGGGTCTTGGCCTCCTTGACCGCGGCGAGCGTGTCGGCAGTCTCGCCCGACTGCGAGATCGCCAAGAGGACGTCGCCCTTGCCGATGATCGGATCGCGATAGCGATACTCCGACGCCAGGTCGACCTCGACCGGGATCCGCGCCAGCCCTTCGATGAGGAACTTGCCCACCAGCGCGGAGTGCCACGAGGTGCCGCAGGCGATGATGGTGATCTTCTTCAGCTCCTTCACGTTCAGGTCGAGCCCGTCGAGGAACGCGTCGCTCTGCTCCACCGAGAGCCGCCCGCGCAGCGTGTCGGTGACCGCGCGCGCCTGCTCGTGGATCTCCTTGAGCATGAAGTGCTTGTAGCCGTCCTTCTCCGCCGAGACGGAGCTCCAGGTGATCTCCTTGGGCGCGCGCTCGACCTTGCGTCCCTCGAGATCGGTCACCTCCACCGAGCCCTTGCGGATGTCCGCGATCTCGCCCTCCTCGAGGAACAACATCCGCTTGGTGTGCGCCAGGATCGCCGGCACGTCGGAGGCGACGAAGTTCTCGCCGTCGCCCATACCCACCACCAGCGGCGAGGCGTTCTTGGCGGCGATGATCGTGTCGGGCTGGCTGTCGGCCAGCACGACGATCGCGTACGCGCCGTGCACCTGCTTGAGCGAGCGCCGCACCGCCTCGCGCAGCGTGATCTGCTTGTCGATCTTGAGCTCCTCGTCGACCAGGTGGGCAATGATCTCGGTGTCTGTCTCCGACGAGAACGTGCGCCCCTTGGCGCGCAGCCCTTCGCGCAGCGCCGCGTGGTTCTCGATGATCCCGTTGTGCACCACCGAGACTTGTCCCGACTTGTGCGGATGCGCGTTCTCGTCCGACGGCCGCCCGTGCGTCGCCCAGCGGGTGTGCCCGATGCCGATGCGCCCCACAGGCGGCTGCTCGCGCAACAGGTTCTCCAGGTTCGCCAGCTTGCCGCGGCAGCGGACAATTTTCGCTATTGGGCGCGCGACCGCCAGCCCCTCTTTAATGGGATCCAGCACCGCCACGCCCGCCGAGTCATAGCCGCGATACTCGAGGCGCCGCAGTCCCTCGATCAAGATCGGCGTGCACTGCTTCTCACCCACGTAACCAACGATTCCGCACATTTCAGGATCTCCTCCGGCTCACCACAATGTATGCGCCGCCCGCTCCCTCAGCAAGGAGGTGCTGGGCGCCGGTCGTCACATGCACTTACCGTTTGGAGGCTTGCACATCTTCCCTTTGGCGCACTGATTGTTGTTGCTGCACGGCTGCGTGTAGCACGTGCCGGACGTCGGATTGCAGGTGTACGCGCCGCACGAGGTCGTACGCGCGTCGAGGCACTTGCCGAGCCCGTCGCAGGTGCGCGCCGAGTCGACCTGGTCGCCGTCGCACGACGGCGCGACGCACGTGGTGCCCGCCGCCCACAAGCGGCAACCGCCGAGGCCGTCGCACTGCCCGTCGGTGTCGCAGGTGGCGCGCGACTTCGCCATACACTGATCGAGCGGGTCGAGTCCCGACGGCACCGCCGCGCACAACCCGGTCGTGCCCGGCAGGTTGCAGGCGAAGCACTTGGCGGTGCAGTCGCTGCCGCAGCACACGCCCTGCGCGCAGAAGGTCGACTGGCACTCCACGCCCATCGCGCACGGCTGACCGGCCGCGCGCTTGCCGCAGCCGCCGTTGGGCATGCACGTCACGTTGGCGGCGCACTCGGCGCCCGTCGAGCAGGTGGCCGCGCAGTCGGTGGCGCTGGCGCACGTGTACGGGTAACACGAGACCGGCCCGGGCGCCGGCAAGCAGCCGCCGAGCCCGTCGCAGGCGCGCGCGTAGGTGACCAACCCGTTGGCGCACGACGGTCCGGCGCACTCCGAGCCCGCCGCATACTCGCGACAGGCGCCGTTGCCGTCGCAGGTGCCGTCCTGGCCGCAGCTCGCCGCCGGATCCTGGGCGCACTGCCCGCGCGGATCGGTGCCCTCGAGCACGGTCACGCAGTGGCCTTCGAAGCCGGGCACGTTGCACGCCATGCACAGGTGCGCCGGGTCGGTCTGGTCGCACAGATCGTCGCAGCAGAATTCGTCCACGCACAGCCCGTTGCCGCACTGGCTGGCGAGCGTGCACGGATAGCCCCGCTCTCCCGGCTGCAGGCCGTCGGGCAGGGTGTAGCCGTCGGGGATGTGGGTCAACAGATCGAGCTCGTCGGCGTCGAGCGGCACGGAATTGTCGACCGCCGCGTCGAAGGGCGCGCCCCCGTCGTCGACGAACAGCGGCTCGACCCCGAAGCGGCACCCGGCGACCAACACCACCGCGAGCGCCCCAATCATCCTGAACACCGTCGAAGGACTCATGGCAGTTGCGCCAGCGCCGCTCGCGAGCGTTGCACTCCCTCTTGCCAGCCGATCTGGTTCGACAGCGCGTCGGCCTCCTTGAGCCAGGCGCGCGCATCGACGGCGGAGACCGCCTGCGGATCGGCGAGCACGAGCAGCAACTCCGCCGTCGAGCGGCGGTCACCGACGCGGCGCATCTCGTCAGCGGCCGAGCGACGGTGCTCGGCGGCGTGCTGCAACCGGCCGAGCGCGTGGTGCACGGCGCCGAGGAACGCGTGCGATCGGGCGCGCGCTAGCGGACCGCCGGCGCGATCGGCGTGCTTGAGCCCCTGCAGGCCGTAGGAGCGCGCCTGGTCGAGCCGCCCGGCCCGGCGCGCCAGCTCGCCGAGCATGAGCAGCATGCGCCACAGCTGATCGGGGCCGGTGTTCTGCTCCGGCCCGTCGCCGCCGGTGCACAGCATCATGCCTTCCCACAGCTCGCGCTCGGCCCCGTCGTAGTCGGAGAGCCTGACGAGGACGTCGGCGAGATCGAGGTACAGCTCGGCGATCATGCCCGGATCGCCGCCGCCGAGCGCCGCGCCCACCGCCTCGACCAGATGCGAGCGCGCGGTCTCGAGCTGCTCCCAGCTCGACGCGAGGCGCGCCAGACCGCGTCGCGCCTGCACCTCGGCCCAGCGATCGCCGCGCTTGTGCGACAGCTCGAGCGCCTCGCGCAGCACGCGCTCGGACTGCAGCACGTCGCCGCGGTAGCGCTGCACCAACCCCAGCTTGAGCGCGATGCGGATCTGCCGTCCCTCGTCGCCGCGCCCCTCGGCGAGCGCGTGCCGCCCGCGATCGAGCGCCGAGCGGTACCAGCGCGCCGAGGCGTCGTCGTCGAACACGTCGCGCGCCGCGTCGCCCGCACGCTCCAGCATCACCGACGGCGCGCCGCCGGTCAGGTGCGCGTGGTGCGCGACCACGATCGGGTCCTCGCCGCGCTCGTGCAGGTGCTTGGCCAGCGCCACATGGAGAATCTTACGCCGCTCGGTGGCCAATCCCTCATAGATCCTGCGCCGCAGCGTCGGCGACGAGATCTCGAGCCCGGCACGCCCGCCGTGCTGCAGGTTGGCCGCCTTGAGCCAGCCGCGCAGGGTGAGCTCGGCGATCGCGCGGCCCGGCTCGGGCACGCCGACGATCTGCGCCAGGAGCTGCGGCGGCACGTCCTGCCCCGACACCGCCGCCACCTCGAGCAGCGCGCGCGCCGCCTCGGGCAGCACCTCGAGCCGCGCCTCCACCGTCGAATCGCGCGCGCTCTCGTGACGGCCGCGCAGCCACTCGGTGAGCGCGAACGGCGAGCCACCGGTCATCTCCGCCATGCCGGGCGGCAGCCCGAGCCGCACCAGCTCGTCGAACGCGATCGCGTCGAGGGGGCCGAGGCGCAGCACCTCCACTTCGACGGCGACCGCTTCGGGATGCTCGGCGGTGGCCAGCACCGTGCACTCACCGGGCACGGCGATCAACTGCGCCAGGATCTTGCGCGACGGCCCGTCGTACAGATGCACGTCCTCGAACACCACGCTGGCCACGCTGCGGCGCAGCGTGCCGAGCACCGCCGCCACGCACTCCCTCCTGCGCACGTCGAGCGGCAGCGCCGAGGCCGCCCCGCCGAACCCGAACAGCTCGAGGATGCCGGTGCGATCCGCCGGATTTTCCGCCAGCGCCTTTTCGATCTTGTCGGCCATCGGCCGCTCGCCGAGCTCGAGGATCTGTCCGAGCAGGCGGCGGATCGGATAGAGCGGAAGCTGCGCCCCCGACGGGTCGGGCCCGACCGCCACCACGCGCCGGAAGCGCGCCTCTTCGCGCTTGGCCCAGGCGTCGGCCACCGCCGACTTGCCGATGCCCGCCTCGCCGACGATCAGCAGCGACTCGCGATCGAGCCCCTCGAGTCGATCGAGGACCGACTCGCGGCCGACCAGCGGCAACGGCGCCTGCGGCAGCGGCTTCTGCTGCGATTGCTTCGGCGAGCCCCCGTCCGCGTCGGCGTGCGCCGGCCCGAGCACGCTGTCGCGCGCGGCCGCGAACGACGTCGTCGCGCGCAGCACCGCGCCGCACTCGTGGCAGAAGCGCGCGGTCGCCGGCAACGGAGAGCCGCACTGCGCGCAGTGCTCGCCCGACAGGCCGCGCGCGGCGATCTCGATCGCTGCCTTCAGCTCAGCCGCCGAGCGATAGCGCTGCTCGCGGTTCTTCGCCAGCGCCTTCATGCACACCAGCTCGATGGCGCGCGGAATGTCCAGGTCCGGGCGGCGCACGTGCGGCGGCTCGGGCTGCTGCTGCAGATGCGCGGTGAGGATCTCGATCGCCGGCCCGCGCGTCTCGAACGGCCGCACCCCGCACAGCGCCTCGTACAAGATGATGCCCGCCGCGTACACGTCGGAGCGCGCGTCCAGCTCCTCGCCGCGGATCTGCTCGGGGCTCATGTACTCGGGCGTGCCGCACACCGCGCCGCGCGAGGTCAAGTTGGGATCGGCCTCGCCGCGCAGCTTGGCGATGCCGAAGTCGAGCACCTTGACGTGCTCTTTTCCGGTGCGCAGCATCTCGACGAAGATGTTCTCGGGCTTGAAGTCGCGGTGCACCACGCCGGCCGCGTGCGCCTCGTCGAGGGCCGAGAGCGCCTGACCGAGCAGCTCGACGATGCGCCGCACGCTCAGCCCGGCGTTCTCCTCGATGATGCGCGCCAGGGTTCGCCCTCGCAGCAGCTCCATCACGATGTACAGCGCGCCCGACTCCGACTGGCCGAAGTCGATGATCTGGATGGTGTTTGGGTGACGCAGCCGGCTGGCCGCGCGCGCCTCGGTCTGGAAGCGCTTGGCGGTCGGCTGGTCGGCGGCGATCTCGGGGTTGAGCAGCTTGACCGCCACCTGCGCGTCGAGCGACAGGTGGTCGGCCCGGTAGACGCGCCCCATCGCCCCGGTGCCGATCAGCTCGTTGAGCTGGTACTTGCCGGCCAGGGTGGTCCCCAAGAAGGGATCCCCCACGGCCACCTGGGCCTGGCTCACGTCCGCGCCGCAGGCGGGGCAATGGCGATGGCTTACCAGGCAGGCCGACGCACACGCCGGACACCGCTTCATGAAACTGTCATTTTACACTAGTTTGAGTCTTCGTAAGGGCCGCTTCCATATTCTATGGGCGAGGCTTGACAACCTGGGAAGGGGGGTGCTAGATCCACCGGCCTTCTGGGTAGTTTAGGCGGTTTCACTGGGGCGTCGACAAGCGGTAAGTCACGGGATTTTGGTTCCCGCATCCGTAGGTTCGAATCCTACCGCCCCAACCCAGATGTAAAAGGACGGTTGATGATCAAGGCGCTCACCATCTTCTCGGGAAACGCGAATCGCGATCTTGCGGAGCAGATCTGCAAGACCGTCGAGGTGCGGCCGGGCGCGTTGGAGGTCACCACCTTCTCCGACGGCGAGATCTTCGTCGAGATCGGTGAGAACGTTCGCGGGGTCAACTGCTTCATCGTGCAACCGACCTGCGCGCCGGTGAACCAGCACCTGATGGAGCTGCTGGTGACCATCGACGCGCTCAAGCGGGCGTCGGCCGGATCGATCATCGCCATCGTGCCCTACTTCGGGTACGCGCGGCAGGACCGGAAGGTGAAACCCCGCACGCCGATCACGGCGAAGCTGGTGGCCGACCTGGTCACGGCGGCGGGCGCGGATCGCGTGGTCACCGTCGACCTGCACGCGGGGCAGATCCAGGGCTTCTTCGACATCCCCGTCGACCACCTGTTCTCGATGCCGGTGATGATCGAGTACCTGCGCCAGGGACACGGCAAGGACTCGGTGTTCGTGTCACCCGACGCGGGCGGCGTGGAGCGCGCGCGCGCCTACTCCAAGCGGCTCAACGCGACCCTGGCGATCATCGACAAGCGCCGCGAGAAGTCCAACGTTTCCGAAGTCATGAACATCATCGGCGACGTCAAGGGCAAGGACGCGATCGTGGTCGACGACATGATCGACACCGCCGGCACGCTGACCAACGCCGCGCGCGCGTTGATGGAGGCGGGGGCGCGGACGGTGAGCGCGTGCGCCACCCACGCGGTGTTCTCCGGCCCGGCCATCAAGCGCATCGAGGAGTCGCCGCTCAAGGAGGTGATCGTGACCGACACCATCCCGCTGCGCCCCGAGGCCAAGGCGTGCTCCAAGATCAAGCAATTGACCGTCGCCCGCCTGCTCGGCGAAGCGATCAAGCGCATTCATCACGGCGATTCCATCAGTAGCCTGTTCATCTAACCAAGGAAGAGTGTCATGGAAGTCGGAAAGCTCAGCGTCGAGTATCGTGAAGGAACCCGGAAGTCGTTGGTCCGCCGCCTGCGGGCGACGGGCAAGATCCCGGCCGTCTGCTACGGGCAGGGCGCCGAGCCGATGACCCTGACGGTCGACCCGACGCTGCTGGTGCGCTCGCTCGATCCCATCAAGAAGACCAACACCGTGATCAAGATGACCGTGACCGGCGCGCCGGGTGGTGATCAGGAGCTCACGGTCATGGTGCGCGAGGTCCAGAAGGATCTGCTGCGCGGGCAGCTGACCCACGCCGACTTCATCCGCGTGTCGCTCGACAAGGAAGTGCACGCCACCATCCCGATCGTCCTCACCGGCAAGCCCGAGGGCGTCAAGCTGGGCGGCATCCTGCACCAGGTCATTCGCAACCTTTCGGTCATGGCGCTGCCGGACAAGATCCCGGTCAAGCTCGAGGTCGACGTCACCAACCTGAACATGGGCGACGCGATTCACGTGCGCGACCTCAAGCTCGGCGAAGGCGTGCGCGCGCTCATCGAAGGCGGCACGTCGGTGTGCTCGGTCACGGCGCCGAAGGCGGAGAAGGTCGAGACCCCGGTGGTTGCCGAGGGTGCGGTCGCGGAAGGCGCGGCGGCAGCGGCGGTGCCTGGCAAGGAAGGCGCAGCGGCGGCTCCAGCGGCGGCCGGCAAAGAGGGAGCGGCGGCTCCGGCTGCGGCGGGCGGCAAGCCTGGCGCGGCTCCGGCCAAGGGCGACAAGAAGAAATAAGCAGTGTGGCTGATCGTTGGCCTGGGGAATCCCGGGTCCGAATACGCGCACACACGACACAACATCGGGTTCATGGTCCTCGACGAGCTGTCTCGTCGCTGGTCCGTGCGCTCCTGGAAATCAAAGTTCGGAGGAGAGGTCGCACAAACAGATCAGACCGTCTTGTTCAAGCCGCTGCAGTACATGAACCTGTCCGGGCCGCCCACACGAACCACGGCGGCCTTCTATAAGGTAGAGGCGAAGCAGATCGTGGTGGTCCACGACGAGATCGACCTCGACTTCGGACGGCTCAGGGTGAAATCAGGCGGCGGGCACGGCGGTCACAACGGGCTTCGGTCCCTGTCAGAGCAGCTCGGAGCGGATTATCTCCGGGTGCGCTGCGGGGTCGGAAAACCCTCAGGCGGAAAAGAAAAGGTCACCGGGCACGTGCTCGGGGGCTTTTCAAAAGGTGAGCAACAAGAAGCGCCGCTCCTCATCGGTGGAGCGGCCGACGCGGTGGAGCTGATCTTGAAAAAGGGCGTCACCGCGGCGATGAATCAAGTGAATACCGATAAGTAACCTCGCTCCGCACGAGTTGCGGGGCAAACCCACGAGGAAGGGACGAAAAGAACATGGCTCTATCGATGAGAGACGAGCCGGGCACGCAGCGGGAGTTCGAAACGATCTTCATCCTGCGCCCGGACACCAACCAGGACGGCATCCAGCTGGTCAACACCCGCGTTCGCGGCGTGATCGACCAGTCCGGCGGCAAGCTGCTCAAGCTCGACAACTGGGGCAAGCGCAAGCTCGCCTACGAGGTCAAGAAGCAGCTCAAGGGCATCTACCTCTACTGGCAGTACCTCGGCACCTCGGGCGTGGTCGAAGAGATCGAGCGCAACCTGCGCATGCTCGACAGCGTCATCCGTTACTACACGGTCAAGGTCGACGAGGACATCGATCCGGCGGCGCGCCCGCAAGCGGTCGACGAGGAGACCTTCAACAAGGCAGCCACCACCGTGCCGGATGAAGAGGCGCTCGTGACCGGTGCGGCGACCATGCCGCGCTTCGACGAAGAGGACATGGACATGGAAGACGACTTCCTGCCCGCCCTCGACGATGTGGAGATCCCCGTTCTCAAGGACAAGGACTAAGCCATGAGCATGGAAACGTACGCCCCGCGCGAGCGCGGGAAGAAGGCCGACAAGGACAAGGACAAGGCCAAGCAGGCGCGCAAGCGCGGCTTCGCCCGTCGCAAGGTGTGCCGCTTCTGCGCGGACAAGAACGTCGGCATCGACTACAAGGATCCGCAGACCCTGAAGTATTTCATCACCGACCGCGGCAAGATCATCCCGCGCCGGATTTCGGGGAACTGCGCCAAGCATCAGCGCAAGGTGGGCGTGGCCATCAAGCGCGCGCGCATGATCGCGCTGATGCCCTTCACCGTGACCGGAAAGTAGGCCCACCATGATGCAAGTCATCTTGAAGGAAGACGTGCACAACCTCGGCAAGTCGGGCGACCTGGTGAAGGTCAAGCCGGGCTACGGCCGCAACTTCCTGCTCCCGCAGGGGCTGGCGATGATCGCCACCGAGGGCAACGTCAAAGAGGTCGAGCACCAGAAGAAGCTGATCGCGGCGCGCACCGCCAAGCTGTCCAAGGACGCGCAGGCGCAGGCGGACCGGCTGGGCGCGGTCGAGGTGCAGATCGAGCGTCAGGTGGGCGAGGAGAACAAGCTGTTCGGCTCGGTCACCTCGCGCGACATCACCGACTCGCTGCACGACAAGGGCATCACCGTCGACCATCGCAAGATCGTCATGGCGGAGCCGATCAAGACCATCGGCTACCACACCGTCGAAGTGAAGCTCGGCAACGGCGTGGTCGGCAAGGTCAAGGTCGTCGTCGTTCCCAAGTCCGCGTAATTCTCGATTTCGCTCCCTCCAGATTTTTCAAGCTTCTCTTGTGTCACACGCGAGGTGTAGCGTGCGCCGTGATGGTAACGACGCACGAATCGCCTGGGACCAGCCGCCACCCCGTCCTGCCGCATAGCCAGGAAGCCGAGGAATCGGTGGTCGGCGGCATCCTGTTGCACCCCACCAGCTTCAACCGGGTCGCCGAGTTCCTGCAGCCCGACGACTTCCACCACCCGGCGCTGCGCTGCATCTTCGAAGCGATGCTCGAGCTCGAGCGGGTCTCCAAGCCGATCGACTTTCTCACCGTGGTCGAGCAGATGAAGTCGCTCGAGACGCTCGAAAAGCTGCGCGCGTTCAACGGGCCCGACTACCTCATCGAGCTGCAGTCGAAGGTGGTCACCGTCGAGAACATCGAGTATCACGCGCGCATCGTGCGCGGCAAGGCGACCGCGCGCCGGCTGGTGCAGGCGTGCTCGTCGATCGCGGCGCAGGGGTACGGCGAGTACGGCGACGTCGACGAGTTCATCGACGCGGCCGAGCACGAGATCTTCGAGATCGCGCAGCGCTCGCAGAAGTCGACCTTCGAGCCGCTCAAGCCGATCTTGCGACAGACCATCCAGGCGCTCGGACGGCGCTACGAGAAGAAGCAGGCGATCACCGGCGTGCCGACGAGCTTCCACGGGTTCGACGAGCTCACCGCGGGGCTGCAGCCGGGCGATCTGGTGATCATCGCCGCGCGGCCTTCGATGGGAAAGACCTCGTTCGTGATGAACGCGGTGCAAAACGCGGCGGTGGGGTTCGGCATCCCGGCGCTGGTGTTCTCGCTGGAGATGTCGAAGGTGTCGCTCGGCGAGCGGCTGTTGTGCTCGCAGGCGCGCGTCGATTCGTCGAAGCTGCGCCGCGGCATGCTCGACCAGCGCGACTGGGTGCTGATCACCAAGGCGGCCTCGGACATCTCCGAGGCGCCCATCTACATCGACGACTCGGGATCGCCCACCCTGCTCGAGATCCGCGCCAAGTGCCGTCGCTGGCGCATGGACCCGCGCATCTTCCCGCCGTCGAAGGGCCCGACGGAAGAACAGCTGGGCATGGTGGTGATCGACTACCTGCAGCTGATCGCGGGGCGTCCGTCGAAGGAAGACAACCGGCAGCGCGAGATCTCCGAGATCAGCCGCGGGCTCAAGGCGCTCGCCAAGGAGCTCAAGGTGCCGGTGGTGGCGCTCTCGCAGCTCAACCGCGGACTCGAGACCCGCGAGGACAAACGGCCGAAGATGGCCGACCTGCGCGAGTCGGGCGCCATCGAGCAGGACGCCGACGTGATCTGTTTCATCTATCGCGACGAGGTCTACTCGAAGGACGAGTGCAAGGAAGAGGACAAGGGCATTGCCGAGATCATCATCGGCAAGCAGCGCAATGGGCCCACCGATACGGTGCGGCTGGCGTTCCTCAAGACCTATACGCGGTTCGAGAACCTGGCCAAGGGGCGCGAAGACTGAAGCGCGCGGCTACTCGGGCTTGAATTCGAACGGGTAGATGACGGTGACGTTCTTGCCGCGCGAGAAGGTCCAGCGGGCGGCTTCGTGCTGCAGGCACTCGCCGACCTGCGGGTCGGGCATGGTCGAGTCTTCGATCGCGGTCTGCGTGACCGCGCCGTGCGCGCCGATGCGCAGGCGCAAGGAGACCGTGCCGGTCAGGTGATCGTCGCGCTTGAGGCTGCGCTCGTAGCAGGTGCGGATGACGCCCTTGCGCTCGAGCATGACCGACTCGAGCGACGGCGGCTCCTCGGGCGGCGGCACGTCGCTCACCCGGTTGAAGGCCACGCGCAGCTCGCCCGGCTCGTCGCCGTCGAGCGTCACCCAGCGGGTGATGGGGTGAAAGTGCAGGCGCTGCAGCTCGACGTAGTGACGCCCGAACGGCCGGCGCACCTGCAGCGGCGTGGAGCCCAGCTCGACGCCGTCGACCGCCAGCGTGCCGTCGGGCACCGACGAGACGCGCAACAGGCCGGTGACCGAGAGCAGCGCGCTCGGACCGGTCCACGACATGAGGTTGAGCTCGCTCTTGGCGCGCAGCGCGGCCGCCTCGCGCACGTCGAGCGCCGCCGAGGTGAAGCGCCCGCGCGTGAACACCGCGCGGCTGGGCGCGTGCAGCAGGGTCGAGCGGCTGCCGTCGAGCTCGCTCACTTCGACGGTGCCTTCGAGCACCTCGACGGTGGTGCGCGGCCCGTCGGCGGCGACGGTGAACCAGGTGCCTTTGACGGTGACGATGTGGCTCGGCGTGGTCACCTGGAGCGACTCGCCGGGGATCTTCGCACCGACGCGCACGTCCACCTCGCCGCGCTCGAGGCCGAGGCGCTGCGTGCGCGTCTGGAAGCGGTCGAAGCTGAGCTGCGCATCGGCGAGCAGCAACAGGCCCGAGCCTTCCGCCCACTGCGCTGCGACCCGCGAGCTCGCGCCGGTGGTCAGCTTGTCCTGCACCCGGAGCGTGCTGCCCATCTCGAGGCGGGCGGCGTGGCCGTCGCGCACGAGCTCCACCTTGCCGCCCAGCAGCGTGATCACCGCGGCGAGCTCGGCGTCGGCCGCCACCGGAGGCCGCGGCGCCGGCTTGACCGCCAGCGACGGTGCCTCGCGCGAGCTGGGCGCGTGGGCCGGGAAGCGGCCGGCGAACAGGGCCAGCGCGGCGGCGCAGCCGGTCAACGCGGCAGCGGCCCAGAACGCGGGACGAACCGCCGGCTCGGGGCGGACGCGCATCCAGCGAATGGTCGCCTCGGTGCGGACCGTACCAGCCTCGGGCACCGGCGCGTCGACGACCTCACGCATGGCGGCCTGCGCCGACTCGATGCGCGAGAGCACCGTGCGGCAATGGGTGCAGGCCGACAGGTGCTGCTGCGCCTGCGCCGCCTTGCTCTCGGACAGACGGCCTCGCGCGAGCTCGGCCAGCCGATCGGCACGCACGTGGCTCATGACGACGCTCCCCCGTCGAGCTTGGGCTCGGCGGCGGCGCGCGCGTAGAACTCCTTGCGTGCGTAGTGGAGACGCGTGCGCACGGTCAGCACCGGCGCGCCGACGATCGCGGCGATCTCCTTGGGCTCGCGCCCTTCGATCTCGTGGAGGATGAACACCACGCGCTTCTTCGGCGCCAGCTCGTCGAGGATGCGGTAGACCGCGGTCAGGCGGCGGCTCACGTCGAGGCCGCGCTCGGGCGTCTGGGAGTCGATCCGGCCCGGCGCGCTCTCCGCCACGTCGTCGTCTGAGACCTCGGCGAGCCGCTTGCGCTTGCGCAGCCGCTGCAGCGCGACGTTGACGCACACGCGGTACAGCCAGGTGGACAGCTTGGAGTCGCCGCGGAAGCGACCGATCGAGCGGAACACCTCGATGAACACGTCCTGCAGCACGTCCTCGAGATCGCCGCGCCCGGGGCCGAGCACCCGTTGCAGGTTGCGGGTCACGTCGCCGCGGTAGGCGCGATAGAACTCGCCGAGCGCGGCCCGCTCACCCGTCTTACAGCGCTCGAGGAGGAGCGGCAGGCTGGGCGGTTCGTCGGTGATGGAGCTGAGCTTTCCCAAGGGCATCTGTCTTCTAGTTGGTGGACGATGCGTAGCGCAACGTTCACGAAAAATAATCTACCATAATTCCGATAGTTTATCATCGCAACCCACCCTGCGCTACGCGCAGGGGCCCAGCTTGACGCCTCTGCGACCGACTGATATTCGTAACGATTCAATGGCTTCCGAGATGGATCGTCTGGTGGAGCTGATCGCCGATCGGGTCAAGGCGCGGCTGGGGACACCTGCCAAGCCCGCGGTGCCGATCGACAACCGGCCGTTGCGCGAGATCGAGTGCACCGAGCCGCCGTCGACCGAGACCTGCACCGGGTGCGGGATGTGCGCGTCGCGCCGGCCGTGGTCGGTGCGCAACCTCAAGGCCGAAGGCGCGTGCCGCGTGGGCGCTGGCGTGGACGTGGGCAAGGTCGACCTGGGCATCGCCAGCATGATCGATCACACGCTGCTCAAGGCCGACGCGACCGCCGACGACGTCAAGAAGCTGTGCGAAGAGGCGCGCAAGTACTGCTTCGCGTCGGTGTGCGTGAACACCACCAACGTGGCGCGCGCGCGCGCGTATCTCGACGGCTCGGGCGTGATGGTGTGCGCGGTGGTCGGCTTTCCGCTGGGCGCGATGGCGCCGACCGCCAAGGCCTACGAGGCGCGCGAGGCGGTGCGCGCGGGCGCCGACGAGATAGACATGGTGATCAACCTGGGCGCGCTCAAGAGCCGCGACTACGCGCTGGTCGAAGACGACATCCGCAAGGTGGTGCAGGCGGCGCGCCCCGCGGCGGTCAAGGTGATCCTCGAGACCGGCGCGCTGACGCAGGAAGAAAAGATCATCGGCATCACGCTGTCGAAGATCTCCGGTGCGGCGTTCGTCAAGACCTCGACGGGATTCGGGCCGGGCGGCGCGACCGCCGAGGACATCGCGCTCATGCGCCGGCTGGTCGGCGACGAGATGGGCGTCAAGGCCTCGGGCGGCGTGCGCACCCACGAAGACGCCGAGAAGATGCGCGCGGCGGGCGCCAGCCGTATTGGCGCGTCCGCGTCGGTGGCGATCATCGGCGCTGCCGATCCGAAGAAGCCCGCGCCGAAGGGATATTGATGTCCAAGCCAGCGATCGATCGCGTGATCCTGATCGTGCTCGACTCGTGCGGATGCGGAGCGGCTCCGGACGCGGCGCGCTACGGCGACGACGGCTCGGACACGCTCGGCAACATGAGCGTCAAGGTCGGGGGCATGACGCTACCGCACCTGCAGGGGCTCGGGCTCGGGCACCTGACCACCATCCTGGGCGTGCCGCCCGTCGCTGCGCCGCGCGGCGCGTACGGCAAGATGCGCGAGGCGTCGAACGGCAAGGACACCACCACCGGGCATTGGGAGATGACCGGGCTGCAGGTCGACAAGGGCTTCCCGACCTTTCCGCAGGGGTTTCCCAAGGACATGATCGATCGCTTCGAGAAGGCGATCGGGCGCGGCACGCTGGGCAACAAGCCGGCGTCGGGCACCGAGATCATCGAGGAGCTCGGCGCGGAGCACCTGCGCACCGGCAAGGTGATCGTCTACACCTCGGCCGACTCGGTGTTTCAGATCGCCGCGCACGAGGAGAAGGTGCCGCTGGCGGAGCTGTATGCGATCTCCGAGGCGGCGCGCAAGATCTGCGACGAGGTGCCGATCGCGCGGGTGATCGCGCGGCCGTTCGTCGGCGAGCCGGGCAAGTTCAAGCGCACCTACAACCGCCGCGACTTCTCGATGCCGCCGGCGTCGCCGACCGTGCTCGACGCGCTGGTCGACGCCAAGCTGCCGGTGGTGGGCGTGGGCAAGATCTGGGACATCTTCGCCGGGCAGGGCGTGACCGAGAACGTGCACTCCGAAGGCAACGACGACGGCTGCGCGCGCACGCTGGCGGCGATGGAGCGCGTCGAGCGCGGGATGATCTTCACCAACCTGGTCGACTTCGACATGTTGTACGGGCACCGCCGCGATCCCGAGGGCTACTACCGCGCGCTGCAGGCGTTCGACGCGTTCTTGCCGCGGCTCGAGGAGCAGCTGGGGCCGCGCGATCTGGCGCTGATCACCGCCGACCACGGCAACGATCCGACCTACCGCGGGACCGATCACACGCGCGAGTACGTGCCCATCCTGGCGCTCGGCAAGAAGGCGGCCGGGCGCGATCTCGGTGTGCGGCTCGGCTTCTACGACATCGCGCAGACCATCGCCGACGGATTCGGCCTCACGCCGCGCCCGCGCGGGCTCAGCTTCCTCCAGGCCGTCACGTGAACTGTGTCGAGCTGATCCGCCGAAAGCGCGACGGGCAGGCGCTTTCGGGCGACGACCTGCGCGCGTTCGTGCGCGGCTACACCGACGGATCGATCCCCGACTACCAGGCGGCGGCGCTGCTCATGGCGATCTACTTTCGCGGGCTGGACGGCGCCGAGCTGACCGTGCTCACCGACGCCATGCTGCACTCGGGCGACGTGGTCGATCTGTCGTCGCTGCCGGGCGCAAAGGTGGACAAGCACTCGACCGGCGGCGTGGGCGACAAGATCTCGCTGCACCTGGCGCCGGCCGTGGCGGCGTGCGGCGTGAGCGTGCCGATGATCTCGGGGCGCGGCCTCGGCCACACCGGCGGNNGGCACGCTCGACAAGCTCGAGTCGATCCCGGGGTTCCAGGTCGACCTGTCGGTGGAGAAATTTCGCGCGGTGCTCGAGGACTGCGGGATGGCGCTGATCGGCCAGACCGATCGGCTCGCGCCCGCCGACAAGAAGCTGTACGCGTTGCGGGACGTGACCGGCACCGTCGAGAGCATCCCGCTGATCGCCGCGTCGATCATGTCCAAGAAGCTGGCCGAGGGGATCGATGGGTTGGTGCTCGACGTCAAGGTCGGCTCGGGTGCGTTCATGAAGACGCCCGAGCGCGCCCGCGAGCTGGCGCGCACGCTGGTCGACATCGGGCAGCGCGCCGGCAAGCGGGTCTCGGCGCTGATCACCGACATGAGCCAGCCGCTCGGGCGTTGGGTGGGCAACGCGGTCGAGGTGCAGGAGTCGATCGAGGTGCTGTCGGGGCGCGGCGAGCCGGACCTGGTCGAGCTGACGCTGGCGCTGGGCGCGGAGATGCTGGTGCTCGGCAAGGCGGCGCGCTCCGTGGAAGAGGGACGCGAGAAGATCGCGCGCGTGCTCGCCGACGGCTCGGCGCTGCAGCGCTTCCGTCGCTGCGTCGAGTTGCAGGGCGGCGAGCTGCCGGCCTCAACGCGCGGCTGGTTCGCCGAGGACACCGTGCGCGTGGTGGTCGCCGGCTCGGGCTACGTGACCGCGATCGACGCCGAGCAGGTCGGCCTGTCGGCGATCGCGCTGGGCGCCGGACGGCTGCGCAAAGAGGACAGCATCGACGCGGGCACCTGGATCTGGCTCAAGAAGAAGGTGGGCGAGAAGGTCGAGTTGAACGAGGACGTGGCGTGGTTCTCGGCGCCGCGGCAGGGCAACCGCGAGGGCGGCGTGGCGCACGTGACCGCGCAGCTGCGCGCCGCGTACACCATCGGGCCCGAGCCGCCGCCGCCGCGACCGCTGATCCTGGAGGCCATTAGATGACGTTGCGTGAAGAGCTCGACGGGGCGGTGGCCGCGATCCGGCGCCGCGTGCCCAACGCCCGGCCGACCGTGGGGTTGATCCTCGGCTCGGGGCTGGGCTCGTTCGCCGACAAGCTGGGCGGCGCCACCAAGATCCCGTTTGAAGAGATCCCGGGCTTTCCGACATCCACAATCGTGGGACACGCGGGCAACCTGGTGTACGGCCAGGGCGGCGACAGCGCGACCGTGCAGGTGCTCGCGATGCAGGGTCGCGTGCACTACTACGAGGGGCACGACATCCAGCGCGTGGCGTTCCCGGCGCGCGTGCTGATCGCCGCCGGCTGCAAGATCCTGATCGTGACCAACGCCGCGGGCGGGGTCGATGCGACGCTCACGCCGGGCGAGATCGTGATCTTGCGCGACCACCTCAACCTGTTGCCGGTGTCTCCCTTGCGCGGCGTGAACGACGAGTCGATCGGGCCGCGCTTTCCCGACATGAGCGAAGTGTACGATCCGAAGCTGCGTGTGATCGCCGGACAGGCGGGCGCGGAGCTGGGCTCCAAGATGCGCGAAGGCGTGTACGCGGCGCTGCCGGGCCCGGCGTACGAGACGCCCGCCGAGGTGAAGATGCTGCGCCTGCTCGGCGCGGATCTGGTGGGCATGTCGACGGTGCCCGAGGCGATCGTGGCGATGCACATGGGCGCGCGCGTGCTCGGGCTCTCGTGCGTCACCAACCTGGCGGCGGGCATCACCTCGCAGAAGCTGTCGCACACCGAGGTCACCGAGACCGCCGCGCGCGTGCGCGACTCGTTCGAGCGGCTGCTCGCACGGATATTGGCGAAGCTGGCGCCGCCGGAGGCATGATGGCCGATATGAACGAGCTGGTCGAAGCAGCCAAGCGGGCCCGCACGCGCGCCTATGCGCCCTACTCCCGTTATCAGGTCGGCGCGGCGGTGCGCGGCGACAACGGCAAGGTGTACCTGGGCGCCAACATCGAGAACGCGTCGTACGGGCTGGCGCTGTGCGCCGAGCGCAACGCGGTGGCGGCGGCGATCCTCGACGGGTGCAAGCAGATCACCGGAGTCGCGGTGATCACCTCGACCTCGCCGCCGGCCGCGCCGTGCGGGATGTGCCGGCAGACCCTGGCCGAGTTCGCGCGCGAGATGGACGTGGTGATGGTCAACGAGAAGGGCGAGCGGGTCGACACCACGCTCTCCGCGCTCCTGCCCCGCGCGTTCCGGCCCGAAGACCTCCCATGAACATGCTGGTGATCGAGGGCGGGACCGTCATCACCATGGACGGCGCCCGCCGCGTGGAACGTGCCGACGTGCTGGTCGAGGACGGCCAAATCGCGGCGGTGGGGTCGATGACCATGCCGATCGGCACGCCGACGCTGCAGGCGCACGGCTGCCTGGTGCTGCCGGGGTTGATCCAGGCGCACACGCACGTGTGCCAGACGTTGTGTCGCGGCGCGGCCGACGATCTGCACCTGCTCGAGTGGCTGCGCGAGCGCGTGTGGCCGTACGAGGCGTCGCTCGACGAGCGGGCGATGCGCGCCTGCGCGAGGCTGGCGGCGGCCGAGCTGCTCCTCGGCGGCACCACCACGATTCTCGACATGGGGACGGTGCACGAGACCGATACGCTGTTCGACACGCTGGGGCGCACCGGCCTGCGCGCCACCGCCGGCAAGGCGATGATGGACGCGGGGGACGGCGTGCCGGCGCGCATGCGCGAGGAGACGCGCCGCTCGCTCGACGAGAGCGACGCGCTGTCGGCGCGCTGGGACGGCACGTTCGCCGGACGAATGCACTACGCCTACGCGCCGCGCTTCGTGCTGTCGTGCACCGACGGGCTGTTGCGCGAGGTGGGCGCGCGCGTGCGCGGGAGCGCGCGGGTGCACACGCATGCGTCGGAGCAGCAGGCGGAGATCGCGCTGGTGCGCAAGGAGCGCGGCGCGGACAACATCGCCTACTTCGCGGCGCTGGGGATCGGCGGGCCGCGCGCGACGCTCGCCCATTGCGTGCACGCGACGCCCGAGGAGCGGCGCCTGCTCGCGCGCGAGGGCACCAACGTGACGCACTGCCCGTCGTCGAACCTCAAGCTGGGCTCGGGCATCGCGCCGATCCCGGAGATGCTCGCGGAGGGCATCCACGTGGCGCTCGGCGCCGACGGTGCGCCGTGCAACAACAACCTCGACGCGTTCGTCGAGCTGCGCCTGGCCGCGCTGTTGCACAAGCCGCGCGTCGGGCCGGCGGGCATGACCGCGCTGCAGGCGCTCGAGCTGGCCACGCTGGGCGGCGCACGGGCGCTCGGGCTGGAAGCGGAGCTCGGATCGATCGAGCCGGGCAAGCGCGCCGATCTGATCGTGATCGATCCGGGCGCGCCGCACGTGGCGCCCTCGCCCGACCCGGTTTCGACGGTGGTCTACGCGGCGCAGAGCCGCGACGTGCGGCACGTGCTGGTGGACGGGCGGCTGCTGGTGCGCGACGGGCAGCTCACCGAGCTCAGCGGGCTCGAGCGCGGCGAGGTGGTCGCCACCGCCCGCGCGGAGGCTGCGCGCCTGCGCGCGAAGAGCTAACGAAGGCTGTCGAGGCGAGCTAGATCGGCGGGCGTGTCCACGTCGACCAGCACGCCGGGATCGTCGACCTCCAGCCGCAGCACGTCGTCGGGGCTGGCCTCGATCAGGGCCTTGAGCCCGCGCGCGGGATCGAGCGCGTGCACCTCGGCGAAGCGCGCGGCCGGAATGCGCAGCGGATGCCCGCCCCGCTCCGCATGCCGCGGCAAGACCACCCGGCCGGGCGTCGCCAGCAGGAGCGCACGCACCGTCGCCGCCTGCACCGACGGGATGTCGACGGGCCAGACCAGCGCCGCCGAGGCATCCGGCGACAACGCGGCGAGCCCGGCCTGCACCGACGACAACATACCGCGCTCCGGTTGCGGATTGAGCGCCGTCATCGCCCCGGCCGGCAGCGCGCTGCGGATCAGCTCGGCGTGCGGCGGCCCGATCACCACCACCACGCCGGCGACGCCCGCAGCGCGCGCGGTGTCGGCGATCGCCTGCACGAACGTGCGACCGTCGGGCACGCGCAGCAGCGCCTTGGGCCCCGCGCCCGCCATGCGCGTCGACGCGCCGGCGGCCAGCACCACCGCCCACGTCATGGCAGTGGCGTCTTGGCGCGAGGCCTACGCGCGGCGCGCGTCTGGATCAGCTCCGCGACGATCGCGACCGCGATCTCCTCGGGCGTCTGCGCGCCGATGTCCAGCCCGATGGGCGCCTTCAGGTGGGCGAAGCGCGCCGGCGCAAAGCCCTTGTGCTCGAGGCGCTGCTTGAACAGCTCGACCTTGCGGCGCGAGCCGATCAGGCCCAGGTAGGCCAGCTCGCGCCCGCTCTCCAGCAGCTGCTCGAGCAGCGCCTGATCCTGCGCGTGGTCGCGCGTGACGATCACCACGTAGGTGTTGTCGTCGAGCGGCACGTCCTTCCAGTCGCGCACGTCGAAGCTGTCGACCAGCTCGACCGCGTCGGGGAAGCGCTCGCGGCTGGCCAGCGTGTCCAGATCGTCGACGACGATCGGCGCGAAGCCGACCGAGCGCGCCAGCGGCACCAGCGCGCGCGCCACGTGCCCGCCGCCGCACACCACCAGCGGCGGCTCGGGGACCAGCGGCTCGACGAACACCTCCATCTCGCCGCCGCAGCACATCGCCAGCTCGTGCGTCAGGTGGTAGCGCAAGAGCCTGGGGCGCGCGGCCGGTCCCTCGGCGAGCAGCGCCACCGTCGCGTCGATCACTTCCTTCTCGATGCGCCCGCCGCCGATCGTGCCGCGGATTGTGCCGTCGGCGAGCACCACCATGCGCGCCGCCGACTTGCGCGGGGTCGACCCGGCGGTGCGCACCACCGTGGCCAACGCGCAGGGCACGCCGGCGCGGCGGAGGCGCACCAGCTCGTCGAACACGTCGAGCTCTACCGTCGGCGCGGGCATCTACGCAGGCTTGCGTACCACACGGCCGGGACGCGCGCCGGTGGGGTCGCCGCGCTGGAGGACCGGCGTGCCGGCGACGATCACGTGCTCGATGCCGACCGAGAAGCGCATCGGGTCGGCGAAGGTCGCCTGATCGTCGACGGTGGCGGCGTCGAAGCACACCAGATCCGCGACGTTGCCGATGGCGATGCGGCCGCGATCGACGAGGTGCATGGCGTCGGCCGCCTGCGAGGTCATCTTGCGGATCGCCTCCTCGAGCGTGAGCAGCTTGCGCTCGCGCACGTACTTGCCGAGGATGCGCGGGAAGCTGCCGTACGCGCGCGGGTGCGGCCGGCCGCCGAGCAGCCCGTCGGTGCAGATGTTGACGTACGGCTCCTTCATCACGCGGTCCACCACCTCGTCGCCCTGCGAGAAGCTGATCATCGACACGCCCATGCGCTCCGACGCCAAAAGATCGAACGCGAAGGTGATCGGCTCCTGGTTCACCAGCTTGGCGCCCTCGGCGACCGTCTTGCCGACCAGCTCCGGGCGCTTGCCCGACGGCACGTCGCTGATCACGATGCCCTCGGGGCCGGTCCACTTCCAGAAGTTGTCCCAGTCGCACGGCGCGCGATCTTCGAGCAGCGCGCGCATCTTGGCGCGCTCGTCGGGCAAGGCCAGGCGCTCGAGCGTCTTGTCCACCCCGCCGTCGTGCGCCCACGGCGGCAGGATCGCGCCGAACATGGTCGAGCCGGCGCCGTACGGATACTGATCGGCGGTGAGCCGCACGCCGTCGGCCTGCGCCTTGGCCACCTTGTCGAGCAGCTCACCGACGAGCCCCCAGTTGTCGCGGCCGGCGATCTTGAAGTGCGAGATGTGTACGTGCACTCCCGAGCGGCGCCCCACCTCGATCATCTCGTCGAGCGCGGCGAGGATGCGATCCGACTCCGACCGCATGTGCACCACGAACACGCCGTCGCGCCGCGCCACCTCCTCGCATAGCCACACCAGCTCGGTGGTGTCGCCATACAGGCACGGCGGATAGATGAGGCCGGTCGACAAACCGATCGCGCCCTCGTCCATGGCTTCGCCGACCAGGCGCACCATGCGGCGCAATTCCTTGTCGCTCGGCGCGCGCGCGTCGAGGCCCATCGAGCAGGCGCGCACCGCGCCGTGTGGCACCAGGTACGCGGTGTTGAGCGCCGCGCCGCGATCGAGCACCGCCAGGTAGTCGGCGACGGTGCGCCAGTCGCGCGGCACGTTCGGATCGCCGAGCAGCCCGGCGAGCTGCTTGCGCACCTGCGCCACGTCCTCGTCGCGCACCGGAGCCACCGAGATGCCGTCCTGGCCGAGGATGTCGAGCGTGATCCCCTGGCGCACCTTCATCGGCAGATCGGGATCGGCCAGGATGCGCAGATCGGAGTGCGAGTGCGTGTCGATGAAACCGGGCGCGACCATCAAGCCGTGGGCCTCGAGCACCGCGGTGTTCGAGTTGTTGGTCAGGTCGCGATCGATGGCGACGATCATGTCGCCGCGCACGAGGACGTCCGCGCGCGCCGCTGGAGCGCCGGTGCCGTCGATCACCGTGCCGCCGCGAACCAACAGTTCCTGGCTCGATTGGCCCATCTATTCCAGAGCCTACACGAAGCGCGCGAGGTCTGGTAAGGATCAATCCTTCGAGGCGCTCCTGATCGACCCGATCGAGTATAGTTCCGCCCAATGGCCTCGATTCGGTTCACGCTCAACGGCGCGGAGAAAACGGCGGACGTCCACGACGGGGGAACGCTGCTCGAGCTGATCCGCGAAGGGTGCGGAGTGACCTCGCCCAAGGACGGCTGCTCGCCGACCGGTCAGTGCGGCTGCTGCACCGTGCTGGTCGACGGGCAGGCCAAGGTGGCGTGCGCGTTTCCCGCCGAGAAGGCGGTGGGGCGCAGCGTGGTCACGCTCGAGGGCGTCGACGAGCGCGAGCGCAAGATCTTCGCCGAGGCGTTCGCGCTCACCGGCGGCGTGCAGTGCGGGTTCTGCATCCCCGGGATCGTGGTGCGGGCCAAGCACATCATCAACAAGACGCCGTCGCCGACGCGCCAGGAGATCGCGCAGGGCCTGGGCGCGCACCTGTGCCGCTGCACCGGCTACGTCAAGATCGTCGACGCGATCGAGCTGGCGGCCAGCGTGCTGCGCGGCGGCGCGTTTCCCGAGGCGGACTGGTCGGGGCAGGTCGGCACGCGCATGCCCAAGTACGAAGCGGAGGCGCTGGCGCTCGGCGATCGCAAGTACATCGACGACATGACGGTGCCGGGCATGCTGCACGGCGCGGTGGTGATGTCGGCGCATCCGCGCGCGCGCGTGCGCGGAATCGACGCGACCAAGGCGCTGGCGCTCGCCGGCGTGCGCGCGGTGATCGGCGCGGCCGACGTGCCGGGCAAGCGTTTTCAGGGACTGATCTATCCCGACTGGCCGATCTTCGTCGCCGTCGGTGAGGAGACCCGCTACACCGGCGACATCTTGTGTGCGGTGGCGGCGGATACGCGCGAGCTGGCGCGCCGCGCGGCGCAGCTGATCGAGGTCGACTACCAGGTGCTCACGCCGATCACCACGCCGGAGGCGGCGCTCGCGCCGGGCGCGCCGCTGTTGCATCCAGAAAACGGGCACACCGACAACCTGCTCTCCACCTCGAAGCTGTCGCGCGGCGACGTCGAGGCGGCGCTGAAGACGTCGGCGCACGTGGTGAGCGGCACCTGGAAGACGCAGATGATCGAGCACGCGTTCCTCGAGCCGGAGAGCTGCCTGGCGGTGCCACCCGGCGCGATCGACGCCGACGGCAGCGCGTCGCCCGGCCTGCACGTCTACTCGCAGGGACAGGGCGTCTACGACGATCACCGGCAGCTCACCTCGGCGGTCGGCATGCCGGCCGAGCGGCTGCGCGTGACGCTGGTCAGCTGCGGCGGCGCGTTCGGCGGCAAGGAGGATCTGTCGATCCAGGCGCAGACCGCGCTGCTCGCGCTCGCGACCAAACGCGCGGTCAAGCTGACCATCGATCGCGTCGAGTCGATCCGCCTGCACCCGAAGCGCCACCCGATCACCATGGACTACACGGTCGGCTGCGACGCGGACGGCAAGCTCACCGCGGTGCGCGCCAAGATGATCGGCGACAAGGGCGCGTACGCGTCGGTGGGCTCGAAGGTGATCGAGCGCGCGTGCGGCCACGCGACCGGCGCCTACGACGTCGACAACGTGCACATCGAGGGGCAGGCGGTGTACACCAACAACCCGCCGTGCGGCGCGATGCGCGGGTTCGGCGCCAACCAGTCCGGGTTCGCCATCGAGAGCGCGCTCGACATGCTGGCCGTCAAGCTCGGGCTCGACGCGTGGGAGATCCGCAACCGCAACGCGCTGCAAGAGGGCTCGACGTTCTGCTCGGGCCAGAAGCTGCACGCGGTCGGCCTGAAGAAGACGCTCGCGCTGGTCAAGCCGCGCTACGACGAGGCGCGCGCGCAAGGCAAGGCGGTCGGGCTGGCGTGCGGGATCAAGAACGTGGGCATCGGCAACGGCATGCCGGACATCGGTCGCGCCTCGCTCACCGTCGAGAAGGACGGCACGATCACGCTGGCCAACGGCTACACCGAGATGGGCCAGGGCCTGTACACCGTGCTGATCCAGATGGCCTCGGAGGTGACCGGCATCGACCCGCGCCGCTTCCGCGCCACCGTCGACACCGACGACCAGGTGCAGTCGGGCATGACCACCGCATCGCGCGCGACGGTGTGCGGCGGACGCGCGGTGGTGTTCGCGGCCGAGAAGCTCAAGGCCGAGCTGGCGACGCAGCCGCTGGAGAAGCTGGTGGGCAAGACCTACCTCGGCGAGTTCATCTACGACAAGACCTCGAAGCTCGGCGCGCCGGTCGAGAACCCGATCACGCACCTGTCGTTCGGCTACGCGACGCAGCTGGCGATCCTGGACAAGCAGGGACGACTCGAGACGCTGGTGGCCGCGCACGACGTGGGCCGCGTGATCAACCCGACGCTGCTCGAAGGCCAGCTCGAGGGCTCGATCCACATGGGGCTCGGCTTCGCGCTCTCCGAGGAGCTGCTGGTCGACGGCGGCGTGATCCAGAATCCGACGCTGCGCGGCGTGGGCGTGCTGCGCGCGCAGTGGATGCCGAAGATGGAGATCCTGTTCGTCGAAGAGCACGAGCCGGAGGGACCGTTCGGCGCCAAGGGCGTGGGCGAGATCGGCCTGTTGCCGACGGCGCCGGCGGTGGCCAACGCGCTGTTTCAATACGATGGAGTCAGGCGGTTCCAGCTGCCGATGAAGGACACACCGGCAGGGCGTTACATCCGGGGGGTGAAAGAGAAGGCGAACGCATGAACGGACGAACGCTCCTTGCGGGGGGGCTGTTGATCGCGCTCGGCGGACTGGCGACACCGGCGGAGGCGCGGCGCGCCGACGTGCGGTTCCTGTTCGACGCCGCGCCCGGCATCACCGTTCCGATCGCCGACGGGGACTGGCGCAACTTCAACTCGCCGAGCTTCAAGCTGTCGCTGCGCACCGGTGGCGAGCTTTGGTTTTCGCGGCACTTCGGCATCGCCGGCGAGATCGACACCGATCTGCAGCCGCTGCTGGTCACCCGCTCGAGCGCCGACGTGCGGTTCCGCGGCCTGGTCGGCCTCCGGCTCTTGTTCGGGTTCCGCGTGGGCGCGTTCTTCATCCGCCAGGCGATCGGCGTGGACCTGGTGGGCAACGGGCTGCGCAACGGCGTGAAGGCCTCCGAAGCCGCGCTCGCCGTCGAGCCGGGCGTCGGTATGCAGTTCCGCTTCATCCGCCGCGGCGTGGTCGGCTTCGCGGTGGACTTCCCGATCGGGTTCTACGGCACCCCGTATTTCGCCGCCGACGTGCAGTTCCTCGGCTTCATCGGAGTGCGCCTATGAGCCGCGTGCTCGCGCTGGTGATGTTGCTCGCGAGCGCTGCCCCGGCCGGCGCCGACAAGCTCAAGTGGAACGGCCTGTTCGATGCGGCGGTCGGCGTGTCGATCCCCGTCGGTGATTCGAACTACAACCGCTTCGCCGATCCGACCTTCAAGCTCTCCTTGCGCGGCGGCGCGGAGATCTGGCTCACCAATCGTTTCGCGGTCGCGCCCGAGCTCGCGCTCGACTTCATCCCGGTCAAGACCGACGACGGCACCTTCCGCCCCAGCGGCGTCGGCATCGACACCTCGTTCTTTCGCTTCCGCGTGCTCGCCGGCGCGCGCCTGCTGTGGAACTTCGGCATCGGCGCGGCGTTTGTCCGCTTCGGCATCGGCCTCGACTACATCACCGGCTCCGAGCGCGCCTCGATCCTCGGGCTCAACATCAACCTGAACCTGTCGTCGACCGCCTTCACGCTCGAGCCGGGCGTGGGCGTGCAGTTCCACTTCCTCAAGTACGGCATCGCCGGCGGCACGCTGGGCTTTCCGGTCGCGTTCCACAACTTCAACAAGAACGACGCCGCGAACAACTCGGCGTTCACCGCCGTCGACCTCGACATCCTCGCCTTCGCCGGCGCGCGGATCTAATCGATCGCCAGGATCTGCTCGACGAACGGATAGGTCGGGCCGGCGGTGATGTGCAGGAAGCGCTTGCCTGCGCCCGCGTTTGCGGCGTCCGCGGGGAAGGTCAGCATCATCTTGCCGGCACCGTCGGTCATCCCGTGCACGCTGCCGGTGGGAAAGAAGTCGTCGACCATGAGCGTGGCGTCGAGCACCGCGCCCGCCTGCGGTGCGGCCAGCGCGTCGGTGATCGCCACGTCGATGGTGAGCGGGTCGTTACCGGTGCGCGGCCGCGCGGTCGCCACGGCGTTCCAGAGCTTGGGATCGAGCCCGGCGAAGCGGGCCTTGTCGTCGAGGAGCAGCGAATTCACCGCCACATCGAACCCATCGACCACCTGCGCCAACGTGGTCACGTCGACCTTGTCCGGCGTGTCCTCGGTGGTGTGATAGTAGTCGAAGTTCACCGCCGTCGACGCGGTGGGCACGCCGTTGCGGTAGATGCCCTGGATGTCGGTGGGGATCAGGCCGCCGAGGAGCTGCGGCACCAGCTCCATGCCGACGTACAAGTTGTAGATGAAGCCGAGCCCGGCGCCCATCAGCGCCTCGTCGAGCGGCGGATGGTTGGAGCGCGCCAGCCCGAGCTGCGTCGCGTTGTTGGCGGCGGGGATCTCGAAGTTGAGCACCGCGAGGATCGGATCGGGCGTGACGATGCGGTGCTTGCGCAGGTAGTCGTAGCCGCCGTACAGCGCGACCTCCTCGCCGTCATAGGCGACGAACACCAACGTGTAGCGCGGCTTGCCCTGCTTGAGGCGCCGCTCGGCCAGCGCGAGCAGCGTCGCCACGCCGCCGCTGTTGTCGCCCGAGCCGGTGAACCAGGTGTCGTAGTGCGCGCCCATCACGATCTGCCCGCCCGCGTCGGTGCCGGGGATGCTGCCGATCACGTTGTTGCCGGTGCCGGGCGTCGTCGAGGCCTGCACGTCGATCACCGCGTGTACCGGCTTGCCCGCCAGCGCCGCCGTCTTCAAGATCGCGCCGTCGTCCGCGCCGATGGTCACCGTCGGGATCGGCCCGAGCGGCGTCCAGCCGTCGGTGCGCACCGAGCCGATCTGGATCAGGTTGTGCGGCGCCTGCGACAGGTACAGCATCGCCAGCGCGCCCTTGTCGGTGACGTTCTGGTACTGCGCCGAGCGATGGAACATCGGGTTGCGCTCGACCATCGCGATCTTCCCGGTGAGGTCCACGTTGAGCAGATCGGCCTCCATCGCCGAGCCGACGAACACCACGTCGGCGTCCGCGTGGCCGGCGCCCGAGCCCTCGAAGGCGTCCTGCTTGGGCGTGAGGGTCGCGCCGTCGACGGTGGCGCTCAGCGACGACGAAGCCAGCACGTGGCGCGGGAACCCGAACCCCTCCAGGTGCACGTCGGTGAGCCCGATCTTGCGCATGCGCTCCATCACGTACTCGCCGGCCATGCGGCCGCCGTCGGTGCCGACGCGCTTGTCGGAGAACGCCGCCAGATCGAGCAGCGTGCCCATTAGCGCGTTCGGATCGGTCGGCTCGAGCGGCTTGGCGCCGCAGCCCGTGAAAACGACCAATACCAGGGCGAGCTTCAACGACTTCATTTCCCGAGTATACTCGCCCGCCATGGAAAAGATCGTCGGGTTGCGCTGCGTCGAATGCCAGAAGCTCTATCGCGAGGACGAGGTGATGTACACCTGTCCCGCGTGTGGCATCGCCGGCATCCTCGACGTCGAATATGATTACGACCGCCAGGCCAAGAAGCTGACCCGCGAGGCGCTCGGGCGCGCCGAGCACAGCCTGTGGCGCTACCTGCCCATCCTGCCGATCAAGGACGACGCACGGTTGCCGTCGCTGCAGTGCGGCTGGACGCCGGTGATGGAGTTCCCGCAGCTCGCCAAGCGCTGGGGCATCGCCAACCTCTACCTCAAGGACGACGGACGGCTGCCCACCGGCAGCTTCAAGGACCGCTCGTCGTGCGTGGGCACCACCAAGGCGGTCGAGCTCGGCTACGACACCATCACCTGCTCGTCGACGGGAAACGCGGCCTCGTCGTGCGCCGGGTTCGCCGCCAACCTGGGGCTCAAGGCGTACATCTTCGTCCCCGCCCACGCGCCCGAGGCCAAGGTCGCGCAGCTGCGCATCTTCAAGTCGAACGTGCTGCTCGTCGAGGGCACCTATGACGAGGCGTACTACCTGTGTCAGGACGCCGCGCAGGCGTTCGGTTGGTACAACCGTAACTGCGCGATCAACCCGTACCTCATCGAGGGCAAGAAGACCTCGGGGCTGGAAGCGGCCGAGCAGCTCGCCGGCAAGATCCCCGATTGGGTCTCGGTCGCCGTCGGAGATGGCTGCACTGTAGCCGGCATCTGGAAGGGCTTCGTCGAGATGAAGCGCTTCGGCATCATCGACAAGCTGCCGCGCCTGCTCGGCGTGCAGGCCAAGGGCGCGCAGCCGATCTTCGAGGCGTTCGTCGCCGGCGACGAGCAGCTGCGGCCGCGCCGCGCCGAGACGCTGGCCGACTCGATCGCGGTGGGCCAGCCGCGCAACCAGACCAAGGCGCTCAGGGCCATCCGCGCCTCGGGCGGCGCGATGGTCGCCGTCGAGGATCAGGAGATCTTGTCGGCGATGTACGAGCTGGCGCAGCACACCGGCGTGTTCGGCGAGCCCGCCGGCGTGACCGGCGCGGCGGGGCTGTTGCGCGCGATCTCCGACGGGATCGTGAAGAAGAACGAGACCGTCCTGCACATCGTCTCGGGCAACGGCTTGAAGGACGTGCGCTCGGCGATGAAGGCCTGCCCCGAGGCGCGCCACATCAAGGTCTCGCTCGACGAGGTGCGCCGCGTGTTCGAAGAGACGCGCGCGGCATGATCGCGCTGACCAACGCCACGCTGGTCGAGCTGCAGCCGGCGCGGCTCAGGCGGGCCACGTTGGTGCTCGACGGCGGCAAGATCCATTCGATCGGCGAGGCGATCCCCAAGGGCGCCGAGGTGATTGATTGCGACGGGCGGCTGGTGATGCCCGGCTTCGTCTGCGCGCACACGCACCTCTACTCGGCGCTGGCGCGCGGCATGCCGCCGGCGCGCGAGGCGCCCGCCAACTTCACGCAGATCCTCGAGCGGGTGTGGTGGAAGCTCGACCGCGCGCTCGACGCCGAGGCTGTCGAGCTGAGCGCGCTCACCGGCGCGCTGGACGCGCTGCACGCCGGCTGCACCACGCTGGTCGATCATCACGCGTCGCCGGCGGCGGCGGACGGCTCGCTCGATCTGGTGGGCGACGCGGTGGAGAAGATCGGGCTGCGCGGCGTGTTGTGCTACGAGGCCTCGGATCGCGGCGGCCGCGACGAAGCGCGCGCGGGCGTGCGCGAGAACGATCGCTTCCTCGGCCGGCTGGCCAAGAGCCCGCGTCCGTTGTTGCGCGGCATGGTGGGCGCGCACGCCGCGTTCACGCTCTCCGACGCCACCGCCGAGGAGCTGGCCGACGTGGCCGCGCGCCACCAGACGGGCGTGCACGTCCATGTGGCCGAGGACGGCGTCGACGCCAAGAAGAACGGCCTGCCGGTGGTGAGCTGGCTCGAGCAGCGCGGCCTGCTCTCCTCGCGCGCGCTGTTGGCGCACGCCATCCACGTCTCGGACGACGACGCCGCGCGCATCGTCGCCAGCGGGGCGCACGTCGCGCACAACCCACGCTCGAACGCCAACAACGCGGTCGGCTACGCGCGCCCCTCGCGCTTCGGCGATCGCCTGCTGCTCGGCACCGACGGCATCGGCGCCGACATGCGGAGCGAGGCGCAGGCGGCTTTCTTGTGGGCGCAGGCGCACCGCGATCCGTTCGACGCGGCGCAGGCGCTCGAGCGCAACCGCGCGTTCGCCGGCTTTCAGTTCGGCTTGTCGTTCGCGCTCGAGCCCGGCGGCGCAGCCGACGTGGTGGTGCTCGACTATCGATCGCCCACGCCGCTCGAGCCGCGCAACCTCGCGGGTCACCTGCTGTTCGGGCTGCCGGGCGTGCCGGTGCGCCACGTGATCGTCGATGGTCGCGTCGCTCTGCGCGACGGGCGCGCGGTGAACGTGGACGAAGCGGCGATCGACGCGCGCGCGCAGGCCGCGGCCAAGAAGCTGTGGGCCGCGATCAGCGCCGCGTGATCAGCCGGGCCAGCTCGCGCTCACCTGCGCGTTGACCATGTTCACGCGCTTGCGATCGAGCGCGCCGCGCACCAGCGTGCGCAAGGTGAGGAACACCGCGCCCGAGAGCCGATGCGGCGGCCCGGCCGTCCCGTCGCCGGCGCGCACCGAGAGCAGCTGCCCCGAACCGACGTCGTACTCCGCGCGCAGCCGCCCATCGTCGAGCACCGCCGCGCCGGCACGCGGCACGTCGAGCTGGTAGCGCTGCCGGCCGAGCCGCGCGTGCACGCGTAGGATCTCGCCCACCGTCTCCAGGAACATGCCGTCGAGCTCGGGCGACTCGTTCAGGCTGTGCAGCGTCCCGAAGAAGCGCGCCTTGACGATGTACGGCCCGCCGTCCTCGGGACAGAACACGTCGCAGTTGCCGCACTCGTTGCACGCATCGGCGTAGTTCGCCCACTGGCTCGGCTTGCCGACGGTGAACACGCCGCCGGGCGCGCGCGCGACCGCGCCCGAGGGGTCGATCGACAGATCTTCGTATGCGCTCTCTTCGAGCGGCGTGTCGATGGCGAAGTTGGCGTCGTTGGGACACACCGGCACGCACTTGTCGCACGACAGGCAGTCGAGCAGCACCAGCATCGAGCCGACCTTGCGCGGCGGCTTGGCGTTCTTGCCCGCCGCGTAGCGCGGATCCCCGGTGATGCGCGCCACCACCTCGTGCGAGTTGAGCATGCCGGCGGTGCGCACGATGCGCTCGTGCCGCGGCGCCGCGATCACCTCGCCGAGCGATCGGCCGGCCTTGAGCGCGCCCAGCGCCGCCGCCTCCTCGCCGTCGAGCGCCGCGTCGTCGTTGCCCGGAGCCCGCCCCTCTTCGCGCAGCTCGCCATAGACCAGCCGCACCGCCTCCGCTCCCTTGCCGAAGCGCTGCAGGAGAAACTGATCGCGATCGCGCGCGCCGATCTCGAGCATCGCCTCCTCGAGGTTCTGCAGATATTTCGGCAGCCGTCCGTAGCCGCCCGGCCGCAGCAGATCGGTGCAGGTGGTGACCGGCACCAGATCGCACGCTACGGCATCGGCGAAGTTGTGCTGATCGATCCCGCCCGAGAACGAGAGCGGCACCGACGCGCCGAACGCCGCCCGCCAGCGCTCCACGCAGTGCATGGCGAGCACGTGTAGCGGCGGCCCCGACAGGTACATCTCCTGCGCCTTGAAGAACTGCTTGTGGTTCTCCACCACCAGCGTGTTGGTCATCTTCACGCCAAAGCTGCGGCCGGTGCGCACCGCCTCGTCGGAGAGCCGGCGCCCGAGCCCGATCGCGTCCTCCCAGTGCATGTCACCGTCGAACGCGGCGCACCGCGGCGAAAGCTCGTGATAGCCCATGCGATCGTGCAACAGGTAGCGCACCTCGTCGAAGCCAAGCAGCGTCGGGTTGAGCTTGACGATCACGTCCACGCCGACCTCGTTCATCAGGTAGCGCGCGATCGCCTCCACCTCGTCGGGTGGGCAGCCGTGGAACGTCGACAGCGTCACGCACGAGACCATGTCGGCGCGATAGTCGAGCTCGCGCAGCGCCGCCTGCTCGCGCGGAATGCGCGCTCGCAGCTCCTCGATCAGCGGCGCCACGTCGCGCGCACGCGCGAAATAATCGCGCATCGGCTGCGAGGTCAGGCCCTTCAGATCGTAGCCCACCGACAGCTCGAAGATCGGCTCGGACGCGGCGCAGGCCTCGGCACCCAGCGCGAGCGGGTCGAGGTGGCGCAGGATGCGCAGCAGCATCCAGCCTGCCACGTACTCGCGCAGCGAATCGGCGAGCTTGAGCTCCTGCGACCACTCCACGTTGAAGCCGATGGTCGCCGCGTCGATGCACGGCCGCGGGATCTTCAGCTCGTCGAGGATCTGCACGGTCTTGAGCTCGATCACGCGCGAGCCGCCCAGCCACGACAGCACGATGTTCTGCGCGAGCTGCGCGTGCGGCCCCGCCGCCGGCCCCACCGGCGTCTGCGCGCGATGCCCGTGCACCTGGACCGACAGATCGAGCCCCGCCCGCGGCCGCCACACCTTGCGCAGCGGCAGGTCGAACAGGCTGTCCTGCGTGGCCGGCTCGGCGAGCATACGGTGAAGGAGGTGCTCGAACGGGATGGGACGAAGTTCGGCCATGTCGCGCGCAATGATAGACTAAGCCAGGGGGTCCTGGGATGCGCAGACTGCTCGTCGCACTGGTGGTGCTGTACGGGACGTCCCACGAGGCGCTGGCCGAGCCGGAGACGCCCGACCTGCGCATCTCGATCACCAACCTGCTGGTCGGCCGCATCAATCCGCTGGGCCTCGAGGATCAGCTGCGCATCGGCCCACAGAAGCGCCTGTATCACTCGAGCTCGCCGATCTTGAGCGACAACTTCCTCTTCTTCGGCGCCACGCCGCGCGTGAACCCGGCGTTCATCAAGGCCGGCCCGTCGCTGGAGATCCAGCCGCTGTCGATCCTCACCTTGCGCTTCGGCTTCGAGCTGATGCAGATCTTCGGCTCGTTCGGCGAGCTGCAGTCGTTCGCGTCGCCGCTCGACAACTACTCCGACTCGACGCTCGACAAGAACACCAACGCCGGGCGCAACTACGTCACCAGCGGCTCGCACTTCACCTTCGAGCCCACGCTGCGCATGAAGCTGGGCCCGGTCGCGCTGGTGAACCGCTTCTCGATCGAGTACTGGGCGATGAACGTGCACACCGGCGACACGGTGTTCTACGAATCCACGCTCGACACGCTGGTGCCCGCGCGCGGTTGGATCCTCTCCAACGATCTCGATCTGGTCTACATCTCCAAGCTCAAGTTCGTCATCGGTGCGCGCTACTCGGTGGTGCACCCGCTCTACCAGCCGGGCGACTTCCGCCCCGGCGAGGCGCAGGTCAACCTCAACGGCCACCAGCGCCTCGGCCCGCTGTTCGCCTACACCTTCTTCGACCACCCCTTCGCGCGCTTCAACAAGCCGACGCTGGTGTTGATCGTCAACTGGTACGTCGACCACCGCTGGCGCACCGGCGCCGACGTGAGCGCAGGCGTTCCCTACGCCGTGCTCGGCTTCGGATTCGTCTCCGACCTGCTGATCAAGTAGTTATTGAATAGGCGAGACGTCGGCGTTGACCGCCGCGCCTGCGAACGAGATGCCCTTGGAGGTCGCCGGATCGAGGAACGTGTTGAACAGCGTTCCCTTGCCGGTCAACGGGTCGATCGTCACCACGTCGCCCGAGCCGTCGTGGCTGAAGCCGAACACCTGGCCGAGCGCGAACGCCGCACCGAACAGCTTGGGGAAGCCGGTGGAGCCCACCTGCTGCAAGATCGCGCCGGTCTTGGGATCGATCTTGACCAACAGGTTGTCGGCCTGCGTGCCGCTGGTGGTCGACGTGTCGGTGAGCTTGTACGCGGTGCCGTACATGGTGCCGTCGCCCACCGCCACCAGATCGCCGGAGAGCGCCAGGCCCGAGCCGAGGGTGAGCGTGCTGACGATCGCCGGCGGGTTCGCGGTGATGTCGATCTCGCACAGCGCGCCCTTGAAGTCGGCGGTGTAGAGCTTGCCGTCGGGCGTGAAGCTGAGCGCGACGGCGAGCGTGCCGCAGGCGGTGACCGCGCCCACCAGCGTGACGTGCCCGTCGGCAGCGTCAGCGGTGTACAGGTTGGTGTGCGAGATGGCGTAGATGACGTCGGTGGGCGAGACCGCCAGGTCGGTGATCGTGTCCTCGACCATCTTGGTGCCCGACGGAATCATCGGCGCGTTGAAGGCGCCCACGGTGACCAGCGTCTTGGCCATGAGGTCGATGCGGTACAGCTCGTGGTCGCCGTGCGCGTAGACGGTGTAGCAGCCCTTGGGCTGCGCGCCGCAGCCGACCTGCCCACCGTCGCTGCCGGAGCTGGTCGAGCCGTCGTAGTCGAGCGACAGGCCGCCATCGCCGCCCCCGCCTCCGGAGTTGTTGGAGCGACCGGCGCCGCAGCCGGCGAGCCCGAGCGCGCACACGATCGAAAGGTACTTCAGCATGGTGGGTGTATGTCACGACCGGCAGGCAACCTTCAATAATGAAGTTGTTTGCCGAACTGTGACATCAAGGTAACGATGAAGCGTCTTGTCTCGTTATTAATCCTAATGGTTCTGGCTGGTTGCGATCCGCAGCGGGCGCACGACAGCCTGTGCGCGTACTGCGAGAACGACACCCAGTGTGGCGGAAACCCGTGCTTTCAGGACGTTTCGGGCAACCGGTTTTGCGGCAGCCCGTGCGACTCCTGCACGACGGGATACTCGTGCCAGACGGTGATGGGCACCTCGGGGCTGGCGCAGACCTGCTTCCCCGACACCGAACAGTGCGTGCCGCCGTCGGGCGATCCCAACGCGCCCGACTTCAGCACCGGCGGCGACCTGGCCGGCCTGATCGCGCCCACGCCCGACATGGGCGGCATCCCGGTCGGCGGCGCGATCGGCCCCACCGGCGGCACGGTCGACCGGCTGTTCTTCGGCTTCTCCGGCGACACGCGGCCGCCGGACTGCGGCGGCACCTACCCGCAGCAGATCATCAACAGCATCTTCACCGGCATGAAGACGCAAGGCGTGCAGTTCGCCGTCGACCAGGGCGATCACATGTTCAACTGCGGCTACGGCGGGACCGCGGTCTCCGGCGCCAAGGAGCAGATGCAGAACTACGTGAACGCCGCGACGCTGCTCGGCAAGACCGTGTTCATGACCATGGGCAACCACGAGTGCTCGGGCGAAGCGACCGCGTTGTGCAGCACGACCTCCTCGTACAATAACAACCCGAACTACAGCGCGTTCATGGACACGCTCGCGCCAATCGCCAAGCTGCCGTACTACCGCTTCGACGTGACCACCAAAAGCGGCCTGGCGGTCTTCCTGGTGGTCGCCGACGACGCGTGGGACGCAGCCCAGCAGTCGTGGCTCACTACGCAGCTCACCGACGCCGACGCGCACGCCAAGTACACCTTCGTGTCCAAGCACCACCCCGACGGCAACACCGACCATCCCGAGTTCCAGCAGATCTACGACCTGGTGAGGAAGCACAAGTACACGCTGTTCCTCACCGGCCACTCGCACCTGTTCAAGCGGCAGTCCAGCGATCCACGCGCGATGGTGATCGGCTGCGGCGGCGCGCCCCTCGCGGGCGGCAACTTCTGGGGCTATGGCACCGCGCTGCAGGGCACCGACGACCGCATCTACGTCAGTATCTACGACCAGGCGACCAGCCAGCTAACCGAAGCGTTCAGCGTGGCTCCGCAGTAGCTCCGCGCGCCGGCGTCCCCAGATATCGCACGTCGAGGATACGATTCGTGTGACACCCGCTCGCCGGGAAAGTTCCCCGGTTGCGCCCGGCGCGTCTTGGAAGTCTAATGTCGCCCCTATGCTCAAGAAGGCGGTCGGCCAGAACGTCCCGCGGGCCGAAGGCGCGCAGAAGCTGACCGGCGAGGCGCGCTACATCGACGACCTCACGTTTCCCGGCATGCTCTACGGCGCGACGCTGCGCTCGACCCTGCCGCACGCGCGCGTGGTCGAGATCGAGCGCGACGCGAGCTTCGATTGGCGCGGGTTCACCATCGTCAACCACCGCGACATCCCCGCCGGCGGAAAAAACATCGTCGCCATGATCGTCGAGGATCAGCCGTACCTGGCGGTCGACGAGGTGCGCCACCAGGCCGAGCCGATCCTGCTGCTGGCGCACGTCGATCCTGCGCGGCTGGCCGAAGGCGTCGCGCACGTCAAGATCCACTACCAGCCGTTGCCGGCGGTGCTCGACTTCGAGACCGCGACCGGCGTGCTCAAGGAGCTCTCGATCGCCAAGGGCGACGTCGAGCGCGGGCTGAAAGAGGCCGACCGCATCATCGAGGGCACCTATCGCACCGGCGCGCAGGAGCAGCTGTACATCGAGTGCAACGGCGTGATCGCGCTGCCCGAGATCGACGGCGACGCGGGCGGCATCACCGTCTACGGCTCGCTGCAGTGCCCGTATTACGTCTCGCGCGCGCTCGAGACGCTGCTGGCGCTGCCCAAAGAAAAGGTCCGCGTGGTGCAGACCACCACCGGCGGCGGGTTCGGCGGAAAAGAAGAATATCCGTCGATGATCGCCGGGCACGCCGCACTGTTGGCGAAGAAGGCCGGCGCGCCGGTGAAGATCGTCTACGACCGCCACGAGGATCTGATCGCCACCACCAAGCGCCATCCGTCGATCGTGCGCCACCGCACCGGCGTCAAAGAGGACGGCACGCTCACCGCCATCGACATCGACGTGCGGCTCGACGGCGGCGCGTACGTCACCTTGAGCCCGGTCGTGCTGTCGCGCGCGTGCATCCACGCCGTCGGTCCCTATCGCTGCCCGAACGTGCGCATCCGCGGGCGGGTCATGATGACCAACACGCCGCCCAACGGCGCGTTCCGCGGCTTCGGCGCGCCGCAGTCGCAGTTCGCCGCCGAGGTGCACATGGACCGCATCGCCGGCGAGCTCGGTCTCGACGCGGTCGAGCTGCGACGGAAGAATCTGCTGCGCGCGGGCGACGCGACCGCCACCGGGCAGGTCCTCAAGGAATCGATCAGCGCGGAGGACGTGCTCGATCGCGCGATTGCGCTGCATGCCAGGTCGGGCAAGAAGGACAAAAAGCCCACGGACGGCACGCTGCGCGCCACCGGGCTGGCGCTGTTCTTCCACGGCTCGGGCTTCACCGGCGGCGGCGAGGTCAGGCTCGCCTCGCGCGCCGGCATCGAGCTGACCAAGAACGGCGTGCGCCTGCTGGTCGGCTCGACCGAGATCGGGCAGGGCACGCGCACCATGCACGCGCAGATCGTCGCCGACGCGCTCGAGATCCCCTACGACTGGGTGCACACCTCCGATCCGGACACCGCGCGCGTGCCCGACTCGGGCCCGACGGTGGCGTCGCGCACCTGCATGGTGGTCGGCGCGATCCTGCAGCACGCGGCCAAGCGCCTGCGCGACACGCTCGGTCCCTACGGCTCGCCGGCGGAGTTCCGCAAGCGCGCGCGCCAGCTGCTCGCCGATCACGGGCCGTTCCGCGTCATCGAGACCTACGAGAAGCCGGGCGAGATCAACTGGAGCGACGAGACCTACCAGGGCGACGCCTACGGCGCGTATGCGTGGGGCTGCAACCTGGCCGAGGTCGAGATCGATCCGCTCACCTACCAGGCGCGCTGCACGCGGCTGACCGCGGTGATCGACATCGGCAAGGCCATCCACCCGCTGCTCGCCGAGGGGCAGATCGAAGGCGGGTCGCTGCAAGCGGTGGGCTGGGCGCTCTACGAAGAGGTGGTGATGCGCGACGGCAAGATGGCCAACGCGCAGCTCACCAACTACATCATCCCGACCACGCTCGACACGCCGCGCATCGACGTCGAGATCGTCGAGAACCCGTACCCCCACGGCCCGTTCGGCGCCAAGGGCGTCGGCGAGTGTCCCGTCGACGGGCCGGCCGCCGCGATCGTCAACGCGATCCATCGCGCCACCGGTCGGCGCCTCGATCAAATCCCCGCCACCCCCGAGCGCATCCTGAAGATGGGGCTACCGTCATGAAGGTGTCGCTGCGGGTGAACGGGAAGAAACGCAAGCTCAAGGTGCCGCCGATGAAGCGGCTGCTCGATACCCTGCGCGAGGACTTGGAGCTGACCGGCACCAAGGAAGGCTGCGGCGAAGGCGAGTGTGGCGCGTGCACGGTGTTGATCGACGGCGTGCCGGTCAACTCGTGCCTGGTGCCTACCTGCCAGGTCGACGGCTGCAAGGTCACCACCGTCGAGGGCCTGAGCCGATCGAAGAAGCTGTCGCGCCTGCAGCAGGCGTTCCTCGATCACGGCGCCGCGCAGTGCGGCATCTGCACGCCGGGAATGGTGATGGCCGCGTGCGCGTTGCCCAAGGGCGCCTCGCTCGAGGAGATCCGCCAGGGCCTGGCCGGCAACCTGTGCCGCTGCACCGGCTACATGAAGATCTACGACGCGGTGGGCGCGTTCCTCGGGAGCAAGACCGAGCCCGTGCGCGGCGCAAAGGGTGGAACGACCGTCCCCGTGCGCAGCGCGAAGGGTGGCGCGAAGGGTGGGTCGCAATGATCAGCGCGGCGCTCTCGCTGCAGGTGGAACGACCGCGCCGGTTGCGCGACGCACTGGCGCTCATGCGCGAAGCGGCCGAGCACGGTCACCCGCTCACGCCGCTCGCCGGCGGCACCGATCTGTACGTCGGCATCAACGCCGGCGCGCCGATGCCGAAGAACTACGTCGATCTGTGGGGCATCGAGGAGCTGCGCGGGATCGAGCGCAACGGCCGCACGCTGGTGTTCGGCGCGCTCACCACCTACTCGGAGTGCATCGAGTCGCGCGCGGTCCACAAGCTGTTGCCCATCCTCGTCGCTGCGGCGCGCGAGATCGGCGGCCTGCAGATCCAGAACCGCGGCACGCTGGGCGGCAACATCGGCAACGGATCGCCCGCCGCCGACGCGGTGCCGGTGCTGCTCGCTGCCGGCGCGACCGTGGTGCTGGCCAGCCGCACCCACGGCGAGCGCGCGGTGCCGCTCGAGCGCTACTACACCGGCTATCGCCAGACCGTGCGCCGCGCCGACGAGCTGATCGTGCGCATCGAGGTCGAGGTGCCCAAAGGCAAGCAGGTGTTCCGCAAGGTCGGGACGCGCGCCGCGCAGGCGATCTCGAAAGTGGTGATGGCGGCGGTCGGCCCGCGCGTGGCCTTCGGCAGCGTTGCGCCCACCGTGGTGCGCGCGCATCAATTGCAGGCCTACCTGGAGGCTGGCGGCGCCGATCCCGAAGAGGCGCGCCGGCTGGCCTGCGCCGACCTCAAGCCGATCGACGACGTGCGCTCGACCGCACACTACCGCCTGACGGTGGCCGGCAACCTCGCCGCGGAGCTGGTGCGCGCACGCTGAGCTCGCTCGATCGCTTCCGCGCGCACCTCGAGCGCATGGCCGGGGCGCCGGCCGAGCTGCGGCGGGTCACGCCACGCAGCCAACCCCCGCCCCTGCACGTGCTGTCGTTTCGCGATCGCCCCGAGGCGGGCGATCTGCTGGCGGTGACGCACGGGCTGTCGGCCGTAGAACAGCCGCAGTTCCCGCGGCCCGAGCTGGTGCTGTGCGTGCGCACCGACGATCCGTCGGCGTGGGCGCTGGCGCTGGGCGAGGTGGCGCGCGCGTTGCGCGGCCGCTCGTCGTTCCGTTACGGCGAGACGGTGGACTTCGGCCTGCCGATCTCCGAGCGCGCGCCGCTGTCCGGCTTCGTCGTCTACAAGCCGTCGGTGCTCGACGCCAAGGACGCGCGCATCGCGCTCGACGACGGCGCGATCCACCTGGTGCAGCTCTATCCGCTGCACGCAGGGGAGCTGCGGCGCATTCGCCGGGACGGGATCGATTGGTTGTTCGGTGAAGCGAAGGTGAACTTCTACGACGTGGGGCGGCCCGACAACAGCTAGCCTTTCCCCTTCTTGGCCTTCTTGGCCTGCTTCTTGAGCTTCTTGGCGGCCTTCTTCGCCGCCTTCTTGATCTTCTTCGGCGGCGCGGCCGGCTGCCAGATACCGACGGTGTTGCCCTCCGGATCGTTGAAGACCGAGAACGCGCCCCTGCCCGGTACGTCCTGCTTCGACATCAGGATCACGCCGCCTGCCGCCTTGACCTTGTTCTCGGCGTCGTCGAGATCGGGGACCGAGACGTAGTTGCAGGTGCCGGTCGGAATCGGCTGGCCGTCGGGGATCTGCATGATCCCGCCGCCGCCTTCTTTGTTGCCGGTGTCGACCGCGGTGTAGCCCGGCATCATCTCGTTGAACTTCCAGTCGAAGAGCGCGCCGTAGAACTTGGTCAACCGACCGGTGTCGCGGGTCCGCCATTCGAAGTGGACGATTGGGTTCTTCTTTCCCATCTGCTTGCCCTCCCTGAGGAGGGGCGAACATACGCCCGCGGACCGGTCTCGGGCAAGAGAAGCCCGCAAAAGAGCAGCACCCCGGAGAAGGCCGCCCACAGCGACAGCCCCGGGACCAGCGAGCCGGTGCGGTCGCGGAGCAGGCCCACCACGATCGGCGAGAGCGAGCCGAACAGGTAGGCGAAGCTGAACATGGTGCCCATGATCAGGCTCACGTGCGCAGGCGTCACCCCGGGCAGCTCCATCGCGGTGGTGATCAGCGGCGAGGTGGCGATGAAGAACGACATGCCCAGCAGCACCGCTGAAATCAGAATGACTTCCGGCCGGTTGATGCTGAACATGCCGAACGCGGCGAAGCCCAGCACCAGCCCGGCGCCGATGATGAACGGCCGCCGCAACCCGATCCAGCGGGTGAGAAAGCCGCCGGCGACCGCCGCCGGGATGCCCACCAGGTTGAACAACCCGGTGTAGCGCGACGCCGCCGCCTTGCTCATGCCGAACGCTTCGACGTAGAACCTGGGCAGCCAGGTATTCAGCGCCAGGTAGAGCGCCAGCGGTGCGGTGAACGCGAGCGCGACGATCCAGGTCTCGCGCATCCGCCACACGTCGAGGTAGCGCACGGTCGAGACCTTCGCCGCCGGCCCGACCGGCAGGGCGTCGCGGTTCCGCCCGAAGACGGCCCACGCGACGGTCAGCGCGACCGACAGGCAGGCGTAGGCGAACAGCGTCTGGCGCCACCCGAGCCGCGCCGCCAACGGGACGGTCGTGAACAGCGTGACCGCGATGCCGGTGTTCACCGCCACGTTGTTGAGCGCGTTGACGATCGGCAGCTCGTTTTTGGGAAACCACTGCATCACCATCGGCCCGAGGAGCGTGACCACCACCGCGCCGCCGAACCCGAACACGAACCGGCTGAGCAGGAACATGCGGAAGCTCGACGCAAACGGCGAGAGCATCGAGAAGGTGATCAGCACCCCGCCGAAGAGGATGGTGCGCTTGATGCCGAAGCGGACCGCCAGCATCCCGGTGAGCAGCGGCGCGACCACCTTGGCCACCGACACCGAGGTGGTCATCATCCCGAGCTGCGCCATGCTGACGTGAAAAGCGCTCTGCAGATCGCCGAGGAGCGGCGTCACCGCGATCCACGACAGCCCAAAGGTAGCGTAGGTGAGAAACAGGATCGCTTCGACGACGAACCGATATCGACTGGTGCTCACATCGGCGTTTTATGCTCTTGCATCAAATCCGTCAACTAAATTATGCAAACGCATCAAACAGCTTCCGCGATCTTGACGATCACCGTCGAGAAAGCTAGACGTTACCCATGTCGAAGCGATTCAAGGCCGCGGTCATCGGCGGGTCGGGCTACGGCGGCGCCGAGCTGATCCGCCGGCTGTTGTTGCACCCCGAGGTCGAGCTGGTGCGCGTCGCTTCGGTCGACTTTGTCGGCGAGCCGCTGTCGGCCGCGCATCCCAACCTCGAAGGGCTCTCGAGCCTCACCTTCGAAGAGCTGCCGCCCGAGAAGGCCGCCGAAGGCATGGACGTGGTGCTGCTCGGCCTTCCGCACAAGGTGAGCGCGCACAAGGTGCCGGCGATCATGAAGACCGGCACGCGCATCGTCGACCTGTCGGGCGACTTCCGCCTCAAGGACGCGAATGCCTACAAGCGCTACTACGGCGCCGAGCACCCGTCGGTGGACCTGCTCGGCCAGTTCGTCTACGGGCTGCCCGAGCTCAACCGCGCGCGCATCAAGACCGCGAAGTACGTCGCGTCGCCGGGCTGCTTCGCCACCACCATCGAGCTCGGCCTCCTGCCGCTGGCGCGCGCGGGCCTGTTGCGCGGCGCGATCGAGGTGGTCGGCATCACCGGCTCGTCGGGCGCGGGCGTGATCCCGACCGCGACCACGCACCACCCGACGCGCGCGGTGAACCTGCGCACCTACAAGCCGCTCGAGCACCAGCACATTCCCGAGATCGTCGAGACGCTCGAGTCGGCCGGCGCGCGCGAGCTGCAGCTGCGCTTCGTGCCGGTCTCGGCGCCGCTGCCGCGCGGGATCTTCGCCACCTCGTTCGCCCACGTCGACGGCAAGACCGGCAAGGACGCGATCGCCGCGGCGTTCGCGCAGACCTTCGAAGGCGAGCCGTTCGTGCGCGTTCCGAAGAAGCGCCTGCCCGAGGTGGCCGCGGTGTCCGGCTCCAACTACGTCGAGGTCGGCTTCGCGGTCGCCGACACCACCGACGCCGATGGCCGCCGCACCGTGACCTGCTTTTCGGTGAGCGACAACCTGATCAAGGGCGGCGCCGGCCAGGCCATCCAGAGCATGAACCTGATGCTCGGCCTCGACGAGCGGCTCACGCTGGAGGATCCCGGCTCTTGGCCGTAACCACGCTGGTGGTCAAGCTGGGCGGCGAGGTGGTCGCCGGCTCCGGCCTGCCCGCGCTGGCCGCCGATCTGCGCGCGCTCGCCGACGAAGGCCGGCGCGTGGTGGTCACGCACGGCGGCGGCCCGCAAGCGACCGCGCTCTCCAGACGCCTCGGCCTCGAGCCGCGCATCATCGGCGGCCGCCGCGTCACCGACGACGCCACGCTCGACGTGATGAAGATGGTGATCGCCGGCCAGGTCAACGTCGACCTGTGCGCCCGGCTGCGCGCCGCCGGATGCCGCCCGCTCGGATTGCACGACGTGGTCCGCGCCGTGCGCCGCCCGCCCAAGGTGATCTCGGGCGGAGGCCCGGAACCGATCGACCTCGGCCACGTCGGCGATCCGGTCGGCTTCGATCTGCCGCTGCTCGAGCGCGTGCTCGGCAGCGGCTACCTGCCGGTGGTCGCCTGCCTCGGCCACTCCGACGCCGGCGAGACGTTCAACATCAACGCCGACATCGTCGCCAACCAACTGGCCGGCGCCCTGCGCGCCGACGCGCTGGTGCTGGTCACCGGCGCGCCAGGCGTGTTGCGCGACTTGCAGGATCCGGCCAGCCGCATCCCCCGCCTCACCGTCGACGAAGGGCGGCGCGCGATCGCCGACGGCACGGTCTCGGGCGGCATGATCCCCAAGCTCGAAGAATCGTTCGCCGCGCTCGGCCTGGGCGCGCGCGCGATCTACATCGTCGCCGGCGAGCTGGCCCGCGCGATCCGCGAGCCCGGCGCGGTCGGCACCGTGCTGGTGCCCTGACCGCTACTGCTGCTTCGCGCCGGTGATCACGTACTCGATGAGCGCCAGGCCACCGTCGGGCGTCGGCAGCACGCCCCCGTCGGCGTCGCGCAGCGCGAAGTTGGTCGGTTGGAAGTGCAGGTTGAGCGTCACCGTCGATCCATCGGGCACGATGGTGCCGTCGGCGCTGGCGAAGCCGTCGAGCTGCCCGGTCGAGTGATCGATGTGCACCGGTTGGCTCTCGACCTTGATGTTCATGCCGTCGAGCGTGCCGCGCAGCCCGTCGGGGTTGATGCCCATCGCGTCGGTGGTGATGCCGGCGACGAAGGTGAACAGCAGCGTGCCGCCCGCGCCGTTCGAGATGCTCATGATGTCCGGGTCCATCTTGCCGCCCGACGCGATGCTCACCGTGTAGGCGCCGATCACGCCCTTGAGGGCGCCGGAGTCGTTGTTGCACCCGCCGACGAACAATCCAAAAACCAACAAGGCCTTAAGACTTCTCATGCCCACATGATATTCTCGCCGCGATGCGCCGTGCAACCCTGCTCGTCGCCGACCGGAATCCGCGCTTCCTGGAGAAAACGGGCGAGATCCTGGCCGAGGCAGGCCACACGATGGTTTCGGCCACCGATGGCCAGACCGCGCGCGTCAGATTGTCCAAGGAGCTCGACGGGATGCTGGTGCATGCCGCCCTCCCCGGCCTGTCCGGGTTCGCCCTTTGCCGCCTGGCCAAGGAGCGCGATCCCACCCTGCCCGTGGTGATCATGTTCTCGGCTGAAGATGAGCGCGGCGAGGTCGAGGCGCGTCGAGCCGGGGCCGATAATTGGCTGGTGCGCCCGCTCAAGCGGCTCGAGCTGCTGTACGTAGTGCGCGACCTGGTCTCCATGCGCGCCACGCTGGTGCGCGCGCAGCGCAACCTGGAAGAGCGCGATCAAGCGCAGCGGGACGCGCAGGTCGCCGGTGCGCCGGCCGACTCGCGGCTGGTGCAGTTCGAGCTCTTCAAGCGGCTGCTCGGCATCGAGCTCAAGCGCTCGCAGCGCTACGGCTTCCCGCTCTCGATGCTGCTCGCGTCGCTGGACAGCGCACCGACGGCGGGCGACCGCGACATCCTGGCTGCCGCCGCGCGCTCCGCGATCCGCGACATCGACATCCCGGTCGCGTTCGGCGAATCGGACGTGCTGGTGGTCATGCCGCACACCGACCTCGAGGGCGCACGCCTGGTGGCCGAGCGCATCCGCAAGCGAGTGCGCACCGCCTCCAACAGCCGCCCCAACTCGCGCGGCCAGGCCAACATGACCGCCTCGATCGGCGTGGTGACCGCGGCGGGCGGCGAGCGCCTCACCTTCGCCACCCTGCTCGCGCAAGCCACCCGTGCGCAGAAATCCGCCAGCCGCGCCGGCGGCGACCGTATCGTGATCGCCTAGCGCGCGCCGGCTATTCGCGTTCGCACAGCGCGGGGTGCACGACGCTGCAGGCCTGGTCGGCCCAGCCGTCGGAGCGCACCCGCACGCACGCGGCGCCGCCCTGGTTGGGCTCACCGGCGACGAAGCCGTGATAGGTGCGCGCGTTGAACCCGCGGCCGGGCGCCTGCCAGCTCCAGTCGTTGCCGTTGCCGGCGCGCAACGCGATCCAGCTGTCGGTAGTGATCGCCTGGATCGCCGCCTCGGTCTCGGCGATTCCGCCGAGCGTCGCCAGGTGAGTTCCGGCCGGGCACGCGGTCATCGCCTGATCGAACGTTCCCGTCGCTGCGGTCGGGAAATAGCAGTGCCCGTTCACCGGCGAGACCACCCCGCCCGCCTCGGGGCACGCCCGCCGCGTCTGGCAGGTGGCGGTGCACGACGGACCCGGCGGATCGCAGCCTTCGCCCGGCTCGACGATCCCGTTGCCGCAGCTCAGCTCGCACACGAACCCGCCGGTCACCGACGGTGACGCCGCCAAGAGCCCCGACGCCGGCCAGCCGCACGCCACGTCGTCCCAGCCGCTCGCCGGATCCAGACGCACGCACTCTTCGACGCCGCCCTGGTTGTCCGGGTCGCCCGCCGCAAAGCCGGTGTAGCCGATCGGCTCGCCGGTCACCCACGCAAAGTTGCCCATCCCCGGCGTCGCCGACTGCAGCCCGATCCAACGCGGCGCGCCGGCGCCGACCGCCTTGGCGATCGCGTCTTCGCCCGCCGAGCCGATGCTGGCGAGCGTCCCGCCGGCGGTCTCGCACTGTCGCTCCGCCGTCGCCCAGCTCACCGGCCCGGGCCACACCACGTAGCAGTGGCCCGTCGACGGATCGAGCTGCGCCGCCGAGCTGCCGCCGAGCCCGCCGCAGCTCGCGCGTTTGCGGCACTGCGAGGTGCAGCCCGCCGCCTGGGCCGCCAGGTCGCTGTTCGCCGCGCCGTCGTCGCACGCCTCGCCCGCCTGCACCACGCCGTCACCGCACGAGAGCGGCACCAGCAGATCGGGCGCCGCCACCGTCGACGAGTCCCCCGGATCCGACACCCCGAAATCGAGCGGCTCGCCGTCTCCCAGGCACCGCCCATGCGCCGTGCACGCCTGCCCGCCGGCGCATTCCCCGTCGCTGAAGCAGCCCGTGCGGCACTCGCCCGCCTCGCACGACTGGTGCAGCGGGCACTCGGCGTCCACGGCGCACGCCGCCAAGGGAGCGCCGCCGCACGAGCCCACGGCCGCTCCTAGAGCGAGCGCAACGACCGCCGAGCAGGCTCCCCTCATCGTTGGTCACGATGGTCGCTTTCTCGACACTTATCAACGGGATCCAAAACCTGTTCGCCCCCTTTCAGACGCCAATCGACCTGACCAGGGGGTCGCCCCCCGTAACCCCGTTTGACGCTCGGATGAACGCCTCCTAGACTTGAGGTTCATGACTGTGCGACGCATCGCCTGGCTGCTCTCCCTGCTCGCCCCGTTGGGCGCGGGGGCGAGCGCCGGCGCAGCTCCCGCTTCCTCCGCCACCACTTCCGCCACGCCCACCTCGGTGCCGCCCGCGGCGCCTCCATCGCGTCACACCCCGATCATCCCGCTGTCGGAAGTGCGCGGCGGCATGAAGGGCTACGGCCTCACGGTCTTCCAGGGCACCAAGCCCGAGAAGTTCGACATCAGCGTGATCGGCGTGCTGCACAACTTCCTGCCCAAGCAGGACGTGATCCTGGTGCAGTCCGACGATCCGCGCCTGCTGCACTCGGGGATCGTCGCCGGCATGTCGGGCTCACCGATCTACATCGAGGGCCGGCTCGCCGGCGCACTCGCCTACGGGTGGCACTTCGCCAAGGATCCGATCGCCGGCGTCACGCCGATCGAGAGCATGCTGGCGGAGATCAAACGCCCGCTGCGCGGCCGCGCCTCGACGCCCTTTTCCGAAGCTGCAAACGAGCACCGCCACCAGGGCCGCAGCCTCGATGACGTGATCGCCCAGCGCGATTCCGAGCACCGCGACTCGCCGCTCCTGCAGCGCTTCCCGTTGCCGCCGCGGCTGCTCGACGGCGCCGAGGCGCGCCTCACGCAGGCCTCGGTGCCGCTGTCGCTGGCCGGCTTCGGCGCGGGCGCGTTCGCCGAGCTCAGCCAGGCGTTCGAGCCCTACCACATGGTGCCGATGCAAGCGGGCGGCGGCGCGCCCAAGGACCCGCGCGGCCCGACCAAGTTCGAGGCCGGCGGCTCGATCGCCGTCGAGCTGATCCGCGGCGACGTGAGCGCGGCGGGCACCGGCACCGTCACGCACGTCGAGGGCGACAAGGTGCTGGCGTTCGGCCACCCGATGTTCAACATCGGGGAGATCTACCTGCCGATCGCCACCGCCGAGATCCACACGTTCATGTCGGCGCTCTCCTCGTCGTTCAAGATGGCCTCGCCGCTGCGCGAGATCGGCTCGCTCCTGCAGGACCGCCAGTCGTGCATCCTCGGCGACACCTCGCAGCGCGCCGAGATGATCCCCGTCAACGTCACCGTCGGTGGGCCCGGCCGCCCGGATCAAACGTTCCACGCCGAGGTGGTGCGCCACCGCTTCCTCACGCCGATGCTCGCCTCGGGCGTGATCGCCAACGCGGCGCAGAACTCCGCCTCCGACGTAGCCGACGCCACCATCACCGTGAGCTCGAACCTGGCGGTGCGCGGCTACAAGCCGCTGGAGATCGTCGACCACGTGTTCTCCTCCGACGGCGTCTCGCCGCACACGCTGGCCTCGTCGGCGGGCCTGCGCGCGATCGGCGACATCCTGTTCAACCCGTTCTCGCCGGCCAATCTGGACCGCATCGACGTGCGCGTCGACGTCGACTACAAGGCCGACGTCTCCGAAATCGTCGGCATCTCGCTCAACTCCGACGAGCTCGAGCCGGGCAGCCGCCCCAACCTGTACGTCACGCTGCGCCCATACAACGGCAAGGAGTTCACGCAGGCGATCCCGATCGACATCCCGCGCCAGCTCGCCGGCCAGCAGATCAAGGTGATCACTACCGCGGGCAACCTGGCCAAGCCGGACCTGGCGCAGCCGGAGAACCTGAGCACGCTGATCGAGAACCTGCGCAAGAGCTATCCGGCGCGCTCGCTGGTGGTCAGCCTCGAGACGCCCGACGAAGGCGTCACCTTGCGCGGCAGCGTGATCCCCGATCTGCCCGGCTCGGTCATCGACACGCTTCGTCCCGGGGCCTCCACCCGGCGCGCCGACACCTTCAAGCGCGCCTCGCGCGTGGTCTTCCCCATGCATGGCGTCATGCAAGGCAAGCAGGAGATCACCGTCCGCGTGCGCGACGACCAGAACAAGTAGACCCACCCGAGGGGATTGCCTTGCGAAAAGTATTGTTCCTGCTGTTGCTGTCGACGAGCGCCCACGCCGTCACCACCCACACCTGGCGGCTCACCAACTACAAGGACTTCGAGGACGGTGAGGCCACCGGCGTCCTGATCTCGTCGCTGGGTGAGGTGTCGAGCGGCTTCGGCGCCACCCGCATCGAGATCGGCGAGTCGGTGGTCTATTCGTCGGTGAGCGCGCCCGACGGCACGGTGTACCTCGGTACCGGCGATCAGGGCACCGTCTACGCCTACAAGGGCGGCAAGGTGAAGAAGCTCGCCAAGCTCGACGGCGTGCTGGTCACCACGCTCGCGATCGGCCCCTCGGGCACCGTGTTCGCCGGCGTCATGCCGGGCGGACGCGTGTTCTCCATCAATAAGGACGGCCGCTCCAAGGAGGTCGTCAAGCTCGACGCCGAGCACGTGTGGGCGCTGGCCTACGACGAAGGCAAGCAGACGCTCTACGCCGCCACTGGACCGGCAGGCAAGCTGTTCGCGATCGACACCAAGGGGCTCGACCGCACCTCGGTCGGCAACCGCGCGCGGCTGTTGTACGACACCGGCGAGAAGCATCTCTTGTCGCTGGTGCGCGGCGACGACGGCGCGCTGTACGCCGGCTCGGCCGACCAGGCGATCCTGTTCAAGATCACCCCCGAGGGCGCGGGCGCCAAGCTGCAGGCGCTGCACGATTTCGAAGGCGAGGAGGTGCGGGCGATCGCGCGCCGCGGCCAGACGCTGTACGTGGCGGTCAACGAGTTCCAGAAGTCGAGCGGCATCACGCCGCCGCCGGCCTCCGCGCCGCGCGGCACCAAGATCGTGCTGCCGACCGGACCCGGCTCGTCGGTGGCCGTGCCGCCGGCCGTCCCCGGACGCGATCGCAAGGGCAAGGGCGCGGTCTATCGCGTCGAGCCCGACGGGCGCGTCGAGCAGCTGCACGCGCTCGCCGACGGCTACTTCACCGCGCTGCACGTCGACGGCGAAGGCAACGTCTACGCCGCAGCGGGCGCCAATGGGCGCGTGTACCTGATCAAGCCCGACCGCACCGTGATCACCGCGTTCGATCTGCCCGAGCGGCAGGTGCTCACGCTCGCCTTCGACGGCGCGGAGAAGGTGCTCGGCACCGGCGACGCGGGCGCGGTCTACAAGGTGTCGAACGATCCGCCCAAGGACGCCAACTACCTGACCAAGGTGCTCGACGCGCAGTTTCAGTCGCGCTGGGGCAACCTGCACTGGGCCGGCGCGGGCGCGCTGACACTGCAGACCCGCTCAGGCAACACCTCCAAGCCCGACAAGACCTGGTCAGGATGGCAGGGGCTGCCCAAAGTGGAGAAGCAGCCGGACGGCGCGGTGGGCCGCATCGTCTCGCCCGACGCGCGCTACCTGCAGATCCGGGTCGGCTTCGGCGGCGCCAAGACGGTGCTGCGCGACGTGACCGTCTACTACCAGCCGCAGAACCAGCGCCAGCGGGTCACCGAGATCACCGTGGGCGACGAGCCCGGCGCGAAGAAACCGTCGGCCGCCGCGCGCTCCAAGCCGCGCTCGCCGATCGTCAAGCTCAAGTGGAAGGTCGAGAACCCCGACGACGACGAGCTGATCTACCGCCTCTACTTCCGCGAGGAGAACGAGGCCAACTGGAAGCCGCTCGGCGGGCCCGAGCCGATCACGCGCACCGAGTACGAGTGGAACACCGAGTCGATCCCCGACGGCAACTACGTGCTCAAGGCGGTCGCTTCCGACGAGCGCTCCAACCCGAAGGAGGACGCGCTCGAGTCCTCGCTGACCTCGTCGCCGTTCCTGGTCGACAACCGCAAGCCCGAGCTTTCGGATCTCAAGGTGACCTACCCGTATGCGTCGGGCCGCGCGCGCGACAGCTTCTCGGCGATCTCCGAGCTCGCCTATTCGATCGATGGCGGCGACTGGCAGCCGTTCGCGCCGCGCGACGGCATCTTCGACGACCCGGTCGAGGACTTCACGGTCAAGCTGCCCAGCGGGCTGTCGAGCGGCGCCCATTCGCTGGCGGTGCGTGCCGTCGACGCGGCAGACAATGTCGGCGCCGTGCAGACCACCTTCCGGATTAAGTGACGACGGAAGTTTGCACCTAGGTGTAGTACCTGGGCGTACATTTAGATTTACATGTGATTTTGGGCACTTGACAAGCCTTTCCAACGGGCGCAGCGTGCGCACAACTTAGCTACCCGTTGGAGGGGTGAACCATGAGCGCTGAAGCATTGAATCCGGGCGATCTGTCGGGCAGCCACGTGAAGATCGGAGCCTCGTCGCACATGGGCCGCAACATCGGCTTCGTGGCCGGCGCGGCCCTTCTGGGCGGGGCCATCTTCGGCTTCTATCGCTACTCGATGCAGAAGGACAACGTCGAGCTGGGCACGCTCGAAGCCTTCCGCTCCGCCTACGCGCAGAAGTGCGAAGCGCCGGCGTGGAAGAACGAGATCTCGCCGATGCTGCGCGACACCTACCTGAACTCGAGCGACCTGCGCGCCACCGTCGACACCCAGCTCACCAAGCTGAACGCCGGCGGCACCTGCGACGAGGTCATGAAGGCGCTCAAGGCGGCGTCCTTCCCGATGCCCGCCGCGTCCGCCGCGGCCCCGTAGTCGCGCTTCGCCTTCAGGCTCACACCTGCAGCGCCGTCACGATCATCCGCGACGCGCGCGAACGATTCAACGTGTAGAAGTGGATGCCCGGCACGCCGGCCTGGAGGAGGTCGACGCACTGCACCGTCGCGTGCGCGACGCCCAGCTGCAACACCGCCTCGGGATCGTCCTTGCGCCGCGCCAGCGCGAGCTCCAGCCGCTTGGGAATGGTGGCGCCGCACATGGTGGTGATGCGATCGATCTGCGCTGCGTTGGTGATCGGCATGATGCCGGGCACGATCGGACAGGTGATGCCGGCCGCGCGCGCCCGCTCGACGTAGTGGAAGTAGAATGCGTTGTCGAAGAACAGCTGGGTGATCAGGAACTCGGCGCCCGACTGCACCTTCTGGCGCGTGTGCGCGAGATCGAGCTCGCGCGTGTCCGACTCGAGATGCCCCTCCGGGTAACACGCGCCGCCGATGCAGAACGGCAACCCGAGCTCGCGGATGTACGCGGCCAGCTCCGAGCCGTGCGAGAAGCCGTCGGGCGCGACCTGGAAGGTCGGGTTGTCCTTGGGCGGATCGCCGCGCAGCGCGAGCACGTTCTCCATCCCGGCGTCGCGCAGCCGCTCGAGGATCTCGCGCAGCTCGGCGCGGCTGTGGCCGACGCAGGTCAGGTGCGCCATCGACTCGATGCCGGTCTCGCGCTTGATCGCGCTGACCAGCTCGAGCGTGCGCTGCCTCGACGAGCCGCCGGCGCCGTAGGTCACCGAGACGAAGCCGGGCTTGAGCTCGACGAGCTCCTTGAGGGTCGCGAACAGCGACGTCACGCCTTCGTCGGTCTTGGGCGGAAAGAACTCGAAGGAGAAACAGGGAGCGCCACCACTGGTGAGCCGATCTACGATGCGCATGGCCAGAGGAGGCTACACCAAAAAAATCGCCGGCGCTGGCCGCTGCCGCAGGGGGGTGACAGCAACGAACCAGCGCCGGCTAAAAGGTTGTCGGCGCCACCTCCGCACTGCAGGGGGGTACAGCACAGTGGCGGCGTCGACTATATTGGTCTTAACCGCGATTACAGGGGCGTCAAGCGCATGGCTGCATTCTTTCAGGTCGAAGTTGGTTTACTAAGTAATTTCAATGTCTTGATAGCGGATGAAAAAATCCACACGTGCGCCGTGGTCGATCCCGCTTACGAGGTGGATCGGCTGTTGCGCGAGGCCGCCACGCGCGGCTGGCGCATCGAGACGGTGCTCCTCACCCACACCCACCACGATCACACCGACGGCGCCGAGGAGATGGTGCGCGCGACCGGCGCGACGGTCTACGTGGGCGCGGGCGAGGCCGAGGCCGCGCGCAAAGCCGCGCCGTCGGCGAAGGTGGTGCCGCTGGCGGGCGGCGAGCGCATTCCGCTCGGCGCGCACTTCATCGAGAGCTTGTCGACGCCCGGGCACACCGTCGCCGGCACGTCGTATCTGGTCGACGGCGCGGTGATGACCGGCGACACGCTGTTCATCGGCGGCTGCGGCCGCACCGACTTTCCCGGCGGCGACCCACGCCTCCTGTGGCGCAGCCTGCAGACGCTCGCCGCGCTGCCCGAGGAGACGCGCGTCTACCCGGGCCACGACTACGGCCAGACCCCCACCTCGACGATCGGCTGGGAGCGCACCACCAACCCCTACCTCCTGTGCAAGAGCGAAGACGAGTTCGTCGCCCTGCGCACCGGCAAGAACCCGCCCCGCCCCAACAAGCGGACCTGACTCTCAGCGCCACGATTTCAGAGGATACTCGACGCACCGCTCGAGCGGCGTGCCATCGGGGCGCTTGGCGCACACCCGCATCAGCGACGGCAGCACCTCGACGAGCACGTAGTTGTGCTCGTTGAAGAAGGCCTGCACGTGCGGCGGGCACGGCCGCTTGCCCGGCACTCCGCAGCGCGCCGTGCGCAGCTCCGCGCCGCCGCCGCCGGTCACCACGTAGTCGAGCGCGCCGACGTGGCCGCGCTCGTAGTGGTGATCGTGGCCGCCGAAGAACATGGTCACGTGGTGGCGCTCCATGATCGGCACGTAGTCGTGGATGCACACCTGGTTGTCGCCGTGCAGCCCGGTCGAGTACGGCGGCTCGTGCGCGTAGACGAACAGCGCGCGCGCGCCGCGCTTCTCGGCCTCGGCGAGATCGTGGTCGAGCCAGGTGAGCTGGCGCGGCGAGCGGTACTGGTTGGAGTCGAGCGCGACGAAGTGCACGCCCGCGGCGTCGAAGCTGTAGTACCCGGCGTCCTCTTCGCCCGCGCGTAGCGGCCAGCGAAAGAACGAGAGGAAGTTGACGGTGCCGCGCCCCAGCCGTGCGTACTCGTGGTTGCCCGCCGCCGGGAAGATCGCCAGCCCGCGCAACAGCTGCGCCGCCACCTCGAAGAATTTCTCCCAGTCGCCCTCATCGGAGCCGCGGTCGACCAGGTCGCCGGTGAGGATCGCCAGGTCGGGGTCCTCGGCGATCAGCTGCTGGTTGAGCAGCGTGTGGATGTCGTGGCCCGAGCGCACGTCGCCGTAGACGACGAAGCGCAGCGGCTTGCCCGCCTCGGGCGCGGTGTGGAAGGTCGCGTCGCCCGCGTCCACCGCGTCGAGGATGGGCGGCCCATCGATCTGCGCGGCCGTCGCCGGCGTGGCACGCACGGTCACGCGGTAGTGGTACTGCGCGCCCGGCTTGAGCCCGGTCAGGCGCAGCGTGTGGTGACGCTGCGGCGGTGCGTCGGTGAGGATCGCGCCATATCGCTCGTCCGCGCCCCACCTGGCTTCGCCCAGCGTCGGCAGATCGGTGTCGAAGATGACCGTCACCTCGGTCTCCGACAAGCGCTGCAGGTACGGCCCGCGCACGATGCGCGCCCCGTCGGCGCCCACCAGCTCGACGTCCGCGAACGGCGCCTTGCCGGCAGTGCGCGGGTGCACCTCGACGGCCAGCACGTTGCCGGTCGCGCGCAACGCGCCGGGCTTGAGCGGCACGAATACCCGCTCCGCCTCGAGCCCGTGATAGTCGTTGGCGACCGCGGCGGCCGGCGCGCCCGGGTCCAGGCGACGCCGCGCGATCTCGTTGCCGTTCAGGTAGGCGGCGAAGCCGTGCGAGTAGCGGATGCGCAGGGTCGCGGTGGCCAGCTTGGCGAGCTCCGGCCCGACGTCGAATCGAAAGCGCAGGAACATGGTCCCGGCACAGCCACTGTCCGCGCCCGCGTCGGCTGGCGCGCCACCGTCGGGAACGGGAGGCGGAACCTCGCGGGTCGGCCAGGACGCGTCGTCGAAGTCGCGCTTCTGCCAGCCGGCCGGAGCCGCCGCGCACGCCAGCTTGCCGCCCTCTCCGGCGTGCAGGTACCCATATTCGGCCGCCTGCGCGGACCCGCCGAGCACCAGCAGCACCCCGGCGAGCAACCCTCCGACACTGCGCATTCCTGCTTTATTTTAGCCTACTTCGCGGGCTTTACGAAGTTGATGTCGGCGGGTCCGGAGCGCCGCACGACCAGCACGCACGGGACGCCGGTGTCGCAGCTGAACTCGTGCTTCACGCGGCTCGGGACCACCACATAGCTGCCGGCCGTCACCAGGTGCGGCTTGCCGTCGACGGTGAAGGTGCCCTTGCCGGCGATCATCGTCGAGTACTCGGTGTGCACGTGCCAGTGCGACGGGAGCTTGTAGCCGGCGGTGGTCCTGACGTAGACGGTCGGCGCGGTCGAGCCCGGGTCCTGCCCGATGAGCGCGGCCTCGGCGCCCTTGGGATAGCCCATCTTCTCGGCGCTCACCCACGCCGCCGACGGCAGATCGGCCACCAGCAGCTCCTCGGTCGACGGCGGGAGCGGCGGCACCTTGACGGTCACCGCCTTGCCTTTGTCATCCGCGAACGCGAGCGTGACGAACGCCACCGCGAGTGTGCTTCCGAGCAAGAGCCGTCGCATGGGACCTCCTAGTTGCGCAGCGAGATGATCGGCGCGGGGATGCGCCCGCCCAGCCGGATGAACCCGTCGGACTTGAAACGCGAGACCGGCATGATCGGCGCCTCGCCGAGGAGGCCGCCGTAGACCACCTTGTCGCCGACGTCCTTGCCCGGCACCGGAATGATGCGCACGGCGGTGGTCTTGTTGTTGACCACGCCGATGGCGATCTCGTCGGCGATGATCGCGCTCAAGGTCTCGGCGCTGGTCCAGCCCGGCACCGCGATCATGTCGAGGCCCACCGAGCACACCGCGCTCATCGCCTCGAGCTTCTCGAGCGACAGCGCGCCCACCTCGACCGCGTGGATCATGCCGGCGTCCTCCGACACGGGAATGAACGCTCCCGACAGCCCGCCCACCGCCGAGGAGGCCATCACCCCACCCTTCTTCACCGCGTCGGTGATCAGCGCCAGCGCGGCGGTGGTTCCCGGGCAGCCGGTCTTCTCCAGGCCGAGCGCCTCGAGGATCTCCGCCACCGAGTCGCCGATCGCCGGCGTGGGCGCGAGCGACAGATCGACGATGCCGAACTTCACGCCGTCGCCGAGGCGCCGCACCACCTCGCGGCCGATCAGCTCGCCGGCGCGCGTGACCTTGAACGCCATGCGCTTGATGGTCTCGGCGACGTCGCCGAGATCGATCTTGCGGCCCGATTCGCGCAGCCGCTTGATCGCCGAGAGCACCACGCCCGGGCCCGACACGCCGACGTTGATCACGCGATCGCCCTCGCCGATGCCGTGCAGCGCGCCGGCGACGAACGGGTTGTCGTCGGGGATGTTGGCGAACACCACCAGCTTGGCGCAGCCGATCGCGCCCTCGTTGGCGGTGCGCTCGGCGAGCGCCTTGATGATGCGGCCCATGTGCGCGATCGCGTCCATGTTGATGCCGGCGCGGGTGGTGGCGACGTTGATCGAGGAGCACACGCGCCTGGTGGTCGAGAGCGCCTCGGGGATCGAGTCGAGCAGCACCGCGTCGCCGGGCGTCATGCCCTTCTCGACGTGCGCCGAGAAGCCCGCGACGTAGTCGATGCCCAGCTCCGCGCCCGCGCGATCCATGGTCGACGCGAGCGGCACGTAGCTGTTGGCGCGCGTGGGCTCACCGACGAGCGCGATGGGCGTGACCGAGATCCGCTTGTTGGTGATCGGCACGCCGTACGCGCCCTGCACCTCGGCCGCGACCGACACCAGGCGCGCCGCCGAGCGCGTGATCTTTTCGTACACGCGCTCGCAGGTGCTGTGCATCTCGTCGGTGGGGCAGTCGCGCAACGAGATGCCCATGGTGACCGTGCGAATGTCGAGGTGCTCGGACTCGATCATCCGCAGCGTCTCGCGCAGCTCCTCACTCTCGTAGATCATACGCGGTGCAGCGACGAGACGACGTCCTCGTGCATCATCATCGACTGCAGTCCCATGTCCTTGATCTCCCCTTCCAGGCGGCCCTTGAAGTCGGCGAACGGCAGCTCGAGGCTGGCGGTATCGACGACGATGATCATGGTGAAGTAGTCGCCGACCAGCGTCTGCGAGATGTCGAGGATGTCGCCGCCCAGCTCGGCGATGCGCGTGGTGACGCGCGCGACGATGCCCTTGGTGTTGCGGCCGGTGGTGGTGAGCACCGCGCGGGTGCGCGTGCGGGCGCGCTCCTGCTCGATGCACATGGCGCAGAAGTCGATCCCCGGCGCGACCTCCTCGAGCCCGGTCGACGCGGGACCTGAAAGGCCGCCGAGCGCGCCCACCACCTCGGCGATCACCGCCTCGAGCACCTCCGGCGACGCGTCCCCGAGGCGTGCCACCACCTGCGCGGTCACCTGGCGGATCAGCGACGGCGAGGGCGCGCCGAGCGTCTCGCCGCGCGCGATGGTCACGCCGTGCTCTTCGGCGCGCTCGAGCGCCAGCGGCGTCACCAGCGCATCGAGCTCGACGGTGAGCGTCCCGCCCCGCCCCACTGCCTCGACGTCCGTATGGCTCACCACGCGCGGCATGCGGGCGCAATCTAGCCCGCCGGCGACTTCCGATCAATGCGTGTCAGGGCGTGTCAGGCGCTGAGCTTCTGTCCGACCAGCGCGTTGACCCGCTCGAGCGCCGGCTCACGCTGCCCGGCCGCGAGCACCACGTCCTTGATCAGCGTCTTCTTCTTCTCGCTGGTCTTGTTCTTCTTCACCGTGACGATCTTCTCCTCGACCGTGAGGAAGACCGCCTCGTGGCAGCCCGGGCACTCGGTGATGGTGAAGCTCAACGAGGTCGACCGATCGGCCTGCGCCAGCGGCTCGATCAGCGCCAGCGCGACCAGCTCGCCCTTGGCCAACAGCGGCTCGGCCTGCGCGCGTCCGACGCCCGCCACGTAGAACTGCTTCGGCTCGCACCAGCGACGGCACTTCTCGCAGTAGGGCGACGCGACGCTCGAGCCGACGCCGAACAGGACGATGCCGAGCACGATCAGCGCCTCGCCGCCCCACACGAAGTAGACCGCCTCGTCCTTGAGTGGCGAGCCCGAGCCGTGGCCGATCTGCCAACCCGCGTGGCGCTTGATGGCGAGCGCGTCGGAGACCGAGGTGGGAAACCCGATCTGATCTTCGACGTGCTTGGCCTCCCAGTAGTACGACGCGGCCAGCGGCACCCCGGCCAGCACCAACGCCAGGCCGAGCGCCACCACGCGATTGCGACAGTGACCGGTGCGCACCGCGTAGTAACCCGCCGCCGCCAAGGCTGCGCCGAATCCGGCCACCAGCAGAAAGTTGAGCTGGATGATCGGGATCACCCGCAACAAGAGCTGATACGGCCAGGCGACCACCGCGCCGGCCGCGATCCCGCCGAGGAACAGCGCGAGCGTGAGTGGGTTGAAGCGACCCGACGGCGTATAGCGGGGGAGCGGGTAGGACATTTAGGGGCAGGTCCCGGCGTGCGCGAGCTGGACCTGGTTGCCGAGGCGCTCGCAGTCGTTGCCGTAGCTCTTGCCGTCGCAACCGCACACCGGCTTGTAGATCTGGGTGCAGAACTGCGGGACGGTCTTGCACACGCCGGGCAGGTCGGCGCCCTTGCACGCGTTGGCGACGGTGATGTCGCAGTACAGACCGGCCGCGCACACCGTGCCGATGAACCCGCCGCACGCCGCCCCAGCGACCGCACCCTCTTGCACGAGCTGGGTGTAGAACTGGCTGGCCGCGAGCTGCTTGGCCTTGCCGCCCGGGCCCGTTACGGTGGTGTTGGTGCCGGCGATCAGGATCGCGTGGCCGTCGAACACCGCCTCGGTGGCCGCGAGCTGCTCCACCGGGGTGGCGTCGGTGCCGGTCAGATCGAACCCGGCGATGTTGGCGCTGATGGTCGAGTTCAGCTTGGCCTCGTGCTGCGCGGCGCACGGCGCGGTGAAGCACTGGATGCCGAGATCGGTCACGCGGTAGACGATGCCGGTCGGCGCGGTTCCGGTGGCCGGCTGCCACGCTTCGGAGGCCGTGAAGATCGCCTGCTTGGGAAAGCCGGGGAAGCTCTTCGCCACCAGCTTGCCGCGCAGGATCAGCGTGGTCTGGTCGACGTTGAGCTGGTCGCTGCTCAGGTCGAGCGCGCTCAGGTCGGTGTCGGCCACGTAGCAGTCGGCGTGATAGGCGCCGTCGAGGCACTTGGTGGTGCTGAAGTTCACGCGCTTGACGAAGTAACCGCCACACAGCGGCGACACACACTTCCGCGCGTCGCGCGTGAGCGAGTAGAAGGTCGAGGTGGACGAGACCGAGTCGGCCTTGCCGCCGGCGTCACCGGCCAGCTCGGCGTCGTCGGATTCGTCGAGCGAGCCGCAGGCGGGGGCGAAGACGGCGAGCGAGGCGGCGAGGACGAGCAGCTGCGTGCGCATGGATCGGGGCTCCTGGAGTTTGGTCGCGCGCCGCTTGAGCACGTCCAGTGCCAACGATTCCGACATATAGTTTTAGGTGGTTAGAGGTGCGGAAAGTCTTTGCGGGCTGGCTTATCGACTGGCCATCGTCTTAAAACTACTCACTCTCCCCGACTGCGTAGCGGTCGACGATCGCGACCACCGCGGCGTCGATCGGGACGTTGGGCTTGGCGCCGTCGGGGAGCATCTCGGAGATCGCCACGCGGGCGGCGTGCCCGTAGGCGATCACCACGTCCTCGCCCTCGCCGGCGCCGAGCACGTCGGCGCACACCACACCGTCGTGGTCGGGCGCTTTCTCGGCTGGCTTGCCGCCCAGGTCGGCGAGCGAGTACGGCCGCACCAGCAGCAGCTTGATCCCGCCGAGCTCGTCCCACTTCACCGACGACCACACCGTTCCGATCACCTTGGCCAGGAACATCAGCTCTCTCCGTCGACGAGCAGGGCGATCGCCGCGTCGCACACCAGCTCGCGGTTGTCCGGGCCCGGCTTCAACACGTTGCGCGCGCCCGAGCCGACCGAGACCAGCACGTCCTGGCCTTCGCGCGCGTCGAGCGTATCGAGCGCGACCAGCACGCGGTCCTCGCCGCGCACCGACACCAGCACCAGCCGCCGTCCCTCCAGGCCTGGCACCTTGCGGGTGGCCCACACGTCGCCGAGCACGCGCCCTTCGATCATGACTCCAACACTCCAGCGGGCGGTCTGCCGCCGAGAAAACGCAGCGGCCGCTTGCCGCGTTCGGCCGGCGGCAGCAGCTCGACCTTGTCGACGATCGCGGCGACGGCGGCCTCGACCGGCATCGAGGTCGAGCCGAGCGCCTGGCGCGCCGCGTGGCCCAGGCACACCACCACGTCCTCGCCGATGCCGGCGCCGACCGGATCGACCGCCACCAGGTGCCCGACCTCGTGCGAGGGCGCGTACCAGAGGTACGGCGCGACCACCACCAGCTTGCGGCCGTCGAGCCCGGCGTGCTTGCGCGTCGCCCACACCTCGCCGACCACGCGCCCGAGGATCATGGAGCGCCGCGCTCGCTCATGCTTCGTGGATCCCGTCGACGATGGCCAGGATGACGTCCTTCAGGGGGAGCTGCTCACCGACGGTGAGATCGCGGACGCGCGAGCCGTGCGCGGTGAGCACACGATCGCCGGGGCCCGCGCCGAGGCGGTCGATGGCGACCACCCGCGAGCCGTTCCGACGTTCGACGATGAGGAGCGTGGCGCCATCGAGCCCGGCGGCGTGACGTGCGCCCCAGACCGGGCCCACCACCGTGCCCAGAACCATTGCGGAGCTACGCGGCCTTCTTCTTGCCGCGCTTCTCGCTGGTGCGCAGCATGTCCAACAGCTTCGAGGGCGACAGCGCCTTGAGCTTGGTCACGTACGGCGCATCCTTGGCGCGGCCCGCCGCCTTGGCGGCCGCCTCGGCCAGCTTCTCCACCGAGCCGAACTTCTCCTTGATCTCGCTGCCCACTTCGAACAGCCGGATCAGCTTCTTGTTCGACGCCGCCAAAAGCTTGGCCTTGAGCTCGTCCTTGTCGCCTTCGGCCTTCGAGCTCGGGGCGATGGTCCCGAGCAGACCGAGCACGCGGTCCACCAGCTTCTCCTTCGAGCCGAACTCATCCTTCTGGCGGGCGAGCGGCGTCTTCTTGGCACTCATGGGTCCTTCTCCTTCGTACGTTTTGGAACTAGGGCGTGGGCGGGGGCGTAGGCATGCCGCCCAATCCACCACCGAGGCTGCCGCGCAAGCTGGCCAGCAACCCCTTCACTCGATTGATCAGGTCGTCGACCTGCACCTGATTGAAACTCACGGCCACATGGAAGGTCGACGCCTTCGACTCGGCCTTCACGTTGTCGAGAAAGCTGTTCAGGCCCGCCATCATGAACTGCGGGCTCTTGCGCGCGTCGGTGATCTGCCCGGTCACCTTGTTGGTGAGCTCGACGGCGTCGGCGTCCGACCCGACGTCGACGTTGACGTCCGCGGCGATGCCCGCGGCGAAGTCGATCGAGCCGAAGATGTCCTTCATCGAGCCCGCCGCCGACAGGTGCGGATCGTTCTTGAGCTGATCGCGGGTGGTCTGCGGCACCAGGCCGGCGCCCCACAACCCGTCGTTCATGCGCACGCGCTTGAGCAGCGCCATCAGCGGCTCGTTGTCCTTGGCGCTCGGGCCCGCTTCCTTCTTGCCGGCGGCCAGGTCGATCACCTTCTTGATCCACTCCTTACCGCCGAGCACCACCGTCTTGGCGTCGAGGAAGGTGGCGAACGCCTGCCCCTGCTTGGTCGAGGTGTAGAGCTTGTGGCCGTTGTAGTCGCTGACCGCCATATCCTGGCTGTCCTTCTTGGCCTGCTCCTTGGCGCACTCCACCAGCTTGGCCTCGTTGAACGTGCCGCGCAGGACGGCGGCGAATTCCTTGGTCTCGCTCATGGTCTGCGGGAAGGCCACGAAGATCGAATCGATCTGCTTGAACGGGTCGAGCGCGCACTTCTGCACGAACTCGTCGTAGTCCTTCTTGGTGGTCGCGTCCCCGTCGCGCAGGTCGATCAGCCGGCGCCACATCGCGGTGTTGCGCATGCGCGACATGTTGGCCATGAAGACCACGTCGGTCTCCTTGGGGACCAACTGCATGTCCTCCTTGGCCGCGCCGGAGCCCGCCGTCGGCGAGCAACTCGAGCAGCCCGACATGGCGGCCAGGGATCCGATCAAAACCAGGTGAAACGCGCGCATGACGACGGACCTCTTCGAAGAATCCGTGGTTTATAGAAATTGGCGCTCGTCGTGTCAAGCGTTGTGGTAGTTTCCGCGGCCGTGCCTTGGGCCACTCGACTTCTTCGCGGCGATCGCGTGTGGGTCAAGATCAACCCGCGGGGCGAGCCGGCGGCGGGCCCCGATGGCCGCGTCGAGATTCGCTACAAGCAGGGCGGCAAGATCTATCGGGCCGGCTCGCGCAACCTCGAGGTGGATCCCAAGGCCGAGGCCATCTCGGACGGGGACGCGTCTGGGCCGGGCGGCGACGCGCCTGCGGCGGCCAACGGCGAGCCGGCGGTTCCTTCGGGGGCGCTGCCCAAAGACGCGCTGATCGTCTACACCGACGGCGCGTGCACCGGAAATCCGGGGCCGATGGGCGTCGGCGTCGTCATCCTCGACGGAAAAGAGCGCAAGGAAGTCTCGGAGTTCCTCGGCCACGGCACCAACAACATCGCCGAGCTGACCGCGATCGTGCGCGCGCTCGAGCTGTGCCCGCGCGATCGCACGGTGGTGGTGCACTCGGACTCCTCCTACGCGCTGGGGCTGCTCGGCAAGGCCTGGAAGGCGAAGGCGAACCAAGAGCTGGTGGCCAAGATGCGCGCGCTCGGCAAGGAGTTCCGCGACCTGCGCCTGGTGAAGGTGGCCGGCCACGCGGGCGTGAGCGAGAACGAACGCTGCGACGAGCTCGCGCGAATGGCCGTCGTCCGCGGGAAATAGTGCCGCGTCCCAAACCCGAGCTGGTGCTGGTCGGGGTGACCATCCTGTGGGCCTCGACGTTCGTGATCACCAAGGACGCGCTGCACGACGTGGCGCCGCTGCCGTTCCTCACCGTGCGCTTCGGCGGGGCGGCGTTGGTGATGCTGCTGGTGTACTGGCGGCGCTTTCCCGCGCCGGCGAAGCTGATGCGCGACGGGATCATCCTCGGGCTGATGAACGCGAGCGGCCTCTTGTTGCAGGTGTTCGGTCAGGCCTCGACGACCGCGTCGAAGTCGGCGTTCATCACCTCGCTCAACACGCCGCTCACGCCGCTCATCGGCCTCCTCTTGTACCGCACGCGCCCGACCCGCCCGCAGCTCGCCGCGGTGGCGATCGCGTCGGTGGGGCTGGCGCTGCTCACCTGGCCCGGCACCGGCGCGCGCTGGAACGTGGGCGATCTGCTGACCGTCGGCTGCGCGATCCTCTACGCGCTCACCATCGTGCAGATCGCGCGGCGCTCGCCGGGCCACCACATCGGCGCGCTCACCGCCGTGCAAGTCGCCTCCGCCGCGCTGTTCTTCGGCGCGCTGTTCCTCGCCTCGCGGGCGCTGATCTCGTCGGTGCCGGCCCAGTCGATCGGCCGGCTGCCCGCGCTGCTGCAGCTCGAGGCGCGTCCGTTCGTGCTCTCGACGCGCGCGATCGGGGAGATGGCCTACATGGCGCTCGTATGTACCGTCGTGACCTTTACCGCCCAGACCTGGGCCATGTCGAAGATGAGCGCCACGCACGCCGCGATCGTGTTCGCGCTCGAGCCGGTGTTCGCCACCGCGATGGCGCTGGGATGGGGCGGATCGTCCGAGTGGCCGGGCACGCGCGGCGCGTCGGGCGCCGGACTGGTGATGCTGGCCGTGGTCGTGTCTGAGATTTTATGATGCCTCCCGTGCTCGCTCGCCTCGCGCTGCTCGCCGCCCTGGTTGTGCCGTCGCTGGCGCACGGCGGGCACGTCAAGTCGCGCGATCACACCACCGAGCGCAACGGCCTCAAGCTGGCGCTCTACGAGAAGTGGAAGACCGGCGAAGAGGGCAAGTGGAAGACCAACGGCAAGGTGGTCCTGCTGGTGCACGGCGCGACCTGGTCGAGCTACTGCACGTTCGATACGCTGCCCGGCTACTCGCTCATGGACGCGCTGGCCGAGGACGGCTGGGACGTGTGGGCGGTCGATCTGCACAACTACGGCGCGTCGGGCAAGACCGACGCTGATTGGACCGAGGCCGCGTCGGCGGCCAACGATCTGGACACTGCGGCCGACTACATTCGCGCGTTGCGCTGGGTCGACAAGGTGGACGTGTTCGGCTACCAGTGGGGCGCGCAGGTAGCCGCGCTGTTCGCCGAGGCGCACGCCAACAAGGTCGCGCGCGTGGCGCTGTTCGGCATGCGCTACAAGCTCTATGAGCCGACCAACGTGCCCAAGGAACCGTCGCGCAAGAACTCGTTCTCGTCGGCGTTGCTCAAGCCGGAGGACGGCGATCTCGATCCGGCGGTCGTCAAGCGGCGCGCCGAGGCCTGCTCGCTGCACGACGTGGCGTCGCCCAACGGGGCGCTCAAGGATCTCGGCAAGGGCTCGAGCGCCAACCCGAAGAAGCTGTCGATGCCGGTGCTGCTGCTGCAGGGCGAGCGCGACACGGACGGCGAGGTGTTGTCGGACCGGCTCGACTACTTCAAGGCGCTCGGCACCAAGGCCAAGTGGTTCGTGGTGCTGGCGGGCCTGGGCCGCTATGCGCCGCTCGAGCGCGGCCACGCGCGGTTCGAGAAGGCCCTGCTCGACTTTCTCGACGCACCGTAGCTAAATAGGCCCATGCGGTACGCAGCAATCGTGGTGGCCGCGCTGTTGGCGGCGCCCGCACACGCGCACAACGGCGTGAACGTTTCGAATGCCGTGTTCACGAATCCGGTTCCACCCACGGTGACGCCGAGCGACATGGGCGTCGAGCTGACGCCCTTCACCTTCCAGACCGCCGACCAGAGCATGACCGTCATGTGGCAGGACGGCGACAACGATCCGACCGGGCGCTTCTTCTTCTACTACCTCGATCACGCGCCCACGTTCCAGGTCTTGCCGGCGGACATCGAGACCATGGCCTCGCCGGTCAAGGCCACCGCCGCGGACACGGTCGCGGGGATGAACACGCCGGTGGCGATGTGGACCGGCTGCACCTGCTCCAACGACGCGGGCGTGGTGTGCCCCGACGCGGGCGCGGTGCGCGATTGCCGCAACCAGTTCGACTGGGACACCAGCCAGATCGCCGCGGGCACCTACTGGTTGATCGCGGTGAACGACGACCCGCCGTATCACGTGTACTCGATCGGGCTCGCGCCGGTGCGCATCGCGCATGGCGGGGCGAGCTTGCCGCCCGCGGCGATGATCCTGCGGCCGGACGGGTTCGGCTCGTTCGACAAGAGTTACCGCGTGCAGTGGTACACCGCGGGAAAAGCGCCGCTCAAGATCGATCTCGCGTTCGGGCTCGACGAGGAGGGGTCGGTGTTCGGGCCGGTGACCTCGCTGGCGAAGAACCTCACGCCGATCATGAACAGCGACGGCACGCAGGGCTACGACTGGGACGTCTCCGGGCTGGAGACGCTGAAGGTGTACTTCCTGCGCGTCACCGTCACCGACGCGGACGGCATCACCAGTTACACCGATTCGCGCTTCGGCTTGTCGGTGTTCCACCCGGGGGTCGACGGCGGCGTGTTCACCACCGACGGCGGATCATCCCGCGATGGCGGCAACATCGTGATCCCGCAGCCCAAGTCGTGCAGCTGCGATCTGGGCTCGCGCTCGGGCGCGTCGACGATGATCCCGTTCGCGCTGTTGATCCTCACGTTCTTCGTCGTGTCGCGCAGCCGCCGCCGCTCGTGAGCGCGGACCTCCGCTGACAGCGCGCGCAGAACACGGTCGAGCGGCCGCCCTGGACGATCCGTTTCAGCGAGGCGCTACAGCGCGGACACGGCTCGCCGGCCCTGCCGTAGACCTTGAACGGATTGCGCGCGCCGGGCTCCTCGACGTAGGTGATCTCGGGACCGGCCTCGTCGCGCAAGGTGAATTCGATCGAGGCGAGGATGGCGCGCGCCAGCGATCGGACGGCCGCCGGATCACGCGCCAGCCGATCGGCGGCGAGCTGCGGATGGATGCGCGCGCGCCACAGCGCTTCGGCGGCCTGGATGTTGCCGACGCCGGCGAGCACCGACTGATCCATCAGCGCCTCCTTGATGCTGCGGCGGGTGCGTGCGAGCGTGGCGCCGAGCACCCGCGCATCGATGCCGTCGACGAGCGGATCGGGGCCGAGCGCGTCCCAGGCGGCGAGCGGCTCGCCGTGCGGCGACGCCAGCAGCCGGCCGAACAGGCGCGGATCGAGGTAGCGCACCGAGCGCCGGCGCGTGTCGAAGCGCGCGCGTTCGTACTTTTGCGGCCCGTCGCTGCGATCGCGCAGCACCCACTTGCCGGTCATGCCCAGGTGCGAATGGAGGACCGCGCCGCCCGAGAGCGCGAGGCGGATCCACTTGCCGCGCCGCTCGAGCGTCTCGACGCGCTTGCCGGCGAGGAGCTTGGACAGCGCCTCGGGCGCGACCCCGCGCAGCACGCGCGAGCTCGGCAGCTCGACCCGCGTCAGGCGCTCGCCGGCGAGCCACGATCGCAAGTTGCGGGTGGCGATCTCGACCTCGGGTAGCTCCGGCATCGTCTCTCCCTAAGCGCAGTCCCGCGGATTTTCTAGAGCTTGCGGAGGGCGACCGAGCCGCCTTCGGTGGCCATCGTCAGAGAGCCGTGCGCGCCCGAGCCGATGGTGCCGCGGAACTTCGCGCTGCCGTCTCTTGTGGTGGGGCGCTCGACGGGCAGGTTGAAGTCGTTGCGGGCGCTGCCGCCTTCGGTCGCGCCCTCGACGTGGAGGTGGCTGTCGGCGGGCAGGCTGGCGCTGATGCTGCCGCCCTCGGTCTTGAGCACGTTGGCGCCGCGCAGCCGTCCGCTCAAGGTGATCGAGCCGCCGTCGGTGGTGGCGTCGACCGTACCGTCCACGTCGGTGACACCGATCGAGCCGCCGTCGGTGTGCAGCGTGATCGCGCCGCTCAGGTGGCTGGCGCGCACCGAGCCGCCCGAGGTGCGCGCGCGGGCACCGCCGGAGAAGCCGTCGACCCGCACCGCGCCGCCTTCGGTCTCCACGTCGACCTTGCAGTCCGGCGGCGCCTCGATGGTGAACGCCACCGAGCGGTTCGACCGGCCGTCGCCGTGAAAGGTCACCGTCACCACGCCGCCTTGCTGCTCCACGCTCACCGCGAGCGCCAACGCCTCGTCGCGCGAGCCGGCTCGGCGCCGCGCCTCGACCTTGACCGCACCGGACGCGCCCGCCTGCACGTCGACCGAGCCGGCATCCGATCGCACGACCAGTCGCGGCGTGCCGTTCACCTTCAGCTCGTGCCGCGTGGTCTCGATCACCTCCGCGAACGCCGCCCGGTCACAACCGGCCCACAGCCCCACCGCGCTCAGTAACAGTGCGCTCGACCGCATCGCTCACCTCCGTGTGCGACAGGGAACGACGCCAGCCGCCGCATTTATTCCGCGGTGTTTTCGGCGAGCACCAGGCTGACCGCGCCCTTCTTCACCGCCAGCAGCACCTCGTAGCTCATGCCGTCGCCGGTCAGCGTGGTCTGCACGAACTGGTGGTCCTTGGCCAACGGAGCCAGACTCTTCATGTTCTTCTTGAAGGTCGCGCTCTGCAGCGACTTCAGCTCGACCACCTTGGCGGTCGGCTCGGGCGGCAGCGCCTCGATGAAGGTCTGGTCCGCGAACATGCACTCGGACGCCTGGCTGAACTCGGCCGCGTTGGCCGCCTTGGCGCGCTTGCCGCAATGGCCCGAGCCCGGCCCGATGCCCGCCTCGGTGAACGGAAAGCCCGAGGCCGCCTTGAGCTTGCTGGCGTCTTTTTGCCGCAAGGCGCCCAGCCATCCCTTTGCTGCATCCAGCGCATCCGCGCGCGCCGGCACCGCCCCCAGAAGCATCATCGCGATCACCAGTGGTTGTTTCATGGCGCGTCCCTCCCTCAGTGTCCCGTGGTTCCCTCGCGTTGCACTTCCGCCGCGACGTCGCGCAGCGGCGCGAACCGAAAGTCGAGCGCCAACCGATCGAGCGTCGCCTCGAGCGCGCGCTTCTTGTGCGTCAGGGTCGCGCGCAGATCGTGCTGCTTGGCCACCAGCGACGAGGGGATGCCGTCCTCGTCGGCGCCAATCAGATCGATGCCGTGCAGCTCGAGGTTGAAGAACGATCGCCCGCGCAGCGATTCGAGCAGCCGCGATCGCACCAGCGTCGGCGCGGTGAGCAGGTAGGTGCCGATGGTCGGCAGCCGGAAGCCCGGCGACACCGTGATCGGCAGCTCGACCAGCGTCGACTGCCCGCGCGAAAACGGCGAGTTGCCCGGCCGGTACGGCTCGACCGGCGCCATCAGCGCGCGCGGATCGCCGAGCACCGAGCGCGACTTCTTGCCCACCAGCGCCATCGCGCCCATCACGCCCGCCTTGGCCAGGTAGTACGGCCACGAGGGAAAGATCGACGAGTCGTAGCGATAGCCGCGCGCCATGAGCACGTCGAGCAGCGTGCGCGAGACGTCGTAGCCGGGCGCGCGAAAGCCGACCGGCGCCTCGCCCGCCACCTTCGCGATCACCTCGTGGGCGCGCCACACCTCGGCGTCGATGCGCTCGCGGTCGAGCCGCGCCATCTCGTACAGGTGGCTATAGCTGTGGTTGCCGAGCTCGTGGCCCCCGTGCGCGAGCTTTGCCAGCTGCGCGCGGCCCGACGGATCGCCCTCCACGTCGGAGCCGACCACGAAGAACGTCGCCTGGATGCCGCGCCGCTCGAACAGCTCGGCGAAGCGCGGCAGCGCGCGACGTAGGACCACGTCGGCGAGCGGGCCGGCCGGCGTGCCCAGCCCGTGGATGCCGTAGTAGCAGGAGAGCGGATCGAGATCGACGGAGACGGAGCACACACGCACGACGGCGGGACCATACCGCAGCGCCGTGCGCGACGCTACTTGGCGGGCGCGGGCGCGGGCGGCGTGGCCGGCTTGCCCTGATCGCCGGTCTTGGCGATCACGCCGCAGCCGATGCGGCTGCCGGCGTTGCCGGTCGGCTGCGTGGTGAAGTCGTCGATCTTCTCGTGCACGACGATCGCATGGCCGGTGATGTCGGTCTTGGGATCGCCGCCGATCGACCACTTGTCGGTCGACAGCGTGACCTCGCCCTTGCCGTCCTTGCCGACCTTCATGTTGCCGATGTCGCCGAGGTGGTGGTGCTCCTTGTGCCAATCGCCGTGCTGATCGGTGAGCGGGTTCCAGTGGCCGCCCGCCTTCTTGGCCTCGGGATCGCTGCAGTCGGCGTTCTCGTGCAGGTGCACCGCGTGCTCGCCCTCGGGCGCACCGGTGACCTCGACCTTGAGCTTGACGTTCTTGCCTTCCATGGTCGCGGTGAACTTGCCGGCCAGCGTCGAGCCGCTCTTGGCCTCGATCGGCGCGGTGATCTCCTGCTTGCTCTCCGCCTTCTTGCTCTTGGCGCCTGCAATTCCCCCAGCCAGCACCAGCGATAGTCCGATTACGACGTTTCTCATGGGTAGTCTCCTTTTTTCAGCCTTTGACGCGGATCATGTAGGTAAGCCGCGAAATGTCGCGCAACACCTTCGGCACGCGTTTGAACAGGTTGATCGACGGCGGCCGCTTCTCGACGATGTGAATGGGAATCTCGGTCACCCGCTTGCCCTCGCGCTCGGCGCGGATGACGAACTCCGAGGCGAACAGATCGCGCGTGAGCTGGCAGCGCTCGACGGTGCCGGTCAGGCGCTCCTTGCGGAACGCCTTGAGCCCGTGGGTGTCGGTGCCGTGAAAGCCGACCAGCACGCGCAGCATCCCGTTGATCACCAGCGTCGCGGTGTGGCGCAGCATCCCGCGCCGATCGTCGGCGCCGGCCATCACCTTGGAGCCGACCACCATGTCGGCCTGGTCGGGCTCGAGCACCTCGAGCGCGCGCTGATAGAACTCGGTGTCACACAGATCGATCTCGTCGCACAGCACGTACTCGCCGCGCGCGCGCAGGATGCCCTCTTTCAACGCGCGGCCGTAGTCCGGCGCGCCCAGCGAGTGGATCGACACCTGCGGGTGCTTGACCGAGAGCTCCTCGCCGATCGCCACGGTGCGATCCTTCGAGCCGTTCTCGGCGAGCAGGATCTCGTAGCTCCAGCCGAGCTCGTCGAGCCGGGAAATCAGATCGATCACCGCCGAGTGGAGGATGCCCTCTTCGTTGTAGACCGGGATGACGATCGAGAGCTTGGGCGTCTTCATGCGCTCACGGCCGACAGCTTGGCGGCCACGTCGCGCCCCGCGAGGATGCAGTCTTCCATCGCGTTGTAGGTCCACGAGCCGTAGCGGCCGCGCGGAAAGACCTGGTGCGCCTCGAGGTACTTGGTGATCGTCTCCACCGACGCGTAGTAGTGGTCGTCGAACACGACGTACGCGTACTTGAGCTCCTTGAGCTCCGCGAACAGCACGTCGTCGGGCGAGTTGATCGCGCCGGCCGCGGCGAGCGCCTGCGCCACGTCGGGCATGATCTCGTCGACCTTCGGCAAGGCGCCGCGATCGGACAGCTCGACGTACAGCGATCCGTGCCCTTCGGGCGCCATCGAGGGCACCGCGTTCGAGTAGATTCCCACGCGATAGAAGGGATACTTCTCTTCGGGCACGTAGATCCAGTGAAAGTCGGCGTTCGGTTTCGTCCGGGTGGCGACGTTCAGGTAGCGCACCGGCGTGCAGCGCAGCCGGGACGCCGCGTCGACGACCTCTTGCGGCGGATCGACCAGCCGCGCGCACAGCTCGGGCAGCGGGATCGACGCCACCATCGAGCTCCACGGGATCACCTCGCCGCCGAGCGTGAGCGTCTGCGCGCGAAGATCTATCGCCTCGGGGTTGGCGCCGCACACCACCTCGCCGCCCGACAGCCTGGCCACCAGCGCGCGCGTCATGGTCTCGATGCCGCCCTTGGCTGGATACAAGAACGAGATGTTGTAGCCGAGCTCGGGCGGCACGTCACCGACGGCGCCCTTGACCACGTCATCGAGCTTCGGGATGGGCACGAAGCGCGAGCACCACGCTGAGGTGATCTCGCGCGGATGCACGCCCCACAGCTTGTGGTTGTACGGAATCATGAAGTGCTTGGAGATCCCCTCGCCGAACTTCTGCAAACAGAACTCTTCGAAGTTGGCCGGCGGCGAGGTCGGCGGATTCATTTGGGCCTTGATGAACCCGAGCAGGCACTCCGAGGCAACCTCGGGCGGCAGGCCGTGCAGATTCGCCTGGAAGGGAAAGCGCGTCAGCACGCCGTTGGAAAAGATCCGCGCCTTGCGCGCCACCGGCACCATCTGGCCGGGCAGCAGCTCCTCGATCAGCGCCTTGGTGTACGGGTCGCGCAGGTGCAGCCAGTGGCCGGTCTTGTCGAAGTGAAAGCCGCGCGTCTCGTCGGTGCGCGCGTGCCCGCCCAGCCGCTGCTCCTTCTCGAGGAGCAGCCATGGTCGTTTCAGGTGATACGCGGTGGAGATCCCGGTGAGACCTCCGCCGAGGATCACCACCCTCGCGTCTTCCAGCGGAGGCATGACCGTCGGGTTCGATAACACGGCCGGGTGTGCATTGCAAAGGACTAGCCTGCGGGCGCCTCGACGCGGACCGAGGGTCGCGCGCCTCAGATCGCGCGGTCGAACGCGCGGCGGCGCGCGGGTTTGCACTTGGCCCACATGTCGCACTGTCGCGATCGCTGAGGTCACCGATGCGCGCTTCGATGCTGTTGTCCGTGTTCGTTCTGGTCGCCGGCTGTCTGGGCGACCTGGTCCCGCCCAACAGCGCCGGTCCCAAGATGTCGCCGCACGACGGCGGCACGGTCACGCCGGCGCCGGGCGCAGACGCGGGCGGAATCGATCCGCAGTGCGGGCAGCAGACCTTCCCGATCAGCGTCACCAAGACCGAGCCCAACGTGATGTTGGTGGTCGACGAGTCAGGCTCGATGAGCGACACGGTCACCGGCTCGACGCTCACCAAGTGGGACGCGCTCAAGCAGGCGGTCAAGGGCCTGCTCTCGAAGTACGACGGTCAGGTCGATTGGGGCCTGTCGATCTTTCCCGCCGTCGGCGCCGCGGACAGCTGCGCGCCGGGCATCATCGACGTGCCGATCGCGCCCGGCTCGGGCCCGCTGATCACCGCCAAGCTCGACGGGATCGCCGCCTCGACGCTGACCGGCGCCACCCCGACGCCGGAGTCGCTCAAGAGCGTGCAGCTCAACGGCAAGCTCAACGATCCCAAGAAGGCCAACTACATCCTGCTGATCACCGACGGGGATCCGACCTGCGCGCCGGCCACCGACGTGACCCCGGTGATCCAGGCGCTCTATGCGCAGAGCCCGTCGGTGAAGACCTTCGTGGTCGGCGTGGGCGACGTGAACCAATCCAACCCGGCGCTCCTCAACGAGTGGGCCGACGCGGGCCACACCGCGCGCACGGGCGCGACCAGGTACTACGACGCCAACGATCTGAGCGGGCTGCAGGGCGCGTTCGCCACCATCGTCGGCAACATCGCGTCGTGCAACTACGCGCTCGGCAAGCTGCCGGACGACCCGTCGCTGGTGACCGCGTATCTCGACGGCAAGGTGGTGCCGATCGATCCGGTCAACGGCGCGACCTACGACGCGATGTCCAACTCGATCACCTTCCACGGCACCACCTGCGACGCGATCAAGTCGGGCGCGTCGAGCAAGGTCGACATCGTCTACGGTTGCAAGTCGCCGACGATTTCGTAAGCGGGATTGTAAGGAGCCCCCTGGGGGTAAGAGGCCTTGATAGGGCCCTGAACCCCCAGTCTGCGAGGGTCGAATTCACGTAATTTCAGTTGGTTGACAGATGGCCCGACAGTCGCAGTAGAGCGCTGTCGAGGAGTCAACCATGCGCAAGCAGTTGCTGGTTTCGTTGGTGTTCGTCCTCGGCGGATGCCTCGGGGACCCTTCGATGACCGGTGGGGGCAACGGCCCCGGGGGAAGCGGCGGCGCTGGCGGCGGCGGCGGGACCGGGGGCAACCCCGACAGCCCCGGCGGAGGCGGCACCGGGACCGGCGGCGGGGTGCCGATGGGAGCCTGCGGTCAGGCCACCTTTCCGGTCAACCTGAACAAGACGGCGCCCAACGTGATGTTGGTGGTCGACGAGTCCGGCTCCATGAAGGAGCAGGTCCCGGGCAGCAACATGAGTAAGTGGCAGTCGCTGCAGGCCGCGGTGCACACGCTGCTCGGCAAGTATGACGGCTCGGCGCAGTGGGGCCTGTCGATCTTCCCGAAGGCGGGCGGCGGCGGCAACAGCTGCACGCCGGGTGGCGTCGACATTCCGGTCGCGCCCAACACCGCGACGCAGATCTTGGGGATGCTCGACGGGCTCACCGATCAGACCATCGGCGGCAACACGCCGACCGATCAGACCTTGCAGGCGGTGCTGAGCTCGGGCTCGCTGCACGATCCGTCGCACAACAACTACGTGCTGCTGATGACCGACGGCCTGCCGAACTGCGGCTCCGACGGCAACGGCGTACAGTCGACGATCGGCAAGCTGTACGCGACCGTGCCGTCGGTGCGCACCTACGTGGTCGGCATCGGCGACGGCACCCAGTCGGATCCGACCACGCTCGACGGCTGGGCGACCGCGGGCCACACCGCACGCCCCACCTCGCCGCTGTACTACCAGGCGAACAACGTGATGGACCTGACCAACGCGTTCGCCGACATCCTGGCGGGCGTGGCCTCCTGCACCTACCAGCTCGGCTCGACCCCGACCGATCCGACCCTCTTGGTCGGCTACATCGACGGCACCGCCGTCTCCTCGAACGACCCCACCAACGGCATGACCTACGACGCCGGCTCCACCTCGGTCACCTTCCACGGCACCGCCTGCGACAAGATCAAGAGCGGCGCCGCCACCAAAGTCGACGTCCTCTACGGCTGCCCCTCCCCCCCCATCCAGTAACCCCTCCTCGCGCGGGCCTGGGTCAGAGCTCGAGGTGGGCGCGGAGGGAGAAGACCCAGACCGGGCCGCGGTCCTGGTTGTAGCCGGGGTTGTCGACGAATTGGATGTCGCCGGCGGCGAAGGCGCCGCGCCAGATGTGCACGTTGTAGTAGAGCTCGACGATGTTTTCGCGGCCGTAGTTGAGGTAGCCGGAGGGGCGTCGCGTGCAGGTGGGGTCGGTGAACAGGCAGGCGTCGCCGAGGAGGAAGCCGTGGCCGCCCAGGCGCAGGTACTCGCGGTTCACGTCGGAGATTCCGTTGGTGACGAAGGCCAGGCCGATCTTGTCGAACGGCCGCCGCCAGATCTTGCCCGCCAGATCGAAGCCGATCTCGAAGGTGTCGTTGACCTCGGTGTAGGCGAACGATTCGTTGCGCCCATCGTTCCAGCCGCCGCGGGCGAACGCGCGCGCGATGCCGCCCAGCTCCTGAAACACGTTCAGCCCGAAGCCGAACTTGCTGGCACCCACGTGGCGATGCATCGTGATATCGGGCTGAGCGGTGGGATCCTTCAGGTACGCGTCGATCGCTTCCTGGTAGCTGCCCATGTTGGCGAAGTTCTCGTACCCGAGGACGCGCAGCGTGCCGGCCCAGCCCGGCTTGCGGCAGTACTTGATCTCGACCTCGAGCTGCTCGGAGTGGCTCTTGGTGAGATCGAAGTCGATGTCGATGCCGTTGGCGACCTTGGGCAGCATCAGCTCGCCGAAGCGCGCCTCGATGAACGGCCCCTGATACTCGACGATCAGCCCGTAGGTGTAGCCGCGCGTGTCGGCCGCGTAGTCGTACGCGCCGTTGTTGTCGACCGTCCAGTTCATGAACTGGAGGTGGCTGTCCGAGCCGGCCGGATTGATGTCGAACAGATCGGCGGTGGACATCTTGCCCAGCCGCAGCTCGAGCCGGTGGCGCGGCACCATGGCGAACGTCGAGATGGGACCGCGATCGTCGTTGGGCTCCCAGATGCTCGACAGCGGGATCATCTGGTGGATCTCGAAGCGCGCGACGTAGGGCTCGTTCGAGAGCGTGGGATTGCGCACCACGTCGAGGTTGGTGAAGCCGGCGATGCCCAGCGCACCCGACAGCCCGCCGCCGACCGCCATCTCCGCGTCGAGGATGATCTCGGTCGTGCGGTGCGGGCGATAGGCGGAGAACACCGTCAACAGCCCCGAGATCGCCACCTCGCCGCCCGGGTGCAAGCTGTTGGTGCCGGTGTACGGCGCGCCGAACGACGGATGGGCCTGGAAGATCGAGTTCACCTCGGCGCCTGCCCAGAACGGATCGGTGCGGCCGTGATCGATGAAGGTGGTGCTGGTGCCCGGCGGCTGCGCGGTCTCCGGCGATTCCGGATTCTTCGCCCACGCGGGAACGGCCAGCGCCGCGAGCGCAATCACCAGCGTCGGGCGGAGGAGGCGCATGGGGGCTAGCGATGCGCGACGGGGAGGTCGAGGGCGCGTCGAAAGGCGGCGAGCGCGTCTTCGTCGAGCGCGCCGCCGACATAGGTGACGTTGCCAGTCCGATCGATCACCAGCGTGGCGGGGACGCGCTTCTGGCCGAGCGCGTCGGCGAAGTGGAACTCCTCGTCGACCAGCTGCGGGTAGCGCAAGGCGTGGCGCTTGAGGAACTCGGCGACCGTCTGGCGCGGCTCACCGACGGCGACCGCGAGGACCACCGCGCCGCGCGCGCCGGCGCGATCGGCCAGGCGCGACAGCGCGTCGAACTCGGCGGCGCACGCCTGGCACCAGGTGGCCCACAAGCTGACCACCGCGACCCTACCGTTGAGCGTCGCCGCCAGGCCGGTGCGCTGGCCCTCGAGCGTGGTGAGCTCGACCGGCGGCAGCGAGAACGCAGCCGGCGCCGCGACCCTTGCAGGCGCGGCGGCGCACCCTGCGGCGAGCGCGAGCACCATCAAAAGCGGAATCCTAACGAACACGTGTAGATGTTAGCACGCAGGTCATTGGTGCGAACATAGCGCTCGTATCCAAAATCGACGTGAAGCTCGCGCACGAAGCGGGTGAGCCCGAGGTCGACCGCGCCCAACACGCCGAAGGTCTGCGCGCTGAACAGCGCCAGATCGCTGTCGGCCGTCCGCTCGGTCGAGTTCACCGGCGCGCTCAGCGTCCAGAAGCTGGCGGCGGTCTGCGTGTAGTAGCGATAGTTCAAGCGCAGGTACGCAAGCCGCGTGATGTGCTGATAGAGCTGCACCTCGAGCGTGTGCGCCTCGATTCCCCAGTTGTCGACGTAGAAGCGATAGAAGCCCTTGACCGCGCCGTTCCACGGGAGCGCCTGCGCCAGGCGCGCGACGAACGCGTGGCGATGCCTGAGGCCCGGCAGATACTCGCGGCCGAGCTCGCCCGATGCGAGCGGCACCGCGTTCCAGGTGTTGGAGAGCTCGCCGATCTGCACTGTGGCGCCGTACTCGAGGTGGCCGACGGTGGTCGGGGAGAGCAGCTGGGTGACCGAGAGGTTTCCGTTGGTCGACGAGCGATACGCGCGGCCCAGGCGCGTGCCGAAGATGTTGAAGCGATCGAGCCAGTCGAACACCTGGTTCACGCTGTAGGCGATGGTGGTGTTGCCGTCGGCGAACGAGCGGTTGCCGCCGACGCCCAGCAGCCAGGAGCGGAACGGCTCCTCGAGGTGGAAGGAGAAGTGCAGGAACACGTCCTGCACGGGGCTCGAGTGATAGGTGCTGGTCAGATCGATCGACCCGGCCTCGTTCTGGTGCGAGGCCTGCGACACCGCGTCGGGGGGCGGCCAACCGTTGATCGCATCGGGCGACGCGGCGGTGATCACGTCGAGCGGGATCCACAGCCGATGCGTGAATTTCCCCTGCTGCGCGATGATCTCGATCTGCGCCTGCTCGATGTCGGCGTCTTCGAGCCCAGGCGTCGACACGCTCGCGCGATCGGCCTGCGACTGATAGCCGCGTCCGGTCTGATCGAAGTGGGTGAAGCGCGCGCGCATCGACTCGATGTGGAACGGGCGCGGCTCGCCGAAGATGTCGCTCGCCGCGAGCGAAGGCTCGTCGGCGCGCGCGACCCCCGCCAGCAAGACCGCGAGCAACAGCGCAGCGCGGGCGATCACTGACAGCCGCACCCTCCACCCGCCGGGACGCCGTCGCCACCCGCCGCGCCTTCGCGCGTCGAGTAGAACTTGGATCGCTTGTGCGCCTCGAGCGAATCCTCCTCGAAGGACATGATCGGATCGGCCAGCCTGGCGCGGCGGTTCTGCGGCACGATCGCGCAGCCCGAGAGCGCCAGCGCAAAGATCAGGAGCAGGCGTTTCATAACGTACCTCCGATGCTCAGGCCGATCTGATCGCGGCCAAAGGTTGGGACCACCGCGACGTGTGTCTTGCGCGCGCGGTCTTTGATCATCAGGCTGTCGACCAGGCCGATGCCGGTGGCCACGATCTCGAGCGCGAGCGCCGCGCCGAACGCGATGCGCGGCGGTGGCGCGCCCTCGTCGAGCAGGTTGGGCGTCCCCTCGAGCAGGCCGATGGCGACCGCGGCGCAGGCGAGCGGCGCGGCGGCGAAGATCGCGGCGCGCTTCCACTCGCGTGAGATCAGGTGCGAGACGATCGGTGCGAGCGCCAGCCCGGCGATGATGAGGTGCACGCCGATGCGCTTCGGTGAGTCGTCATTTTCGCCGGCCGTCGCCAGCACGGAGCCGCCCACGGCGAGCGGCACGATCGCGGTGGCAAAGCCCGCCGCCACCGACCAGAACAGCGGCGGATCGGGATCGACTTTCGGTGGGGTTGGATCGAAGAGCGGATTGGCCCACGCGCGCGCCGGCACGAGCGCGAGGAGCACAACGACAGCGACGAGCCGGCGCATTTCGCCGGAGATGTTGGTACGAGCGTCAGCAGCGAGTCAAGCGAGTGATCAGCCGAGCGTGTTGATGCACTCGGACAGGATCTGGAACGACTTGAGCGCCGGCGTCAGGTTCTTGTCGGTGGTGGTCAGATCGAACTCGACCTGGATGTAGCCCGACGGATTGGGCACGAGCGGGCCGGGCGCCGCCGCCAGGTCGGCCGGGGACACGCTGTAGTTGCCGGTCCACGGCGCGGTCGACAGCGCGGTCGGGTCATCCGCCGAGCGCGCGCGGAAGGTGATCCCGGTCCCGACGGGAACATCGGCGTCCCACACGACCTTGAGCCACTTGGTCTTGGCCGGCCCGCACCCCATCTGAATCCAGGTGTACGCGCCGTGCGGATTGGTGAAGTTGCGCAGCCCGAACCCGGTGAAGTCGGAGTAAGTGTACGGCTTCGGCTTGCAGCCGGTCGTGTAGCGGCTCGCCGGCATGTTGCAGAAGGTGTCGGTCGCCGCCGGTTTGTCGTCGAGCGGAATGGTGTCCGGCGTGGCCGCGTTGAGCACGTTGCCGAGCGCGTCGACGCGGAAGTGGGTGGCGCTGGAGACGTTCTGGTTGATGCCCCAGATGTCCGAATCGATCGCCACGCCCGCGCCGAGCGTGCCCGATTGTGTGGTCGGGAACACGTTGGTGGTTGCCAGGTAGCTGTTCGCCCCATCGGGCATGTCCGCTGGAATCTTGCCGATCGCTCCGCTGTCGAGGGCGACCCAGGCGAACGCGGGCGTGCGGTTGTCGACCGCGATGCCGCGACCCTGCGTGAGCGCGCCGGCGCCGGTGAAGGTCGCGAGCGCCCACGTTCCGGTGCCGAGGCCGCCGAAGCCGGCCGAGCGAACCGGACGGTAGCGATAAGCGCCCGAGCCGCCCACCTCGCCCATCCAGACCTGCGACACCAACGTGTTCGTGGCATCCTTGTATCCGTCGACGGCGATGCCGTAGAAGCCGCTGCCCCCGAGCGTCGTCGTCACCAGGCCCTGCTGCGCGGTGTTGTTGGTGTCGAAATAGTAGAGGTTGCCCGTGGCCTCGTTCGGCGCCCACAGGATGCCGAACTGATCGATCGCGGCGCCGTACGGGTGCGGCGCGATGCCGCCAACCGTGGCGATCTGCACCGTCTGCTTGATGAGACCGGTGATCCCGTCGATGCGATAGAAGATGCCGTCGACCCAGGTGCCGGCCCATGCATCCGACGGCCCGAAATCGACCGAGCCCGGCCCGAGCGCCATCGGCCGGCCGTAGACGTTGATCGGTCCGGTGTTGGTCGTGAACAGGATGCACTCGTCGTCGAGACCCCAGAATTCCTTCGGCTGCGTATTGGGGCACACCGTCGACGCGTCGTCGGCGATGTTGTCGCCGTTGCAGTCGGTCTGGATGATCCCGTCGCCGTTGGCGTCGGTCGAGGTCTGGATGCCCGGGATGCCGTTGCGCTCGACGCAGTCGGTGATGGTGTTGGCGATCTTGGTCGCCGACGACTGCAGCCCGAAGCCGCGGTTGGCGACCCACACGTCGCCGTTGAAGTCGACCGCGGTTCGCGACGGGTGGTTCTCGATCAGGTTGATCGGCTGGTGCTTGCCCATGGCGCCCGGCACCGCCTCGGAGCGCGAGCAGCAGCCGTGCACGCCGTCGGCGCACAAGGTCGCGGGCGGCACCACGCTGAACACCGCGCCCTCCTTGCCGCCGTTGACCGGATCGGACCCGCAGGTCACCGTCGAGTAGCGCGCCACCTCGCCGTACAGGTTCCCGCTCGGGTACGGCGGGTTCTTGGCCTTGGTCGCGACCTTGGAGACGGTGCCGATGCCGTAGTTGGTGTCCTCGGCGATCCACAGGAAGTCGAACGCCGCGTGGGTCGAGTCGAGGACGATGTAGCCGGTGTTGGGATCGCGGTTGACGCCGTCGGCGCCCACGTTCGGGTCGGGCGGATTGTCGCTGGGCAGCGGGAACTGCGAGGGCGGCTGACAGGTCGGCCCCATGCAGGTCACCGTGCACGACGGATCGTTGTCGCCGCACGCGGTGACGTTGGCGCCGCCGTCGCCGTTGCCCCCACCGTCGCCGTTCCCCCCGCCGTCGCCATTGCCCCCGCCATCCCCCGCCCCGTTGTTCTGATCGCAGCTGCAACCGGGCTGAGCCCCGGCTGCCAGCACCAGGCCGAGCCCGAGAACCAACGACGAAAAGATGGACGTGCGATTCATAACGAACCTCTCCTAGGACCATCGGTCCCAAGCATGAACCAGACCGCGGTCGCGCCCTGATCGTACACCCGAAGTCCGCTCGCCATAAGCCCCATGGTTATAAGGATGAGATCTCGCTATGCAAAGTTTTCCAGGTGCTAGGGTCAACTGACCCCAACTAAAGCAGGATTTGGTGCGCGGGACCTCACGGACTAGGATGCCAGCGTGCCCGAGGAGGACCACAACCCGAACGCGCTGTACCACCTGGCGGCAGACCTGTTTCGGTCGCGATCCCGCGAGCTCGAGCGCGCCCACAAGGAGCGCCAGTCGCTGTCGCGCTCGTTTTCGCACGGGACCTTTTCGAGCTGGTTGTATCGCTGGCTGCGCGGGTTGATCGCGGCGCCGCACACCGTGCCGCTGGGATCGAACGAGCCGATCCCAATTCCGGGAACCGGCGAGTGTGGAATTACGTTCATTGGGCATGCGACCACGCTCATCCGGTTCGCGCGCGGGCGCGTGCTCACCGATCCGTGCTTCGCGCGGTCGCTCTACAGCCTCAGGCGGGCGCGCGCCGCCGGCCTGCCGCCGGGCGCGCTCGAGGGGCTCGACGTGGTGTTGATCTCGCACGCGCACGCCGACCATCTGCACCGCGCGTCGCTCGAGCGGCTCGATCGCGCGGTCACGCTGATCGTGCCGCCCGGGTGCAGCCAGGCCGACGGGCTCGGCTTTCAGCGCGTGGTCGAGCTCGAGCCGGGCGCCAGCTTTCGCACCTCGAACGGCGCGATCGAGGTAATCGCGGTGCCGGCGCACCATCGCGTCGGGCTGTTCGGCCGCAGCCGCGCGCTCGGCTACGTGATCCGCGGCGACGGGCCGACCGTCTACTTCGCCGGCGACACAGGGTACTTTTCGGGCTTTCTCGACGTGGGCGTGCGCTTCCGGCCCGACGTGGCCATCCTGCCGATCTCCGGCTACCGGCCGCGCGCGCTGCGCGCCGATCATCTCTCGCCGCTCGACGCGCTGTACGCGTTCGAAGATCTGGGCGCGCACCTGTTGGTGCCCGTGCACCACTCCACCTTCCCGCTCGGCTACGAGCCGCTCGGCGAGCCGATGCTGTGGCTGCGATCGCTGACCGGCGCGCGCGGCATGACCGACAAAGTCGCCTGGCTCGACCCCGGAACCTCTTGCGTCGTGCGTCGGCCCTACGCTAGCCTGCCCGGCGGCCAGGGAAAACCAATCTGATGAATGAATCGCAGCTGCGCCGTTTCTATCCCGCGATCCTCGCGATCCTCGGGTTGCTCCTGTTCTTCCCCGGACTGGGCGCGTTCGGGCTGTGGGATCCGAACGAGATCCGGCTCGCTGACGCGGCGCGCGCGCTGGCGCCGGGCGGCAGCTGGGGCTGGGGACCGCAGCTCGGCAAGCCGCCCATGCTGGTGTGGTGGATCGGCTACGGGTTCAAGTGGCTGGGCGTCGGTGAGCTCGGTGGGCGGCTGCCGATCGCCATCGGCTCGCTGGTCACCCTGCTGGCGACCTACTACGCCGGCGCGCCGCTGGTCGGTAAGCGCGGCGCGCTGATCGGCGGCTTCGCGCTCGCCACCACGCCCGCGTTCCTGCTCGGCGCGCGCCAGCTCACCTCCAACGCGCCGCTGCTCCTCGGCGCGACCCTGGCGGTGGGCGGCCTGGCGCGCGCGGCCTGGCCCGAGCGCGACACCGCGGCCGGCAGGCGCATCCTCGATCTGCTGATCGGCGTGGCCGGCCTGTTCATCGGCCAGCTGTCGGCCGGCCTTTTGGTCGGCGTGCTCGCGCCGCTCGCGGCGGTGACCATCGGGATCGCAGCGGCGGGCGGTGCGATGCTCCCGCTCACGGTGCTCGGCGTGGCCAGCCTGGCGGTGCTCGCGCAAGCCGTGTGGAGCTGGCGCCACACCAACGGCTACTCGTCGGTGCTGGGCGGCATGGCGCACCCGCTGTTGCACACCACCACCGCCACCTCCGCGCTGGTCAAGATCGGCTTCGCGCTGTTTCCGTGGATCGCGATCCTGCCGGTGGCAACCATTCGCGCGCTCGACGATGGTCCGCCGCGCCGGCGCTTCGGCTGGCTCCTCTTGCTCTCGTGGGCGGTGGTGACCTACCTGGCGTCGACGGTGCAAGCGGCCGGCGTCCAGGAGCTGCAGCCGCCGATCGGTCCCGCGCTGATGCTGCTGGTAGGCGGCTACCTCGACGAGGTGCTGGAGAGCGGCACGCCGATGCCGTTCGCCGGCCTGGCGGTGGCGCTCGGCGTGCTGATCCTCGGACGCGACTTCTTCCTGTTCCCCGAGCAGTACGTGGGCGTGCACATGCTCGAGGCGGTGCGCTGGCCCGGTCCGCTCACCCAGCTGCCGTACGTGATCATGGCGTTCGCCGCGTTCTGGGGCGGCGTGATCGGGCTCGGGCTCGGCGCACCGCTGGCGCCGCCGGGATCCGCGCCCGACACCGTCGAGCAGAGTCGCCGTCGCGGGCGCCTGCTGTTGGTCTCGGCGGGCGCCGCCGCCGCGCTGGTCATGGCGCTGCTCTCCGCGCACCTGATCGTTCCGCAGGTCTCCAAGCACCTGTCGGCGCGCGACCTGTACGGCAAGACGCGCACGCTCGATCCCAACGCGCTGGTGGGTCAGTACCGCTTCAACGGGACGGGCGCGTCCTACTACGCCGGCGGCAAGACGCCGGTGACGCTCAACACGACCCAGGAGCTGTTCGAGTTCCTGGCCAAGCCCGACCGCGTGTTCGTGATGGCCGGCTCCGACGAGCTGCCCAACATCGATCAGACCGCGCGCCAGCAGAAGGCGACCTACAACGTCATCGACGACTCGAACTCGCGCTACCTGGTGCTCTCCAACCGGCTCGGCCCCAAAGAGACCGATCTGAATCCGCTCAAGCGGTTCATCTCCGAATCGCCGCCCAAGCCCGAGCATCCGGTCGAGGCCGACTTCGAAGGCAAGGTGAAGCTGCTCGGCTACGATCTGCCGAACGAGCTGTCACGCGGCCAGGACTTCAAGATCCGCCTCTACTTCCAGGTGCTGCAGCCGGTGGGCGGCAACTACAAGGTGTTCATCCACTTCGACGGGCCGGGCTCGCGCTTCAACGGCGACCACGTCCCGCTCGAGGGCCGCTTCCCCACCCCCAACTGGGTGCCGGGCTACTACATCACCGACGAGCACCAGATGACGCCCGACCGCGCGATGCAGCCCTCGGGCTCGTACCGGCTGTTCATGGGCTTCTTCTCCGGCGAGACCCGTCTCAAGGTGACCACCGGGGCGCAGGACGGCGAAAATCGCGTCAAGCTCGGCGGTGTGCTGATAAAATGAGCCTCGGCATGTGCCGCACCGCGTCGGGAATTTGTTGGGCGGCCTGCCCTTTTTACTTGTCCCATAATCTCTCGCTTGGTATGCCGCCAATTGGGAGGGACGGGTGGAGAGCGACATGCCGAAACGGGTGAAGGACCGTCGACGATCGTTGACGCCCGTCGCGGGCGATCTGGAGAACCGGAAGGGCGCCGACCGGCGCACCAACGAGCGCGTGCTGGTCGACATCGAGGTCGACTACAAGGCCGACGACACCTTCCTGTTCGCGTACATCACCGACATCAGCGCGATGGGCATCTTCGTGCAGACCAACAATCCGGAGCCCGAGGGCACGCGGCTGAACTTGTGCTTCCGCATGCCCAAGGAGCTGGGCGGGCAGCTGATGGAGCTCGAGGGCGTGGTGACGTGGGTCAACCACCACCGGCCCAACGACCCGCAGGGCCGCAACCCGGGCATGGGCATCCAGTTCGCAGACCTCACCTCGCAGCAGCGCGAAGAGGTCATGCGCATGGTCCGCACCTTCGCCTATCTCGACGACGAAGACGAAGACGGCGGCAAGCCGATCGGCAACAGCTAGCGCGCGCTCGACCCCGCCACCGGAACCTTCATCAAGTCGGCGAACGATCCCAGGTGCACGCGCCAGTGGCCGTCCTCGAGGTGCGCCTCGAGCGTGGCGGCAGGGGTCAGCTCGGGCGCGGTCATGACGATCACCGTCGGGGAGAGCCGCCGGTATTGCAGCTGCTCGACCAGCTGGTCGGGGTCGACGTGGAAGTGCTGCGCGAGGCACGACCTGGCGAACGAGAGCCCCCAGGACACCTGGTCGGATCCGGCGAACAGCTCGTTGACGTCGCGTAACAGGGCGTGCCCGACGAGCGTCAGCTTCTTGGCGAGCGCCGCTTCGTCCGTTCGTGCCGCTTCGTCGAGCCCGTAGCGCGCGCGCAGGCGCTCCAGGCGCGGCGCGTCGGCTTTGTCGTGCAGGACCTCGATCCAGCGCGCGCCCAGGGCAGCGGCCGACTCGCTGGTGAGCTCGGGCTCGAGCGCGAGCGTGGTGGTGGCGCCGACGAAGCGCCGCAGCGCCGGCTTCATGTCTTCGATCTCCTGCACCGGCGGCAGGTAGCGGGTGAGCAGACGCATCGGCTTGGAGCCGGGGCCCAGCACCCGATCGGGCAGCCAGGCGCCGTGCTCGGCGAGCAGCAGGCCCACCGGCACCAGCGAAAGGAGGAGCGCCAGCACGGCCGCGTTCCAGCCGAAGACCAGGCCGAAGGTGAGCAGGGCCGCGCGCGGCTCGCGGCCGCGTTTTTTCAGCGCGCGCGCCCAGCGCAGCCCGAGCCACATCGGCACCAGCAGGAGCGCGATCGCCAGCCCGCCGACGACCACCCACAGCGCGGCGCGCTCGCCGAAGCGCTCGGCGGACCGGCCGAGCAGCGCCGCGAGGAGCACCGCATCGGCGACGGCCAGCGCGAGCCCCAACAGCGCCGTGATCAAGCTGAGCATTCCGCCTCCTGCGATTTCGCCTAGACTGGAGCCGTCATGAAGCCGCATCCGTGCCCGATCTGCAAGAAGCCGGTTCAGCCCGGCGCGGCGGCGACGCCGTTCTGCTGCGAGCGCTGCCGCTTGATCGACCTGGGCAACTGGCTGGGCGGGCGGTACGCGATCCCCGCCGAGGATCAGAGCGACGCGCCGGACGGTGAGCCCGCGCCGCGGTCGAAGGACGAGGACGACGGATGAGGCGCTAGACGGTCTTCTTGTCGAGGCCGTAGCGCTCGACCTTGGTGATCAGGTTCGAGCGCGAGATGCCGAGCTCCTTGGCGAGCTGCGACTTGTTCCAGTGGGTGCGGATCAGTCCCTGGTGGATGAGATCCTTCTCGAGCTGCTCGATGGCGTTCTTGAGCGAGCCCGCCGCGTCGTAGTTGCCCTGCTGCGCGCGCAGCTGCATCGCGCGGCTCATCGGCACGCCGGCCACCTCGCGCAGCCGCTGCGACAAGAGATCTTCGGGCAGCTCGTCGAGATCGCCGCCGAGCACCATGCAGCGCTCGATCTCGTTCTCCAGCTCGCGGATGTTGCCGGGCCACGGGTAGCGTTGCAGCGCGAGCAGCGCGTCGGGCTGGAAGCGCGGGGCCCTTTGGCGCGCCTGGCCCGGCCGCACGCGGAAGTGCTTCTTCAAGAAGTGCTCGAGCAGGATCGGCAGATCGTCCATGCGATCGCGCAGGGGCGGGATCTGGATCTTGATCACGTTGATCCGGTAGTAGAGGTCCTCGCGGAACTCGCCGCGCTCGACCATCTTCTGCAGATCCTTGTGCGTGGCCGCGATCACCCGCACGTCGACCGTGCGCGTCTCGGTGCCACCGACGGGCGTGAAGGTGCCCTCCTGCAACACGCGCAACAGCTTGACCTGCAGCGCCGGCGACATGTCGCCGACCTCGTCGAGGAAGAACGTGCCCTCGTCGGCGATCTCGAACAGCCCCTTCTTGTCCTTGATCGCGCCGGTGAACGAGCCCTTGGTGTGGCCGAACAGCGCGCTCTCGAGCAGGTTGTCGTTGAACGCCGAGCAGTTCTGCACCACGAACGCCTTCTTCGCGCGCGGCCCGTTGTAGTGGATGGCGCGTGCGATCAGCTCCTTGCCGGTGCCGCTCTCGCCGTGGATCAGCACCGTCGAGTCGGACTCGATGATCTTCTCCAGCAGGCGGAACACCGACTGCATCGCGCGTGAGTTGCCGACGATGTTCTCGAAGCGGTAGCGCTCGCCCAGCTCCTGCGTGATCGAGGTCAGCTCGCGCTCGCGCCGCTTGAGCTCGGCGTGATAGTTCTGGATCTCGTCGACGCCGAACTCGAGCAGGTCCGACAGCTGATCGATCTCCGGCTGGGTGAGCCGCGGGATCTTGCTCATCGCCTTCTGCGAATCGGTGCCGGCGCCGCCGCCGATCGCCACCTCTTTGATCTTCTTGAGCAGCGACTCCTCGGCGAAGTGGGTCATCTCCTCGTGGATCGACCCGCCGACGAACAAGAAGCCCGAGAAGTCCGCGTCGAGGTTGATCGGGCAGGCGATGATGTCGAACCCGAGGTGGCACTCGTGCACCACGCAGCGGCGCACGTTGCGCGGCGAGGCCGCCTTGAGCTTGTCGCGCGTGACCTTGACCGACTCGTTGCAGCGACGGAAGCCCTCCTTGGAGAACAGCGCCAGCCGGCAGAAGTCGTTGTTGGGCGGAACCACCTTGCCCTCGGCGTGGTCGAGCACGTAGCCCTTGGAGTCGGCGAACGCGAGCTCGACCCGCCACCACTTGCGGATGACGTCCTTGAGCATCTGGATGGTGTGGAGCTTCTCGTATGGCCTGAGATCAATCATTCCCGCCCGCTCGCCACAGATTTTCGGTGTCCAAAACTAGCACACCCCCTGTCCTGGAACCACACAAACAGGGATCCGGCGAACGTGATATAATGAGTCCGATGGGCCGTTTGTGCGGTTTTCTCGCGTTGCTCGGGGGATGTACCTTCAACCCGGGCGCGCTGGATCCCGGTGACGGTCCGGCGCCCGCGGACGCGTTCGAGGCTCCGCCTGATCTGGCCATCGCAGCCGCGCCCGATCTGAGCGAGCCGGTCGATCTGGCGGGGGTCGACCTCACCGGTCTCGACCTCGCAGTGCGGCCAGACCTGAGCGCGCCGCCCGATCTGATGCCGGCGCCGCCCGACCTGGCCAAGCCGTTCGTGCCGAGCCACGTGAGCGCGAACGCGTACAACGCGAACGCTTCCGATCTGACCGACGTCACCGAGATCGACACCAAGGCGCTCAAGATTCGCGTCAGCGGCGGGAGTCCGCAGAACCCACCGACCGGCGTGACGTTGGCCAAGGACGGCGCGGTGGTCGTGCTGAGCGTCGGCGCCTTCACGGTCACGCAGCCGCTCACGGTGATCGGCGACACGCCGCTGGTGATCGTCGCGGCCAAGGCGGTGGTCGTCGGCATGGCGATGCGAGCCAACGCCGTGAAGGAAGCGCCGGGACCCGGGGGCGCGCCGCCAAGCATGGGCAGCGGGATGGGCGCTGCCGGCGCCAAGGGCAGCGGCACCGACGATTCCGGCGGCGCGGGCGCAGGCTACGGAACCCAGGGCGGCGCGGGCGGCAGCACCGGCAGCAACAGCGGACCGGCCGGGGGCGCGATGTACGGCGGCATGCTGAGCCAGTTCCTCGGCGGCTCGGGTGGCGGCCTCGGCGGCCAGGCCGGCTCGTGCATCAACAAGGCGATGGGCGTCGGCGGCGCGGGCGGCGGCGCGATCCAGATCTCGTCGGCGGTCTCGATCACCGTCTCGGGCGCCGGCACGATCGTCGTGAGCGGCGGCGGCGCCCACGGCGGTTGCAGCGACGTGGCGTCGGGCGGCGGCGGCGGCGGCTCGGGAGGCGAGATCTTCCTCGAGGCGCCGATCGTGACCGTGGCCGGCACGCTGGCGGCCAACGGCGGTGGCGGCGGTGCGGGCGGCACGACGGGCCTGATGGGCAACGGCGGCGATGGCAACGACGGCACCGTGAACAACACGGCGGCGACCGGCGGCCCAGCGAACGGCCCCGGCAGCGCGGGCGGCGCCGGGGGCGCGGGCGTGACTGCACCCGGCGCGGGCGTCACTGCGACCTTCAACGGCGGCGGCGGCGGCGGCGCGGTCGGACGCATCTTCCTGCGCGCGCGCGGCACTCCGACCAGCGCCGGAAACATCAGCCCGCCCGCGCTGGTCGACACCACCTTCTAGGCGGACCGTCCGTGCTAGTCTGGGCTCGATGTACCGTTGGTCGGCGCTCGCGCTGTCCGCCTTCGCGAGCGGGTGCGTTTTTCAAGTCGGCGCCCTGGCCGGCGATCAGGGTCTCGCCCCGGACGGCGGCGGGCCTCTCGCGGGCGATCTCGGCGACGCCGACGGCACTGGCGGCTCCGATGGCAGCGACGATCTACCGTCGGGCGGCTTCAATCCCAGCCACGTTGCGGGCGGCTACTTCAAGCCCGCAGCAGCCAGCTTGAGCGGGGTGACGGCAATCGACACCACCAACCTGCAGATCGCGATCAACGGCGGACCCCCCGCTGCCCCGCCCGCGGGTGTCACGTTCGTCAAAGACGCTGGCAAGGGCTTTGCGGTCTTGTCGGTCGGCGCGTGGACGGTCGATCAAGCGGTGACCGTGAGCGGTGACTCCCCGTTGGTGGTGGTGGCGTCCGGGGCGGTGTCCCTCGCCGCGTTTATCGATGCGTCGGCGCACAAACTCGTGCCCGGGCCCGGCGGTCTGGCCGGCGGCATGGGCGCCGGCGGCAACGGCACCAACAACGCTTCGGCCGACTCCGGCGGCGGCGGCGGCGGCTTCGGCACCAAGGGCGGCAAGGGCGGCGACTCGGACGCCGCGCCCAAGGGCGGCAGCTCCGGCAAGGTGTTCGGCGACAAGCTCGACGATTTTGGCGGCGGCTCTGGCGGCGGCGTCGGCGGCAGTGCGGCGGCGTGCGGCGCCGGAAGCATCCTGGGGTCGGGCGGCGCGGGCGGCGGCGCGATCCAGATCTCCTCGTCGGTGGCGATCGTGATCAACGCCGCAGGCGGGATCAACGCAGGCGGTGGCGGCGGAATCGCGGGCTGCGGATCGGTCGCGTCGGCGGCCGGCGGCGGTGGATCGGGCGGCGAGATCTTCCTCGAGGCGCCGGACGTGACCGTCGCCGGACGGCTGATGGCCAACGGCGGCGGCGGTGGCGGCGGCGGGCTCAACATCGGCCTCAACAGCGACGGCACCGACGGGCAGGACGGCCAGCTCTCCGGCAGCGCGGCGACCGGTGGACCGGGCGGCGTGGTCGCCTTGACCAACGGCGCGGCGGGGGGCAACGGCGCGATCGACACCCTCGACGGCTCGGACGGCTCCGCCGATACCAACGGGGGGGGCGGCGGCGGCGGCCAGGGACGAATCTGGTTGCGCACGCGCGGCGCGCCGCCCACCACCTCGGGCATGACCAGCCCTCCCGCCAACGTGAACGTCACCCTATGACCCGAACCGTGCGCGCCTGCACGCTGGCGCTGGCGCTGGTCGCCGCGGGTTGCCACTTCACCGTCGGCGGCGTGGAGCTCGCGCCCGGTCCCGACGGGGGCATCGACCTGGCGGTGCTCGATCTCTCCGACACCGACGCGCCGCCCGACGATCTTTCGATGCCGCCGGATCTCTCGATGCTCGAAGATCTGGCGACGGCGGACCACACCCTGCCGCCGGATCTGACGCCCCCGGATCTGACCATGCCGCCCGATCTGATCAAGCCGCCGGATCTGATGACGCCGCCTGATCTCACGACGCCGCCCGATCTCACGGCGCCGGCCGATCTGCTGGGCGTCACCACCTTCCCGTCGCACGTGGCGAAACACTACCTCGATGACGCACCCTCGACGGCAAACTGGACCATCACCACTGACACCACCATCGACACCGCCAAGATGTCCCTGGCGGCGGCGGTGACCGGATCAACGCCGCCGGCCGGCGCGACCTACACCATCGACGGCTCCTTCGCGGTGCTCGCGCTGCACGACCTGACCGTCGGTAGCGACGGAAGCTCGCTCACCGTGCTCAACGTGGTGGGACACCGGCCGCTGGTGATCGTGGCTGGCGGCAGCATCCTGGTCAACGGCCTGATCGACGCCGGCGCGCATGGACAGACCCCCGGCCCGAACGGCGGGATGCACAGCGCGGGGCCGCCGATGGGCGGTACGGCGGTCGGCGCCGGCGCCAACGGTACCGGCAGCGCGTCGAACGGGACGGGCGCGGGCGGCGCGGGCTACGGCCTGGCGGGCGCGCCGGGCGGCAGCGCGCAGAAGAGCGCAAGCGTCGAAGCGGGCGCAGCGGCCGGCGTGAGCTACGGCTCGGCGACGCTCGACCTGTTGCTCGGCGGCTCGGGCGGCGGCGACGGCAACGTGCCGAACAATTGCGCGGCCGGCGACGTGCGCGCGCCCGGCGGCGCCGGCGGGGGCGCACTGCAGCTCTCGGCGCGCACCTCGATCACCATCGCCAGCGCGCACCTCGGCCTCAAGAACTTCAACACCGCGCTGGGCGGCGCGATCACCGTCGGTGGCGCGGGCGGCACGGGCGGTTGCGGCGCGATGCGCTCCGGCTCCGGCGGCGGCGGCGGCTCCGGCGGCGCGCTGCTGGTCGAGTCGCCGATCGTCACCGCCAACGGGATCCTCGGCGCCTCGGGCGGCGGCGGCGCCGGCGGCGGCACGTCGGTCGTGCTGTCGCTCAGCGGCGGCGACGGCCACGACGCGCTCGACACCGGCAACGCCAACAACAGCTCGGGCGGCGGCTCCGCTCCCGGCATCGGCGCCAACAATGGCGGCGGCAAGGGCGCCAACAGCATCACCGCGCCGGCCGGTCCGGCGACCGCCGGCGGCTCGTCGGGCTCGACCAGCACCTCCGGCGGCGGCGGCGGCGGCGGCTTCGGCCGGATCTACCTGCGCTCGAGCGGCGCGGCCACGGCGTGCGTCATTGCGCCGCTCACGCCGACCTGCTCAGGCGACGTCACGCGCGACGCCACGCTCCCGGCGACCATTCCGTAGCGCAACTCCGAACAGCAGCAGCGCCAAGCCCCACGCGAACGGCGCCGGCGCGCGACCCGCCACGGCGCAACCGCTCGCGGGCGGCGTGGTCATCGCGCCCGCGCAGCCGAGCCCGCCGCTCACGTCCTGGCACGTCCCCGTCGCGCACGGCGTCTGATCGTCGCAGCCGGGCACGCACACGTCCTGGCAGCGACCGCTGACACACTCGGTGCCGTCAGCGCACGCGTCGCCTTGGTTCTTGAGCTGGCTCATCCCACCGTCGGGCACGCTGGTCGGCACGCACAAGCCGCCCGTGCACGTTCCGTCGGCCGAGCACGGATTCGACGCGTCGCACACCTGCGTGCAGGTCAGGCCCGGCGCACCGGGGACGGCCTTGCAGAAGCTGGTGAGGCAATCGAGCGTCGATTTGCACGCGGAGCCGAGCGGCAACCGGCAGAACGCGTCCTTGCATGTGCGGCCGCTCGGACACATGGAGCTGTCGCTGCACAGCGCCGGGGTCTTGGCCTCGGCGACGTAGGTGCGGGTGGAGGTGGAGCGCGCCGCGTTGGCGTCGATCGCTTCGGCGGTGAGGTAGAAGCCTTCCTTGTCGGCGGCGGTGACGGTGGTTGCGTAGGGCGCCGACTTGAGCACCGCGATCAGCTCGAGGTTCTTGTAGACCTCGACGCGGCTGCCGGCGCTCGGCGTAAAGTGCAGCGGGATCGAGAGCGGCACCATCTGCGACGTCGCGGGCGGGAAGTCCCAGCCGAGCGTCGGGCTGGGCGGCACGGTCTTGGTGCCGAGCGCCGCGGCGAGCAGGCCGCTGTTCACGCCGCTGGTCGGGCGGCTGCAGCTCACCGGCAGCACCTGACCGTCGGCGTTGAAGCTGGAGAACGTGCCGCTGCTGCCGAAGCCGAGCGTGAACAGCTGCGGCAGGGTCTGCGTGAGGGTCGCGGGATCGACCGAGAACATGATGTCGGTGGGATCGTCGGTGTGCTGCAGCCCGTACGAGTGACCCGACTCGTGCGCGCCGGTGATCGCCACCGACACCACGCCGCCGTAATCGGGGCTCTGATCGTCGGAGAAGTCGAACACCACGTTCGACGGATTCCCGTTGCCGCAGTCGAGCGGCGAGACGCCCGCCACGCCGGTGGGCTCGCCGATCGCCGTGTGGCTGCCACCGACGAGGATCATGGTGTAGCTGCCGCTCGCAGGGCGGGTGCGCGTGAGGGTGAGGTTGTACGGCAGATAGAAGGTGCGCAGTCGATCGAATACCGCGTCCTGAGCGTCAGGCGCCGAGACCTTGGGCGCGTTGATGGTCGGGTTGAATGAAGGTATCTGCGCCGCGTTTCCAGCGATCGACGAGAGCGGCGGAATGCTCGTTGCGTTCTCGCCGCCGCCTTGGACCGGTGATCCGGTGAAGTTCACGAACAGCACGGCGGCGGTCGCGTCGGGATGCGGCTCGCCAAGCGCTTCGCGGACCGCCCCTCCATTCTCCACCACCGGCGTGTCACCCCAGAAGTGCGGAGCGTACGGTGGCGAAGCGGGAGCACACGAGCACAAGGCGACCAAGCCAAGTGAAGCCAACTTCATATGCCTCTATGGTACACGGGCGGCGCCCGTGGTAGCAACGCGAGGTGCGGATCGCCCTGTTGAGCCGGAATCCGCGGCTGTACTCGACCTCACGGCTGGTCGAGGCGGCCCGCGCGCGCGGCCACACGATCGAGGTGATCGATCCGATCGGCTGCGTGGTGGTGATCGGCCGCAACACCCAGCGCATGTTCTCGAAAAACGTCGAGGTGCTCGGGTTCGACGTGGTGATTCCGCGCATCGGCGCGTCGATCACCGATTACGGGCTGGCGGTGCTTGCCTACTTCCAACGACATGCGGTGCCGTGTGTCAACTCGCCGCTGGCGATCGCCCGCTCGCGCGACAAGCTGCGCGCGCTGCAGCGGCTCTCGGCGCACGACGTCGGCATTCCGCGCACCGCCATCGCGCGCGATCCCGAGGCGATCCGCGCGGCGGTCGACGCGGTCGGCGGCGTGCCGGTGATCATCAAGCTCTTGCAGGGCACGCAGGGCGTGGGCGTGATGATCGCGGACACCGCCGAGGGCGTGGAGTCCACGCTCGATACGTTGTGGGGGCTCGGGCAGAACATCATCTTGCAAGAGTTCATCGCCGAGTCGCGCGGGCGCGATCTGCGCGCGCTGGTGGTGGGCGGCGAGGTGGTCGGCGCCATGCGGCGCACCGCCCGCGACGGCGAGTTTCGCTCCAACCTGCACCGCGGCGGCGCCGGCCAGCCGGTGGTGCTCGACGAGGAATACCGGCGCGCGGCGATCGAGGCCACGCGTATCATCGGCCTCGACGTGGCGGGCGTGGACATGCTCGAGTCGAAGGAGGGGCCGCGCGTGATCGAGGTCAACAGCTCGCCCGGGCTGCGCGGCATCGAGAAGGCCACCGGCACCGACGTGGCGACCCACGTGATCGCGCACGCCGAGCGGCTGGTGCACGAGGCGCCCGCGAGGACTCGCGAGTGAACCCGGTCGAGCTGGTCCCGCCGGGAGAGCGCGGCGAGATCAGGCTCGCCGGCGAGCTGCGCGCCTGGGTGGTGCGCGGCGTGCGGCCGGGGCCGATCGTGTGGGCGTGGGCGCCGCGCGGGCTCTCCGATCCGTCGATGGCGCAGGCGGTCGGCGAGCTGCGCGATCGCTTGCACCCCGAGGAGCTGACCGGCGCGGTGGGCCTGCTCCCCGACGGCCCGCCGCCACCGATCGATCGCGAGGCGTATCCGTGGGCGGCGCCGATCCGCGCGATCTCGAGCGGGGCCGCGGCGGTGGTCTTGCTCGAGAGCATGCTGCCCGGCTACCAGGCGGCGGCGCACGTGGCGCTCGACCTCGACGACAAGCCGTCGCGGGCGATCGCGCGCGGGCTGGGAGCGAGCTACCTCGCGCCGCACCTGGTGACGCCGCCGCCCAACCGCGCGATCGTCACCGCGCCGACGGTGGTGTGGCTCGACGGCGAGTCCGAGCGGCTCGAGCGCGCGGTGATCGATCGCGCCGGGCGCGCGCTGCGCTCGCTGCTCGCCACGCTCGGGATGATCGACGAGCTGCCGATCGAGCCGCCGGTGCGCGTGGTGCTCAAGGCGATCGCGGACGTGGACGCGGGCGGCGCGGGGCTGGTCGAACCGGTGGTCACGCCGGGCGCGCTGGTGCGGCTCGGCGAGGTCGCGGCGTACCTCGGCGAGCCCGGGCTCTACGGCCGACGCGCGTTGTGCGCGCCCGCCACCGGCGTGGTGCTGTACGCGCGCTCGGGGCAGCTCACCGGCGGCAGCGTGGTGGGCATCGGCAAGCTCAAGCGCGCCTTGCCGTCGGTGATGCGCACGCACGCGAGCGCGAAGGCCGAGCCGGCGTGGATCGAGATCGGCTGGTGCGAGCGCGTGGCGCTGCCCGAGCTGGGCGTCACGCTGAAGGCGAAGATCGACACCGGCGCGCGCTCGTCCGCGCTGCACGTGGTCTCGATGCGCGAGGCCGGCGTGAGCCCGGCCGGACGCCCGCTGCTCGATCTGGAGGTGCCGGCGGGGCGCGGCCGCTCGCGTCCGGTGCGCGTCGAGGTGATCGAGCACACGCAGGTGCGCGACTCGGGCGGCCACGCCGAGCGGCGCCCGGTGATCGAGACCGTGCTGCGCCTGGGCGGCCTGGAGCGGCGCGTGCGGGTCACGCTCACCTTTCGCGGCGACATGCGGTTTCCGATGCTGGTCGGCCGCACCGCGCTGGCACCGGAGTTCCGAATCCACCCGACCCGCCGCTTCCTGCTGCGCGGCTCCGGTTGATCTCTTGACATATGAGCATATGCTCATGCATAAGTAGGCTGAGCCGATGAGCCGTCCCGCCCTCAAGCGACGCGAGCCCGTGACCGAGCGCCAGCTGCTCGACGCGGCGGAGATGTTCAAGACCCTGTCGGACCCCACCCGGCTGCGCATCCTCACCGCGCTCGGCGAAAGCGAGACCTGCGTGCACGAGCTGTGCGCGCGCCTGGAGATGAGCCAGCCGGCGATCTCGCACCAGCTGCGGCTGTTGCGAGTGGTGCGGCTGGTGTCGACGCGCCGCGCCGGCCGCGAGATCTTCTATTCGCTCGAGGACGAGCACGTGATGTCGCTGGTGGCAGCGGCCTGCTCGCACGCGCTGGAGCGACCCTGATGAGCGAGCGCCCCGCGCGAGC
>PNAM01000045.1:0-76197 GCA_003170275.1 Myxococcales bacterium
CTCCCCGCCGCTGCGCGCACCACCAGCGCCCGAACCCCCTACCCGCCCACCCCTCTCAGCACTCCGGAACCCGCGTGCCCGCACTTCCAAAGACTGCCGCTTCCCGCACTTACCGCGCGCGGGTAACCGAAAGCCATCCGATCGATTAGAGAAACAGGAAGTGCGCGCAGACTACAGCGCGACGAACGACGACACGACTACAGCGCGAGCAGGAACGACACGACCTGCATCTGCTGCGCGCTGGTGAGGTTGCGGAACTTCTCCATCACGTTGCGGGCTTCGCCGCGGAACTGGCTCTTGCGGCTGCAGATGTCGTTGGCGGCCACGACGGTCGGGCACTGGGCGTAGTCGTTGTTGGGCGGCGCGGGCAGGTCGTGGATCTCGATCGCCGCCAGCACGGCCAGCTCGACGGTGGTGATGTCGAGCGTGCGGGTGCCCTGGTCCTTGCTGGTGAACACCGTCGAGGCGGGCGGGTTGGGCGGCAAGCCCGGGTATGCGCCGGCGCCGATCACGTTGAGGAACACGCGCGCGTCGTGGAAGAACGGCGGGCCCACCTTGCCGATGCCCATCAGCGGCGGGGTGCGGAACTCCTCGCCGTTGGCGATGCCGGTGACCACCGGTGGGATCACGAAGTCGGCCAGATCGCGGCTGAGGATGCCCGGGATCTGCGGGTTCAGGCGCACCGAGTAGCCCTTGGGCAGCGTCGGGTTCTGGTGGATCAACAGATCGGAAAACAGCGGCGCCCAACGATTCGACAGGTTCTCGGCGCCGATCTTGGCCGGCGACACGCCGGTCTTGATGATCGGGATGTGGCAGCTCACGCAGCCGAGCTGGCGATCCTTGGCGATGCCGTGGTCCGCGTCGGCGTCGCCGAAGTTGACCGGGTTCATGCCGGGGATCATGCGGCTGCGGAACGCGTCGAGATCGACGCCGAACAGCTTGGCGCCGGTCTGCACGTCGATCGCGATCTGGCTGACCGCCGGCGTCTCGTAGAACGAGTCGTCCTGCATCGGCGGCGCGAAGTTGCGGATCATGTGACGCAGGTTGAGCACCTCCTGCGTGGTGATCTCGGGATCGGGCACCTTGTCGCAGGTGGCGCCGGCGTTGTCGAGGTTGGGCTGCTCGGTCGGCGAGAACGGACTGGTCAGGCCGATCTCACCCTGCGTGCCGCCGACGTCGAACTGCAGCAGCGTGACGCCTGCGCCGCGCAGGCCGAAGCGCGCCACGCGCACCTCGGGCTCGCCGCCGACGAAGTTGACGTCCGCGCGACCTTCGTTCGGCCGGCCGGAGATGCAGTCGCCGGGGCAGATGGTCGGATCGGGCTGCGGCATGAGCGACGAATTGGTGGCCACGTGATCGTCGAGGTCGGCGTTGGCGACCAGGTCGCCGAAGTAGATCGCCTCCATGAGACCACGACCGATGTACGGCGGCGCGGCGCGTTCGCCGACCTCGCGCCGGGCGCCGAGCGGGCTGAGCCCGGTGATCGGATCGATGCCGCCCTGCAAGATCGGATCGTCCTCGAGCGGCGGCACGTCGTTGATCGCGCAGTCGCCGACCGCGTGCACGTGCTGCAGCGGCCCGCCCAGGATCGAGATCGGGTCGAAGGCACCCGACGCCGGGAAGAAGTCGCCGTACAGCGTGAACGCGGCGGTCGGCGTGTTGCCAGAGGCCTTGGTGATCTTGGTGTGATCGGTGATGCCCTGCCGCGCGCCGCGCGAGAACGGCGTGTTGACCGTGTTGATGTCGGCCGGCTTGGTGACCGCAACCTTGCCGAGCTCGATGTTGTCCTTGTTGTCGCCGGACGACGCGTGGCAGCCGAGGCACATGCGCTGATTGAACAGGGGGCCCACGCCCTCCTCGTCGGTGTGCGGCGTGATGAAGAAGTGCATCGGGCTGTGCACGTCCATCGGATCCATCAGCTTCTTGATCTCGTCGCTGGAGCTGGCGTAGCCCATCGACGGGAAGTCGGGGTTCGCACCGTAGTTGGCGCGCACGTGCAGCTCGACCGGCTGCAGCTTGCTGGTATCACCGGGCATGGCGATGCCCGAATAGTCGCGCATGGCGTCGTTCGAAACCGTCTCGACGATCTGCCCGTTGTAGCAGCCGGCGACGGCGAAGAGCAGCCCAAGTGATGCAACCCGCATATCGGCCTCCCACAGTTTCCGCATATTAAAAGTCCGCCAGAATATCGATGAACAGACGTTGAACCTTGTTCTCGAAGTTCGGATAGCTGTCGAAGTGCATGAACAGGACCTGCCCCTGAAGGTTCTTCAGGAAGCGATAGTTGGCGCCCACCAGCACGCCCTGGTAGCCCGTGCCTGCGCCGAGATCCGAATCGGCGAAGGTCGCCAGCGTCGCGTCGGCGCCCACGTAGCCGTAGGTCAGCCACAGATTGAGCGGGTGGAAGGCGGTCTTGTAGTCGCCCATGCGCACGCCGATGGTGCCACGAATGCCGTCGCCGTCCCTCGGCACGCTGAAGTTGTGGACGTAATCGGCGAGCAGGAACACGTCCGGGTCGCCCGCCGACCTGGCCGCGATCGGGATGTGCACCTGCGCGGTGGCGTTGAGCATGCGGAAGCTGTTGTTGACGAAGCCGGCCGCGCCCGGGCCGTAGTTGGTCTTGTTGTTGGTGAGGTTGAAGCCCGGGCGCAAAAGGAACGCGTTGGTCGCGACGATCGGGCTGGCGCCCATGCCCGGCGTGTAGACCGGGCTGGCGAGACCGGAGTTCAGGTTCTCGTAGTCGTAGAAGGCGAGCGCGCCGGTGACGAACTTGGTCTGCGCCTTGAGCTGATCGACGAACACGCCGGTCACGCCGGTGAGGCCCTGAAAGCGCAGGTCCTGGATCTCTTCGATCTGGAAGTACGCAGCGACGTTGTCGAGCTTGAACGCCGGCTTCTCGCCGGGCGTCTTGTAGATCGTCACGTGCAGCGAGAGGCCTTCCGGGCTGACGTCGTTGTCCCAGATCATCTCCGAGCGGAACGTGCCGATGTGACCGCGCCAGATCGGCACCGGCATCTTGCCGAAGGTCAGGCCGAGGCGATCGCGATCGGCGAGCGGCCGCACCGACAACCACCACTGGTCGAAGCCGATCTGCTTGGGACGAAACGCGTCGCCGACGGCCGCGTAGGCGACGGTCGGGTTGGGCGTCTCGGCGGCGCTGATGCGGATTCCGCCGGTGACGATGCCGTTCGGATCGCCGAAGTCGGCGCCGAGCCGGACGCGATAGCGGAACCCGTTGGCGGAGACGTCATCGAGCAGGAGGTCGGTGATGTCCGAGGTGGTCGAGTAGTCGTAGCGCAGGGTGACGCTGCCGCCGATCTTGATCGGGAGGCCGCCGAGGTTGAAGGTGCCGAACGGGGCCGCGGGCGGAGGCGGAGCGGCCATCGGCGGGGGCACCTTGGCTGCTTCATCCTGCGCGGCGATGCGCGCGCGCTCCTTCTCGATCTCCTGGCGCTGCTGCAAGATCGGCAAGAGCAGCTTCTCTTCGTGATCGCGCTCCTGCTGCTTGATCTGCTCGATCACGCGCCGCATGTCGGCGAGCTCGTCTTCGAGCTGCTTGACGCGCGCCTCGCCGGTCAACGGCGGGGGAGGCGTCGACGGCGGCGGAGGCGCAGGCTGCGCGAACGCCGGGTTGGCCAACGAAACCGTTACACAGGCCGCGAACGCCATCGCGGCAACCGGGCGAAACACTCTCATCACAAGTAGCCCCCTGAGCGTGCGCAAGAAGGTGAAAAATACGGTCGTACCCTATCGCAAGGTTCCGTTTGTCTCAAGAAAAACTGGTGTCTCACAGCGGGCGCTTCGACAGCGAAACCGGGTTGACCTGTTCGATCGGAACCTGAAGCTGGCGAAGCATCTTCCCGAGTACGCTGCGCGCCAAAAAATGGTAACGCGCGCGGTGCTGACGAAAGAGGGCTCCGGCCCGAGCGCGCGTCGCCGGGTTCTTGGCGAGAGCGATATAGAGCGATTTCAGATACTTGATTCGACCGATCTCGGCGAGCAGCGCCTCGGTGCGGGCCAGCGCGGGCGCGTGGCCGGCCTCGATCGCGCGGGTCAGCCAGGCCACCAGCACCTCGCAGCTGGGGCTGTTCGAAAGTTGGAACCGCTGTTCCAGATCTTGCGCGATCGTGGCGGACAACGGCGACGGCAGGTCCTCGAGGTAGCGCTGCCACTCGAGCGCGCTCCAGCCGGGCGCCGGCTCCCCGCAGACCTCGGCGGGCGCGGCGGGCAGGACCAGCCCGGGCGCCTCGAGCCAGGCGGCGACGTCGAGCGCGGCCGCCTCGGGCAGCTCGGCGGCGAGGAACGCGCCAAACTGCCCGGTGGTGAGCGACTGGAAGCGGTGCGTGTCGAGGTAGCGCCGCAAGAACTGATCGAAGCGCGCGCGGCCGGCCAGGTCCTCGAGCGCGCGCAAGAACAGGTAGCCCTTCTCGTAAGGCACGCGCGAGAACGCTTCGTCGGGGTCGATGCCGGACAGGTGCGTGCGCAGGCAGGTCAGCCCGGGACGGTCGGCCAGGTCGGCGAGCGCGTGATCGAGCGCGCGCCGGCCGGCCGCGGCGTGCAGCGCGGCGATGCGCGGGCCGGCGACCGCTTCGAGGATGCGCCGCTCGGCGAACACAGTGAAACCCTCGTTGAGCCAGAAGTGCTCGGCGGACGCGTTGGTCACCAGGTTGCCCGTCCAGGCGTGCGCCAGCTCGTGCGCGACCACGTTTTGCAACGAGCGATCGCCGGCCAGCAGCGTCGGCGTGACGAACGCCAGGCGCGGGTTCTCCATCCCGCCGTAGGGGAACGACGGCGGCATCACCAGCAGATCGAAGCGGCCCCACGGATAGGGGCCGAACAGCGCCTCGGCCGCGCATACGAGCTCGTCGACGCCGGCAAACTCCCAGGCGGCGCGCGCCAGCACCTCGGGCGCGGCCCACACGCGCGAGCGCGGGCCGAGCTCGTGCGCCGCCAGCTCCCCGACCGCCAGCGCGAGCAGGTACGGCGGGATCGGCTCCATCATTAGATGGGTGACGTGCGCGAGCTCGCCCTCCTCTTCGCGCGAGACGAAGGCGGCGCCCATGAGCGCCTGCAGCGCGCGCGGCACGGTGAGGCGCGCCCGGTAGGTGATGCGCAGGCGTGGCGTGTCTTGTAGCGGCACGATCGATCGCGCGTGGATCGCCTGGCACTGGCTGTAGACGAACGGCGCGGGCAGCCACTGCAGCGCGGAGGCGTCCGGCGCGGTGCGATAGGTGATGCGCACCTCGCTCGAGCCGGGCGGTAGCTCGAGGCGCAAGCGCGCTCCGAGGATCGGATCGGGCGGCCCCAGGAGGTACACGATCGGCGCGCCGGCCTCGTCGGTGACGCGCTCGATGGTGAGCCCGCGCGTGTCGAGATCGAGCGGCCCGGCCCCGGGCGCGCGCAGGGTCAGCCGCGCTTCGGCGTGCAGCGTCTGCGTGGCGAACTCGACGCGCGCGATCCAGTCGAGCGCGCGGACTTCCGGCTGATCGCTGTCGTTGTACGAGTGCGGATCGAGGCGCGCCACGACGGCTCCCGCAACGGTCTATAACACGGCTATGCTGGCACCATGCGAAAGGCGCTGTTCGCGATCGCGCTGCTGGGGACCACGCTCGCGATCTACGGGCGTCCGACGCCCGCCGCCGCGCCGCCCGCGCCGCCGTTGTGGCTGATCGCGACGCACGCCAACGATCCCGAGAGCACGCTCACCCGCGTCGATGCGGCGCACGCGACGCTCGAGCCGCTGGCGCGCCTGCCGCACCTGCCGGGCGCGACGGTGCGCGGCGCGGCGATGCCCGACGGGCGAACGGTGATGGTGGTGGCCGATCGCGCGCTGTTCCGCGTGCAGGCGGGCGCAGCGCCGGCCCAGCTCTGCGATCGCGTGGACGTGGCGTCGCGGCCGCTGGTCACCAGCGAAGGGCGCGTGCTGGTCTCGCGCAGCCGCGGCAACGAAGTGTCCGTCGACGAGATCGATCCCAACAGCGGCGCGGCGCGGCCGGTGTGGCAGGGAAGCGGCTTTTTGGCCCACCTGGCCGGCGCGTGGAACGGCGAGATCGTGATCTATCGGGTGCACGCGGGCGGCGCGGCGCTGCTCGCGGTGACGCTCGACGGCGGCCGCGTGCGATCGCTGATCCCGTCGCTGCCGCCGTTCGCGCGAGACTTTTCGATCGCCGGCGACCGGCTGGTGTTCGCGGGCCGGGATGAGGAGGACAGCAACCAGTGGGTGGTCGATGCGCTCGAGCTGCGCACCGGCGCGCGCGAGCGGCTCTATCGCTCGTCGAGCCAGCACCTGGCGCCGCACGTCTGGCCGGGCGGCCTGGTCGCCATCGCCGAAGACCAGCGCGGGCTCACGCTCCTGGGCGCGGGCGTGCACGCGGCGGCGGGCGCAGGAGTCGACGTGGTGCGCGCGCTGTCGGCCGACGGTCGCTTCGCGGCCGCGTGGCACTATCCGCCCGGCGCCGCCGAGCCCGAGGTGTTGGTGCTCGACGCCCAGGCGCGGTTGCAGGCGCGCTACGCCCGGCCGCAGACGCGGCTCGAGATCGTCGGCTTCGCCGGATCGGGTGCGCCATGAGGCGCGTCGTCGTCGTCGTTCTGGGGATCGCGCTGCTACTCGCCGCGACGCGCGCGCAGGCGTTCTGTCCCTGCTATTCGGTGACCGCGCAGCCCAACAGCAACAACTGCGGCGTCGAGGCGGTGCCGGGCACCAACCCGTCGGTGGCCGCCTGGCAGCCGATCTTCACGCTGGTCGCGGGCGGACCGGCCGCGTGGGGCAGCGCCGGTCCGGCGGTGGGCGCGATCGGCCAGGGCTGCGGCAAGCCCGAGGCGCCGCACGACGTGCCGGCGGTGTTTCCCTGCGAGCTGTTGCGCGCGATCGCCATGCAGGAGACCGGCTGGCGGCAGTTCTGCGTGCCCGACGAGCCGGCCAACAAGGTCGGCCCGCCGGAGCGCACCATCATCGCGGTCGACTGCGGCTACGGCGTAGGACAGGTGACCAGCGGCATGCACACCGGCGAGACCCCGGCGTTCGACCGCGCCAGGGTGGCCGGCGACGCGACCTACAACCTGGCCACCGGGACGCAGATCCTGGCCGGCAAGTGGCACGCGACCAACTGCGTCGGCGACAACCAGCCCGCGATCGTCGAGGACTGGTACGTCGCGACCTGGGCGTACAACGGGCTCGCGTTCAGCAACAATCCGAACAACCCCAACTACGACGCCAACCGGCCGGTGTGCGACCCGAGCGCCGGCTGCGCCGGACGGCCGTACCAGGAGCGCATCTGGGGCTGGATGGAGCACCCGCCGACGCCGGCGCACTGGACCCCGCTTGCACCCGCCTACCCCAACCGCGGCGACATCGGCTCGAGCGGCGTGCCGCCGGACCTGCCCGAGCCCGCGTGCGCCGGCCCCACCGACTGCGTGAACACCCGCAGCGTGCACACCACCGCGTGCATCCCGAGCGCGACGCCCGACGCCGGCACACCCGCCGCCGACGGGGCGATGGCGCCGCCGGACGACGGCGGATCGCCTCCACCCGGAGCACCGGGCGCGGGCTGCTCGTGCCGATTCGGCGGCGACGGCGCGCAGCCACCCGCCGGAGCGCTGCTCGGGTTGCTGCTCGTTTTCGGATGCGCCCGTCGCCGCGCGCGCTTACCCTAGATCGTATGGGCGACGAGCATTCGCGCGAGCACCTGTTCGCACTGACCGAGAGCCTGCGCCCGCTGCACAAGGCGCTGCTCGACGAGACCAAGGTCGAGTACGAGCGCGACAGCGGGCCGATCGGCAACCCGGCCGCCCTGTTGCAGCTCTTGACCGGCGCGCCGTTCTTCGCCTGGCTGCGCCCGTTGTCGGGCTACATGGCCGACCTCGACGAGCTGCTCGACGAGCCGGAGCCGCTCGCGCCCTCGCGCGCCGCCGGCATGCGCGCGCGGCTCGAGGCACTGCTGATCGATCCCGCGGGCGGCTTCGCGCCGCGCTACCTCGAGATGCTGCAGCGCTCGGCCGAAGTCGTGATCGCCCACGCGGTGATGCGCGCCGCGCTCTCGCGCGTGTAGCGCCGGGCCGGGCGGCGACTTACATTGCGGCAATGCCGCCTGCCGCCCCGTCGCGCAACAAGCAGCTCCGCGTGGGGCTCGGCCTCACGCTCCGAACGCTCGGGCTGGTGTGGCGCTCGTCGCGCGCGGCGACCCTGGCGCTCGGCATCCTGACTCTCGCGATCTCGCTGTTGCCGCTGGCGGTGGCGTACGCGGGCAAGGGGATCGTCGACGGGGTGGTGGCCGGCTCGCGCGCCGACACGCTGCACTGGGTGGAGATCGAGCTGGCGATCGTGGCCACGCAGGCGATCGTGCAGCGCACGCTCGGCCTGGTGCGCCAGCTGCTCGGCGCACGCCTGGCGCTCGACATCAACGTGGCGATCCTCGACAAGGCGCGCACGCTCGAGCTGCGCCACTTCGAGGACGGGCAGTTCTACGACAGCCTGACCAAGGCGCGGCGCGAGGCCTCGTTCCGCCCGTTGTCGGTGGTCACCGAAGGCTTTCAGCTCTTGCAGAACACCCTGACGCTGGTCGGCTACCTGGTGCTGATCTTGCGCTACAGCCGCTGGGCGGCGCTCGCGCTGCTGATCGCGGCGCTGCCGGCGGCGTTCGTCGAGATGTGGTTCTCGCGCTCGGCGTTCCGGCTGCGCAACTGGCGCTCGCCCGAGTCGCGGCAGCTCAACTACCTCGAGTACGTGCTGGCCAACGACGGGCACGTCAAGGAGGTCAAGCTGTTCGGCCTGGGCGCGCTGTTGCTCGGCCGCTATCGCGCGCTCGGCGAAAAGTTCTACCGCGAAGATCGGCGGCTGGAGGTGCGCCGCTCGATCTGGGCGCTGCTCCTGTCGCTGGCCGGCACCGCGACCTTCTACTCGTGCTACGGCATGATGGCGCTCGCCGCCGCGCTCGGGCGCATCACGCTGGGCAACATGACGCTTTACCTGGTCGCGTTCCGCCAGGGGCAGCAGGCGTTCCAGTCGGTGCTCTCGGCGTTCGGCGGCATCTACGAGGACACGCTGTACATGTCGAACCTGTTCGCGTACCTGGCCATCCCGACCAGCGAGGCGGCGCGCGCCCACTCCGACGGTCAGGTGCGCGACGAACAGGGCATCCGCTTCGAAGACGTGGGCTTCCGCTATCCGCTCGCCGCAGACAAGCAGGCCGAGGAGCCGAAGTGGGCGCTGCGCCACGTGAGCTTCTACATCCCGAAGGGGCAATCGGTGGCGCTGGTCGGGCAGAACGGCGCCGGCAAGACCACGCTCATCAAGCTGCTCACGCGCCTGTACGAGCCGACCGAGGGGCGCGTGCTGGTCGACGGGCGCGATCTGCGCGACTGGGACCCGGAGATCTTGCGCGCGCGCGTGGCGGTGATCTTCCAGGACTTCAACGAGTACCAGTTCGACGTGCGCGACAACGTCGGCGTGGGCAGCCTGCCGCACCTCACCGAGGAGCCGCGCATCGGACGGGCGACCGCGCGCGGCGGCGCCGACGAGGTGATCGCCGGGCTCACCGACGGGCTCAAGACGCGGCTCGGCAAGTGGGCGCACGACGGCGTGGAGCTGTCGGGCGGGCAGTGGCAGAAGATCGCGCTGTCACGCGCGTTCATGCGCGAGGAGGCGGACATCCTGGTCCTCGACGAGCCGACCGCGGCGCTCGACGCCGAGGCCGAGCACGCGGTGTTCGATCGCTTCCGCTCGCTCTCGGCGGGCCGCACCACGTTCCTCATCTCGCACCGCTTCTCGACGGTGCGCATGGCCGATCGCATCCTGGTGCTGGAGGACGGGCACATCTCCGAGGACGGCTCGCACGCCGAGCTGCTGGCCGCCAACGCGCGCTATGCGCACCTGTTTCATCTGCAAGCGCAGGGCTACCTGTAGCTGGTATGGTCCGCGGACCATGGCGGATCTCTTCGAAGGCAAGTGGGTGCTCATCACCGGCGCGTCGTCCGGGCTGGGCGAGCAGTTCGCGCGGCAGCTGGCGCAGCGCAAGGCCAACCTGATCGTGACCGCGCGCTCGGGCGACAAGCTGCACGCGCTCGCCGCCGAGCTGCGCGCGGCGCACGCGATCGCGACCGAGGTGATCGCGCTCGATCTCGGCGAGCCGGGCGGCGCCGCGCGCCTGTGCCACGAGGTGGAGCTGCTCGGCCATCCCGTCGAGCACCTGATCTCGAACGCCGGCTTCGGCACCGGCGGGGCGTTCCTCGACTCCGACGGCGCGCGCCAGGGCGACATGGTGCGCCTCAACTGCGAGGCGCTCACCGTGCTGTCGCACCACTTTCTGCGTGCGATGGTGACGCGTGGCTCGGGCGGCGTGGTGCACGTGGCGTCGACCGCGAGCTATCAGCCGGCGCCGTACATGTCGACCTACGCGGCGACCAAGGCGTACGTGCTCTCGTTCTCGTCGGGCATCGGCGAGGAGCTGCGCGGCACCGGTGTGCACGTGATGGCGCTGTGCCCCGGCCCGGTGCCGACCGGCTTCCAGCAAGCGGCGGGCGTGCAGATCGCCGGCGGCCAGAAGCGCGCGATCTTGTCGGCCGAGGTCACCGTCCGGCGCGGGATCGCCGCCTACCAGCGCAACCAGGCGGTGTACGTGCCAGGCGCCGTCAACCGGCTCGGCACCTACGCGGCGAAGCTCGCGCCGCGCGGCATGATCGTGCGCATGGTCGGCAAGATGATGAAGGCGAAAGAGCCGATCGCCTAGCCGAGGTAGCCGAGACCCCAGGCGACGAACGCGCCGAGGCGCGGGTGGCGGGTCGCGGCGCGGGGGGTGCGTCGCACCAGGGCACCGAGCAGGCGGGCGTGGACGCGCAGGCCCGGACGGAGCGCCATCTCGCCGCGACGGTGATCGCCGCGCGCGTCCTTGAGCTTGTCGACCAGGTTGCCCAGCTCGGCCACGCTGCGAAAGAAGCGCACGAACGCCGGGTTCGCGTGCGCGGCGACGAACAGCAGCGCCAGCTCGACGGTGAGCCGGCCTTCTTCTTCCACGCACGCCACCCACTCGCCCGGGCGCTCGGTGGTGCGCATGCGCTCGGTGTTGTCGAGCGCGCGCGCCGCCAGCGCACAGAAGCGGGCGGTCAGCCCGTGCCGCGCGATCACCAGCGCGAGCGCGGCCACGTGGTCCTGCAGCTCGAGCGGAAAGCGCGCGCTCGCGTCGGAGTCGCCGTGCAGCGCGGCCAGCAGCGCGCGGCTGAAGCGGCGCCGCTCGTCCGCCTCCTCGAGCGCGTCGAGCACGCGATCGATGCACTCGGTGGCGAGCGTGAACACCAGGAGGTCGCGCGCCGCCGCGTCCGGAATCCGGCAGCCAAACTCACTCGCCAGCCGCGGCAGATCGTCCGCGAGCTTCCGATACTCCGGCCGAACCGCCCCCACCCGCGCACGATAACACGCTGCCGGCGGCGGCTACTTGTGGTGAAATCGCAAGCTGATGCATCGTTTGGGAATGGATGGGCAGCGCGTCGTGTTTGAGGTCGCATGATGCCCACCTCGTGGACGGTCGAGGCCAAAGAGCCGCCGCCGCGTGACGCGCACGCCGACCGGGTGTGGTACGGGCTTTGGCAGCCGATCTGGGCGGCGCGGCGGATCGCGGGCGACCCCGAGCTGTTGCGCGAATCGTGCTATCCGGCGCTGCTGCTCGCGCTGGTGTGCGCGGGCGTGGCGATCTTGACCACGTTCCCGGGGCTGTCGACGCTGCGGCGGTTCTATCAGGTGTTCGTGGCGCTGGCGCCGGTGCCGACGGTGCTGCTGGCGCGTCACTACGCGCACCTGGCGGTGCTGGCGCACCAGCGCGCGGGCGGCGGGCCGTGCGAGCCGCTGGTCGAGCCGCTCGGACGGGCGCTGAAGCGCGCCCTCATGCAGATGGTGCTGATCGCGATCGCGGTGGCGCCGGTCTCGATCCTGGTGCGCTGGGTGCCGCTGGTGGGCGCGGTGGTGGTCAAGTGCGTGGCCGGCCTTTGGGCGCTGCACTGGATCGTCATCAACGCGTTCGAAGGCGCGCGCGTGCTCCTCCCGGGACAGACCCTCGAGTCGCTCGACGCGCTCGAAGAACAAACGCCGTCGCCCTGGTTCGTGCGCGCGATGCGGGCGCTGGGCGAGCGCGTGCCGGTGCTCGGCGGGATCGCCACCGCCTTCGCGCGCTTTTGCGATCGGCTGGCCAAGCCGTGGCGCGAGGAGCTGCGCCTGGTCGAGCAGCACCCGTCGCTGGCGGCCGGCTTCGCGCTGTCGACCGCGGTGTTGCTGTTCACGCCGGTGTTGAACTTGTTCTTCCGTCCGGTGGTGCTGGTCGCTGCCTCGCACGTGCTGTTGCGGCTCGCCCTTCCTTGCGCCGCCAGGCGAGGGCGAGGGCCGGGGAGGCTCGACGAGCCGCCCGCCTCGTCCTAAGCTCGCGCGGTGGAGCTGTTTCCGTTCGAGGTGCGCTGGGCCGAGACGCTCGGCCGCGCGATCGTGCCGCGCGGGGTGCTCGGCGGCGTGGTGGACGATCTCGAGATCGGCGAGCGCTACCGGCAGGAGTGCCGCACCTCGCCATGGTACGCGGCGCTGCTCATGCGGTTTTCGCTGTGGCTCACCTGGCTGGCGCCGCTGTGGCTCGAGCGGCGCGCGCGCACCTTCGCCGGCCTGTCGCGCGACCAGCAAGAGGCGCTGCTCGACCGGCTGCTCACGCTCGATCGCCACAACCTGCGGCTGGCGGTCACGTTCCTCAAGCTGACGGTGTGCACGCTGCTGCTCGGCGACGAGCGCGTGTTCCGCCGCCTCGGCGCGTATCGGTTGGGCGCGTCGTGATCGCCGGTTTTCACGACGCCTCCGAGATCGGGCTCGAGGTGGACGCCGCCGACTACATCGTCATCGGCTCGGGCGCGGGTGGCGGCGCGGCGGCGCGCGTGCTGGCGGCGAGCGGCGCGCGCGTGCTGGTGCTCGAAGAGGGCCCGCTGGTGCCGACAGCGAAGCTGGGCACGATCCTGGTGGACTCGATGAACCGTCTGTTTCGCAACCAGGGCAAGCAGGCCGCGTTCGGGCGCGCGACCACGCCCATCTTGCAGGGGCGCTGCGTCGGCGGGACCACGTTCGTGAACTCCGCGATCGTGTGGCGACTGCCCGGCCACGTGCTGCACGAGTGGCACGCGCGCCACGGGCTGGCCGACGGGCTGCCCGAGGCGGCGCTCGACGAGGCGTCGGCGCAGATCGAAGAGGAGATGTCGGTGCGCGCGGTGGCCGAGGGCTCGACGGCGAACCGGCAGGATCTGCTGATGCGCGCCGGCGCCGGCGCGGCGGGGCTCGAGGGCCGGCTGATCCATCGCTACGAGCGCGGGTGTCGCGGCTCGGCGCGCTGCTTCCATGGATGCCCGAACGAGGCCAAGCAGAGCACGACCATCAACTATCTGCGGCGCGCGGTGCGCGATCGCGCGGCGGTGTACGCGCACGCGCAGGTCGGGCGCGTGGTGGTCGAGCGCGGGCGCGCGGTGGCGGTCACCGGGCGCATCGGCGGGGCGGGACGCGAGGCGGGGAATCGCTTTCGCGTGACCGCGCGACGGGCGATCGTGGTGGCGGCGTCGGCCATCCAGAGCCCCAACCTGCTGCGCCGGAGCGGCATCGTTCGCCCGTCGCTGGGCGAGCACTTTCAGGCGCACCCGGGGACCACCGTGATGGGCCTGTACCCCGAGCCGGTCGACATGTGGACCGGCGCGTCGCAGGGCTACGAGGTGCTCGGGTTGCGCGATTCTCACGGCGTGAAGCTGGAGTCGATCAACGTGCCGCCCGAGGTGGCGGCGGCGCGCCTGCCAGGCGTCGGGCGCGGGCTGGCGCCGTATCTGGAGAAGCTGCGCCACGTGGCGGCCTGGGCGGTGGCGGTGCGCGCGGAGGCCGAAGGGCGCATCCGTCCGTCGCGGCTGTTCGGCGACAAGGTGAATTACGATCTGACCGATCGCGACGTCGAGCGCATGCGCATGGGGATGAAGCGACTCGCGGAGCTGCACTTCCTCGCGGGCGCGCGCGAGGTGTTCCCGGGAGTGCATGGGATGCCGTCGGTGTTGCGCTCCGCGGACGAGCTGTCGCGGTTCGACGCGGCGCCGATCGATGCGCGCGCCTACAACCTGGTCGCGACGCATCTGTTCGGCGGCTGCCGCGCCGGCAGCGACGCCAAGACGTCGGTGGTCGATCCGCAGCTTCGCGTGCACGGCCTGGACGGCCTGTACGTGATGGACGCCTCGGTATTCCCGACCAACACCGGCGTGAATCCGCAACACAGCATCATGGCCATCGCGACCGTCGCAGCCCGCCGCCTGGCGTCTTAGTCGGCGAAGCCTGGCGCGAGCAACACGCACCAGCGTTTCGGATTCGCGATCTTCTGACCGGCGATCCACGCGTCCGCCGCTGCGATCAACGCCGCGCCCTCGTCGCCGCCGGTGACCTCACCTTGCCGTCGCCGCGTGACCGCCGCGTACAGCGCCATGCCGGTGGCATCGAAGCCGCGCGCCGCCTCGTCGAGCACCGTGCGTGCCGTGGCCGCATCCCCGCGCGCCGTGGCCACGCCGGCGAGGAGCAGCGAGCCCTGCGCATCCGACCATGCCATCTTCTCGCGCAGGATCTTGCGCGCATCGCGCTCCGCCTCGTCCACGCGACCCATCGCCAGGGCGACCCGCGCCCGAAGTTGCAGCGCCTCGACCCGCACGTTCTGGATGCGCAGGTACATCGAGCTCTTCAGCGCCGCCCAGCGCTCCGCGATCCGCTTGTACGACGCGGCCGCCTCACCGACGTAGAGATCGATGTTCCCCTGCGCCAACAGGTGCCAGTAGTGCTGGAAGTGAAACGCGTTCTGCGACCACTGGCGCATCGCATCGCGCATGTGCTGCCGCGCGAGGTACACGTCGCCGGCGGCCAGCCACACCTGGTTGGCGAGCCCGGTGCGCTGGCTGGTCGCGCCGTAGAGATCGCCGCGCTCTTCGGCCTCTTGCAACAGGCGCGGGACGCGTCGCTGCAGCTCGGCGAGCTGACCGCGCTGCGCCATCGACCACACGCTGAACAGCTGCGCGCTCGCCACCTCCCACGCGACGCCGGCGCAGCGCTCGCGCAACTGCGCCTCGGCGCGATCGCAGAACTCGCCGGTGCGCTGCCATTCTCCGACGAGAAACGCGGTGGTGCCGGTAGCCAGCAAGGCCATCCCGAGCGCGCGCGGATCGCCGTGCTTGTCGGCCAGCGCCTGCGCGAGCGCGACCAGCCGCGCGGCGCGCGCGCGACCCGGACCGCCGGCGGTCGCGGCGTGGCCCGCTTCGGTGGCCAGCGCGCGGGTGAGGCGATACGGCTCGCCGGCGCGGAGCGCGAGCAGCAGATGGCGGGTCTGGAAATCGGCGGAGCGGATGGTGTCGACCAGGCTCAGCCCCGACGCGACCGACCAGCACACGTCGATGCGAGTGAGCAGCTCGGGCGGCACCTCGGACGGCGCGCGCTCGTGATAGCCGAGGCCGCGCAGGCGGATCTGCGCGCGGCGCAAGAGCAACGACGCCAGCGCGCGGCGCGGCGACGACGCCAGCTCGAGACCGACCGCGCGCAGCACGTCGCGGATCGCGGTCAGGCCGTCGTCGACGTGACCGCAGCGCAGCAGCTGATCCGCGGCGCGGCGTTGCAGATCGAGACCCTCGGCCGGGTTCGCGCTCTTGGCAGCCGCCAGGTACGCCTCGGCCGCTTCGCCACCGCGACCGGCGCTGCCCAACGCGTCGCCCAGGCGCGTGCGCAGGTGCTGGCCGAGCGCGCCGTGCGGCGGCTTGAGCTCGATCGCCAGTCGATACAAGCGCACCGCGCGATCGAACGCCAGCGCCGCCACCGCCTGCTCCGCCGCGCGCGTCGCCAGCTCGGCCGCGCGATCGAAGTCGCCCGCGCCGTGCCAGTGCACGCACAGCGTCTCCGGATCGGCGTCGGCCGCGGCCAGCGCGACCGCGAGCTGTTGGTGACAGCGACGACGGCGATCGGGATCGAGGTGCGCGCCCACCGCCTCGCGCACGCGATCGTGGTACGGCTCGATCGCCTCGTGCGAGCGCAAGCGGGTGGTGCGCACCAGGTTGGCGGCCTGCAAGAGCGAGCGCCAGCGGCCGAACGCGGCCGGATCGACGCCCGCGGCGGCCACCGCGACCTCGGGCCGCAGCGGCGCGCCCGCAACCGCGACCAGCTCGAGCAGCTGGCGCGGCCCCACGTCGAGCTTGAGGATGCGCGACCACAGCGCATCGTCGAGGCGCACCGCGGTCGGGTGATCGGCGCCGTGGCGGATCAGCTCGTCGATGAACAGCGGATGGCCGCCGGCCTCCTCCGCGATCGCCGCCGCGTCGAGCCGACCGGCCGCCGCGCGCTGCACCAGGAGCCCGGCCAGCTGCAGCGCTTCGTCCGGCGGCAGACGCGCGACCGTCAGGTGGCGGACGTCGCCCGCCAGGTTGCGCGTCACGTCCACGCCGGCGCCGGCGCCGCTCTCCTCGCTCTCGACGGTGCGCACCGTCGCCACCAACAGGAGCGCCGGCGCCTCGGGCGGACGCAACAGCTCGCCGAGCAGCGCCAGGCTATCGGCGTCGGCCCATTGCAGATCGTCGATCACCAGCACCAGGGGCTGCCGCGCGGCCAAGCGCATGAACAGCTCGCGCAGCGACGCGAACACCCGCCCGCGCTGCTCGTGCGGGTCGAGCACCTCGGCGACCGGACGGCGCGCGGAGGCGAACGCCTCGACGCGGCCGAGCACCGGAAACGATTGCGTCAGCAGCCCCGCGCGGCTGGGCAGGAGCGCCGCCGCGTCGGCGGTCGGCAACAGGCGCAGGTAGCGGCCGAGCGCATCGATCACGCCGTCGAGCGCCTTGTAGGGCACCGACTCGCGCTCGTAGCAGCGGCCGAACAGCACCAGCGCGCGCGGCGGCGACTTGAGCGCGTCGACGAAGCGGCGCACCAGCGCGCTCTTGCCCACGCCCGATTCGCCGTGCACGCACACCGTCACCGCCTCGCCGGCCTGCACCGCGGCGAACGCGTCCTCGAGCGACTGCAGCTCGATCGAGCGGCCGACGAACGGCGGCGCTGGCGGCGCCGGGGATTGCGCGTGCGGCTCGTCGGGCGGCGGCGCGGCGCCCAGGCGGCGCATGATCTCGCTCGCCACCGGTCGCGCGGCCGGCTCGATGCGCAACAGCTCCACGCACAGCGCGTCCAGATCGGCCGGCACCGCGGGCGCGAGCGTGTGCGGCGCGGGCGGCTCGAAGCGCTGCTTGTTCATCAGCACCTCGAGCGGCGCGCCGGCGAACGGCTGCCGGCCGGTGAGCGCCTCGTAGAGCAGCACGCCCACCGCGTACCAATCGGAGTACGGACCGACCTTGCGCGAAGCGGCCTGCTCGGGCGCCATGTACGCGGTGGTGCCGACCACGTCGCCTTCGGAGCGCTCGGCATCGGGCGGCGGCGCCACGTCGGTCACCAGCCCGTAGTCGACCAGCACCACGCGCCCTTCGGGGGTCACGAGAATGTTCGAGGGCTTGATGTCGCGGTGCACTTTGTTCATGCGGTGCAGCGCCTCGAGCGCGCGGCCGAGCTGGGCGAGCGACTCGCGCAGGCGCTGCTCGTCGAGCCGCGCGCCGCCCACCTGCTCGGCGCCGTCGGGAACGCGCGGCACCGCCGGCGACGCCAGCAGCGCGTCGACCGGCGCGGCGGGGCGCACCCACTCGAGCAGATGCGCGCCGTGCACCAGCTCCATCGTGTAGAACCACTGGCCGCCCTCTTCGAACAGCTCGCCGAGCGTGACCAGGTTGGGATGCTGCAAGCCCTGCAGCACGCGAAACTCGCGCTTGAAGCGCACCAGCGCGTCGGCCGAGAGCGTGCGCAGCGTCTTGAGCGCGAGGCGGGTGTGCTGCTCGCGATCGACGACCTCGTAGACCATGCCCATGCCGCCCGAGCCGAGCCGGCGCACGATCTGAAAGCGGCGCGTGCCGCGTTTTTCGAAGTCGGGTGCGCCCACTTCAGCCTGCCGGGGTGCGCGCGACGAAGTCGACCACCACCTTGGCCAGCTCCTCGCCGCGATCTTCTTGCAAGAAGTGTCCGCCGCCGGCGATCGTGACGTGCGGCTGGCCGGCCGCGCCCGGGATCTGGCGCTGCAGGAAGCGATCGGCGCCGCGCGTGATCGGATCGAGATCGCTGAACGCGGTGAGGAACGGTTTCTCCCAGCGCTCGAGCACCTGCCACGCCGCCCGGTTGGCGGCCGAGGCAGGATCGTTCGGCGTCGACGGCACGAGCAGCGGAAACTGGCGCGCGCCGGCCTTGTAGCGCTCGTCGGGGAACGGCGCGTCGTAGGCCGCGATCACTTCGGCCGCGAGCGGCGTCTGGCACCCGCCGGCGATGATCCGCCCGACGGGAAAGTCGGGGACCTCTTGCGAAAACTTCTGCCAGGCGAAGAACGCCTCGGGCGGCGTGCGGTCACCCGTCGGCAAAAAGGTGTTGGCGGCGACGATGCGGGCGAAGCGCGCTTCGTGCTCGGCGGCGACGCGCAGGCCGATCAGGCCGCCCCAGTCCTGGCACACCAGCGTGATGCGCCGCAGATCGAGCGCGACCACAAAGCCGGCCATCCAGTCGACGTGGCGCTGGTAGGTGTAGTCGCTGCGCTCGCTCGGCTTGTCGGAGCGGCCGAAGCCGATCAGATCGGGCGCGACCACGCGCAGGCCGGCGCCGGTGAGGATCGGCACCAGCTTGCGATACAGGTAGCTCCACGACGGCTCGCCGTGCAGCAGCAGTACCGGCGCGGCGTCGCGCGGGCCCTCGTCGACATAGTGCATGCGCAGGCCGTCGAGCTCGAGGTAGTGCGGAGGGAACGGATGGCCCGGCAGCGCGGCGAAGCGCTCGTCGGGCGTGCGCAAGGTCGGCATCCGTCGAGCATATCACTTGTGCGAACGGGGCAGCCGGCCGCGCACCGCGTCGTAGCGCCACTCGCCGAACGACGGCTCGTCGCACTCGGCGCCGGTGACCTGGCGCAGGCGATAGCCGCCCGCGGCGTGGCGGATGGTGGCGTGCAAGAGCGTCGCCTGCCAGCGCACGTAGGCCGGCTCGCCGCCCGCGCAGCGCACCGGCGCCCATTCGTAGTAGTGGCGCAGCTCCTCGTCGGTGGCGACGTACAGCGCGCCGGGCTCGAGCGCGCACAGCGGCGCGGCGTGCGTGCGCGGATCGCGGCGCGTGTCGAGGATCTTGCGCGGGCGATCGGCCTCCTCGTCGACCTCGGCGCGCGCGAACGCCGGCACCGGCGCGCCCGCGGCGATGCGCACCACCACGCGCCGCGGCGAGCCCTGGTTGGTCTTCTTGCTCCCAAAGCGCGCGAACGCGACGTCGCTGTCGGCGAGCGGCGCCACCCGCGCTCCCGGCAGCTCGCCGCGCACCTCGTCGAGAAAGCGCAGCGCCTCGGCATCGGCCGAGAACAGCCCCAGCACCACCACGATCCCCTCGGCCGACGCATCCGCCAGCCCGAGCTCCTCAGAGTGCACCACCAGCGGATACCCCACCGCCAACCGACCCGCCGAGACCTTCCGCACCGCCTGCTCCGCCTCACGCACTCCGCCAAACACCCCCGCGATCACCGCCGCGCTCGGCGCCGCACATCCCTCACACGTCGAATACGTGTGGTGCCGAAAGTAGACCCCCGCCGGCAGCACCCCACGCGCCTGCGCCATCCCGCCCAGCATGACCCACACGAGCAAGACCCTCCGCATGCGTCAATCTACGGGCGCCACGTCCCACTCTTATCGGAGGATGCGGCCCTGGAGGCGCGGGGACTGGGGCAGCGGGAAGGGCTTCCAGGAGGAGGGCTTGACGTCGGCGCCGAGCGGGATGAGCACGCCGCGGCTCTTGCAGGTCTTGAGGGTGAGGAGATTCGCGATCACGGCGGTCTCGTCGGGGAGGACGTCGAGCAGGGTGACGACGGTGCCGGGCAGCGCGAAGTGGACCGGTTGGGGCTTGCCGGCTTCGTAGAGGCGGGTCTCGTCGCCGCCGCAGCGCTTGTCGTCGCTGTAGGTGATGGGACCGGGGAGCAGCGAGAATTTCCCGCTGGCCGACGGCAGCCCGGGACGAAGGTCGGGCGGCGCCGGGCCGAGCTTGTGGGTCTGGAAGTCGAAAACCACGAAATCGGTCTGTTCGAGCTGCAGGTTGCCTTCGTCGTCGGAGCGCTGCGTGAACATCTGCAGCGCGAGGCGCTCCGGCGACAGCAGCTGGCGCAGCGGGCCGGGGACGAAGCGCTTCGACAGGTGGATCTCCTCGAGCGCCAGCGTCTTGGTGTCCACCAGGAGGAAGTCGAACGCGTCGAGCGGCTGCGTGTAGTCGCGCACCGCGACCAGCACCGCCGCCCCGTCGGGCGTCACGTACGGGTGCTCGAGCTCGAAGCGCCCCTCGCGGTGATAGGGCACGCGCTTGCCCTCCTCGCCGCGGGTCAGGCGTAGCGTGCGCTTGTCCTCGATGCCCGCCACCAGCGTCAGATCGGGCGTGGCCGCGGGCATGGCGCCCACCTGCGACGCCACCCGCACGAGCTTGTGATCGGCCAGCCGGAACAGATCGCCGTCGATCGAGAGCAGCGACGGAGACGCGCCGAGCTCGAGGTGCTCGGGCGCCGGCTCGAGGAACGCGACCGGCTTGCCGCCGTCGAGCGGGATCAGGAGGTTGTCGGCGGGCGCGAGGAACGCGGCGCCCTTGGCGAGCAGCGCGGCGGCCGGCGCGGTCAGGTGCGGGCGCGGCGGGCGCGCGCTGACGGACGACGCGGCGAGGACGACCACGGTGAGTACCGCTTTGCGCATGCTCGTATGGTACGTTTATTTTTTTGGGGGAGTCACCAGTGTTCAAGCACGCAGGGGCAATCGTGGCCGGGGTGCTGCTCGCCACCAACGCCGCGGCCACCGAATGCGGCGAGCTGCGCCTGGCGGTCGCGCACCTCAAGACCGCGGCTGCCGTCGAGGAAGGGCTGCATCACGCGGCGCAGGTGTTCGCGGCGAGGTCGCAGCTCAAGGCCGCCGAGAAGAAGCTGCCCGCGGCCTGCGCGCCGAAAAGGGTGGGCATCGCCGCGCTGCCGCTGGGCTACCTGTCGGTGCCGCCGGGCAACTTGTCCAAGATCACCGTCGAGCCGGGCGACGGTTGGAAACCGATGCTGACCACCCAGGCGGGCGCCAAGAACGGGATCGTGTTCGCCGAGCCCGCCGCGCTCGAGCTGCCGGACGGGCTCAAGTGGGAGACCGAGGTGAGCGCCACCAAGCTCGCGGGCGAGCTGCTGATCGCCGTCGCCACCGACGCGGTGCTCACCGTCGAGGAGCCGGCCGCCGGCCGCGGAACGTGGAAGATCGAGCTCAAGTCCAAGCCGCAGCTCGTGCCGCTGTCGAAGCTGCGCGCGTGCGCCGGCGGCAAGGGCGACGCCGGGCTCAAGCTCTCGCGCGCCTCGTGCCAGCTGTTGGTCTCCATCGATCCGGTCGCGCAACCCGGCAGCCTGCCCGCGCGCGGTCGCGCGTTGCTGCTCGGCGAGTGGCAGTTCGGCTATCGCGCCACGCTCGAGCTCGGGCCCGACGAGCTGTCCGAGCCGCCGCCGCCGATCGGCACCACACGCCTCGATCTGGCGCTCGAGCTGTCCGCGCCGATCGCCGGCGTGACCGACGGCAAGCAGCTGGTGGTCACGCTCGAGGCCAACGCGCAGGACAAGCCGGCCGGCGCGCTGCTCAAGCTCGGCCACGGCGGCTGCGGCGACGACGACGAGAAGTGCGAGCAGGCGCGCTTCGACGTCGAGGTCTGGTACGACCGCGCGTTCGGAGTGCCGTTCCTGCGCGTGCCGCCGGCCGGCGCCGCCGAGGGCCGCCTGACCGGCAAGGTGACCGATCGACTGGCGCGCCCGGTGCAGAACCAGCGCGTGCTGGTGACCTCGTTCGGCCGCCGGGTGATCACCATCACCGACGATCACGGCGACTATCGCTTCGACGCGCTGCAGGCGGGCGACGCCTCGGTCGTCCCGGTCGGCCGCGTCCCGTCCAACGTCCCCAAGGGCGACGAGACCCGCGCCGCCAAGGTGGGGCTGGAAGCGCTCAAGGTGCCGGTCATCTTCGTCAACAAGCTGTACGAGTAACTCCCCGGCCCGGGCGGCGTACATTAATGATGAGGGTCCTCTCCGTCTTCTTGGCAGTATTGACGCTATCGGGTTGCGACACCCGGGCAGGAGCAAACGAAGTGACGAGCCACGGACTGTTTCGCACGCGCAACGCACCGAAGGTCCTGCCGCCCACGCAGCTCGCGGTGTTCGCGGCCGGCTGCTTCTGGGGCGTCGAGGAAGAATTCCGCAAGCACAAGGGTGTGGTCGCCACCGCGGTCGGCTACACCGGCGGCCACACCAAAGATCCGACCTACCGCCAGGTGTGCGACGGCGACACCGGGCACGCCGAGGCGGTGCAGATCGAGTTCGATCCCAAGCTGGTGAGCTACGAGCAGCTGCTCAAGATCTTCTGGGACCTGCACGATCCGACCACGCCCAACCGCCAGGGCCCCGACGTGGGCGAGCAGTATCGCTCGGCGATCTTCTACTACAGCGCCGAGCAGAAATCGGCGGCGCTCGCCACCCGCGACGCGCTCGCCAAATCGGGCGAGCTCTCCGCGCCGATCGTCACGCAGATCTCGCCGGCCACCGAGTTCACGCCCGCCGAGGACTACCACCAGCAGTACGTCGAAAAAGGCGGCCGCGCCTTCTGCCACCACCGCAAACCCTCCAGCATCTAGCGCTCCGCGGCTATAGTCGTTGCGATGGTGCAAGATCACTGGTTCTTGATTCGCGGGTTGGTGCGGGAGAGCGCGCATTGGGGGCGGTTTCGCGACGACTTCGCGGCGGCGTTTCCCGGCGCGCGCGTGCAGGGGCTCGATCTGGCGGGCAACGGGCGGCATCATCGGAGCGACACGCCGCTGACCGTGCCGGCGATGATGGAGCTGTTGCGGGCCGAGGCGCTCGCGCTCTCGGCCGATGGCGGGCGGCGCTTCGTGTTCGCGGTGTCGCTGGGTGGGATGGTCGCGCTGGCGTGGGCCCACGCGCATCCGAGCGAGCTCGCCGGGATCGTGCTCGGCAACACCAGCCTCGGCGGGTTCAGCCCGTTTCACCATCGGCTGCGCCCGGCGGCGTGGGGCACCATTCTGCGCTCGGCCGCGACGCGCGACCTGCTCTCGCGCGAGCGCGCGCTGTTGCGGCTGACCTCGAATCGCACCGAGGTGCACGACGCCACCGCCGAGGAGTGGATCGAGATCGGCCGCCAGCGTCCGGTGCAGCCGAAGAACGCGCTACGCCAGGTGGTGGCCGCCGCGCGCTACCGGCCGCCGCTTCATCCCCCGTCGGTGCCACACCTGATCTTGTGCGGCCTCGGCGACCAGCTGGTCGACCCATCGTGCTCGCGCGAGATCGAGCGCCGCTGGGGCGGGCCGTTCGCCGCCCACCCGACCGCCGGCCACGATCTCACCCTCGACGCCGGCCCGTGGGTGATCGAGCAGATCCGTTCGTGGCAAGACGCGCTACCTGGGCCCCTGGGCAAGGCCCAGGGTGGGTTGCGATAGTCCCGGCATGTCCTTTCGCGGCACCAAACGCTTCGAGCTGATCCGCAAGGTCGGCGAAGGCGGCATGGGCCTCGTCTACGAGGCGCACGACAACGATCGCAACATGCGCGTGGCGCTCAAGACCCTACGCGACCTCGACGCCTCGAGCCTCTATCGCTTCAAGCGCGAGTTTCGCGCGCTCACCGACGTGAGCCATCCCAACATCATCGGCCTGTACGAGCTGGTGTCGGAGGGAAACGACTGGTTCTTCACCATGGAGCTGGTCGAGGGCGTGGACTTCATCAGCTACGTGCGGCCGGCGGGGTGGCGCTCGCCCGAGGCGTCTCCCGGGATGCTCACCACGCGCGCGACCGTGACCTCGGTGACCGGGCGCGGGCCGGCGTCGGTGGCGGCGCCTGCGCTGGTCGAGCCGGGGCCGCGCGTGGAACGGCCGCGCGCGCGGCTCGACGCGCTGGTCGATCTGCCCAAGCTGCGCGCCACCCTGCAGCAGCTCGCGCAGGCGCTCGACGCGCTGCACGGCGCCGGCGTGGTGCACCGCGATCTCAAGCCGTCGAACGTGCGCGTGACGCCCAACGGCCGGCTGGTGCTGATGGACTTCGGCATCGCCGCGGAGACCTCGGTGCTGGGCGACGCGGCCGACGGCGGCGTCTCGGGCACGCCTGCGTTCATGGCCCCCGAGCAGGCCGCGGGCGACACGCCGACCGCCGCCGCCGATTGGTACTCGTTCGGCGTGGTCATGTACCTGGCGCTCACCGGCCAGCTTCCGTTTTCGGGCGTGCCCGAGGTGGTGCTGATGGCCAAGCACGACGCCGAGCCCACCTCGCCGTCCGAGCTCACCGAAGGCATTCCCAACGAGCTCGAGATCTTGTGCCGCGCGCTGTTGCGTCGCAAGCCCGAGGAGCGGCCGCCGGCGAACCAGGTGTTGCGCGCGCTCGGCTTGCAGCCCACCGATCCGTTCCGCACCGAAGGCGCCGACTCGTCGCGCGACGTGTTCGTCGGGCGCGACGGCGAGCTCAAGAGCCTGCGCGACGCGTTCGAGGCGGCGGCGCGCGGCGCGACCGTCGGCGTGTTCATCCGCGGCGTGTCGGGCATGGGCAAGAGCACGCTCATGCGCCGCTTTCTGCACCAGATGTCGGAGGACGCGCGCGCGCCGATCGTGCTCAAGGGCCGCTGCCACGAGCGCGAGAGCCTGCCCTACAAGGCGTGGGACGGCGTGATCGACAGCCTGTCGCACGTGCTGCTCGGCATGAGCGCCGAGCGCGTGCAGGATCTGTTGCCCGACGAGGTCGATCTGTTGCCGCGCCTGTTCCCGGTGCTGCGGCGCGTGCCGGGCATCCAGCGCGCGCGCCCGCTCGGCATCAACGATCCGCAGGAGCTGCGCGCGCGCGCGTTCGGCGCGCTGTCGGAGCTGCTCTCGCGGCTGGGCAAGCTGCGGCCGCTGGTGGTGTACATCGACGATCTGCAGTGGGCCGATCGCGACAGCCTGCAGTTGCTGGTGGAGCTGCTGCGCGATCCGGCGGCGCCGCACCTGCTGTTCGTCGGGGCGATGCGCGCGGAGAACCTGGCCACCGACCCGGCGCTGGAAGGCGCGCTGCGCGCGGTGGCGGCGCGTCACGCCTGCCGCGAGCTCGACCTGGGGCCGCTGTCGCAGCTCGAGCAGCGCGCGCTCGTCGAGCGGCTGCTCGGCGACGCGCAAAAGGCGGACGAGGTCCCGCAACAGTTCTGGGCGGAGTCGTCGGGCAGCCCGCTGTTCCTCTCCGAGTTGGTGCGCTTTGCGCGCGAGCACGGCGGCGAGCTCGAGTCGCGCCCCAGCCTCGAGGACGTGCTGTACCTGCGCATCGAGAAGCTGCCCGCGCCGGCGCGGCGGTTGCTCGAAACGGTGGCGGCGGCCGGCGAGCCGTTGCCGTTGTGGCTACTCGGCGACGCGGCGGGATTGAACGGCGAGGAGCGCGAGCGCGCGCTGGCCATGCTGCGCGTGGGCAGCCTGGTGCGCGTGGCGCGGCACGGGCGCGAGCCGTGGCTGGCGGCCTATCACGATCGCGTGCGCGAGACCTTGAGCGCGCGGCTGCCGGCCGAGCGCATGCGCGAATTGCACCAGCACCTGGCGAGCGGGCTGGAGCGTTGGGACGAGGCCACCGTCGACGCGCTGGCGCGCCACTGGCTGGCCGCCGGCGATCGCAAGCAGGCCGCGACCTACCTCGAGAAGGCGGCGCGCTCGGCGATCGAGAAGCTGGCCTTCGATCGCGCGGCCGAGCTGTTCCGCGTCGCGCTCGAGAGCGGCGATCACACGCCCGAGCAGGCCCGCACGCTCCGCCGCGAGCGGGGCGAGGCGCTCTCGCTCGCCGGTCGCGCCTTCGAGGCGGCGGCCGAGTATCGCCAGGCGGCCGAAGGCGCGGGCGTCGACGAGGCGACGGATCTCACCCGCAAGGCCGCGGACAATCTCCTCCGCTCGGGCCACATCAAGCTCGGCATGGCCGCGCTCACCGACGTGATGGGCCTGCTCGGCATCCGCGTCTCGAAGGGCCGCAACCGCGCGATCGCGTCGCTCCTGCTGCAGCGCGCGCTGCTGGCGCTGCGCGGGCTCAAGTTCACGCCGCGCCGGCCGAGTGAGGTGCCGGCGCGCCAGCTTCAGCGGCTCGAGACGCTGTACGCGGCGTCGACGGCGCTCGGCATGATCGATCACCTGCGCGGCGCCGACGTGCAGACCCGCCACCTGCGTACCGCGCTCGACGTGGGCGAGGAGAAGGCGGCGTGGAAGGCGCTGGCGGTCGAGGCGGTGTTCCAGGCCGCGCAGGGCGGTCGCCACCTGAAGAAGGCCGAGGCGCTCGGACGCGAGAGCGAGCTGGCCGCCCGCCGCATCGGCGATCCGTGCCTGATCGCGACCTCGCAGCTGGCGGTCGGCGCGGCGTGCTTCTTCTCGGGTCGCTACCGCGGCACCGCGATCGCGTTCGATCAGGCCGAGCGCGTGTTCGGCGAGTGCCACGGCGTCGAGTGGGAGCGCATCACCGCGCGCTTCTTCGCCACCTACGCGCGGCTCAGCATGGGCGAGTTCCACGACTGGGGCCCGCAGGTCGAGCGCTCGATCGAGGTGGCCGATCGGCGCAACGACATCTACGCGCGCAGCCTGTTCAAGACCCACCCCAACACCTGGCGCCTGCTCGCGCTCGACCAGCCCGACGAGGCCGCGCGCCAGCTGTCTAGCGCGCTCGACGGCTGGCCGCGCGACGGATTCTACATGGCGCACTTCCTCGAGATGACCTCGCGCGCGACGATCCTCATCTACCAGGGCGAGCACAAGGCGGCGCTCGCGTGGCTGCGCGCGTCCTGGCCGGCGTTCAAGCACTCGATGTTGGCGAGCCTGCCGTGGGTGATGGCCGAGTACCGCCGCTACTACGTCTCGGCGGCGCTGGTCGAGAAGGAATACGACGAGCTGACCGCGATGCTCAACCCGCTGGTCGGGCTCAAGGCCCCGCTCACCGACGGATACGTGGCGATGTATCGCGGCGCCCTGGCGCACCGGCGCGGCGATCCGGCGACCGGCCAGCGCCTGCTCAACGAGGCCTCGCACCTGTTCGAGGCCTCGGACACGCCGCACATCGCGTCATCGTGTCGCGCGCAGCTCGGGCGCGTGCTGGGCGGCACCGAGGGCGCGCGCCTGGAGACCGAAGCGCACGCGGCACTGGCGGCGAGCGGCGTGGTCAACCCCGCGCGCATGATCGATCTGCTCGCGCCGAGGTACTAGTGCTGCTGCCGAAGAGCGCGTCCGCCGACGCGCGGCGCCTGGTGGCCACGCGCGCGCTGCGCGGGTTCGCCGACGGCGCGGTCAGCGTGCTGCTCGCCGGCTATCTGCTCGGGCTGGGATTTTCGGCGTTCGAAGTGAGCGCGATCGTCACCGGCACGCTGCTCGGCTCGGCGGCGGTGACCCTGGCGGTCGGGCTGGGCGGGCAGCACCTCGGCCGCCGGCGCGTTCTGTTGGGCGCTTCCGTGCTGATGCTCGCCACCGGGCTCGGCTTCGCCGGGCTCACCACGTTCTGGCCGGTGCTGGTGGTGGCGGTGGCGGGCACGATGAATCCGTCGGCGGGCGACGTGAGCGTGTTTCTGCCGACCGAGCAGGCGGTGCTGGCCGAGACGGTGAGCGCGCGCGATCGCACGCAGATGTTCGCCTGGTACAACCTGTCGGGCACCTTCGCCGGGGCGCTCGGCGCGCTCGCCAGCGGCGTCCCGGCGGTCCTGGCGCGCCGCCATCATTGGGATCTGCACGCGGCCGAGCGCTGCGGCTTTCTCGTCTACGCGCTGGTCGCGGTGCTCAGCGGGCTGGTCTACGCCGGGCTGTCTCCGTCGGTGGATCGCATCCCCGAGAAGCGCGCCGCGCCGCTCGCCCGCTCGCGCGCGATCGTGCTCAAGCTGGCGATGCTGTTCAGCCTCGACTCGTTCGGCGGCGGCTTCGTGGTGCAGTCGCTGCTGGTCTTGTGGCTGTACCGCCGCTTCGAGCTGCAGGTGGAGACCGCCGCCGCGATCTTCTTCGCCGCCGGCCTGTTGAGCGCGTTCTCGCAGCTGGTCTCGGGCTGGCTGGCGGGCCGCATCGGCCTGATCAACACGATGGTGTTCACGCACCTGCCCGCGAACCTGTTCCTGGTGGTCGCCGGGCTCATGCCCAACGCAACGCTGGCGGTGACCTTCCTGCTGATCCGCATGGCGCTCTCGTCGATGGACGTGCCCGCGCGCCAGTCGTACGTGCTGTCGGTGGTCCCGCCCGAAGAGCGCGCCGCGGCCTCGAGCGTGACCAACGTCCCGCGCAGCCTCGCCTCGGCGCTGCCGCCGCTGCTCGCCGGCCTGATGCTCGAGCATTCGAGCTTCGGCTGGCCGCTGCTGTGCGCCGGCCTCCTCAAGACGATCTACGACCTGTTGCTGCTCGTGCAGTTCCGCGCGATCAAGCCCGGCGAAGACTAGCGACGGCAGGTCGCGGCGACGTTGGCGTCCGCGTTGTAGCGCGCCACGGCGCCGTGAAACGCAGCCCGGCTGCCGGCGAAGAATCCGACCAGCGTCGGCAGCAGGCTGACCATCGAGGAGATCAGCACGACTTCGCCCGGGGTCTTGCGGGTCGCGTCCCTGCTCGCCAACATGAACGTGCCCGAGAGGGCAGCCGCGGCCTCGCTCGCGACCATCGCCAACCCCGCCCACCACAGGCTCCGCGACCGCACCACCTCTCGATGCGCCAGCCGATTCTCCAGCAGCCGCCCCTCGAGCTCGCTCTTGGAGATCCGTTCACCCGCGTGCGTGTAGTACTCGTTGCTGAGGAATCGCCCGCGCACCCCAACGCGGAAGGGGACGGTCGACTTTCGTCAATGTTTTCGCGAGCGAAACTTAAGAACTTAAGACCGTCCCCTTTTGCGCCTTCCGGGGCCGAGGGGATGGTGATGCGATTGTCGTCGTCCGATCCTGGTATATCATCCGTCGACGAATGCCCCTCGACGAGCTGGCAGCGGCGGTCACCGACGCGCGCGCGCGGACGCTCGCGCTGATCGCCGATCTGAGCGATGCGCAGCTGGTGGGCGCGCGCCTGGCGACGGTCAACCCGCTCGGCTGGGAGGTCGGGCACGTGGCCTGGTTCCAGGAGAAGTGGGTGCTGGCGGACGAGCCGCAGTACGTTCTCGCCGCCGACGCGCTGTACGACTCGAGCGCGATCCCGCACGAGGTCCGCTGGGACCTGCCGCTGCCCGACCGCGCGGCGACGCTGGCGTTTCTCGACGACGTGCGCCGCCGCGTGCTTGCTCGGCTGCCCGCGCTCGACGCGTACTTCGTTCGGCTGAGCGTGTTCCACGAGGACATGCACGACGAGGCGTTCACCTACACGCGCCAGACGCACGGCCATCCGGCGCCGCGCTTCGCGTACACCCATATTAATGATGCGGGGCCGCTGCCCGGCGATGTCGACGTGCCGGGGGGAAGCTTTTCGCTCGGCGCGCGGCAGGACGACGAGCCGTTCGTGTTCGACAACGAGAAGTGGGCGCACGCGGTCGAGGTGCGGCCGTTCCAGATCGCGCGCGCGGCGGTGACGCAAGGCGAGTTCGCCGCCTTCACCGACGACGGCGGCTATGCGACGCGCGCGCTGTGGAGCGACGCCGGTTGGCGCTGGCGCCTCTCAGCCGACGCGCACGCGCCGGTGTACTGGCGCAAGGACGGCGCGGCGTGGCTGCGTCGCGACTTCGATCGCGATGTTCCGCTCGAGCCGCATCGCGCGATGATCCACGTAGCCTGGTACGAAGCCGAGGCGTTTTGTCGCTGGGCCGGGCGCAGGTTGCCGAGCGAGCTGGAGTGGGAGGTGGCGGCGGCCGGCGAGCCCGACGGCGCAGGCGGCCTGGCGCCACGCAAGCGCCGCTTTCCGTGGGGCGACGCGCCGCCCGATCCGTCGCGCGCCAACCTCGATTGGCGCGCCGGCGGCTGCGTCGACGTGGGCGCGCTGCCGGCCGGCGATTCGGCGTTCGGCTGCCGGCAGCTGATCGGCAACGCGTGGGAATGGACCGCGTCGCCTTTTCAACCCTACCCCGGCTTCGTCGCCGATCCGTACCGCGACTATTCCGCGCCGTGGTTCGGCACGCACCGCGTCCTGCGCGGCGGCTGTTGGGCGACGCGCGCGCGGCTGCTGCGCAACACCTGGCGCAACTTCTACACGCCCGATCGCCGCGACGTGTGGAGCGGCTTCCGCACGTGCGCGCCATGAACGTCCTGTTGGTCACGCCGGCGAGCGCCGGCTCGCACAAGGGCAACCGCGTGACCGCGCTGCGCTGGGCGAAGATCTTGCGCGAGCTGCGCCATCACGTGGTGGTGGCGGGCGCCTACCGCGCCGGGAAGTGGGATCTCCTGGTGGCGCTGCACGCGCGCAAGAGCCACGCCGCGCTGGTCGAGTTTCAGACGCAGCATCCCGGCGTGCCGGCGGTGATCGCGCTCACCGGCACCGATCTGTACGAAGACGCGGCCGCGTCGCCCGAGGCGCATGACGCTCAAGCGCGCGCCAGCCGGCTGGTGGTCCTGCAGCCGCTCGGCGCCGAGGCGCTGCCCGCGCCGCTGCGCTGGAAGGCGCGCGCGATCTTGCAGTCGGTGCCGCGCATCGAGCGGCGCGCGCCGTCAGCGGACGCGTTCGAGGTGTGCGTGCTCGGCCATCTGCGCGACGTCAAGGACCCGCTGCGCACTGCCGAGGCCGCGCGCCTGGTGCCCGCGCACTCGCGGCTGCGCGTGCTGCACGCGGGCGAGGCGCTGACGCCGAAGTGGGCCGAACGCGCGCGCGCCGAGATGGCCGAGAATCCGCGCTATCGCTGGCTGGGCGCGCTGTCCCGCGCCGAGGCGCTCGAGCTGCTGGCGCGCAGCCGCCTGTTGGTGGTGACCTCGCGATCCGAGGGCGGCGCGAACGTGATCTCCGAGGCGCTCGCCGCCGGCGTGCCGGTGGTTTCGTCGCGCATCGACGGCTCGGTGGGCCTGCTCGGCGCCGACCATCCCGGCTATTTTCCCGCTGGTGACACGCGCGCGCTGGCGGCGCTCTTGCAACGCTGCGAAGAAGAGCCGCGCTTTCTCGACGAGCTGACCACGCGCGGCGCGCGGCTGGCGCCGCTCTTCGATCGCGCCTCGGAGCGCGCCGCCTGGCAGCAGCTCCTCGACGAGCTGTCGGGCGCCTTTCAGCGCGACGTGGCCGCCGGCCTCGACGCCCGGCCGCGCCACCTGTCATGCCGCTACTTCTACGATCCGGCCGGCTCGCGCCTGTTCGAGGAGATCTGCGCGCTGCCCGAGTACTACCTGACGCGCGCCGAGCGCCAGCTGCTCGAAGATCACGCGCCCAAGATCGTCGCGAAGGTGCCGGCCGGCGTCGCGCTGGTCGAGCTGGGCTCGGGCTCGGCGGTCAAGACGCGCCTGATCATCGACGCGCTCCTTCGCCGCCAGCCGCGCCTGCGCTACCTGCCGATCGACATCTCGCCGGCCGCGCTGCAACACTCCGCGCGCGAGCTGGAGCGCGACTATCCGGCGCTCGACCTCGAGCCGATCGCCGCCGAGTACGAGGCCGGCTTGCGCGCGCTCGACGAACGGCTGCCGGCGCAGCCGCGGCTCATCCTGTGGCTGGGCTCGAACATCGGCAACCTCGATCGCGACCAGGCGGGCCGCTTTCTCGCCACCGTGCGCGCGCGCATGACCGCGCACGATCGACTGCTGGTCGGCGTCGATCTGCGCAAAGCGCGCGCGGTGCTCGAGCCCGCCTACGACGACGCCGCCGGCGTGACCGCGCGCTTCAACCGCAACCTGCTCGAGCGCATCAACCGCGAGCTGGGCGGGCAGTTCGATCCGCTCGCGTTCGCCCATCGCGCGCACTACGACGAGCGCCTCGGCCGCGTCGAGATGTACCTGGTCTCGACGCGCGCGCAGGAGGTGCCGGTGCGCGCGCTCGGCCGCACCTACGCGTTCGCCGCCGGCGAGGCGCTGCACACCGAAAACTCGTACAAATATTCGCCCGAGGAGATCGACGCGGTGGCGCGCGCCGCCGGGCTGTCCGTCGAGGCGCGCTGGCTCGATCGAGAAGGACGCTTCTGCGAATGCCTGCTCAAGCCCTGATCGCGCTCGAGCGCGTGACCAAGCGCTACGGCGCCGAGGTCGCGCTCGAGCCCACCGAGCTGGCGGTGGCCAGGGGACGCACCGTCAGCTTGATCGGGCCGAGCGGCTGCGGCAAATCGACGCTGCTGCGCTTGATGATCGGCCTCATCCGTCCGGATTCGGGCCGCGTCTCGTTCGACGGCGTCGAGCTCGCGCCCGGCAACGTGCTCGGCCTGCGCCGGCGCATGGGCTACGTGATCCAGGACGGCGGGCTGTTTCCGCACCTGACCGCCGCGCGCAACGTCACGCTCGCCGCCCGCCACTTCGGCTGGGACGCGGCGCGCATCGAGCAGCGCACCGACGAGCTGGCGCGGCTGGTGCACCTGCCGCCCGCGGCGCTGGCGCGCTTTCCCACGCAGCTCTCGGGCGGGCAGCGCCAGCGCGTCGGGCTGATGCGCGCGCTCATGCTCGAGCCCGATCTGCTGCTGCTCGACGNNCAGAACCTCGGCCACGGCAACGCGGCCGTCGTGCGCGCCGTCCATGAGCAGGTCGACCGCTTCCTGCACCAGTGCTTCATGGTCGGGGCCTACGAGCCGTACGTCGCCGTCGCGGAAAAGCTCGACGAGCTCTGGCCCGGCAACGCCGCGACGAAGACGCTCCTGCTGAACTCGGGCGCCGAGGCGATCGAGAACGCCGTCAAGATCGCGCGGGCCGCCACAGGCCGAGCCGGTGTCGTCGTGTTCGACCGCGCCTTCCACGGCCGCACGAACCTGACGATGGCGATGACGTCGAAGCTCGTTTACAAGCAGGGCTTCGGCCCGCTCGCAACCGACGTCCACCGCGCACCGGCGCCGTATCCGTACCGCGGTGTTTCGACCGAGGATGCACTGCACGGCCTCGAGCTGCTCTTCAAGCAGGATGTCGATCCCCAGGATGTCGCGTGCGTTGTCCTCGAGCCGGTCCAGGGCGAGGGCGGCTTCATTCCGATGCCGCCCGAGTTCATCCACGCACTGCGCGAGCTCTGCGACACGCACGGGATCGTCTACGTCGATGACGAGGTGCAGTCCGGTTGCGGCCGCACCGGCACCATCTGGGCGATCGAACGCTATGACGTCGAGCCCGACCTCCTCGTATCCGGTAAGACCCTCGGCGGCGGCCTGCCGCTCGCGGGGGTCACGGGGCGCGCGGAGTTGATGGACGCGCCGCACCCCGGTGGGCTCGGCGGCACGTTCGGCGGCAACCCCGTCGCCTGCGCCGCGGCGCTCGCGGTGCTCGACGAACTGTCGGCGCCCGGATTCCGCGAGCGCGCCGAGCAGATCGCGAAGCTCCTGCGCACTCGGCTAGACGAGATCGCGGCAAAGCAGCCGATCGTCGGGGAGGTTCGCGGTCTCGGCGCAATGCTCGCGCTCGAGCTCACGGAACAAAGCGGGGACGCCTCGAAGGCAGTCACCTCGGCCGCACGCGAGAAGGGGCTCGTGCTGCTCTCGTGTGGCCTCTACGGGAACGTGATCCGTCTCCTGCCGCCGCTCTCTGCGACGGATGAGGAGCTGGAGCGTGGGCTCGGGATCCTGGAGGAGGCCCTTGGCGACGCAAGCTCCGGTTAGCCGGGCGCAGCAGAAGCTCCCCGCGACGAGTCCTGCGGTACGGCTGATCGGTATCCGCCGCATGTACGGCGATGTCGTCGCGATCGACAGGCTCGACCTCGACATCGCGGAGAGCGAGTTCTTCACGCTACTCGGGCCCTCCGGCTCGGGGAAGACGACGACGCTGAGGGTGATCGCCGGCTTCGAGCAGCCCGACGAGGGTCACGTGGAACTGGGCGGCGTCGATGTGACGCGCGTGCCGCCGTTCGAGCGCGACGTGAACACCGTCTTCCAGGACTACGCGCTCTTCCCGCACATGAGCGTTCAGGACAACGTCGAGTACGGCCTGCGCGTGAAAGGCATGAGCCGGCGTGAGCGGCGCGTCAAGGCGCAAGAGGTGCTCGAGCGAGTGCGCCTCCCCCAGGTCGCCTCGCGCAAGCCCCTGCAACTCTCCGGGGGACAGCGGCAGCGCGTTGCGCTCGCGCGCGCGATCGTCAACTCGCCATCGGTACTGCTGCTCGACGAGCCGCTCGGCGCGCTCGACCCGATGATCCGCTCGGAGCTGCAGACCGATCTCAAGCGCATCTTCGCCGAGCTGGGCAAGACGGTGGTGCTGGTCACCCACGATCTCGGCGAAGCGGCGTTCCTGGGCGACGAGCTGGTGTTGATGTCGGCCGGGCGGATCGTGCAGCGCGGCCCGCTCGCGCAGCTGGTGTCGTCGCCGGCGGATCCATTCGTGACTCGCTTTCTCGACGCGCAGCGCAGCCCGCTCGAGCGCGCGCGATGAAGCCGCTGATCCTCGCGCTCTTGTTGTGCGGCTGCTCGCACGCGCCGCGCAGGATCACCATCGGCTCGAAGAAGTTCACCGAGTCGGTGCTGCTGGCCGAGATCGCCGCGCAGCTCGCGCGCGCCGCGGGCCCGCCGGTGGCGCTCGCGCACCAACTCGGCGGCACGCAGGTGTTGTGGAACGCCCTCACCGCCGGGCGCATCGACGCCTATCCCGAGTACACCGGCACGCTCGACCAGGACGTCTTCCACGGGCACACCCACACCGATGAGGAGCGGCGTCGCGCGCTGGCCGAGCACGGGGTGCGAATGACCGCCTCGCTCGGCTTTCAAGACACCTACGCGATCGGCCTGAACGAAGCGGTCGCCGCGCGCCTGAACATCAAGACCCTGTCCGATCTCGCGCAGCACCCCGAGCTCCAGCTCGGCTTCTCCGAGGAATTTTTGAACCGCGCCGATGGCTGGCCGAAGGTGCGCGAGCAGTACCGGCTGCCGCAGCACGACGTGCGCAGCCTCGATCACGATCTCGCCTATCGCGGCCTGCAGGCCGGCACGCTCGACGGTACCGATCTGTATTCGACCGACGCGGAGATCGGGTATTACAAGCTGCGCGTGCTCGAGGACGATCGCCATCAGTTCCCCGAGTATCGCGCGGTGATCTTGTATCGCGCCGATCTCGCGAGCCGCGCGCCCGAGGTGGTGGCGGCGCTCGAGCGGCTCGCCGGGCGCATCGACGAGCCGGCCATGCGCGCGCTGAACGCCCGCGCCAAGCTCGACAAGATCCCCGAGGCCGAGGTGGCGAGCGAGTTCTGCCAGGCGCGTCTCGGCGTGGCCACGCGCGTCGAGCGCCGCTCGCGCGCCGCCGAGCTGTGGCAGCGCACGCTCGAGCATCTGACGCTGGTCGCGCTGTCGCTCGCCGCGGCGATCTTGTTCGCGCTGCCGCTCGGCATCTGGGCGGCGCGCCGCCCGCGGCTCGGCCAGGTGGTGCTGGCGCTGGCCGGCGTGCTGCAGACCATCCCGTCGCTGGCGCTGCTGGTGTTCATGATCCCGCTGCTCGGGATCGGCGCGCCGCCGGCGATCGTGGCGCTGTTCCTGTACAGCCTGTTGCCGATCTTGCGCAACACCTACACCGGCCTGCGCGACCTGCCGCCGCCGCTGCGCGAGTCGGCCGAAGCGCTCGGGCTCGGGCCGGGCGCGCGCTTGCGGCTGGTCGAGCTGCCCCTGGCCTCGCGCGCGATCCTCGCCGGCATCAAGACCTCGGCGGTGATCTGCGTCGGCACCGCGACCCTCGGCGCGATCATCGGCGCGGGCGGCTACGGCCAGCCGATCTTGACCGGCATCCGCCTCGACGATCTGTCGCTGATCCTCGAAGGCGCGATCCCGGCGGCGGCGCTCGCGCTGGTGGTGCAGGGGCTGTTCGAAGCGCTCGAGCGGCTGATCGTGCCGCGCGGGTTGCGGCTATGAGATCGAGCTCCGGCGTGGCCTTGCAGAGGATCGCGGATCCGGCGGAGCGCGCCGCCGCCGACCGCAAGCGCTTCCTCGAGCATGAGCGGGAGGTCTTGATCCGCCGCTGGAAGCTGTTCGCGCCGGTGGTCTTCGTGCTGTTCGGGCTCACCGAAGGCGCCGCCTGGATCACGCCGGAGTTTCCCAAGTCGCCGATCATCACCGGCGTGATGCTCACGCTCATGGCGGGCGTCTATGTGCTGGCGCGCCTGAACCCGAGCCGGAGCCTGATCGGGCTGGCGACGGTGGTGACCGGCCTCGCAAGCGCCGCCTACGTGGGCACCGCCGCCGCCGACACCGGTCGCTTCCACTCGCAGCAGATCCTGGCGATGGCGGTGCTGGTCGCGGTGGTCCCAGGGATCTTGTCGTTCACGCTCACCGAGTCGATCGTCACGCTCGGCGGCGGCGTGGTGGTGTACCTGGTGGTGTGCCGCCTCTGGAACGTGACCGGTCCGGTCGACTACACCGGGCTCGCCACCGGCGTGATCTACCTGGTGTTCATCGTCGGCGTCACGGTGCTGTCCAGCCACTCCAACCGCGGCCTGCGCTTTCGCGAATTCCTCGCGCGCCGCGAGGTCGAGCGGGTGCACCGCTTCGCCGTCGAGGAGGTGCTGAACCGCCACCTGCCGCCCGGCTACGTCGAGCGCGTGCTGTCGGGCGCGCACCCGCTCGACAGCCCGCCGGAGCGCCGCACGGTGACGGTGATCTTCGCCGACATCGTCAGCTTCACGCCGCTCTCCGAGGCGCTGCGGCCCGAAGAGCTGGCGGGCCTGATGGCGCACTTCTACGACGTGACCGCGCAGATCGCGTTCGCCAACGGCGCCACCATCGACAAGTTCATCGGCGACGCGGTGATGGCGATCCTGGGCGCGCCCGAGCCGATGACGCCCGAGCTGCAAGCGAGGAACGCGGTCGAGGTGGCGCGCGGCTGGCATCGCGCGGTCGCCAACCTCGACGGGCGGCGGCTCGCGCTGCGCATCGGGATCCACCAGGACGTGGTGGCGGTCGGCGCGTTCGGCGGCAAGCTGCGCTCGGACTACACGGTGCTCGGCCGCGGCGTGAACATCGCAGCGCGCCTGGAGCAGCGCTGCCGCCCCGGCGAGATCGTGATCTCGAGCGAGGTGCACCAGTGGCTCGACGCCTCCACGCTGGACGCGCGCGAGCTCGGCGAGGTCGAGCTCAAGGGCATCCCGACGCCGGTGCGCTGCTGGGCGCTCAACGGCCCCGGCGATCGCGGTACAGTGCCGGCATGAATGAGCCGAAGCGTGCGTTGATCACCGGGGCGTCGAGCGGGATCGGATTGCACCTGGCGCGCCGGCTGGCTGCGCGCGGCATCGAGGTGTGGCTCGCCGCCCGCCGCCAGGAGCTGCTCGAGCGCGAGGTCGCCGCGATCATCGCCGCGGGCGGGCGCGCGCACGCGTTGGTGCTGGACATCTCCGACACCGAGGCCACCGTCGAGCGCTTGACCCGCCTCGACGCCGAGGTGGGCGGGATCGATCTGGTGGTCTCGAACGCCGGGTTGGCCGGCGCGCGCGGCGCGATTCCGCTGCCGGAGTGCGCCTGGGCGGACGTGCGCGATATCCTGCAAACCAACCTGGTCGGCAACGCCGCGACCCTGTACCCGTTCATCAAGCCGATGGTCGCGCGCGGGCACGGGCACCTGGTCGGCGTGTCGAGCCTCAGCGCCGACTGCCCCACCGCGCGCACCGCGCCCTACGGCGCCAGCAAGGCCGGACTCACCTACTTCCTCGAGTCGGCGGACATCGAGCTGCGGCCGCGCGGGATCGCCGTGACCATCGTGCACCCGGGCTTCACCAAGACCGCCGCCACCGACGAGCTGGTCGGCAAGGCGCCGATGCCGTTCCTGGTCCCGATCGAGAAGGCGGCGCGCCTCATCGATCGCGGCATCCGGCGCCGCGCGCGCATGGTGCGCTTTCCGTTCCTGCTCGGCCTGGTCGGCCGGCTGGTGGCCTCGCTGCCCCGCTTCCTCGTCGCCCACCTGATCTACAAAGCGACCCGGTAGGCTCAGCGGACGACGAAGATGCCCTGCTCGTCGATGAAGCCGAGCTGATCGGGGCCGAGCTTTACCAGGCCGCGCGGGCGGTTCAGCCGCGCGGGCAGCGGTCCCGGCGACACGCCCTGTTGCCCGAGGAGACCGATGTAGGTGGTCACCATTCCGCTGCTCAGGTCGATCCGCCGGATGGCGCCGTTGCCGGAATCGGCGACGTACAGCACGCCGGGCGCTTCGTAGAGCAGATCGAGCGGCAGCGCGAAGCGGGCCTGCGCCCCCTGGCCGTCGAGCGCGCCCTGCATGCCGGCGGTGCCGAACGGCGTGGTCACCGTGCCGCTCGAGAGCTCGATCTTGCGGATCACGTGGTTGAACGAATCGGCGACGTACGCGTTGCCGGCGCCGTCGAGCGCGATCCCTTCGGGGACGTTGAAGCGCGCAGCCGCGCCGATCGCGTCGGTGCTGCCCTTGGAGCCCGAGCCCGCCGAGGTCATCCCGGCCAGCGTGTCGAGCCTGGCGCCCGCCACCGTTCGAAACGTGTCGCCGACGCTGTCGCTGAAGTAGAGCGAAGCGGAAGAATCGAGCGCCAGGCCCGCCACGTTCAACAAATGTGCGGTGGTCAGCGGGCCGTCGTCCCATCCGCCGTGCAGGGCCGCGCCGGCGACGATGGTGAGCGCGCCGGTCGCCGGATCGATCCGATCGATGGTGTGCCCATCGTCGTCGCCGACGAGCAGGGCGGCGCCGTCGAAGACGATGGCGTGCGGTCGCAGGATGTTCGCGTCGGGTCCGAGTCCCACCAGCATCGCGTTGTAGGCACCGACGCCCAGCACCGTCGTGACGTTGCCGCCCGGCAGGTCGATGCGGCGCACGCTGCTCCCGGCAATCTCCGCGACGAAGAGCGCGGTTCCGTTGAAGACCAGGCCGCTCGGCGAGGAGAAGCCGGCGGCCGCGCCCTGTCCGTCTACCGGCAGGTTGGTGGTGCCACCGGCCAGGAGGCTGACCGCTCCGCCCGCGGCGATCGATCGAATCGTCAGGTCGCGATCGCTGACGTAGACCGTGCCGCCGTCGTCCGCGGCCAGACCGGTCAGGTTGGTGCCGGGCAGCTGCGCGGCGAGCGTGGTGACGTTGAAATCGGAGAGGCGCACCTGACGAACGCTGGAGGTCGCCTCGTCGGCCACATAGAGATACGCGCCGGCGAGCGCGAGATAGGACGGGCCGTTGAACCTCGCCAGGCCACCGAGCGCATCGGTGGAGCCGGCCAGCCCGAGCTTGCCGGCCACCGTGTCGACCGCGTTGTTGGCGAGCGTGATGCGACGGATGGCGTGGTTGTCGGCATCGGCCACGTAGAGATGTCCCGCTCCGTCGCAGGCGACGTCCGTCAACCGCCGGAATCGCGCGGCGGCGCCGGTGTCGTCGACCGCACCGGCCTGTTCCGCCGAGCCGGCGATGGTGGTGACGGTGCCGGTGGCAATATCCAGCTTGCGTACGGTGTCATTGCCCGTATCGGCGAGATACAGCGCGCCCGAATCAACGCAGGCGCCGCCCGGCGTATAGAATCGCGCAGCCGGCCCGACGCCATCGGCGTTGCCGTCGAGCCCGAAGCTACCGGCGAGCGTGGTCAGCGTGTTGGTGGAAACGACCCATTTGCGAATCACCGACGAATCCGATTCCACGATCAACACGGTGCCGTTGCGATCCGCGGCGAGGCGCTCGGGAAAACGCATCCGCCCGCGCGCGCCGACTCCGTCGGTGACGGTCAACCACGGGCTGCCGGCGAGCGTCGAGACCTGCGCCGACGAGACCACCACCTTGCGCACGGCCGCGTTCTGCACGTCGGTGACGTAGAGCGCGCCCTGCCCGTCGTAGGCGAGCCCGCGCGGCTCGTCGAAGCGCGCGATCGCGCCGGTGCCTTCGACGTAGCCGGTCGCGTCGCTCCCGCCGGCGACGATCGAATAGCCGTTCCCCGCGCCGTCGACCCGCGCGATCGCGTCGCCGGTTACGAACAGCGTGCGACCGTGCTCATCGATCGCCAGCCCGGGCCCAATTCCGAAACCGCCGCCGGCCTGGGTCGACACCGCGCCGTCGGTGAGCTCGACGGTGCGCAGCCGCAAGTCGGCCACCCGCAAGACGCTGCCGTCGAGCGCGAGCTGTGCGGGGTTGGAGAAGTGGCCGCCGGCGCCGTCGAGAAAGCCGGCCGGGCCGCCGGCCACCTGGACCGGTGGACCCCCAGTCACGTCGATTCGCGAGATCGACAATTGGCGACCGTCCGAAACATATAGATATTGGCTGCCGTCATAAGCCAACCCAATCGGAATGCTGAATGCGCCGCTGACGGTGCCGGCCACACCGGTTTTCAGATCGAGACGCCGGACCAGCCCGTTTCCCGAATCCGCGATGTACAGCAGCCCGGCCGGATCGTACGCCAGCCCGAGCGGCTGCGAATAGGTCGGCGTGGCCCCGTTGGCGCTGCCCGGCGTTCCGGCAATTCCGGAGACGGTGGTCACCGCGCGCGTCGCGAGGTCGACGCGACGGATGGTGTGATTGACCTCCTCCGACACCAGCAGCCCGCCGCTGCCGTCGAGGGCGAGCCCGGCCGGCCAGTAGAACCGGGCGGCGCTGCCGATTCCGTCGCTAGTGCCTGGTTGTCCGGGCGCGCCCGCTACCGTGGTGACTGCGCCCGAGGCGACGTCGACCTTGCGAATGGTGTTGTTCTTCTTGTCGGCGACGTAGAGCTGACCGTTGCCGTCATAGGCGAGCTGCTCGGGCGAGTTGAATCGCGCCGCGCTGCCGACGTCGTCCGCGCGGCCGCTGCCACCGAGCGCGCCGGCGATGAATGCAAGCTGGCGCCCGTCAACGAGGATGGTGGCCGTGGCGACCTGACCCGGGAGCGCCGGGGTGGTCGCGCTGACGTGATAGGTCCCGAGCGTCGCGGGCGCCGTATAGGTTCCGCCGGCGTCGATCTGCCCGCCGTTGGTTTCGCTCACCGACCAGGTGACGGGCACATTGGCGACGAACAGCTGCGTGCGGCCCGGACCGAGCGAGAGGCTGGTCGGCTGGATCGTCAGCACCACGGGGTTCGCGTCGCCCGCGCCGCCGTCACTCAGGCCGCTGTCGAGCGGAGGTTGCGCCGTGCTGTCGCTGCACCCGATGGAAGCTCCCGCGGCGGCGAGTGCCAAGAGCGTGATCAAGAGACGCAAGCAAGCTCCTTCAAGCCGCCGTCCGGCGCGTGGAACCGGACGGCGGCTCACAACTTATCACGGTCGCAGGAGCGCTAGCAGTTGCAGCCGCTGGCGGCCTTGATCTCGGTCACCAGGAGCTGGACCCACGAGTTCCAGATGCCCCAGTTGGCCGCTGCCACCGCGTCCAGCGCCTTGTACAGGTCGACGCACTGGACCTTGGCCAGGGCCAACAGCGCCTTGATCTCCTGCGCCTCTTTCGTGCTGGCGGTCAAGATCGGCGCGAGGCTCTGCAGCAGCGCGACCACGTCGGGCTTGGCCGCCGACGAGCAGCGCGGGCTCGGCAGCGCTTCGATGCTGGTGGTGACCGAGACCCGCCCCTCGTTCGGAACATACACGCGGTAGGTGTGCGGACCGACCTGCGTCGCGCCCTCGAGGTGCGCATCCCAGCCGTACACGGCGCCTTCCTTCTGATAGTCGTGCGTGACGAAGTTTCCGTACGAAGACATCGGCTCGAGCACGGCCAGCTTCTTCTTGTTGATGGTGGTGGTCTTGCCGGTATCCCAGTAGGTGTGGACGGCCATGGTCGGCATCACCTTGGCGATCTGGTCGTAGGTGGGCGCGCCCTCGCGAGAAAAGATTCCGATGTTGGAGGCGAGCTTGACGCCGGCCTGGGGAATCGACGGATCGGTCACCGTGTACGGCATGTTGCGGGTCTCGGTATAGAGATAGATGTAGTGCCCGGCGGTGCCCTTGATCTTGGGCAGCCCGCGCGTGTCGATGATCGCCTGCTCGCGATACAGCGACGCCGGCACCGCGTACATGTTGCGGAAGGCGCTCTTGTTGGCGAACGTCACGCCGCCGCTCGAGCTGCCGTTGGTCGAGAGCTCGACCTGCATGCAGGTGTGGAACGGCAGGCCGTCCCAGGTGGTCGTCGACTGGGTCGGGTCTTGCGCCGCCGGCGTCCACGGCGCGGACGCGCAGTAGTTGCTGGACACGAAGTCCGGGTACTGATCATACGGGGTGCCGGTCTGGTCGACGACCGCGCACAGGTAGCTGCGATCGGGCTTCCAGGTCGACGTCGTATCGAGGGTGAACGCGCCGTTGGCGACCGTGGTCGTGCTGGTGCTGGAGGCGGTGATCTGAACGCCCGGAGTGGTCGAGCACTTCTTGCTGCTCCCGGTCCCGGTGCACTTGAGCGCATTGCCGCCGGTGTTGAGCGGAGCCCACGCCGCGGTGCGGGCGCCCGCCTGCGAGCCGTACGGCGCGATGCTGAACGACGCGCTAATGTCGGCCGGCTTGTACGGCGTGGTCGAGCTGTTGGTCACCTGGACCGAGAAGAAGTTGTCCTGCGGAACGATCGCGCCGCCCGAGTCTTTGTAGGTCAGCAGGTTTCCATCCCAAGAGCCGGCGGCGATCGCCGACAGGTTCTGGATGTCGGTGTTCTTGAACGTGAGCCCGGTGCCGCTGCAGGTGCCGTCGCGCGGCGAGCCCTCTTCCATGGTGCTCCAGTGCGCCGGATCGGGAACGCCGAGCACGCCCGACGCGCTGACGTCGCGATTCTGCTTGCCGTAGTTCGGCGTGGTCGGATCGGAGAGCCCGGGATCCGGCCAGGAGCGGAAGATCACCGTCGCGGTGGTCGGATCGAGCGCCTCCAGGATGTCGGCCCAATACGGAATCGGCGCGCCCGGCGTGAAGTACACGCCCGGGGTCAGCCACTTGCTGGTCGACAGCGCCGGATTCGCCTCCGGCGCGCCCTTGGTCGGAATGGCCATCTGCACCACGTAGTAGAGCCCGGTGGGATTTGCGGTCGAGACCAGCGTCGCGTCGGTGAGGATGTACATGCGCGTCGCGTCGTAGGCCCACTTGAGCGCGCCCGCCGGCGACACGTCGGTGGTCTTCCAGGGCGTCATGGCGCCGGTGCCGACCTTGTAGAACAGCTGCACGTTGAGCGGCGGCTGGCCGTTGATGGTCCCGTCGGCGTTGACCGGCGTGGGCGAGCTGAAGGTGTCATCGGGGAGCGCGCCGAAGGTGACGCGCACGATCTGGCTGACCTGCCCGGTGGTCGACCCGGGCGGCGTATAGCCGAAGCCGACCTGAACGCCCTCGTAGCCGGCGATCTGGTTCTTCAAGATCGGGTGCCGCCACGAGACGTAGACCATATGATTCGTGGGATCGCTGATCGCCTTGTATTCGCCTTCACCCAGCCCGCCGGTTTCCCAGCCATAACCAAAACCGCCATTCCAGCGGGCGTCATTCACGCCGTTTCCGATCACCGAAATATCCGGATCCGTCCCGTCGATTCCGCCCACCGGGGTGAAGCACCCGTTGGCGTCGGCGGCGTGCGCCACGCCGGACGTGCCGGCTGCGAGGATCAACGCTAGAACGCGGCTCTTTACTGGACTCCAAGCTCCCATTTCTCTCTCCTGTGATGTGGAAGGCGTCTAATTGCAGATGGCGAGCCCGGCTCCACCACCGAAATCGGCGGTGAGCAGCTTGGTGGCGCTGGTCGGATTCGCGTCGCTGGTGTTGCTGCTCATCGTCGCGACGATGCCGGTGTCGTGGTTGAGGACGTACAACAGCCCGCCGTCGAGCCCGATGGCGTACGGCAGCGTGAGCCCGGAATTCGGCGAGCCGGTGCTGGTGATGGTCCGGAGCAGCACTGGATTGCCGGCGGCGGAGTCCGCGCTCACCACGTCGATGCGCACGGCGCTCGAGTCGGCGACGAACAATTGGCGCGCCACCGGGTCGACGGCCAGCGCCGAAGGAATCCCGAAGTTCAGCGAGACCGTATTGGGCGGCAACACCGTGTGGTTGGCGGCGGTGATCTGGTTGCGCTGAAAGACGGTCACCGCGTGCGCGCCGGAGTTGCCGACGTAGATCAGGTTGCCGCCGTCGGTGGCGACCGACAGCGGGCCGTTCACGCCCGCCGCGGCTCCCTTGAGCCACCAGGTCGGCGCAATCGTCGAGGGGGTCCCGATGGTGCTGGTGAAGTTGCGCGGATATCCGGCGATGTAATACGGCGAGGTCCTCATCACCACGATCACCTCCGTCCCGAGCAGCGCGATGCCGACCGGGCGCAACGAGGCGGTGCCGCCCTCGGGGGCGACATACAGCGAGCGCGAGCTGGTCAGCCCGGTGGGGTCGTTGGCGGTGCGCGTGAACACGGTGATCACGTTCGAGTCGTTGCTGGTGACCCAGATCTCGCCGGCCTTGGGATCCGACGCGATCGCCCACGAGTTGTTGAAGCCCGCGTTCGATTGCGCGTTGGAGACCGTGCGCTCGGTCTTGACGGTACCGGGGCTCACGCCGTCGACCACGTAGCTGTTCTTGGTGTACGTGGTACCGCACAGCTCGATCCCGGGAACCAGCGCGCTCGCCGACAGCGCAGGATAGGGAGCCGAGCGCGCGGTCTGGCCGCTGCCGGTGCACACCACGTCGTAGTAATAGTTTCCGCGCAAGACGAACGGGTCGTAGGCGCTGCACGGCGTCCTGGCTTGCGACGGGCACGGGCTGATCGAGGTCGCCGGCTGGGCCCAGTGCGCGCCGGCGTCGGAAGATCGCTCCACGTGGCAGGTCACCCCGGAGAAGCTGGGTGCCGTCCAGCTGACGCTGACGTCCGATCCATCGACCAGCGCCGTCGGTTGCGGCGCCACGAGCGCGCTGCACACCCCCGCGCCGGTGCATCCGAACGGGCACGGCGATCCCTGGTTCTGGTAGGTGCCCGTGCTGTCGCACAGCTGCGGCTGGTCTCCGGTACAGATCAGCGCGCCCGGCTTGCACGAGCCGCTGCACTGACCGTTCTTGCAGACGCTGTTTACGCACGCCGTGCCGACTACCCAATTGCCGTCGCTGCCGCACAGCTCGGGCGTCGAGGCGTCGGCGCACCCGGGCGTGTTGGGCGCGCACACGCCGCTGCACACGCCCTTGCCGCTGCACACGAACTTGCAGGCGGTGGCCGCGTCGGTGAAGGTGCCGGTGCTGTCGCAGGTCTGCGGGGTGAGCCCGTTGCACTTCTTGTCGCCGGGCACGCACGAGCCGCTGCACACGCCCTTGCCGCTGCACACGTACGAGCAGGCGCCGCCCACGTCGTTTTGCCAGCCGCCGGCGCTGGTGCAGGTCTGCGGCGTGAGCGTGCTGCACTGCCGATCGGTGGGCACGCAAGAGCCGCTGCACATGCCGGCTCCGGTGCACACGAAGGGACACGCGACCTGGCTCTGCCAGGTGCCGGTCGAATCACAGAGCTGCGGGGTCCCGTTCGAGCATTGCTTGTCGGTCGGCTTGCAGACGCCGGTGCACATTCCCTTGCCGGTGCACACCGAGGGACAATCGAGGCCGCTCACCCAGTTGCCGTTGGCGTCGCAGGACTGCGGCGTGACCGTCCCGGCGCACTGCTTGTCGCCCGGTTTGCAGTTGCCGCTGCACACGCCCTGGCCCGAGCACAGGTACGCGCAGGCCACGTCGCTGCCCCACTTGCCGCTCGAGTCGCACGTCTCCTGGGTATTGTTTGCTGCGCACTGCTTGGCGTTCGGCGTGCACGCGCCGCCGCACACGCCCCCGCTGCAGACGTTCGCGCACGGCGTCGAATCGATCCATTGACCGTCGCTGTTGCAGGTCTCCGGCGTGCTCGACGCGCACTGCAGGTGGGTCGGCGTGCAGACGCCGGTGCAGCTCCCCGCCTTGCACACGAACGCGCACGGGGGACCGTTCAGCCACACGCCGTCCGCGGTGCACGTCTGCGGCACGGTGATCACGCACTGCGTGGCGCCGGGCGAGCAGCCTCCGCATTGCCCCTTGTCGTTGCAGAAGCCGCCGCTGCCGCAGGCGGTCCCGGCGGGCTTGTTGGTGATCGAGGGAACGGTGCCGGAGCAGAGCTTGATCGTGCAATCGCTGTTGTCGACGGGCAGGTCGGTGGGATCGGGCATCGGCACCGAGTTGCCGTGATCGTCGCAGATCAGCCGGACGCAATCGCCGGGCGTCTCTAGCGCTTCGGGAACCGCGGTGCCGCCGGGAACCGGCCGGGTCCCGCACTCCCCGTTGTCGCAGGTGACCTGCACGCACGCGCCCGTGGCCGGCGGGCAGTTGCAGGTCGGCAGATCGCCCGGGGACCCGTCGCCATCGGCCGGCGCCGCCAGATCGGCATCGCCGCGATTGAGCGAATCGTGACCATTCTGGACGCACGAGTTACTTGGTTGATCGCAATAATAGTTATCGGGGCAATCCGACGTTTGCTGGCAGCCGTATTCCCCATCCGCAGGATTGATGCTCAGACAGCCGGCCAGACCCAGGGCGCCGGCCAGGAGCGCGATCGAATGCAACGGAATGCGCATCGTCGTCTCCACCGTTAGAATTCCAGACCGAACGACGCGCCCACCTGGCCGGGACCGGCGAGCGGAACCAGCGCGAAGGTGTTGTGCTTGATCTTCCGGGTGCCGAGGACGAACACCGTCACGCCGGCGACCAGCGCGGCGCCGCCGATCACGAAGGAGGGCGTCTCGAGCGTCTGATAGGTGCGGGCCTGCGCCTCGGCCGCGCGCGAATAGATCGGCAACCCACCCCCGGCAGGCGGTTGGGGATGGTTGAGATCCTGGTTCGCGCTCGCGGTGAGCCCGGCGAAGGCGCCACCGACGGCGAGCGCGGCCAGGCCCAGCGCGCCGCTAGCGATCCCGGCGAAGCGAAGCCGCTTGCCCATGGAGAGCTCACGCGCGTCGGGCTCGCGCGGCGTGGTCGGCGGCGTCGTCAGCTCCGTTGGCTGCGCGGACTTCTGCTGCGCGTGCTCGCCCGGCGGGCGCGGCTTCAGCGACGGCTCTGCGGGGTAGGCGCCCTGGTCCGGGAGCGCGTCCCGCGGCGGCTTTTGCAGCGTTTGGTTGTGCGCCTCGATCGCCTTCTTGACGTCTTCGATGAGCGCCAGCACCTCGGCCCGGTGCGGCGTCTCGGGCAGCCGCGACAAGAACGATCGATACGCGCCGATCGCTTTCTGGTTTTCTCCGGCCAGCCGATAGGCCTGGCCGATATTGAACAATAAAGAGGGATCGTCCTTTTTCTCGAACGCCTTTTCGTATTCGGCGGCCGCCTCGACATAACGCTGTAGGTAATAGGCCGTGGAGCCCCGCCGGTAGTGCTCGCGCGCCAGGGCGGTGTCATCGGCGAAGGCTCGCGTAGACAGGACGCAGACGCACGCCAGGAGGCCGGCGCCGAAGGCCAGGTGAACTCTGCTCATGGTCGAGTGACGCTCCGTGAGCGCGGGTCGCACTGCAACGCATGTACCCGGCCAAGGATTCGTGCGCAGCCGTACCGTCGAGATCGGTCAAATGGTCAGGGCGCTACGCTGCGGTCCTCGGTCGCACGCGCTTCACGCTCCACCCGGTCCGCGGCGCGATCGAGTGGGCTGCGGCAGGCAATGGCACCGCCAACCGCCGGCCACTGTGGTTTCCCAGGCAACAACCAGCAGCGCGGCGAGGCGCAGTCGGACGTGCGGCGGCTACTTGGCGGCGGCGAGCAGCTTCTTGAAATCCTCGCCGGCGTTGTCCTTGAGCTTGAAGTTGTCCATGTCCTCGTGACAGCCCTTGCACTTGAGCTTGGTGCCCTTGGCCTTGGCGGCCTTGACCAGGCCCTCCATGACCTCTTCGGCGGCTTTTCGCCCGCCCTTCTTGCAGGCGTCCGCGACAGGCGAGTTGCCCTTGGTGGCGATGGTGCAGGTGTTGTCGTCGGCGCGCGCGGCGAGCGGCGCGGCGGCTAAAAAGAGTCCGACCAGGCAAGCACGGGTGATCGTCATGCCGCGGTTATACAATATTGGTGATATCGTAGAGAGTCGAATGGGGGACTCTCGCAGGAGCGACGGCTACGCGCCTACCCTGCAGCGCTCCGGCGATCGCGCCCGCGACGACTCGCCGCTCTACGCCGCAGGCACGGTGCTCGCCGAACGCTACCGGATCGAGACGCTGCTCGGCGAGGGCGGGATGGGCCGCGTGTACGCGGGCGTGCACATCGTCCTCGGGCGGCGCGTGGCGATCAAGGTGCTGCTGCACCGCTACGCCGATCAGCCGGCGATGGTCGAGCGCTTCCGCACCGAGGCGCGCTCGGCCAGCCGTATCGCACACCCGAACATCGTGCCGATGTTCGATTTCGGCGAGACCCCGCTCGGCGAAGTGTTCCTGGTCATGGATCTGCTCGAGGGCGAGCCGCTCTCGGACGTGGTCAAGCGCGGTCCGCTGGCGCTCGATCGGCTGGTGCCGATGCTGCGGCAGGTGGCACTCGCGCTGCGCGCCGCGCACGAGGCGGGCGTGGTGCACCGCGATCTCAAGCCGGCCAACGTGTTCCTGCTAAAGGGCGCGCCGGGCGAGCCGATGCGCGTACAGGTGCTCGACTTCGGCATGGCCAAGCTGGTCGAGGCGGGCGGCGCGGCAAACGGGCTGACCGCCGCGGGCGAGATCCTCGGTACGCCCGAGTACATGGCGCCCGAGCAGGCGGTGGGCGGCGAGATCGATCGCCGCACCGACGTCTACGCGTTCGGCTGCATGGCCTTCGAGCTGTGGTGCGGACACCCGCCGTTCGCCGGCGCGAACTACGTGACCGTGCTGGCCAAGCAGCTCGACGAGAAGGCGCCGCGGATCGGCGAGCTGCGCGACGCGCCGGCCGGGTTGGAGACGCTGATCGCGCGCACGCTGCAGAAGAAGCGCGAGGACCGGCCGAAGGACATGGGCGAGGTGCTCGACGCGCTCGGGCGGCTGGCCGAGGAGGAGGGCATCGCCGGAACGCTCGCGCCGGAGACCGCCGCGCACCCCGCCTCCCACGCGCCTTCGTCGACGGCGCTCAGCCGCCAGTCGACGCGACGGCGGGTGTGGCTGCGGCGGCGCACGCGACGCGCGCTGCTCGCGCTCGGGCTGATCGCGGCGGGCGCGGCGGCGGGCGGGCTCGGCTGGCGAGCGTTCGGTCCGGCGCGTGCGGCGAGCGGCCCGGCGACGCTGGTGCTGACCACCATTCCGCCGGGCGCCACGCTGATCGTCGACGGCAAGCCGCTCGAGGAGCCCAGCCCGGCGGTGGCGCAGGTGCAGGCGGGCGCGCACGAGATCGCCGCGCAGCTCGCGCACTATCATCCGGCCGCGATCAAGCGCACCGTCGGCGCGGCGGTCTCCGAGGTGGTGCGCATGGTGCTCGAGCGCGACACCTACAAGATGGAGCTCTCGTCGGATCCGCCCGGCGCGCAGGTGCAGCTCGACGGCTATCTGCTCGGCGTGACGCCGATGCAGGTGGAGCTGGATCCGCTCGATCCGCACACGCTGCGGCTCGAGCGCCTGGGGCGCCGGCCGTGGGAGGTGCTGGTGCCGCAGGGCGAGCGGCGCACCGAGCTGCGCGCGGTGCTCAAGCGGCGGGACGAAAATGAAAAGTAGCGTGCTGGTGCTCGCGCTGTTGTGCGCCGGTCGCCCCTTGGCGCGCGCCGGCGAGGCCGACGAGCTGCTGCTCAAGATCGACGGCGCGGTCGCCTCGACGCGCGACAAGGTGTGGCAGGTCAACATGCGCGTGATCGCCACCGACGGCGACGTGCGCGAGGCGCGCCTGCTCATGCTGCAAGGCGGCTCGGATAAGCGGATCCTGCGCTTCTTGGCGCCCGGCAACATGCGCAACACCGCGCTGATGGCCACCACCTCGCGCGAGCTCTACGTGTTCATCGGCGGCGAGAACCGCGTGCGTCGCCTCGGATCGAGCGCGCTCACGCAGACCTTCCTCGGCTCCGACTTCGTGTTCGAAGATCTGGGCGACATCAGCTTCCACGAGCACTACACGCCCAAGATCGTCGGCAGGCAGGGCGAGAACACGATCGTGCAGCTCGATCCAAAGGACGCCAGCGGCTCGTGGTCCAAGCTGGTGCTGTACGCCGAGCCGCACGGCCTGCTCTTGCGCATCGAGTATTACGATCGCAGCGGCGCGCACGTGCGCACGCAGACGCGCACCTTCGAGCGCGGCAAGTCGCAGTACGAGACCTGGGTCCCGCGCCGGATCCTGATGGTCAACGAGCGCACCAAGCACGCCACCGAGCTGAGCGTCGAGGTCGCCGACGCCGAGCACGGCATCCCCGCCGAGGTGTTCTCTTTACGCGGCCTCCAGCGCGGCGACGATCTCCGCTACGCCCCCTGAGCTACTGGAGCGGCCCGTCGTATTCGACGTGCGCGTAGGTGCCGAGGCGCGAGTTGTAGGCGAGATACCAGCCGGGATGATCGGGGTCGTCGTAGAGCACGACCTGATCGGTCGACCAATCCCAGTCGTCGACGTAGTCCACGTCGGACTGCGCGACCAGGAAGAAGGACGAGCCGAACCAGAAGCGGTGGCGGTGCGGATCCCAGCCGGAGAGGCGATAGGTGTGACCGTTGCCGATCGCGCCGGAGAAATGGCCGTGCGGAAAGGGCCGGCCGACGTGATAGCGCGGGTCTTCGCCGCCCGTCTCGTGACCGACCCAGCGCGCGTCCTTCTCGACGTGCGGGCGATTCGCCTGCGGGATCGGCTCGTGACGAGGCTCGGCCTGGCGCACCGGCTCGGGCTGACGCACCGGCTCGGGCTGACGCACGGGCTCGGGCGCGCGCACCGTCACGCCGGGATGCGCAACCGGCGCCGGCGCGGGCGCGCGATACGGCGCGGGTCCGTGCGGCGGACCGGAGGGAAAGTGTCCACCGCCGCCGCCGCGCGCGGCCGGGTGTTGCGCGAAGGCGGGCACAGCAAACGCAACCGTGGCGACCATGATCATGGAATGAACGTTCATTCGGAAACAGGTAGGCACGGGCGCGGCGCTGTCAATGCGTGGTCAGCCCGACCCGCTTGGAGAAATCGTTGGCGAACCGCCCGCTCGGATCGAGCTGATCCGCCACCTTGCGAAACGCGTCCAGCCGCAGCTTGAACGCCGGGCTGTGGTCCTTCTGATACTCGAACAGATCCTGCGCGTTCTTGCCCCAGTGCAGCCGCCCGTCGAAGCGATCGACCAGCTCGCGCGCCAGCTGCCAGTAGCGGCCGTAGTAGCTGGCGTCGTTCGGGTCGGGCTTGTGCTTCTCGCGCACGAACACCACGAACTCGACGAACATCACGCCGTCGGGATCGTCGTGCGCGCTGCCGTGCCCGAGCAGCGACGAGCCGTCCTTCGGCGAAAAACGCAGGAACAGGCCGATCAGTGGCAGGCACAGCCGCTGGTCGTCGGCGAACTGGTTCACCCACGTCAGCGCGTCCTTGGCTTTGGCCATCGGGATGGCCAGCTCGAAATCGATCTCCGGCACCTCGGCGCGCAGCCCCGTCAGATCGCTCGACATCATGCGATAGCCGGGCCCGACCGCCTTTGACGTCTCCTGCGTGCAGCAGTTGCAGACCGTCTCGAGCGGTGGATGACTCTTGTAGCGCCAGTAGCGTTCCGTCTCGATGGTGCACGAGGGCGCGCCGTTCTCGATGGTGTCTTCCATCAGCTCCTTGAAGAGCTGGATCTCGAGCGGCGTGGCGCGCGGATCGAGCAGCACGCTCTGCGCCGAGCCGCGCGACGGCTGCGTGGTCTTCTGCCCGCACATCGTCATGATGCTGCCGGCGCGCGGGAACCACACGATCTGCCCGTAGTCGCAGTTGGCGATCAGCGGGCGCGGCCCGTCGCGCAACAGCACCTTCTCGTCGTCGTAGGTGGCCTCGACCTGCAGATCGAAGCGACGCTCGACGCGTAGCCGCACGCGCGCCACCGCGCCCAGCACGCCGAGGTTGCCGGCCAGCGCGCGGAAGATCTCGTCGGGCGTGCTCGAGCGCTTGTGCTCGACCGGCGGCTGGCCCGGCTGGAGCGCGTCCGTGCCGTCGGGGCCGAGCACCCACAGGCCCTCGAGCCGGGAGGGAAAGATCGACGGATGGCGCAGCGACGAGCCGTGGGTCGCGGTGCCTACAGCGCCGCCGACCGTGACGCCGCGAAAGCCGAGCACGGTGAAGCCGAGCGACCAGCCCTGCTCGTACAGCCACTGCCCGAGATCTCCGACCTGAACGCCCGCGTCGACCACCACGGTCTGCACGCCGTCGCGACGCTCGAGCCGCATCACGTCGGTCAGGTTCTCGGTGGTGATCGCGATCCCGTCGGTGCAGACGATGCGGTTGCCCGAGTGGAGCGCCCCGACCACCTTGACCCGCCGGTGCTTGCCGGCGTCCTCGTCGTGCAGCATCGCGCGCAGCCCGTCGAGCGTCTCCGGCCCCTTCAGATCTTCCTGCACCTGCTCGCAGCAGACCTGATCATTGTAGGAAGTCACCCGGCAGCCCGAGCGCGCCGCCGGCGCGGACAGCCCGGTCGGCTGAAACCCCGGCTTGAGCTGCCGGATGCGCCACTGCAGCCGCGCCTCGGGCGTCAGGCACGCGCCCAGCCCGAAGAGCAGCACCCACCCCGCACGACGCCCCACGGCCATGGCGCGAGAATTTCACGCGCACCGGGCCGCAGCAAGAATTCGCGCTATTTACCGTCGAGGGTCTTGATGTAGGTGGAGGCCTTGCGCAGCGCCTCTTCCATCTTCGGCACGTCGACCTCGGTGGGATCGAACTGCACCTCGTTGGCCTCGTAGCCGCGTTTCCAGCCGGTGGTGACCGATTTGACGCCCGGCAGCCCTTCCAGGGCCGCTTTGCCGACGTCGTATCAGGCGACCGCGAAGGTCGCCCCCCGCACCGGTCCCTTCGAGATGGCCGGGGAGCAGGCCACTAGCATCACCAGCAAGACGAGCATTGAACGCAAGCGGTCTCCTCCTTACAGTACGAACTGAACAGGGAAAGGTTACACTACGCGACAATGTCCGGGACCGACGACAACCAGAACGAAGATTTCGCCGCCATGCTCGCCGAGTACGATCAGGGAGGCGATCCCAAGAAGAAGCGGAAGGAGCCGCAGGTCGGCGAAGAGATGCGCGGGCGCGTGGTCTCGATCGGCCGCGACTCGGTGTTCCTCGATCTCGGCGGCAAGTCCGACGGGATGATCGAGATCGCCGAGCTACGCGACGCCGACGGCAAGCTGACCGTGCAGATCGGCGACGAGATCGAGGCGCGCGTGGTGGAGACCGGTGATCGCTCGGGCGTGGTGATCCTCAAGCGCTCGATCGGGCGCGGCGCCGAGGGCAAGGCCGAGCTGGCGCAGGCCTACCAGCACCAGATCCCCGTCGAGGGCGTGGTCTCAGGCGTCAACAAGGGCGGCGTGGAGGTGCAGATCGCCGGCGTGCGCGCGTTCTGCCCGATCTCGCAGCTCGACGCGCGCCACGTCGAGGATGCGGCGCCCTACGTGGGGCAGAAATTCACCTTCCGCATCACGCGCTACGAAGAGAACGGGCGCAACCTGAACCTGGTGGTGTCGCGCCGCGTGCTGCTCGAGGAGGAGTCGCGCGCGCAGGCGCAGGTGACGCGCGCCACGCTGCAGGTCGGCGCGGTGTTGCGCGGCAAGGTGACCGGGCTCAAGGACTACGGCGCGTTCGTCGATCTGGGCGGCCTCGAGGGGATGCTGCACGTGAGCGAGCTGGCGTTTCAGCGGGTCAAGCATCCCAAGGACGTGCTCTCGATCGGGCAGGAGATCGAGGTGCAGATCTTGAAGATGGAGAAGGGTGACGATCCCAAGCGACCGGAGAAGATCTCGCTGTCGCTCAAGTCGCTCGAGCGCGATCCGTGGTCCGACGCGCGCGAGCGCTTTCCCGAGGGCGCGCGGCTGCCGGGCACGGTGACGCGCGTCGAGCAGTTCGGCGCGTTCGTCGAGCTCGCGCCGGGGATCGAGGGGCTGGTGCACATCAGCGAGCTCGCGCAGGGCAAGCACCTGCGTCACGCCAAGGACGCGGTCAAGCCGGGCCAGCCGCTCGACGTGCTGGTGCTCGAGGTGGACACCGACAAGCACCGCATCTCGCTGAGTCTCGTCTCGAAGGACGACGACGGCGGCGGCGCGCCGGTCTCGAGCGGGCCCGCGCCCAAGCTGGGCACGTTCGCCGATCTGCTCAAGAAGAAAAAATGACGCCCAGGCAGCTGGCGGGTTTCAAGGCGGCCCTCGAGAAGGCCCGCACCGACGCGCGCGCCGACGGACCCGCCAAGATCGAGCCCAACCGGAAGGATCCGATCGCCGTCGGCGTGCCCGACGAGGACGAGCAGGCGCTCTCCGAGATGATGCAAACGCTGGCCTCGACGCGCAACAAGAAGCAGGCCGAGCTGCTCGCCCAGATCACGCGCGCGCTGCGCAAGCTCGACACCGCCCCCGACGACTTCGGCCTGTGCGAAGACTGCGAAGAGGCCATCCCCGCCAAGCGCCTGCAAGCGCTCCCCTACGCCACCCTGTGCACCGAGTGCCAATCCAAGCAAGACCCCCGCCGCAACCAATCCCGCAAAGGCCTCACCGACTACGACCGTTAGAAGCGCGGGGCGATGTCGACCGGGACGTCTTTGAGCTTGTCGAGAAGCTTTTGCACCGACGGGCGGACCACGCCGAGCTTGGCGAGCAGCGCCTGGGCGCGGGCGCGATCGCCGTGCGCTTGCAGCGTCATCAGCTCGCGGGTCAGCGCGGTGACGCCGTCCTTGATCTTGGACGGCTCGACGGAGAACGTGCCGTCGGCCGCGACCCGAAAGGCGCCCGCGTCGAGCAGGTAGTTGAGCTGCATCGCCTGCCCCTTGCCGTGCGCCTCCGAGATGCCGAAGCGAATCGAGCGGAACGCCGACGCCAGGAACGTCGTGTACATGGTCTTCTCCAGGCTCTTGGCGATCACGCCCTTGTCGACCAGGTACTGCATGGCGAACAGCCCGGAGATGTCGGCCTTGGCCTCCTCGATCGCGCTGTAGCTGTCCTGCAGCGCCGCGCGCACCGTGGTGCCGTTGGCCAGCGAGTGCGGCCCGAGCCCGTGCATCAGCTCGTGCATGAGGATGTGCGTGAAGAACGAATCGAACGCCACCTGCGGCCGATCCGCCGGCGCCAGCACCACCTGCGTGATCGGCTCGAGCACCATCTTGAACTTGGCCTCCTGCACGTTCTTCAGGAGCACGCGCTTGGTGCCCTTCTCCTTCTCGATGCGCTCGTCGTTGGGCAGGTTGAACGCCGCGGTCTGCACGCCGTGGTTCGCGTCGCCCGAGCAGAACACCTCGTTGACCACGCGGATCGGCGCCAGCGCGCCGAGCTTCGGGTTGCGCACCGCCGGCTCGATCGGCAGGTGATCCTCCACGCCCTGCAGCTCGGCCGAAAAGCGCTGCAGCTTCTTGGTCTCGACGTCGTCGCGCAGCGTGATGAACGCCTCGAACGCCGCCTTGGCGTTGAACCACTCGTCCTCGTACACCTCGTACGGCCCGATGGTCGGCTCGATGCTCGCGTCGAGCGCCATCCACGCCAGGTCCGAGTCGTAGTAGTCGTTGGACAGGAACGCCGCCGCGCGTTTTTCCAGGTACGTCTTGAGCGACGGCTGCCTGGTCAGCGCCGCCGCCTCGCGCAACAGCGCCGCCGCGTCCGCCAGCTCGGGCTGGTACTCGAGAGAGTACGGCACGATCACCCACTTGCCGTCGGTGTTCCTGCGAATGGTGGTGAAGAACGCGCCCGCCTGCTCGCGCTCCTTCGGCCCGAGCGTCTTCATCCACGCCTCGAGCTGCGCCTTGGTCGCGCCCGGCGGATAGAAGTTGCCCTCGGGCGGCTTGGGCGGCACGCCCGACCCAGGGACGATCGGCGCATTCTTGTCGAGCCGTGACCACGGCCCCTTGTTGACCAGGAACTCGCCGAGCTGCGGCGACTTGGTCTCGACCAGCCGCAGCAGCATGCGCTCGTTCCCCGACCACACCTGGCGCAGGAACAGCGTGTCCATGATGCGCGCCGCATCGACCAGCTTGGCGAGCGCCTTCTGCTCGTTGGGCGGCAGCGACCGGGTATCGACCGCCAGCTCGACGGGCGCGAAGCGCGGATCGGCGAACGCGGGCTGCACACCGAACAAGATCGCGAGCAACGTGAGGTTTTTCATCTTCGGAAGATCACCGATAGGTTGTGGTTGGGCATCTGAACGGTTTCGACGAGCACCAGCCCGCGCTTGCGCGCCTGCGCCACGACTTCGTCGACGTCGCGCACGCCCCACGCCGGATCGCGCGCGCGCAGCGACTGATCGAACGCTTGGTTCGACGGCGCGGTGTGGCGGCCCGCCTGCTTGAACGGGCCGTAGAAATAGAGCACGCCGCCGGGCGCAAGCACGCGCGCGGCGCCGTCGAGCAGCGCGCCGCACGCCTCCCACGGCGCGATGTGGATCAGGTTGATCGCCAGCATCGCCTGCGCGTGCTCGATCGGCCAGGCCGGCGCCATCACATCGAGATACAGCGGCGCGCGCAGGTTGTCGGCGCCGCTCTCGACCCGCCACGCGGCGATGCTGTCGAGCAGCTGCGGCTCGCGATCGGTCGGCTGAAACGTCAGGCGCGGCAGGCGCGAGGCGAAGAACGCGGCGTGCTCGCCGGTGCCGCTGGCGATCTCGAGCACCAGCCCGCTCGACGGCAACACGCGCTCCAGCACCGCCACGATCGGCTCCCGGTTGCGCTGCGTCGCCTCGGCGTATCGCTTGGGATCGGCGTTTTCAGGGCCCACGGGGTGAGCATGCTAGCATGCGGATCCCATGAGTACTCTACTGACCGGTACGCCCGACGCATTCCTGGCCGCCAGCCGCGCCGACATGGAGCGCGCGCGCGTCGAGGTCGCCGGCCTGAAGGCGATGGCGGCGCCGCGCGACACGGCGCTGGCGCTCGCCGCCTACGACGGCGCGATGAGCGCGCTCGGCGACGCGGCCGCGCGAGCGAGCGTCTGTCGCAACGCGCATCCGGACGAAAAGATGCGCTCTACCGCCGAGATCTGCGAGCAGGAGCTCGACGCGCTGTCCACCGAGCTCTCGCTCGATCGCGGCGTCTACGACGCGCTCGCCGCGCTCGATCTGGCGCGCGAAGACGGCGCCACCCGCCACTACGTCGGCAAGACGCTGCGCGAGCTGCGCCGCTCGGGCGTGGACAAGGACGAGCCCACGCGCCAGCGGGTGATGAAGCTGCGCGAGGAGCTGGTCAAGATCGGCCAGGACTTCGGCAAGAACATGAAGGACGACGTGCGCAAGATCGCGCTCGATCCGGCGCAGCTCGACGGCCTGCCCGACGACTACCAGGCAGCGCACAAGCCGGGCGCCGACGGCAAGGTCACCGTCACCACCGACAACACCGACTACATCCCGTTCGTCACCTACGCCAAGAGCGGCAAGGCGCGCGAGGAGTTGTGGCGCCAGTACCGGCTGCGCGGCCATCCGGGGAACCTCGAGGTGCTGCAGCGCATGCTGGAGAAGCGGCACGAGCTGGCGGGGCTACTCGGCTATCCGAGCTGGGCGGCGTATGCGACCGAGGACAAGATGATCGGCTCGCAACAGAAGGCGGCCGAGTTCATCGCGCGCATCTCGACCGCCTCCGAGGCGCGCGCGCAGCGCGACTACCAGCAGCTGCTCGCGCGCAAGCGCAAGGACGATCCGGCCGCGCAGGCGGTCGCCGGCTGGGACTCGGCCTACTACGCCGAGCGCGTCTCCGCCGAGGAATACGACTTCGACTCGCAGACCATCCGCCCGTATTTCGAGTACACGCGCGTCAAGCAGGGCGTGCTCGACATCACCGGGCGCATGTTCGGGCTCACCTATCGCAAGCTGACCGACGTGCCGGTGTGGCACGCCGAGGTCGACGTGTACGACGTGGTCGAGGGCGCGACCGTGCTCGGCCGGATCTACCTCGACATGCACCCGCGCGACGGCAAGTACAAGCACTACGCGCAGTTCACGCTGGTCAACGGCGTCGCCGGCAAGCGGCTGCCCGAGGGCGTGCTGATGTGCAACTTCCCGCGGCCGCCCGAGGGCAACCGGGGCGAAGCCGCGCTGATGGAGCACGACAGCGTCAAGACCTTCTTCCACGAGTTCGGACATCTCTTGCACCACGTGCTCGGCGGCCACACGCGCTGGGCCGGGCTGTCGGGCGTGGCCACCGAGTGGGACTTCGTCGAGGCGCCCTCGCAGATGCTGGAAGAGTGGGTGTGGGACGTGCCGACCTTGCAGACCTTCGCGCGTCACTACCAGACCGGCGCGCCGCTCCCCGCCGAATTGGTCGGCCGCGCCAAGGCCGCCGATGAATACGGCAAGGGCCTGTGGGTGCGGCAGCAGATGTTCTACGCCGCCACCAGCCTGGAGTTCCACACGCGCGATCCGCGCGGCCTCGACACCACCCGGGTGATGGCCGAGCTGCAAGATCGCTACACGCCGTTCAAGTACGTCGAGGGCACCTACTTCCACGAATCGTTCGGCCACCTCGACGGCTACTCGGCGCTCTACTACACCTATATGTGGTCGCTGGTGATCGCCAAGGATCTGTTCTCGGTGTTCCAGCATGAAGGGCTGCTCGATCCCAAGGCCGCGCTGCGCTACCGGCGCGCGGTGCTCGAGCCCGGCGGATCGAAGCCGGCCGCCGAGCTGGTGGCGGACTTCCTCGGGCGGCAGTACGACTTCGGCGCGTACCAGGAGTGGCTCGACCGCGGCGCCGCGTAAGGTCAGGACAAGAGCGGCGCAGGTCCCGAGGAATTGCCCGCCGGCAGCGATGTAGCCAGCCAGTTCGCCAAACGAGGAAAACGTTTTACCCGCCGCCGCGCACGCGCCAGCACCAGCTGCCCACGCCCGGTGCGCGCCAGCCGCTGGATCGCCCACGCAGCGACGAGGGCAAACAGCCCGCCCGGGAGCAGCAACAACGCGGTGAGGAGAATCAGCTTGCGAGCCACGCTTGCAGCTTGTGCATCCGGCGTACCGATGCGGTAGCATCGACGAGAACGCCGTGCAGCTCACCTGGCTCCGCATGTTCGCCCTCTTCGCCGCGCTCGCCTCGGGTGCGATTGCGCGCGCCGGCGAGCTCGAAGAGGCGCAGGACGAGATGCGCAAGGCCAAGCTCAACATGGACAAGCACGACTACGAGGCGGCCATCGGTCACTATCTGGTCGCGCGCTCGCTGGCGCCCGAGTCGTCCGGTCCGTACCTGGGCCTCGGGCTGGCGCACGCCGCGCTCGGCCACTGCACCGAGGCGATCCCGGTGTTGCAGGAGTACCTGCGGCGCAAGACCGACAGCCCGCACCCGAGCGCTCAAGCCACCTTGTCGGCGTGTCAGGGCAAGCCGGCCGCGCGCGGCTGGGGTCGCGTGGCGGTGCGCTCGGAGCCGTCCGGCGCCGAGGTGCGCATCGACGACGAGGACGAGGACACGCGCGGTCGCACCCCGTTCGACCTGCCGCTGCCGCCGGGCCCGCACAAGATCATCGTCGCCAAGCCGGGGTATCGCGACGAGATCCGGCAGGTGACGGTGCTGATGGGCCAGGTGGTGGCGACCAGCGTCACGCTGCAGCCCAACCTGCCCACGCTGCAGGGGCTGCCCAAGGGAAACCTGAGCGTCAAGATCGGGCCGGTCGGCGCGCTGGTGACGGTCAACGGCATGCGCGTGCCGTCGGAGCGGCGCGGCTACGAGGCCGAGGTGCCGGCCGGCGTGTACCAGGTGGTGGTCGAGAAGCCCGGCTACGAGACCGTCACCAAGGACGTGTGGGTGCGCATCGGGCAGACCGCGAGCGAGAACATCACGCTGGTCTCCAACGGGCCGCGGGAAGCGCGTCGCAAGGCCGGCGTCGCGCTCGGCGTGATCCTCGCGGCGGGCGTGGCGGCGACGGTGATCGCGGTGGGCGTGGTGTACGGCACGCCCGCGCCGCCGGCGCAGTTCGGCACGGTGCAGAACCCATGACGCGTGCGCTCGCGTGCCTGCTCCTGTTCGCCGCCGGGTGCACGGCCGACGATCTGTGCGGCGGCTCGGAGAATCCGTACACCTGCATCACCGTCAAGGTCACCGGCTCGACCGACCGGCCGTTCGATAGACTTCAAGTAGATTCGACCTATTCCGACGGCACCAGCACGGTCACCCACCGCTCGATCATCGCCAACACCGCCGACGGCGGCGTGGCCACCTCGACGCCCGTCGAGTTTCCGATCTTCTTCACCAACGCGAACGTCGACCCGAAGAGCTACGGCGGCCACCTGGTGATCGTCGCCTACGACACGCTAGGAGCGGTCGGCATCGGCACCGCCGGACCGGGGGACTACCCGAGCGACTACCCGACGCTCAATCGCGGTGACCACGGGCACGCCACGGTAGCGCTCTCTCCGGTCACCAAAGATCCCAACAATTGCTTCCACCCGATCACCTGCGGCGGCTCGAGCGGCAGTTGTCCCGCCTGCACCCTAGGGCAGGCCTGCAGCAGCTACACGGGCAGCTGCGCGGACTCGCACTGCGGCTACGACACGAACGACAACGAAATCTGCATGCCCGGTCTTCAATGACATGAGCTTGCAGAACACCGATCCGCTCGTCGGGATGCGGTTTGGCAGCTACGTGGTGGAGGGACTCCTCGGCGCGGGCGGCATGGGCGCGGTGTACTCGGCGGTGCAGCCGGAGATCGGCAAGCGGGTGGCGATCAAGTTTCTCGCGCCGGAGCTGGCCTCCGATCCGTCGGTGGTGCAGCGCTTCTTCGCCGAGGCCAAATCGGTCAACCTGATCCAGCACGAGAACATCGTCGACATCTTCGATTTCAAGATCGCGGCCGGCTACAGCTACTTCGTGATGGAGCTGCTCTCGGGCACGTCGCTGGCCGGGGTATTGGCGCGCGACGGGCGGCTCTCGGTGCCGCGCGCGCTGGCGGTCGGCGTGCAGGTGTCGGCGGCGATCGCGGCGGCGCACTCGCACGACGTGGTCCATCGCGATCTCAAGCCGGACAACATCTTCCTCACGCCGAAGTCGGGCTACGACGACTTCGTCAAGGTGCTCGACTTCGGCATCGCCAAGCTGAGCCAGCGCACCGACATGAGCATGCCGCACACGCTGCGCGGGCAGGTGATGGGCACGCCGGGCTACATGTCGCCCGAGCAGGGAACCGGCGGCACCGTCGACGCGCGCACCGACATCTACGCGCTCGGCGTGGTGCTGTTCCGCATGGTGGCCGGCAAGATGCCGTTCGACGGGCGCACCTACGACGAGATCTTGTCGAGCCAGCTCCAGCGCAAGCCGGCGGCGCTCACCGGCGCGCCGGCGCCGCTCGCGGAGCTGGTCGCGCAGATGCTGGCGCGCGATCCGGGCAAGCGGCCGCAGCTGATGCGCGACGTGCAGGAGCGGTTGGTGGGGATCTTGCGCGCCTCCGGGCCGACGCCGTCGGGGCGGCTGGCGCCAATCGCCGACGGATGGCGCTCGGTGCCACCGACGCGCTTGTCGCAAGAGGCGATGTCCAAGGGCCGCTCGGCCGCGCTGCAGCGCGTGGCCCTCTCCGCGCGCCGCAAGCGCCTCGCCGCGCTGAGCGCGATCATCGGCATGTCACTCGTCGGAGCGCTGGGCGGCTGGCTGGCGGTGCGCTGGGGCAGCACGCCGGCGCCCCCGCTCGCCAACTCGACTCCCGCCCCGTCGGTCGCTCAACCATCGCAACCGCAATCCCAACCCTCGCCGCGATCGCCTTCGACCAGCTTTCCGCTGTTCCTCGAGACGATCCCGCCCGGCGCCGAAATTCACGCCGGCGGCAAGCTGCTCGGGACGACCCCTGCATCCCTCACGCTCCCACGCGAGATGACGCTGCGCGTGCATCACACCGGGTATCGCGACGAAGAGCTAGAGGTGACGCGATTTACCGAGCACGCCATCGTGCCGCTTCATGCCGGCGGCGGCCCGCCACGTCCGAAAACGCCGCGCATCGGGACGCCAACCGCTACGCAGAAACAGATCCCTGCCGATGACGGAACGGGGCTGGGGTTGAACGACTAGCGCCGGCGCGCCCGATGCACCAGCCCGTCCAGCGTTCGCTCCCAGAAGTACACCGCGCGCGCCTCCGCCTGACGATCGGCCCCAGCCAGACGCACCGCAGCCAGATGCAGCAGCGCCGGCAAGATCGCCCTGCGGCGCGCCTCTGAGAGCTTGCGCACGGCGACCGCAACGCGCGCGCGTTGCGCGGCGAACGGCGGAGACAGCGGCGTCGCGGAGAGCACGGCTTGCAGCCGCGCCTGGCGGGCACGGAACTCGGCAGCGAGCGGGTCGCGCTCGCCGTCATTCGACCCGGGAACCGCGGCGTAGGCGTCGCGGCGGCGGCGGGCCAGCTCGCGGCGCTCGGCCAGGTCCAGGCCCAATCCGGCGGCGAGCACGTCGAGGCTGCGCACCAACAGCTCGGTGGCGTCAGCGTCGGGCTCGGCGTCCTCGTCGAGCAGATCGCAGACCAGCGCGCTGTCCGCTTCGAACAGTCGCTCGACCGCCGCGATCGCGTCAGCGCCGTAGCGCGCGACCTCGCGATGGTAGCCGGCGATCTCCAGCGCCACCACGTCGCCCGCTGCGCGCGCGGGGGCGAGCGCTTCGGTCAGGCGGGCCGCAAAGGCGTCCGCGCCGCCCTTTTCGGGCTCGTGCACGCGCACGCGCAGGTGATCGCGCCGGCCCGGCCCGTCGACGTAGCGCATGAAGAACCAGCCGTCGAGCTCGCCCGCCGCCCGCGCCGCGCGCACCTCGGGCGCGACGATCTGCGCGAGCACGCGATCCGCGCGATCCGCCGCGCCGAACAGCTTGAACGTGCGCCATCCCTCGGCGGGCGGCGCCAGCCGGGGCGGCGGCACGCGTCCCATCTTGGCGACCGCCGCGCTCGCCGCCACCAGCCGCTCGGCCTCGTCCCAGTCGGGCGCGTCGACCATCGCCGCGACGATCTCGACGCGCCGCCCGGCCCGGTCGACGCCACGCTCGAGCGGCGGCCACACCTCGAACGCGCGCGGGCGCGTCGCATCCCGCGGCAGGCGTCGCAGCTCCTCGAGCGCGTCGGCCGACATCAGATCGATCAGCAGCAGCTCGTCTTCGTGACCCACCTGCACGCGGCGCGGCACGCCGGCCCGCTTACGCCACGCGGCGAGCGCGCGACGGTCGGCGACCTCGGGGAGCTGCCAGCTCGCCGGCGCGACCACGAACCCCTCGATCGAAATGCGCGGCAGCCGCGCGAGGCCGGCGAGCGGACCGAGCGACAGCGCCCACGGCGCGTGCTGTCGCTGCAGGCTCCAACCGGTCAACAGCTGCCACACGCCCGGCGCCGCCGTGGTCGAGCGCAAGCGATGCAGCGGCGACGGCACCACCTGCGCATCGCCGCGCCTGAGCGCCAACGGATCGAGCGCCGCCGCATCGGCGCACAGCTCGAGCTCGGCGGGCGTCACCGCGCGGTCGCAGGAGCCGGACAGCGCGAGCACGCCCGCGCGCACCGGCGGGTGCACCGCCAGATCGGCCAGCGCGCGCGTCGGCGCGAACGCCACATCGAGCCGCGTCTCCGACGGGCGCGCGCTCTGCTCCGCCGCCGCCAGCTCGCCGAGCGCAGCCTCGAGTGGCGCGCCGACCGCGCCGGCAAAGCGTCCCCAGCTGGCACCGGCCGGCGCGTGCAGCGCCAACAGCCAGCCGGTCCCGGCCGGGGTGCGCGGCGGCTCGCGCATCGGCGTGAGCACCAGCTCGCAGGTGGGCGGCGTGGCGCCGGGTGGGGTCACCGCGTCGAGCTCGGCCGCGGAGAAATGGACCTCGCCGGCGCCCGCGTGCGCGCAAGCCAACAGTCGATCGACGAGCAGCGCGAGCAGCGCCGGCGGCGGCGCGTGCCCGGCGCGTGGCGTGTCACCGGTGAGCGGCGTTCCGTAGTCGCCCGCCGCGAGCGCTTGCAGATCGAGCGCGCCCGCACCGAAGACCTCGGTGATCCCGTCCAGCGCCTCGCCGATGGCCGGATCGAGCAGGCGCTCCGCCGCCGGCGGGACCAGCGCGTCCTGCAGCCGCGTGAGCAGCTCCGCCAACCCGGCCGCGCGCTCGACGGCGACGCGCGAAACCTGCGGCTCGGCCTTCGGCGCGAACACCAGCACCGCGTGCAGCGGCTCCGCCGCGCCACCCGGCAGTCGCGCCAACGCCTCGCGCGCCGCGGCGATCGCCGCGCCCGGCGCGCGCGCGGCGCCGTCGAGCAGCGTAGCGACCTCGTCGAGCTCGGGCGAGCTGCCGCTGAGCCGCGCGCGCATCCACTCGAGCGGCGGCGGGCCGACCAGCGGCGGCTCGAGGTCGTGCACCAGCAGCCCGTCGTCGACCAGCACGCGCAGGTACTCGTCGAGCGCGTCGGCATCGCCCGCCTCGCGCTCGGCGAGCGCCGCGCGCACCTCCGGCCAGGCGCGCCACTCCGCCGCCGACGCCAGCACCGCCGCCAGCGTCTCGTCGAGATCGGTGCGACGCGCGCGCGCCGGCAGCTCCTCGCCGAACGCCAGCCACTCGGCGGCGCCCGCCGACTCGAGCAGCGACGGCGCGACTCGCAGCCGCACACGATCGCGCAGGCGCGGATCGTCGAGCAGCGCGCGCCCGAACGCCGCCAGCCGCCCCCACGCGACGGTCAGGTGCGCGTGCGGCGCGCCGGTGTCGATGCGCGTGCGCGGCCCCAGCCGCCCGACGCCCACGCCCGCCCACAGCCCGTGCGGCGTGGCCCGGAACGCCGCGCGTCGCGCGTAGTTGCCCAGCGCGCGCGCAGTCTTTCCACTCTTCTTGTCGAGTAGCGCGGGATTCGAGAGCGCCAGCGCGGCCGCCGGCAGCGGTTGGCGAAAGATCGTACCGGCCGCGCGGCCCAGCGCCGCGATCGGGAGCAGCGGCGCGCGCACCAGCACGCGCGAGATCAGCCTCGGGGCCATCGGCCCCACTCTACCTCTTAATGAGGCGGCGGCGAGCCCAGCGCGCCCATGATCTTGAGCAGCTCGACGTCGAACACCAACATGCCCGCCGGCTTGCCCGGGCGGTTGTTGTACGCCATCTCGACCGGGATCCAGAAGCGGGTCTTCTCGCCCTCGACCATCAGCTGCACGCCCTCGGTCCAGCCCGGGATCACCCGGTTGAGCGGGAAGGTCGCCGGCTCGCCGCGCGCGACCGACGAGTCGAACATCTTGCCGTCGGTGGTCCAGCCCGAGTAGTGCACCGAGACCGCGCTCTCGGCCTTGGGATGCTGCTTGCCGGTGCCCTTCTTCAGCACCTTGTAGGCCAGGCCGCTCTTGGTCTTCTTGGCGTCCTTGGGCGCGGCGGCCACGTCGGTGGGCGCGGGGATCGGCTTGGGCCCCTCCTTTACTGATAGCAGCTCCACGTCGAACACCAGCATACCCGCCGGCGCGCCCGGCTGGCCCTTGTAGGCCAGGTCCTGCGGGATCCAGAAGCGCCGCTTCTCGCCCTGCACCATCAACTGCACGCCCTCGGTCCAACCCGGGATCACGCGCCCGAGCGGGAACGTCGCCGGCTGGCCGCGCGGGATCGACGAGTCGAACATTTTCCCGTCGGTGGTCCAGCCGGTATAGTTGACCGTGACGATGTCGTCGGCGGTCGGGTGCTTGTCGGCGGTGCCCTTCGACAGCACCTTCGACGCCAGCCCGCTCTTGGTCTTCTCGGCGTCGGCGGGCGGCGCGGCCACGTCGGGGGGCGCCGGGACCGCATTCGGCTTGGGCGGCTCGGGCAGCTTCGCCGTCTCGCCCGGCTTCGGCGCGCCGGTCTTTTTCTCGGGTTTGTCCTTGGGGTTGTCGACGCAGCCCACCGCGAAGAACGCGAGGGACAGCGCCAGGCTCGTTTTTGTGATCGACATGGTCGCGGACCATACCAGATACTGCGCTAACGATGAAGAACCTCGACGTGAAGCGTACTCACAAGCTGCTCAACCAGATCATGGAGTTCGAGCTGGCCGGGGTGGTCCGCTACACCCACTACTCGCTGATGATCACCGGGCCCAACCGCATCCCCATCGTGCAGTTCATGAAGGCGCAGGCCTCCGAGTCGCTGCTGCACGCGCAGCAGGTGGGCGAGCTGCTCACCGGCCTCGAGGGTCACCCGTCGCTGCGCATCGCCTCGATCGAGGAGAGCCACCAGCACAACGTCGAGACCATCCTGCACGAGAGCCTCGCGCACGAGGAGAAAGCGCTCGATCTGTACAAGGCGCTGCTCGACACGGTCAAGGACTCGAGCGTGTACCTGGAGGAGTTCGCGCGCACGCAGATCGGCCAGGAGGAGCTGCACGGGATCGAGCTGCGCAAGATGCTGCGTGACATCGGCGCGCCGTCCAAGAAGCGCGCGCACTGAACGGGATCAAGCGGCGCGACGAATCATCGGCACGCCGCCCACCGGCCGCAGCGTGAGCAGCGGCGCCATCTCGATGGTCTCGCAGGCGAGCTCCAGACGCTGGCGCTGCGTCACCGTCGCCAAGATCAGCTGCGCCTCCATCATCGAGAACTGATTGCCCAGACACTGGCGCGGCCCGCCGAGAAACGGGAAATAGGCGAAGCGCGGCCGCGCCGCCGCGCGCTCGGGCGAAAAACGCTCCGGCTCGAACGCGTCGGGCCGCTCCCACACCGACGGCAACCGGTGCGTGAGATAGGAGCTCGCGAGCAGCCAGGTCCCGCGCGGCACCGACCAGTCGCCGATCTGATCGTCGGCCTCGGTGTTGCGCATCGTCGACCACACCGGCGGATAGAGTCGCATCGACTCCTCGATCACCATGCGCGTGTAGCGCAGCCGCTCGAGATCCTCGAAGCCCGCCTCGCGCCCGCCCAGCACCTCGCTCACCTCCGCGCGCAACCGCCGCTCGACCTCGGGATGCTTGCCGACCAGGAAGAAGGTCCACGCCAGCGCGGTCGCGGTGGTCTCGTGCCCGGCGAAGAACATGGTCATCACTTCGTCGCGCAGCTGGCGATCGCTCATGCCCTCGCCGGTCTCCTCGTCGCGCGCCGCGAGCAACATGGAGATCAGGTCGCTCTCGCCCGGCGCGCGCCGCCGCTCGGCGATCATCCCATAGACCACCTGGTCGACCTCGCGCACGCGCGCGGCAAACCGCCGGTTGGCGCCGCTCGGCACCCACAGCGGCAGGTTCACCGGCGCCATGATCCGTCGCATCAGCCCTTCGTTGAGAGCTGCGAAGCTCTCCCCGCAACGGTCGACGACCGCGCTCACGTCGGCGCCGAGGATGGTCTCGCCGACGATGCGCAGCGTCAGGTGGGTCATCTCCGCCGCCAGATCGAGGCGCTCGCCGGTCCAGCGCCCGGTCATCTCGGTGGTCGCGCGCACCATGCTCGCCGCCAGGAGCTGAAGCCGCTGCTTGTGGAACGCCGGCTGGACGATGCGTCGCTGCCGCTTCCAGAGCTCGCCCTCGCTGGTCACCAGCCCGTCGCCGAGGAGCAGGTTGCTGAGGCGCCCGTAGCCGGTGGTGCGCTTGGAGTAGTTCTTCACCCGGTCCTGCAGCACGTGCTGCACGTCGGCGGGCCGCGTGATCAAGTGGATCCACCACTTGGCGACGCGAAAGCGCGCGGTCTCGCCGAACTCGCGCACCGTCTCCGAGATCATGCGCAGCGGATCGGCGCCGAGCGCACGCGCGTTGCCAAGCAGCCAGTTGCCTTTGGGACCCGGCGGCAGCATGGCGCCACCTTACTACGTCGCGCTACGGCGGGCAGCCGGGGGCGCCGGTGGGCTTGCCGCCTTGCGTGCAGGGGACGCACTTGTGATCGGTCTGGCAGTCGCCTTTGGAGATCGCCAGGCCCTGCAAGCCGAACTTGAGGCAGTCGGAGAGGCACACGCCGGTGTAGTTGCCGAGCAAGAGGTTGTTGGCGGTGCAGGCGGTGGGCTTGAACGCCGGATCGAGGTTCTCCGACGGGACGCACAGATCTCCCGTGGTGCACGTGTTGGCGCCCAGGTTGGCCTGCAGCGACATCGGGATCGAAGTGGTCGGCACGCACTTGCCCTCGGTGGTGTTGCTCTTCATGCAGCACGCGGCGAACGGCACCGCCGGCTTGGTCGGCCCCGGATCGCACGACAAGCGACACGCGCCGGTCTCCTTGCCGTCGAGCGGCGAGTAGCACGGGACGCAGCGCTCGAACGCCGCGCAGGTGGCCTGCGGGATCTGGCTCGCCTGCATCGCCACCTCGGGGATCGCCAGGTTGAGGCAGCGTCCCTCGGCGCCGTTCACCGACGTGCAGGTCGGCGGGATGAACTGGCCGCCCGCTTCGATGATCGTATCGGGCGCGCAAAAGCCGCCCGGGCACGCCGCGAGCAGCGTCTGCTGGGCGCCCGGGACCAACGCCGCGGCCACGCAGTGCGCGCCGCCCGCCGTGCCGCACGCCGGCAGCGTCGACGGATCGAGCACCGGCGGTCCCACGTGCGGGCACACCGGCGGGCTGCCGCCACCGTCGCCGGCGGGCGTCGCGCTCTTGCACTGCCCGACGTCGCACGCGCCGGTGGTGGTGCCGTCGAGCGGGCTGATGCACGGCACGCACTTCTCGCCGTCGTCGCACACGTCCACCGGCAACAGCGGCGCGTTCTTCTTCACCTGCGGGATGCACACGCTCAAGCACACGCCCACCGCGTTCGACAGCGAGGTGCACGCCTTGGGGATCGGAATGCCGCCGGCGCGCACGTACGGATCGGGCATGCACACGCCGCCCGCCGGGCAGGTGTCGAGCAGCCCCGACGCCTCGGCCGGCACCTCCGCGGTCGGCACGCAGTGCGCGTGGCCGTCGTCGACGCAGCACGCCGGGAGCGAATTCGGATCGAGCTTCTCCCAGGTCGGCGCGCACGAGGACGGTTGCGCCGCCGGGCCACCCGCGCCCACGCCGCCGTCGTCGCCCGCCAGGCCGGGGTCGTAGCCGCCGCAGCCGGCGATCCACAACAGCATCAAAACCAGCCTTGCGCGACCCATCAGCGGCCTCCCGACGGCTCTCTACATCAAGCCGCGGGCCAGTCTGAAAATGCGTAGATCCGTATACTTACGGAGGGGTCGCGTGCGTCAGCGGGGCCGCACCCGGTCCCTACGGTCCCCGTGTCGGCCAGTCGACCGCAGACAGCCGCGCGAGCGCGAGCTGCAGCGAGTGGGTGCCCTTCTTGCCCCAGCCGTTGGCCGCGACCGATCGATAGAGCTGCTCGGCGAGCGCGAGTCCTGGCAGCGACAGCCCCATCCGCCCGGCCTCGTCGAGCGCGATCTTCATGTCCTTGAGGAAGTGCTCGACGAAGAAGCCCGGCTCGAAGTTGCCGGCGATGATGCGCGGCCCGTAGTTGGACAGCGACCAGCTCCCCGCCGCGCCGCTCGCCACCGACTGCAGCATGCGCTCGAGATCGAGCCCCGCCTGGTGGCCGTAGAGGAGCGCCTCGCACACGCCGATCATCCCGGTCGCGATCAAGATCTGGTTCACCATCTTGGTGTGCTGGCCGGCGCCGGCGTCGCCCTGGCGCAGGAACGTCTTGCCCATCGCTTCCCACATCGGCGTCAGCGAATCGATCACCTGGGCCTCGCCGCCGATCATGATCGACAGCCGCGCCTCGCGCGCGCCGATGTCCCCGCCCGAAACCGGCGCATCGACCGCATGCGCGCCGCGCGCCCGCGCCGCCGCGTCGATCTCGCGCGCCAGCGCGGGTGACGAGGTGCTCATGTCGACGAAGATCTGCCCCGCGCGCGCCACGCCGATCGCGCCGCCGTCGCCGAGCAAGCACGCCCGCACGTCCTCCGGGAACCCGACGATCGTGAACACCACATCGGCCGCCGCTACCACCGCGCGCGGGCTGTCGGACCACACCGCGCCCTTGGCCAACAGGCCCTCCGCCTTCGAGCGCGTGCGGGTGTGCACCACCGCCGAGAATCCGCGGTCGATCAAGTGCCCGCACATCGATCGGCCCATCACGCCGGTTCCGATCCACCCGACGCGCGTAACGCCCGCTTTGATCATCCCGACAATGTACACTCCCGCGCAGCGTGGCGCGTATCGCACCGACCGGCCGGCAGAGCGGCGATCTCAAGCTCTATCCCGTCGCGCCCGACGTCTATCTGTACCGCGGGTTCTTCAGCAACTCGGGCGTGCTGGTGCTGCCCGGCGGCGTGGTGGTGGTCGACACGCAGATCACGCCGATGGCCGGCGAGCGGCTGCGCAAGGCGATCGCGGCGGTGACCGACAAGCCGATCACCCACGTGATCAACACGCACTACCACGGCGATCACGCCGGCGGGAACCTGGCCTTCCCCGACGCCGAGATCATCGCCACCGCCGAGACCGAACGCTACATCCACGAGCGCGACGAGGAACGGCTCGACTACGCGCGCACCTTCGGGCTGCAGTTCCAGGACGTGCCGGCGGTCGCGCCACCGACACGCACGTTCACCGGCAAGCTGTCACTCGACGTGGGCGGCGAGGTGCTCGAGCTGTTCCAGGCCGGCCGCGTCGAGACGCCCGATGCGTGCGTGGTGTGGTGGCCGTCGCGCAAGGTGCTCTTGCCGGGCGACGGCGTGGCGACCGTGTCGTATCCGTACCTGGGCGTGCCGTTCCTCGACGAGGGGCTGCAAGACGACGGGCAATGGATCGAGTTCTTGCGCACTATGAAGGGCCTGGGCGCCGAGTACGTGCTCGCCGGGCACGGGCAGGGCCTGCAAGGCAAGGAGCGCATCGAGGCGCGGCTCGATCTCCTGATCGCGCTGTTCACCGATCTGTTCGCCGCGGTGAAGGAGGAGCTGGCGAAGAACACGCCGCTCGCCGAGCTGGTGCTGGCGGTCGACGCCAAGCTCGCGCGCTACGCCAGGCACAAGGACCTCGAGCAGAACACGGTCTCGCAGCGCTTCGCGATCTATCGCGCGTACAACAGCGCGCGGCCCGATCGGCGTGGCAAGGGCTGGTGGCACGACTTCCGCCCGTCGGTGATCAAGCGCGCGAGCGCCGAAGAGGCCAAGCCGATCCTCGAGGTGGTGACCGATCAGACGCTGTCGGCGACGGTGCGCGGCCTGGCGAAGCGGCACGGGCCCTTGGCGCACACGGTGCTCGAGGGTTGGCTCGCGGCGCATCCGGACCACGCCGCGGCGCACGCGCTGCTCGCCGATGTGCTGTTCGATTCCGCCGCCGGCATCTCGCCGGTGGTCGACGCGACCGAGTACATCGCCGCCGCCGCGCGCGAGGCCAAGGCCGCGCTGGCGCTCGACGCGACCTGCAAGCTCGCGCTGCTCAACCTGGGCTGCATCGACATCTGGAGCGCGATGGTGCTGGCGCAGTCGATGGCGCCAGGGATCGCGCGCATCACCGCGGCGCTCGAGGCTGGCGACCTGACCACCAAGCAGCGGCGCAAGGCCGCCTTCTTCCTCGGCAAGGCGCACCAGTTCGAGCTGCGCGACGAAGAATGCGACCGCTGGCTGCGCCAGGCGATGCCCGCGTGGCTGCGCTTCGCCTACCCTCTGGTCCGCCACAAGCTACGCTCGATCCCGTAGGAGGGCGACGTCTTGGGTGCAGCCGACGCGGCGCGTGCGGGCGACGGGCGCGAAGGCCGTGACCTGCTGGTCGAAGGTCCAGCTCTGAAACCGGGCGAACCCGTGCCGCGCGGCGAGCGCCTCGAGCTCGCGCGGCGCAAAGTGCAGGCGCGGGATCTCGCCCAGGAGCTGCACCAGCCAGCGCAACGGACCGCGCGCGGACTCGTACACTTGCGTGCGAATGAAGCTCACGATCACCTCGCGACGCGCACTCCCCGACGACAGATCGGACAGCAGCGCCTCGACGCGCGCGCGCGGCAGGTAGTGGATGAGCCCCTCGAGCACGAAGCACGCCGGCTCGTCCCGATCGAAGTGGGTCGCGGCGAGCGCGTCGAGCACCGACTCGCGCATCAGATCGACGCCGGCGCGCTCGACGTGGTGGTTGGAGTCGATCATGGTGTCGACAAGCTCGCGCTTGCGCGCGCCGATCCCCGGCAGATCGAGCTCGATCCAGGTCACGCCCTCGAGCCGCGCCGCGAACCGCGACGGGCGCATGTCGTAGCCCGCGCCGATCACCACCACCTGCTTGCAGCCGCCGGCAACCGCCAGCAGCACCAGCTGGTCGATCGAACGGTGCCGCACGCAGTGCGCGGTCTGCAGCTCGTCGATCGCGCGCCACAGCGGCGGCAGCGTGAAGCGCGCGTAGCGGATCGATTGCAAGAGCCAGTGATCGTCGATCAACCGGCCCGCCCACGCGTCGTGCAGGATGCGCTCGCGCGCCGGCAGCGTCGATTCCTTCATGCGCAGGAGCGCGTTGGCGCCCGCGATCATCGAGCAGCGCGCGCGCGGCTCGACCGTCGTCAACGCGCGTGTGGCCTCGATCGCCGCGCCTGCGCCGTTCACGCGGCGACCAGCTCCGGCTTGCGCGGGATATCCTTGGCCTGCGGCTTGGCCTCTTCGAAGCTCGGGTTGGCCGCCGCTTCCTCGTCGGTGAGCACCGCCTTCTGCGTGCCGAACAGGAGGTCGCAGATCGGCAACAGGAAGTTGATGTTGGCCGAGAGATCGATGTGGTGGATGTAGTGATGGCGATCGAGCCACTGAAACCAGCGCAGGTGCTCGATCGCGCGATCGGCCGGCGTGTGGATGACCCCGTGCACGTACGCCAGCAGCCACGACACGAAGCCGAGCGTCACCAGCGTCGAGACGAAGAACGGCAGGCTGTGCGTCAGGAGCCACGCCGGCGCGAGGATGAGCGGGATGCCGACCACGAAGTGCAGCCCGATCTGGCTCCACTCGGTCAGCCAGTTGTCGAGCGCGTTGTCGCTCATCTGAAACGGCACCAGCGGCTTGCGGAAGCGCATGAACTCGTACTTGCCGTGCTGCACGTAGTTTTTCGGCGGGAACAGCGCGAAGTGATGGCCGGCGTGGTGGATGTCGCGGATGAACTTCAGGCCCGGGATCCGGCCGTGGTACATCACGCCGTGCACCAACCACTCGCCGAGCGAGATGAGCGGGATGGTGTAGAGCGGCCCGGCCAGGATCGCGCCGAGCGTGCTCGCATGGGCGAGCAGTAGAGTTGCGAAGCTCCAGGCGGTGATCGTGCTCAGCGCGAACAGCCAGCGCGTTCCGGACACCGTGATCTCGTGCTTGTGGATCTTGTTGGTCTGCACCGGTCGTCTTCTCCGAATTCCAGCGGGGTTGGAACCGTACAGCTGGAATACAAGAAGCGTGCTAACTTGACGCATTAGGTCAAATATCAACTTAGTAGAATAAATACAAATTGGTAGAGCAGGATACCAAGACGAAATCTTGAACGAAAAGTATGGAAGACTACGTCTAGGTGGCTAGTGCAATGACCAGGTGCGTCAACTCCGCCCGCCACCTGCGCGCGCTTGGACGCGGACCCGAACGGCCGGATGGGGACGGAGCGTGACCAGCATCTCGGGGCGGATCGATTGCCCGGGGATCAGCTCGAAACGGACCGTCTGCGCCAGCCGCGCCAGGATCAGGACCGACTCGGTGAACGCGAAGTTGTTGCCGATGCACACCCGCGGGCCGGCGCCGAACGGCAGGTACGCGAATCGATCGAGCTTCGCCTCGCGCGCGGGCGAGAAGCGCTCGGGGTCGAACGCATCCGGATCGGGAAACAGATCCGCGCGCCGGTGCAACAGGAACTGGCTGACGATCACGATCGAGCCGCGCCGAAGATGGAACGGGCCCAGCTCGAGCGCGCGCGTCGAGACGCGCCCCAGCGAATGGACCGGCGGATACAGGCGCAGGCTCTCTTTGAGCACCTGCTGGGTCCACGGGAGCCGATCGAGATCTTGCGAGCGCGGCGGACGTCCCGCGAGCGCGCGATCGACCTCGCCGAGGAGCCGCGCGTAGACGGCCGGATGCTCGCACAGGAGCAGCCAGGTCCACGCCAGCGCATAGGCGGTGGTCTCGTGGCCGGCGACGAACAGGGTCATCACCTCGTCGCGGATCTGCCGATCGTCGAACCCGCCGCCGTCCTCCGAGTCGCGGCTGAACACCAACTTGGAGAGCAGGTCGTCGGTGCGCTCGCCGGAGCGACGCTCGGCGATCATGCGCAGGATGGTCTCGTTCAGGCGGTCCACCGCGCGCCGAACCCGACGGTTGCGCGGCGTGGGCACCGAGAGCGGCAGCGGCACCAGCGTGCGCATCAGCCCGGTGACGTGGCGCTGCACGATCTCGATCGCCTCGCGCAGCTCGGCCGCCTCGTCGACCAGATCTACCGAAAACAGCGTGCGCCCGATGATGCGCAGGCTCAGGTGCGTCATCTCCTCGACCAGATCGATCTCGCCGCCGTCGGGCCAGGTGGCGCGCGCCTTGTCGACGTCGTCGGTCATCGCGTCCACGTACGCCGCCACCTGCCTGGGCGCGAAGGGCGGCTGCACCAGCCGTCGCTGGCGGCGGTGCGGCTGGTTGGCGGCGGAGATCAGGCCTTCGCCGAGGATCGGGCGCGCGAAGATGCGCACCGACGGCCCCTTCTCGAACGCGTCGGCGTGATCGGCCAGGATTAAGCGTGCCGGCTCGGGCGCGCTCACCACCACCACGCGGCGCGGACCGAGATGAAACGCGCCCACGTCGCCGAGCTCGTCGCGCACGCGGCACAGGAGCGCGGCCGGATCGCGGCGGAACGCGCGCAGGTTGCCGATCAGCGGCGAGCGGGCGAGGCTGGGGATCTTCAGGCTACGCGCGCTCCGCTTTGCCGAGATCGGCGAGCACGCGCATCGCCGCGTTGTGGCCCGACGCGCCGATCACCGAGCCGCCCGGATGGCAGCCCGCAGAGCACGAGTACAGGCCGGCGACCGGCGTGACGTACGGCAGGCGATCGGCAAAGCCGAACGCGTTGTCGACGTGGTGGATGTGGCCGCGCGTGATGCCGAAGTGCTGCTCGACCTTCTGCGGGTGCAGCGGGAAGGTGTCGACCACCAGCTCGGAGGTGCCGGGCGCGAAGCGATCGCAGATCGACAGCAGCTGCTGCACGTACTTCGCCTCCTCGACCTCCCAGCTCGAGCCCTTGATCGCGTACGGCACCCACTGCACGAACAGCGCGGAGTTGTGGTGCCCGGCCGCATCGCGCAGCGACGGATCGATGGTGGTGTGGATGTACCACTCGATGGTCGGGAACGGATCGAGCTTGCCCTCTTGCACCATGCGGAAGCTGTCCTTCATGGCGCGCATCACGTCCTTCTCGTCGGGGAGGAGGTGGATGGTGGGCCCGAACTGGCCGCGGTCCTCGCCCTTCAGGCAAGTGAATTTGGGCAGGCCCTTGAGCGCCAGGTTGACCTTGAAGGTGGAGCCGTCGCGCTTGTAGCCGTCGAGCCGCTGGTTGTATTCCTTCGGCAGCTTCTCGGCGCCGATCAGCTCGCGCATGCGGAACGGATCGGCGTTGCACACCACCACGCGCGCGCGCAGCTCGGTGCCGTCCTTGCACTGCACGCCGCGTGCGACGCCGTTCTCGATCACGATGCGCTCGACGCCGCGGCCGGTCTCGATCTTGGCGCCGGCCTTGCGCGCGGCCTCGGCGATGCGGCCGGTGACCGTGCCCATGCCGCCCTCGACCACCATCCAGGTGCCGTCGGAGGCGGGCAGCCGGCACATGTTGTGGATCAAGAAGTTCATGCCGGTGCCGGGCGTGTCCCAGGTGCCGTAGAGGCCCGAGAAGCCGTCGGTGACCGCGTACATGGCCTTGACCAGATCGCTCTGGAAGTCGAAGCGCGAGATGTAGTCGCCGACCGGCTTGCGACACAGATCTATGAAGATCTGGCGCAGCGGCGCGCGCACGTACTTCTCCGCGGTGGCTTCAATCGACAGCGGCTCGTGCAGCCAGGTCGGCGCCACGTCCTCGCGCAAAAGCGCGATCTCGGCTTGCATGGCCACGTTGGCGCGCCAGTCGCGCTCGGAGAAGAACGAGATGAACTGCGACTTCATCGACTCGTGATCGGACCCGAACAGCAGGTAGCGCCCGTCGGTGGTGGGGAGAAAGTAGTGCGGGTCGCGGCGCCGCAGCGGAATGTCGACGCCCATCTTGTGCATCAGCTCGGGCGGCATGAGGCCGAGCAGGTACGCGCCGGTCGAGGTGGAGAGCTCGGGCGCCTTCTTGAACGGGCGCTCGGTGCGGCACGCGCCGCCGATCACCGGCTTGTCCTCGAGCACGGTGACCGACAGGCCCGCGCGCTGGAGGAACAGGGCGGCGACCAGGCCGTTGTGGCCGGCGCCGA
>PNAM01000045.1:76206-76789 GCA_003170275.1 Myxococcales bacterium
CGCGAGCTCGATGCGCGCGTCGTCGCCGTCGAGATCCGGCTCCGACGAGCCCGCGGCGTACGCGTACAAGAGGCGCCAGTGGCGGGCCGCTGCGCCCACGCGTACGTCGATCACCTGCTCCGAGGCCCCAGGCTGGACCGTGCGATCGCTCAAGAGCGCATAGGAATCGCCGGATTTCACGAACGCGCGGCCGAAGCTGGGGCGTGCCAGCGGCTCGTCGCACGCGGGCGCGTCGCACAGCTCGACCACGAAGCGGCGGAACGGATCGCCGGTGGGCAGGCGATGTCCGACGCCGCGCCCGTGCAGCGTCACCCGCACGCGATCGGGCGCGATGCGCTCCACGCTCGCGCTCACCGAGCCGGCGAGCAGCGCGCGATTGTGCCCGCCGGGGAAGTGGTGGTCCCCGGCACGCATGTGGCAGTCCTGGCAGGTGCGGCCGGCCGCGGCCGACGGGGAGCGCTGCCATTCGGCGAGCGTGTCCTGCATCGGCGCGCCGCCACCGGGAAAATCGAACTGGTGGCAGCGGCCGCACAGCGCCGGCTCGGCGAGCTGCTTGGCGTCGACCACCGCGCCGTCGCGCACG
>PNAM01000102.1 GCA_003170275.1 Myxococcales bacterium
TACTCGGGCTGGCTCGAGCAGAAGCAGGCCCGCCTGGCGCAGAGCGAGAAGCAGGAGATCGCCCGCCAGCGCACGATCGCCGCTGAGCTGGAGTGGGTTCGTACCAACCCGAAGGGCCGGCGCACCAAGTCGAAGGCGCGGCTGGCGAACTACGAGGCGCTGCTCGCCGGAGAGGCCGACGTGAAGCTCGACCAGGTCCAGATCCACATCCCCGCGGGTCCGCGGCTCGGCGACCTCGTGATCGAGGCGACCGACCTGCGCAAGGGCTTCGGCGAGCGGCTGCTGATCGAGGATCTGTCGTTTTCGCTTCCGCGCGGCGGCATCGTCGGCGTGATCGGTCCCAACGGCGCCGGCAAGACGACCCTGTTTCGCATGATCACCGGCGAGGAGCAGCCGGACGGCGGGACGCTGCGGATCGGCGACACCGTGGTCCTGGCCTACGTCGATCAGTCGCGCGACGCGCTCGATGACTCACGCAGCGTGTGGGAGGAGATCTCGGACTCACTCGACCAGATCAAGGTCGGCGACCGCTGGGTCAACTCGCGGCAGTACACCGCGTCGTTCAACTTCCGCGGGACCGATCAGCAGAAGAAGGTCGCCAAGCTCTCCGGCGGTGAGCGCAATCGGCTTCATCTCGCGAAGCTGCTGCGCGGCGGCGGCAACCTGCTGCTGCTCGACGAGCCGACCAACGATCTCGACGTCGACACGCTGCGCGCGCTCGAAGAGGCGCTCGATTCATTCGCCGGCTGCGCCGTGGTGATCAGCCACGATCGCTGGTTCCTCGATCGCGTCGCGACGCACATGCTCGCGTTCGAGGGCGAAGCGAACGTGGTGTGGTTCGAGGGAAACTACGAAGCCTACGAGGCCGACAAGAAGCGACGGCTCGGCTCGGCCGCGGATCAACCGCACCGCATCCGCTACAAGAAGCTGACGCACGATTAAGCGGGGCCGCCGCAGGCGGAACCCCGCTTACTCCGAAAGCCTCTCGCTCTACAAGCTGCCGCGGACGACGAAGTCGAACGTAGGACGACTCTCCGTGGTGCTCAGCGCCACGCGCAGGACGCCTGTCGCAAACATGGCGACGAACAGCACCAGCGCAATCGCAAAACCCACGCGATCCTCGGCAGCAGCGTTTCTCGCTACCATGATGTGATCTTACGCACGAAGCGGCCGTTCGTGCTAGGCGGATGTAGGCCTACACCCGTCGCTGACGCGAGGTGTCAGCTCGAAGGCCGCCAGCCCCACGGAGTTGCGGCCAACAGGTCGTCGGCGTGACGCGCCAGGACAGGGTCGAGCGCGCCCGCGAACGCGCTCTTGAGAGCGTGCGAAAACGCACGCGCGGTCGGAATTCGCTCTTCGGGGCGCTTGGCCAACCCGAGCGCCAGCACGCGCTCGACGTCGTCCGGAACCGCGAGCAGTCGCGACGGACGGGTAGGCTGCACGTAGCAGATGTCGAACAGCACCTTGGGCATTTCCTTGCCGGCGAACGGCGGCCGGCCGGTGAGCGCGCGGTAGGCGATCACCGCCAGCGCGAACACGTCGGCGCGCGGATCGACGTCGCGGCCAAACGCCTGCTCGGGCGCCATGTAGCCGGGCGTGCCGATGATGTGCCCCTTGGTGAGCGTGCCCGAGGTCGACAGCTTGGACACGCCGAAGTCGAGCACCTTCCACACGCGCGGGCTCTCGCCGGCCTGCACGCAGAACAGATTTTGCGGCTTGAGATCGCGGTGTACGATCCCCGCCGCCTCGGCTTCGGTGAGCGCCTCCGACACGTGCTCGACCAACTCGACCAGCCGCGGCGCGGTGAGGCGGCGCTCGCGGCGCAGGTGCCAGGCGAGATCGTGCCCGTCGAGCAGCTCCATGGCGATGTACGGCGGCTCGTCGCCGGACCGGTCGCCCGCGCCGTCGAAGTTGCCGAAGCTGAGCACGCGCACCACGTGCGGGCTCTTGAGCGAGTGAACGATGTTGGCCTCGCGCAGAAAGCGCTTCACCTGCGCCGGATCGGCCACCAGATCGCGCTGCAGCACCTTGACCGCCGCCATCGTCGCGCTCTCGAAGTGGCGCGCGCGGTACACCTCGCTCATCGCGCCGCGCCCGACGATGTCGCCGAGCACGAACGGTCCCAGGCGCCGATCGGTGTAGCGGCCGGCAAAGCCGCCCTTGAGCGCGCGATCGAGATCGAGGTGCGCTTCGGCCAGGAGCGCCTCGCGCTTCTGCACCTGGGCGAGCGCCGTGTGCAGCTTCTCGACCGCGTTGCGGGTGGCGCGCCGCGAGCCGCGCGCGAGCAGGAAGGTCAGCGCGTAGACGATCTGCACCAGCATCGCGCCCACCAGCTTGTCCTGCGTGGTGGTGCCCGGCGACTTGAACAGACCCATGTCCTCGGTGATGCCGAACGCGATCAACACCGCCGGGATCAAGTGCAAGAGCGCGCCGGTGAGGTACGCGGCGAGCGCCAGCGTCAAGCTCGACCCGAGCGACAGGAAATAGATGCCGATGGTGCCGACCATCGGCGCCGGCGAGAACACGCCGACGAAGTACATGCCGATGCAGGTCGCGAACATCAGCGTGTAGCTGACCGCCAGCCAACGCCTCGGGGTGTAGCCCTTGTCCTCGCGCAGCACCCACGAGAACCACAGCACCACCAGCACCACCACGCTCGCGCACGCCGCCACGCTCGCGCGCATGAGCAGGCTGCCGGACAACAGCGGCGTCGCGCACACCAGCGACAGCGCGAGCACCGCGCACACCTTCAGGAACAGGCGCGTGCGCGCGATCTCGTCGGCCTGCAACGCCTGATCGGGCGTGAGCGTGCCGGTGCCGCGGTGCGTGTGCGGATGGGTCTCGACGTTCTCGGGGCTGGTGATCTTCGTTTCGGCGTCGGCGGTCGACGCCGAGCGTTTCCCCGCGACCGTCTCGTCGTCCTCCGGGTCTTCCGGGGCGGGCAGCTCCGGGAGATCCTTCTTGTCGCCCTTCCTCGCGCCGTCAGGCGAGGGCGAGGGCCGGGGCGGCTTCACCGGCCGGCCAACACGAGCAGTTGGGGCCCGCGTTTGAGGACGTTCAGGTAGAACAGGCGGGTCAGCGCGGCGCCGAACAGCCGCTTGGGCGCGCTCCACTCGCCGGCGCCAAAGCCCGCCATGGTCTCTGCGGGCCGCAGGTTCGCCGCGCGCTTGAACGCGGTCATCATCGGGAAGCCCCACGCCTCGGCGCGCAGGATCTCGAGCCCCTGCGCCTGCAGCCGCGCCGACAGCGCGTCGAGCTGGTAGTGGCGCAGGTGACCGAAGCCGGCCTCGAGCGGAAACAGCGGCCCGGTCGGCACCGTGATCATCAACAGCCGCCCGGTCATCGCCGCCAGGTTGCGAATAGCGCGCTCGTCGTCGGTCACGTGCTCGAGCACCTCGGAGCACACCACCGTGTCGAACGTCTCGCGCAGCGGCTCGCGCGTGAGATCGAGCGCCTCGAAGCGGCACCACTTGAGCCGGCGCCGGTTCTCGACGACGGTGTCGACCGCGCTGTCCACGCCGGTGAAGCGCGCGCCGGGAAAACGATCGTGCAGCGAGTCGAGCATGTGCCCAGCGCCGCAGCCCACGTCGAGCACTGCGCTCGGGCGATACGGCTCGAGCCACTCGGCGACCAGCCGGCGGCGGTGCACGCCCGACGGATAGTAGGTGACCATGTCGGTCCACAGCTTCCAGCCGGCATCGTGGTCCACCATCCCCGCGGCGTCGCGCGGGGTATCGACGGCATTGGGCATCAACATGCTCATTTTACCTTGTTTGGGCCGACCATGTCCTCGGGCTTGACCCACTGGTCGAACTGCTCTGCCGTGAGGTGGCCGAGCGCGACGGCGGCTTCCTTGAGGCTCAAGCCTTCCTTGTGCGCCTTCTTGGCGATCGCCGCCGCCTTGTCGTAGCCGATGTGCGGGTTGAGCGCCGTCACCAGCATCAGCGACGTGCGCATGAGCTCGCCGATGCGTTCGAGGTTGACCTCGATGCCCACCGCGCAGTTGTCGTTGAAGCTCACCGCGCCGTCGGCGAGCAGGCGCACCGACTGCAGGAAGTTGTGGATGATGAGCGGCTTGAAGACGTTGAGCTCGAAGTTGCCCATCGCGCCGCCCAGGTTCACCGCCACGTCGTTGCCCATCACCTGGCAGGCGGCCATGGTGAGCGCCTCGGACTGGGTCGGGTTGACCTTGCC
>PNAM01000037.1:0-365 GCA_003170275.1 Myxococcales bacterium
TCGACCGCCTGGTGCAGGCCGTCCGACCAGCGCCGGCCTTCCATCTTACGGCCGGTGTGCTCGTCGATGATCTTCACCTTGCCGTCTTCGACCAGGTAGTTGACGTCGCGCTTGTAGAGCGCGTGCGCGCGCAGCGCCTGCGTCACGTGGTGCAGCCACGCGATGTTGTCGGGATCGTACAGGTTGACGATGTTGAGCTTCTTCTCGATGCGCTCGACGCCCTGATCCGAGAGCATGGCCGAGTGCGCCTTCTCGTCGACGCTGTAGTCGAGATCCTTCTTGAGCGACGGGATGATCTGGTTGACGCGGTAGTACAGCTCGGTCGACTCGTCGGCCGGCCCGGAGATGATGAGCGGCGTGCGCGC
>PNAM01000037.1:399-128785 GCA_003170275.1 Myxococcales bacterium
CGTTGTTGGTGCCGTAGGTGATGTCGCAGCGGTACGAGTGCTGCTTCTCGCGGTCGCTCTGCCCGTGCACGATGGTGCCGATGGTCAGGCCGAGGAACTTGTACACGCGCCCCATCCACTCGGCGTCGCGGGTGGCCAGGTAGTCGTTGACGGTGATGAGGTGGGTGCCGCGCCCTTCGAGCGCGTTCAGGTACAAGGGGCAGGTGGCGACCAGGGTCTTGCCCTCGCCGGTCTTCATCTCGGAGATCGCGCCGCGGTGCAGGACGGCGCCGCCAATCATCTGCACGTCGTAGTGGCGCAGGCCGATCACCCGGCGGCTGGCCTCGCGCACGACGGCGAACGATTCCTCCAACAGATCGTCGAGCGTCGCGCCGTTGTCGAGCTTCTCGCGAAACTCGTTGGTCTTGGCGCGCAGCTGCTCGTCCGACAGCGCCTTGATCTTCGGCTCGAGGTCGTTCATGCGCACCACGCGCGGCCGCAAGCGCTTGATCTCGCGCTCGTGGCTGGTGCCAAACATCTTCTTGATTACGCCACCGATCATGAGTTCCCCGAGTTAAGCGGAAAAGTCTACCGCGCCACGTGCTCAGCGACCACAACCGTATTAATCCCCCCGCGCACCATGAAATTCCCTTCGACGCGCGCGCGGCGGGGGGCCAGGGCGTTCACCAGGTCGTCGAGGATGCGGTTGGTGACCGCCTCGTGGAACGCGCCCTCGTCGCGGAAGGACCACAGATACAATTTAAGCGACTTCAGCTCGACGCAACGTTGATCCGGCACGTAGCTGATCCGGATGGTCGCGAAATCGGGCTGGCCGGTCAGCGGGCACAGGCAAGTGAACTCCGGGCAATCGAAGCGGATCTCGTAATCCCGCTGGGGCGCGGGGTTGGGAAACGTCTCGATGCTCTTTGAGGGCTTGGACGGCATCGCGTGTGCCTATAGCATAGTCGGGCTTTGCGCGACATCTACGAGGCTGCGGAGCGCCAGTCGGCGACCCTCGCCATGTTCATCGAGCACCTGGCGCGACGCCGGGGCTGGAGCGCGCGCACGCTCTCGGGGATGATCATGGGCCCCGAGGTGCAGCCGGGGGTGAATCGCGATGGCCCGCGCCTGATGATGATCTACGGCGCGAGCGTGCTGTTGCCGTACGGGCGGGCGGCGAGCTTCATTCCCGCGCGCATGCCGCGGGTCGACGGCGAGACCTGGATGATCGAGGTCAAGCGCTCCGACGGGGTGTCGCGCCCCCAGTGGAACGGCGGGATCGCGGTGCAGAAGCGCAACGGGAGCTACGTGCTGGCGTTCGGCAGCCAGGTCCTCGACGAGGCGGCGCTGGCGTCCCTGCTCGAGGCCCTCGGCACTCCGTAAGCTAACCGGGGCGGAACGAGCCGAGGAAGCTCGGCAGATCTCGCTTGTCGAACTTGAGCAGCGCGTTGGCGATCGGGCGGTCGCTGGCGTCGGAGATGGTGGCGGGCAGCGTGGTCATGGTGCCCACCAGATCGGTGACGCTGACGTCCTTCTGGCCGCGAAAGTGATAGGCCTTGCCGTCGTCGGCGGTGAACTGGAACTCGTACTTGATGATGTGCCCGAACACCGGGTTGATCAGCAGCTCGCCCGACAGCGGCACGTTCGACGCGAAGCCGTCCATGCGGATGGTGCCGTCGAGCGCGGCCTTGTGATCGCGCAGGTGCTTGAGCCAGCTGCGCGCGCGCGCGGTGACGGTGAACGAGATGTCGCGCTCGGGCCCGCCGTTGCGGGTGTAGGTGCCTTGCATGGTCTCGGTGAAGTGGAATCCGAACATGTCAGGCCACCCGCCCTAGGTCGACGTCTTCGGCGGGACGGCGTCGCAAGTGCCCGTCGCGCGCCAGGGAGACGTAGTTGCCGAGGATCATCACGCAGTTCCAACCGTTCCACACGTGCCAGGTGATCGCGCTCGGCCGCACGAGAAAGACCGCGAACGCGGCGATGCCGACCAGCATCATGGGCACCGGCAGGCCTTCGCCCTTGCGGAACTTGGGCACCTTGAGCGTCGAGACCATGCAGCCGGCGACCCACAGCGTGCCGGCCGCCACCGCCCACACCGGCAGCGCGCCGCGCACCATCACGAACGACAGGACGTAGCCGGCAGCGACGGGAATCGGGCAACCGAGAAAGGTGCGCTTGCCGATCTCGCTGGTGTCCATGTTGAAGCGCGCCAGCCGCAGCACGCCGCACAACAGGTAGGCGAGCGCCACCGCCGCGCCCAACAGGCCGAGCGGGCGCAGCACGGCCAGATAGAGCAGCACCGCCGGCGCGACGCCGAACGACACCGCGTCCGACAACGAATCGAGCTCGTGGCCGAACCGCGAGGTGGCGTTGAGCATGCGCGCCAGCCGTCCGTCGAGCGTGTCGCACATCGCGGCCACGAACAGCAGCACTACGGCGCGGTCGAACTGCCCCTCGGCCGCCGCCAGGATCGCCAGAAACCCCAGCGAGATGTTCGCCAGGGTCACGCCATTCGGGACCAGGTGTTTCGCACGCACGAGGATCCATGCTACCCATTCAGGGCTGGGTGTAAAGGCTGTAAAGAAGGAGCTGTTTTCGTGAAGGTTTCGCTGATCTACCCGCCGACCTGCGATCCCACCGCACCGTATCTGGCGGTGCCCATGCTGACCGGCTTTTTGCGCGCCAACGGCGTCGAGGTGCTGCCGGTGGACGCCAACGTCGAGGCGTACGACGCGCTGTTGCGGCCGGCGCCGTTGCGCGCGCTGCGCGAGCGGGCGCTCAAGCGGCTGGCCCGGCTGGAGCGCAAGAGCACGCTCGACCACGCGTCGCAGCGCGCCTACCTGCAGCTGTGGCGGGCGCGCGGCGACGCGCAGGCCGCGCCCGAGGGGATCGCCGAAGCGCGCGCGACCTTGAAGGATCCGGAGGCGTTCTTCGATCCCGAGCGCTACGGCCGCGCGGTCGAGACCATCGAAGCGGCGTTGCGCCTGATCTCGGCGGCGCACGCCCCGCTCGACCTCACGTTCTCCGGCTATCGCACGCCGTTCGCGCTCACCACGCCCGAGGAGATCGCGCTCGACGCGGCCGAGGGACGCGACCCGTTCCACGACTACGTCACCCACACCCTCGCGCCGCGGCTGCGCGCCGAGAAGGTCGACGCGATAGGCCTGTCGGTGTGCTTCCCGGGGCAGCTCCAGCCGGCCTACGCGTTCGCGCTCAAGCTCAAGCAGCTGTTGCCCGGCGTGCACCTCACCTGCGGCGGGCCGGGCGTGACCCAGCTGCTCATCAAGCTGTCCGGTCAGGACCTCTTGCGCGCGCTGGGGCCGTTCGACAGCGCGGTGGTGTTCGAGGGCGAGCACACGCTGTTGCGGCTGTGCGAGACGCTCGCGGCGGGCAAGTCGATTCGCGGGCTGCCCAACGTGGTGCAGCGCGACGCGCTCCTCGGCGCAAAATACGAGCCGGGGCACGGCTCCGAAGATCTGCGGCTGTTGCCGGCGCCCGATTTCGACGGGCTGCCGCTCGACCTGTACCTGTCGCCGTGGCTCACGCTGCCTTACGATCCGACGCGCGGCTGCTACTGGGGCAAGTGCACGTTCTGCCACTATGGCCTCGCCGAGGTAGGCACCGCCAGCTACCGCGAGCGTCCGGTCGAGCTGGCGCTCGATCACCTGGCCGCGCTGTCGGCCAAGCACGACACGCGCTTCTTCTACCTCTCGCAAGACTCGGTCGCGCCCAAGACCCTCTTGAAGCTGGCGCACGGCATGGCCGAGCGCGGGATGAACCTGCGCTGGGCGACCGATCTCAAGCCGGAGAACTACCTCACCCTAGCGCGCGCGCAGGTGCTCAAGGAGGGCGGCGCGGTGGCATGCGCGCTGGGCGTCGAGTCGGCCTCGCCGCGCGTGCTCGAGCTGATTGACAAGGGCGCGCCGGTCTCGACGGTGCGCGCGACCATCCAGCGCCTGTCGTCGGCGGGGATCGCGGTCGAGGCGATGTGCTTCACCGATTTTCCCACCGAGACCTACGCCGAGGCGATGTCCACCCTGCGCTTCATCGAGGAGCTCAAGCGCGAGATCGCGCTGTACATCGTCGGCGAGTTCGACCTGACCGAGGGCGCGCTGGTGGCGCAGGCGCCCGAGAAGTTCGGCGTGCGCGAGACCTTCCACCTCGACGGGGATCTCTTGCAGACCGGGCTCTTCTACGAAGAGGCCAAGCCTTCGAAGCGTGGCGCCGAGCCGGCGCGGCTGGATGCGGCGCTCGATCGGCTGGGCGCGGGCTGGCTCTTGCGTCGCTATCCGTGGGCCGGCTCGCTGTCGACCGCGCACTCGGTGTACTGGTACGAAAAGTTCGGGCCGGGCGTGTTTCGCGATCTGGCGCAGCTGCGCATCGGGCTCGAGCCGTACGGCGCGCGCACCGGCGAGGCCAAGGCCACCTTCGATCTGGCCCAGGTCGCCGCGTCCGACGCGCGCGAGCTGAAGATCTGGCACCACCTGGTGCGCGAGCGCCGCCACGTGTCGCGCGCCGCCTATCAGGCGCTCGCCGACGAGACCGCCCCGCTCAGGCCGCGCCCGCGCCGGTACACGTTTCGTGCAGGCGTGCCGCCCGTCGCCGGGCACGGACCGGCCAAGGGCCGTCGCCCGCGCAACTCGTCCAACGCCGCCGGCTAGGGCAGCTCCGAGAGAAACCGCTCGACGGCTTTTTCGAACGCGGCGGGCGTCTCCAGGTGTGGCGCATGACCGGCCAAGAAGGTCTCCAGCGTGGCCGACGGGAAGCTGCGGATCGCGGGCAGGTTGCGGGTGAGCTGCACGAAGCGATCGCGCATGGCCCAGGCGAACAGCACCGGGCAATGGATGTTGGGCGCGAGCGCGCGTAGATCGGACTCGGGCGCGGCGAAGCTCTCCCACGCCTGCTGCAAGACCGGCGCGATCTCGGCGGCGGAGGCGACGATGCGCGCGCGCTGGCGCTCGGCGAAGCCCCCCGACAGCACCAACTTGTAGTACTGCGCGAAGGCGAACGGGAACCAGCCGGCGCCACGGCTGCCGCCCGCGAACAGCCGCACCATCGCGGCGATCGCCCAACCCGACAGCCGGTCGCGCGGATCGAGCCCGGCCGGGTTCGCCAGCACCAGCCCGCGGACGTGATGCGGCTGATCGAACGCGTAGCGGATCGCGGCGCCGCCGCCGATCGAGTTGCCGATCAGCACCGCGCGCTCGACGCGGATCGCGATCAGGAACAGCCGCAACAGCTCAGCGTAGCGCGCGACGCTCGCCGGGGCGCGATCGGGGCCCGACTGCCCCTGGCCCGGCCAGTCGAGCGCGATCACGCGAAAGCGATCGCGCAGCCGCAGCCGCAGCTCGGCGTAGTCGCGCGCGCCGTGGCCGATCGCGTGCAAGCACACCACCGCGGGGCCGTAGCCCTCGTCGTTGTAGGCGAGCCGCACGCCGCCGACGTCGACCTCGTTGAACGGCGGCGCCGCGCCGACCTCACCTCGCAACATTCGCGATCATGATACGCTGCGCGGCCGTGCCACCCACGAGAAAACCGCTCGTCGTGCAGGTGCCCGCCACCGTCGCCGACGAGATCAACGATGCCGCGCGGCGCACCCAGCGCTCGGTCGCGTTCATTGTCAGACGCGCGCTGGCGGCCGCGCCCGCGGCGCAGCTGGTTCCCACCGGCGATCGCGCGCCGTTCCCGATCGTCACCGACGAGGACGATCCGGCAGACACGCTGCCCAAGATCAAGGCGGCCGCCGGCTCCCGCTCGCTCGACGACGCGGTCGCCGCCGCCTGGACCGCCACACGCGCGCGCTTCCAGGCGTGGATCGCGCGCGAAGAAGACGCCGGCGCCGCGGAGCAGGCCGACGATCTGGACACCGGCCTGCGCGAGGCGGCGTCCCCGTCGACCGCGGTCGGTCGACTGGTCGAGCTCTCGTGTTCGGATTATCCGAAGGTGCGCGCGTTGGTGGCCTGTCATCCGGCCGCGCCTGCGCAGGTGCTCGAGACGCTCTCCGGCGATCGCGAGCCCTACGTCCGCGACGCGGTGGAAAACCGCCGGCTCAAGGGCAGTTAGCCGGCGAGCGCTGCTTCGAGCTTCTGGGCGAGGTGGGCGTCGATGTCCTCGATGAGGTAATAGATGTCGTTGCCGGTGCCGACCACGTTGGACGCGGGCGGCGCGAACTGGTCCTCCGCGTAGCGGCGCAGGTGCGCCTCGCTCAGCGCAGCCCAGTTCTTGTTCACGCGCTCGGTCAGGCTGAGCACCGTCTTGCCGGCGCGATCGGTCAGCGTGAACCGGTAGACGGCCGCCAGCGACGTACGCTCATCGTCGCGCGTCGGAGACGCGAAGTACTTCACGTCGAGCAGCTCGAAGCGGGCGTTCCAACCGTCGCGCGCGGTGCGGCCGAGCTCGCGGTCGAGTGTCGGGGTGAGGATCCCCTCGACCGCGCTCTTGAGCCGCCACGAGCAGCTCTCGGCGCGCCCGGGCACCACCGGGAAGCAGTTGTAGCCTTCGGGGATCTGGGAGAGATCGAGTGTGTAGACCGGGGGCGGAGTGCTTCGCATCTGGGTCTGTGACGTCGCGCAACCACCGAAAATCAAGGCCAGAACCACCAGTCGTCTCATGGAGCGTAGACGCTGGCGGCGGACGTTTATTCAACCTGCAGATCGAGCTTTCCGTCCTTGACGGTGGCGATCACGCTGCCGCCGGCTTCCTTGAGCCGGCCGAACAGGATCTCCTCGGCGAGCTGCTTCTTGAGCTCGTTCTGGATCAGGCGCGCCATCGGGCGGGCGCCGAACTGCGGATCGAAGCCGTGGTCGGCGAGCCACTCGCGCGCGGGATCGGAGAGGGTCAGCTTGACCTTCTTCTCGGCGAGCTGCGTGACCAGCTCGACCACCAGCTTGTCGACCACCTGCAGGATGATCTCGCGCGGCAGCGACTCGAACGAGATCCAGCCGTCGAGCCGGTTGCGGAACTCGGGCGCGAACGCGCGCTCGATGGCCGCCTTGCCGCGCTCGCCGCTCTTGTTGGTCTGCGGCTGACCCGAATCGAAGCCCATCGCCTTGGCGCTCAGCTCGCGCGCGCCGGCGTTGGTGGTCATGATCAAGATCACGTGCCGGAAGTCGGCCTTGCGCCCGTTGTTGTCGGTGAGCGTGGCGTGATCCATGACCTGCAAGAGGATGTTGAAGATGTCCGGGTGCGCCTTCTCGATCTCGTCGAGCACCAGCACCGCGTACGGCGTCTTGCGGATCGCGTCGGTGAGCATGCCGCCCTGATCGAAGCCGACGTAGCCGGGCGGCGCACCGATCAAGCGCGAGACGGTGTGCTTCTCCATGTACTCGGTCATGTCGAAGCGCAAGAACTCGACGCCCATCACGCGCGCGAGCTGCTTGGCGAGCTCGGTCTTGCCCACGCCGGTCGGTCCCGAGAACAGGAACGAGCCGATCGGCTTGTCGGCGGTGCCCAGGCCCGAGCGCGAGAGCTTGATCGCCGAGGCCAGCGCGTCGATGGCGCGGTCCTGGCCGAAGATCACCTTCTTGAGCTGCGGCTCGAGATCCTTGAGCAGCGTCTCGTCCGAGGCGCTCACGGTCTTGGCCGGGATCTTGGCGATCTTGGCCACCACCGCCTCGATCTCGAGCGGCCCGAGGATCTTCTTCTTCTCCGCTTCGGGCCGCAGCCGATCGGCCGCGCCCGCCTCGTCGATCACGTCGATCGCCTTGTCGGGCAGGTGCCTATCATTAATATACTTGGCGGCCAGCTTGGCGGCCGCTTCGAGCCCCGCGTCGGTGTAGGTGACGCCGTGGTGCTGCTCGTACTGGGTCTTGAGGCCCTTCAAGATCAAGATCGTCTCGTCGACGGTGGGCTCGAGCACCTCGATCTTCTGGAAACGCCGCGCCAGCGCGCGATCGCGCTCGAACGACGACTTGTACTCCTGGAACGTGGTCGAGCCGATGCAGCGCAGATCGCCGTTGGCGAGCGCCGGCTTGAGCAGGTTCGACGCGTCCATCGAGCCGCCCGAGGTCGCGCCCGCGCCGACGATGGTGTGGATCTCGTCGATGAACAAGATGGCGTGCGGATCCTTGGTGACCGCCTTGATCACGCCCTTGAGCCGCTCCTCGAACTGGCCGCGGAACTTGGTGCCGGCGAGCAGCGCGCCCATGTCCAGCGAATAGATCGTGTGATCGAACAGATTCGACGGCACGCGCTTCTCGTGGATGGCGAGCGCCATGCCCTCGACGATCGCGGTCTTACCCACGCCCGGCTCGCCGACGAACAGCGGGTTGTTCTTGCGCCGCCGTGCGAGCACCTGGATGGCGCGCTCGAGCTCGGCGTGCCGCCCGATGAGCGGATCGACCTTGCCGTCGGCCGCCTTCTTGACGAAGTTGACGGTGTAGGCCTCGAGCGGATCCTGCTCGGGCTCGCCGCCCTCTTCATCGTCCATCCCGGCCGGCTCCGGCTGATTGGATTCGGCCGGCGCCGCCGCGCCCTTGGTGATGCCGTGCGCGACGTAGTTGAGGATGTCGAGGCGCTTGACGCCGTTCTGCTCGAGCACGTAGACCGCGTGCGAGTCGCGCTCGCGGTAAAACGCCACCAGCAGGTTGCCCCCGTCGATGTCGGCCTTGCCCGAGCCCTGCACGTGCATCGCGGCCCGCTGCAGCGCGCGCCAGAACGCGGCGGTCTGTTGCGGCTCGCGCTCGACACCCTCGGGCAGCGAGGCCACCTGATCGTCGAAGAAGCTCTCCAGATCTTTTTGGATCTTCTTCAAGTTGGCGCCGCACGCCTTCAAGATCTTGGCGGCCACCGGATCTTTGATCAGCGCGTACAGCACGTGCTCGAGCGTGACGAACTCGTGGCGACGGCGGCGCGCCTCGTCGAACGCGAGCTGGATGGTGTTTTCGAGCTCTTTGGAGATGGTCATCTTATTCTTCGCTCTCGTCTGGTTCCATCGTGCACAGCAGCGGGAACTCGGCCTTCTCGGCCAGCTCCGCAACCTGCGCGATCTTGGTTTCCGCGATCTCGTACGTGTACACGCCCGCCACACCGAGGCCGCGCGTGTGGATGTGCAGCATGATGCCCTGCGCGTCCGACTCGGTATGATGGAACACGTGCATCAGCAGCGCCACGACGAACTCCATGGTCGTGAAGTCGTCGTTGTGCAGCAGCACCTTGTAGAGCCGCGGCTTCTGCAGCTTCTTCTCGGTGAGCTGCTCGGTGGCGACGCCGCCGTCCTCCTCCAATTTCTTCTTCGTCGCCATCAGCCATCCTGTTGTACCACTGGTTTCCGCTTGAGGATCGGCGAGGCCGCGCGCCAGCGATCGAGAGCAGCCGCCCGCTCGATCGCCTCCGCCGCAACGAACGCGCGGATCGGCTTCTCCAGGCGCGCGTCGAGGAACAGGTGGTTCGACCAGGTCTCGGCCGGCTGAAAGCCGCGCGCGATCTTGTGCTCACCACCAGCGCCGCCTTCGAACATGCCGACGCCGCGGCGGATGCACTCGTCTATCGAATGATACAGACACACATTGAAATGTAAGAATGGATGCTCCTCGAAGCACCCCCAGTAGCGACCATAAAGATGCGAAGGCGTGCCGACGTTGAACGCGCCGGCGATCAGCTTGCCGTCGCGGGTCGCGGCCACCACCTCGAGCGACTCGGGCATGCGCGCAAAGACACGATCGTAGAACGCGCCGTTGAGCCAGCGGCGGCCCCACATCAGCTTGTCGACCGTGGAGCGGTGCAGATCGTAGGCGGCGCGTCCCCAACGGTGACGATCGGCAGCCAGCTCCTCGCCTCGGATGGTGCGGATGAGGATGCCCTGCTCGCCCGGCGCCGCGCGCTCACGTTTCGCCTGGTTGCGCTTCTTCGACGAGAAACAGGCGAGGAACGCCTCCGGATCGGCGTACCCCTCGTTGCGCCAGTGGTACTGAAACGCGACCCGGCGCGCGAGTCCGGCCGCCTCCAGCTCGAGCGCCTCGCCGGCGGTGGGAAACAGCACGTGCACCGAGCTGGCGCGCAGCTCCACGGCCAGCTCGCGCGCCCCCGCCATCAGCGCCCGCACGCAGGTCGCGCGGTCCTCGCCGGGCGCGATCAGCAGGCGCCGCCCGGTGACCGGCGTGAACGGCACGGTCACCGCGAGCTTGGGATAGTAGGCGATCCCGGCGCGCAGAGCCGCGTCCGCCCAGGCCCAATCGCGCGAGAAATCGCCGTCCGAGCCCTCCTTCAGATAGGTGGGCGCGGCCGCGATCAGCCGATCTCCGCGCCACAACGCGAGATGGCACGGTTGCCAGCCGTTTTCCGCCGACGCGCAGCCCGACGCCTCGAGCGCCTCGAGCCAGGCCCAGCGGACGAACGGCGTGGCCTCGGCATCGAGCAGGGCATCCCACTTGGACTCGGGGATGGAATCGATCGCATGGTGAACCTTCATCTCCATCTGGCGGGGGTAGCGTAATCCCGAAGCCGTCCTTTCGCACTCTTCGGCGCCGGAGGCCATGGCCGCCTCCTTGCACTCCAAGCGAGCAACCTATGTTTCACCCGCACCCAAAGCCCCTCAACCTGTCAGGATCTGGTGATCCCGGTGACGAAAACCTGACATGTCGGGGATTGTTGACACCCCGCGTAAAGGCACGTAGGCTACAGGGGATCTGCGCAATAGATGCATATATGCCGCGGGCTTGGGAAGCGCACTTAGCTCATTCGACTATCTTAATGAGGCCACGACATGAAAGTCAGCGTTGCGGTTCCCGCCTATAACGAAGAGCGCAACATAGGTCTCCTGATCGACTCGCTCCGCGCGCAGCGTACGCGGCGGGCCGAAATCGTCGAAATCGTCGTGGTGGCGTCGGGCTGCACCGACCGCACCGAGGAGATCGTGCGCGAGCGCCAGCAGCGACGGGGCGTTCGGGTGCGGCTGATCGTCGAGCCGCAGCGCCACGGCAAGGTAGCGGCGATCAACACCTATCTCGCGCACGGCGATCCGCACGTCGAGGCCATCTGCCTGTGCTCGGCGGACCTGCTGGTCGCGCCGGACGCGGTCGAGCGGCTGGTCCAGTGCTTCCTCATCAACCACGACATCGGCATGTGCGGCGCGCGGCCGATGCCGACCAACGGACACGGCACCTTCCTCGGCGAAGCGGCCCACTTCCTGTGGCACATGCACCACCTGGTCGCGCTCGAGGCGCCCAAGCTCGGCGAGATGATCATGCTGCGCTCGGGGATCGTCGCGCGCCTGCCGCGTGAGAGCGCGGTCGACGAGGCGACGCTCGAGCAGCGCGTGTGCGCCGCCGGCTATCGGCTGGCCTACGTGCCGGAAGCGGTGGTGCACAACCACGCGCCGCGCACCCTGCGCGAGTTCGTCCGCCAGCGCCGCCGCATCGCCGCCGGCCACTACTGGCTGCGCGAGGTCAGCGGCTACACCGTCTCGACCATGAACATCCGCCGCTCGGCGCGGCTGACGCTCTCGGAGCTCAGCCTGCGCACGCCGCAGCGCACGCTCTACGCGCTGGCCACCATCGGCGTCGAAGGCGTGTCGCGCTCGCTCGGGTTCCTCGACTTCAAGCTCAAGCGCGACCACGCGATGTGGAAGGTCTCCGAGAGCACCAAGACCGTAATGGTCGACGAGCTCAAGTCGCTGTGGCCGTCGTATCAGAACGAAGAGCAGCCCGCCGAGGTGCGCGCGGGCGGGGACGAGCTCGAGGCCGCGGTCGGCGAGGCCTGGGGCGCGAGGCTCGGTCGGTAACACGTCGTGTTGTCCCCCGGCCCTGTGAACGGCAGCCAGCGTCGCACGCGGGTGCTCCCAGAAGGATGGGTGCACCGCACCGCGAAGAAGGTGTGGCTGGAAGGCCCGCAGCGCGAAGGCGCGCCGTCGTGGATGTTCGCGCTCAGCGTGCTGACGCGCCACGAGTTCCGCAACCGCTATCGCGCGCAGGCGCTCGGCGTGGTGTGGTCGCTGCTCAACCCGATCGTGATGATGGGCATTCTGAGCCTGATCTTCACGCGCGTGTTCCGCTCGGCGACGCCGAATTTTCCGATCTTCATGTTGATCGGGCTGATCATGTGGCAGTTCGTCGCCTCGGCGGCGTCGGCCGGCACCAGCACCTTCGTCTCGCACGGCGAGCTGATCAAGCGGACCATGTTTCCGCGCCAGCTCTTGCCGCTCGCCGTGATGCTCAGCTACGGCATGAACTTCGCCGTCGAGTCGTCGGTGCTGTTCATCTTCATCCCGATCTTTCCCGCCGCGTTTCGGCTCACGCCGGCGCTTCTGTTGATCCCGGTGATCCTGGCCTTCCTGTTGATCCTGCTCGCCGGGATCTCGCTGATGGTGTCGGTGCTGAACGTGATCTATCGCGACGTCGCCTATCTGGTGAACACGGCGCTGTTGATCTTGTACTGGCTGACGCCGATCATCTATCCGGTCGAGATCATCCCCGAGCCCTATCAGACCGCCCTCAAGTGCAACCCGCTGACGGGCATCCTCAACGGCCTGCGCGGCTGCATCATGACCGGCACCATGCCGTCGCTGCTGATGTGGGGATCGATCGTGCTGCCCAGCCTGCTGGTGTTCGCGATCGGCTGGGCGGTGTTCAAGCACTACGAAAAGATGGTCCTCGACTATGTATGATGTAGCCGTGGTGATGCAGCCCCCACGCGTCGACCCCGATTCGGGACCCGCGCCTGCCCAGGCCGAGCCGGTGATCGTGCGCTTCGAGAAGGTCGGCAAGGCGTTCCGCCGCTTCGAGCACCAGCCGTTCCTTTTGCGCAACATGCTGCTGCGCCTGGTGGGGCGCGCGCCCAAGCCGAAGGAGCTGTGGCCGCTGCGCGACGTCAGCTTCGAGATCCGGCGCGGCGAGATGGTGGGCATCATCGGGCAGAACGGCGCCGGCAAGTCGACGCTGCTGCGCCTGATCGCGGGCGCCTGCTTTCCCACCGAGGGACACATCGCGGTGCGCGGCCGGATCGCGCCGCTGCTGGCGCTCGGCGCGGGCTTCCAGCCAGACATGACCGGCAAGGAGTGCGTGGAGATCAACGCCACCGCGCTGGGCCTCTCCAGGGCCGAGATCGCCGAGCGGTTGGGGCCGATCACCGAGTTCGCCGAGCTCGACAATTTTCTCGAGACGCCGCTGCGCTACTACTCGTCGGGCATGCAGGCGCGGCTCGGCTTCGCGGTCGCGGTGCACACCACGCCGGACCTGCTGCTCGTCGACGAGGTGCTGTTCGTCGGCGACCACACCTTCCAGAAGAAGTGCATCGAGAAGATCCAGGAGATGCGCGCAGAGGGCGTCACCATCGTGCTGGTCTCGCACGCCGCCAACGCCGTGCGCGATCTGTGTCAGCGCGTGCTGTGGCTGAAAGACGGCCACCTCATCGCCGACGGCGAGCCGGGTCCGATCCTCGACCAGTACTTGAAGGCGTAGACGCTCGATGAACGAGATCGCGCTGGTGACGGCGAACTTCGGAGCCGTCGACGACCTCAAGGTATTGCCGCAGCACGACGGCATCGACGCGTTCTACTACACCGACGAGGCGACGCGCGCGCAAGCGACGAGCGAGGCGATCGCGTCGTGGACCTCGGTGATCGTGCCGAACTATCCGCGGCACGATTTCGACTCGCGATTGCGATCTCGATACTTCAAGCACCAGATCTATCGGGTCGACGAGGTGCGGGACCACCGTTGGCTGGTGTGGATCGACAGCTCGCTGTTGCTCTTCGAGACCGCCTTCATCCGCGCCCAGGTCGACCGATTGTCGCAGCTACCGCCCAACCAACGGCTGCTGCTGGTGCCGCATCCGGCACGGCAGTCGGTGCTCGAGGAGTACGAATTCGTCACGGCCGAGATCGCGCGCGGCAACGAATACCTGCGCAGCCGCTATGCGCAGGAAAAGATGACCGAGCAGATCGCATGGTACCGCCAGCGTGGCTGGAACGTTCGGGCGCGGCTGTTCGCGAGCGGCTTCTGGATCGTCGAGAACAGCGAGCTCTTCCGTCGCTGCTGGGACGATTGGTGGGACCAGAACCTGCGGTTCGGAATGATGTGCCAGCTCTCGCTGCCGGTGATCCTCGAGCAGCACCGCTGCGAGCCGCAGGCGCTCGACGTGCAGATCTGGAACAACGCCTACTTCGGCATCCGCTCCCCGCGCTTCCGTTTCAGCCTTTGAGGGATCTCCGGAGCGCTTCGAACCGGCGGAAGGCGCCGCGCAACGGCCGGGTCAGGGACCAGGAGTGGGAGCCGGTCACCAGCTCGAGCTCGCGTTCCATCCGATCGCGCTCCGCCTGAATGCGAGCGCGATCGGAGAGAATGGCCTCGGTGTGGCTTGCGAGCCTGGCGATCTCGGCTTGCAGCTCGGCGAGGTACGCTTCGAATCCTGCGCGCTCGGTGGCGTAGGTGTGGAACATCTCGTTCAGCTCGGCGGTCAGGTGCGCGCAATAGGACCTGGGAAACGTACCGAAGTAGCGTCGGGCCTTGGTCGACCAGTCGAATTCCTTGCCACGGAGCAGCCGGTACTGCGCCCGCCATTGGGCCAGCTTCGGATCGAAGATCTCGGGAGCGGCGTTGGTCGCGATGCCGCCATGGACCTGGTGAAAGGTACCTTCGCCGAGCAGGGTCACCATCTCGCTGTCGGGTAGCTCACAGGCGCGGAAGAACGTGTCGAGGTTGATCAGGCCACCGCCAGGCATGTCGAAGCGCTCGTCGACGCCGCCCAGCTCCGACCAGAGCTCCTTGGGCATGAACAGCGCGTTGCTCTCGGCGAGTGACGTGAACGTATGGGAGGACTCGTCGAGGCAACCGACCTCGAACAGCCGATACCCATCGAGCGGCCAGCCGATCTGTTCGAGCAGGCGATCCTCGGCGGCGTGATCGTAGCCTTTCATGATCGCGAATCGCTGGTACTCCCGGCCCAGATAGAATCCCAAGGTGGCAACGATCGCGCGTTCGTACGCTCTCGTGGCGCCGAGGACTTGATGGAGCAGACCGGGCGTGCAGATGCGGGCACCGTCGATCATCACGCCTACGACCGCGCCGCGCGCCTGCCGCATCCCGAAATTGATCGCCGCAGCCGGCGAGCCCGTGGTGTCCTTCACGAGGTGGTACTGGAAGTTGCTTCCCAAGCGATGGACCGAAGCGGAATCGAGCGGCCGGGTCGATCCGTTCTCGACGACGATGACCTCGTAGTCGTCCGCAGAGAGGTTTCGTTGATAGGACGCCGAGAGCGAGAGCAGCGTGCGCGGCGCCTCGCGCGTCATGTTGTAGACGATGACGATGACCGATAGCTTCATGTTCGCCTCGGGCTCAGATATAGAGGCCGGTTTGCGAATCGGGGTATGCAGAGGGAGCGAAGAACCAGCTCTCAATGGCGTACCGGGACCTGGTCATCGCGGGGGCGCGCCAGGTTCGATGCAAGAGATAGTGATCGAAGAGGAGCGCGTCCCCGGCTGCGAACTCGGGACGAATGGTGGCTCCGGGGAACTCCCGCTCGATGATCAGGGGAGAGACGCAGAAGCTCATCGGCGCACCTTCCGTTCCCGTCGGCAGAATGTGACGCAGCCGCGTCGGAAGGAGCTCCAGTCCGGGCGCGTCGACGCCGCAGTCGGTCAGGGCGATCCAGACGTTGAGCGAGCGGATGCTCGATCCGAGGAACGAGCCGTCCTGGTGCCAGCCGCCCGGGTCGGGCGAAGCGTCTACCCGGCGCAGCGTGGTCTTCTCGGCCGAGAGCGCTGGACGCTCGCCGAAGTACTCGGTGATGAGCTGATCGATCCCGCGCTCGTAGAGGATCTCGAGAAGCTGGTACATACCGCGCGGCGAGTCGACCGCGAGCACCGAGCCGGTCTGGTAGACGAGCCTTCGCGCCTCCTCGGCGCCTTTGACCAGGTTGGTGAGATCGAACCAGGGAAAGGTGCGTTCGGCGGGTGCACCCGCGAGCGCGGCGCTCTGCGCCTCGAGCGCAGAATCGATCACCGTTCGGAGCTGCTCGATCTGCCTGCCCTCGAGAAGCCCGCGCACCTTGAGCGCGCCGTGCGTCGAGATCGCGCCGCGCAGTCGAGCCACGTCGAGCTCGGCGCGACCCGTGACCGGGAGTCCGAAGCTTCGCGTGCGGTCGCGCTCCGCGAACACCGCGGCGCGGAGCTGCACCAGCTGCTGTTCGGTGCGACCATCCGCGGCGCGCCGGTTGGCCGCCTGCAGCGCGATCAGATCCTCCGGGCGCACCGGCGGCGAGAGGTCCGCGCTCATTTTCCGTTTCCTGCGTGCCAGGGTTCCTTGCCAGCCAAGATCGCGCTCGCGGTGCGCACGAAGCTGGTCCAACGCCAGGTGTGGGAGGAGTGGATGAGGTCGAGCTCGGCGCGCAGGCGATCGCGGTCCTGGCGGTGCAGCTCGGCCTCGGAAGCCAGCCGCTCGCATTTTGCGTTCAGCCGGTCACTCTCCGCATACTGTTGCAGCACCGCGCCATGCTCTACCTGGAGAAGCTTGGACAGCTCCTCCGAGCGGCGCGCGAGCGTTTCGTGGAGGGCATTGAGCCGGACAATCTCCCCTTGCAGGTCGGTCTGCTCGACGGTCCGCTCGCGTTCCAGCAGCTCGAGCAGGACCTTCAGCCCGGATTCGCTCTGCCACCGCTGGAGCTCGGCCGTCAACGCCGCGTGGCCCTCGAGCCGCTTGGGCACGAGAATGCCCAGCCCGTAGAGGATCGGGATCACCTGCAGCGTTCCGACCTTCGACTCCTCGACGAAATCCTCCACCGCGGTGAGCACGCCGTTGCGTGGACCGCCCTCTCGCAGCGCGTTGCACAGCTGCGCGCTGAGGCCGCCCTTGTCGAGCAGCTCGGTCACGCCGGGCCGCATTCCCTTCTGCGCGTAGGGCTGGCGGTGCGCAACCGGGACCCGCTCTGGCGCGTAGTAGAGATCGCGCCGGCCATACGGCCAGGCGACGTCGTGAAAGAGCACCAACGGGAAGCCGGTTCCAGTCTCGGCGGCCTTCTCAGCGAGCAGCTCGAGCTCGCGGTGCACGGTGTACCAGTTGTGGTCCCCGTCGATGAGAACGACGTCGGCCGCGGAAAGACGCGGGAGCGCTTCCAGGCTCGTGCACCGGTGGAAGGTGCTGAACGCGCCATATCGGGCCTGCGCTGCGTCCACCTCGAACAGGGGAGCCGGGTCGATGTAGTCGAGGTGTCCGCCGGTAGCGGCGCTGTACTCGAGGAGGTGCCGCGTGCAGGCGCCCGAATCGACCCCGATCTCGACGAGGCGCCGCGCGCCAATCGCCCGCAGGATCGGCTCGATCACCAGGCTCCAAAACTTGAACATGCGAACCGATAGCAAAAAATGCCCGCTGGCGCAACCGCGAGCCGGGAGGTACTCTTCTGTGTCTTGGTTTACAGTTACGCTAGGCCCTTGACTTCGACTAAAATATTGTAGAGATGAGCAAGCCGTACCCAAGCGACACTACAGGCGATTCGGACCCCGAGCTGGAACGCCAACTCGCTGACTTGCAGAAAGAGTCGGCGGCGTTGGCGTCTGCCCTGGCGGACGAACGGGAGGGTCGCGCCCGCGCCGAAGCTGCCTTCGAGGGCGAGCGGCGGCGGCTCCGGGAGAGTCTGGTCGACGCGCTGGCAAAGGTGCTCAAGCGTCCGTCCAGGCCCCCGTCCGGAGACGGGGCCGAACCCGTGAAGCGCTCCCCCTCGGCCGAGCCCGCAAAGCCCGGCTGGATGCGGCTCCTCACGGGCCGACCGCTGGTCGGCGTCAGCGCGCTCAAGGAAGCTGGGATCCGGGCCGATGTCGAGTACCTGCGCGTCGCCGGGGAGCTCGATGAGGATTGGTACCTGGAACAATATCCCGACGTCGCGGATGGCGAGCTGGGACCGATCGAACATTACGTCCGGTTCGGCGCCGACGAGGGTCGTCGTCCGAACGCGAGCTTCGATGCGCGCACCGCGGGCAAGCCGCGACCGTGGGAGCTTCCGCGAAATCCGTTCGTTCTACATCTCAAGAGACAGGCGCGATCCAGGTTCGTCACCGGGCTGGTGTCGCGGGTGTTGAATCGTGGCGCGCTCCCGAAGCCCTTTCGTTTTCGCGATCAGGTGACGCGTTCTCCCGTGGAGGGTTGGTACGGCAACAGGCGATTGACCCTCTCCGAGCTGCTCCCCAACGTCGCGATCGAAGATCCGGGCGACGCGATCTACGTGGCGCAAACGCGCGCAATCCTCTCGAGGTTCCTCGAAGATCAGGCCCAACCAGACCGCGAGTCTCTGCTCTTGAAGTTCGGCCTGGCAGCGCCCGTCGAGTCGTCCATCGCGTCACGGACGCCGAATACCGAAGTCCCGCGGAGCAGCGACCGTCCCTCGTATTCGATCGTCACTCCCTACTACGCGCATGAGGAGTTCTTTCATCGCTGCGCCATGTCCGTGGCGCGGCTGTGTGCCCACGATCTCGTAGCGACGGGACAGCGTCGGATCGAGTGGATCATCGTCAACGACGATCCGCGCAAGTCCAGCGCGCAGATCGAGGCCATGATCCCCGATGACCTGCGCGCGCTCACTCGAATTCTCGGTGACGGCAAGAACCGCGGGATCGCAGTGCGGCTGAACGAAGGCGTGGTTGCCGCGCAGCACGAGTGGATTGTCCTGCTCGATTGCGATGACATGCTGCTGTCGCCGGCCTGTTCGGTGCTGGACCACTACATCCGAACGTTTCCCCATTGCCGCTACATCTCGGCGTCGGTGGTGGACATCGACGAGAACGAGGACGAGATTCGCCGACGCCGGCGGGTCGCGCCGTCGGCCAAGCTGTTCGAGCTCGGGAACATCGCCGGACACCTCGTCGCCACGCGCCGAGATCTGTTTCGTGAGGCCGGGTCGTACGATCCGCGCTTCTCCGGCTGCCAGGACTACGAATTTGCGCTCCGGGTGGCCATGCGGGAGCCGTTGCTACAGATCCCCGAGCACCTGTACGCGTACCGCTGGCACGAACAGTCGCAATCGGTCGGACGAGCCGCGCGGCAGGAACGCATCGCGAACGCGGTCCGCTACTCGATCGCGAAGCGCGCAGTGGAGATGAGCTGGCCCGATCCGTCGAGGAGCGATCCGCTTCCGCTGCCCGCCGCCCCGCGCGGCATGTGCATCGTGCGCACGCAGGGCAAGCGGCTCGAGCTGCTCAAGGAAGCGCTCGAGTCGATTGCCAATCAAACGATTCCGGTGACCGCCTGCGTGGTCGTCCATGGCGGCGTCGAGGCGCTCGAGATCCTCAGACGGTGGCTCGGCGAGCAGTCGCTCAAGGCCGTACTCTTGCACGCACCCGATCTCGCGCGGAGGCGCGGATATCCACTGAACGTCGCGCTCGATCATCTCGAGCGTAACGCCAAGGACTTCGACTTCTTCTGCTCGCTGGACGACGACGACATCCTCTATCCAACCTTCGCGGAACGGCTGAGCCGGACCTTGTCGCTGGCGGGGGCGGACGTCGCGTTCGGCAGAACCAACGCGCGCGACGGGAAGGGCCGCATCGCATCGATGTATCCGCCCTTGCCGACGAGCTGCCTGGTGGCCGCCAACTTCATTCCGATCAATGCCTACGTCGTACGCACGGCGACCTTTCTGAGCAGCCGCATCAGGCTCCGCGAGGACATGCACTACCTGGAAGACTGGGATTTTCTTCTGTCCCTTCTCGAGGCGGGCCTTCGCTTCCAGGTTCTCGATGAGACCTTGTCCGAGTTTCGGCTCATCGGAGACGGGAACTCCCCAATCCGGCAAGACCCGACACACTTCGACGTGTGTCAGGCGCGGCTGTCGGCGCGCGGATTGCTCGTGGCGACGGCGCTCGGACCCGGCGCGTTCTTCCGAGATCTGGTCGACTTCAAGATGCGGGACCGGCCGCCGCTGCAAGACGCCGAGGTCGACTATGTCTACGACACCATGCAGGCGTTCGGCCTCGACGTTCGACGGCCCCCACGGCAATGAAGCTCGACGCGATCGAGGAGCTCAGCACCTCCGTTGTCATTCCGGTCTATCTGGCCGAGGCGACGACCGTCCAGATCCAGTGGCTCCGTCGCGCGCTCGAATCCGCCCAGGATCAGACCTATCCCGGAAAGTTCGAGATCATCGTCGTCGATGACGGAAGCCCAACTCCAGTCTCCGAGCACGCGCAGGCGCTGGGCGCCTCGGCCGCGGGCGTGCAGTGGCTGCGCTGTCCGCGAAACCGGGGCGCCGTCACCGCCCTGAACGTCGGCTTGCGCGCCGCGCGCTACGAGCTCATCGCCAGGCTCGACGCCGACGACACCTGGTGTGACGGCAAGATCGAGAAGCAGCTGGCCCGGTTCGTCGCCGATCCGGATCTGACGATCGTCGGCACGGGCATGACCCGCGTCGACGAGCACGACGCGGTCATCGATCAGCATATTCGTCCGGGAGATTGGAATGGCATTCTGCGATTCTTCGTCGAGGTGGGCTGTCCGTTTCCTCACGGAAGCGTCGTCGCGCGAGCCGACATTTATCGATTGCTCGGCGGCTATCCGTACGACGCGCTGTATTCGCACTGCGAGGATTTTGCGTTGTGGGGTAGCTGGCTGCGCTTCTTCAAGCCCGCGATGATCGAAGAATCGCTGTACCGGTACACCGTCTCGAAATCGTCGGTTTCCCTGATTCACCAGCGAAGCCAGGCGCGTGCGTCCGGCGTCGTCCATGCGCGATTCAGGGAGCTGGACCTTCCTCAGCGGTTGCCGGATGCGCTGAGCGCACTTTCCGTCGCGCTCGACGTGTCCATCCTCGAGGCCGGCGCGCTCGCGTTCGCGATGCATCGGCACGGCGCCTCCGTCTCGCTGCCCGAGGCGGCCATCGCCCCGCTGCAAGTCGTGCTCGGCGACCGCGATGTGGTACGCGTCGATCCGCGTCGGCGTCGGGCTACGCCGGCGTCGGAGCTCTGGCTCCGCGCGCAACACGTGGCGCGCGCGCCTCGAAACTGGGTGTGCATCTCTGCAACCGGTGCGGGTTGATCACCGGGGGAAGCATGGCCACACGCGAAGAAATTCTTGCCGAACGCAACCGCGTCGTCGAACGGTACGGAGCCTGGACTGCGCACGACATCGACCTCGGCCAGGGCGTGAGCACGCTCGACAACGGTCTCTGGCAGCAGTGGCGGGTCGACTTTTTCGCCGCGCTGATCAAGGACTACGCATCTGCCGGACGGCCAGGACGCATTCTCGACCTCGCCTGCCTCGAAGGGCTGTTCGCCATCGAATTCGCGCGCAAGGGGCATGAGACGGTCGGCTTGGAGATCCGCGAGGCTCATCTCGCCAAGGCGGAGTTTTCGCGGCGCATGCTCGACCTCGGCAATTGCCGCTTCGTGCAGGGCGACGTTCGAGCCATCCCCCCAGACCTGGGGCAATTCGACATCGTCCTGTGCGCCGGAATCCTCTATCACCTCGACTTTCCCGACTGCGTTCGATTCTTGCGCGACGTGGCGCGACGAGCGACCGGCCTGGTGATCATCGACAGCCACTTTGCCTACGAGGACATCGACAGATCCGTTCTCCCGCTCTCCGAGATGAAGCAATACGAGCTCGAGGGGCATACCTATCGCGGGCGAGAGATCGTGGAGCACGCCTCGAACGTGACCGCCGAGGAGAAGGCGAAGGTCCATATCTGGGCCTCGATCGACAACCCGCGAAGCCTGTGGCTCCTGGAGGCGGACGTTTGCCGCACCATGGAAGAATGCGGGTTCGCGTTGGCCGAGAAGCGCTTTCCGAGCCCTTCGTATCAACAGCAAAACCCCGACCGCCCCACGCTGACCTTTCGCCGCCGCTGACCGCGAGATCTCCGGAGTCGATCCCTTGGACCGACTATTTCAACATCAGAACTGCGTCCCCGTCGGCGATGATGAGAGAGCCATCCGGGAGCGCCGAGACGCCCGTGGGCGCTTCGAGCCCGGCTGGTAGCCGGCCCAGCTGTACGCCCACTTGACCGGGCACGCCCACCCAGGTCGTCACCGCGCCGGTCGCGAGCACGATCTTCCGGATCGTGCTGTTGCCGGTGTCGGCGACGTACAGGTTGCCGGCGCGATCGGCGGTCACACCGACGGGATGGTTGAACAGGGCGGCGGTGCCGGTTCCGTCCGTGCTTCCCGTCACACCCGCAACGCCGGCCAGCGTGGTGACCGCGCCCGTCGCCAGCACGAGCCTGCGGATCGTGCTGTTTTCGGTGTCGGCGACGTAGACGTCGTCACCTCGATCGCTCGTCACCCCGATAGGATGATTGAATAGGGCGGCGGAGCCGAACCCGTCGGCGCTGCCAAGTACGCCCGCGCTGCCAGCCGGCGTGCTCACCTCGGCAGTCGATGCCAGCGCCGTTCCAAGCGTGATCTTCCGGATCGTATCGTTGCTGGTATCGGTGAGATAGAGATTGCCGGCGCCGTCCGCCGCGATGCCCTGCGGAGAATCAAACGAAAATTGAGCGTCCTCGCCGGTCCCATCTTTGCTGCATACCAGGGTGAAGCAGGTGTTACCCGGGTAGCCGGCGAGCCTGATTACCGTCCCCGTCCCCAGGACGACCCGCCAGACGGTCGAGCGGTCCGCTACGTATAGGTTGCCTCCACCATCGGTCGCGACGTCGAAAGGCGTGAGCAGGCAAGGGCTGCTGGGGTCTTCGTTCGCCGTCCCGCAGTCGGCGGTGCTCACGGCCAGGGTGGTCACAGCGCCCGTCGCGAGGACGACCTTCCGGATCGTCAGGTTTCCGGTGTCGGCGACATAGAGGTTGCCGGCACCATCGTTGGTGACGCCGCGAGGAGCAGCAAGACGGGCGGCGGCGCCGACTCCGTCGCTGTCGGGCGGGCGGCCGGCCAACGTGGTCACCACACCCGTCGCCACCACCACCTTCCGGATGGTGTCATTTTGAACGTCGACTACGAACAGATTGCCAGCGCCGTCGAGCGCGACGCTTCCCGGATCGTTGAAGCGGGCGGCCATCGCGATGCCGTCGCCGCTGCCCCGCAGCGTCAGGGTGCCAGCGAGCGTAGTAACGGCGCCGGTCGCCAGCACCACCGCCTGAATCGTGTTGAGCCCATCGGTGAAATAGAGATTGCCCATGCCATCGGCCGCGACGTCGGAGAGCGAGGACAGGTCGAAGCCGGTGGCCACCGTGGTCACCGTTGCGGTTGCAACGACGACCTTCCGAATCGCGCCGTTGCCCACGTCCGCAACGTAGAGGTTGCCAGCACCGTCGCTCGCAAGGCCGCCCAGGTCGGAGAAACGAGCGGCTGCGCCTGTGCCGTCCGCGCTGCCGGAGCTCATTATGTCACCCGCGAGCGTGGTCACTTCGCCCGTCGCCAGCACAACCTTCTTGATCGTATTGCCGGTGCCCGTGTTGGCGAAGAAGTTGTCGGCTACGTAGAGATTGCCCAGGCCATCGGTGGCGAGCCCGCTGGGACCGGCGAACACCCCGTTGCCGGGCGGGGCGACCGCCACCGTGCTCACTTCGCCGGTTGACAGCGTCACCTTTCGAATGCCCTCGTCGAAGACGTAGAGGTTTCCCGCGCCGTCAGTGGTGAGACAGCAGGGATCACCGAACCGCGCGGCGGCGCCCGTGCCGTCCGCATGGCCGAGCGTGCCCGGTGTACCTGCGATCGTGGTCACCTGCCCGGTTGCCAACAGGACCTTTCGAATGGCGTTCGAGTCGGCGACGTAGAGGCTTCCAGCGCCGTCGGTTGCGATACCACCGGCATCGTTGGACCGACTCGTGAACCGGGCAGCCGCGCCGGTGCCATCCAGGCTTCCGAAGGCCCCCGCGACCAGACTGAGGCTCGGGGGGGCAGAAGGGGCGCAGCCAACCGCTACCGCAAGCGCGATCAGAAGGATGCAATTCACCGCGCTCAGCTTCATGCAGGGCCCCAGCGAATCTTAGCATGCGCAAAACGCACCGGCAGGGATGGCCGTCACCCCCGAAGTTCGCCTCGTCGACATCATGCGCTGGCGGCATAACTCAGGTGTCCCGACCCGACGGTGAGGCTTCTCGTGTATCTTTCCCGGCGAGATGCGCGAGGAGCGAAAGGCTCAGCTCCGCTATGCCCGGGCGCTGCTGATGCGCGGGCGGTACGGGGAGATCCTCAAGCGGACGGCCCAGGCGGTGCGCACCGAGGTGGGCCGGCTGCTCGGGCGCACCGACGAGGCGGCCTACCGGGTGTGGATCGCCGAGCGCGAGCGGGACGTCGGGCCGCGCGTGCAGCCCGAGCCGGGTGAACCGCGCGCTCAGCCGCTGGTCAGCGTGCTGGTGCCGGCGGGGCCGCTGGCCCGGCGTGGGTTCACGATGGCGTCGATCGAGCGGCAGTCGTATCGCAACTGGGAGCTGGTGGCGGTGGGCGAGCTGCCCGAGATGCTGCGCGCGGCGCGCGGCGAGTTGGTCGCGCTGGTGCTGCCCGGCGACGCGCTCTTGCCGCGCGCGCTCGAGCGGTCGGTGGGCGCGCTGATCGATCGTCCGAGCGCGCCGCTGCTGTACACCGACGAGGGACTGCTCGATGCCGGCGGCGCCCCGCTGCGCCCGCGCTTCAAGCCCGACTGGTCGCCCGACACGCTGCTCTCCTTGCCGTACACCGGCCAGCTCACGCTGTTTCGCCGCGCGCTCGCGGACGGGCTGGGCGGCCTGCGTGCGGGGCTGTCGCCCGCTGCGGCGCTGTACGACCTGACCTTGCGACTCACCGAGCACGGCACGCCGCTGCACCTGCCCGAGCTGCTCTACCAGCGGCGCCTGCCGGGACCGGCGTCCGCCTCGCGCGAGTGGATCGACGTGGTGACCGCCGCGATCGAGCGCCGCGGGCTGGACGCGAGCGCGGAGCCGGGCCTGGCCGGGCCCATGTCGGTCGCGGTGCGGCGGACGATCCGCGGCCAGCCGAGCGTGGCGATCGTGGTCCCGTTCCGCAACCGGGTCGAGCTGCTCGAGCGGTGCATCGCCAGCGTGCGCGAGCGCTCGAGCTATCGCAACTACCACATCCTCGCGGTCGACAACGGCTCGGACGATCCGGCCACGCTCGCCTACCTGCGCACGCTGGCGGGCGATCCCGCGATCCGCGTGTTGCACTATCCGGAGCGCTTCAACTTCGCGGCGATCAACAACTTCGCCGCGGAGCAGACCGAGGCCGAGCTGCTGCTCCTGCTCAACAACGACACCGAGGTGCTCAACCGCGACTGGATCGAAGCGCTGCTCGAGCACGCGCAGCGGCCCGAGGTGGGGATCGCCGGCGCGCGGCTGTTCTATCCCGACGGAAGCCTGCAGCACGCCGGCGTGGTGGTCGGGCTGGCCGGGCTGGCCGGGCACCCGTTCGATGGCTGGCCCGACGGCGGCGCCGGGGCGTCGACCGCGGCCGGCTACGGCGGCGAGGTGCTGGCGGTGCGCAACGTGAGCGCGGTCACCGCCGCGTGCGCGATGATCCGGCGCGCGCTGTATCGCGAGGTCGGCGGCATGGACGCGGCGCGCTTCTGCATCAGCTTCAACGACGTGGATCTGTGCCTGCGGCTGCGCGCCGCGGGCTACCTGGTGGTGTACACGCCGCACGCCGAGCTGATCCACCACACCTCGGCGAGCCGCGGCCGAAGCTCCAACCTGGTCGAGGACGAATTCTTGCGCGAGCGCTGGGCCGCGCAGCTCGACGCCGATCCCTACTACAATCCGAACCTGTCGCTGCAGGTCGCCTATCGGCCGCGCTTCTGCGAGCGGATCTTGTGACGACCCTGTGCTTCGGGCTCGACGAGAGCCCGCCCGACGAGCTCGAGGTGGGCGACGGGACGGTGCTGCTGTTGCGCGGCTGGACCGCGACGCCGGCCGCGCGCGACGCGCACTTCGTCGTCGAGCTGGGCGAGCTGCGCTGGCGGCTGCCCCACTCGAAGGACGTGCGCTGGGACATCGATCGCGAGCGCGCCGGCGGGGGCGTAGCGAGCGGTTTCTGGCTGCCCATTCCGATCGGTCCGGAGCTGGCGGGGCGCAGCTATCGCCTGCGCCTGTCGCTGGAGATGCGCGGCGGCGACACCCACACGCTGGTGGACCACCAGCTCGCCCTGGTGCGCCGCGCTCCGCCCATCGACGAGCGCGCGGCGCCGCTGGCGATCTGCCTCACCACCTACAACCCCGACCTGACGCTGTTCCGCCGGCAGATCGATTCGCTGCGCGCGCAGACAGTTCGCGAGTGGACCTGCTTCGTGCAAGACGACCGCTCGCGGCCCGAGGTGTTCGCCGAGATCGAGCGCGTGTGCGGCGCCGACCCGCGCTTCGTGGTCGCGCGCAACGCGGTCAACCTGGGCTTCTATCGCAACTTCGAGCGCTGCCTGCGCAACGTGCCGGCGTCGGCGAAGTGGGTCGCGCTGTGCGATCAAGACGACGAGTGGTACCCCGACAAGTTGGCGCGCGGGCTCGAGCGGCTCACCGGCGACGTGCAGCTGGTCTATTCGGACATGCGCCTGGTCGATGTCGAGCGGCGGCCGATCTCCGACACCTACTGGGCCAAGCGGCGCAACAACTATCGCTCGCTGGCCACGCTGCTGGTGGCCAACACGGTGACCGGCGCCGCGTCGATCTTCCGCCGCGCGGTGCTCGACAAGGCGCTGCCGTTTCCCGCGTACGTGGAGTCGAGCTTCCACGACCATTGGTTGGCGGTGGTGTCGATGCTGCTCGGCGGGCTCGACTACATCGATGCGCCGCTCTACGACTACACGCAGCACGGCCGAAACGTGATCGGCCACACCGCGTTCGACTCGGTCAGCACCTGGAAGGCGCTGTCCGATCACGCCGGCAAGCTGCTCGGCCTGGTGGTGCGGCCGGATCGCCTGAAGAAGCTGCTCACCGTCGTTCCGCTCTACTACACCGAGTATCGCAAGCTGCAGCTCTACCGCACCGTCCTCGAGCTGCGCTTCTCGTCGCTGCCGCGCGCCCAGAAGCGGGTGGTCGACCTGTTCGCCGATCGCCTGTGGAACGCGCCGCAGCTGATGATCGGCACGCACCTGGGCGTGCTCTTGCGCGGGGACACCACCAACATGGTCGAGTTCAACCTGGGCGTGGCGCTCGCGCTGCACAAGACGCTCGGACCGTTGGTGCCGTCGCTGATCCGCGCGCGCGATCTATGGGAGCAGCTTGTCGACGCGCGCCAGCAGGGAACGGACGCGTAGCGACAGGCGCGACAGGGGCACGCCGTTGTACACCGGCTCCACGCGCCGCCCGTCGGTGATGTCGAACACCGCGCGCGGCTCGATGCGCCCGAGCGCGAGGTCGGAGGCGAGCGGCGTGTAGTAGCTGCAACCGTCGAAGTAGTAGTGCGTGGCCTGCGTGTGGCGCGTGCGCGACGGATCGCGGATCGGGCTGCCGCCGTGCAACAGGTTCGCCGCCCAGAACAGCGCCTGACCGCGGCGCACGTCGATCTCGACCGGCTTGAGCTGCCGCGCGGCGATCAGCGCCTCGATGAAGTCTTCGTACTCGACGTAGTGCTCGTACAGGCCCTTCTGGCGGCTCGCGGTCACGCCCAGATCGTGCAGGTCGAAGATCGGCAGCTTGTGGCTGCCCGGGTAGTAGCGCAGCGGGCCGTTGTCGGCGCCCACGTCCTCGAGCGCCAACCACACGCCGCACATGAAGCGCGCCGGGAAGCAGTGGAAGTGGATGGTGTCGGAGTGCGTGCGCTGCTGCGAGCCGACGCGGAAGTTCAAGGTCTGGAACGGGATCGGCCGGCGGCGATACAGGAGCGACAGCGTCTCGAGGATCTTCGGCCAGGTGGCGACCTGCTTGACCGCCGCGCTCAGCGACCAGGCGTCCTGGATGCGCGTGTGATCGGCGTAGGCGGCGGTGCCCGGGTGATACTTGCCCTCGAGATCGCGGACCACCGCGTCGAGCGTCGCTTCGGGCAGGCCGGTGTCGACGATCACGTAGCCGTTCTCGGCGAAGCCGCGCACCAACGCGCGCGACGGCTCGTCGAGCTCCGCGGCCGCGAGCAGCTCGGTGAAGAACGGCGAATCGACCCACGGCGTGTTGCGGTTCCAGTTCAACGTTTCTGCCATCTGACTCCCCATTTTGCCTCGAAGCGGCGGCGATTTTGCCACCAGATGCGCAGGTAGCGGGCCGGCGCCAGACGCGAGAAGGCGGCGCCGCCGTAGTGATGAACATACACGTCGCGCGCGAGCACCACGCGGCGGCCGCGGCGGTGCACGGCCATCGCCAGATCGTCGTCCTCGAACATGCCTACCTGATAGCGCTCGTCGAGGCCCGAGAGCTCGCGATAGAGAGCGCGCGGCATGGCGGCGCAGAACAGCGTGAGCATGGGCAGCTCGTCGGTGACACCGGCGTGCGCGGCGGTGTACTCGGCGGCGAAGCGGAACATGCCGTCGAGATCCGCGTAGTGCGTGCCGAGCTGCGCCTCGTTGCCGCACGAGTTGGTGACTGGGCCGATCAGGCCGATCGACGGATCACGATCGAGCGGCGCGATCAGCCGTTCGAGCCAGCCGGGCGTGACCACCGTGTCGTTGTTGAGGAACACCAGCAGCTCGCCGCGCGCGATCGCCGCCGCCTGGTTGTTGGCGGGCGCGAACCCGCGGTTGTCGTCGTTGGCGATCACCTCGAGCGGCAGGAGGCCTCGCTGCGCGCGCAGCCACTCGACGGTGCCGTCGCCCTCGCCCTCGAATGAATGGTTGTCGACGACGATCAGCTCGAACGGCGTCGCTCCGGCGGCCCGTTGCACGGAGGCCAGGCACAGCCGCGTGAGCTCGAGGTTGCCGTAGGTGACCATGAGGATGCTGACGCGCGGCGGCGCCTGGTAGCGCACCGGGCGCGTGGCATCGAGCGTTGCAGGCGTTCCCCACGCCGCATGGCTGCGCGCGCACTCGACCGCCTGCGCGTCGGTGACGCGCGCCGGGTACAAGCCCATTCGCAGCCGCTCGCCGAGGACGCGCGGCAGGCGATCGCGGATCGCCGCCAGCGGCAAGCGGCGCGCGAGGGCCTGCACGCCCTGCCGGGGCAGGAAGAACGCCCACCACGCCACCTCGTCGGAGATGCCCATCGCTTGCGTGAATGTACTATGTTTGCGGTGCGATGCCCGTGCTGCGCGTGACCCTCGAGTGGCTGCTGGCGGGCTTGCAGGCGGGGCTGTGGCTGCTGCTGGTGGCGGGCGGGGTTCACCTGTTGCGCTCCGCGGCGTGGGCGTTCGGGCGGCGGCTGCCGTCGCCGGGTTCGCCCGCCGAGCTCGCGGCGCCGCCGGTGGTGACCGTGCAGCTTGCGTTGCGCAACGAGCGCTACGTGGCCGAGCGCGTGTTGCGCGCGGCGTGCGCGCTCGACTGGCCGCGCGATCGACTCGAGGTGCAGGTGCTCGACGACTCCGACGACGAGACCGTCGCGCTGGTCGATCGGGTCGCGACCGAGCTGCGCGCCGCCGGGCACGACGCGCAGGTGATCCGCCGCGAAGGGCGCGCGGGGTACAAGGCGGGCGCGCTGCAGCACGCGCTCGGACGCGCGCGCGGCGAGTATCTGCTGCTGCTCGACGCCGACTGCGTGCCCGCGCCCGACCTGATCCGCCGGCTGCTGCCGCCGCTGCTCGACGACGCGCAGGTGGCGTTCACGCAGGCGCGCTGGAGCTTCGACAACGAGCGCAAGAGCCTGCTCACGGGCGTGCAGGCGATCATCCTGCACGCGCTGTTCGTGGTCGAGCAATCGCGGCTGTCGGCGCTCGGCAAGCCGGTGCAGTTCAACGGCACGAGCGGCATCTGGCGCAAGCGCGCGCTCGAGGCCGCGGGCGGCTGGCTCGGGCGTGGCGCGGGCGCGTCGGTGACCGAAGATCTCGATCTGTCGTATCGCGTGCAGCTCGCCGGCCTCTCCGGCCGCACGCTGCCCGAGGTCGTGGTGCAGACCGAGCTGCCGTCGACGATGGCGGCGTTCCGCGCGCAACAAGAGCGCTGGGTGCGCGGCTCGGGCGAGGTCTTGCGCGCGCTCGGGCGACGCGTGCTCGGCGGCAGCGCGCCCGCCGGTGCGCGGCTGTCGATGCTCGGGCACCTGTTGCGGCACGCGCGCCAGCCGTACCTGGTGCTGCTCGCGCTGTGGCTGCCGGCCCTGCAGCTCGGCTTGGTTCAGCCGCGCGTGAGCGTGCCGTGGGCGTGGCCGGCGGTGCTCGCCTGGCTGTGGCTGGCGGTGGGCGCGTACTACGCCGCCACGCTGCGGCGCCTCGGCCGCTCGCCGCTCGGCGGGTTCGCGTGGGCGCCGGTGGTGCTGGTGCTCTCGCTCGGCCTCTCGATCGCGCTCACGCTGGCGCTCTTGCGCGGCGTCTTCTCGACAGGCGCCGCCGAGTTCGTGCGCACGCCCAAGACCGCCGGCTCGCTGGCGGCGACCTATCGCCCGCCGCGTCAGATCCTCTCCATGCTCGAGGTGCTGCTCGGCCTCGGGTACCTGGCGCTCGGCGTGCGCGCGGTGCAGTGGCAGGCCTGGCCCACCGCCGCCGCCGATCTGCTCCTGTTCACGCCCGGCTTTTTATGGGTCGGCGCCGCGTCGTTGGCGGGCGGAAAATGAAAGCCTGGCTGTGCCTGGCCCTGCTCGCCGGCTGCGCGCATCCCGAAAAATGCGCGTTGCGGCTGCCGTTTCAGTCGGGGGAGGCGCGCCTGGTGATCCAGGGGAACGACGGCGCGTTCAGCCACACCGGGCGCTATCGCTACGCGTGGGACTTTCGCATGCCGGTAGGGACCGCGGTGACCGCGGCGGCCAACGGCGTGGTGGCGGAGGTGATCGATCAGTTCGCCGAGGGGCGGCCGGATCATGCGCTCGACGAGCGCGCCAACCTGGTGGTGATCGATCACGGCGGCGCGCGCTTCTCGGTGTACCAGCACCTGTCGCCGGGCGGCGCGCTGGTCGCCGAGGGCGAGACCGTGACCCGCGGCGAGCCGATCGCCCGCTCGGGCAACTCCGGCTTCACCAGCGAGCCGCACCTGCACTTCGCGGTGATCGATCATCGCAACCGCTCGCAGCCGGCGTGCTTCGCCAACGTCGCGGGCGACGGCGTCCCGCGCCAGGGTCAGCTGGTGCGGCCGCGCGCGATCGTGCTGCCGCCGTCGACGTTGCCGCGCGACACGTTTTCCGAGAACGGGATCGCGCTCGAGTCCGACGTTCCCGCGCGCCGCTTCACCGCGCCCCTCACCCTTCGCGGCCGGGCGACGCGTTCGGCCAGGCGCGTTGTCGCGGTCTTCTTGCCGCGCGCGCGCGACGGGCGCAAGCAGACCTTCTTCGGCGACCTCGACGCGGAGGCGCGCTTCTCGATCGCCGTCGATCCGGCCGCGCTCGCCGAGCTGGGCCCGGCGCTCGACTTCGTGCTCGCGCTCGAGGCCGCCGACGGGACCTACCGCTTCGACTTCTCGGTGCCGGTGGTGGTCAGGGCACTTCCTGCGGGTGGCGGATCAAGCTCAGCACCCACAACACGGTCCCGGTGATCATCAGCGGCTCCGCCGAGGGCGCCAGGATCAGCCCGGTGGTCTTGAGCGTGTCGGTGCTCGGGATCAGATAGAGCAACGTTCCGGTGATCGAGATCGCCGATCCGATCCAGGTGAGCAGGTGCCCTGCGAGCAGCATCTGCGATTTGGCGCGCGACTTGATGACAATCCTCGGAGGCGTCGCCGGCGTAGTCGCTTGCGGCTCGGCAGTATCGAGCAACAACGTGCTCGCCCGCAGGTGCACCGCCTTGCCATCTTTCACGCGCGTTGCGTTCACAACCTCGGGCGGCGTCACCCGCACCCGCTCGAAGTCGCCCGCGTCGATCACATACCGATGCGGCACATAGCAGCCCGACAGGAGCAGCAGGATCGCAGTCGCGCGCATCATCGGCCCTGTGTCAGCTTGCGATAGGCCTTCAAGTGCCGCAGCGCCGCGGTCTGCTGGCCGAGCTTTTCGTACACGCGCGACACGTAGTAGTGCGCGTCCGCCGACGAGGGATCGCTCTCGAGCGCGCGCTGATACGCGCCCACCGCCAGATCTAGCTTGCCCGCGCCGTCGAGCAGCACGCCCAGGTTGAGCCAGGCGATCGCGTGCTCGGGCTGCGCGTCGATCGCCTGCCGGTAGTGCGCCTCGGCCGCGTCCAGCTCGCCGGCCTCCTGCAGCAGGCGCCCGAGGTTGACGTGCGCGTCCGCGTGCAACGGATCGAGCTCGACCGCGCGCCGGTACGCATCGCGCGCATCCGACGGCGCCGAGACCTCGAGGTTGAGCGCCAGCTCGAACCAGTCGTCGATGGTCTTTTCCGCCTCGCCGGCGATCGCCTTCTTCGCCGCGCGCTCGAGGATCGGCGCCACCTTGAGCGCGAGCGTCGCCACCTCGAAATCGAACAGCCCCTGGCCGTCTTCCGGATTCCAGCGCGCGCGCCCGTCGCGCACCACCACCTCGTTGCCCTCGGCCGAGATCGCCAGGCCGGTCAACGGCCTCCCGGTCGGCAGCTGATCGCGCAGCTTGCTCAGCACCCGCTTGACCCGCCTCGGCGCGATCTCCGCGTCCATCAATCCCTTGGCGGTGCGCAACAGCACCAGATCCTGAAAGCTGAACACCAGCTCGCCGCGCGCCCCGCGCACCGGCTCGAGGAACCCGGCGCGCACGTACGAGCGCACCTGTCCGAGGGTGAGCCGCAAGAGCTGAGCAACTTCCTTGGCGGAGTACACTAGTCCTTCGCGGACTTCTTCTTCTTGGCCGCGGGCTCGGCGCGCTTGGCCGGCTTGGCGGCGAGCGCGGGCGCCTCGGACTTCTTGCCCAGCGACGCCTTGAGCGCCTCCATCAGATCGATGATCTGCGCCTTGGGCGCCTCCGCCGGCGAGATCGCGATCTCCTGGCCCGCCACCTTGCGCTCGATCTGTTCCTGGATACGCTTGCGCACCTCGTCCTCGTACGCCGCCGGGTTGAAGGTCTCGTGCGAGATCTGATCGATCAGCTGCATCGCCAGCTTGAGCTCCTGCTCGCGCACCTCGCCGTCGGCTATAGGGATGTCCTTGGCGGAGCGCACCTCGTCGGCGTAGCGCAGCTGCTGCATGACCAGCTTGTCGTCCTCGCCCGGGCGCAGCATCACCAGGTACTGCTTGCCGCGCGCCGCATACTTGGCGAGCGCGGTCCGCCCGCTGTCCTTCATCGCGCGCGCGAGCAGCCGGTACGCCTTCTCGCCGCCCTTGTCGGGCCCGAGGTAGTAGGCCTTGTCGAAGTACACCGGGTCGACCTGCGTGGCCGGCACGAACTCGGTGATCTCGATCGTCTGCGTCGCCTTCTCCTCGAGCTCTTTCAGCTCCTCGGGCGTGAAGGTGACGTATTGATCTTTGGAGAACTCGTAGCCCTTGACCATGTCGGCGCGTTCGACCACCGAGCCGTCCTTGATACACAGGTACTGCTGCTTCAGGCGCGAGCCGCAGTCCTTGTGCAACAGGTTGAACGAGATGCTCGACCCCGCTTCGGTCGCCGAGTACATCTTGATCGGGATCGAAACCAGGCCGAAGGAAACGGTCGCTGAGCCCATCGCGCGAGCTGCCATGTTGAGTATCCTAGATCAAATCGTTAATGTGCGCTAATTCCCTACATGCCGCTCGATAAGTACCGGGCGAAGCGCAAGGCTGGTTCTACGCCCGAGCCGTTCGGACGCGAGGGCGAAACCGGCAGCCAACTGTTCGTGGTGCAGAAGCACGCAGCGACGCGGCTGCACTACGACTTTCGGCTGGAGTGGAACGGCGTGCTGGTGTCGTGGGCGGTGCCCAAGGGTCCGTCGTTCGATCCGAAGGAGAAGCGCTTCGCGGTGCACGTGGAAGATCACCCGGTCGACTACGCGAACTTCGAGGGCATCATCCCCGAGGGCAACTACGGCGCCGGCGAGGTGATCTTGTGGGACCGCGGGCTGTGGACGCCGCTCGAGGATTTCGACGCCGGGATGAAGAAGGGCAAGCTGTTGTTCGAGCTCGCGGGCTGGAAGCTCAAGGGCGTGTGGACGCTGGTGCGCACCAAGCGGTCGGTCAAGGACTGGCTCTTGATCAAGCACCGCGACGCGTACGCCGGATCTGCGGAGCCGCCCGAGACCTCGATCTTATCCGGGCTCACCGTCGAGGAGATGCGCGAGCGTGGCGTGCGCGCGCAGCGCCTGCGTGACGAGCTGGGGCGGCTCGGCTGCAAGAAAAAGTCGCTGCGCGTGGGCGAGGTGGAGCTGATGCTGGCCGAGCCGCGCGAGGAGCCGTTCTCGCGCGCGGGCTGGCTGTTCGAGATCAAGTACGACGGGTTTCGCCTGCTGGCGGCGCGCGAGAACGGCAAGCCCAAGCTGCTCTATCGGCGCGGCGGCGATTCGACCGCGCTGTTTCCCGACGTGGCGCGCGCGCTGGCCGCGCTGCCGGTCGGCGAGCTGGTGATGGACGGCGAGGTGGTGGTGCACGACGCACAGGGGCGGCCGTCGTTCCAGCGCCTGCAGCGACGGACGCAGCTCACGCGCACCTCCGACATCGAGCGCGCGACGATCGAGCTGCCGGCGGTGCTGCACCTGTTCGATCTGCTCGCGTTCGAGGGCTACGATCTGCGCGCGCTGCCGCTGCACACGCGCAAGGCGCTGCTGGCGACGCTCCTGCCCAAGGTCGGCCCGCTGCACTACTGCGATCACCTCGAGGGGACGGGCGTGGAGATGTTCGCGGCGGCGCGCGAGATGGGCCTGGAGGGCATCGTCGGCAAGCGCGCCGATTCGCCGTACCGCGCCGGCCGCTCGGCCGACTGGATCAAGGTGCGCGTGGACAAGACCGGCGACTTCGTGGTCGTCGGCTACACCGAGCCCAAGCGCGGGCGCGTGGGCGTGGGCGCGCTGCACCTGGCGGTGTACGACGGCACCGCGCTGCGCTACGCCGGACGCGTCGGCAGCGGGCTGTCCGACGAGCAGCTCGAGGAGCTGCGCAGCTCGCTCGATGCGCACGCGCGCAAGAACCCGCCGTTCGAGGGTCCGGGACCGACCGGCGCGGGACACGTGTGGTCGGAGCCGCGCCAGATCGTCGAGGTGCGCTACAAGGAGTGGACCGCCGACGGCTCCTTGCGGCAGCCGGTGTTCCTGCGCTTTCGCGAGGACAAGCGCATCGAAGAGTGCGAGCCGCCACCATCTTCCGGCGGCGCGGGCCTCGATTCACCGCCGCCTCCGCCGCCGCCCGCGCCCATCGAGCGCACGGTGTCGTTCACCAACCTCGACAAGATCTTCTGGCCCGACGAGAAGCTGACCAAGGGCGATCTGATCGACTACTACCGCGCCGCTTCGCCGTGGCTGTTGCACTACCTGCGCGATCGGCCGGTGGTGCTCACGCGCTATCCCGACGGCATCACCGGGAAGTCGTTCTTCCAGAAGGACGCGCCGGTGTTCGCGCCGGCCTGGCTGCGCACCGAGCGGATGTGGAGCGAGAGCGCCAGCCGCGAGATCGACTACTTCATCTGCGACACCGTCGAGGCGCTGCTCTATCTCATCAACCTCGGCACCATCCCGCTGCACATCTGGGGCAGCCGCGTGACCTCGCTCGAGCGCCCCGACTGGTGCATCCTCGATCTCGATCCCAAGGGCGCGCCGTTCACCGACGTGGTCGCGGTCGCGCTGGCGATCCGCGCGCTGTGCGACGAGCTCGAGCTGCCCGCCTACCCGAAGACCTCCGGCTCCACCGGCCTGCACGTGATGCTGCCGCTCGGCCGCGCGTGCACGTTCGAGCAGTGCCGCACCATCGGCGAGCTGCTCTCGCGCGTGATCGCCGAGCGCATCCCCAAGATCGCCACCGTCGAGCGCGTGATCGGCAAGCGCGGCGGGCGCGTGTACCTCGATTACCTGCAGAACGGGCACGGCAAGCTGCTCGCCGCACCGCTCAGCGCGCGCCCGGTGCCCGGCGCGATGGTCTCGATGCCGCTTAAGTGGTCCGAGGTGACCCGGCGCCTCGACCCCGCACGCTTCACCCTGCGCAGCGCCGCCGCGCGCATCGCCAAGCTGGTCGACGATCCGATCGCCGCCGTCGTCGACGAGGCGCCCGATCTGCCGGCGGTGCTCGCACGGTTGGCGGAGAAGGTCAGCGGGTAGTAGGCTCTCGCGATGTTTACCCTCCTGCTCGTGGGCGTGCTCGGCGTGTCGCAGATGGGCGCGTTGTCGTTTCCGGTCACCGGCAACGCGGTGTGCAAAAAGAAGTTCAACGACGGGATGCTGGCGCTGCACTCGTTCATGTACGACCGCGCGCACGGCGAGTTCCAGGCGGCGGTCAAGGGCGATCCGCGCTGCGCGATGGCGCATTGGGGAGACGCGATGGCGCACAACCATCCGCTGTGGGGCGAAGAGGACGTGGCCGCGGGGCGCGCGACGCTGGCGGCGGTGGGCAGCGAGGAGGGCCTGACCGTCAAGGAGAAGGCCTACCTGGCGAGCGCGCGCGCGCTGTTCGGCGAGGGCGATCCCAAGTCGCGGCTCAAGGCGTGGCTGGGCGCGGCCGAGCGCATGCACGCGGATTTTCCCGGCGACGACGAGGTGGCGCTCGAGCACGCGCTGGCGCTGATCGGCAACGCCGAGCGGCTCTCCGACGTGCGCAAGCTGATGCAGGCGGCCGCCATCGGGCTCGACGTGTTCGCGCGCAAACCGACCCATCCGGGCGCCGCGCACTACGTCATCCACGCCTGCGACTCGCCCGAGCACGCGATCCTCGCGCTGCCCGCCGCCGAGCGCTACGCCAAGATCGCGCCGGCGGCGTCGCACGCGCTGCACATGCCCACGCACATCTTCGTGCAGCTCGGCATGTGGGACCGCGTGGCGCGCTCGAACGAGGTGGCCTGGGCCGCGTCGCAGAAGGAAGAGCGGGGCCGGTCGATCGACAAGCTCGACTGGCACGCGTACTCGTGGCTGGCGGCGGCCTACCTCGAGCTCGGTCAGCTCAAGCGCGCCGAGGGGCTGTTGCACGAGCTCGGCGAGCGGCTGGCGCGCGAGGACAACTCCGATCCGCGCTTCGCCTACTCGCTGATCGCGCACCTGTTGGTCACCGACGCGGGCGCGTGGGATCGCGTCGACGAGATCGTCAAGCCGATCGCGTCGCACCTGCCGCTCGAGAAGGGGGAGGACGCGGGCAGCCTGGGTTGCGCGCAGCACGCGCCGGGCGGGACGCTCGGCACGCGCTATCCGGTCGGGCTGATCTCGCAGCTGCGCGTGCGCGACCTGCGCGCCGAGGCGGCGATGCGGCGCGGCGACGAAGCGGGCGTGCGCGCGGAGCTGGAGACCGAGAAGCCGATCTACCAGGCGATGGAGACCTGGAACAAGATGTTCTCGCCGCAGTACTACGACCGCCGCAAGAACCTGGAGAGCGTGTTTCTCCTCGGCGCGCGCGCGTACAAAGAGCGCAGCGAGGCGGCGTGGGGCAAGGCGGGCGACGCGATCAAGAAGGTGATCGAGGCGGCCGATCCGTTCGCCAGCGGCCCGTCGTTCGATCCGCCGCCCGAGCAGTGGCTGGGCGAGCTCGAGCTCGCGGCCGGCAAGCCCAAAGAGGCCCTGGCGGCGTTCGACGCGGCGCTGCTCCGTCACCCGCGGCTGTCGCGCAGCCTGCTCGGCGCGGCGCGCGCAGCGAAGGCGGCCAACGAGCCCGAGATCGCGCGGGCGCGCTACGGCGAGCTGGCGAAGCTGTGGACCGACGCCGACGCCGAGCTCCCGGCGCTCGCCGAAGCGCGCGCGGGCCAGCGCGCCCCGTGATCAGCCACTAATCTTTTCGTAGCGCCGAGCCAGATCGCCAAGCAGCTCCGCCGTCGGCGCGGCAGACTCCCCGCACTCGATGAACAGCGTGAGCATCAACCACTCCGGATACTGCTTGAAGTCGCAGGCGGTCGGCACGTCGTCGCTCCAGTTCAGCGCGATGTCGAGCATGGCCTTCTCGCCGACGTCCTTCGAGACCGCGTTGGTCGCCGAGACCAACCAGCGGATGCCGCTCGAGCCGTGCACCGCCAGATCGATGTAGGCCGACTCGGTGCCGTGGCCCGAGCAACAACCGAGCGTGGTCACCCCGTCCTTCTGATTAAGGGCCTGCACCAGCGGCAGGATCTCCTTGTCGATGTCGGCGTCGCTGAACGGCAGTCCGGGCGGCTTGAGCATCAGGTGATGGTACCACCGAGCAGCTTCTCGAGCTGCTTGCCGAGCTTCGGGCCCATGCCGGCGTCTTCGTGCTTCAGGTAGATGAACACGCGCTCCCACGGCTGCGCGCGGATCTGATCGGCCCAGGCGGCGAGATCTTTGTCGACGTAGTCTTCGCGCCGCAAGCGCAGGTAGCCGAACGGCGCGGTGACCACCAGCGGCGCGGTCAGCTTCTCCGATTCGGACATCACCAGCGCGGCGCCGCGCGAGCGGAGCGCGAGGTACACGTCGTCGGCGAACCACGACGGATGGCGGAACTCGAACGCCGCCTGCACGGTCGACGGCAAGAGCGCGAGGAACGCGCTCAGCCGCGGCAGGTCCTTCTTGAGGAACGGCGGCAGCTGGAACAACAGCGGCCCGAGCCTGGACCCGAGCGCCTCGCAGGCGGTCAGAAAGAACGCCAGCGACTCGGCCGAGCCCTCGAGACGCTCCTTGTGCGTGATGCGCTGCGGCGCCTTGACCGCGAACACGAATCCGGCTGGCACCTGCGCGGTCCAGTCGCCGAGCTGCTTGGCCGACGGCATCTTGTAGAAGGTCCCGTTGGCCTCGACGGTGGGGAACTGCTCGCCGTAGAAGCGCAGCATCTTGGAGGCGGGCAGATCTTCCGGGTAGAAGCTGCCCTTCCACTCCTTGTAGCTGTACCCGCTGGTGCCGATGAGGACGCGCATGCTAAAAATCCGCGGCGGACAGATCGCGGTGCGCGAGATCGACCGCGCCGAGATCGCGGGCGACGCTCAGGTCGGGCGGCCCGCCCGGAACGCACGCGTTGGAGGCGGGTCCCGAGTTCGCCAGGTAGCGCCGTCCGCTCGGGCAATCGGCGGCGAGGTCGCTGCAGAAGTGATCATCCTCGCACTGGCCGGTGGTGTCGGTGAGCGTGCTGCACTGTTCGTTGGTCGTGCAGGTGAAGTCGTTGGCCAGATCGAAGCAGCCGGCCAGCAACAGCGAGAGCAGCGCCACGGGGACGGCGCGCATCAGAAGCTGCCACCGACGGTGAGCCGGCCTCCGTGCGAGTCGAGCGCAGCGCCGACCGAGAGCGCGCGCTGGCGTTTTTCGCGGCGCGCTTCCAGGCCCCAGCGCAACACGCCGCCGAGCGCCAGCGCCGCGCCCACGCCGATCACCACGCTGTCGGCGATCAGGTGATCGGGCGAGCCGAGCGCCTGCTGGTGCAGGAGCCACGATTCTTGCGACTGGTCGAGGCGATTGCGCTGATCGGTGAAGTCGATGGACGACGCGAGGATCAACACGCCGCCAGCCACCACCAGGAGCGGCGCGAGCCAGTCTTTGTACCAGGGCGTAGGCGGCACCGGCCGCGGCGCGGGCTTTGCGGGCGCGCGCACCGGCGCCGGCGGCGCGATCGAAACCGGCGGCGGCTCGGGCGTCGCCTCGGCCTTCACCTCGGGCGCCGGCGCGGGTTCATCCTGGGCTCGCGCCAGCCGCGCGGACCCGAGCAGCAGCAGGCATCCCAACAGGTACATGCGCATCGGCCGCATTTGACACCACTCGCACCGCGATGGGAAGGACCCCGGGGTCGTAAGTGCGGGTTTAGAGGGAGAAGTCGATGACCGAGCGGAGGACTTCGCCTTGGGACATCGCGGTGAAGGCGGACTCGAGATCGTCGAGGCGGATGCGCTGGCTGACCAGCTGGTCGAGCTGGAGGGCGCCGCTGCGGTAGAGCTCGGTGTAGAGCGGGAAGTCGCGCGCGGGGAGGCAGTCGCCGTAGTGGCTCGAGCGAACGGTGACGCGCGAGAAGAACAGGCGGGAGAGCGAGAGCGTGACCTCCGCTTTCGGGTTGGGCACGCCGATGATCACGCACTCCCCGCCGAGCTCACAGCTGGCGAGCGCCTGCGCGACGGTCTGCGGCAGGCCCACCGCCTCGAACGCGTGGGTCACGCCGCCGCCGGTGGCGCTGCGAATCGCCTTGGCGGGATCGCTCTGGGACGCATCGATCACGTCGGTGGCGCCAAAGCTGCGCGCCCACTCGAGCTTGCGCGGCACCAGATCGACCGCGAAGATGCGCGACGCGTGTGCCAGCCGCGCGCCCTGGATCACGCTCACGCCGACCGCGCCGCAACCGAACACCGCGACCGTCGCCCCCGGCCGCACGCGCGCCGTGTTGAGCACCGCACCCACGCCGGTGGCGACGCCGCAACCGATCAGCGCCGTGGCCGCCGGCGAGAGCTCGGCCGATACCGCCAGCGCCTGACCGGCGGCGACGACGGTGTGCGTGCAGAACGCGCTCAGCCCCAAGATCCGTCCGAGCACCTTGCCGTCGCCGGTGCGGGTGCGCGTGCGCGCGCTCTCGGGCTTGAGGCAATACACCGGGTTGCCCACCACGCAGTAGCGGCAGGTGCCACACGGCGCGCGCCAGTTGAGCATCACCGTGTCGCCGACCGCGGGCCGGGTCACCCCGTCGCCCACCTGTTCGACCACGCCGGTCGCTTCGTGCCCGAGCAGGTACGGGAACTCGGTGCCGAAGTTGCCCAGCTTGGCGTGCAGATCGCTGTGGCACACGCCGGTCGCCAGGAGCCGCACCAACACCTCGCCGGGACCTGGCGGATCGAGCGTGACCTCTTCGAGGGTGGCCGCCGCGCCGGGTGCGCGCACCACCATGCCGGGGATCTTCATCGTTCGTACTTCGCCTCGGTGTACGGCTCGACGCGCGCCGCGGCGAACCACTCCTTCATCGCCGGCAGCGCCAGCACCGCGTCGGCGTATTGCGCGGCCGCACCGGCGAGCGGCACGCCGTACACGTGGAAGCGCCCAACCACCGGCGCGTACATCACGTCGGCGAGCGTCGGCTTGCCGAACAAGAACGGCCCGCCGGCGCCGTAGCGCGCGCGGCAGTCGTTCCACACCTCGACGATGCGCGCGACGTCCGCCTCGACCTCGGGTGTGCGCGCCAGCGGCGACGGAGTGCGCCGCGCGTTGAACGGCAGCGCCGTGCGCAGCGCCGCGAAGCCGGAGTGCATCTCCGCCGCGACCGACCGCGCGATCGCGCGCAACGGCGCCTCGGCCGGCCACAGCCCCGCCGCCGGATGCTTCTCCGCCAGGTACTCGCCGATCGCCAGCGAGTCCCAGATCACCAGCTCGCCGTCACGCAGCGCAGGCACGCGCCCCGACGGCGAATGCCGCAAGATCGCCTCGCGCGTGCCGGGCTGGCTGAGCGGCACCAGCACCTCCTCGAAGCGCGCGCCGGTCTGCTTCAGCGCGAGCCACCCGCGCAGCGACCACGAAGAATAATTCTTGTTGCCGAGAATCAGGGTGTAGGTGCTGGCCATCCCGCGTTCATATCAGAAAGCGGCGTCAGTTGTCGTTGGCGCCCTGCGAGATCCAGTTGTTCAACGCGTCCGCGGCGCCCGGCGGCAGGTCCGCGCCGAGCGGCATGCCCGCGCCCTCGATGTTCGGATCGTTGGTGATCTTCAGATAGAGGTACGACTTCGACGGATCCGAGCGGGTCACGAAGGGCAGCCCGAGCTTGTGCTCCGACGGCCCCGACCCGCTGATGCCCAGGAGCACGTCGTAGGTCTCCGCGAGCGAGTCCATATAGAAGGTGGTGCCCTGCGTGTTGCCCGTGTAGTGGCAGCGCGCGCAGGTCGGCTCCAGCACGTTGGTGTACACCGACGTGAAGGTGCTCGCTTCGCCGTCCTGGTGCATCGCCGCCGGCATCTGCGAGACGTCGCAGTGGGCGTAATCGATCGGCCCGTCGGCGTTCGACCCGTCCGGCTTCATGCCCGAGATCCAGCACCACAGGGCGGTCAGATCGTTGTCCACGTCCCAGTACTGGAAGTTGGCGATCGGCATCTGCGCCTCGGTGGTCTGCGGCCCGACCATGCTGGTGTCGGGGTTGGCGCCCACCGACAGCGGAGACAGCACGCGCAGGAACAGGTAGCTCTTCATCGGCGCGCCCGGCTTGATGATCGCGCCGTCGAGATCGGCGCCGAAGATCTGATCCCCGTTCGGATCGCCGAGCTCCACCTGGTTCTGATCGCCCGGCGTGTACGCCGCGGGATCGAGGAAGGTGGCCATCGACGCGGGCGCAGCCGTCGTTCCGCCCGGCCCGGGCGCCTGCTTGGGATCGGCGAGGATCGCGCGCACGAGCGTGAGCTGCTGGCCGGCCGCGCTCATCACCGCCGCCTTGGGGATCGGAAACGTGAGCGTGCCGAGACCGGTGCGCTGGCGCAGGATCGCCACGTTGCCGGTGGTGCCGGCCGGGATCGCGTCCTTGAGCGTGATGGTGATCGTCGTCGCCGAATCGGCCGGCGCGTGGCTCACCTTGCCCACGCGCGTCTGAAAGGCGCCGATCTGCACGAAGTCGCCCGCCGATTCGCACAAGTTGTCGACGGTGGACGGGTCCTGGCGGATCTGGTTGCAGCGCTGGTTCACCGCGTCGAGCAGCCCGGAGACGGTCTGCATGTCGGGGAACTGGCGGTTGTCGTGGCACACGCCGTTGTTGGGCCCGCAGGTGCGCGCCACCGAGCGGCCCCAGAAGGTGCGCAGGTCGGGATACTTCGCCGCCGCGCTGTCGAGCGGCAGCATGGTCCCGCCGCCACCGTCGAGCACCGCGGCGCTCTTCTGCGGCGTACAGCCGCACGCGAGCAGCATCAACCAGACGACGCGGCGCACCTCACACCCCCTGAACGAGCCCGGGGAGGGGCGCGAACGTGCCGTACGGCAGGTACGGATTGTTCAGATCATCGATGCCCAGGCCCTTGAGCAGCGTGGTGAACACGCGGTTCTGGTGGAAGAAGCCGCCGTTGGCGGTGTCGGTGAGCAGCTGCCCGCCGGCGGTCACCGGTCCGCCGAAGATCGGCCAGCCCGCGAACGGATCGTGATCCGAGCCGCCGTCGTTCTGCCCGTTGGGCGAGTTGAACCCGTTGGTGCCGATGTTGCCGCCGCCGCGCCCGAACTCCGAGCACACCACGATCACCGTCGAGTCCCACAGGCTCTGCCCGGGCGCCTGCGGATCGGCGACGTTCTGCAGCGCGAACGCCAGCCCGGTGAGCACGCGCGAGAGCTGCACGGTCTGCACGGTCTGCGGCTTCTTGGCCTGCGGATCGATCACCTCGTACGAGTGGGTGTCGAAGTTGCCCACCGACAGGCTCACCATCGGCGAGCCGATCTGCAACAGGCGCACCGCGAGCGCCCCGTTGAGCGCAAATGGATTCTGCGCGGCGGTCCACACCGGCGTGGGGGTCGAGTTGAGCGCGCCGAACACGTCGAACAGGATGTCGCCCGCCGGCGTCACGTCCGACGAGAGCCCGAACACCTCGGCGAGCATGGCGTTGGTCACCGCCGTGGTCCCGTCGGTGAGCGTGCCGAGCGTGGCGACCGTCGACTTGGTGTTGGAGAGCTGCAGCGCCGGGTTCACCAGCTGCGAGACGTGCGCGTCGCCGGCCGCCTTGTCGTTGATGAAGTCCGAGGCCGACTGCGCCATGAAGGCCTGCCGCGAGGCCTGGAACGCGGCGTCGAGCTCGGCCTCGGCCTGCTTGCCCCACGGCGACAGCGAGGTCCCCGGATCGGCGGTCGGCAGCCCGGTCGGCGAGGTCAAGAAGATCGGCCGCGAGCCCGCGTAGTCGCCGATGCCGAACGACCAGGCCGGCTCGCCGATGGAGACCGCGGGCAGCGCGTAGAGCGAATCGAACGCGCCGCCGAGCTGGTTCTTGAGCGCGTAGTGCATCGCGGTGAGCAGGCCGATCTGTCCCGAGCGAAAGCCGGTGGTGAGGGTGTGGCGCGCCGAGGCGTGGTCGCCGTCGAACTGCCCGCCCGGATTTCCGGTCAAGCGCACCACCGCTACCTGGCCCGCCAGATCGGCGTAGGTCGGCAACAGCGCTCCCTTCCACTCCGCGTTCTTCACCAGCGACGGCTGCACGACGTTGTAGTGCGCCGGATCGTCGGAGGTCAGGTACGGGTACATGACGCCGGCCCAGTCGGTGACCGTCTGCTCGAGCGGCCGCTGCAGCAGCATGCGCGAGAAACCCCACGCCGGCGCGGCGCCGCGCCCCACCAGCGACCACGGGAGCAGGCCCCACGGGTTGCGCATGACGTCGCTCTGCGCATCGAAGGTCGCCGACCAGCGCGGCGCGCCCGGCGCGTTGACGATCACCACGCGCTTGATCGATCCGCCGCCCGGCGCCGAGCGCGCGCGACGCGGCAGCCACAAGCTGGCGGCGAGCGCGGCGGAGGCCAGGCCGGCGGTCTTGAGAAAGCCGCGGCGGCTGGGGTCGAGCGTCTGCTTCTTCTTCCTCGGCATCGCGCGGACCTCTAGTAGTAGTTGAACGAAGTGGTGGCGAAGAGCGAGGTGCACAACCCGTCGGCCAGCGGCTGCAGCTTGCCGTCGGTGGGAAGCACCATGTACTTGGTCAGGATCTGCGACTCGGCGTCGCTCGGCGCGCGCCCCACGCCGTCGAACGCCTGCGCGATCAGCGTGGCGACGGTCGCGCCCGCCGCCGGCTTGAGCGCGTTCGGGCACAGCTGCGACAGCACCACGCGCCGGGTGACCGCGGGCACCAGCCCCGAGGCGTCGCCGTGCGTGGATGCCACCGGGCAGCCGCCCATGTTCTGCGCGTTGGGCGCGTAGAAGTTGGCCCCCACGCCGGCGGTCTTGAACACGTAGAAGCCGGCGATCTTGTTCGCGCCGCTGCCGGTGAAGCGGAAGTCGCAGCCGCCCACCGACTTGCCGAGCGCCTGGCCCACCGAGTCGAGCCACGCCTCGGCGTAGACCAGCTTCGAGGGGCCGAACGCCCAGATCGGCACGGTCGCGAGCTGATCGGGCCGCCTGGCCGCCGCCTGCGTATACAGCACCGAGGTGACGATCTCGGTCTCCAGCTTGCGAAGGTCGTAGGCGTCGGCGCGGAACTTCTGCGCCAGCGCGTCGCGCACCGCCGGCAGATCGAAGTCGGGCCGGTAGAAGCCGGCCTTCCACCAGCCGAGGTACTTGAGCAGCGCGCGATCGACCGCCGCCTCGGCGAATCCCGGCTGCGCCGCCATCAGCTTGCCGGCCTGCTCGAGCTGCGCGTGATCGGCGTCGGTCAGATCCGCCCAACGCACGAACGTGGCGACCGCCGGCACCACCTGCGCGTCGCCGAGCGTAGTCGACTGGCACGAGACCTGGTTCACGCCCGCGCACTGCGAGCCCAAAAGACCCAGCTCGTAGTGGCGGCAGCCGATGCGGTTGAGCTGCTGATCGAAGGTGACCGGACAATCGGGATAGGCAGTCTCCGAGGTGGGCTCGTCCATGAACTTGCTGGTCCACGCGCCCCACAGGTTGCCGAAGTCCTCCGCCTCCGACGGCAGCGCCTCGCGCCCGAGGAACACGCGGTAGGCCTGCGACGCGATCTGCACCAGATCGTGGTTGGCCTCGAAGACGCCGAAGCGGCGCGCGAAGGCCGGCGAAGAGAGCGCCTTGGCGGCGAACACGTCGTACGGGATCTTGCCCGCGTACAGATCGCTGACCAGCTGATCGAGCTCGCGCACGTAGGTGTAGTAGGTGCTGGCCGGATTGGTGCCCGACTGGTACTCGAAGCTGTCCGCCCACCAGCGACGGTTTACCCAGACGTACGGCGGCGAGCCGTCGGGGACGTTGGCGCCGGCCGGCTTGTTGAGAAAGTACGCCGCCATGTTCTGCGCGGTCGCCCCGGGGCCGGTGCAGTGATCCGCGCGCTCCTGCGGCGTGGGCGCGAGGCCGGTCAGATCGATCGCCAAGCGGCGGCACAAGATCCCGTTGTCCTCGGGAACCACCGTGAGGCCGTTGGCGGTGAGCATCGGCACCACCACCGCATCGACCACGTTGGAGGTGGCGCCGCCGTCGCCGCTCGACGCGGGTTTCGAAGCGGTGCAGCCAGTCAATAGGATCAGGCCAAAGAAGAGGGTTCGTGTCATGGCTGGAGGTAGGACGCGGCAGGCGGGCGATAGGTAAAGTCCGCACTGCGTCGAGCGCACCGCAGATGGTGAGAACGCACCACATCAACCCACCCGAACCTACTCCATAACTAGTTGAAACTACTTATTTCGTCGATGGTCCACGACTTGTAATGGGACGCCAGCAGGAGGACCTGCTCAATGCGTCCGTGGTTCGCACTGCTGACTCTTACGTGCTTCGTCGGCTGCACGGGAATCGATTATCTGGGCACGCCGCTGATCACCGACGGGCGCGAGGCCGGCTCGCCGCCGCTGACTTTGGACGCTGGATCGTCCGGCAACACCTGCGCGCCCGCGCAACAGCCGATGGATCCCGCCACGCTGCCGGTGTGCTGTGACGGCGTGGGCGCGGCGCATTGTGTGGCCTCCGACAAGCTGTCGCCGGCGCTCGGCGCGCAGCTCTCGGCGTGCCCGGCGGGCGGCTTCTGCGTGCCCGATCCGCTGATCTCCTCGGGAGGCGCCGCGCCGCCGTCGTGCAAGTCGCTCAACGACGCCGACGGCGTGTGCCTGAGCCTGTGCGTGCCGATGGTCGCGCAGTACAGAGATCTGTTGCCGCAGGCGACCTGCGCGGCGGACGAGCGCTGCGCGCCGTGCGTCAACCCGCTCACCAACATGTCGTCGGGCGCGTGCGACATCGGCAAGCCGCAGGACTGCTCGCAGCCCGGCGATCCGACGCCGCCGGCGACGGCAGATGGCGGCGCGTCGACGCAGGCGGTGTGCCCGCACGTGGGCCCGCCGGTGCTCGATCCGAATTCGCTGCCGTCGTGCTACGCGGGCGGCGGCGCGCACTGCATCGCGGCGGCGCTGGTTCCGCCGGCGATGGCGTCGCAGCTGGCGGCCTGCGCGACCGGGCTGTGCGCGCCCGACGTGGCGATCGCCGCGGGCGGCCAGTTCATTCCGAAGACCTGCGGCTCGCTCGACGGCGCCGAGGGTCGCTGCCTGCACGCGGCGATCCCCCAGGTGGCCAGCCAGCTGTCGATGCTCACGCAGGACACCTGCGAGAGCTACGAGCGCTGCGTGCCGTGCTACTCGCCGATCGACGGCAAGCCGACCGGCGCGTGCGCGCAGTCGTGCGATCCCGGGCCGGTCAAGCCCGCGGTGACCTTCGCCGCGTGCTGCGAGAACAACCAGGTCAGCGAGGGCAAGTGCGTGCCGACGACGGTGATCCCGGCGACGCTGCAGAAGAACCTGGGCACCGATAGCTGCGTGAAGAACATCGAGCTGTGCGTGCCGGCGGAGAACCTCGACCCGGCGTTCAAGCCGATGGCGTGCAGCGCGAGCAACCTGTTGACCGGCAACTACACCGGCGTGTGCCTGTCGGAGTGCCTGCAGTTCGGGCTGCAGTCCCTCGGCATCTCGCGCGGCAACTGCGACTCGCAGCACCGCTGCGTTCCGTGCACGCAAGGCGGCAAGCCGACGGGAGCCCCTGGCTGCCCGCCCTCACCATGATGTGGCCCGTGAAGCGTTTCGTTTTCCTGGCTCTGGTTGCCGTCGCTCCCTTGACCGCGCACGCCGGCGGGCTGGAATTTCCCGGCAACGGGACCGAGGCGCTCGGCCGGGGCACCGCGTTCACCGCCAAGGCCGACGACGGCACCGCGCTCGACTACAACGTGGCGGGCCTGGCGCGGCAGCGCGGCACGCGTGTGTTGATCGACGTCAACCTGGTGTTCTCGAGCTACGAGTTCCAGCGCGCCGGCACCTACCCCGACGATCCGTCCAACCCGGCGACGCCGTGGGGCGGGCAGGCGTTCCCCAAGGTGCGCGACACCTCGGGCGTGTTCGCCGCGCCGTTCTTCGCGCTCTCGACCGACTTCGGCACGCTCGATCGCTGGACCTTCGCGGTCGGGCTGTACGGCCCGTCGTCGGTGGGCACGCGCACCTATCCGCTCGGCGTCAACGGCTTCCCGTCGCCGGCGCGCTACGATCTGGTGCAGGCACAGCCGCTGGTGATCTATCCGACGCTGGCGGTGGCGGTGCGCATCGCGCGCTGGCTCGATCTCGGGCTCGCGCTGCACGTGCCGCTCGGGCAGTTCGATCTGACCAGCGTGTCGTTCACCGACCTCGGCGCGGGCGTGTGCAAGAACGCCGAGTACCAGCCGTGCGACTCGGTCAACCGCATCAACACCTTCGGCGCCACCGCGGCGGTCTCGCTCGGCCTGCTCATCCGCCCGGCGAAGTGGATCGCGCTGGGCATCAACGCGCGCTCGCCGTTCACCATCAACTCCAGCGGCACCGTGCACGCCACCCCACCGGCCGCGCTCGCCGCGCCGATCAAGGACGAGCCGGCGCAGTTCTCGACCAGCTTCCCGTTGGTGCTGCGCTTCGGGCTGCGCTTCATCGTCATGAAGGGCGCGTTCGAGGCCGGCGACATCGAGGCCGACGCCACGTGGGAGAACTGGGCGCAGGCGCAGGGTGTGGGACCGCAGGTGACGATCCCCGAGCTGAGCATTTTTACCGACATCCACCCGACGGTGGTGCACCACTACAAGGACACCTTCAGCTTGCGGCTGGGCGGCGCGATCAACGTGCGGCTGGGCCGGGCGGGCGTGCTCAGCTTCCGGGCGGGCGCGTTCTACGATTCGTCGGCCACCGACAACGCGTCGACGCGACTCGACTTCGACACGCTCGACAAGATCGGCGTCACCGGCGGGCTCAGCTACAAGGTGCGCGGCTTCGGCATTCACGTGGGCTACGCGTATCAGTTCGAGGCGCAGCGCGTGGTCACCGACGGCGATCTGCGGCCGATCAACGGCGCCAAGAACGGCACCAGCGTGGGCGCCGACGGCAATCTGCTCCCGGTGGTGAACAACGGTGTGTACAACGCGTCGACGCAGATCTTGTCGATCGGCGTGAGCTTCGCGTTCGACGAGCTGGTCCGCTCGCGGCGCGTCGTGCACTACCACGCCGACTACGAGGACGACTTCGAGGTGCCGCGTTCGACCGCGCTGAACTGGCACCCGTCGGAAGCGGCGGATGCCAGGCTCGCCGCAGCCCCGGCGCCGGCGGCGGAGGTGACTGCTGCCGACGAGGAGCCGGCCGGGACGCAGGCGCAGGCGGGCGATCCGGACGGGTTCGAGGTGGACGTGGTCGCGCACAAGCCGATCAATAAGGAGGCCCATCGCTCCCGCGATGGAACGCCGCCTTCGGCGAAAGGAAGGATTCACAAGCGCGCGCGCAGGCGCCGCGGAAGGCGCTAAGATGCACACGGTACCGAAGCCTCCATAGGCGGAGGCTATGGAGGATTGGGTGATGCGGAACCTGGCGGCGCTGGTGATCTTGAGCGCAGCGGTGGCCCACGCCGACGCGCCGGTCGTTCCACCCGACGAGCTGAAGGGGATTCCCATCGAGGCCGCGCAGGGCCGGCATCAGCTGATCTCGCTGCGCGTGCTCGAGGCCGAGCGTGCGCTCGGGCCCACCAGGGTGATCGTGTGGGAGGAGAAGAGCCGACTCGTAGACGGCATCGACACGCAAGAGACGACCATGCTGGGCATCGGCGGTATCGCCAGCCGCAAGATCTTGTTGCGCCTGCCGCTGCAGCTGAGCGCCAAGAAGGGGCCTGACAAGTCGATCTCGTTCCGCTATTCGCAAGCGTGGACCGATCTGGACGGCGACGGGATCCCCGAGCTGATCTTGCGGCGCGGCGCGGCCAGCGCGCACGAGTACGGGCCGATCGACGTGCCGGGCGAGCCGGCCGAGCCGAACGCGCCGCGCGATCGCGTGTTCCAGGTGCGCGCGGGCGGGCTGCACGAGCTGCCGCGCGCGATCATCACCGGCTGCCCGCGCAAGGGCGACGCGGCGATGCCGCTCGAGTTCGCGCGACACGAGAAGCTGCCCGCCGCGCTCGCGCAGAAGATCGACGCGGCGACCGGCGCGTCGTTGACCGAAAACGCGCCCGAGGTGCGCTGCGCATTGTGGGATCGCTGGTGCGCGCAGTCGGAAGCGCCGGTGGCGTGGGTGCAGACCGAGACCGCGCCGGTGCCCGCGCCAGGCGCGCCGGTGTGGCTCGAGCCGGCCGGCCCGAAGACGCGCGTGGTTTGGTTTCGCACCGTCGACGGCGGCGCGGCGCGGCTGACCTGGGACGGCACCATGCTGCAGGTGATCGAGCCCAACATCCCGCCGACCGCGCCCGAGGTCGACGACAAGCCCAAGCCGCCCATCCACGTGCTCAAGTTCGACGCGCTGCCCGAGGACGCGCGACTGATGCTGTACATGGACATCCAGCAGGGCCCCGAGCGGCGCGCGATCGTGTACGACCCGGTCAAGCTCGAGCTGCTGGTGAACGTGCCGGTCAAGTCCGCCCCCAGCTTCAGGAACGGCGAGCTGCACGCCGGCGCGACCACGTTCCGCTACGACCGCGCCAAGCACGTGTGGCGCCAGCGCTGAGCTATCGGCGTGGCGCGCGGGCCCGCGGCGGGCCATAGTGAGGGCGGAGGATCTCGTGGGCACTGACGAACGCACCGGCGTCCACGGGATCGAGGCGAACGATCGCACGCGCATCAACCAGCCGCGCGAGGAACGACAGCCGACGCTCGATGCGCGCCACGCGTTCGCGCTCGCGTACGACAAGCTCGGAACGCTGGCCGAGATCGCGCGCACGCCGGGCGTGATCGCGGTGGCGGTGAGCGCGCGCGGGCGCGTGGTCGACGCGCTGCTCCTCGGCGACGGCGAGGCGCTGGTGATTGGCCGGCACTCGGCGTGCGGGCTGCGGCTGGCTGACGCGGGCGTGGCGCTGCGTCACCTGGCGGCGCACGTGCTCGCGCCGGAGAACGGGCCGGCGACCGTGCGACTGTGGGATTTGAACACCGGGCAGTCGTTCCTCACCGAGGACGGCACCGCCTCGGCGGCGCTGATCGCCGAGGGGTTGCTGTACGCGGCGGTCGGGCCGTACGCGCTGTTGTTCGTGCCCACCGGCGCGCTGGCCCCCGGGCGCACCGCGACCGAGGCGTGGGACGCGCTGCCGCCGCGCCAGTTCATCGATCACCGTCAGAGTGAGCCGCTGCAGATCTTCGAGCCGCTCGAGTCGTCGCTGCGCACCTCGTCGCGGGTGACGCAGGTGCGCGCGGCGACCCACCTCGGCGAGGGCGCGGGACCGACCTGGGCCGAGCTGCGCATCCTGTACGGCAAGGATCGCCAGAAGACGGTGCCGGTCGCGCTCGAGCACGTGATGCGCGGGGTGCTCATCGGCCGCTACGATCGCTGCGGCGTGCAGCTCACGCTCGACGACAACGTGTCGCGCGTGCACCTGTTGCTGGTGCGCATCGGCGTCGAGGTGTGGGCGATCGACACCGCCAGCACCAACGGCTCGCGGCGCGCCACCGACGAGCCGTTCGGCGCGGTGCGGCTCGGCGACGAGGACTGGATCGAGCTGGGCGAGACCCACATCCGCCTCAACCTGCACCGCCTGCAGCACGCCGCGGCCTGAAATGCGGCTGGTCTGGGCGACCGACATCCACCTCAACTTCCTCTCCGACGCCGAGGTGCTCGCGTTCTGCCAGCTGCTGGAGCGCCAGCGTCCCGACGCCATCGCGCTCACCGGCGATCTGGCCGAAGCGCCGTCGCTGTCGCGCTACCTGTTGGCGATCGCGGCGGAGGTGCACGCGCCAATCTACTTCGTGCTCGGCAACCACGACTTCTACCGCGGCGAGCTGCACGGCGTGCGCGCGCAGATGGCTGAGCTGACGCGCACCGACTCGCGACTGTCCTGGATGCCGGCGCGCGGCGCGGTGCCGTTCGGCGGCTCGCTGCTGATCGGCCAGGACGGCTGGGGCGACGGGCGGCTGGGCGATCCGGAAGGCTCGCGCGTGGAGCTCAACGACTGGCGCCTGATTCGCGATCTGGCCGGCCTCGAGCGCGCCGTGCGGTTGGCCAAGCTGCGCGCGCTCGGCGACGAGGAAGCCGCCCGCCTGCGCCCGCGGCTGTGGGACGCGCTGGCACACCATCGCGACGTGATCGTGCTGACTCATGTGCCGCCGTTTCGCGAGGCCTGCTGGCACGAGGGGCAGGTCTCGAACGATCAGTGGCTGCCGTGGTTCACCTGCGCGGCGATCGGCCAGGTGCTCGCCGAAGCCGCCGACGCGCACCCCGCCTGCCGCCTGACCGTGCTGTGCGGCCACACGCACGGCGCCGGCACCGTGCAGATCCGCGAGAACCTGGTCGTCCACACCGGCGCCGCCGAATACGGCACACCCGTCGTCGCCGGCGTTCTCGAACGCTGACCGCATCGAGTTTGCAGCGATCGCGAAGACGCGATCAGACTTAAGACCCCGGGGTCCTTCTCCACTATCTCAAGGGCCTGACATCCTTTCGGTTCTGGCGTGAATCTGAAAAGTCGCGCCAAAATCGATCTCGCGACGGGATCGCAGGTGGCCCGCGTCTCCGTCGCAGCGCGATTCGAAATTCCGCCCACTTTTCAAACTCGCCCCAGAAGTAGCCTGACTTCGCGCTCTTGCAGTATAGGAGAAGGACCCCGCCCTTCTAAGTTTGGTCTACTCCCTCGGCTCAACCTGAAATCGGCTAGACGGCGGCGAGCAGGGCGAGGCGCATGTCGTCGGCGGTGGCGTAGCGGCGCGCGGGATCTTTTTCGAGGGCGCGCTCGACCGCTTCGGCGAGCGGGCGCGGCACGGCGGGGTTGCGCACGGCGATCGGGACGATCGGGTCGTACTGGATCGAGCGGATCAGCTTCATGGGGCTCTTCTGCTCGTGGGGAAAGCCGCCGGTGAGGAACAGGTAGGCCAGCGCGCCCATCGAGTAGATGTCGGCGGGCGGCGTGACGTCGCGGAAGTTGCGGATCTGCTCGGGCGCGAGGTAGTCGAGCGTGCCGCCGACGTCGCCGGGGAGCGTCACGGTCAGGCAGTGCGCCTGGTAGTTCTTGGCCAGCCCGAAGTCGGCCAGCTTCACGCCGTCCTGGCCGACCAATAGGTTGGCAGGCTTGATATCGCGATGGACCACGCCCTCGGCGTGCGCGAAGTGCAGCCCCTCGAGCGCCTCGGTCACCAGCCGCACCGCCTGCGCGACCTCGAACCGCCCGCCGTGCTGCTTGAGCAGCGCGTGCGCGTCGAGGCCCTCGACGTACTCCATCGACATGAGGAAGATCGCCGGCCGGATCTCCTGCAGCACCTGATAGACCTGCACGATGCGCGGATGCTTGAGCTTGCGGTGGATCGACGCCTCGCGCACGAACCGCACGCGCGCCTGCTTGTCCATCGCCACCTTGGGCAGGATCACCTTGAGCGCGACCTGCTGGCCCTCGTCGTTGAGCGCCAGGTAGACCGCGCCCATGCCGCCCTCTTTGAGGCGGCGGATGATCCGATGGCCGGGGAACACCACCGGCTCGGCGAGCACCTCGGCGCGGCAGCTCACGCACAGATACGCCATCTCGTCGGTGGGCGAACGCGGCCGCTGCGCAGCCGTCGCGCCGCATTTCACACAAGTCACCGCGTGCAACACTCCGTCCATTGCCCGCGCATCCTACCACGTGGCAGGGGTGCTACTCTCGACGGCTCATGAACGAGCCACGGCTGCTCACCCTCGACGACTACCGCCGCGCGGCGCGGGCGCGGCTCTCGAAGATGGCGTACGACTACTATCGCTCGGGCGCCGACGGGCAGACGACCTTGCGCGCCAATCGACGTGCGTTTCGCCAGTGGGAGATCTGGCCGCGCGTGCTGGTCGACGTGTCGTCGCTCGAGCTCGCGACCACCGTCCTCGGCACGCCGGTCGCGCTGCCGGTGCTGGTAGCGCCGACGGCGTATCAGCGGCTGGCGCATCCGGACGGCGAGCTGGCGGCCGCGCGCGGCACGCACCGCGCGGGTTCGCTGTTCGTGCTCTCGATGCTCGCCACGTCGACGCTCGAGGACGTGGCCGCGGCCTCCGACGGGCCGCGCTGGTTCCAGCTGTACGTGCACAAAGATCGCGGGTTGACCCGCTCGCTCGTCGAGCGCGCGCAAGCCGCCGGGTACTCGGCGCTGGTGCTGACCGTCGACACGCCGCTGCTCGGCCGGCGGCTCGCCGACGAGCGCAACGGCTTTCAGCTGCCGGCCGGGCTGCGCATGGAGAACCTGCGCGACGCGCAGGCCGCCGCAAACCTCGAGGGCTCGGCGCTCGCCGGCTACGCGGCGGCGCGCCACGATCCGACGCTGTCGTGGAAGGACGTGGACTGGTTGAGCTCGCTATCGGGACTGCCGGTGGTGCTCAAGGGCATCCTGCGAGCCGACGACGCCGCGCGCGCGGTGAGCGCCGGCGCGGCCGGGATCGTGGTGTCCAACCACGGTGCGCGCCAGCTGGACGGCGCGCCCGCGTCGCTGAGCGCACTTCCCGGCGTGGTCGAGGCGGTGGCCGGCCGCTGCGAAGTGCTGCTCGACGGCGGCATCCGCTGGGGAACCGACGTCTTCAAAGCGCTCGCGCTGGGCGCCCGCGCGGTGCTGCTCGGCCGCCCGATCTTGTGGGGCCTGGCGGTCGCCGGCGACTCCGGCGTCCAGCACGTCCTCGATCTGGTCCGCGAAGAGCTGACCCGCGCGATGGCCCTCTCCGGCTGCCCCACCCTCGCCTCGATCACCCCCGACCTCGTCCGCCGAGATAACAAGCGGACTTAACTTTTTAACTTTTTCGTCCGGTTCTCGGACGAGCTCGCATCTCGACCAACCAAGTTAAAAAGTTAAGTCCGCTTGTTATCCGTTGGTTGGGACTTGTTATCCGTTATCCTTGTTATCCGTTGGTTGGGACTTGTTATCCGTTATCTGGGATGCCCATGGAGGTGCGGAGGGCGTTGAATTCGGGGGTTCGGCGGCCGGAGAGGTCGCGAACGGTGAGGGGCGAGTCGTCGGTGCGGGGGGCGGCTTCGCCGGAGCGACGCATGGAGAAGACGACGATCAGCGGGGGCTTGCCGGCGCGCGGGATGATCTCGCGCCAGCGCTCGATGGACAGGCCGGCCTGCGACGCGGCGCCGGCGACACGCGCGTCTTGCCCTGCGGACTCGCAGGCGACGAACGGCGCGCCCGGCGCGAGCACGCGCGCGGCCGCGCGACAGTAGTCCTCGATCCCGCCGCGGTGCTCGAAGCGGCACGGCCCGCGCTGCACGTGGTCCGACTCGGTCCCCGCGCCGCGCCGAAAGTAGGGCGGCGTGCCGGTCACCAGCTCGAAGCGCGTCTCGTCGAGCGCGTCGGCCTCGCGAAAGTCGGCGTGACGCACGTGGCAGCGATCGCCGACCCCGTTCCACGCGATCGAGCGCTCGGCCAGTCGCGCGCTCACCTCCTGCGCTTCGATGCCGAGCGTTCGCGCGAGCGGAAAGCGCCACGCGGTGAGCAGCATCACGGTGCCGATTCCGCAGCCGAGATCGAGCGTGCGCGCGGGCGGCGTCGCGCACTGCCGCGCGGCAAACCACGCGGTCACCAGATCGTCCAGCGACCAGCGGTGCCCGTCGACCCGCTGCAGGATCCGCCAGTCACCCGACAGCCAGCACAGATCCTCGCCCTCGCGCGGCCACAGCTCGTCGAGCAGCCCGGGCGTCGCCGCCTTCGGTCCCGGCGCCACCCAGCCAGCCGGCCGCCGCGCGCCACGGAGAATCCCGCCGCGCGGCGACGGTGCGTCGGCTACAGCGTGTCGCTCGTGCAAGCCGACAGCTCGGTCGGGCAGCCGCCGCTCTGGATGATCCCGAGCGCGCAGGTCAGGCAGGTTTGCGACATGTCGCCGGCACCCGAGCAGTCGCCCGATCCGCCGTCGACGTCCGCACTGCAGGCGACGTCACCGCAGTTGATCAGCGTGTTGAGCTTGGTGGTGCCCGACGGCGTCAGGCGCGTGAGGCAATCGGTGGCGCAGGTCTGGCTGGTGCAGCTCATGATGCAGGTGACGAAGCCGCCGCAGGTCAGCGGGCCCGGGCTCAGGTCGCGCACCGAGAGGTCGGGCACCGACTGGAGATCGGGCGCCACGCTCAGGTCCATCACCGGGGTGGCGTCGTCGCCGCAGCCAAGAAAGGAGAGGGTCGCGCAGAGAAGGATGATCCGCATGCCGGGGTCGTACGACGGACCGCGCCGAAAGTAAACAGGGTCGTAAATATTTGCTTAACCCCGTCGCTGTTGCGTCGTCCGCGCCGCAGCGCGCGTGCGTCACCGTCGCCGCACGACAAATTTGCCACGTTCTCCCGTCGCTGCGGCGCAGGTATGTTGGCTGCGAAGTCGGAGGGGACGATGCGACACCAGGTTGCGTTTTTTCTGTGCGGCGTTGCGTTCGCGGCGTGCTCATCGTCGACGGGCGGGACGGGCGGCGGCGGGCCGGAGAGCTTCGATCCGTGCTCGAGCAATCCGTCTCCCGGCTTCGATCCCGACGCGCGCGGCCTGGCGAAGTGCTGCACCGACGGCGTGTATCAAGGCCCCGCGCACTGCGTGCCCGGCGACGTGGTGCCGGCGGCGGTCGCCAGCGGCCTGGCCATGTGCCCGGCGGGCGGCCTGTGCCTTCCCGACAAGGCGATCCGCGCCGGCGCGAGCTACCAGCCGGCCACCTGCACGTCGCTGGCGATGTCTCCCGGCGTGTGCTTGAGCCTGTGCATCCCGCGCATCGCCAACGATCCGCAGGTCGGCCTCTTGCCGCAGGACGTGTGCGCCGACGACGAGGTGTGCGTCCCGTGCGTCAATCCGCTCAGCATGGTCTCGACGGGCGCGTGCCAGCTGCTCGATCCGATGTGCGGCGGCGACGGCGGCGCGGCGGAGGACGCGGGCCCGGCGATGTGCCCGTACTCGGGGCCGCCGATCATCGATCCGGCGACGCTCAGCGACTGCGCGCCGGTGTGCGGCGGGGCGCACTGCGTGCCAGCCAACCTGGTCTCCGCCGCGCAACAGCCGCTGCTCGCGTCGTGCATGGCGGGCACGCAACCCGGGCTGTGCGCGCCCGACGAGCTGATCGAGTCGGGTGGCAACTACCTGCCGCCGCCGTGCCGTTCGGTGGCCGGCGCCGAGGGGCGCTGCATCTCGACCTGCCTGCCGAGCGTCGCCGCGCAGGCCGCGCAGCTCCCGCAAGACAGCTGCGCCGCAGGGCAGAAGTGCGCGCCGTGCTTCAACCCGGTGGGCGCCGATCCGACCGCCGCGACCGGCGCGTGCACGATCGCCTGCGACGCGCCCAAAGAGCCGCCGCTGCAGATCAGCTGCCCGTGGACCGGCCCGCCGCTCGTCGATCCAACCACCTTTGCCGCGTGCAGCCCCACCTGCGGCGGCGCGCACTGCGTCCCGACCGCCAACGTTCCCGTCGCCCAGCAGGCTCTGCTCGCACCTTGCGCGGGCGGCTACTGCACGCCGGATGCGTTCATCACGACTGGAGGCAAGCTGATCGCCAAGAGCTGCACCTCGATCGCGGGCGTCGAGGGCCGCTGCCTGTCGACGTGCATTCCGCAGGTCGGCGCGCAGGCCGCGCAGCTCCCGAAGGACACTTGCGACGCCGGCGAGAAGTGCACGCCGTGCTTCAATCCGATCGCGGCGGATCCCTCCGCAGCGACGGGCGCGTGCTCGATCGGCTGCGACAAGCCGGCCAAACCGCCGCTGGTGCTGACCTGCCCGTGGACCGGCCCGGCGGTCACCGACCCGACCACGTTCCCGGCGTGCAGCCCGACCTGCGGCGGCGCGCACTGCGTCCCGACGGCGCAGGTGCCGGCCGCGCAACAGTCGCTGCTCGCCACCTGCTCGGGCGGGTTCTGCGTGCCCGATCCGATCATCCAGGCGGCGGGCAACTACGTGCCGCCTACCTGCACCTCGGTGGCGGGCGCCGAAGGACGCTGTGTCTCGACCTGCCTGCCGTCGGTGGCGGCGCAAAAGCAGCTGTTGCCGCAAGCCACCTGCCCGACCGGCACCAGGTGCGCGCCGTGCTTCAACCCGACGGCGACCGATCCCAAAGCGGCCACCGGCGCGTGCACGCTGGCGTGTGACCAGCCGACCAGGCCGCCGGTGATCTTGCACTGCCCGTGGACCGGCCCGGCGGTGGTCGATCCGACGGCGTTCCCCGCATGCAGCCCGACCTGCGGCGGCGCACACTGCGTTCCGTCGGCGATGGTGCCGGTCGCGCAGCAAGCGTTGCTCGCCCCGTGCGCGGGCGGCTTCTGCGCGCCCGACAAGGTGATCCAGGCGGCCGGCAACTACGTCCCTGCGAGCTGCACGCCGTTCGCCGGCGCGTCCGCCGAGGGCCGCTGCCTGTCGCACTGCATCCCGTCGGTGGCGCAGCGCGCGTCGCAGCTCTCGCAGGACCTGTGCGCCTCGGGCGAGCTGTGCGTGCCGTGCTACGACCCGTTCACCGGCGCGTCGACCGGCGCGTGCACGACCGCGTGCGACCAGCCGGCCGCGCCGCCGTTCCTGTTCCCGTCGTGCTGCCAGCAGGGCGGCACGTGCGTGCCGAGCGGCCAGGTGCCGGCGAGCCAGGCGGCGAACCTGCAGCGGCTCAACTGCCCGTCGCAGTTCCTATGCGTGCCCGACGAATACCTGCCCAGCCCGACGCAACCGATCGGCTCGTGCGGGACGCTCCTGTTCGGCGGCGGCACGTGCGTGAGCCTGTGCGTGAGTCTGCCGACCGGCGCCGGCATCTTCGGCCAGCGCACCTGCCCCAACAACCACACCTGCGTCCCCTGCTCGCTCGCCCCCGCCGGCACCCCCGGCTGCTAGCGCTCGTGGCGGTTGCGTACGGTTGCTAACGACCGCGTAGGACGGTGCCGAACTTGCCGACGGCGTAGAGGCCGTTGGGGCCGTTGCCGTAGAGGAAGTAGAGGAGGTTCTCGGTGCCGCTGGGCTGTTGCGTCCAGTTGGTGCCGCCGTCACGCGAGTGGAAGATGCGACCGGTCGAGCCGGCGGCGTAGAGGTCGCCGGCCGAGGCGCCCCAGCCGGCGTACAGCACGTCGTCGCTGCACAGCGTGTGGCGCGTCCACGAGGAGCCGTCGTTGTCAGAGCGCAGGTGGGTGCAGCCCGCGCCGACCACGTGCACAGTGCCGGCGTCGTCGCTCCAAACCGTCCACAGCGATTGGTCGGTGCCGCTGACTTCCTTTTCCCAGCGCTCCGAGCCGACGGTGGAGGTGAGGATGAGGCCGTTGGTGCCGACCGCGTACAGCCGGCCGCCGTCGTGCCAGAGCGCGTGCAGGTACTCGGTGGTGCCGCTGCTCTGCACGGCCCAGCTTTCGCCGCCGTCGGTCGAGTGCAACAGCGTTCCGTTCTGACCGCCGGCGTAGAGCGACTGTGGGCTCACCGCCAACAGCGCGTTGAGCGACGAGGTGGTGCCGCTCGCCGGGCGCGTCCAGCTCGCGCCTCCGTCAGTGGAGCGCAGCAGCGCGCCGTACCAGCCGGTGACCACCAGCAGCCCGTGCCCGTCGCCCCACACGTTGGTGAGGTCCTCGTGGACCCCGGTGGGCAGCGTCGACCAGCTGTCGCCATCGTCGGTGGAGCGCATCACCAGGCCGCGCTGGCCGACCGCGATCACGGTGTGCGCGCCGTCGCCCCACACCGCGAACAGCTCCTCGTCGCGTGCGCCGGCGGTCTGCACGGTCCACAGGCCGGCCCGCTGCGCCGCGACCCGGCCCGCGCGAAAGCTGTGCAGGAGCAGCCCGCCCGAGCCCGCGGCGTACGCGTCGCCCGCGGCCGCGCCCCACACCGCCATCAGGTCCGAGCTGGTGCCGCTCGGCTGCGGGCTCCAAGCGGACGCGCCCGCGCGATGCAGGATCGTGCCCTTGAGGCCGACCGCATACCATTCGCCGGTGGCGTCGCCCCACACGTCGCGCAGATCGCGCGCCGAGCCGCTCTTCTGCTCGCTGAAGGTGGCGCCGCCGTTCTTGCTCTCGACGATCACGCCGCCGTCGCCGACCGCGCACACCACGCCGTGCGCGACGGCCACGCCCCACAGCGTCTGGGTGGTGCCGCTCACCAGCGCGGTCCAGCTGGTGCCCTGATCGGTCGAGCGCAACATCGTGCCGCCCAAGCCGGTCACGTAGACGCCGTCGCTCGCGCTGCCGCCGAGGCCGGAGAGCAGCTGGTCCGTGCCGCTCTTCTGCAGCGTCCAGGTGGCGCCCGCGTCGCTGGTGTGCAGGATGGTGCCCTTCTTGCCGACCACGTACACGTCGCCGGGGCCCGAGCCCCACACGGCGTAGAGGATCTCGGTGGAGCCGCTCGACTCCGAGAGCCACGTCGCGCCCCCGTCGGTGGTGTGCAGGATGACCCCGTCGTGTCCCACCACGTACACGTCCGAGGCGCTGGCGCCCCACGCGCTCCACAGATCGTTGGTGACGCCGCTCGCCTGCGGGGTGAACGGGCCGCCGTTGCGCGACACCAGGATCGTGCCGTGCTCGCCGACGGCATACACCACGCCGCCGGTGCCCCATACGTTGCCGATCAGGTTGCCGCTCGGGCGCGGGTTGGCCCAGGTCCACGAGACCGCCGCGCGCGCGACCGCGTGCGGGCGATGCTTGAGCTTCTTGCCGTAGCGCACGCCGGCCCAGACGACCGCGCCGAAGATCATCAACACCAACAGCCAGTGGCGACGGGGCGATGGGGGCTCGGGCTTGGAGGTCACGGCCCCGCGATCGTACTACGGAACGATCGGGGCCGTGCAGTCGCCGAGCGACAGTTTGGTGCACACCGCCGAGGCGAGCAGCTGCGCGTCGGGGTTGCTCGGCGACGCGGCGCCGCTCGGCTGCTTCTCGATGCTCCACAGCATCATGCCGGCGGCGTGGTTGGCCATCACCGTGTCGGCGAGCGACTGCACCTCGCCGATGGTGACGATGTGACCGCCCCACGCTTCGGGCGGCACCTCGACGCCCATCACCACCGCGCCCTTGAAATAGCTCTGGTACGCGGCGAGCGCCTGCGCCGGGTCGTAGGTCGGACCGGCGTCGTAGGACATCACGTTGACCAGATCGAGCGCTTGCGCCGCATTCGATCGGAACAGCGCGAGCGAGATGCCGGCGTAGGCGCTGGCCGGCTGCGCGTTGGCCCAGGCGCCCTCGCCGTACGCGCCCACGCTCCACGAGGCGATCGAGACCATCGCCGGTCGCGGGATCGCCGCGCGGAAGGCGCTCACCACCGAGATCAGCTCGGCGTCGGAACCGCAGGTCACGTGCCCGCCGGTGGCCGCGCAGCTCGGGTTGGCGGGCTCGTAGTCGAGGTCCACGCCGTCGAGCGCGAAGTCGGTGATGAACGCGGCGACCGTCGCGGCGTTGAAGTTGGTCCAGGTCGCGTAGCTCGCGCCGCCGACGGAGACCAGCACGCGCGTACCCGGATGCGCGCCGTGCAGTGCGGCGATCGCGTCGCGCAGCGTCGGGCCGTCGTAGGGAAAATCCAGGCCGGTGCCGGACAGGCTGTGGCTGCCGGCGACGTAGCTGGCGTCGGGGCGCATGAAGGTCAGGTTGACCACGTCGAGGTAGCCGGGCAGGTGCGCGAGCTGCGTCTCGGCGCCGGTCGCCTTCCACGGCTGCGACCAGCTCTGTAGATAGCCGACGAACAGCTCGCCGGAGGGCATCCCGCTGCCACCGGGATTGCCGCTCCCGGGATCGGGATTGGGCGACGGCGTGCCGCCGCCATGGGAAGGCGGCGACGGCGCGGGCCCGGGGCTCATCGCAGCGCTGCATCCGATCGAGAACACGAGAAAGCCGGCGAGGCCGAGCGAGCGGGTCATGCGGGCTCCTGGTCGATGTGCAGCTCGTTTGCAGCGGCGGTGCCACCTGCCCGAATTTGCAACTAGCAGTCATCGTGAACGAAATCGCCGCCAGCCCGGCGCACGGGCGGGGCCTCGAGGTGCCGCATGTCCACCGCCGGTTGACTCTGGCACACTCGAATCGTGCGGCGATGGGCGCTCCTGGCGACGATCGTGTTCGCGTGCGGATGCACGCCGCTCGAGCACGCGTTCACCTGCACCACCGACGACATGTGCCGCGACGGAAGCCTGCAGGGCTTGTGCGAGGCGACGCGCGCGTGCAGCTTTCCCGACGCTAACTGCGGCAGCGGGCGGCGCTACGGCAGCGCATCGGCCGCCGCGCTGGCGCTCACCTGCGTCGACGGGACGCCGCCCGACGGTGGCGCTGCCGACGGCCCGCCGGCTCCCCATTGCGGAGAGCTGGGCGAGCCGTGCTGCGCGGGCGCGACGGCGTGCACCTCGCCGATGACCTGCACGATGGGCGTGTGCTCGGGCTGCGTGACGGCGGTCGCGACCGGCGACGCGCACACCTGCGCGCTGCGCACCAACGGTACAGTCGTGTGTTGGGGCAAGAACGACGCGGGCCAGCTCGGCACCGGCAACACCGCCGACTCGCTGGCGCCCGCGCTGGTGATCGCGCCGGGCGGGGCGCCGCTCGACGGCGTGATCGAGCTGGCGGCCGGCGCGGCGCATACCTGCGCGCGACGCAGCGCCGGGACCGTCCTGTGCTGGGGTAACGGCTCCGACGGTCAGCTCGGCGACGCGGCCAGCCCGCCCACGCAATCAACGCCCGGCTTGATCGGCATCAGCGACCTCGGCGACATCGCCGCCGGCAGCCGCCACAGCTGCGCCGCGCTCAACGACGGGCGCGCCTACTGTTGGGGCAAGAACGACGGCGGGCAGCTCGGCACCCCGCCACCCGCGGGCACCAACGGGCCGGCCGCGGTGCTGATCGGCGGCACGCAGCTCGACAACGTCGCGCGGATGGCGGGCGGCGCGACGCACACCTGTGCGATCCGCAAGGACCAGACGCTGTGGTGCTGGGGCTCCAACAACGCCGGCGAGCTGGGCAACGGCGGAACCAGCGCGAGCGCCGGGCCGGTGGCGGTAAGCGTGCTCGGCGCGATGCTCGCGGACGTCAGCGCGGGCAGCGCGTTCACCTGCGCGGCGCTCGCCTCGGGCGGCGTGTCGTGCTGGGGTGCGGACCTGCAGGGCCAGAGCGGACAGCCCGCATCCCCGTCGGTGAGCGTCCCCACCGCAATCGCCGGCCTGACCCTGGTCACCCAGCTCGCGGCGGGCACCGACCACGTCTGCGCGCGCCGCAGCGACGGCACCGCCGTCTGTTGGGGCCGCAACCAGCGCGGCCAGCTCGGCGATTCCACGCAAGCCGACCGCGCGCAGTTCGCCCCGGTCCTCGACCCAGCCAACCAACCCGTCACCCACGTGACCCGCGTCGCGGCCGGGCTCGCGCACGGTTGCGCCATCCGCGCTCAAGGGGTGATCTGCTGGGGCGCCAACGAATCCGGCCAGCTCGGCGACGGCAAGCTCCAGGACCGCACGACCGCCACCACGTCGCTCATGGCCTGCCCGTAGCGGCTTAGCGCGGAAGGGGGCGACGGGCGACCACCGCGAAGCGGATGATGCCGGAGAGCAACAGGGCCGCGCCGGCGGAGAACGTGAGGATGCCGGCGAGACGCTCGCTCTCGGCGGTGCGGCCGGCGGCGGCCATGGCGACGAACTGATCGTAACGGGGCGCGGCGTTGGCGGCCTGCACGCCGGATTCGCCAACGCCCCACAGCGCGCCGCCCGTGCCGGCGACGGCGAGACCGACGGCGGTGAGGGCGGCGCCGGCGACGTCAGGTTGCCAGCGGCGGTTGGGCGCGGAGGCGACGACGGCGGGCGGCGGCGCGGGCATCGCGCCGGGCTGGGGCGCGGGCGGAGAGGGCGGCGGGAGCTGGGCTTCGCAACGCTCGAGGTTCTGACGCGCGCTCGCGGCGGCGCGTTCGGACGGATCGGTGCGCAGAAACGCGCGGTAGCTGGCGACCGCCGCGGCGCAGTCGCCGCCCAGACGTTGCGCCTGGCCGAGCGCGTAGAGGAAGTCGGGGCGCGGATCGAGCTGATAGCCAGCGCGAAAGGCGGCGATCGCCTCGGCGTACTGCCCGGTCGCGTAGCTGCGCAGGCCGCGCTCGAGGAGCTCCTGCGGATCGGCCGGCGGATCGGCGCGCGCCATCGAGCAGGCGAGGAGCAGCGCGATCGCGAGCGACGCGCGGATCATCGCGGCGGCAACGGCGCATCGAGATCGACGCGCGGGGCGTGCGGCGCGTGCGTGCGCACTACGCGCTGCGGATGCGGCGCAGGCGGTGGGCGACGGTCGTGCGCCGTGGCGGTCGGGATCGGCTTGGGCTTCGGCGCGCCGGGCGCTTCCTCGACCGGCGGCGGCGCGGGCGTGAGCTCCGGCGACGGCACGGGCGGCGCATCGACGTGCGCGGACGGTGCAACGATTACCGGCGCCGCGATCGAGGGCGCGAGCTGCGGCACGCCGGTGTGCCGCCAGACCTGCGCGACGCCGATCGCGATCGCCAGCGCCCCGCCCGTGAGCAGCACCAGGAGACCTCGCCGCTGCGATCGCGCGCGCCGCACCGCACGCGTCTGGCGCACCGTGCCCGGCCGCGGCACGCTGTTTCTCGACGAGATCGGCGAGCTGCCGCTGGAGCTGCAGGTCAAGCTCCTGCGCGCGATCGAGGCGCGGCAGGTGCGGCCGCTGGGCTCCAACAAGCCGCGCGATCTCGACGTGCGGGTGATCGCGGCGACCCACCGGCGCCTCGATCGCTGCGTGACCGAGGGGACGTTTCGCTCGGATCTCTACTACCGGCTGGCGGTGCTCAAGATCCGTGTGCCGGCGCTGCGCCACCGGCGCGAGGACATCCTGCCGCTGGCGCGCCACCTGCTCGCCAAGCTGCGGCCGGAGCGCGCGCCGTCGGACGTGCTCTCGGATACGGTGTGCGCCGCGCTCACCGCCTACGACTGGCCGGGCAACGTGCGCGAGCTGCGCAACGTGGTCGAGCGGCTGGCGGTGGTCGGCGAGCTCGACACCCGGGTGCGCGAGCAGTCGCGCCCGCCCGAGGCGTACCACCAGGCGCGCGAGGAGGCGATCGAGCGCCGTTGGCCTCCTCGAGCGCACCCACCCGCGCGCGATCGGCGCCGGTGAACGCGCCGCGCTCGTGCCCGAACAGCTCGGACTCGACCATCGACGGCGCCAGCGACGCGCAGTCGACGATCACCAGCGGCTGCCCGGCGCGCGCCGAGCCCTGGTGCAGCCCCTCGGCGACCAGCTCCTTGCCGGTGCCCGACTCGCCTTCGAGCAGCACCGTCGAGTCCGAGGCCGCGGCCTGGGCGAGCAGGGCGGCCAGCTCGCGCATCGCCGGCGAGTCGCCGACCAGCCGCCCGAACGGCCGCGCGCTCTGCACGTGCTCGACCTCTTCGTCGAGCAGCTTCCACTCGAGCTCGCTGTCGCCGAGCAACAGCCGCTTGGTCTTTTCGCCGAGCACCGCCTCGAGCACGCGCGTCTCGCCCACCCACACGCCGTTGGTGCTGTCGAGGTCGCGCACCACGTAGCCGAGCGCGGTGGGCCGGATCTCGGCGTGGCGGCGCGACACCGTGTCGTCGCGCAGCTGCAGATCGGCGTCTTCGTCCGAGCCGAGCAGCACGCCGTCGAGCCCACCCAGCTCGAGCTGCTTGCCCTTGTCCGGCCCGCGCACCACTCGCAGCCGCGCGCGACGCACCGCGACGCTTCCCTGCGTCTGCCGCAGGACCCGGGTCGCGTCCTCGCTCATCGAGCGCAGCCTAGCACGAGGGCTGACGGTCCGAAGCGTGTGATAAGCTCGCTGCGCCGCCGCGTGCGTCCTTCTCATCGATTGCTCGCCCTGCTGCTGCTGCTCTCCGGAGCGGCCTCCCTCATTAATGAACACCTGCTCTCGCGGCTGTTGATCCGCGTGGTCGGCTCGTCTGCCGAAGCGGCCGCCGCGGTGCTGGTGGCGTTCATGGGCGGTATGGGCCTGGGTGCGCGCTGGGCCGGGCGGCGCGTCGGCCGCACGCGAAATCCGCTGCGGCTGTATGCGTTCGTCGAGCTGGGCATCGGCGCGCTCGCGCTGCTGCTGCCGTCGACGCTGTCGCTGGTGACGCGCGGCTACGTCGCGATCGCGCAGCGCACCGGGTGGGGCTCGGGCCTCTTGGTGTTGCGCTTTTTAGTGGCGGTGGCGGTGGTGGCGGTGCCGGGGCTGCTGATGGGCGCCACGCTGCCCATCCTGCTCGAAGCCGCGCGCCGCCTGACCAGAACCGCGCTGCCGCTGGCGGAGCTGTACGCCGCCAACACGTTCGGCGCGGCGTGCGGCGTGTTGGCCTCGACCTACTTCCTGGTGCCGCAGTGGGGAATCTTCGGCGCGCTGCTCACCGCCGCGAGCTGCAACGTGATCGTGTGCGTCACCGCGCTGTGGCTCGACGCGCGCCCGGCGCAGGCAGCAGTCGATGATACGCCGCCCGCCGCCGAAGCGCCGCTAGCGGTGGCGTCGCTGACGCTGCGGCGTGGCGTGGCGATCGCGTTCGGCTCGGGCCTGCTCGCGTTCAGCTTCGAGGTGATCGCGTTCCGCCTCCTCGCGGTGATCATCGGCAACAGCGTCTACGCGTTCGGCCTCATGCTGTTCGTGTTCCTGCTCGGCAACGCCATCGGCAGCCGGCTGGGCGCCGCGCGCCGCCTGGGCCATCCGCTGGCGTTGGCGCTAGCGCAGTCGCTGGTCGGGCTGAGCCTGCTGGCGCTCGCGCCGACGTGGGACGGGCTGCCGCTGTTGTTCCGGCGGGTCGGCGCGTTCACGCCCAGCTTCGCCTTGTGGGAGGGCACGCGCTTCGTGGTCACGCTGGCGCTACTGATCGGCCCGACGCTGGCGATGGGCGCGGCGTTCGCGCTGCTGCTGCGCCTGGCGGGCGGCAACGACGCCCGGACGCCCGAGCGCGTCGCGCGGCTGTACACCGCGAACATGGTCGGCGCGATCCTCGGCTCCCTGGGCGGCACCTTCGTGCTCGCGCCCGCGCTCGGCTCGCAAGCGTCGCTGGTGATCGTGGCGATCCTCGAGACCGCGCTGGCCACGCTCGCGCTGGTGCCGTCGGCCGCGCCGCGCCGCACCCGCCTGGGCATCGGCGCCGCCTGGGCGGTCGCGGTCTCGCTGCTGCTCAGCGCCGGCTCGCCGTGGAACATCGCCGCGCTGCTGTCCGGCTCGAACGTGTACTTCTCGTCGGGGTTCACCGAGTACGATCGCCTGCTCTCGCTGCGCGAAGATCGCGCCGGCGGCATGGTCGCGGTGATCGAGCAGGACGGCCTGCGCACCATGCTCGCGAACGGCAAGTTCGAAGGCAACGACGGCTTCGAGGTCCCCGAGCAACAGATGTTCGCGCTCTTGCCGCTCTTGTTCGTGCGCGAGACCCACGCCGCGCTCAACATCGGCATCGGCACCGCCAACTCGCTGGCGGTGATGGGCGCGTTTCCGTTCTCGCGCCTCGACGCGGTCGATCTGTCGGCCGCTACGGTGGACGCGGCGCGCCGCCAGTTCGCGCACATCAACCGCGCGATCCTCGACGACCCGCGCGTGCACGTGCACATCGACGACGGCCGCAATTTTCTTCTGACCACCGACGCGCGCTACGATCTGATCGTCACGCAGCTCACCTCGATCTGGATCGGCGGCAGCGCGGATCTGTACAACCGCGAGTTCTACCAGGCCGCGCGCGCGCGCCTGCAGCCCGACGGCGTGCTGCAGCAGTGGATCCAGCTGCACCACATCGAGTCGGCCGACATCGCGCGCGTAGTCGCGACCATGAAGTCGGTGTTTCCGCACGTCACCTTGTGGGTCGCGGGCCACCAGGGCGTGCTGGTGGCGACCAACGGCGAGCAGCGCGCCGACGCCCGCCGGCTCGATCAGTGGATGCGCGACCCGAACCTGCGCCGCGTGCTGGCCACCTCGCGCCTGGACCATCCGTTCGCCGCCTTCGGTCACCTGTACCTCGACGAGCCCGGCCTGGACGCGTTCGTCGGCGAGGTGCGCCTGCGCGCGGGCGGCGGCGAGCTGATCTCGACCGACGCGCGCTCGACGCTCGAGTACTCGACGCCGCGCGGAAATCTCCTGGCCAACGCGCTGGGCGACAACATGGAGCTGTTGCGCCGCCACGCCACCGCGTCGGCGCGCGCGCACATCGACGGGCTGACCGGCGACGCCGAGGAGCGGCTGTTCCTCGCCTACGCGGCGCGCGAGCGGGGCTTCGAGCAGCTGGCGCGCTACGTGTTGCAACCGGTGCGCGAGCAGTTCACCGACGGGCCGCACGCGCCGCTGGTGCGCGCCCTCGACGCGATCGGAGCCAGGCCGTGGCCGTGAGCCTGGGACGAGCGACCGCGCGCGGCGCGTGGGTAGGCGCGGCGCTGCTCGGCGGCGTGCAGCTGCTCACGCTCGCGTGGGCGGGTTTGTCGACGGCGGGGGACGCGCTGAGCGTGCGCGTTGCTTCGGAGAGCCAGGCGCTCGGGGTCGAGCGGCTGCGCTTTGCGCTGTTGCTGTTGGCCGGCGTGACCGGCGCGGGCGCGCTCGTCGGGGCGGGGCAGGCCGCGCTGCGCCGGTTTGCGCGCGGCGACCGGCCCGCTGCCCGGGGGTGGGACGCGCTGTGGGTGGTTGGCTTGACCGTGCTGTGGACGATCGGGCGCGCGTGCGTCACGCCGGCGCTGCTCGCCCCGTCGCTGCCGTGGCCGGGGGCGATCGGCTGGATCGCGGCGCACGTTCCCCCGCTGTGCTTCCGCCTGCTGTTCGCCGGGCTGGCGCTGTTCGCCATCGCCCGCGGCCTGCGCCGCACGTTCATTCCGCGATCCGGGCCGCGGTCCGCGAGCCGGACGACCGCGCTGTTGCTGTTCCTCCCGCTGGCCGGCGGCAACGACGCCCGGACGCTCCCGGCCCGCCCTCCTTTGAACGTGCTCATCCTGGCCGCCGACTCGATCCGCCCCGATCACCTCTCCGCGCTCGGCTACGCCCGCCCCACCACGCCGCACCTCGACGCGCTGCTCGCGCACGGCACGCTCTTTTCGCACACCTACGCCGCGCTCGCCGGCACCACCCCGTCGTGGCTCTCGATCCTCACCGGCCGCTATCCGCACGGCCACGGCATCCGCCACATGTTCCCCGACCGCCGCCTGCGCGCGCGCAGCCTTTCAACCCTGCCGCGCCTGTTCGCGCAGCACGGCTATCGCACCTCCGTGATCTCCGACTATGCGGGCGACTTCTTCCCGATCTTCGATCTCGGCTTCGCCGATCAACACCTGCCGCCGCCGCTCGATCTGCGCACCGTCTTTCAGCGCGAGCTGATCACCCGCTCGCCGCTGGCGCTGGCGTTCTTCGACGGGCTGCCCGACTCGTTGCGCCCCTCGATCTTCCGCTACCTCATGACCGACGCCGATCCGCAGCGGCTCGCCGCGCAGGTCATCGATCGCCTCGACGATCGCAACGCGCCGTTCTTCATCACCACCTTCTTCTCGACCACGCACGTGCCGTTCGCCTCGCCGTCTCCCGCCTATCGCCGGTTCGCCTCGCCGGTGTACGGCGGCGCGCACCGCTTCTCGTACAACCTGGAGTCGCTGGGCGATCTGTCCGATGCCGACCGGCCGCTCGACGACGCCGACCGCGCGCAGGTGATCGGCCTGTACGACGGCGCGCTGAGCGCGGTCGATGCGGCGGTGGGCGACATCCTGCGCGCGCTGCACCAGCGCGGCCTCGACGATCGCACGCTGGTGATCTTCCTGTCCGATCACGGCGAGAACCTGTTCGAGCCCGGCCAGACCACGCTGCACGGCAAGTGGTTTCGCGGCGGCGACCAGGCCAACCGCGTGCCGCTGATCGTGCGCGCGCCCGGCGTTCGCGAGGGTCAGCGCCTCGATGCGCCGGTCAGCCTGGTGGATGTCGCGCCGACCCTCGCCGACTGGTTCGGCTGGGCGCCGCTCGATCGCGCCGAGGGACGCTCGCTGGCGGGCGCGCTGCGCGGCGAGCCGCTCGCGCCGGTGCCGGTGTTCGCCGAGACCGGGCTGTGGCTGAGCGGCCAGGCGGATCCGGCGGGCATCCGCTATCCGCCGCTCTCCGAGACCTTGCGCGCCGATCCGGCCGACGACCACCGCATCGTGCTCGACGCGCGCTTCGAAGATCTGGTGGTCTCGGCCAAGCATCGCGCGCTGTGGGACGGCACGCGAAAGCTGATCTACGAGCCCGCGCCCGCCGGCGCGCGGCTGCAACTCTTCGATCTGGCGACCGATCCATCGCAGCGCCACGATCTCGGCGAGCACGATCCCGAGTTTCCGCGGCTGCGCCGGCTGCTGTTCGACTGGCTGGCGCGCGATCCCGAGCGCGAGCTGAACCTGCGCGGTCTGGTGGTGAGGCGTCGTGCGGGTTAGCGCGCTGTTGTGCGCAGCGCTCGCCGGGTGCACCGCGCCGCCTGCGTCGCCCGGCGCGTTTCGCTTGACGCGCCAGACCGCCGCCGCGACCCGGCTGTCGGTCGATCGCGCCGCGTTGCGCCCACGCCGGCTGATCGGGCTGCCACAAGAGCTGACCTGGAAGCGCGTCGACGCCGAGACCGAGGTCGCCGAGCTGCCGGCCACGCGCGAGGTCGAGTACCTGATCAAGCTGCGCGTGGCCGCGGCCGATCCCCGCTCGATCCAGCTCGCGGTGCGCGCCGACGGCCGCGACCTGTGGGAGACGCCGCAGCCGATCGAGAAGGACGGCGTCGTCGAGCTCGAGCATCGCACCGCGCCCGCCGCCGGCAAGCTCGAGCTCAAGCTCACCTCGCACGGCGTGCGCACCATCGTCGCGCTCGAGATCCGCGAGGCGGCGCGGCTGACTTCGCTCGCGCTCGGCTCGGCCGAAGACGTCGACGTGCGCGGCTTCGTACGGCACACCATCGGCAGCGTCGCGATGGCGCGCACGCTCGAGTCGCTGCTCGCCACCGGCGAGTCGAGCTACGAATGGCCGCTTCCGCCCTCCTCCGCCTCGCGCGCGCTCGAGGTCGAGACCTCGCTGGTGCCGCGCCATGGCGACCCGGCCGCGCTGCCGCCCATCGAGATGCGGGTCGAATCGCGCGAGGGCGGCGCGTGGCGCACCGTGTTTGCGATCGCCCGCGGCGCCGACGGGGACGACGGCGAATGGCGCCAGGTGCGCGTCGAGCTGGGCCGCGCCGACGCGATCCGGCTGGTCACGCACGCCGGCCCGCGCAGCCGCACGGTCGCCTGGGGCGTCCCGACGGTGTGCCCCGTGCAGCGCCTGGCGCGCCCCGACGTGGTGCTGCTCTCGATCGACGCGCTGCGCCCGGATCACCTGGGCCTCTACGGCCACCCCGGCGGCCTGTCGCCGGTGATCGACGCGCTCGGCCGCGCCGGTGCGGTGTTCGACGAGGCGCGCGCGCAACGCGGCCAGACCTGGGAGTCGCTCACCTCGCTCGCCTGGGGCCTGCAACCCGAGACCATCGGCGTGTGGGAGCGCGGGCTCCTCCCGAGCCGTGGCTTCCACGGCGTCGCCGACGCGTTCGCCGAGGCCGGCTATCTGACCGCGCGCATCGGCATGTTCCAGATGCCGCCCGGCCAGCTCGGCACCATGGACGTCGAGGAAGAGACCGAGAACGATCAGCAGACCATGGAGCGCCTGCGCGTGCTGTTTGCGCGCCAACACGATCGCCCGATCTACGTGATGACCCACCTGGCCGCCACGCACTATCCGTACAACCCGCTGCCGGCGTTCCGCACGCCCGAGACCGGCGACCAGCTGATGACCCGCGACGATTTCGTCGCCAGCATCTCGAAGCCCGGCGCCACCGGCGAGCTGCACCGGGTCGGCGCGCGCTACGACGCGTGCATCCGGCAGACCGACGCGGCGCTCGGCGCGTGGGTGCCGGCGCTCGAACGCGCCGATCGCGCCGGCGGGCCCGCGCTCGTGGCGATCGTCGCCGACCACGGCTCGCACCAGGGCGAGCAGGGCCTGTGGTACCTGCACTCGACCATCTACCGCCCGGTCTTGCACGTGCCGCTGATCATCCATTGGCCGGGCCACGTCGCTGCCGGCGCGCGCTCCGATCGGCTGGTGCGACTGGTCGACGTGGGCCCGACGCTGCTCGACTACGCGGGGCTCGACGGCGGCGGCTTCGACGGGCGCAGCCTGCGCGCGCTCATCGAAGGGCGGCCCGAGCCGGGGCGGGTGAGCATCGCGCAGGTGCCGAGCCTGGGCATGGTGGTGGTGGAGGACGACCAGCACAAGCTGATCGCCAACCCGCGCAACCTGCGTCTGGCCTGGCGCGAGCTGCGTGACCGCAGCCTGGCCATCCCCACGCTGCAGCTGTACCGCTGGCGCACCGGTCCCGAGGACGAAGCGCACGATCTGTCGGCGCGCGAGCCGCTGATCGCCGGCGAATTGTGGCGCCAGGTCTCGGCGGTGCGCGCCACGCTCGAGCGCAACGTCGCCGCCGGCGCCGAGCGGCTGTTGCGGCAAGCCGGCTACGGCGACGGTAAATAGCGCACGACCCTGGGGCAGCCGCGGTCGCAGTGGGTGGCGGGGCCCCACCGCGCCCTGTAGGTGCGCCGCGGACATGCTCGCGAACCTCCATCGTATTGGGTGGTTGCGCGGGGCCGGAAGCTCACGCGGGTTGGTACGCCCGATGCTCTAGGACCCTGACGAGGGGTCCATGCTGAAGCGGTTCGAGCGACGCAGCCTCGCCAAGATCGTTGCGCTGCTGGCAGTAGGCTGGCTGGGCGCGCAGGCGGTCTCGCTCGCCTTGCGCCGCGCGCCCGATCCGCGGCAGCCCTCGTGGAAGGAGCAGCTGGCGACCTTCCGGCCGATCGACAACGGCCAACAATTCTTCCAGCCGCTCGCCGACGGGGGCCGCGTCGAGCTGACCCTCGAGCCGCGACTCCAGCGCGCCGCCGATCGCCTGCTCGTCGAGGTGGGCGCGGCCTACGCCGGCGCGGTGCTGCTCTCCGTCGGCGACGGGCGCATCCTGGCGCTCGCGGGCCACTCCACCGCCGAGCCCGACAAGAGCGCGGCCGAGCTGACCTTGCGTCCCTGGGCGCCGGCCGCCAGCGTGTTCAAGCTGGTGACGGCCGCCGCGCTGGTCGATGCCGGTGTGCGCGGGAGCGAGCGGGTCTGCTACCACGGCGGGCTGCACAGCGTCGAGGCCGACAACCTCGAAGATCAGCCCGAGCTCGACGAGACCTGTCACTCGCTGGCCTACGGCCTGGCGCGCTCGCAGAACGCGATCATCGGACGGCTGGCGCACGATCACCTCGACCTCGCGACGCTCGAGCGCATGGGCAGGGCGTTCGACTTTGGCGTGCCGCTGCCGTTCGACCTGCCGGTCGGCCCGTCGCAGATGGAGCTGCCCGCGAGCGGGCTGCCGTTCGCGCGCGTGGCGGCCGGCTTCTGGCAGACCAGCCTGTCGCCCCTGCACGGCGCGTATCTCGCCGCCACCCTGGCGCGTGGGGGTGAAACGCCGCCGCTGCGGCTGGTCGACCGCGTGGTCGATCAGGCCGGCAACTCGGTGCGCCCCGACGCGGCGCCGTCGCATCGCGCGATCTCTCCCGCCACCGCGCTCGCGGTCGCCAAGATGATGGTCGGCACCACCGAGTTCGGCAGCGCTCGCGTGGCCTTTCGTGGCGCCGGGAAACGCGCGCTGCCGGGCATCGCGGTGGCCGGCAAGACCGGCTCGCTGAACCGTGCCGAACCGTTCCTGGCCTATTCGTGGTTCGTCGGGTTCGCGCCCGCCGCGCATCCCGAGGTCGCGGTGGCGGTGCTGCTCGGCAATGGACCCGACGCGCACATCAAGGCGTCGGAGGTCGCGCGCGATCTGTTGGCGACCTACTTCCGTCCCGCGAAATAGCGCATCGCGCTATGGGCGGCGGAACAGATCGGGAGGGACCTTCGCCGGCGGTGTCAGACCCAAGGTGGCGACGAACACCGACAGGAGCTGCCGCGAAGAGAGCCGGATGCGCGCGCCGTCGCGATAGGAGGGACCGTCGGCGATGAACAGGCAGGTCGTGTCGTGCTCCACCTGCGAGCGCATGCCGTGATCGGAGAACACCAGCAGATCGTCCTCGGGCGACATGGCTTGCAAGAGCGCGATCAGCTCCTCGTCGACCAGCTGGTAGGTGCGCTCGAGGATCGCGCCTTGCGGATCGGGCGGCGCGGGCGGAAGGCCCGGCTCGGCGGTGTCGAGCGCGTCCCAATAGTGGTGCGCGAGCAGATCGGTCTCGTCGATGCGGATCAGCGAAAAGTCGGGCGCGTGCTGCGACAGGAGCGTGCGCGCCAGCGCTAGCCGGCGGCGCATGCGGCCCAGCCCGACCGCGGAGGACTTGAGCACCTCTTCGCTCGCGCCCGGCGCGCGCGCGCGCAGATCGGCGAGCAGCGCGCCCACGTCGGGCGGCTGGGTGAGCGCGGCCAGATCGAGCGCGACGCGCTCGCCCGCGCGATCGTAGAGCGACTGGTCGTCGCCGCTCGACTCCACCACCGCGTCGCCCCACAGAAGGCCGAGGTACGACTTGTGGCCGGCGGCGAGCAGCTCGCGCAGCGTGCGCTGGCCGGGCGAATCGAGCGCCTCCAGGCGCACCGGATCGACGTACGCCAGCGCGCCGGCGCCGCCGATCGCGAAGCGCACCTGGCCGAGCCCGCTCACCACCGTCGCGTACAGCGACGGCGAGCCACGACCCGTCGAGGTGAACTGCTCGAGCGCGGCCTGGGTGTGCGGATCGTCGTTGTACATGGGCGCGCTGGTGCCGCTGGCCTCGAGCGCCGGCAGCGCGACCAGCCGGCCCGCCGCGACCAGCGAGCGGGTGAGTAGCCAGCTCCCGCCGTCGATCCACAGCGCCACCAGCTTGCCGTGCTTGCCCGCGCTCTTGGCGCGCGCGCGGGCGGCGAGCAGCGCCTCGAGCGCCGGCGGCCGCACGCGGTGGGCGCGATGTCCCTCGAGCGTGAGCGCGGCGTCGGCGCCCTGCGCGCGATCGAGCCGCACGCGCGCGCTGGCCAGCACGTCGCCGCCGTCCTCCGCGACCAGGAGATAGGGCAGGCGCACGTGGGCCTCGAGCGTTACTTGCGCGACGAAGCGCCCGCTGCCCGAGGGCGACAGGGCCGTGCGCGTGAGCTGGTAGCCGTCGATCGAGGAGACCAGCAGCGACGGCGCGTGCGCGTCCGAGGCGACCAGCGTGACCGCGAGCTTGACGCGCGCGGGCGCGTGCGACGGCTGCGCGCGGCGCTGGTAGTCGCGGATCATCGGCGCGGCGGCGGCGCGCTCGGCCTCGGACGCCCCGGCGGCGTAGGCGCGCAGGGTGGCCAACGCCTCGGCGTTGCGATCGAGGATCGACAGCGCGTGCACCAGCCCTTCGAGGTGCTGGTGCTTCTTTCCCGCCGGCGCCAGCTCGAGCGCGCGACGGTGGGCCGCGGCGGCGCCCGCGTAGTCGCCGGAGAAGTAGGCGACCAGCGCGACCGAGGCGTGCGCTTCGGCCTGGTCGGGAAAGCGCGCGACCGCGACGGCGGCGAGCTTGCGCGCGCGATCGAACTGGTGCGCATCGGTGTAGGCGTGCGCCGCCTCGGTGTAGAACCACAGCGGCGGATTGGGACGCTGCAGCCGTGCCTCGATCTGCGCGATCGCGCCGGCGCGATCCCCGCTGAGCTGCAGCGCGCGCGCCCGGAACGCGTCGATCTCGTCGTCGTTCGGAAAGCGCCGCGCCGCGTCTGCGAAGCGCGCCGGCTCGCCGAGCTCGAGGCGATCGTCGACCGCGCCCAGCTCGAGCCACACGCCGCGCTCGCCTGGCGCGACCGCCAACAGCGCGAGCAGCGCCTCGCGCTCGCCGGTGACGTCGTCACGCTCGTGCGACAAGCGCGACAGCGCGCGGGCGGCGAGCGCGCGTTCCTCGGGCGGCGTATCGCCGCGCGACAGCAGCGTCTTCAGCTCGACGGTGGCGCGAACCGGATCGCCACCCGCGAGCAGCGCGCTCGATAACAGCAGACGGGTCTCGGCGTCATCGGGGTGGTGCGCCAGGCGCTCGTCGAGGAGCGCGATGCCGTCTTTGGTCTTGCCGGCCTCGACCAGCGTGCGCGCGTGATGGCGCGTCCAGTCCGGCGCGTAGACCCAGGCCGCGATCGCGAGCGAGCCCGCCAAGAGGACCAGCAGCAGCGCGCGGCGGCGGGTCACGGCGGGTCTCGTGGATCGAGCGCGCCCTCGAGGCGGCGCGCGCCGTCGTGCGCCGTGAGTCGCAAGATCCCGCGGGCCGGGACCTCCGGATCGGGCTTGGCGCCGAGCCGTTGCGAGAAGGCGTGCACGGCGGCCAGATCGAGCACGCCCGCCGCTTCGCCCGCCGCACCCGGCGATTTCTTGGCCAGCGCCGCGCGCACCTGCGCCAGCGCCTCGGGCCGCGAGGCGAGGAGCACGCGGCCGTCGTCCACCCTCCACGCCACCTCGACGCCCGGCACCAGCGCGAGCGGCGCGACTCGTGCGCCGTCGGGTTTTGGCGAGAAGCGCACGCCGAACGGAAGCCCGAGCAGCTCGGCGCGTTCGATCGACGCGCGCGCGGCCGCCGGATCGCGCGTCTCGAGCGCGATCACCACCGCCGGCCGCGGCCGCAGCGCCGGCACGTCGAGCAGGTAGATCGACGCCTCGGCGCCCGCCCAGCCGCGCACGATCTCGAACGCCAGCGGGCCGAGCAGCGCCGCGAGCGCCGCCGGCGACAGGCGCGCGCACGCCGCCGCGAGAAACCCCTCGGGTCGTACGCCGGTGCACGGCAGCGGCGCCGCCGCGGCGAACGGCGACGGCTCGCTTCGCGCGTACGCGCCGCGCAGCTCGAGCCGCGCGCCATTCTGTCGGGCCGCCAGCACCAACAGCGACGGCAAGAGCGCGCGCGATCCCAACCCGCGCTCGGCCACCGAGTCGCGCAAAACCAGCGCCGCATCGGCCGGCCCGAGACCCACCAGCAGCGGCGCGAGCGCCGGTCCGCCGGTCTCCTCTTTGCTACGCGCGACGCGCAGCCGATCGTGCGCGCCGATCGCGGCGGTCAGCGCCTGCCGCACCGCCTCGAGCGGGATCTTCCGCTCGAGCGCTTTCGCCGCCGCGCTCGCCGCGTACGCCCACTCGGCGCGTTCGGGCAGCGCCGCCAACGGATCGCCCGGCGCCGCCGCAGCGAGCCTGCACGCACATAGGACCGCAACCACCATCGAGGCGCGCATCGGTTGCGGCGAATCGTATCACCTCATGACAAAGGGATAGCGCACCGTCATCGCCGGCCCCGAGAACGACGCGAAGCGCGATCGGCGCGCCGCGCTCACGATGCACGCGCCCTCCGCGCTTCCGGCCAGCCCGCCGTCGAGCACCGCCGCTTGCACCTCGCCGCCCGGCGCGATGGTCAGCACCAGCGGCGCGATGCCCGGCGTGTTGTAGCGCGCCCAGCACGAGCCGACCGAGAACTTCAGGCACTCCAGCCCCTCGGCGAGCGCGTGCTCGTCGAGCTGCGCGAGGGTCTCGCCGTTGTCGCCGATCGCCGGCTCGGACGACTCGCACCACTTCGCCCGCCCGCTCTCCTTCATCTGCCCGGTCGCGCACGCTCCGGCGAAAAGGATCACCATCGCGACGAACCGTCTCCCTGGCATGGCAGTGGGATTATACTCGCCGCATGAACGCGTGGATTCGAATGGGGGCGCTGCTGATCCTGGTGGCACCCGGGGCGGCGGCGGCAGAGAGCAGCGTCGAGGCGGGCAAGGTGTACACCGGACCCGAGGGGTTGACCGTGGCGGTCGTGCCGCTCAAGCCGGCGGGCGCCAAGAAGGCGCTCTTGCAGGTCGACGGTTCGGGCACGGAGCTCGACGGCAAGGCGCTGCCGCACACCCTCGAGGGCGAGGCCGATCGCGCGGAGTATCACACGCAGATCCGCGGGCGCGGCTACATGACCCTGTACCGGCGCAACGGGCAGGTCTACCTCAACCTGCCGATGCGCCGCGATTCGGTGACGGTCACCTACAACGAAGAGAAGACCAAGACGCTCGACAAGGAGCAGCTGTGGCAGCGCCACCAGCAGGCGCTCAAGGACGGGAGCCTGGCCGCGCTGCAGCGGTTCGATCGCAAGCGCGAGGAGACCCAACAGCAGCAGTCGATCGCCGAGGTCGTCGACGGGTTCCGCAAGGCGTGCGGCTCCAAGGCGGCGCTCACGGTGAATTGGAGCACCGTCGACGACGAGATGATCAAGGGGCTGAGCCTGGGCAGCTATTGCGGCGCGCCGGCCGAGGCGATGCGGCGGCTGTGCGAGTCGGCGGCAGCGAAGGAGGCGATCGCAGCGCGCGTCAAGAGCGTGTCCTGTCAGTTCGGCGCGGCGCTCAAGCTCGAGCTGCAGCCGTCGGGCACGCTGGCGTGGACCGCCTCGAAGGACGGCGCCAACTTCGAGGAGTTCATCACCGCCGAGCTCGAGAAGAGCTTGCTGCCGGCGGCGGCCAACGCGCCCGATCTGCCGTGGGGCGCCGGCCAGACCCTGGCCGAGAAGATCGCGCTCGAGAAGACCCACGTGTGCACCGACGGCAAGGCGCACTACGTGGTGGTCGCGCCCAGCCCCAAGCACTCGGTCGAGCTGTTCACCGGCGACGGCAAGCGCTTCGTCCGCGTGCCGCCCCCCGACGGGATGCTGTCGGGCGAAGACTTCCTCGACCCGCGGTTCTTCCGCAAGGGCTCGAACTCGAGCTTCCGCGGCGTGGACATGCGCGTCTACTCGAGCGTCTCGCTCAGCGACAAGGGCTGCAGCCTGCGCTGCGGCGAGAACGATCGCGCGCTCACGCTGCTGCCGGCCGCCGAAGCGAAGGCCAAGCTGCTCGCGGGCACCTTCGATCCGCCGCTGCAGAAGCACAAGCCGTACGCGCTCCTGCGTGACGATCGCGGCAACTACTACTTCGTCGATCGCGGCGCTCAGCCGGGGCAGGAGAAGCGCTTTCGGCTGTTCCTCGGGCCCAAGGGCGCGCTCAAGGAGCAGCACATGACCAACGTGGTCTCGGACTCCGAAGGCGACATTTTCTCCACCAAGACGGGCAGCTTGCGGCTGATCCTCGACAAGAAGGCGCCGGCGACCTGGATCCAGGCGGAGAGGAAGACCCAACTCAAGCCGATCCCGCTCGAGGAGAACCTGACGATGATCTACAACGAGCTGGGCGTGTATCTCGGCGAGCGGCTGGGCACGCCGTGCGACGACTTCTAGACCGGACCCCGGGGTCGTAAGTTACGCAGTGAAGCGGCGCCGCACCCACGCGAGATAGCCGGCCCAACCGGCGGCGAGCACGCCCAGGCCGACCAGCACCGCGGTCGGCCCGTCGCCCGAGGCGCGGATCGAAAAGCCCGCCGACGCGAGGCAGGCGATCGGCAAGAGGGTCGCGCCCCACCACGCGCTGCGCCGCAGGTGATACGAGCCGGCCGTCAGCGCGCCGAACACCAGCCCGGCGAGCAGATAGCCGACGCGCGCCGCGGCGCCGTTCCACAACCCGCCGCCGATCGGCAGCGGCGTGCCGACCGCGGCGAGCAGCAGGCTGAGCGTCGCCGCGCCCGACATGAGGACCGCGACCGCCAGCACCGGCAGCGGGCAGCGATCGGTCCAGCTGGCGCGCGGACCCCACGCGTCGAACACCTCGCCGGTCTGCCGGCTCGAGTACAGCGCGATGAACACGATCGGCAAGCCAACCGCGAACAGCCCCGAGAACGCGAGCGTGAACCCCATCACGATCCACTCGGCCGCGTGCGGCGGGCTGCCCGCTTTCGCCAGCGCGACCAGCACGCCGATCAGCAGCAGCGCGTCCGCGGTCAGGTACAGCCACGAGAGCACGATCATCAGCGCCCGCGCCCAACGCCGCGCCAGGATCGTCCCCACGCCGAGCCACACCAACGAGGTCGCCGAGAACAGGTAGTACACCGCGGGCAGGGCCATGAACGCGAACGACAGGTTGTCCGGCTGTTTGCTCAAGGTGGCGGCCGTACGCATGCCGACCCACATGCCGAAGAACATCGACACGCCTCCGAGCAGCGTGAACCCGCCGAGCACAATCGCGATCACACCCAGCGCGATCAGCCGCGCTTTTCCCGGTCGAACGTTCATCAGCAGCTCCTTGAGGACATCCTACCCCGATCGCCGCCGCCGGGTCACGAGCGCGACCACCGGGGCGAGCAGCAGGAAGATCGGCGCGACGAACGGCCCGGTTCCCGCGAGGGCACACGCCGAGTCCGCGCAGCTCTTGGGAACGTGCACGTCGCGGTAGACGACCTCGGTTGGGCGAACGATGGTCGCGTCGCCGCGCACGGCGATCGGATCGGCGTCCGGTCCGAGATCGAGCGCTAGCGTCGCGTCGGTGCGCGTCAGGAACATGGCCTGGCCGATCGCGTCGCTGTAGTCCGCCCACCCCACGGCGCCGGCGAGCGCGTAGCCCGTGTCGGCGGCGAGATACGACACGAGCCGGCGTGTGCCGCCTGACGCCTGGCGCGCGATCGCAAGGGGCAGTCGGAGCTCGCTGCGCTCATAAGTGAAGGCGATCGCCCCCAGCGCCGCGTTCGAGAAGTCGTGGTCCGGGGTGGCTTGCAGCGCGACGACGGTCCAGCCGAGCGCGAGATAGGGGCGAAGCGCGTCGAGATCGTCGGATCCGTAGAGGTACTCGTGCGCATCGAGCCACGCGCGCACGCCGGCCTCGTCCGCGCCGGTGAGCACGACGACCTGGTAAGGATCCGGCGGCGGTGCGGCGAGATCGGGTGGGGCGTCATCGTCAGAAGCCCCGGGTGGCATCTTGAGCGCCGACGGCGTCGGCGGCGTGTAGATGGGGCCGCTGGGCATTCCGCCGCAACCGCCGGTGCTGGTACCAGCGCTGCTGCTGCCCCCTCCGCTGCTGCCGCCACTTCCGCTTCCACTGCTGCTGCTGCTGCCGCCCCCTCCGCCGGGAGTACCGGAGCCCGGGATGCATCCGGCGGTGCTGCCCGGCGACTCGCATTGGCTCGGAAGGTCGGCGATGTAGTTGTCCTGATAGACGATCTCTCGTTCGGTGACGCCCGCGAGATCGTCGAACAGCTTCGGCGGCGCAGTCGTGACCAGCGGCTTCGACGGTGTTGCCGTCAGGATGGCGAACCGTGCGCCCGTCGACCCACTCTCGAACACGGGTTGGAACACCAGCGTCACCAAGTCGGCCCGGCGATTGGTGCACGGCGGGCCGGCGTCGTCGTCGAAGCCGCCGTCGGAGCCGCCGTCGTCCATCGTGCAGGTCGGCGTGAGCTCGACGTTCTTGCGATAGATGAACAAGATCGGCTGATCGGCGCTGATCTGGGGCTTCGGACTGTTTCGTTGGGCGACCACGCGGCAGAACGCGCCCGCGTCGCCCGCCTGCACAAACAGCCCCGCAACGCCGAGTAGCAGCCAGCGCATGCGCGCGGGTCATACAAATGGCGTGCCGCCAGGGCAGCCCGCGCCGCGACGGGTGTTTCTCGTCGACGGCTGGTGAAAGGCTGACAGTCGTGTCGGGTTATTGCGCGGGTAGCGAGTAGAACTGCCGGCACCACTTGCGGTACGGCATGAACGGCCCGTCGGCGCTGGAGAGGATCGGCTTGTCGCGGTACTTCTTGTTCTCCCAGATCGGAAAGTCCTGGATGAAGTCGGTGACGTACGCCTGGTAGAACAGCTCGGCGGCCTGCTCGGTGGCGGCGTCGTCGGGCAGACGCTGCAGGTTCACCACGCCGCGGATGTCGGTGCGCTCGCCGTCGATGGGCGTGCAGTAGACCCGCTGGCGCGCGCGCACGCCGACGTTGCGCACGTCGGTCTGCACCACCATGTGCCCGAGGCCGTGCAGCGTGACGTCGAGGACCACGTCGTTCATCAGGCCGGGCATGCCGACGATTCCGCCGTCGGCCAGCAGCTGCAACGCGACGTTGAAGGTCGGTCCGTCCTCGACCGGCTGGCGCAGCACCGACGCCTCCGCGATGCGATGCAGCGGGACCAGGTGTCCCGAGTCGACGATGTTCTCGTTGATCTCCTGCGGGCACGTGCGCACGGTCCACAAGACCTGACGGTCGACGCTCCACTCGACCTCGGGCAGCACCGGCACGTCCCAGGTGGGCGCCTCGCCGCCGTCGTGATGGTGCACGAACGCCATTCCGTTCTGCTCGCGCAGCGGCCAGTGGCGCAGCGTCGCCTTGGGCGGGATGCGGGTCGCGCCGGGGATCTCGACGCACTGCCCCGCGCCGTCGAAGCACCAGCCGTGGAACGGGCAGCGCAGCCGCTCGTCGACCACCTTGCCGCCGAAGCCGAGGTGCGCGCCGAGGTGCGGGCAGTGCGGCTCGGTCGCGTGTAGCGCGCCCTCGAGCGTGCGATAGACGACCAGGTCCTGGCCGAAATAATGCTTCGTGACCACGGCGCCGGGCTTGAAGTCCGAGGAGAAGCCGATCGCGAACCAGCCGTTGGGATACGCCGAAAACGGAAACCGATTTTCCATGTAGACATCGTGCACATTGGAAATCGGCGAGTCCACGGAGATCGACGGTTACGCGCTGGAAACGTCGTAGGTGAACACCTCGGGTGGTTCGACCATCCCGCGCATCGCGTGCACGCCGAGGGAGCGCGCGCCGAACGGCAGCGTGGCCGCGAAGGCGGCCGAGACCAGCAGCTCCTGGTCGAGCCGCGAGCACAGCCCGGCCAACCGGCTGACCAGGTTCACCGACGGGCCGATCACCGTGAAGTCGAGCCGCGTGCGCGAGCCGAGGTTGCCGAACGCGACCTCGCCCAGGTGCAGCGCCACGCCCATGCGCAGCTCGCGGCCGGGCGCGCCGACCTTGGCGGAGCGCAGCGCGGCCAGCCCCGCGCGCGCGGCCCCGAGCGCGGCCACGCAGCCCCGCTGCGCGCCCTGAAGCTCGATCGGGAAGGTGCACAACAATCCGTCGCCGATGAACTTCACCACCTCGCCGCCCGCCTCGGCGATCGGCGCGCACACCAGCTCGAAATATTCGTTGAGCAGCGCCACCACTTCGGTCGGCGCCAGCTCCAGGCTGAGCGGCGTGAAGCCGCGCAGATCACAGCACAGCACCACCGCGTCGATCATCTCCACGTCGCCGCGCTGGATGCGCCCGTCGAGGATCTCGGTCCCCGCGCGCGCCCCGACGTAGGCGTCGAGCAGCGTGCGCGCCACCCGCCGCGTCTCGCGCGCCTCGACCGCCACCGCCAGCGCGCAGGCGAGCTCGCCGAACAGCCGCACCTCGTCGTCGAGAAAGCCGCCCGCGCGATCGGTCGCCAGCGTCACCGCGTGGATCTGCCCGGTGGAGAACACCAGCGGCAGCGCCACGTAGTCGGTCATGCCGCGCGCGCGCAGCTCGTCGAGCACCGGAAACGGCAGCGGCGCGTGGCCCTCGAGCCGTGCGCGCAGCGGCCCGCCGCCTTCGAAGATCACGCGGAACGGGCTCTGCAGAAAACGCGTCAGCGAGAACTCGCCGTGCGCGTGCTCGTTGCGCTGCATCGGCTGGCCCGCCTCCCACACGTAGCCGAGCCCGACGATCTCCGGATGCAGCGTACGCAGCGCCACCGTCGCCCGCTTGACCGGCACGCCCTCGGCTCCCAGCCGCAGCCACAGCGCGGTCAACAGATCGCCCACCTCGGCGTGCGGCGTCGCGAACAGCGCGTTCCAGATCGTGTCGCGCACGACTGCAGTCTACGCCTACGGCGCGGCGGTGAGGAGCTCGGCGTCGTCGCCGAAGGTGCCGCGCAAGGCCTCGAGCGCGCCGGCGGGCGGCTTGCCGCGGCCGTTGGCGCAGCGCGCGGCCTCTTCGGGCGAGAAGTCCTCGGCGGCGCAGAAGCGCGTGCGCCAGCGCTCGTCGAGCGCGGCCTGGAACGACTGACGCAGCTCCTCGGCCTGCTCGTGCAGCCACTCGGTCGGGGTGGGCAGGTTCGGCCGCGACGGCGCGATGCCGGCCGGCGCGAAGGTCACGTCGTGGTGCAGCCCCGCGTGCTTGATGGCGTGGTCCACGCGCACGTTGACCGGCGGCTCGTTGTCGGCCAGCTCCACGCGCACGCGCAGGCGCGCGTCGTAGTCGCCGGTCACGCGGTCGGCCTCGAACTGGAACAGTCGCGGCTCGGGGCGATAGCGGGTCACGGTGCGGGTCGCGGTGCGGTAGCGCGTGACCGGGTACGAGCGCATCTCGGTGTGCGAGACCGGGCGCGAGCCGGTGCACGTCGAGGTGCCGCAACTATAGGTGTAGCTCTCGTAGCTGGTGACCATCTCCGAGCGCATCTCGGTGTCGCTGTACGATTCCTGATAGCTCTCGGTGGCGCTGTAGGCGACCTGCTCGGTCCACGGCGCGTCGACGGTGGTGCGCGCGGTCGAGAACTGCACCGCGATCGATCCGCGCAGGCGCGCGACCGCCGCGCGCTTGACGTTCGGCGAGTGCCACACGGTGCCGCCGAACCAGCCGTCGAGCTGCCCGCGCAGCCAGCTCAGCCCGGCCGCGTCGACCCCCGACAGATCGCTGTCGATCGCCAGCGGGCCGCGCAGCTCGGGCGGCGCCGGCGTCTCGGGCGGCTCGATGCCGAAGCGCTTGCAGTAGCGCCCCACCAGCACGATCAGGTGCGGCTGCGACTTCGCCGCCACCGCGCGCACGCGCCCGCACGCCTTCTGCCCGCCGCCGGCCACCGTGCGATCGAGCTCGGCGGCGAGCGGCTTCAGCTCGGGCTGCGCGAGCAGCGCGTCGTGGGCATGGCGCAGCCCGGCGGCACGCAGGGGGGAGCGCGCCGCGAGCCCGGCGACCCGGCCGCGCAGCTCGTCGGCGAACGCGCGCACCTCGCCGTCGAGCGGCTCGCGGAGCCTCTCCGCCTCGCCGCGGTACTCGCGACGCAGCGCCAGCGCCCGCGCGAGCGCGTCCGCCCACGGCTTCAGCGATTCGCGCACCCGGCGCGCTTCATCGGTGAGCTGCTCGATGGCGCGCGCCTGCGCCCGATCGCGCAACAGGCGCAGCTCGCGATCGGCCGGCCGCTCCGCCAGGAGCTGCGCATAGAGGGCCGCCGCGTCCTGGTACCCGCCATGCGCCATCCGCTCGTCCGCGCGCACGCGCGTGGTGCCCGCGCAGCCGCACGCGAGCAAGCCCACGATCATCAGCCGGGCGATCACCCACCCAATCTACACCCTGCGGAGCCCAGTGCCCGGCGCGCGCCGAGCTGCTATGAATGCGCGGTGACCCTCGAGAAGCTTACCCTCGACGAGCTGGAGGCGCTGTATCGGGAGGCGCCGCTGGGGCCGCTGCCGGCGGGCTGCTTCAGCGGACGGATGCTGCACATGCTGGGGACGCCCGGCGCGCGGCGGCCACTGGTGCGCGCGGTCGATTGGTTGCTGTTCGATGCGCCGCGCTACGGCATCGATTTCGAGCGACGGCGCTGGTGGTTCCTCCATCCGCGGCTGGCGGCCGGGCACTTCGAGGTCACGCGCGGCCGGTCACGCTGGCGCGAGACCGAGACCCTGCGACTGACCTACCAGCGGTCGCGCCTGCCGCGCCCGATCCGCGCGCTTCTGTACGACGAGGTCAAGCCGCTGTCCCCGTCGCTGTGCCTGGGTCTGGGCGGCATCGACGCCGAGCGCGGGGAGGGCGACCATTTCTTCTTCGCGCTGACCACCACCCCCTGACACGCACCCAACCGGCCGGCCGTGGCATCCTATCGAGATGCGAACCGCCCGCAGCACCGCGCTCGTGCGCCTGCTCAAGCTCGCGCGCCCCGAACGCGGCCTGCTCGGCTGGGGCATGGTGCTGCTGGCGGTCTCGAGCGCCACCAGCCTGCTCTACCCGCAGGGCATGCGCGTGGTGATCGATGCGGCGCTCGGCACCGTGCCGCCGGCGGTGGCGCGGCTCGGGCTGTCGCGCTCGTCGCTGCTCAACTGGGCGGCGTTCGGCATGGCCGCGGTCGCGCTCTTGCAATCCGCCGCCGCGGCCGGACGCTTCTACCTGTTCACGCTGGCCGGCGAGCGCACCGTCACCCGTCTGCGCGGCGATCTGTACCGGCGCATCCTCGATCAGGAAGTGGCGTTCTTCGACGCCGAGCGCACCGGCGAGCTGATGAACCGGCTGTCGGGCGACGCGACCATCCTACAGAGCGCGGTGAGCGCCAACATCTCCATGGCGCTACGCAACCTGGTGCAGGCGCTCGGCGGGATCGGGCTTTTGTTCATCACCTCGCCGGTGCTGGCGGCGATGATGATCGGCGTGGTGCCGGCGATCGCCGTCTCCGCCGTGGCGTACGGCCGGCGCGTGCGGCGCCTCTCGAAGGAAGTGCAAGACCGCCTGGCCGACGCGGGCGCGATCGCCGAGGAGAGCCTGTCGGGCCTGCGCACGGTGCGCTCGTTCGCCGCCGAGGGCGTCGAGCACGGCCGCTACCAGCGCTCGCTCGCCGAGGCCTTCGACCTCACCAAGAAGCGCACGCTGGCCAGCGCCACCTTCCTCGCGTTCGTCTCGTTCGCCGGCTACGCCGCCGCCGCGCTGGTGTTCTGGTACGGCGGCAAGCTGGTCTCCACCGGGCACATGTCGGTCGGCCAGCTCACCTCGTTCCTCATCTACACGCTGATCGTCGGCTTCGCGCTGGGCGGGCTGGCCGATCTGTGGGCCGACTTCATGAAGGCGCTGGGCGCGGCCGATCGCGTGTTCACGCTCCTCGATCGCACGCCGGCGATCTTGCCCACCGGCGGCGAGCGTCCGATCGCGCTCGGCGGCCGCCTGGAGCTCGCCGGGGTGAGCTTCGCCTATCCGACGCGCCCCGAGGTCACGGTGCTCGATCGCCTGGACCTGCACCTCGAGCCGGGCGAGGTGGTGGCGGTGGTCGGCCCGTCGGGCGCCGGCAAGTCGACCATCGCCGCGCTCCTGGCGCGCTTCTACGATCCGTCGGCGGGGACCATCCAGCTCGACGGCCGCGATCTACGCCGGCTCGATCCCGACTGGCTGCGCCGCCAGATCGGCACCGTCGCGCAGGAGCCGATCTTGTTCTCCACCAGCGTCGCCGAGAACATCCGCTACGGCCGGCCCGACGCGAGCGACGCCGACGTGCAGGCCGCCGCGCAGGCCGCCAACGCCGACACCTTCATCCGCGCGTTCCCCGAGGGCTACGCCACGCTGGTCGGCGAGCGCGGCGTGCAGCTCTCCGGCGGGCAGAAGCAGCGCGTGGCGATCGCGCGCGCCGTGCTGAAGGACCCGCGCATCCTGATCCTCGACGAGGCCACCTCCGCGCTCGACGCCGAGAACGAGCACCTGGTGCGCCAGGCGCTCGAGCACCTGATGCACGGCCGCACCACGTTGGTGATCGCGCATCGCCTCTCGACGGTGATCGGCGCCAACCGCGTGATCGTGCTCGACCACGGGCGCGTCGTGCAGTCCGGCACGCACGCCGCGCTGATGGCCGAAGAGGGCCTGTATCGCAAGCTCGTCGAGCGTCAGTTCGTCGCCGCCTGACCCTGGTTCAAGGAGCCCCATGACCATCCCCGTGACGCTGCTCTACGGATCCCTCACCGCGCTGCTGCTCGGCCTGCTCGGCGTCAACGTCTCGCGAATGCGCGTCGCCAAGCGCGCGTATGTGGGCGCCGCGCCCGACCCCGAGCTGCAGCGCGCCATCCGCGCCCACGGCAACGCCGCGGAGTGGGTGCCGATGTTGATCCTGCTCCTGCTGCTGCTCGAGCTCATCGGCGCCAGCGGCATGGTCCTGCACGTGCTCGGTGGCACCATCCTCGCGTCGCGGCTGGGACACGCGATCGGCCTGTTGGCCAAGCTGCGCATCGGCGCGCTGGCAGCGACGGTCACCTTCCTGCTCGCCGTCGGGATGCCCATCTACGTGCTGGTGCTGCGGTTTCACTGACACGCCCGCGACGCTTTTGCACGATCGGTAAAGTTTTGTAAAAACCAGGCCGCTTCTGGAATTTGCCGGTGATGCTATCGACGAGGAACGCGGACATCCGTTCCGCGCCGGCGGCACCATGACGACTGCAGCCCCACTCCCGGTCGGGACGCGAACGCTGTTTCTGCAGGCCTTCGTCGGCATCGCGGCGCTGTTCGCGGCGACCAACATCGTCGCGGTGGTGAGCGCCGACGCGCTGCGGGAGAAGAGCCGAACGCTGGTGCAGGACATGCTGGCCAGCATCCAGCTGGTGTCGCGCATGGGCCAGGACCTGGACCGCGTGCGCTTGCTCCTCGACTCGCACATCTTCGAGAGCGAGCAGGTCGGCAGGGCCCGGGTCGAGGCGCAGGTCGCCGCGCTGGAACGCGACTACGCCGTGGCCGCGCTCGCCTACGAGCCGCTCGCGACGCAGCCGGGCGAGGAGCGGACCTGGCGCAAGCTGCAGGCCGAGGTGACCGCGCTCGAGGCGCCGATCGAGGACGCGCTCGCCCTGTCGCGACGCAACCGCGACCTCGACGCGCGCGAGGCGCTGCTGCGGCTGGAGCAGCCGTTCGCCGAGATCGACAAGGACATCACCGCGCTGATCCGGATCAACCGCGGCGCGGCCGATCGCACCGTCGAGCTCGTCGACGAGCGGCAGGCGGCCTCGATGGCGCTGTTCGGTGGGCTGGCGCTGCTCGGGATCATCCTCTCGCTGCTGGTCGGCGTGCGCGTCTTGCGCCTGGTGCAGCAGCGCGAGGAGCAGGTGCGCCGGCACGCGGCGATGCTCGAGGATCAAAACCGCGATCTCGACGCGTTCGCGTGCCGCGTGTCACACGATCTGCGCGGCCCGCTGACGTCGATCAACCTGGCGACGTCCCGGCTCGCAGCCGGCGCGCAAGGCGAGGCCGCCGCGATAGGCATCCTGCAGCGCGGCGTCAAGCGCATGGGGACGCTGATCGACGATCTGCTCGCGCTGTCGCGCAGCGAGGCGGACGACCAGCCCGCGAACTGCGATCCGGCGCACGCGGCCGCGCAGCTGCGCGAGGAGCTGGCCGAGCGGCTGGTCGCGGAGGACGTGCTGTTGCGCGCCGAGGTGGAATCGGCCACGGTGCTGTGCGGCGAAGGACTCTTGCGTCAGGTCTTGTGGAACCTGGCCGACAACGCGGTCAAGTACCGTCGGCCCGGCATCTCCGCCGAGGTCGAGATCCGCGGCCGCATCGCCGGGCGCGGCTACGATCTGCGCGTGCGCGACAACGGGCTGGGCATGGGGCCCGACGACGTGAGCCACGCCTTCGACCCGTTCTACCGGGCGCAGCGGACGCGCGGCCTGCCCGGCACCGGCCTCGGGCTGTCGATCGTCAAGCGGGTGATCGAGCGCTGCGGCGGCACGGTCTCGGTCGAGTCCTCCCCCGGCCACGGCACCACCTTCGTAATCGATCTCCCGCTCGGCGAGCGCTAGTTGCAGGAAGTGGTGATGGTCGACGGGGTCCAGGTCGCGTCGGGGTTGATCACGTAGCTCGAGTACTGGCTGTCCAGGTACCCGCCGGTGGGCCAGCACTGCTTGGCCTTGACCGCGCTGTCCACCGCCGCGCTCAGATCCCAGTCGCCGTGGCGGCGCGCTTTTTCGTAGCCGGCGACGCGATCGACCGAGGTCTTCCAGGTCGAATCGCCGGCCAGCAGATCGCGGCGCAGCTCGAGGAACTTCTGCAGCCACGCGTCTTCGCTGACCGCGCCGCCCAGCTTGCCGGTGACGCCGAGCGCGCTGTTGGTCTGCTTGACCAGCGTGTCGTCGCCCTGGTTGATCCACATGTCGTAGAGCGCGGCCTTGGTGAGCGCGCTCTTCAGATCGATCGCCGCCGCCGCCTGCATCGCCGGCAGGTAGTACAGCGCGTCGACCAGCTGATCCTGGCACTTCTTGAAATCCGCCTGCGTCGTCGCATCGGTGTAGCTCGCGCCCCAATCGTTCACCCAGTTGCCCACCGCGTCGAGCGTCGAGGTGTCGCCCTGGTCCTGCCCGCTCGACTGATACTTGGCATCGATGGCCATGAGCGCCGGCATGTACTTCGCCATCAAGTTGCCGTTCGCCGCCGTGCGCAGCTGGTCGTAGCAAGCGATCACCTGGATCGCGTCGCCGGTCCCGGTGCAGAAGCCCGCGCGCCCCGAGGTGTAGCCGCGCCCGTCGTTGATGTTCTCCGCGTAGGCGTAGTCGAGCTTGGGCGTGTCGTTCTCCCAGATGCTGGTCATCGCCTCGGCGACCGCCTTCTGGTTGGCGGTGAGGTACGCATCGCCCGGCGCCATCGTGGTCGCGAGATCCGTCGTGGTCGCGCCGAGATCCGATCCCGGCAGGTTTGCGATCGGCCCGTCGGACGGATCGGGATTGAGGTCTCCAGACATTCCCATCGACGGATCGGAGGTGACGCAGCCGATCAGCGTCGAGGCAAGGGCCATCCCGATGACTCTGCGCATGGCCACCTCCATCGCACGAACCGTGCCGCTCGCAAGCCGCATTCTACAACGAGCTCGTCCCACGCGCGTGGGGCCCGGGGTCCCCGCCTGTAGCGATCCGGTTTACACCCGCCGCTCGAGGGTCACCGCGGTGCCGTACGCTAGCACCTCGGTGGCGCCCTGCATGAACTCGGTCGCGTCGTAGCGCATGCCGACGATCGCCTGCGCGCCGATCTGCTGCGCGTGATCGAGCATGTGCCGGTAGGCGTCGTGCCGCGCGGCTTCGCACACGTCGCTGTACTCCTTGATGTTGCCGCCGGCGAGCTGCTTGAACGCGCCGATGAAGCTCTTGCCGAAGCTCGGCGAGCGCACCACGATCCCGCGCACCACGCCGAGATACTTCGCGATGCGATGCCCCTCGATCTCGTTGCCAGTGGTGACCACGATCTCTTCGGTGACCTCGGCGCCTTCGCGATACGGATGCCCGGACGTCTTCTCGGCGGCCATCAGCTGCTCCTCTCGGTTCGTCGTTTGCGCAGTCGCACGCGCGCTTCATACGCCTGCCTCACGATCGCGATGTCCTCGACCAGCTCGTCGAGATCGTCGAGCGTGAGCGCCTGCGGCCCGTCGCACAGCGCCTCTTCGGGACGCGGGTGCACGTCGACCAGCAGCAGGTTCGCGCCCGCGATCACGCCCTGCGCAGCGGCGTGGAACAGATCCTGGATGCCGTCGGCGGAGCGATCGCGCCGCCCGACCGCGTGCGACGGATCGACGCACACCGGCAGGCGCGTCAGGCGCTTGACCACCGGCAGCTGCGCGAAGTCGACCAGGTTGCGGTGCGGATCGCCGAGGTTGGACTTGACGCCGCGCAGGCAGAACACGATCCGTCGGTTGCCGCCCGAGGCGATGTACTCGCACGCGTTGAGCGACTCTTCGATGGTGATGCCCATGCCGCGCTTGTAGAGCACCGGGAACTCGTGCTGCTGGCCGGCCGCGCGCAACAGCTCGAAGTTCTGCGCGTTGCGCGTGCCGATCTGCAGCATCACGCCGGTCGCGCCGCCCGAGCTGGCGAGCGCCGCGCGGATCTCGTCGAGCTGCGCCTCGTGCGTGACCTCCATGGCGACGATACGGATGCCGTGCTTGCCCGCCGCCTCGAAGATCCACGGCAGGCAGGCCGCGCCGCGCCCCTGGAAATCGTACGGGCTGGTGCGCGGCTTGTAAGCGCCGGCGCGCGCAGTGACGATCCCGTGCCGCTCGAGCGCCGCGAAGGTGCGCCCGACGTTCTCGCGCGTGTCGACCGCGCACAAGCCGGGGAACAGGTGCAGCGAATCCTGCGAGATGCGCACGCCGTTGTACTCGAAGCCGACCGAATCGATCGCGCCGTCGTGCCGCCCGATCGAGCGGAACTTCTGCGTGATGCGCACCACCTTCTCGACCGACTCGAACTGCTCGAACTTGATCGACGGCACCACGCCGGTCGGTCCGAGCAGGTACACCTCGGTGAGCGAGCGGGTGGCGCCTTGAACGCGGTGCACCTCGGTGGTGATCCCGGGGTACGCGCGCGCGGTCTCGATGATGCGGTTCAGCTCCGAAGAATCAGCCGGCAGATCGGCCTTCATCACGATGATCATGACCACCACTTCTGGTGGTGTTTGGCGCGACTGTCAACTCAGTCGACGGCGCGGATCGGCGGGGCGGGCTCGGGGTCGCGCGATTTTGGCGAGCGACGGATGGTCTCGCCGAACGGATGGATGGTCTCGGAGAGCGCGAGCGCTTCGGCCTGGCCGAGCGAGATCAGCTCGACCTTGGTCACCGCGCGCACCGTCGCGGTGCGGCGGCGTCGCTCGAAGACCGCCACCTCACCGAAGTGATCGCCCTTGCCGAGCTTGGCCACCACCTTGTCGCCCGCCGGATCTTCGCGCACCACCTCGGCTTCGCCTTCCCAGATCACGTACACCTGCTGGCCGACCGCGCCCTGCTTGATGATGGTCTGGCCGGGCTCGTAGTGCTCGTGCCGGAGGCCGTACGGCTCGGACATGCGCAGGTTGACGATGTCGCGCCCGAAGATCGGCGTCATGAACCAATCGAACAGCACGCGCAGGCGCCGATCCCAGGTGGGCATGAAGTAGAGGAAGAAGGTGCGCCACACCACCCAGGCGAGCAGCCCGTAGAGCCGGATGCCCTTGACGTGGGTGATCGCCTTGCGCCGGCCGAGCGAGCAAGCGTCGCCGAGGCCGGTGAAGCTGAACTTCTTGAGCGGCTTGCCCTTGAGCTCGCGCAGGATGTTGTCGGCCGCCTTGCGCCCGCCGGCCATCGCGAAGATCGCCACGCCCGGGCAGGTGCCGCCCTTCGGATGCGGGATGGCGGCGCAATCGCCCGCGGCCCACACGTCGGTGGTGCCCTTGACGCGCGTCATCTCGTCGGTGACCAGGCGGCCGGTGCGGTCGCGCTCGTAGGGCAGCGTGTCGAGCAGCGGCGAGAACGCGTTGCCCGCGCAGCTGATGATGCTGCGCGTCTGGATGCGCTCGCCCGAGTCGAGCAGCGCCTCGCCCGGCGTGGCCGCTTCGATCTTGGTCTTCAGGCGCAGCTCGATCCCCGATTTCGCCATCACCTTCTCGGCGTAGTCGACCAGCTTGGGCTGGTAGGTGGCGAGCTCGGGCAGGATGCGCTCCATCGCGTGCACGCACACCACACGGATCTCTTTCGGATCGATGCGGTTGTATTCCTTCTTGGCGAGCGTCTGGAAATAATCCATCAGCTCGGTGGCCACCTCGACGCCGCCGAAGTTGGCGCCGACCACCACGAAGGTGAGCAGGCGCTTGCGCTCGATCGGATCTTCCTCGATCTCGGCCATCTCGAGCATCGACAAGAGGTGGTTGCGCACCTTGAAGCAGTCCCAGTAGGTCTTGAGGCGCAGCGTGTGCTGGCTGATGCCCGGATAGCGCGACAGATCGTCCACCGAACCGAGCGCGACCACCAGGTGATCGTACGGCAGCTCCTGCTCCTTGCCGTCGAGGAGCCGGCTGGTGACCACTACCTTGCGCACCACGTCGATGCGCTCGACGTCGGCGTTGTGAAAGCGCGCGGGCGGAAAGATGCGGCGCGCCGGGTTGGTGATCTGCCCCGGCTGGATGCGCCCGACCAGCATCTCGGCGATGAAGCCGTGGAAGGTGTGGAAGTTGTCGCGGCTGACCACGGTCACGTCGACCAGGCCCTTCTTGATCGCGCTGCGAAACTTGCGCGAGAGATACAAGGCGGCCCATCCGCCTCCCAGACAGACGATCCGCTTCGGTTGCGTGCTCATCACATCGCTCCCTGCGAGACGGTCGGCTCGCGCTTGGTCCAGGTCGAGATCTGTTTCACCGCCGCCTCGTAGCCGAGCTGCTCGATCTCGGCGATCGACTTCATGGCGAAGGTATCGAACTTGGAGACCGGCGGATCGATGTAGCGGATCTCTTCGATCAGCCGCTCCGCCTTGGAGATGTGCGCGCTCGAGAGCATCGCCGCGCGCTCCAGGATGTGCATGATGCTGGGGAACTTGCGGCCGGCGCGGAACAGGTTGAGGCGATCGCCGAGGAACTGCACCGGCGACGGCGACTGCAGGTGGCGCGCGTCGACCGAGAAGTCTTCGAGCGGCGAGACGTCCACCGCGACGATGTTGGCCGACTCCGCCGCACGCATCACGTCGGTGGGCAGGATGTTGAGCACCGCGCCGTCGACCAACAGATCGCCGCCCTCGACCACCGGCGGCGCCACGCCCGGAATGGAGAAGCTCGCCAGCACCGCGCGGCCCAGCGCGCCGGTGCGATGGACCACCGCCTCACCGCGGGTGAGGTTGGTGGAGACGCAGTAGTAGTCGAGCGGCAGATCTTCGATGGCGCGCTCGCCGAACACTTCCTTCAGGCCCTGAATGGCGCGTTGGCCGCCGAGCAGCGAGACCACCGGCACGGTCAGCTCCCACAGCGGCTGCAGACCGATCCACATGCGCTTGTTCTGCTCGATCATGGTGCGATGATCGAAGCCGCACGCGACCTGCGCCGAAATGAACGCGCCCATGCTGGTGCCGCCGACCAGATCGACCTCGATGCGCGCCTCGCGGAGCGCGCGAATCACGCCCAGGTGGGCGAACCCACGCGCGCCGCCGCCGCCCAGCACCAGCCCGAGCGAGGTGCCGGTCAGGTGCCGTCCCAGGCGCGCCCACTCGGTGGGCCGCTTGTCGCGCACGTGATGGTGACGCACGAAGCGGCCGCGCTTGAGCCACTCGCCGGTGCCCCACGGATCGCCCGCCCCGGCGCGCCGCACCAGGATCAGCTCGCGCGGCGCGGTGCCGCCCAGCGCATCGATCTGCGCCAGAGCCGCGGCGACCTCGCGATCGTCGGCGCGCGACGAATCGGAGGCCACCACCAGCACGCGATCCGCCTGGCGCATGCAGCGGCGCGTCCACGGCGACGTCAGATCGGCGTCGGTCTCGTAGACCACCAGCCCGTAGAGCGCTTCCTGCTCGTTGAGCCAGGCGGCCAGCGCCGGCTCCTTGTCGGTGCCGCTCGCCGCGTGCGCCGTCCCCGGCCCGAAGGTCGCATCGACCCGGGCGGCATCGAGGTGCAGCAGCGTCCCGGTGAGCTGCTGCTCGAGCTGCGCCACCACGTCCAGGCTGGCCGTGCCGGGCAGCGGAATCACCGCCACCGTCGACGGCGCCAGCGACGAGCGCGCAGCCTGGTGTTTGGGATCGACCCAGCCGGCCAACACGCGCGTCAGCCGCATCGCCAGCTTGGGGTTGAGCTCGACCAGCTGATCGAAGCTCTCGCGCGACAGCCGGCCGACCTGCGTATCGCGCAGCGCGCGCACCGTCGCCTTGCGCGGCGCGCCGGTGACCAGCGCCATCTCACCGACGGTGAAGGTCCGGCCCAGCTCGCGCACCACCACTTCCTTCTTGCCCGGTAGGTGGAGCACCACGCTCAGGCGCCCGGCCACCACGATGTACAAGGCGTCGCCCGGATCGCCGACGCGCAACAGGGTCTCGCCGCCGCCGACGACGAACCACTCCATCGCGCCGAGCACATGATCGAGCGCGGCCGCATCGAGCCCGCCGAACAGGGTGCTCGCCTGCAGGCAGCCGCGCGCGTCCTTGGGCTCAACCGTCTTGAGCAGCATCAGGTCCCTTCGGGCTGGATGAAGTGCGCGAGCCGTTTGATGTTGATCAGGTTGCGGTAGCTGACGTTGTCGGTGGTGGAGTTGCCGCCGAACGAGCCGCAGCCGAGCGTCAGCGACGGCACCAGCCCCGAGGCCAGGCCGACCACGCCGTGCGCGCCCGGGCAGTTCACCAGGATGCGGCTGGCCGGCATCACCGAGCCGAAGCGGGTGATGCGCGCCTCGTCGCGGCTGTGGATGATCGCGGTGTGGCCCGCGCCCATGTAGGCGAGCAGGCGCTTGCACAGCGCGATCGCGTCGTCGTCGCCTTTGGCGGTGAACAGCGACAAGACCGGCGACATCTTCTCGCCGGCGTACGGCGTGGCCTCGCCGTTCCAGGTGGCCGGCGCGACGATCAGCTTGATCGGATAGGGCCGCTTGACGGCGGCGAACCCGGCCAACAGCTCGGCCGACTGGCCGACCATCTGCCCACGGAACTGCTGCGTCTCGGGATCGATCGCCGCCGCGGTGAAGCGCGCCACTTCCTCGGGCGTGAGCACCGCCGCGCCCGCGCGCTCGAGCGCCGCGATGAACGGCTCGCGGATGGTCTCTTCGACCACCAGGTTGTGCTCGGAGCCGCAGATCAGGCCGTTGTCGAACGACTTCGAGAGCACCACCGACTGCGCCGCCTGATCCGGATCGGCATCGCCCGCGATCCAGCAGGGCGCGTTGCCCGGCCCGACGCCGATCGCCGGCGTCCCGGAGCTGTAGGCCGCCTTGACCATCGCGCCGCCGCCGGTGGCGAGGATCAACGAGACGCCCGGGTGGGACATGAAGTTGACCGTCTTCTTGCGATTCGAGCGCTGCTTGACCCACTGCACCAGATCGGGCGGCGCCCCGTGCTTGGCCAGGACGCCGCTGATCAGCTCGCCGACGCGGTTGCCCACGCCGAGCGCCGCGTGGTGGAAGCTGAGGATCAAGGAGTTGCGCGACTTGAGCGAGATCAGCACCTTGAAGTACGCGGTGGCGACTGGGTTGGTCATCGGGATCAACCCGAAGATCACGCCCACCGGGCTGGCGATCTCGGTCACCTTGCGGATCGGATCGGTCGAGATCGCGCCGGCGCCGACCTTGCCGACCAGCGACTTGTAGACGTGAAACGAGGCCACCTTGTTCTTGAGCGTCTTGTCGGCTGCGTTGCCGAGGTGGGTCTCGGCCACCGTCGCGATCGCCAGCGCCTCCGCGTTGGCGACGAACACCTCGGTGAGCGCGCCGAGCAGCGCGTCGACCTTGTCCTCGGGCCAGCTCGCGTACGCGGCCTGCGCCGCTATCGCCTTGGCGACCATGTCGTCGACTTCCCGATCGCCGGGGCCGCCGAACATGTAGTCCGAGAGCTGCGAGGTGGTGTGGCGCAACTTGGTGGCGGCGTCCTTGGCGAGCGCGCGGATCACCGCTAGCACCAGCGCCGGCTGATCTTTGGACAGCGCGTCGAGCGAGGCTGCGTCGATTCGCCGCAGCTTGCAGTCGGTGTGCGCCACGGCGCTGGCGGAGCGCGGCAGCCGATCGAGCAGGCTCAGCTCGCCCATCACCGAGCCCGGACCCATGAAGCGCAAGATCGCGTCGGAGTCGAGCTCCGGGCGATCGAGCTCGATGCGCACCTCGCCGGAATCGATCAGATAAGCCGCGTCGCCCTCGGTGCCCGCCTTGAAGATGGTGGTGCCCTTGGCGAACTCGAGGTTCTGCAGGCAAGCCGAGAGCAGCTCTTCCTCACGTCCCGACAGCGGACCGAACAGTTGCGGCAGCGACATGGTTACGATCTCCTGGAGATGGGTTCTGACTTCATGAAGCGACACATTCGTCGACCAGGTCGCCGGGATTCGACAGCGTGCCGCTCGAGATGACGCTCGCTCAGATGCTCTTGTAGCTCCGACATGACAGCCCTCAGCAGCAAACGCCATGCCGCGACCGACCGGCAGTATCTTCGCCTAGTTGGCCTCAGTTCAAGGGGAATGTGCCGGCACCGTGTGCCAGAGGGTGCCGGGGCTGCGGGGCGCGGGGCGCGGGTCAGGGCAGCGCCTGCGCGCGGCAGTAGTCGAGCGGCACGCGCGGGTCGCCGGGAAACGGCACGTGCCCCGCGCCCTGAATCTCGTTGTACTGTATCGGGTTGCCATTCTGCTGCAGCTCGGTTCGGGTGGCCTGCGCGCCGCTCAGCCCGGGGTCATTGGTGCCGATCTGGAGCGCGACCGGGATCTTGCGCGCGGCCTGGGTCACCAGCGGTCCGCCCGGCAGCGGATCGGACGCGGCGATCACTGCCGTGCACGCGAGCACGCTCGCCGCTTCCATCCCGTAGCGAAAGCTCAGGAAGCCGCCCTGCGAGTAGCCGAACACGACGACGTGGTGCGGGTCGATCGAGCCGCTCGCGACCAACCGGGTGCGCAAGGCGTCGAGGAGCGGCAGATCGATGTTGCCGCTGCTCGCCGATCGATAGGCGTCCCAATCCACGCCGTTGATCGGCTGGCCCATGAACGTGAACGACTGGCTGATGCCCTGTGGCGCGGCCAGCACGAAGCCGTCCTGATCGGCCAGCGCCTGCAAGCCGAGCGCGGCGACGAAGTTGCTGTTGGTATCGCCGTTTCCGTGCAGCGCGATCACCAGCGACAGCGGCTGCGTGCCCGACGGCACGTAGAGGATCACCGAGCGCGGTTGCCCGGCCACCTCGAGCATCAGCGTCGAGGCGCCCGGAGCGAGCGGCTGCGTCGAGACCGCCGCGTCGGTCGAGGACAGATCGCTCGAGGATAGATCCGACGTCGCCGCGCCTCCGTCACCCGGGCCGCCATCGGCCTCGCCGCCGTCGTTGGTGACATCCGCGCCGCAGCCGAGCCACCACGTACACATCAAGGTAGCGAGCACGCGCGTGGTCGTCACCCGATCAGCGTAACAGAACTCTGCGCCGGCTAGCTGCGCAGCCACTTTCGTCCATTTTCCGTGCGCGCGATCACCGCAGTGTCGCGGACGCAATCAATGCCCACGCAATGTCGCTCGCCGGCTGGCTTGGTGTTAGCGTGCGCGCAATGAGCGCACAAGATCTCGGCAAGCTGGTGCTGCGAATCGTCCTCGGTTGCTTGATGCTGTTGCACGGCCTGGCCAAGCTGCGCCACGGCGTCGCCCCGATCGGCGCCGGTCTGGTCGCCAAGGGCCTTCCGTCGGCCGTCGCCTACTTCGTCTACGTGGGCGAGGTGATCGCGCCGATCCTGGTCCTGCTCGGCTGGCTCACGCGACCGGCCGCGGTGGTCCTCTTCATTAATATGGTGGTGGCCGTGTCGCTGGCCCACACCGCGGATCTGTTCCAGCTCGGCAAGGGCGGCGGCTATGCCCTCGAGTTGCAAGCTTTGTATGGTTTCGGGGCGTTGGCGATCGCGCTGCTGGGCGCCGGCCGCTACAGCGTCTCCCGGGGCCTCGGCCGCTGGGACTGACACCTTTCGCTGACGCGGTGCATCAAACGAGGGAGGAGAATCACATGGGACCGACCTTTGGACCAGTCATGGTCCGGGGACTCGGGGGACCCGGACTCTATCTGTGCCTCGCGCTCGCCGGGTGCACTGCGCCCCAGCTTCAGGGAAGCCGCACCTCGGACGTGTCGCCGGAAACCGTCCTGTGCGGATATCGGCTCGACCGCCCGCTCTTGGCGGAGGGCGAGCTCGCGCATCCGACCGACGGCGCCGACTGCATTCCGCCCGAACGCGGACCGCAGCTCAGCGTCGGTTTCCGTCTCGGCACCTGGTGGTTCAGCGTTCGCGCGCCGCGTGCGCTCGGAGACGGAGACGTGCTTTTGTCTGCGCGCGATCCCGCGGTCAGCCTGATCGCCGCCGACGGCAACTGGTCGTGCACGGACTGGGACGGATCGGTCCAGTTCTCCGAAGCGGCGCAGTGGACGCTCGCGCTCGATGTGGTGTGCGCCGAGCCGCCCGGCGACGGCCACGCCATCCGAGGCACCGTGTGGGGCGACCTCTGATACGCTGAGACGCTTGGTTGGCGAGCGCAGAGCGACGGTGTTGCGGCTGATCCTGCTCGCTGTGGTGGTCGGCGGGCTGTTGATCGTGGTGCGCTTCTCGGGCATCTGGGAGCGCTTCACGCCGGCCGGGCTGCGCGCGACGATCCTGGGCGCGGGCGCGTGGGGCGCCTTGCTGTTCATCGGCATCTTCGCGCTCGGCCAACTCGCGCAGGTCCCCGGCACGCTGTTCTACGTCGCCAGCGTGTTCGCCTACGGCCGGGTGTGGGGCGGCGCGGTGTCGTACGTCGCTTCGCTGGTCTCGGTGTCGGTCAGCTTTGCGTTCGTGCGCGCGATCGGCGGACAGCCGCTGGCCGAAATCAAGAGCCCGCGCATTCGCCGCCTGCTCGCCAGGCTCGACGAGCGCCCGCTGGCGATCATGATCTTGTTGCGGATCGTCCTGTGGACCGCGCCGCCGCTCAACTATGCGCTCGCGCTGTCCAAGGTCCGCTTCGCGCAGTACCTCGCCGGCGCGGCCATCGGCCTGATCCTCCCGATCATCGCCATGTCCGCCTTCTACGGCATCTTCTTCCGCTAGCCGCGGCGAATTTCAATTCCATTTCATATGGATACAGGCCTACAATGACGCCGCACTGAACATACCCAGAGGTTGAATGCGTCGCACGTGGGCCGGTTGTCCGTTCCTGTTTTCGTTGCTGTTCGCGGTGGCGCTATCGGCGGGTTGCTCGACGGAGCACCCCCAGGTGGGCGCGACCCCGGCGCGCAGCGCGCTGGTGCAGACCTTCCTCGCCGGCTCGCTGGTGATCCCGATGGACACCGCGTTCCAGGACAACGGTACGCTGCTGGCCTTCGGGCTGGTGCATGCGCTCTTGCGCGCCAACGTTCCGGTGAGCTGGGTGGTGCTGACCGGCAAGGCGCAGAACGGCTCCGACTTCACCGGGACCGGCAAGGACCTGCAGACCGGAACCGCGGTCGTCGCCGCCAAGTATCGCGGCGGGCCGTTCGTCATCGACTCGGCCGATCGCGTCGCCGCGCTGCCGATCATCACCGCGTGGCAAACCGCCCACCCGACGACGAAGGTGCACGACATGACCGCGTCGTTCATGGGCGACGTTCGCGTCTCGCTCGTCGCTGCGCCGAACATCGCGGTGTTCAACGACGGCTTCCAGGCGATCGCGTACTCGTACCTCAACGGGGCGGCGATCCCCGACTCGACGGGCGCGGTGTGGTCGGACGCCAGCCCGGACGTGCTCACCGAAGCGCAGGTGGCGGGAGCCACGACCGGCGGCGCCGCCGACGGCGCGCTCATCCGTGCGGACGGCACGCCCGCCTACTGCCAGCTCACCTCGATGCACTACGCGGTGGTCACGCAAGCGACCACCAACGAGGTGGTGCGCGAGGTTCGCGCCTGGCTCAACACGGGCACCGGCACGCACGCGTTCATGCAGTGCCTGGCCGGCGACACCTACGAGAGCAACGTCAACGGGCGCTTCGTCACCACCGCCGGGCTGCAAGACGACGGCAACACCGCGACCCCGTCGACGACGCTGGTTGCCGACTCGCCGTTCGCGCAGTTCGACGGGACGTTCACCGCGGTCAACGGGTTGGTCGACTCGATCGGCCTGCGCGGCGCGGGCGCGTTCAAGGCCACCGGCACGCCGCTCATCCAGCTCACCGCCGCGCCGGCCAACACCAGGATGAACCTGCTCACCGGCAGCCTCGACGGGAACGCGGCCAAGGGCAAGGTGACGATGCTCTCGGGCCACCAGTACACGACCACCTTGCCGATCTCGACCAACCCGTCGACCAACGGCGCGCGGCTGATGCTGAACAGCCTGTTCGACGCCGGTTGCGCCTCGGCGGCGTCGCAGCCGAGCATCACGCTCACCAAGGCCGCGCCCGCCACCACCTCCGGCTCGCTGGTCACCTTCACCCTCAACTATTCCAACGCCGGGCCCGGGATCGCCTCCAGCGCGGTGCTCACCGATCCGCTGCCCGCCGGCACCACCTTCGCGTCGGCCACCGGCGGCGGCACCAACGTGGCCGGCGTGGTCACCTGGAACCTCGGCAACCTGATCTCGGGCGCGGCGGGCTCGGTGACCTTCACCGCCAACGTCCCCGCCGACGGGACCTACACCAACACCGCGACCCTGACGTGGAAGGTGGGCGTGTCGACGAAGACCGCCACCAGCAACACCACCAGCACGGTGCGCAACACGCAGGCCGATCTGCAGATCAGCGTCACCGACGGCGCCGCGAGCGCGACCCCGGGTCAGGGCATCACTTATACGATCGTCGTCAAGAACAACGGACCCACCGCGGCCAACGGCGCATCGGTGGTCGACAACTTCCCCGCCACGCTCACCGGCGTGAATTGGACCTGCGCCGGGGCGTCGTGCCCGGCGGCGAGCGGCGCCGGCAACCTCAACCAGACGCCCAACCTCGCGTCGGGCGCCAGCATCACCTATACGGTCACCGCGACCATTTCTCCGACGGCCACCGGCATGCTCGCAGACACCGCGACCGTGACCGCGCCGGCCGGCATCAACGATCCGACGCCCGGCAACAACTCGGCCACCGACAGCGACATGCTCACGCCGTCGGCCAACCTCTCGATGGCGCTGGTCCATGCGCCGGTCGCGGTCACCGCCGGCGGCGCGTACAGCTATCAGCTGACGGTCAAGAACGCCGGGCCGAGCGACGCCGCGAGCCTGAGCGCGACGCTGCCGCTTCCGGCCGGGGCCGGGTTCACCAGCGCCGCGGGCGTCGGTTGGATCTGCGGCCAGGCGCTCGGGACCGTCACGTGCACGATCGCGTCCCTGGCCGCAGGCGCCACCGCGACGCTGATCACCATCAACCTCACTGCGCCGACGGCGCCGGGCGTGGTCAGCGCGACCGCGACCATCGCGTCGGCGACCGCCGATCCCAACGCCGCCAACAACAGCGCCACCGACTCGTTCGCCTCGACGGGTAGCGCAGACTTGAGCATGGCGCTCGCGCACGCGCCCGCCGCGGTCACCGCCGGCGCCGCCTATGCCTACCTGCTCACCGTCAAAGATCTGGGACCGAGCGACGCCGCGAGCCTGATCGCCAAGATCACGCTTCCCGCCGGCGTGGCGATCACCGGCGCCGCGGGTGCCGGCTGGGTGTGCGGGACCGTTGGACAAGTGGTGACCTGCACGATCGCGGCGCTGACCGGCGGGACCACCGCGCCGGTGATCACGGTCAACGTCACCGCGCCGACCGCGCCCGGCGCGATCAGCGCGACCGCCACCATCTCGTCGGCGACCGTCGATCCCAACGCCGCCAACAACAGCGCCACCGACAGCTTCGTCTCGACGGCGAGCGCCGATCTGAGCATGACGGTCGCGCACGCGCCGGTCGCGGTCACCGCCGGCAACGCGTATTCGTACCAGCTGACGGTCGCCGACGTGGGAAGCGACGCGGCGAACCTGACCGCCAAGATCACCCTTCCGGCCGGCGTGGTGATCACGGGCGCGGCGGGTGGCGGCTGGATCTGCGGGACCGCCGGACAGGTGGTGACCTGCACGCGCGCGTTGCTGACCGGCGGGACCACCGCGCCGGTGATCACGGTCAACGTCACCGCGCCGACCGCGCCCGGCGTGATCAGCGCGACCGCGACCATCGCGTCGGCGACCGTCGATCCCAACGCCGCCAACAACAGCGCCACCGACACCTTCTCCTCGACGGGCAGCGCGGACTTGAGCATGACGCTCGCGCACGCGCCCGTGGCGGTCACCGCCGGCGGCGCCTACGCCTATCAGCTCACGGTCATGGACGCGGGACCGAGCGACGCGGCGAACCTGAGCGCCAAGATTACCCTGCCGGCCGGCGTGGTCTTCGGAAGCGCGGCGGGCGGCGGCTGGTTGTGCGCGGGACCCGGACCGATCATCACCTGCACGCGCGCGTCGCTGACCAAGGGGACGACCGCGCCGGTGATCACCGTCAACGTCACCGCACCGACGGCGCCCGGAGTGGTCAGCGCGACCGCGACCATCTCGTCGGCGACCGCCGATCCCAACGCCGCCAACGACAGCGCCACCGACACCTTCACCTCGACGGGCAGCGCGGACCTGAGCATGGCGCTCGCGCACGCGCCGGCCGCGGTCAACGCCGGCGCCGCGTATGCCTATCTGCTCTCGGTCGCGGATGCAGGGCCGAGCGATGCCGCGAACCTCACCGCCACGATCACGCTTCCAGCCGGCGTCGTCTTCGGGAGCGCGGTGGGCGGCGGTTGGCTGTGCGCAGGGCCCGGACCGGTGATCACCTGCACGCGCGCGTCGCTGACTGGCGGGACCGCCGCGCCGGTGATCACCGTCAACGTCACCGCACCGACGGCGGCCGGCGTGGTCAGCGCGACCGCGACCATCGCGTCGACGACCGTCGATCCGAACGGCGCCAACAACAGCGCCACCGATACCTTCACCTCGACGGCGAGCGCCGATGTGAGCGTGGCGCTCGCGCACGCGCCCGCAGCGGTGATCGTCGGCGCCGCGTATGCCTACCAGCTTACCGTCGCTGATGCGGGACCGAGCGACGCGGCGAACCTGACCGCCAAGCTCACGCTTCCGGCTGGCGTGGTGATCACGGGCGCGGCGGGCGGCGGTTGGATCTGCGGAACCGCCGGACAGGTGGTGACCTGCACGCGCGCGTCGCTGACCGGCGCGACCACCGCGCCGCTGATCACGGTCAACGTCACCGCACCGACGGCGGCCGGCGTGGTCAGCGCGACCGCGACCATCGCGACGACCAGCGCCGATCCCAACCTCGCCAACAACAGCGCGACCGACACCTTCACCGTCGTGCGCTGCGTGGTCACCGGCGACTGCCCGGCGGGCGCGACCTGCAACGGCGCGAACCAGTGCACGCTCGCCGCGCCGGTGGTGGTCACACCCGCCAACCTGTCGACGACCATCCAGACCACGCCGCTGGTCACCGGCACCGCGCCGCCCAACAGCACGGTCACCGTGCGCATCGACGGCAACCCGCTCGGCACCGCGCTCGCCGACGCGCTCGGCAACTGGACCTTCACGCCGCCGGTGGCGCTCGCTCTCGGGCCGCACCTGGTCAATGCCACCGCCACCGTCGGTGCGGGTCCGTTGGCCGTCACCAGCGGCCTGAGCAACACCAACTCCTTCACCATCATCACCGGCTGCCTGTTGAACACCGACTGCAGCGGCGCCACGCCATTCTGCAAGGTGTCGTCCAACACCTGCGTGCGCTGCCTGGTCGGCGGGGACTGCCCGGCGGGCGCGACCTGCAGCGCGACCAACGCGTGCCAGCTGGCAGCGCCGGTGGTGGTCACACCCGCGGACCTATCGGTTACCGTGCAGACCAAGCCGCCGCTCGCCGGCACCGCGCCGCCCGGCTCGACGGTGACCGTCAGCGTCGACGGCGTAATCCTCGGCGCCACCCTCACCGACGGCACGGGCAACTGGACCTTCACCCCGACCAGCGCGCTGCCGCTCGGCAGCCACACGGTCAACGCGATCGATCAGGTGGGCGCGGGCGTGCTCGCGGTGACCAGCCCGATCTCCAACACCAACACCTTCAAGGTGGTCGCCTGCGTGATCAACGGCGACTGCGCGACGGCGACCGCCGCGTTCTGCAACACCGGCACCAACACCTGCGTCGGCTGCAGCGGCGACGCCGGCACCGGCGGCGCGTTCGCCTGCGCGGCGCCGACCCCGTACTGCGCGGCGAGCGGCGCGTGCGGCAAGTGCGCGGGCAACGGCGACTGCGTCGGGCACCCGGGCGGCACCATCTGCAACCTCCTCAGCGGCGCGTGCGGCGCCACCTGCGTGGTCGACACCGACTGCACCGTGGTGCAGTGGTGCAGCGCCGGCCTGTGCACGCCCAAGACTCCGAACGGCCAGCCGCTCCCGTCGGTGGCGCCGATCAGCGGTCAGTGCAGCGCGGCCAATGGCACGCGCGTGTGCCTGTCGGGCGCGTGCGACACCAGCAACAACACCTGCGGGCTCACCAACAGCAAGAGCTGCGGCCCGCCGCCTGCCAGCGCGGTGTGCCAGAGCAACGTGTGCTTCGCCGCGGACAGCGAATGCGGCGAGCCCAACGGGCAGCCGTGCGTCGACTTGACCGTGTGCCGCAGCGGGATCTGTTTCCCGGCCGACAGTTTGTGCGGCGAGCCCAACGGGCAGCCGTGCGTCTCGACCGCCGTGTGCCGCTCGGTGTGCGTCGGCGCCGACGACACCTGCGGGCTGCTCAACGGCTCGCCGTGCGCCTCGGCGACGCAGTGCCGCTCGAACGTGTGCAACCCCGACGGTAAGTGCGGCGATCCGAACGGTACGCCGTGCGCGTCGGTGGTCACCTGCCGGAGCGCGGTGTGCACCGGCGGAACCTGCGGACCGGCCTGCACCACCGACGGCGACTGCGGCGCGGGCCGCTTCTGCTCGAGCGGCGCGTGCGTCCCCGATCTGCCCAACGCGCAACCGTGCGTGCGCGCGACCCAGTGCCTCTCGGGCGTGTGCAACGCCGACGGCAAGTGCGGCGATCCCGACGGCACCGGCTGCAGCTCGGCGGCGACCTGTCGCTCCGGCGCGTGCCCGGGCGGCGTGTGCGGCGGCGGCTGCACGCTCGATGCGCAGTGCGGCGCCGGGCGCTTCTGCGATGCGACCTCGAGCACGTGCAAGCCCGATCTGCCCAACAGCACGCCGTGCGGCCGCGCGGCGCAGTGCGCCTCCGCGGTGTGCAACGCCGACGGCAAGTGCGGCAACCCCGACGGTCAGCCGTGCACCACCGCCGCGGTTTGTCGCGGCGCGGTGTGCAACGCGCAGGGCACCTGCGGATCGACCGTCTGCACCGCCGATCCGCAGTGCGACGCAGGCAACTTCTGCGATCTGCCGAGCGGCGTCTGCAAGCCCGAGCTGCCCAACAGCATGAGCTGCGCGCGCGCCGCCCAGTGCCTCTCGGGCGTGTGCGAGAGCGACGGGCTGTGCGGCGAGCCCAACGGCGCCGCGTGCGGCTCGCCGCTCTTGTGTCGCTCGAACGTGTGCACCTCGAACGGCGTGTGCGGCGGCTGCCAGAGCGACGGCGACTGCGGCGGGCCGACCAGCGGCCGCGTGTGCGGCGCCACGATGACCTGCCAGGACGGCTGCCGCGGCACCGGCGGCAACGGCTGCCCGGCCGCGCTGGTGTGCTCGTCGACCGACGCGACCATCGGCAGCTGCGCGCCGCCGCTCGACCTGGGCCTCCCGCCCGACCTGAGCCCGCCGCCCGATCTCGGCAGCCCGCCCGACGGCCCGATCGCCGACGCCGCGCTTCCCAGCGACGGGGCGACCGCAAACGACGGGGCGATCACGCCCGACGCGGGCCTCCGCTACAGCTTCGCGGGCGGCGGCTTCTGCTCGATGACGGACCGCGCGGGCGCCGCGGGCGGTGACTGGTTGGTGGTCTCGCTGCTCGCCGCCGGTCTCTGGCTGAGCGTGCGACGCCGCGCCAGGGGGCGCCGCTGATGCGCCTCCGCCTCGGGCTGCTCGCCCTGCTCCTCGCCTCGACCGCACATGCGCAATCGAACCCCGGCTTCACCATCGAGCGCTACGAGCCCACGCCCGCGGGCGAGTGGTCGTTCTGGGTCGACCATCCCTGGTACACGCGGAGCAAGTACTTCGCCGCCGCGGGGCTGACGCTCGACTACGCGCACGACCCGCTGGTGTTCGGCACGCAGGGCGCCGGCGGCTTTCAGCAGACGCAGGAGGTGATCGCGCACCAGCTGCTGATGCACGTTGACCTGGCGGCCTCGTTCCTCGATCGGATCACGGTGTCGTTCAGCATGCCGGTCACGCTCTTCGAGAGCGGCACCGCGGCGCTCGGCGTCGCACCGCTCAGCGGCGGCGCGGCCGGCGATCCGCGCGTGGGTGGCATGGTGCGCATCCTCGGCCAGCCGATGCGCAGCGCACTGTCGCTCTCCGCCGGCGTTCAGCTGTGGATCCCGATCTCGGCCAACTCGAATCACGCCGGCGATTCGTCGGTGCGGTTCGCGCCCAAGGTCGCGCTCGGCGGGCTCACCCATCGCATCTTGTGGTCGTTCACCGGCGCGTTTCAGTATCGCCCCGATGCGAGCATCGGCGTGCTGCCGGCGGGAAACGGCAACACCGTCGGCTCCGAGCTGCAGTTCGGCGCCGCGATCGCCTACGCCGACACCGAGCGGCGCTTTGCCGTCGGACCCGAGGCGGTGTTCGCGACCACCGTCACCGGCATGAGCGCCGCCTCGCACGGCGCGAGCAGCTTCGACCTGTTGGTGGGCGGGCACTACAACGTGATCCGCCAGCTCGAGCTCGGCCTGGCGGTCGGTCTCGGCTTGCTCAGCGAGCCGGGCACGCCCGACGCGCGCGTGATCTTCCGCGTCGCCTACGCGCCGTGGCGATTGGGACCCGACAAGCCGGCCGCACCGGCCGATCGCGACGGCGACGGAGTCATCGACGCGAACGACGCGTGCCCCGACGAGAAGGGGCCGGCGACCGCCGACCCGCGCACCAACGGCTGCCCGCCGCGCGACCGCGATCACGACGGCGTGATCGACGAGCGCGACGTCTGTCCCGACGAGCCGCAGGGCGCCCACCCGGATCCGGAGCAGCTCGGCTGCCCGCTGCGCGATCGCGACGGCGACGGTGTGTTCGACCGCGACGACCAGTGCCCGGACGTCCCGGCCGGCGCGCATCCGGATCCCAAGAAGCCCGGCTGCCCGGACGTCGACACCGACGGCGACGGCGTGTTCGATTCGCAGGACCAGTGCCCCGCGGAGCCGGCCGGGCTGCACCCCGATCCGGCGCGGCCGGGCTGCCCGCTGCCCGATCGCGACAAGGATCAGATCCCCGACGCGGTCGACGCCTGCCCCGACAAGCCCGGCGCGCCCGATCCCGACCCGAAGAAGAACGGCTGCCCGGGCCTGGTCGAGATCAAGAACGGCAAGCTGGTGATCTTGTCGCCGGTCTACTTTGCGACCGACAAGGACATCATCCTCCCCAAGAGCTTCCCGGTGCTACAGGCGGTGGCCAACGCGCTGATCGCGCAGCCCGAGCTCAAGCGCATCTCGATCGAAGGCCACACCGACGATCGCGGCAAGGCCGAGCACAACCGCGATCTCTCGCAGCGACGGGCGGCGAGCGTGATGCGCTGGCTCGTCGAGCACGCCGTGCCGGCCGAGCGGCTGGAGGCGCACGGCTTCGGTCCGGATCAGCCGATGTCGTCCAACAAGACCGCCACCGGCCGCGCCGCCAACCGCCGCGTCGAGTTCCGCATCATCGACGCCCCCTGATCGCGAAGGCCAGGCCGGGCAGGATCTCGAGCCGCACGATTCGCGGGGCATGCGACTCGGGCAGTCCCCGGTCGCGCGCGCCCACTTCGTCGACCAGCTCCTTGAGGAAGCCCACCATGCCGTGCGCGTGATTGGGCTCGAAGGCCTTTCCGTCCGGCCAGTCCGGCCAGTAACCGGTGCCCCAATCCTCGATGGCGTAGATCCCGCCCGGCTTGAGGAAGCGATCGAATAGAAACGTGAAGCTCGCCCGCGCGCTCTCGGCGACATGCGCCGCGTCGTCGATGATCACGTCGAATCCGCCCGGCGCATTCTCGGCGCCGATCCGCTCGAGCAGCGCCAGGTCCTCTTGCTTGCCCTGATAGACCTTGATCCGACCGCTCTGGTCGGGAACGACCATCGGGTTCTCGTCGAGCCCGATGATCGAGGCGCGGGTGAAGTAGTCGCGCCACAAGAGCAGCGACGCGCCGGTGCCGACGCCCAGCTCGAGCAGCACGATCGGCTGGTCGGCGAGCGCTTCGAAGTGACGCTCGTAGTGCGCGAGATAGCCGCCCTTGCCAAGCCTCGACCTCATACCATGAATAAATCGCTGCCGGCGCCGTCACAGGTCGGTGGACGAGCTCTATCGATCGCTCGCGTCGCGGTTGCAGGCCGGCGGAATCGTTTCGGATCCGTGGATCGATGGGCGCCCCCGGTTTCGCGCGCGTCCGGTAGTCCTCGACGCCGCGCAGCATCGCGCGCTCACCTCCGCCGCCGAAGAGCTCAGTGCCGCCTATCACCACCTGGCGCTGTTGTGCGCGGCCGAGCCGGACACGATCGCGCCCTTCTTTCAGCTCACGCCGTTTCAGCGGCTGATGTGGGAGACCTCGGCGCCCGACTGGCACGGGATCGCGCGTGCCGACGTGTTCCTCACCGCCGACGGGCCGAAGGTGTGCGAGCTCAACTGCGACACGCCGAGCGGCGAGGCCGAGGCAGTGCTGCTCAACGCAGCGGCGGCGGCGGAGTTTCCTGCGCTGTCGGATCCGACCCGCGAGCTGGGCGATCGCTTTTGCGATCTGGTCGAAGCCGTCGCGGCGCGCCTCCACGACGGCCCGCCGACCATCGGCATCATTTATCCCACCGAGCTGGTCGAGGACCTGTCGATGATCCGGCTGTACGAGCGCTGGTTTCGCGCGCGCGGTTGGCCGGTGGTGCTCGGCTCGCCGTTCAACCTGCGGCGCGACGGCGATCGCCACGCGGCGCTCTTCGATCGGCGCTGTGACGTGTTCGTGCGCCACTACAAGACCGACTGGTGGGGCGAGCGGCTGCCGGTGTGGGACGACGAGCCGGAGTTTGCCGACGCGCAGCCGCTCGCGGTCGAGCTGGCCACGCTGCTCGGCGCCACCGCGCAGGGCGGCTGCACGGTGGTCAACCCGTTCGGTTCGGTGCTCACGCAGAACAAGCGCGCGATGGCGTTTCTGTGGGAGGAGATCGAGCGCTTTCCGCCGCAGGCGCGCGAGGCGATCCGCCGCTACCTGCCGTACACCGCCCGCCTCGAGTCGGTCTCGCGCGCCGAGCTCGCGCGCAAGGACGAGTGGGTGCTCAAGTCCGACTACGGCTGCGAAGGCGCCGAGGTGGTGGTCGGCGCGCACGTCAGCGTCGAGGAGTGGGACGCGGCGCTCGCCCACGCGATCGCTCCGCGCTGGGTCGCGCAACGTTATTTCCACGCGCTCGCCGACGAGGACGGCGCGGTGGTCAACTACGGCGTGTACGTGATCGGCGGCGTGGCTGCCGGCTATCTGTCGCGCGTGCAGAAGGGACCGACCGACTGCTACGCGCTCACCGCCCCGACGCTGGTGGCGAACGAGGAAACATGAGTGACAAAAAAGTTGGGGCATCGTGGTGGCGCGAGCAATTGCTGGGGGGGCGCTATCGCCGGCCGGCGATGATCGGGCTCGGGCTGTTGAGCGGGACGTCGCTGCTGCCCGGCTGTTGGGAGCCGCTGCCGCCGCGCGACCCGTCCGAGGTGACCCAATCGCGCGACGAGATCGACCTCTCGATGGCGGCGCTCGATCTGCAGCGCCGGCAGGGCTGGAACGTCGGCCGCGCGGGCCAACCGCTGGCGCTCCCCGGCGCGACCGCGCTCGACGCGGCGGGCGGCGTGCGCTGGCGCAGCGCGCTCGACGATCTGCCGATCGCGTTCGAGCCCACGCAGGCGCAGCTCCTGCCGTACTACGTGCCGACGCTGTTCCAGTCGCTGCTCGGCCCGAACGCCGACCAGCTGCGCGCGATCATGCGGCCGGTGCGCACGCACGCGATGGACGTGGCGTACGCCAAGGGTCAGTCGATCCTGGCGCTGTTCCACGAGGCCGGGCTGCCGCCCGACACCGCGATCGTGCTCGATCTGCCGGGCCCCGAGTCGGTGGCGGCGGCGGCGGCGCTGGGCGCGCACTTCGATCCGGTGTTCACGTTCGCCAACTGGCCGCACCCGCTCGGCGTGGTGCCCTCGCACGAGACGCTCGGCGCGGCGCTCTATTACCTGCCGCTGTTCGAGGACGAACGCGCCACGCGCCCGTCGCCCGCGCCGCCGGTGTGGGTGCTCGACTCGCGTCGCTTGTCCGAGTACACCGACGAGGACGGGCAGTTCGACAACCGCTACGTGGCGCACGTGCCGAACGCCGAGGACCTGTGCCGGCTGGGCATCAAGCACGTGCTGTACGTGGTGGCGGACGAGTCGCAGCAGGCGGAGCTCGACGATCTGAACCAGCCGTTCGTCGAGCTCGCGCGCGCCGGCATCGACATCAAGCGCGTGGCGCTCACCGATTTTCAGCAGTCGGACGAGGAGCCGCCCGCCGACGAAGCCGACGCGTCGTGGCCGGTGTCGTACGTCGGCGGCTGGTTCTACTATGGCGGGAGCTGGCGCCATCACCGGTGCTTCTGGCGCAACTACGGGTGGCACCAGGCCCTGCATGCCTTCAACGCCGGTGCAGCGGGCGGCCACGAGTCGAGCGGCCATGTGTCGGGCGGCTTTCAGTTCGTGCCCAGTGCCCGCCAGACGCGCTTCTCCGCCAACTTCGGCCGCATCGCCGTGCGCACCTCGCGCACCACGTCCGCGATCACCGGCGTGCGACCGGGCAACTCCGGCTCGTTCGGCCGCTCCGGCTCGCTCGGCCGCTTCCACGCCAGCGGCGTCAGCTCCTAGCCCGCTGACCCCGGGGTCCTTCTCCCCCATCTCAAGCGGCTGACATCCTTTCGGTTCTGGCGTGAGTTTGAAAGTCGCGCCAAAAATCGATGGCGCAAGGGTGATCGCCGGCGATCAACGCTTCTGTCGCGGCGCGGATCGAAATTTCGGCCACTTTTCAGAATCGCCCCAGAAGTAGCCTGACTTCGCGCTCTTGCACCATAGGAGAAGGACCCCGCCCTCCTAAGTGTGGTTTGGCGTTGGTCTGCTACGCTGCGCGTAATGTGTGGACGATTGGCGCTGGGTGCGGCGCTCTCGCTCTCGCTCTCGTGCGCGGGACGCTTCAGCCGGGCGCTGCCGCTGCTCGTGGAAGCGGAGCCGTTGCGGGCGCAGCAAGTCGACCAGGCCTCGCGGCTGGTCGAGCGCGCGCTGCCGAATGGCGTGCGTTCCGCGGAGATCTTCTTTGGCGCAGCGTGCCTGGCGGCGCGACGCGGCGCGCCCGACCTCGCGTTCGCACATCTGGAGTCGATGCAACGCGCCGGCATCAAGGACGTCGCCGCGCTCGAGGTCAGCCGCGACCTGCAGCCGCTGCGCGACGACGCGCGGTGGACGCCGTTGATCGCGCGCGCCCGGGCGACCTCGCAGCGTTCGCGCGATCCGGATGCCGCGAAGATCGTCACGGCGGACGTCGATCGCTTCTGGAAGGCGTACGACGCCGCGAAGAACGCTGCGAACCCCCGGGAGATCTACCAGCGCGAATATGTCGACCGCGCCTCGGCGGGCCTGCAGAGCTTCTTCCCCGCCAAGATCGGCACAACAGAGAATCTCATCGAGCACGTACGCGGATATTCGCGCTACTACGAGTCGGTGCGACGGAACACCGAGCGCGTCCGCGATCTCGAGCCGGCTTTTCGCGGCATCTTTCATCGCCTGCGCGACGCGGTTCCCGACGCGACGTTCCCCGACGTCACCTTCGTCATCGGCGCCTTGAGCGCGGGCGGGTCGTCGACCGCCGACGGGCTGATCATCGGCGCCGAGCAGAACTGCCGCATGGCGGATTCGCCGCTCGAGGGCATGCCGCTGCGCCAACGACAGATCATCTCCCCCTGGATCGGCCTCCCGCACGTGATCGCGCACGAGCTCGGTCACTTCCAACAACATTTTTCGGACGACAAGTCGCTGCTCGCCGCCGTCCTCGAGGAGGGGGGCGCCGAGCTGATCGCCGAGCTGGTCTCCGGGGAGACGGCGAATCCTGCGCTCAAGCCGTACGGAGATGCCCACGAGCGTGCGCTGTGGGAGGAGCTTCGCGCGGAGATGCACGCGACGGACGAAAAGATCATCAGCCGATGGGTCTGGGGCGTGAACGCGACCGCCGATCGCCCCGGCGACCTCGGCTACTACGTCGGCTACCGCATCACGCGCGCCTACTACGAGCACCACGCCGACAAGCGTCGCGCGCTGCGGGACATCCTCGACATCACCGATGCGAACGCGTTTCTCGCGGCGAGCGGATACGCGCCGCGCTGAGCGCGCTGGCTGCCCGCGTCGCCGGCCATTGTAGTCTTCCGGGCTACGTCTCGACGAGCGGATCGAACACGCTCCGCAGCCTTGCGCGTGGCACGACCGTTGCTCAGGGTAGCGCCACCCAGGGTCCGTAGGAGGCCTCGCACATGTCTACGAAGACGAAGAGCGTAACGTATCTCGCAAGCGCGGTTGCGTTCGTACTTGCGGGCAGCAGCTGCGGGCTCGCGCCGCAGAATCCCACGGAGGATCCGGAGGCGCTCACCGCGACCGTGATCCATCCGACGACCCCCATCATTCCCATTCTTCCCCTCGACTCGGTGCGCGGGCCGGATCCATCGGACGTGCGCGGGCAGCTCTACCAGATCAGCCTGTCGGTCGAGACCGACACGCCGGCGAACGTCTCGTCGCTGGTCAACTATCACAACGGCGGTCCCAACAATCCCAACTGGTCCACCTTCGCGCCGGCGGATCAGCTGCGCGTCGGCCTCGAGGCCGTGGTGCAGCGCAATGGCACGCTGGTGCTGGGCCCACCGCCGGTCACCTGCCAGGTCGGTGATTGGCGCGACGGCGGCGATCTCGGGCCCGGGCTGTGGACCAATCCGGGCGGGCTGTACACGGTGTGCATGAAGAATCCCGATCAGCCGGACATCGTCGGCAAGCCGCTTCAGTTCAACGCGCCGGTGCAGGTCGCGATGAACGAGCAACTCTACCTGTACGCGCGCCTCGAGGTGCTCGACGCGGGCATCGTGTGGGCGCCCGGCAGCGATCCGACCGCGGGCGTGTCCGGCGCGCTCAACGGCCTCGGCGGCGCCTTCAACCAGCTCGGCCAGCTTTTGCCGGATACGCCGGTGGGCGCGGCGGGGCAGGCGATCGGCACCTTCCTGCAGATCGTCGGTCAGTTCACCAGCCCGCCGCAGCACGGCCCGCAGGCGGCGTGCATCATCACCAACACGCTGGTGCCTGGCTTCGGGCAGAACAATCCGCCGAGCGACACCGGCTCGTCGCTGCTGCGCGCGCCGATCGACGGGCGCACGCTGTACGAGCTCACCGCGCGCGGTGACGCCGGGCTCGCCTACGATCTCGACTGGCGGCCGTTTCCGCAGACCACCATGTGCCAGAAGGTTCGGCCGCGCACCAAGGTGATCTTCCGCATCCGTCGCGTGCAGATGACCGGCGACCCGGGCGCGCCGACGATCGCGCAGGGCAGCCTGATCGACGGCACCTACCCCGATCGGTTCGACTCCTACGCCACCGACTGCAACGGCGCGGTGATCCACGATCAGCGCGGCGCGGACGTGAACTATCCGCTCGCGTGGACCGCGGGCGATTCGGTCCCCTCGGGCGGACCGGCGCCGAACGCGCGCATCACGGCCCTGTCACGCGCGCCCGGGCTCACCGATCTGTTCGCGGTCTCGCCGTCGGGCGACATCGTCAGCAACTGGCGCAGCAAGTGGGTCAACAACAACCAATGGCACAGCTGGTTCGCGGTCACCTCGGGCGGCAAGTTCCCGGCCGGCGCGCCGGTGGCGGTGGTCTCGCGCAACCCCGATCACATCGACGTGTTCGCGATCGCCAAGGACGAATCGATCGTCACCGCGTGGTTCGACAGCTGCTGCAGCTGGCAACCGGAGTTTGCCGTGTCGCCGGCGAATCAGGTGCCGGCGTGGGACGGCAGCTCGGGCGGCGGGCTGGCCGCGGTGGCGCGCTCGAACGGCAACGTCGACGTGTACGTGGCCGATCGTGACTGGACCATCGCCAACGCCTATTGGGTCGCGGGAAGCAATTGGGCGTTCGCCACCGGCGACTCGCCGCTATGGGTCAGGCCGGGCTCCGAGATCACGGCGATCTCGCGCAACTCGCACCACACCGACGTGTTCTACGTCGACGCCTACCGCAAGCTGCAGGCGCTCGCGTGGGACAACGGCTGGGGCGCGCCGCAGCAGGTGGTGCCCGACAAGTACGCGCTACAGTACGGCGCGCCCGTCGCGGTGGTCTCTCGCAAGGTGAACGCCACCGGCGATCCGATCATCGACAACGACCACCTGGACGTGTTCACCGTGGAGTCGACCGGCCATGTCCTTCACGGGACGTGGCGCTACGGCGACGACAACTACACCTGGAATCCGGTGCGCGCCCAGGAGCTCGCCCAGACCGCGCCCGCCTTCGCGCCGATCGGCGCGGCTGCGCTCGAGGCCGGCGCGATCCAGGTCGCGGCCAAGAACCTCGATTCCACCATGGCCCACACCTGGTACGAGGACGTCGAGGACATCGTGAGCAACTGGCAGAACGGCCAGGTCTACGACTCCAACGGCACCGAGCCGTGCGGAAACATCTGCTGCGGCAACTACCAGACCTGCGTGAGCGGCGCGTGCTGCAACGCCGGAAAAGCGTGCGGCTCGCTGTGCTGCCCGGGCTACCAGTTCTGCGGCGGCGGCGGCGTGGCGGGCGCGTGCGGCTGCACGCCGGCGAAGTGCGACGTGGGTAGCTGCGGCTCGTTCCCCGACGGCTGCGGCGGCACGACCACCTGCGGCGGATGCGCCACCTTCCAGGTCTGCTACTACAACCAATGCACGTCGAAGTTCTGCGTTCCGAAGAAGTGCGCCAAGGGATCGTACTGGAACTCCGACGACTGCCACTGCGAGGTCGGCCTGCCCTTCTAGTCGCGCCGCGACACCCCGCCCTAGCCCTAGCCCTAGGATGACACGAGCTGTTGCTGGATGGCCGCGTGCAGCCGGGGCTTGTCTCGGACCGAATGGAAGAGCACCGGCGGTTGGGGCAACCGCAGGTCTACGAGATCTGCCAGCTCGAACCCTGCCACCCCCGCGTCCAGCACCGCGACCGCCGGCTGGTAGCGCAGCAGCAGCGCGCCCACCGCGTCGAGCGAAGACGAGGTAATCACCCGCAGCCCGCGCGCGACCAGATACGACTCCGCCTGCGAGAGCCCATCCGGATCAGCAGCCACCAGCAGCACCGTGGTTCGCTTGTCGACGGGCATGAGCTCAGGGTAGCGAGCCGACTGCGACGGCCGTGTGAACTCTCTGTGAATCATGCCTGCGCGAGGTGACGGCCCTTGGCTGCGTCGACCAGCTTGCGCCAGCAGGCCTCCGCCTTGGCGCGCGCGCCTTCGGTGCTCTTCTCGGCGGCTTCGAGGGCGGCCTGCGCCTGCTCGAGGCGGGCGGTGCGATCGGCTCGTCGCAAGATCTCGTCGACCTCATGCACCTTGGGCAGCTTGCGGCTCTTTCCTGCCGGCCTGGCGTGCTTTTCGACTGTCTTCTTGGCCTTCTTCTCGACGCCGCGCGCGTCTTCGACCTGCGCGAGCGTGCGACTGTATTCCTCGGCGAGCGCTTGCAATTCCGGCGAAGCTTCCACGGTCCCTCCTGTGCGAAATGTCGCCGAAGGTACCATCGCCGGCGATTAAATTCAGCGGGCAGCGACGGATTGTGACAAGTTGGTGAACTCGCGCCGCTGCGAGCCGCGCACCAGATCGAGCAGCACCCCGTCGCGCAGCCCACGCTTGACCGCTCTCACCGTCTCGACCCCGAGCTGCGTCGCGACCGCCTCGAGGATCACCGCCGCGGCCACGATGATGTCCGCGCGGCGCGCCTCGAAGAAGCGCCGCCGCCCGATCGGTCCGAGCGCCACCAGCTCGTCCACTGCACGCGAGAGCTCCGCCACGGTTGCGCACGGGCGGGTCTCGGCGGTCGCGAAGCCGATCAGCGCGCGCACGCTCCCCGAGCAGCCGAGCGCCTCAGTGTGCGTCGGCTCGGGCCGCGCCGGCAGCGAGCGCGCCACGTCGCGCGCGAACGCACGCATGCGCGCCAGCTCTTCGGCCGGATGCCGGCCGTCGCCGTCCACCTGCTCGGTCATGCGCACCGTACCGAGCTGCAGGCTCCACAACCCGGTCGGCATCGCGCCGAGCGCCAGCGCGACCTCGGTCGAGCCGCCGCCGATGTCGATGCACAGCGACTGCACCTCGGGAGCCGCGCCGTCGAGCACGCCCAGGCACACCAGCCGTGCCTCTTCGCGGCCGGAGATCACCTCGAGCGCGACGCCCGCCTCCTCGCGCACGCGCCGCACGACCTCGGCGCCGTTCGAGGCCTCGCGCACCGCGCTGGTCGCCACCGCGCGCACCTCGGCCTGGTAGAAGTCGCACCGCTCCGCGTACTCGCGCAGCACCGCGATCAATCGATCGGCCACCGCCTCGGACATCGCACCGGTGCGATACAGCCCTTCGCCAGGCCGCACCGCGTCGCGCTGCTGGTGGATGGTGCCGAGCGTTCCATCCGGCCGGCGGCGCGCGAGCTTCAACCGAACCGCGTTGGTCCCCACGTCGATCGCTGCGTAGACCGGCTCGTTGCGCAGTTTCATGGGTGCAAATCTAAGCTGCGCGATATTGGGAGTCAGTCGATAAGTGCGCGCCGGAACAAGAATTCGCCGCGCCGTCACACGCGCGTTGCTTGACACCCAGCGACGAGGAAGCGCCATCTCTCGCGCGCGACAAAGTGGTTCACGCGATATCGCTATGATTGAAAATAAATAGAATGATGATTCAAATGGGACGATATCAAGTACGCCCGCTCGGCCGCGCTGACCTCGCCACGCTGAAGCTCGAGGAAGACGTGTTCGCCGGCGGTCGAGTCGTTGCGCTAAGATGGCGTGATGGCCCCACCGGGCGTGAGCGTCGTCCTACCGGCGTCGAGCGAGGCGCCGCTGCTCGAGGCGGCGCTGGAGTCGTACGCGGCGCAGACGCTGCGCGACTTCGAGCTGGTGTTGATCGGCGACCGCGACGAGACGGCGCGCGCGGCCGAACGATTCGGCGCGCGCCTGTCACTGGTCTACCTGCGCCGGCCCGCGGCGAGTCGGGCCGAGGCGCGCAACGCCGGCGTGGCCGCGTCGTCCGGCGCGCTGGTGTGGCTCGCCGACGACCAGCACGTGGCGACCCCGGACTGCCTGCAGGAGCTCGCCGACGACTACGCGCGCGGCGCGGCGCTGATCGTGGGCGCGCAGACGCCCGGCGACTGCTGCTTCGACCGGGTCGCGCCGCTGGTCGCCCGCTTCGGCGCGCGACTCGACGGCCTGCAGCTGCCGTGGCTCGCGGCGCTCGGCGGTCAATACGCGCTCTCGCGAAGCGCGCTCGCGGAGTGCCAGGGCTTCGACGCGCGCTTCGCAGGTTGGGACGCCGAAGATCTCGATCTGCCTTTCCGCTGGTGGTCGTCGGGCCAGCCGATCCGGGTGACCCGGCGCGCGGTGTGCGCGCGACAAGATCCGCAGCCCGACGCGCAACCGCTGGTGCTCGCCGATCAGGTCGAGGCCTTCGCGCGCAAGCACGGCGCGCTCGACGCCTGGCTGCTCTGGCGCTTCTTGCGCGGCGACGAGCCCGACGCGATCCACGCGGTCGCCCTCGAACGCGCGCGCGGACCCTCGGCGCCGGGACGCGAGCTCGCGCGGTTGGCCGAGGAGCTGGTGCGGTCGTCCGTGTCCGCGACGCGATCGTGGTGGCGCCCGTGAAGCTGAGCGTGATCATGCCGACGCGCGACAAGGCCGAGTACCTCGACCGCACGCTCGCGTCGTACTGCGCGCAGACCCACGCCGATTTCGAGATCGTGATCGCCGACGACGGCTCGCGCGACGACGCCCCCGAGCGCGTGGCGGCGCGCTATCGGGACCGCCTGGCCATCGAGTACCTGCGCCATCCGCACCGCGGACGCGCCGCCTGCCGCAACCACGCCATCCGCGGCGCGAGCGGCGAGCTGCTGGTGTTCGCCGACGACGATCGGCTGGCGTCGCCGGGCTTCCTCGCCGGGCACGCGCGGCTGTTCGACGCCGAGCGGCCCACGGTGGTGCTGGGTGCGCAGCGGCGCGGCGAGCCTGCCGCGTCGTCGCCCGAGCCCTGGTGGGAAGACACCTGCGCCCCGATCGCGCGCGCGTACGGCGATCTGCTCGAGCGATTTCACATCCCGTGGATCCTCGCCTCGACCGGCAACCTGTCGGCGCCGCGGCGGCTGGTGGTCGAGGTGGGCGGCTTCGACGAAGCCTTCCAGGGCTGGGGTCTCGAGGATCTCGACCTGTGCTATCGGCTGCACCACGGCGGCGCGCGCACGATCATCGGCGCGGGTGCGCTCAACTATCATCAAGCGCACCCGACCGCGGCCGAGGGAACACGCTGGATCGAGTGGCTGCGCAACCTGGAGCGCTTCGTCGAAAAGTACGATCGGGTCGACGCCGCCGCCTACGCCTACGCGTTCACGCGCGAGATCGCGGTCGACGTGCCGGCGCTCGACGAGTTGATCGGAGCGCTCGAGCGCGACACCAGCGCGGCTCCGGCCTCGACACGCGCGCTGCGCGAGGCGTACGTCGCGATCGTGCGCGCGCGGATCTTCGCGCTCGACTGGTCGGGCGCGCATCGGTTTCCGGGAGTTCGCTGGTAGGTGCCCGCGAAGCTCGCGGGCGGTTCGCTATTGCGACGGCTGCTGCTCGGGGGGATACGGCTGGAGCACCTGGGGCGGAACCGCCTGGGGCTGCTGATACGGCTGTGCCTGCTGCGGATACGGCTGTGCCTGCTGATACGGCTGACCCTGCGGATACGGCTGACCTTGCTGAGCCGGCGGATACTGCGGCGGAAGGCCTTGCGGCTGATTCTGCTGGCCCTGCCCGGGCGGTAGATATTGCGGCTGCTGCGCCGGATACTGCTGCGCTTCCTGCTGCGGCTGTTCTTGCGGCGCCGGCGCCCAGTAGCCCTGCTGCCACTGCCACGCGCCGTTCACCCAGACACACTGCGCCGGAATCCAGACCTCGCCGGAGCTCGGCGGCGTCGCCCACGCCCCGTCGTTCCAAACGTACTGGGTGCCGCCCCAGTTCCAGTAGCCGGGAATCCAGACGTAGGGCGAACCGTAGAACGCGCCGTAGTAGCCGCGACCGTAGATCCCCAACCCGAAGCGCGCGCCGTAACCGCTGCGACCATAGGCGCCCCCACGATAGCCCCCGCCGTAATACGGCCGGGAGTAGCCGCTGCGGTAGACGCCGCCGCTCGGGTACCCGCCGCGATAGGCGCCGTTGGTGTAGCCGCCGCGGTAGACGCCGCCGCTCGGATAGCCGCCGCGATAGACGCCGCCGCTCGGGTACCCGCCGCGGTAGACACCGCCGCTGGGAGCCCCGCCGCGATAGACCGCGCCGCCGCCGTAGTGGCCGCCGCCGCTGAAGCCCGAGCTGACGTGACCGCCGCCACCGCCACCGAAGTGACCACCGCCGCCACCGGAGTGACCGCCGCCGCCACCACCACGTCCGCCAGCGGACGCACTTGCCGAGAATCCGAGCATTCCGGCCAACGCGAGAAGGCTGATGATCTTACGCACTTTGGAGCTCCTCTCTCGTACGACGGATCCCACCATCATTATGTTCAATCTGGTCACGAAAAACCATCGGCGCACCCACCCAGGTGTCACCTTTGACGCTAACCTGTTATAATACCTGATGAATGCGCTGCAAGGAGAGGGCTACTTCGACGCCGGCGCCTCGATCACGCCGGTGGCGGGGGGCTCGTTCCACTTCCAGCCCACGCAGCTGGACCCCGGAAGCTCGACGCCCAGCCGGGTTGCGAACTTCTTGATCGCATCGTCGACGGTCGTCCCGGTGTACTGCATCGTGAAGCTGAGCACGATCTGATGCGTCTGGACCGAGAACAGCGACACGAAGACGTCGAAGGCGTTGTCGTCGACCGGGTCTTCGCGCGGCGCCGGTCCACCACGTCGCCCGCCGCCCCGCCCACCTCTGGACGGCCCGGTGCTGCTCCTGCCCGACGCGGTGCTGCTGGCGCGTTGGTGGGTCGGCGGATGTCCGGATAGCTGGATCGCGATGATCGACGCGCCGGTCGCGCGCGCCGCAACCTGGCCGAGCAGCTCGCTCGAGACACCATTCTGCTTGGTGTCTTCGTCGATCTTGGTGAACAGGTCCGGCTCTTCCGCGTGCAGGCGCTCGTCCACCAACAGCTCGCAGGTCCGGGGGCCAAACAGACCGGCCAATCGGGGCCCGAGGTCACGCCAGTATTCAGGATCCATCCGTCCGTCCCTGTAGACGCCAAAGACGGAGATCGTGTTGTGCGCGCTCAAGAGCTCCGCAGAACGATCGATCGTGAACTCGGCGCCCTCGTAGGCGCACGACGCGCCCGCGACGGCGATCCAGCACAACGCACACCACCGGGACATGGCGCGGCTCACAGGACGGCGCGGAGGACCTGCACGACCATCGCCAGATTGACCAGCGCGCCCACCGCGAACGAGAGCGTGCGGAACGGCTGCTTCGCGGTCAGGTAGAACATTGCGTGGAACAAGCGCAGCCCCACGAACGTGAGGAAAAAGATTCGCGCCACCATCATGCTCGGCGAGGTCTGCGTATAGATGAAGCCGATGACGAAGAATGGCACCGCGTTCTCCAACGCGTTCAGGTGCGCGCGCTTGATGCGCTGCACGTCGCCATGCTCCACGTCGACGACTTCCGCGCCGTTGTTGATCTTGACGTCTTCGGCGTTGATCACCTTCTTGCGATCGGCGCGCGTCTTGGCGGTCATGAAGCCGAGCGCGTACATGGTCACGACGAGCACCGCGCAGCACTCGGCGTAGAGCACGAACACGGGTTGGCTGATGAGTGGGGTCATGGCGCTACTCTACTCCGCTATTGGTCTGCACGTATGGCGGGGCGGCCTTCGAAACACGAAGGGCCCCGCATCTCTGCGGAGCCCTCGGCATACCAAGTGGAGATGAACGGGATCGAACCGTCGGCCTCTGCAATGCGAATGCAGCGCTCTCCCAGCTGAGCTACATCCCCGTGGTGGAGTGATCCTGTAACAAAGCAATCCCTGGCGAGCAAGCGGAAAATGTCCTATCCCTAACGCATGTTGTTCGTGGTCGCGTTTGGGGCGCTGGCGTTCGGCGGCATGCTGATCATGCTGATCGCGCGCTATGCGCCACACCCCAACGCCAACCTCAACCTGGTGGCGCGCGCGCTGCCGGGCGGCAAAGCCATGCCTTACGAGGAGTTCCGGGCGCTGGTCATCGACCTGCTCGAAGCGCTCAAGCTGGAGGTGGTGCTCGAGCATGGCGAGGCCAACGAGGTGGACATCATCGCGCGCTCGAACGAGGCGCTCACCGGCGGACGGTTCATCGTGCACGGCGTGTGGCAGGCGCCGGGCGACGTGATCGATCAGCCGTACGTGATCCGGTTGGCGGACCAGGTGCGGGCCGACGGGCGCGCCCAGAAGGGCATCTTGATCACGCCGTACCAGATCCTCACCGACGGGCTGGGGAACCTGGAGGTGCCGGTCGAGCTGATCGATGGACGCAAGCTACGCGCGCTCGTCGAGGAGCACCTCGATGCGAAACGGCTCGACTTGTTGGCGCAGTATCGGGGATTCGGGATGTAGCCGGACGGAAAGTTAGCGCTGCATGTCCTTGAGGATCTGATCGCGCTTGCCGGCCTTGATCAGCTTGTCGTTGCGGCCCGCTTCACGCATGGCCCAGGCGAGAAAGAAGCCGACGATGAAGAGCATGGCCACGATCGGGATGTTGTCGCCCTTCGAGACGATCGCGTAGAAGTTGTCCCACCACTCGTGCATGCATCGATCTATAGGAAAATAGATGAGCGGGGTCAAGCGGGAGCGCGCGGATAAGCGGGTGGTCGAGGCGGGGCTGGCGGAGAGCCGCACGCGCGCGCAGGCGCTGATCATGGCCGGGCAGGTGGTGTTCGGCGATCACACCGTCGACAAGCCGGGCGCGCTGGTGCCGGTCGACGCCGAGGTGCGGCTCAAGGGCGAGCCGATGCCCTACGTCTCACGCGGGGGGCTCAAGCTGCAAAAGGCGCTCGACCACTTTACGATCGAGGTGCGCGGGCTGCGCGCGCTCGACGTGGGCGCGTCGACCGGCGGGTTCACCGACTGCCTCTTACAGCGCGGGGTGGTCGCGGTGTGCGCCGTCGACGTCGGGCACAACCAGCTGGCGTGGAAGCTGCGCGAGGACCCGCGGGTCACGTCGAGGGAGGGCGTCAACGCGCGGCGGCTCGATCCGGCGAGCCTGCCGTTCGTGCCCGACCTGGCGGTGTGCGACGTGTCGTTCATCTCGCTCACGCTGGTGCTCCCGTCGCTGGTGGCGGCGGTCGGAACGGGCGGAAAGCCGATCGTCGCGCTGGTCAAGCCGCAGTTCGAGGTCGGCAAGGGCGAAGTCGGCAAGGGCGGCGTGGTGCGCGAGCCGGCCAAGCGCGAGGCGGCGATCGAGAAGTGTCGCGCGGCGGCGCTGGCGCTCGGCTGCACCGTGGTGGGGGTGGTCGAATCGCCGATCACCGGTCCGGCGGGCAACGTCGAGTACCTCCTGTACCTGCACACGCCGCGGCTGCAATGAATTGACGGCGCGCGGCCCGGGGGCGCAGCATGGATCCGCATGCCGCTTCCGCAGCCGGTCCGCTTCAGCGTCAGCCGCAGCCACGGTGGGCCACAGCCGCTCGACGCCGCCGCGCGCTTCGTGGTGACGCTCGGCAAGCGGTTGGGCGCGCCGGTGGAGCTCAAGATCGCCGCCGACTACGACGCGCTCACCGAAGGCCTGCTGCGCGGGCAGGTGCACATGGCGTGGATGCCGCCGCTCGCACACGCGCGCGCGACGCAAAAGGGGGCGGTGCTCGCCGCGGTGGTGGAGCGTGCCGGCGCGCTCACCTATCGTTCGGCGCTGCTGGTGCGCACCGACAGCGTGCACACCTCGACCAGCGGGCTGCACGGCGTACGCGTGGCGTGGACCGACCCGGGATCGGCGGCGGGATACTTGTACGCGCGCCTCCACCTCCTGCACGCCGGCATCGATCCGAAGCGCGATTTCGCGTCCGAGAAGTTCTACGGCTCGTATCAGGCGTGTTGCGGCGCGGTCGCCTACGGCGAAGCGGATCTGTGCGCCTGCTACGTGCGCGAGGACGCCGCGGCCGATCGCGCGCTGGCGCTCGTCGACGTCGAGAAGATGCTGCCCTCGGCGCGTGAAAAGCTGCGCGTGCTCGACGTCACCGATTCGATCCCGCCCGACGGCGTGGTGCTCTCGGATCGGCTGGCGCCCGACGCACAGGCGGCGTTGCGCGACGCGCTGCTCGATCTGCACGGCGACGCCGAGGGCGCGGCCGCGCTCAAGTGGCTGATGCAGGCCGATCGCCTGCGCGGCGTGACCAGCGACGTGCTCAAGATCATCGCCCGGCTGCGCGCCCACGTCCACGTCTCGTGATAGCCTGAACGCTCCATGCGAGTGCTGCTCACCGGGATCGCCGGCTTCATCGGATCGCATCTCGGGGCGCGCTTGCTGGCACGCGGCGACGAGCTCATCGGGCTCGATGCGTTCGATGAGACGCTCTACCCGGCGGCGCTGCACGAGCGCAACCTGGCGACGGTCTCCGGCGATCCGCACCTTCAGTTCGTGCGCGGCGATCTGCTCGATGCGCCGCTGATCGATCGGCTGCTCGAGACGCACCGGCCGGACGTGGTCGTGCACCTGGCGGCGCTCGCCGGGGTTCGGCCGTCGATCGCGCAGCCGAAGCGCTACCAGAAGGTGAACATCGAGGGCACGCTCAACCTGCTCGAAGCGTGCCGCGCGGCCGGCGTGCGGCGCTTCGTCTTCGCGTCGTCGTCGTCGGTGTACGGCGCGCGATCGAACACCCCGTTTCGCGAGGACGACGCCGCCGATCGGCCCGCGTCGCCGTACGCCGCCACCAAGCGCGCGGGCGAGCTGTTGTGCGCCAACTATTCGCACCTGTACGAGATCGCGACTACCGCGCTGCGCTTCTTCACCGTCTACGGGCCCCGGCAGCGGCCCGAGATGGCCATCCACAAGTTCGCGCGCTTGATCGAGCGCGGCGAGCCCGTGCCGCTTTTCGGCGACGGGTCGACCGCGCGCGATTACACCTATGTCGACGACATTCTCGACGGCGTGATCGCATCGATCGATCGCTGCACGGGCGGTGTGCACCGCGTCTACAACCTCGGCGGCTCGCGGACCACCACGCTCGCCGAGCTGGTGCGGCTCCTCGAGGTCGCGCTCGGCAAGCCGGCGCGCCTCGAGCGCCATCCCGACCAGCCGGGCGATGTGCCGATCACCTTCGCGTCGGTGGAGCGGGCGCAGCGCGAGCTCGGCTATGCGCCGAAGGTGCCAATCGAGGAGGGGATCGCGCGCTTCTGCGCGTGGTTCCGGGAGCCGGGCGCGTGAACCTGGAGCAGGTCGCGGATCTGGCGGCGCTCGAGGGGCTCGGCGTGCTCGTCGACGAGACCGAGCGCGCCTTCGTGCTGGCCGACATGCGCGTTCCGTTCGATGCCATCGTGCACGTCGAGATCAAGATCAGCGACAAGAGCGGCATCGTCGCGCCCGGCGCGCATGATCCGCCCGGGACCGCGTGGCGCGAGCTGCTCGTCGACGTGGTGCTGGTCACCGACGACCGCATGACCGACCCGCGCCTGCTCGGCCTGGGCACGCGCTCCTACTCCACCGACGGCACCGCCCCCGAAGTCCAGGGCGCCCCCTTGTGGCAACGCGCCCGCCGCGTCGCCGAAGCCGCCGCCCGAATCTGCCACCGCAAGATGATCGGCTAGACCAGCGATCAGAGCCGGCGCACGGACATGGTGATCGTAGCCGCGGCGACGGGCTCGCCGGTGGCGTCGGTGACGTCGACCGTGATCGGCGCGTCGAGCTTGCCGTTGGCCAGCGCGCCGTCGACGATCTTCTGGGCGTCGGCAGGCGTGAGCTGGGCGATCGCGAGGAGATCGCCCTTGCCCGGCCGCTTGAAGCGAATGTCGACCGACTTGCCGATGAACATCACCGTGTGCCCGAGCGCCATCAAGCAGATCGCCGCCGCGCAGGTCTCGGCCAGCGTGAAGGTCGCGCCCGCGTGCAAGATGCCCATCGGGTTCAGGTTGCTCGCATCGAACGGCAACCGCAGCTTGACCTTGGTCGGCGTCAGCTCGTCCGCGATCACCCCGGTCTTCTTCACGAACGGGATCATGTTCTCGACCAGGTTCTTGACGGCTCCGACGTCCATGCGGCGCGCTCCTCTAAGTCTCCCGCGGCTTGTACATGCTCAGCACCAGGTTTTCCAGCGTCTTGTTCTTGAAGATCGCGCGCCGCATCCCCATCTGCTCGACCAGCCGATCTTGCGCGTCGATTCCGCGCTTGAGCGCCGTACGAATGTCGATGTGCAGCGCGTCGGCTTCCCGCCGGTGGTCCCAGATCGCCTGCGAGATGCAGAACGACCAATAGACCTGCCGCAAGTACAGGTGCTGCGCCTCGACGAAGCCGACCTTCTTCATCACCGACGGCAGGTACAGCACCGCCAGCCCGGTGTGCTTCTTTTCGTCGCGCCCGACGTACTCGAGCACCTTGCGCAAGGTCGGGTCCGCGATCGCATCGTGGATCACGTGGAACAGCTGGTTGGCGATGTTCTCGACGATCAGCTGCATGCCGACCAGCTTGAACGACGCCTTCTTGGTGGCCACCAGATCGACCAGCGTGCGCCGCACCCACGGGTTGCACGGGTGGATCACGTCGAGCTTGAGCAAGAGCCGGCGGAACGCCGAGACGTGCTTGGCCTCCTCGATCACCTGGCACGCGAGGACGAACTTGGCCTGCTCGTCCTCCACCAGCGGCACCAGCTGCGCCGACACCTCGAGCGCCGCGCGCTCACCGTAGTAGATGAGCGACAAGATCTTGGCCAGCGCCTTGCGCTCGGCGGCGTTCAGCGTGAGCGGCTGCTCCCAATCGATCGCCGTGGAGTCGTTCCAGAAGTCTTGCTTGGCCTGCTCGAACAGCCGTTCGAGCCGCGGGTGGCTGGCGTCGATCTCGGGTCGAAACAGGTCGAACGACATGGGGCGCGCCTCCAAATTACTGACTGCGGAGTCAGTTTCAGGATCGGCCCCGATCACGGCGCTGTCAAGGTCGGGCGTGCAGAAGGGACGAGTCACGCGACGCACCGTCCGCCGGTGCGCCTCCGTCGACGTGTCCGTTGGCGTTCGCGTTGTCGTTGCCGCTGTCGTTGACGGGCACGTTCACGCCCGCGGACCACGCGCGCGCCACCTCGACCGGCTCGGCCTCGATCGGCCGCCCGTGCAGCCCGTGCAGGTGCAACAGCAGCCCGACGATCTTGTGCCGCTCGTAGCCCGCCGGGATCTCCAGCTCGCACGCGCGCGTTCCCGATGGAAACGGCTCGTCGCAGGCCACGTTCACCGCGACGAAGTGCCGCCCGCGCTCGTCGGAGAACGTGAACAGATTTCCCGGCGGCACCTTGGGCAGCCCGCCGACTTCGATCAGCACCTGCCGCTTCTGCAGATCGATCGATCGCACGTGCAGCGCCGGCGTCGCCTTGAGCGACAGCTCGGCGGTCTTCTTCGCCGTGGGCTTGGCCAACGCCAGGCCGCCGGCGAGGATCAACGCCAGCGCTACGGCTGCGTAGCGGTCCACAGAAAGCTCCGCGGCATGGCCGTCGCGTCGTCGCTCAGGATGGTCGACGACAGGTGCATGATGCCCTGCATCGCGCCGCGCCCGGTGATCGTCCCGGTGAGCGCGATGCGCAGCGGCCCCTGATCGACGTCGTCGTCGCTGACGTTGCCTTCGACCGGCACGTTGATCGACAGCTCGCAACCGAGCAACGAGCCGGTCTTCGAGCCGTCGTTCATCATCAGCGGCGGAATGATCAACGTATCGAAGAAGCCCTTGTCGCTCGAGACCAGCGTGCCCTCGATCAACCGCCCGAGGCTGAGCACGCCCGGCGGCTTGACCTGCACCAGCTGCGCGACGATCGTGTCGGCGCGCGGGATCTCCGGCACGCCGCCGTCGATCGAAGCCGGCGTGAGCGCGAGCGTCCACTGTCCGCTCACGTCCGGCTGCTTGTCACACGACCCCAACCCACTGTCCCCGCAACCGCTCACGACTAGGGCGATCAGCAGGAGTAGCCTAATCGTAGTACTCCGTGCCGAGGTGGGTGATGAGCTCCTCGCCGCGCAGGTGGCGCAGCGTATTTTTGAGCTTCATCAACTGAATGAACAGATCGTGCTCGGGGTACAGCCCGGGCGCGGTCATCGGGCTCTTGAAGAAGAACGACAGCCACTCCTGAATGCCGCTCATGCCGGCGCGCTGCGCCAGGTCCATGAACAGCGCCAGGTCGAGCACGATCGGCGCGGCGAGGATCGAGTCGCGGCACAAGAAGTCGATCTTGATCTGCATCTTGTAGCCGAGCCAGCCGAAGATATCGATCGCGTCCCAGCCCTCTTTGTTGTCGCCGCGCGGCGGGTAGTAATTGAT
>PNAM01000061.1 GCA_003170275.1 Myxococcales bacterium
GCCAGCAGCGTCTTGCCGGTGCCCGGAGGCCCCATCATCAACACGCCCTTCGGGATGCGCCCGCCGAGCTTGGTGAACTTTTTCGGATCTTTGAGGAAGGCGATGATCTCTTCGACCTCGTCCTTCGCTTCCTCGACGCCCGCCACGTCGGCGAACGTCACCTTGTTCTGGTGCTCGCCGAGCAGCTTGGCCTTGGACTTGCCGAACGACATCGCCTTGCCGCCGCCCGCCTGGAGCTGACGCATGAACAGGAAGAAGATGAACACCAACGCCAGCATCGGCAGCCACGAGCCGAGCAGCAGCGTCCACAGCGAGTTCTCGTCCTTCTCGGCGATCTCGTAGGCGACCGACTGCTTGCCTTCCTTACCCGCGCGATCCAGCTTGGCCAGCGTCTCGGCGCCGGCCGGCCCGACGGTGCGGAACTTGTGGCCGTCGGTGTACTCGCCGGTCCACAGCTCTCCCTTGATGTTGACCTTCTTGATGTGGGAGGGGTTGTTCTGCACTTCCTGCATGAAGTTGCCGAAGGCAATCTTCTCGTCGCCGGCCTTGGAAGGCCCGCTAAACAACTGGTAGATGCTCACGAACATGAGGATGAGCAGCAACCAGAGCAGGATCGTCTTATGGGACTGTCGCAAACTAACCTCTCCGCTGGGTGGTTATGAGATGCCTACCACATACAAATAGACCGGCATCTTTCATTATTGCACTTAACTTCCTCACGTCAACGCACTCATTTTCAGCTCCTTGCCGATCAATCCCGGCGCCCACAGCACCTCGTTCGGCAAGCGTACCAGCAGCGGCAACCAGCGCCGTTCGGGGCGTGGAACCTTCCGGTCGATGAGCAGCGCCTTCAGCTTGCCAGAGCGTACGACGTCTCCCTGACGAAAGTTCCGCAAGACCAGCCGACCGGCGGTCGCGAGCGTCGCCCACTCGTCAGGCGCGATCTCGACCGTGACCCGCAGGAAGGAATATAGGCCGGGTCCGGTGATCGGTACCTCAACGTCGCCCGGGTCGGCAAGGCGCACGCCGAAGCGCAGCCGATCGTAGCGGCGCTCCGCCACCAGGCCGCCCGGCAGGTCGAGCGAGCGCGTGCCGTGGAGCCCCGCGCACAGCCGGCGGATCGCGTCGATGTGTACGGAATCAAGCGAAATTCCAGCGGCCCTCGCGACCACGCGGGCGGCGATCGCGTCGGGCAGATCGCCGAGCGCACGGGCGTCGAGACCGCCGGCGTCGGCGAGCGCGTGGTGAAATCGGTCGGCTTGGGCGTCGAGCGCGTCGGCGTCCTGCGCCAATCGGTCGCACAGCGCCACCAGCGCGCGATCGAGATCGGCGCGCTCGCGGCGCAAAAGCGGCAGCACCTCGTGGCGCAGGCGGCTGCGGCGATAGGCGAGGTTCGCGTTGGTCGGATCGCGCACCACCTGAAGCTCGCGCGCCGTCACGTAGGCCGCGACCTCGGCCGAGGTGACGTCGAGCAGCGGGCGCACCAACCGGATGCCGGGCGCCACCGGACGCACCCGCGCCATCGCCGCCAGCCCGCGCGTGCCGGCGCCGCGCACCATCCGATCGAGCAGCGTCTCGGCCTGGTCGGTGGCTGTGTGCGCGACCGCGATCACACCGGCCCCGACGGCACGCGCGTGCGCGGTGAGCGCCTGGTATCGGGCCGCGCGCGCCGCCGCCATGCTCGGCCGCGCGACCGTCACCGGGAGCACCGTCGCCGGCAAGCCGAACGCGCGCGCCAGCGCGACCACGCCCTGCGCCTCGGCCGCCGACTCGGGTCGCAACTGATGATCCACGCACGCCACGTGGTGCACCCGCCCGAGCGCGACCAGCGCGTCGAGCAGGGTCACCGAGTCGGGCCCGCCCGAGCAGGCGACGAGCACCTGCTCGCCTGCCAGGGGAGCGCGCGCAACCCGCTCGCGGACGGCGGAGATCGGATCCATCACCCGGGAATGATACGCCCCTGCCTGCGGAAGGCCATCGCGCACGCGGCGCCCAGCGCGGCGACGACCGCGGCGATCGAATAGAGCCGTTGCCCGCCGCCGCTCTCGAGGAGCCGGCCGGCCATCGCCATTCCCGCGATCGAGCCGAGCGAGAACGCACCGGCGAACAGACCTTGCGCAGCGGTGGGCGCGTCGCTGCCGCCGCGATCCCGCATCAATGTCACACCGGCGACGTAGAACCATCCGAAGGTGATTCCATGAAGCGGTTGCAGGAGCAGGATTCCCGTCGGCGAATGGACGTTGGCGAGCAGCAGCCAGCGCAACGCGGCGCAGGCGATCGAGATCGCGAACATGCGGTCGGCGCCCATCCAGCGAATCAACGGGCCGGCCCAGATCATCAGCAGCACCTCGCAGCCGACGCCGAGCGCCCACGCCAGCCCGACGAACGGCGCGCCGAACCCGAGGCGCTGCAGGTGCAGCGAAAAGCAACCGTCGTAGGCGGCGCCGGCAGCCTGCGCGAGTGCGACCGCGCCGAGGAACAGCCACAGCTCGGAGCGGGCGAGCAGTCGCAGCCACGCCCGCACCGCTTCGGGCCGGGGCTCGGGAGGCGGCGCCGGCAAGAGGAACGAGACCGCCGCGGCCAGGCCGAGCGCCGCGGTGGTCGCCGTGAGCACCACCGCGGTGCCGTGGGTCTCGAGGATCTTGCCGCTGATCAGGACGGCGGCGAGGAAGCCGACCGAGCCCCACACGCGCAGCCGCGCGTAGGCGCCGCCGTGCTGGCGCACGTGCTCGAAGGCGGTGGCGTCGCTCAGCGACAAGAGCGGCGCGCGAAAGAACGCGAACACGCCGGTGGTCACGAAGATCGCAGTGCGCCCGGGGCCGGTGAAGAAGAAGCCTGCGAAGGCGAGGCAGGTGGCGACGCTGGCCCCGCGCAAGAGCCAGCCGCGCGCCCGCTGCGCGTCGGCGTAAAGGCCGAACAGCGGCGGCGCCAACAGGCCCATCGTCGGCGAGAGCATGAGCACGCGCGTGATCTCGGTCGGAGACAGGCCGAGGTCCGCGAGATAGAGCGAGAAGAACGGCCAGAAGATCCCGAGCGCCCCGAGAAACGTGAAATAGAACGCCGAGATCGGCAAGGCAGACGACAAGCGATGAAAGGTTACCACTGTGCTACTACTTCGCTCCGTGAAAGCAGAAGACGACGCGATCATTCCGCTCAGCCGCTGGCGCGCCTCGCTCGCGCGCGCACGGCGGGGGCGACGCGCCGATCTGATCCTCGCCGATCCCGACGCCGAGCGCCTGGTGCCGCAGCTCCCGATCCAGGATCTCTACTACGCGATCAAGGAAGTGGGCCTGCACGACGCGCACGAGCTGGTGGCGATGGCCTCGCCGGAGCAGGTGCGTGGGCTGGTCGATCTCGACGCCTGGCAGCGCGATCACCTCGACGAGGCGCGCGTCGACGAATGGCTGAACGCCCTGGTCGAGGCCGGGCCGGGCAAGCTCAAGGCGGCGATCGAGGGGCTCGACCCCGAGTTGATCGCGCTGGTCGTGCAGCGCCAGGCGAATGTCTACGATCTGACGCTCGAAGAGCCGATGCCCGAAGAGCCGGTGGGGCAGTTCTACCCCACGCCCGATCGCTTCTTCATGCTCGACGTGCTGGTCGGCGGCGAAGAGGGCAAGGCGTTCACGCGCATGCTCGATTGGCTGTACCGCGCCGATCTCGAGTTCGCGCGCCGCGTGATCATGAGCGCCAAGTGGGAGATGGGCAGCGATCTCGAGGAGCACGCCTATCGTTGGCGCACCGGCCGCATGAGCGATCTCGGCTACGTCGAGTTCTACGAGGCGCTCGGCATCTACCAATACCTTGATCCTGCCAGCGTGCGCGTCGACGAGAACTCGGCGCAGTCGGTGGCGGGCGCGGGCGCCGATGCCGCCCATTCGCTGCCCATGCAGCTCGCCGGCGGCATCGACACCGGCAGCTTCTTCGCCCGGGCGCTGGGCACCATTCCGGTCGAGGCGGAAATAGATCGGCTGCAAAATCTATTGATGTTGCTGGTGAACAAGGCGATGGCGGCAGATCTGGTCGAGCCCGGAGACGTCGAGCGCGCGCAGCTCACCCTCGAGCAGTCCGTCGGGTATCTGGGCATCGGGCTCGAGTACCTGGCGCGCAGCGACGTGGATCGAGCGGGTCAGGCGCTGCGCTCGGTGGCGCTGGAGCGGATCTTTCGCGTCGGCGTCAGCCTCACGCTGCAGCTCAAGAAGCTGGCCGAGACGCTCGCCGGACCCAAGGGCGCGGGCGTGCTGCTGCTCGACGAGCCGTACGACCAGTTGGTGGCCGGCCTGCGACGGCAGCGGCCGCGCTTCGCCGATCGGCCGTTCAAGAGCCTCGCGGACATCCGGACCGCGGCCGGCACGCTCGAGGAGGCGGCCCACCTGGGCCCGTTCGTCTTCACGCTGGTCGGGCTCGATCCCCATTCGCTCGCCGCGGCGGTGGCGAGCTCGATGACCGCGCCGTCCGACGTGAAATACGGCACGCTGGTGCGCACCTGGGCCGCCAACGTGCTGCTGGAGCGCGCGCCGGAAGTCCGGCCGCTGCACCCGCGCGACCTGCGCAGCCTCGGCAAGCTCGAAGCCGCCGACCGCGAAAAACTCGCGCGCGCGATGGCCAAGCCGTTGTCACCCCTCGAACAACGCTGGATGGACGATTGGTTGACCCCTTTCCCAAACGGGCTCCTGGTGCGCTACAGCTGGCTGAAGTAGTTGCGATCCGGGCCCTTCAGCGATAGAAGGTGCTGCAATGAGTCAAAACGTCATGATCCACGTGGATCACCTCACCAAGGACTATGGAGCCGCTCGCCCGGCCGTCGACGACATCTCGTTCGACGTGCGCCAGGGTGAAGTGCTCGGCTTCCTCGGCCCGAACGGCGCCGGCAAGACCACCACCATGAAGATCCTCACCTCGTTTCTCGCCCCCACCAGGGGGCGCGCCGAGGTCGCAGGCCACGATGTCTACACCGACAGCGTGGAGGTGCGGCGGCGCATCGGATACCTGCCCGAAGACACGCCGCTGTACAAGGACATGACCGTCCTCGAGTACCTCGACTTCATCGCCGACGTGCGCGGCATCCCCAAGGAGAATCGGCGTCCGCGCCTCAAGCGCGTGGTCGAGCAGTGCGGCATCGAGGAGCGCCTGGGCTCGTCGATCGGCGAGCTGTCCAAGGGCTTCCGCCAACGCGTGGGCCTGGCGCAGGCGATCCTGCACGAGCCGGAGGTGCTGATCCTCGACGAGCCCACCTCCGGCCTCGACCCCAACCAGATCGCCGAGATCCGCGGCGTCATCAAGCAGATCGGCGAAGAGAAGACCGTCATCTTCTCCACCCACATCCTCGGCGAGGTGCAGGCGACCTGCTCGCGCGTGATCATCATCTCCGACGGCAAGCTGGTGGCGGACGGGACCCCGGACGAGCTGTCGCGCAAGACCTCGGGCGCGACCGAGATCCTCGTCGAAGTCGGCGGCGTGCGCGGCAACGATCAGGATCCGCTGGTGCTCTTGCGACACATCGAAGGCATCGACGAGATCAAGACCATCAAGACCGCCGACTGGAGCCTGTCGGACCGGCCACGCGCCACCACCTTCCGCGTGACCGCCAAGCCGGGCGTCGATCCGCGCGGCGACATCGCGCGCGTGATCGCCACCGCGCAGGGGATGGACCTGCTTCAGCTCACGCCGGAGAAGGCCAGCCTCGAGGACATCTTCCGGAAGCTCACCACGACCCAAGGGGCTGCGTGATGCAGAACACCTACGCAATCGCCAAGCGAGAGTTCACGTCCTACTTCAACTCGCCGATCGCCTATCTGGTGGTGTCGGTCTACCTGTTGCTGTCGGGCTTTCTGTTCTTCAAGTCGCTGTTCGTCGGCGGGCAGGCCGACATGCGCGAGTTCTTCGGCCTCGCGCCGCTGATGTTCTTCATCATCACGCCGTTTCTCACCATGCGCCTGCTCGCCGAGGAGCGCGCGCAAGGCACGCTCGAGCTGTTGCTCACCATGCCGGTCACCGACTGGCAGGTAGTGGTCGGCAAGTACCTGGCGTCGGTCGGGTTGATCGCCGTGCTGCTGCTCTTGACCGTCGCGTTCCCCATCACGGTCGCGTTCCTGGGACCGCTCGACAAGGGCGCCACCGTCGCCGGCTACATCGGCATGCTGCTCATGTGCGGCACCTACGCGGCGATCGGCCTGATGGCCTCGTCGTTCACCAAGAACCAGATCGTCGCCGCGCTGGTGGCGTTCTTCATCGGCTTCGGCCTGTTCATCCTCGGACGGATGGTGCCGCTGTTGCCGCCGTCGATCGCGCCGTTCATCAACGCGATCTGCATCGACGTGCGGTTCCAGAACATCGCGCGCGGCGTGATCGACACCCGCGACGTCCTCTATTACGGCTCGATGATCTTCGGCTGCCTGCTCGTCGCGCAGACCACGCTCGAGAGCCGGAGGTGGCGCTAATGTCCGGCAAAGAGCTCAACAAGGTAAAGACCGCCGCGAACGCGATCGGCTACGTGGTGATGTTGCTGCTGGCGATCCTGTTCTTCAACGTGGTGTCCAACCGCTACTTCAAGCGCGCGGACTTCACCGCGGATCACATCTACACGCTGTCGCAGCCGTCGAAGGATCTGGTCGCCAAGCTGCCCGATCGGATGACGGTCAAGGCGTACATCTCGAACGATCTGCAGCCGCCGTTCTCGCAGGTGGCGCAGTACGTCCGCGATCTGCTCGACGAGTACAAGAACGCCGGGTCTAAGGGGGGCAAGTTCGTGTGGGAGGCTGTAGACCCCGGCACCGACGCGAAGCTCGAGGAAGAAGCCACCAAGATGAAGGTGCCGAAGATGCGGCGCGGCAAGGTCTCGTCCAACAAGGTCGAGATCGGCACCAGCTACCTCGGCGTGGCGTTTCAGTACGGCGGGCAGATCGAGTCGATCCCGGAGATCAACTCGCCCGAAGGGCTCGAGTTCCAGATCACCAGTCTCATCAAGCGCATGACGGTCAAGAAGAAGAAGCTCGCCTTCGCAGCCTCGGAGGGCGAGCTGTCGACGGCGGGCGATCCGCAGGGCGCGCACGGCGGCGCGGGCTTGCAGATCGTCAGCCAGTACATGAGCGACTACGAGGTCGTGCCGGTGCAGCTCGGGACGGGCGAGAAGCCGATCCCCGACGACGCCGACGCGCTGGTGATCGCCGGGCCCAAGCAGCCGTTCACCGAGCGCTCCAAGTACGTCATCGATCAGTTCCTGATGAAGGGCAAGTCGGTGGCGATCTTCGTCGCCGGCATGGTGATCGAATCGCCGCGCCAGATGCAGGTTCCCGGTATGGAAGGCCAGCCGCGCATCGGCCGCAAGAACGACGTGCAGCTCGACGACCTGCTCGACAGCTACGGGTTCAAGGTGCACGACGACGTGGTGCTCGAGCCCAAGCAGAACGTGCCCGGGCCGGTGCCGGTGCAGGGTCAGCTGTTCCTGGCCAACTATCCGACCTTCGTGGCGGCGACCAAGATCGACGAGAAGAGCAGCATCATGGACCACATCAAGGCGCTGGTCCTGCCGTTCGCCTCGTCGGTGGAGCGAGTCAAGGACAAGCAGCCCAACGTGACCGTGAGCGAGCTCGCCTCGTCCACGCCCGACGCGTGGCGCCAGGGCGGGTTCTTCCTCTACGACCCGCAGAACGCGCAGCTCAAGGTGGGCGAGGACAAGGGGCCGTTCGTGTTCGCCTACTCGGCGACCGGCAAGTTCAAGTCGTTCTTCGCCGGCAAGCCGTACCCGAACGAAAAAGGCGAGAAGGTGCCGCCGCCGGATCCGAACGTGTCGTTGCCGCCGGGCCAGGAGAAGCCGCTGGACGAGAGCGTGCAGCCTGCGCGGCTGGTGCTGGTCGGCAACGCGGACTTCGCGTCCGACGAGTACCTGCGCTTCGGCCGGCAGATCCCGACCTACGGCTCGAACCTGCTGTTCTTCATGAACATGATGGACTGGCTCGCACAGGACGAGGCGCTGGCGCCGATCCGCGCCAAGGGCGTGCAGAGCCGGCCGCTCATCTACGCTTCGGACTCGACGCCCACGATGGTGCAGTTCGCCAACATGGTCGGCGTGCCGCTCGCGTTCATCCTCTTCGGCGTGGTGCGCTGGCGTGTGCGCTCGGCACGGCGCCGCACGGCCAAGCTCTAGCGAGGCTTCGACATGGAAAAAAAGACAATCTTCGCACTGATCGCGGTGCTGGTCCTCGGTGCGGGCGCGTTCGCAGTCATGCGCGCGCCGGAGAAGGGGCAGCGCCAGGGACCGCCGCCGCGTCCGATTCCAATCCTCAAGACGGCGGAGATCACGCACCTCGAGGTCACCACCGAGAAGCAGGAAAAGACCGTCCTCGACAAGAAGGGCGACAAGTGGCGCGTCACCTCGCCGGGCGACTGGCCGGCCGATGCGGCGGGCGTGAAGTCGGTGCTCGACGGGCTCGAGCGGCTCGCGTTCGCCGATCTGGTCACCGAGGGCGCGGAGAAGCACGCCGACCTGGGCGTGGCCGACGGCAAGGCTCAGCGGGTGACCGTGAAGAACGCCTCGGGGACGATCCTCGCCGACTTCTATGCCGGCAAGACGGTCTCGGGCTTCACGATGATCCGCCCGGCGGGCAAGAACGACGTCTGGCAAGCGACCGGCTTCTTCGGCTACATGGCGAGCCGCGAGGCCAAGGCGTGGCGCGACCACGTGATCTTCGAGTTCGCCGCCACCGACGGCGACAAGCTCACGGTCGACGCCGGCTCGAGCAAGCTCAGCCTCGAGAAGCTGACCGAGAAGGACACCAGGGGTGAGGCGAAGTGGAAGATCCTCGAGGCCACCGGCGACGCGCCGAAGACCTCGGACGCGCTCGACGGATCGCAAGTCAACCAGGCGGTCCAGGCGTTCGCGACCCTGCGCTGCAACGACTTCACCGACGACAAGAAGCCCGCAGACACCGGCCTGGCCAAGCCCTGGCTGACGCTGACCGCGGGCGCCAAGGGCAAGAGCTACACCCTGCTCGTCGGTGGCTCGAGCGGCGAGGACACCTGGGTCAAGACGGCGGATGCGCCGCAGATCTACGCGGTGAAGAAGTTCGCGCTCGAGCGGCTGGCGCACCGCCCGATCGATTACCGCGACAAGACGCTGGTCAAGGCCAAGGAGACCGACCTGGCCACCGTCGAGGTCACCAACGCCGGGCAGACCGTGAGCCTCGAGCACGTGGGAGAGAAGTGGAAGGGCAAGAACGTCGACGAGACCAAGGCCAAGCTGCTGGTGGGCGGGTTCGAGAACCTGCAGGCAGCGAGCTTCTCCGAGGAGAAGGAGCCTGCCAAGACCGGGCTGGGAAAGCCGACCGCGACGGCGACGCTGCGCTTGAAGGACAAGTCGACCGTGGCGCTCAAGATCGGCGCGCTCACCAAGGACAACCTCGAGTACTACGTGCAGAAGGTGGGATCGCCCGACGTGATGATGGTGAAGAAGTTTGCCGTCGAGCGCTTCTTGAAGAAGCCGGCCGACCTGGTGCCGAGCGCGGCCGCACCACACGGCCCTAGCCCTGGTCCTGGTCCTGGCCTGGGGAAGAAGAGATAGCTCGACGAGCTACTTGGCGCGGAAGACGATCAATCCGCGGGTCGGATCGTAGGGAGAGACGGCGACGGTGACCTGATCGCCGAGCACGACGCGGATGCGATTGCGGCGCATGTTGCCGGCGAGCTGGGCCAGGACGTGGTGACCACCCTCGACCTCGACCCGGAAGTTACCGCCCACCATCACTTCCGTCACCTTGCCTTCCATCTGGACGAGATCGCTTCGAGCCACGGACGTCCTCCGAACCAGTCGAAAAAAAATATGCGCCCGACGACCGAAGATCAACAAGAAATGCCCGCGCGCTAGGACTCGCCATCGAGGGTGCGCAGCGCCATCTCGGCCGCGCGCTGCTCGGCCTCCTTCTTGGTCTTGCCGGTGCCACGCGCGTACTCGCGATCGCCGATGGTCGCCGCGATCTCGAAGGTCTTGTCGTGATCCGGACCGCGCTCCTGCACCACCGAGTAGCGGACCTGCACCCGGCGGCGCGCCGCGCGCTCCTGCAATCGCGTCTTGTAATCCGTCGAGCCGGCCTCGCCCGCACCGAGCACGCGGCTGCCGAACAGGTGGCGCACCACCACGAACGCCGCATCGAATCCGCCGTCGAGATAGATGGCGGCCACCAGCGCCTCGCACGCGTCGGCCAGCACAGACGGTTTGCGCCTGCCGCCTGACGACTCCTCGCCGCGCCCGAGAAACAGCCAATCGCCCAGGCCCAGCTCGCCGGCCACGTCGGCCAGCCCGAGCTCGTTGACGATCGACGCCCGGGTCTTGGACAGCTCGCCCTCGGTGCGCGTCGGCTGCGCCTCCATGAGCAGGTGTCCGACCACCAGGTCGAGCACCGCGTCGCCGAGAAACTCGAGTCGCTCGTTGTCGGGACGGCCCCAGCCGGGGTTCTCGTTCAGATACGACTTGTGCGTGAGGGCGGACTCGAGGCGGGCGCGATCCAGGAACGCATAGCCGATGCGTTGCTCGAGGATCGCGTACGGGTTTTCGACCGCATCGCTCACAGGGATGATTGTAGACGAAAACGTATGATAGTATCCGTCGCCATGAATCTCACCTGCGTGAAGTGCACTTCGGTGCTCGACAAGGCGCGCGTCGGCGACGTCGAGGTCGATCTGTGCCCGAGCTGCGGCGGCCTGTGGCTCGACCACGGCGAGATCGAGCGCATCGGTCGCGGAAAGCCCGACGAGATGTCGACGCTCGCGAAGGCGCTCACCGGCAGCGCGCAACCGGATCCCGCCTCGGAGACCAAGAACAACTGTCCGGCCTGTCCCGGCGCGCTCAAGGAAGTGGTGCTCGGCCCGGTGCACGTCGACTACTGCGCCAAGTGCCACGGCGTGTTCCTCGACAAGGGCGAGCTCGATGAGGCGGTTCAAGCGGTCAAGGGCTCGACGCTGCGTCAGATGATCACGCTGGCCGCCGGCACCAAGTAGCGCCGCCACCACCGTCGCTGCGTACCAGCGCCACGCTCATGACGCATGTAGTCCAAACTCCCCCAGAAGTGATAACTTGGTAGTCTTCCTTACTGGAAAATCTCATTCCTAGCCCGTATAGTGGGGTCCATGACGACGCTCGAGCGAACGGTGCCATGCGCCTGGTGTAACGCCGAGATGCGCGTCGCGGCTCCGAACGTGGGACGGGAAGGCTATTTCCTCCTGCCGCGCCAGTGCAGAAGCTGCGCGGGGAACAACATCGTCGAGCTCACCGGCTCCGTCGCCGAGGTGCGTCAGCTTCGCCGCGGTCGGCGCCGCTCGAGCATCACGCAGAAGATCATGCTGCCGGCGCGCACGGCGACCGGCTAGCTCGCGCGCGCGCCCGCCTCTTCGGTCGTTCCGGCGATGAATCCACCGCCCACCACCGTCTCGCCGTCGTAGAACACCGCCGCTTGCCCGGGTGCGGGAGCGCGCTCGGCTGCGTCGAAGCGCACGCGCGCGCGGCGCCCACCGTCGAGCGCAGCGATCTCGGCCGAGCGCGGCGCATGGCGGTAACGGATCTGCACCGACGCGCGTATCGGACCGACCGGTGGATCGCCGCCCGCCCAGCTCACCTCTTCGATCTCGATCTGCTCGCGATCGAGCGACGCCGCCGGACCGACCGTGATGCGTCGCGCGCCAGCGTCGACGGCCAGCACGTAGCGCGGCTCGAGCGCGGCCACGCGGATGCCGCGCCGCTGCCCGACCGTGAAGTGGTGCACGCCGTCGTGCCGCCCGAGCACGCGGCCCGTCTCGTCGACGATCTCGCCGGCGGCGGCGACCGCGGGCGCATGCTTGGCGACGAACGACGCGTAGTCTCCGTCGGGAACGAAGCAGATCTCCTGCGACTCGGGCTTGTCCGCGTTGGGCAGCCCGAGCCGGCGCGCGTGCTCGCGGACCTCTTCTTTGGTCAGCTCGCCCAGCGGAAAGCGCACGAACGCGAGTGAGCGCTGCGGCATGTTGAACAAGAAGTACGACTGGTCCTTGCCCGCATCGCGCGCGCGCGCGAGGTGCAGCCGGCCGTCACGCCGGACGATGCGCGCGTAGTGCCCGGTGACCAGCGCGGTGGCGCCGAGCGCCTGCGCGCGCTGGTACAGCGGGGTGAACTTGATGTGCTGGTTGCAGCGCACGCACGGGTTGGGCGTGCGCCCCGCCGCGTATTCGCCGATGAAGTCGTCGATCACGCGCGCGCGAAACTGATCCTCGTAGTTGGCGACGTAGAACGGGATCCCGAGGTGGGCCGAAACGCGCCGCGCGTCCTCGAGATCGCGCGGCCCGCAGCAGCGCCCGCCCACCGAAGCGGTGGTGCCGCGCGCGTCGTACAGGCGCATCGAGATGCCGATGACCTCGTGTCCGGCCTCGACCAACAGCGCGGCCGCGGTCGCCGAATCGACCCCGCCGGAGAGCGCCACGACCACCTTTTCAGGGGCGATTTGGTCCGTCGTCACGCGCGGCAGGATGCGTTACATTCCCAGGGTGCGCAAGGGGGACAGCGTCACCCTCAGTTGCTCCACGCTCGACGTCGAAGGGGCCGGGGTGGGCCTCTCCGAGGGCGTGCGCGTGCACGTGGCCGGCGCGCTGCCCAACGAGTTGGTGCGTGCGAAGGTCGCCCACGTCTCGCCGCACCGGCCCGACGCGTGGGCGACACTCGATCGCGTCGAGACCGCCTCGCCGCTGCGAGTCGCCACCGTGTGTCCCGGCTTTGGCGCCTGCGGCGGCTGCGTGATCCAGCACCTGGCGTACGACGCGCAGCGCACCTGGAAGTGGGAGCGGATCGCCAACGAGGTGCTCGGGAGCCCGTCGCTGCACGCGGTGGCGGTCGCGCCGTGTGTGGCGTCGCCGCGGCCGCTCGGCTATCGCAACCGCTCGAAGCTGGTCTACGGGAGCGTCGACGGCAAGCGCGTGCTGGGCGCGTTTGCGCCGCGCAGCCACCAGGTGGTGGACATGGCCGGCTGCCAGGTGGCCGAAGCACCGCTCGACGAGATCGCGCGCGCGCTGCTCGAGGTGCTGAATCAGCGCGCCGTCGAGCCGTTCGACGAGCAGGCGCGCACCGGGATCTTGCGCTACGTGATCCTGCGCGTGAACCACCAGTCGGAGGTGCTGGTCACGCTGGTTACGGCCGCGCGCGACTGGCCCGACGGCGTGCAGGTGGCGCTCGCGCTGCGCGCGCTCAAGCGCGAGGTGGTCGGCGTGGTGCAGAACGTCAACGTGTCGCAGGGCAACGCGATCTACGGGACGGAGGATGTGCCGCTCGACGGCCGCGAGACGCTCGACGACAAGGTGGGCGGGATCTTCGTGCGCCTCTCGCCGACGGCGTTCTTCCAGGTGAACCGCGAGGTGGCCGCGCAGCTCTACGCAGATCTGTCGGCGGCGTCGGGCCTCACCGGTACCGAGCGCGTGATCGATTGCTACACCGGCGTCGGCGGCGTCGCGCTCACGCTGGCGTCGCGTGCGGCCGAGGTGATCGGCATCGAGGAGAACCCGGCCGCGGTGAAGGACGCGCTCGCCTCGGCGCAGCTCAACCACGCCACGCGCACGCGCTTCGTCTGCGGCGACGCGGCCGAAAAGCTCGGCGAGATCGACGCCGCCGACGTGGTGGTGCTCAACCCGCCGCGCCGCGGCTGCGCCTCCGAGGTGCTGGCGGCGACCGTCAAGCTGCGCCCGCGGCTGATCCTCTACGTGAGCTGCTCGCCGGAGACGCTGGTGCGCGATCTGAACCTGCTGGCGGTCGCGGGCTTCCGGACCCACTCGATCCGGCCCTACGACATGCTGCCGCAGACGCCGCACGTCGAAGCGCTGGCGGTCCTCACGCCATAGCGGAACGGACGCGCCGGAGGATCTCGGGCAGGCGCGCCAGCACGTGATCGATCTCCTGCGCGCTGTTCTCGCGCCCGAGCGAGAAGCGCACCGCGGTGCGCGCCTGCGCCGGCGACTGGCCGAGCGCCAACAGCACCGGCGACGGCTCGAGCGATCCCGACGTGCACGCGGCGCCGGTCGAGGCGGCGATGCCCTCGAGGTCGAGGCTCTCCACGACCAGCTCGCCGTCCGCGCCGTCCCACGAGAGGTTGGTGGTGTTGCCGACGCGCGCGCCAGGGTCGCCGTTGACCCGTGCGCCGAGCGCGAGCGCGCCCGCTTCCAGGCGATCGCGCAGCGCCTCGACGTGCGCCGCCCACGCGCCACCCTCCTCCACCGCGCGCTCGGCCGCCACACCGAAGCCCACCAGCGCGGCCACGTTCTCGGTGCCCGGGCGCCGCTCGCGCTCCTGGTGGCCGCCGACCGTGTGCGGCGAAACGTCGCAACCTGCGCGCAGGTAGACCGCGCCGGCGCCCTTCGGCCCGTAGAGCTTGTGCGCCGACAGCGTCGCCAGATCCACGCCGAGCGCGCGCAGCTCGAGCGGCAGTTTGCCGGCGGCTTGCACGGCGTCGGTGTGCACCCACACGCCGGCCGCGTGCGCGCGTTCGACCAGCCGCGCGATCGGCAGCAAGTTGCCCAGCTCGTGGTTGGCCGCCTGCACCGTCAAGAGGGCCACGTCGCTGCCGAGCGCGCGTTCGAGCGCGTCCTCGTCGAGCCGCCCGCTGGCGTCGACCGGCAGCCGCGTGACCGCGAAGCCGCGCAGCTCCAGCGCTAGGGCCGCCGCCAGCACGGACGGGTGCTCGATCGAGGTGGTGAGCACGCGCGTCCGCCGCGGATCGGCCGCGCGCGCCGCTTCCGCTCCGCCGCGAATGGCCAGGTTGTTCCCTTCGGTGCCGCCGGACGTGAACACCAGCTCGTCGCGCCCGACGCCCACCAGCCGCGCCACCTGATCGCGCGCCCGCTCGATGGCGTCGCGCGCCGCCCGCCCGGCCGCGTGAATCGAAGACGGATTTCCGAAGTCCTCGTCGAGAAACCGCGCCATCGCGCGCACCACCGACGGGTGCGGCCGGGTCGAGGCGTTATGGTCGAGGTAAACCCTCATGCTATAGTGGCGAGATCCATGGCCGACATGTCCGGTGCGCTGCTGCTCCGCCACGGCCTGGTCACGCAGGTGCAGCTCGGGCAAGCGACCGCGCTGCAGAAAAAAGATGGCGGCTCGTTCGGAGAGTGTCTGGTTCGCATCGGCGCCGTGGACGAGGAGCAGCTCGTCGAGTTCTACCACAGGCGGCTGATGATCCCGCGCATCGCCGATGCCAAGCTGTTCATCGTCTCGCCCAAGGTGCTCGGCCTGGTGCCGGCCGACATGGCGGCCGAGTTCCGCTCGGTGCCGGTCGAGGTCGACAACGAGGGCACGGTCACGCTGGTGATGGCCGACCCGACCAACAACCACGCCGTCGACGAGATCGCGTTCTTCGCCGACCGCTTCGTGCTGCGCGCGGTCGGCACCGAGTCGGCGGTGCGCAGGGCGATCGAGACCCACTACGGGGTGCGCTTCACCTCGCCACGCGCGTCCGAGCGGGCGACGGCCAGCCCGTCGATGGACGCGGCGCGCATCAAGAAGCCGGAGGCGGCGCGCGTCGAAAAGGTGATCGTCGAGAAGCAGGTCGCCGAGCCGGTTGCCGCGAAGAAGGCGCCCGAGCCCAGGCCCAACAAGGAACAGCTCGACCAGCAGATCGTCCTGCTCACCAAGGTCAAGCGCTCCGAAGAGACCCCGCTGCCGATGCCGGTGCCGCCGCCGGCCGACTACGCCCCCGAATACGCGGCCGAGGAGCCCACCGAGCCGATCCTGCTCACGCAGCCGAAGGAGCGCGAGCGCGAGAAGCACGACACGCTGCCGGGGGTGACCATCCCGCTGCCCGATCCGCCGCTCGTGCAGCTCAGGGGGGCGCGCCAGCGCGACGAGATCGCCAGCCTGACGCTCGACTACATCTCGCAGATGACCCGGCGCGCGCTGTTCTTCGTGGTCAAGAAGAACCTGCTGGTCGGGCAGGACGGGCGCGGTGAGAACGCCGATGCAGCGACGGTCCAGCAGCTCGCGATCAACATCGACGTGCCGTCGATCTTCCGCGACGTGATCGCCTCGCGCCTGCCGTATCGTGGGCCGCTGCCCGAGACCGCCGCCAACCGCGCGTTCGCGCAATCGATCGGCGGCGTGGGCTGGGAGGTCCTGCTCATGCCGATCACCATCCGCGAGCGGATCATTGCTGTGCTGTTCGCCGACAATGCCACCATGCCGCTGCCGGACGCCGCCTTACACGCCACCACGCGCGAGGCCGGGCTCGCCTACGAACGCCTGATTCTCGAGGCCAAGGGTCGTTAATTTCCTAACGTGACGACGTTCTGGACGACGGTGTCGTCCTTCCGGACACCCCTCGCATCGCACCTACATGTTCGATTTCCAATAGTTACAACCGTACCAGCATGGCTCGACACTTGCTCACCCCCCTGCCGGGGTGTCTGAGGTAGTATCCCCTGGTCGTACGGGAGACACATGGAGATGAACCGCAAGCCCGCCTCCGCCTCCCTGCCGCTCGAGCTGGCTCCCTCGGAGCTACCGGCGGCGCTGCGCCACGGCTGCTTCGGCCGAGAGCGCGAGCTGAACCGCCTCGAGGCGCTGTACGCCGAGGCGCTGGCGTCGGGCGGCGGCCGGGTCGCGCTGGTGACCGGCGAGGCAGGCATCGGCAAGACCCGCCTGCTCGACGAGCTCCGCCACCGCCTGCAGCTGTCCGGCGTGCTGGTGCTTGAGGGTGGTTGCCGCGAGGCGGCGTCTGCTTACCAGCCGGTGATCGAGATCGTCGACGGCGCCGTCCGCACGCTGGGCGATTCGCCTACCGCCGGGCGCGGGCGCGAGCTGCTCGAGGCGCTCAAGGGCCGGGCGGGCGCGACCCTGGCCGGCTCGCCGGAAGGCGCCTCGTGGGAGCTGCGCCGCGTGGCTCTGTTCGAGCAGGTAGCGTCGTTCCTGGTCGACGTGGCGCGGCCGCGGCCGCTGGTGATCCTGGTGCACGACCTGCACCTGGCCGACGGCGCGACCCGCGCGCTGGTGGCGCACCTGGCGCAGACGCGCCTGGGCGCGCCCGAGCTCGATGGGCCGACCCCGTCGTCGGTGGCGCGGCTGTGGGGCCTGCTGGCCGTCTCGTCGCGCGACCTCGACGAATCCTGGCTGGCGGGCGCCGCGGCCGAGCGCGTGCACCTCGACGCGCTGGATGCCGACGGCGTACGCGCGTTCCTGCAGTCGCCCGAGGTGGTGGCGTTCTTCGCCGAGGCCACCGGCGGACGGCCGCGCGCGCTCGAGGCGATCATCGAAGCACGGCCAGCCGACGCGGATGAGCTGTTCCGCGCGCGCCTGACCAAGCTGTCGCCCGACGCCCGCGCGCTGCTTTCTGCGTTGGCGGTGATGGGCCGCCCGGCCGGCCTCGACGAGCTGCGCCGCGTGGCGCTGGTGGCCGACGAAGGGATCGCGCGCGCCGTGGGCGAGCTCGGTCAGGGCCGCGTGGTCACCAAGCTGGTGGTCGACGGCGAGCTGCGGCTCGGCTTTCTGCGCTCGGCCGACGAAGAGGCCACCTACCGCGGGCTCGATGCGGGATCGCGCCGCAAGCTGCACGCGGCCGCCGGCCGGCTGCTCGCCGCCAACGCGAACGGCGCGGCAACATCGGGCACGCGCGAAGGCGCGGCTGATCTGGTCGCGCTGGCCGAGCACCTCTTGCGTGGCGCGGCCGGCGAAGCTGCCGTCGACGCCGCGCTGGCTGCCGGCGAGCGCCTGGAGATCACCTACGGCTACGACCGCGCGATCGATCTGTACCGCCGCGCGCACGCCACCACCACGCGCGACGACGTGCGCGCGCGCCTCGAAGGTCACCTGTGCGATCTCGAGCGGCTGGTGGGCGACTACGCGGCCGCGCTGGAGAACGCCGAGCGCCTGCGTCGCCGCCAACCCGACGCCGCGGCGCATCGCCGACTGGCGCAATTGCACGTGCTGCGCGACGAGCTCGATCTGGCGCTGGCGGCGCTCGATGCGGCGTCGGCGCTCGCCGAAGAGAAGTCGGATCGCTCCGAGCTCGGTCGCGTGCGCGCCGAGCGGGCGGAGGCGTTCTTCCTCGCCGGCCGCCACCCCGAGGCCAAGGCGGAGTGCGCCGCGGCGCTCGAGCTCTCCGGCACCACCGACGACGTCGAAGGTCAGGACCGCCGGCTGCAGGTGCAGAACACGCTCGGCAAGGTGGTCCTGGCCGAGGGCAACTACCAGGGCGCGGCCGACCTGTTCGGCGCGAACCTGAACGAGGCGCGCAAGCTCGGACGCGCGTTCGAAGAGTGTCGCGCTCTGTTCAACCTCGGCATCGCCCAGCTTCGGCTCGGCAACTCCGACCAGGCGCAGGCGCGCTACCAGGCGGCGCTCAAGGTGGCCGAGGCCGCGGGCGATCACCGGAACCGGGCGTTCTGCCTGCAGAACCTCGGAGTGCTCGCGCACTGGCGCAACGACTACGCCACCGCGCTCACCTACTTCCACGACGCGGTCTCGGCGTTCAAGACCATCGGCCAGCGCGCGCGCCTCGCCTGGCTGGCGCTCGATCTCGCGTCGGTGTACCTCGATCTGAACGAGGTCGATCGCGCACAGGCGATGGCCGAGCTCGCCGAGCGCTTCGCCGACACCGGCGACGGGGCGCTGCCGGCCGCGGTGGCCATCGATCGCGAGCAGCTCGCCGGACGGATCCTGCATCGGCGCGGCGATCTCGAGGGCGCGGCGGTGAAGCTCGAGTCCGCCCGCAGCCGCGCCGCCGCCGCCGACGATCACGAGCGCTCGGTCGAGGCGCTGCTGCACCTGGTGCGGCTCGATCTGGAGCGCGGCGATCTGGTCGCCGCCGAGCGCCGCCTCGACGGGGTGGGCACCATCGCGTCGCAAGGCACGCGCGCCCGCACGCTCCTGGTGCAGGGCGAGCTCGAGGTCGGACGCGGTGACGCGCAGTCGGCGCGCCGCGTGCTGCTCGAGGCCGCCGAGCTGTTCCACCGCCTGGGCGAGCTCGAGGGCGAATGGCGCGCGCACCTGTGGCTGGGCCGCGCCGCCGCCGCGCGCGGCGATCTGCCGGAGGCCGAGCGCCGCTATCGCACCGCGCAGACCATCGACGCCCGCGTGCGCGAGCGCGTGCCGGACGAGCACCGCGTGGCGCATGGCAACGACCCGCTGCGCCAGGCGCTCGAGCGCGCGCTCGGGCTGCCGCGCGTGCTGCCGCTGCCGTCTGCGCCGAAGACGCCCCGCCTGGTGGCCATCGAGGAGCCCCGACCGGCGTCGCGCTATCCGCGCCTGGTCGGGCGCCACGCGCGCCTGCTGCAGGTGTTCGGACTGCTCGACAAGATCGCGCCGACCGATTCGCTGGTCCTCATTCGTGGCGAGTCGGGCACCGGCAAGGAGCTGATCGCCGACGCGCTGCACGCCGGCTCGTCGCGCCACAAGGCGCCGCTGGTGAAGGTGAACTGCGGCGCGCTGGTCGAGACGCTGCTCCTCTCCGAATTGTTCGGTCACGAGCGCGGCGCGTTCACGGGCGCGCTGCAGCGCAAGAAGGGCCGCTTCGAAGCGGCCGACGGCGGCACCATCTTCCTCGACGAGATCGGCGACATCTCGCCGAAGACGCAGGTCGCGCTCTTGCGCGTGCTGCAGGAGCGCGAGTTCGAGCGCGTCGGCGGCAACACGCCGGTCAAGGTCAACGTGCGCATCCTGTGCGCGACCAATCGCAACCTCGAGCAGATGGTGGCGCGCGGCGAGTTTCGCGAAGATCTCTACTACCGGTTGAAGGGCATCCAGATCGAGCTGCCTGCGCTACGCGAGCGCATCGAGGATCTGCCGCTGTTGTGCGACTCGTTCCTCGAGCGCGTCGCCGAAGAGCGCGGCGGCAGTGAGGGCCTGCGCAAGCGCCTGTCGCCCGAGGCGGTCGCGCTGCTCATGAGCCACGGCTGGCCGGGCAACGTGCGCGAGCTGGAGAACGTGATCCGCTCGGTGTCGCTGTTCGCCGACGGCCAGGTGATCGGCGTACGCGACTTCTCCGACTACACCGAGATCTTCCGCCAGCCCGAGACCCTGACCGCGCCGATCGCGCGCGAAGCGCCGGCCGACCCGTCCTCGCCGCCGCGCAAGGACGGCAAGGACATCGCGACCGCAGGACCGGCGTGGACGCGGCTGGCCGCCGAGGGACTCTCCCTCAAGGAACTGAAGACCCGCATCGAGATCGAATGCATAACCGAAGCTCTCGGCCGCGCGCACGGCAACATCACGCGCGCCGCCGACCTACTGGGCATGAAGCGCCCGCGGCTCTCGCAGCTCATCAAGGAGCACGGGATCACCGTCGACGGAGAAGGAAAATGAAGGTCATGACGAGGGGAAAGAAGATGAGCACGTGGCTGAAGCGAGTGGGTATCGGGCTCTTCGCGAGCGGCCTCTTCGCCGCCGGATGCGCAGGCGGCGCGAGTCCGGGCGCCAACGAAGTCGAGGCGGTGCAGGTGGCCAGCCTGCCGGATCTGCCGGACTGCGCAGGCGGCCGTGGGCATGGCACGCTCACCGCGCGGCCGATCGCCGGCGTACGCGATCTGTTCGTCATCTACTCGGACGGGCAGCCGCTGTGCATCGATTCGTTGGAGACCGCCGCGCGCGATCTCGGCGCGTTCATCACGCTGGACACCGCGTCGTCCAACCCGATGCCGGGCCACGGGCAGCAAGCGAGCTCCAACCCGATGCCCGGCAATCCGGGCGATCCCGCGTCGTCCAACCCGATGCCGGGCGATCCGGGCGATCCGGGCGGCTCCAACCCGATGCCGGGCCACGACCGCCTCGTCGAAGCGCACTGGTCGAACTAGACGAGGTAGATCGTCCCGTCGTCGCTCTTGCGCGCTTCACCCGCCAAGATGGCGTGATTCGCCATCTCCCGCCGCTCCGCCTCCGACCGTAGCTGCTCCCACAACACCGGATGCTGTGACACCACCTCGTAGAAATCACGCGGCGGCAGCTGCACGACCTCGGTCATGCGCGCCGCTCGCACCGTCGCCGACGCGGTGCCACCCCGCAACAGCGACATCTCGCCGAAGTACGAGCCCTCGCCGAGCGAGCCGAGCTCGACCTCGGCGTCGGCCGGACCGCGCACGACCTGCACCTCGCCGACGAGGATCAAGAACAGCCCGCCGCCCGGCGAGCCCTCCTCGATGATGCGCGCGCCCCGGCCGAACCGCCGCGGGCGGAAGCGCTCGGCGATCCCGGCGCGCTCTTCGGGCTGCAGCCGCTGGAAGAACGGCGCGGTCGCCATCAACGTCGAGAGCAAGCGTTCGCGATAGAACCGGCGCAGCGTGCGCGCCACGCCCGGATGCGCAGCCACCAGCTCGTCGAGCAGTTGGCGCCGCACCTCGAGCAGCTCCACCGGCTCGATGGTCTCCACCGACGCGTGGCGCCGCTGATCGGCGAGCACCGCGAACTCGCCGAAGAACGAGCCCGGCCCGAGCACCGCCACCTCGACGCCCGCCTTGGTGACCCGCACCGAGCCGGCCGCGATCAGGTAGCACGCGTCGCCGAGCTCGCCCTCCTTGAGCACGTTCTGTCCCGCCTCGAGGCGCAGCACCGTCAGGCGCGCCAAGAGCTCCATGAATGCGCCGCGCGGCAGATCCGAGAGCAGCGGGAAGGGCGGCGGCTCGACCATCAACGCGGGCCGCGGGAACGGCGCGGTGAGCACGTCGTTGATCAGCGTGGCGCCCGCCTGATCCTCTTCGGCGTAGAGCTCGTTGGTCACCGAGTCGGGCGGCAGCGCCTCCATGGTCAGGTCTGCGGTCGGCGCGTCGGAGGCGGCGCGGCCGGTGTCGAGCGCCGCACGAACCGCAGCCCGCGTGATCTCGTTGGAGGTCGTGCGCACCATCTCGATGGGATCGAGCGGCGTGTTCGCGCGCGCGTTGAGCTCCTCGTCGGAGAGGTTGGACATGCGGATGGTGTCGAGCTCGCGCTTGCCTGCGGGCGCCTCCGGCACGACGCCCACCAGGTCGGCCAGGGTGTCGCCGCGCGCCTTGCTCTTGGTGTGCGCGTCGAAGTCCTGATGGCCGGGCCTGGTGCCCGCCTCCTGCTGCGCGGGGTCCGAATCGACCAGCGGCACGCCCTCGGGCGGCGTGTGGCCGTACATCGCCTGCCGCACGTCGGCGGCGTCCTCCTCGCCCTCACCCACGCGCGTCGCGTCCGGCTCGTCCCCGGCGCGCGTCGAGCCCTCAGGCCAGGCCGGAGGCCCTTCGCGCAGCGCGGCGGCCGAGGACCTCCAGCGGGGCGCCTCGGTGGGCGTGAGATCGCCGGAGCGAATGGGCGCCAGGTCGGCGATGCTGGGCGGCGTGGCCGCGTCCATCGGCGGCTCGGGCCCGGTGCGCGGCCGGCCCAACACCTGCGATGGCTCGGCCACCCACCGCCCGTCGACCTGCCGGAGCTGCGCCTCGCCTTTGCGCGCCGCCCGTCGCTGCGCCAGGTTGGCGAGCATCTCCAGCGTATCGCGGTGCTCGGGATCGATCTCGAGGATCCCCTTGCACACTGCCATCGCCTGCACCAGGCGACCCTCCTCGGCATACACCTCGGCCACGCCGCGATAGAGATCGATCGCATCGGCGGGCCGCTGCGCCTCACGCAACGCGGCCGCCAGCTCGAGGCGTCGCGGAATGGAGCCCGGTTCGGCCTTGAGCGCCGACGCGAGCTCCTTCAGGCGCTTTTGCATCTCCCGGGACTGCATCTAGCTCTGCTTACTTCGCCACCAGGTTCACGGGTTGTTCGAAGGCGACCGGATCGCCCTCGAACGTCGGCCACTTCCACTTCTCCATCGCCAGGCCCATGCACTGCTCCATGGTCGCATCGAGGTGCGGCGTGAAGTTGACGCTCGCCAGGCTGCCGTTGTTGCGCAGCGTGAAGTCGGCCTTCACCGCGCTCACGTACTGCAGGTCGGGCTTGCGCTTGAGCGCGTGCTCGTAGCAGTTCTTGAACGATCCCGCGTTGGCCTTGATGACCTTGATGACGTCGGCCGGCTTGACGTTGCCCTCCATGTGATGGACGGACGCGGCCTGGGCGGCGGCCTTGATGTCGATGGGGTCGAGCTTGACCACCATGCCGGCCGCTTCGAGCGCCTTCTTCAGCGCGATCTTGGCCTCGTCGAGTTGCTCCTTCAAGCCATCGAGATCGTTCTTACAAGCCACCAGATCACTCGACAGCTTGTTGACTTGGGCAGGATCGGCGCCTCCCCCGCACGCAGCGAGGGTGAGGGCCAGGGTCAGGGCAAGAGTCCGCATGGGTCCTCAATTATCGTGAAATTTTCGTCGGATGGCAAGAAGTCGGCGCAGGGTAGGATTCACTTACGCCGGGTGAGCTCTAGCAGGGGCCGGCCGTTGGCGATGTGCTCGAGCACGATCTGGCGCGCCTCCTCGGGCTTGACCAGGTGATACAGGTAGGCCCCCGCGCCGGCGGTGGGCATGAGCAGGATCATGCGCAGGTTCTCGTTGGGCTTCATCTCGCGCACGAGCACGTTCGGCCCCTTCTGGCACTTGCCGAAGCAGCTGTAGCGTTCGAGCACGACCTCGTTGCCGTTGAGCGGGCAGCTCTTGAGCTCCACGGCGATCGCGGCGTGGACGTCGCCCGCGTGCCGTTTATCCCCGCATTCGGGACCCTTGCAGACCAGGATTTGATACTTCTTCGGCACGGGTGGCGGGACCAAGTGTAGCGGCGAATGCTCAGCCCTTCAACCACGCCTGGACGGTTCCGGCGATGCGCGGACCGGTGAAGCCGAGCTTCTCGGCGAGCACCTCGCCGGGCGCCGAGTGGCCGAAGTGATCGATGCCGATCGCCAGGCCGTCGGCGCCGATGAACTGGTACCACGGGTCGGTGCGGCCGGCCTCGACCGAGACCTTGGCCACGCCCGACGGCAGGATCGCGTCGCGATAGGCCTTCGGCTGCGCTTTGAAGCGCTCGACGCATGGGATCGACACCACGCGGGTCTTGGTGCCCGCCGCGTCGAGCACGCGTTTGGCCTCGACGCACGGCCCGACCTCGGAGCCCGTCGACAACAGGATCAGATCGGGCTTGCCGCCTTCCGCCTCGGCGATCACATAGCCGCCCTTCCAGATGTCGCGCGCCTGAAAGCTCGCCGGGCGCACCACGTCGAACGACGGCACCTTCTGCCGCGTCAGGATCAGCACGCTCGGCGTCTCCCCGTCGGGCCGGACCACCGCGTGCGCCCACGCCATCGCGGTCTCCAGCCCGCACGCCGGCCGCCACAGGTTGAGCTGCGGGATCATGCGCAGCGACCACAGGTGCTCGATCGGCTGGTGCGTTGGGCCGTCTTCGCCCACCCAGAACGAGTCGTGGGTGAAGATGAAGATGGTCGGCGTCTTGGAGAGCGCCGCCAGGCGGATCGGCGGGCGCATGTAGTCGGAGAACACCAGGAAGGTGGCGGTGTACACCTGCCAGCCGCCGAACAGCACCATGCCGTTGGCCATCGAGCCCATGGCGTGCTCGCGGATGCCGAAGTGCAGGTTGCGGCCGGCGAACGACGTGTCGGGCAAGAGATCCGACTTCACCGACGACGGAACGATGCTGGCCGCGCCCTTGATGCCGGTCTTGGTCGACGGCTCGAGATCAGCCGCGCCGCCCAGCAGCGACGGGACGAGCTGCGTCGCCTTCTGGATCACCATCCCCGACAGCGAACGGGTCGCGTCCGACTTGTTGCCCACCACCGCCGCGAGCTGCTCGGGCAGATCGGCAGGCACCGTACGGTTCCAGTGCGCGTCCCACAGCGTGGCGAGGTCCGGATGCTCGGTGCGCCAGGCGGCGAACATCTTGTCCCAGTCCTCGCGCATCTTCTTGCCTTCGGCCGAGCGCGCCTTCCACACCTCGCGCACCTCCTCCGGGACGTGAAAGGTCTCGTCGGGCCAATTCAAGTTCTTGCGCATCTGCGCCATCTCGACCTTGCCGAGCGGCGCGCCGTGCACGTCGTGGGTGCCCGCCTTGGTCGGGGCGCCGTGGCCGATCACCGTCTTGGCGACGATCAGCGACGGCTTGTTGGTCTGCGCCTGCGCGAGATACATCGCCGCGCGGAGCGCTTCGTAGTCGTGCCCGTCGACGTGCTGCACGTACCAGCCGTACGAGGTGAAGCGATCGCCGACGTCCTCGCCCATCGCCACGTCGAGGTGTCCCTCGATGGTGATGTCGTTGTTGTCGTAGACGAAGATCAGGTTGCCGAGCCCGAGGTGGCCGGCCAGCGACGCGGCCTCGGCGGTCACGCCTTCCTGCATGTCGCCGTCGCCGCAGATGCCCCAGATGTGGCTGTCGATGATCGGCATGGTCGCGGTGTTGAAGCGCGCCGCCAGCATCTTCGAGGACAGCGCCATGCCCACGGCGGTGGCGAACCCGGCGCCCAGCGGCCCGGTGGTCAGCTCGACGCCGACGGTGTGACCGACCTCGGGATGGCCCGGCGTCTTCGACTCCCACTGGCGGAATCGCTTGAGCTCGTCGAGCGGCAGATCGTACTCGGACAGGTGCAACAGCGAGTACAGCAGCATCGACGCGTGCCCGCCCGAGAGCACGAAGCGATCCCGGTTCGGCCAGCCCGGCTTCTTGGGATCGAAGCGCAAGAAGTCGTGCCACATCGTGAACGCGATATCGGACGCGCCCATCGGCGTGCCGGGGTGACCGCTGTTGGCCTGCTCGACGCCGTCGGCAGCGAGGAAACGGATGGTGTTGACGCACAGCTCACGCAACTTGGCAGGCAGTTGGCCACGCATGGAAATCCCCTCCAGTGTTCGAGTCAGCGTTTTTTCGGAGCGGTATCGGCGAGCATCTTCTTCACGTACGTCGCAACCGGCTGCAGTGTACGCTTTTCTTCCGCGACGTAGGTGACCGTGCGGCGTTCCTCGGGCCCGCCCAACTTCAGCAGCCCCTCGGCGGCGATGTTGAGCGAGTTCGGATCGGCGATGAAGTTGGGATCCGCGCGATAGGTGAGCAGGAACTCCCGCAGCGCCTTGATCGCGGCGGGCCCGCCCAGGCCGGCCAGCGCGGCCGCCAGATCTTTGAGCGAGCCCTGCGGCGTGGCGGCGTCGAGCAGGTGCGCGGCGAGCTCGGGCGCGGCTTCCTTGGCGTCGAGCGACGAGACCGCGCGCGCCAGGATCTCCACGCCGTGCGGATGGCGATCCTCGAGGAAGTCGTAGCGCACCTTGAGCGCGTCGACGAACAGCGGCGCCGCGTCCTTGTCCTTGCGCGCGACCAGCTCTTCGCCGGCCTTCTTCTGCACCGTCGCCGGCATGTCCTTGTCGGCCAGCACCACCTTGAGCAGCGCCGCCGAGGCGTCCTTGCCGGGCACGTCGCCGAGCGCGTCGACCGCGAACACCTTGACCGCGGTGAAGCGCGCGTCGTGATCCCAGATGATCGAGTTCAGCGTCTGCACCACGTCGGTGGGCTCGCCGTCTTTCCCACCCGTAAACCCATCGGCGTCGAAGGTGGCGCCGGACAGCTTGAGGCCGGTCTTGACGGTCATCCGCACCGAGCCGTTGTGCGCGTCGAGCACACCGACGTCGCCGTCGACGCTGGCGAACACCACGCTCGGCCCGACGTCGTCGGCCGCGACCAGATCGGTGCGCGGGTGCGCGTACGCCCAACGCAGCTTGCCGCCCTTGGCGTCGAACGCGAACATGTAGCGGTAGCTGTGCAGGATCGCCGCGTCGTCGTGGAACGCCGCCGTGCCGCCGCGCGGCTCGCCCCTCCACAAGAGCCGGTTGCGATCGAACGCCGAGTAGTCGCTCTGCGCGAGCTGATAGCCGTCCCAGTAGTAGAACGTGCGCACCTGGTCCGAGCCGAGATTGGCCTCGACGTAGGACGACTCCTTCTTGGTTCCGCCGGCGCTCTTCTCGTCGAACAGGTACACGCCCTTGGCGCCGCCGTAGAAGAAGCCCTCGGGCAGCGCGCGCACGAAGGTGACCTGCTCGTCGGTGGCACGCACGCGCGCCAGCTCCTTGCCGGTCTTGCCGTCGACGAAGGTGATGTTCTGATACGCGTGCGGCACCGCCACCACGCCCCCGCGGGCGGCCGGCGCGCCGAGCGATCCCGCCGCCGGGAAGCGCCACAATTGATGTCCGGTGCGATCGACCGCCACCAGGCTCGAGGTGCGCTGCGCGCCGCCCGAGTCCTGCACCACGTAGTACACACGCTCGTCGTCGAGCGCCGCGCCGACGAACTTTTCCGCGCCGCCGAGCGTCACCGTGAACTGCACGCGCCCCGACTGCGGATCGCGCCCAACCAGATCGCTCGCGCCCTGGCGGTGCACGATCAGGCCCTTGCCCGCGACCACGCGCGAGCGCACATCGGCCTTCTCGGTCCAGGCCACCTTCTGCGCGAACAGATCGAAGCCGACCAGCGACTTATCGGCCGGCCCGCCCGCGGTCACCAGAAACGCCAGGTGCCCGGTGGTGCCCGGCTTGGGCCCCTCCGACGCCGCCATCGCGCGCTTGATGTCCTCGACGTTGTTGTCGCGGTTGTGCGCGGAAAATGTCGCCTCGGCACAGCCCCCGACCAGGAGCGCCAGCACGAATAAGGAAGGCATCGCTCCCGCGATGGAACCTCGCCTTCGGCGCAAGGTAGGATTCATTGGCTGCTCCGCTGGTCGACGATCTTCTGCGCCTCGACGCGCGAAGGGCGCATCTTGTCCTTCTCCGTCGCCGCCACGTACTCGAGCAGCGCCGAGGTCGAGTCGATGCCCGGCACCTTCGACAGCGTCTTGACCACCTCGACGCGGATCGGCTCGGGCCCGAAGTCGGGCCGCTTGAGCATCTCGCCGAGCGCCGTGCACAACAGCGCGTCCGGCACCTGGCCGAGCAGCTCCGACAGGCGGTGCGCGAGCTCCGGCGTCGCCATCAGCGCCAGCGCCTTGGCCGAGGCCTCGTCCTTGTGCTGCATCAGCTTGATCAGCTTGCCTTCGGCCGATCGCTCTTTTCGCTTGCCGAGCGCGGTCGCCGCGGTGGCGCGCACCTCTTCGACGCTGTCGGACAGCGCCTCGATCATCGTCGGCACGCCGCGCGCGTCGCCGAGCTCGGCGAGCCCCGCTAGAGCCTTCTTGCGCAGCTCGGCGTTGCGGTTGCGCGCGTAGTGCTTGAGCACCTCGACCGCGCGCGGGTCCTTCTTGCCCGACAGCGCGCCCAGCAGCGTCGCCTGGACCTTGGGCGGCGCGCCGACCGCCAGCGCATCGAGGATCGCGTCGAGCGCCTTGGGATCGTTCAGCTCGCCCAGCTTGTGCGCCGCTTCATCCGCCTTGGCATCGTCTTCCTGGGCGACCTGCCCCTTGAGCACATCCACCTCGCCCGCGATTCCCGGCGCCGCCATGAGCAGCACCGCCCCCACCCACGCCAGTCTCATTGACCCTCTTCCTTCTTCGCATCGTCGTCGGAGAACGTGACCTTGCCCGAATAGTGCGGTCCTTCGGTACGCAGGATGAAGGTCCCCGACGCGATCACGCGCCGGCGATCCTCGATGGTCATCATGTATTTCTTGTTGCCCTCGATGTCCTCCTTGTCGAAGACCACCGAGTTGAACAGCACGCGATCGCCGCGGGTCATGAAGTTCTCCGTCGAGACCTTCTGCGTGTGCGCGCCGGCGGTGATGTCGTAGAGCACCAGGTTCACCTGCACGTCCTCGACGGGCTTGGAGAAGAACGCCGCGTACTGCACGGTCAGCTTGCCGCTCTTCCGGTCGTACCAGAGCGTGCCCTTGTTGAGGTTCTTCAACGTCGAGACGTACGATCCCACCGAGCTCCACTTGGTCGGCAGGGCCTTGTCGCTGATGATGATCTTCCCCTTGAGGAAGTCCTCCGGCGAGGGTCCCTTGGCGGACGACAGCGACGTCGCGAGCACACAGAAGGCGAGCGCGAGCTTCTTCATGGGGAAGAACGCTAGTCGATTCCGCGCGGTCGGTAAAGCCGGATTGCTACTCGCCGGTGAGCAGCGCGCGAATGCGATCGAGCGCCTCGGCCGTGGCGCGGCCCTTTTCGGCGGCCACCTGCACCACCCGGCGGCCGGTGACGCGGTAGAGCGCGGCGATCTCGCGGGTGGGGCGCAGCGCGAGCAGGTGACGCGCGATCACCTCGACGTCGCCGCGCGCGATCGGACCGGTGAGCGCCTGGGGCAGTCCGACCTTGCGCAGGTTGGCGGCGGTCGAGGCGAGCAGGTTCGCCAACGCGTGCACCGCCTGCGCGCGCGGCAGACCGGTCGACTCGAGCAACTCGACCGCCGCGTCGACCAGCCCGACCGCGTGGTTCGACACCAGCGCCGCGGCCGCGTGGTAGCGGGCCAGCGCGTCGCGATCGAGCTCGAGCGGCGTCCCGCCCAGGCGCTTGACCAGCCGCAGCGCAGCGTCGCGGCCGAGCTCGTCGCCCTGCACGCCGAACACCGTGCCCACCAGATCGGCGTCGTCGGCCGCGCCGGCCAGCGAGCGCAGCGGGTGGATCAGGCCCACGCCGAGCGGCCGCGGCTGGAGCTTGGCGAACGGCTCCTCGGCCGGCACCGCGCCCGCGCAATGCAACAGGATCGGCAGGCTCTGCGCGTCGCCGGAGGGCGCCAGGCTGCGCATCACCAGCGCGGCCACCTCGGCTAGAGCCTCGTCGCGCACCGCCAGCAGCACCACGTCGCCGGCCGGCAACGGACGGCGCTGCGCGCGCCACCAGCGCTCGACGGGAAACGCCGCGCGCTCGAGCGCCTGGCCGAACGCGCGCGCGACCGCGCCGTCGCCGATCACCAGGATCTTCTCGCCGCTCGAGGGCCGCGCCTGCAACCTGCCCGTCGACGAGATGTCGTCGGTCACGGCCGGACCCCGTACAGCTGGTGCGTGCGGATGTAGTCGATCACGTCGGCGTCGAGCAGCGCGTCGACCGGCTCGCCGCGCCCGAGCCGCGCGCGCACCTCGGTCGAGCTCACCGACGGGAGCATCAGCTCGGTCGCCGCCACCTCGGGATAGCCGCCGCGCCCGACCACGATGAACTCGATCAGCGTCTTCAGCTCGGGCCAGCCGTGCCAGCGCTCACGCTCGGCCACCAGATCGGCGCCGATCACCATCGCCAGCTCCACGCCCGGATGTTGGGCGCGCAACGCCTTGACCGTGCGCAGCGTGTAGCTGGCACCGGATTCGGCGCCCAGCTCCTCCTCGATGCGCGACACCACGACGCGATCGCCGAACGGGCGCGCCGCGCGCTCGCACATGGCCAGCCGGTCGGCGTACGGCGCGAGCTGCTTGTCGAACGGATGCTTCCAGGTGGGCACCATCCACAGCCGATCCAGGCGCGGCCGTGCCGTCGCCAGCACGTACGCGCACGCCAGCTGGTGCGCCACGTGCGGCGGGTTGAAGCTGCCTCCAAAGATGCCTATTCTCGCGCCCACCGACGCGAAACGGTAGCACATTTTTGCGGGCTTTCTCGGCCGGTGACAAAGTGGTTCCATGCGCTTCGAAGCGAGCTTTCTGACCGGTCGCGCGCTCTACGAGCAGGTCATCCGCGATGGGATCCTGAAGGCACGCCGCTCGGTGTGGATCGCGACCGCGAACGTCAAGGAGCTGTTCGTCGAGCCCGCCCATAGCCTGCGCAACGACAACGGCCGCTATCGCTCGATCCTCGGCGCGTTCGACGATCTCGCGGCCGCGGGCGTCGAGCTGCGGCTGCTCTACGCCGAGGTCCCCTCGCGACGCTTTCGCGCGGCCTTCGATCGCCGCCCGCACCTCATCAAGGGCGGCCTGCAGCTCAAGCACTGCCCGCGCGTGCACTTGAAGGCGGTGGTCATCGACGGCAGCTGGCTCTATCTCGGCTCGGCCAACTTGACCGGCGCGGGGCTGGGCGCCAAGGGCGAGAACAAGCGCAACTTCGAGTTCGGTTTCGTGACCGAAGACTTTCAGCTGCTCGACCAGGTGCAATCGCTGTATCAGGAATTGTGGGACGGTGCGCCGTGCAGCGCGTGTGCGATCCGGGACATCTGCCCCGACCCCGGACCGCAGACGGGTGTCAGGCGATCGGAACGGGCTTCAAAGTGACCTGATTGTTCTTCACCACCACCTTGAAGCGCACCATCCGGCAGTTGTACTTCTTCAAGAGCGCCTGCTCGTTCTGCTTGAGCTTCGCAGTGAAGCCGCCTTCGTTCAGCCCCTCGGTGCCTTCGCCGGTCTGCTTGCGCGCCGCGACGTACTCCTCGAACACGCGCTTCAGGTACTCGCCCTCGGGCTCGTTGGCCAGCGCCATCGAGTCGGGCGTGACCGTCGCCTGCGGGCCGGTCACGTTCTCGTCGACGGCCAGCTCGCCCTGCCAGCGCCCCGACGTGGTGGGCGAATCGCCCGAATCGCCGAGCCCGTCTTCGGACGGATCCGGACGGCCGAGCAAACGCGCCATCATCACGTTGAGCCCGTTGGCCAGACCTTCGAAGTCGGGGCTCGACGGCTCGAACTGATAGTCGCGGTTGCCGTTGATCACCTCGGCCACGCCGCGCTCGATCCCGTCGAGCGGCACCAGGAAGCGGATCGAGGTCATGACCGCCGCGCCGACCGCCGCCAACAGCGCGACCACGCCCAGCATGAGGATCCACCAGCGCACCGTCTCGAGCGGCGCGCGGGCCGCGGTCACCGACGACAACACCACGAACCCCGAGGCCGAACGGGTCATGTTGCCCGGCAGCGGTCCGACCGCCGCGACGTAATCCTCGCCGCGCAGCGTGACGTGGAACAGCTTGGACATCTCGCCCGCCAGCGCCGGAGCCGCGTTGGCCGGTCCCTCGAACAGCGCCGACGCGAGCGACTTCTCTTCGGAGCTCTCGCCGCCCTCCTTCTTGAAGGAAGAGGCCTGCACCTTCTTGTCGATGAAGTAGGCGACCTCTGCGCCGGTCTTGTCGCGGTCCGCCACCGCGTCCTGCCCGGACTGCACGTAGCCGACGATCAGCGCGCCGACCAGCGCGCCGGTCTTGTTGCGAATCGGCGCCGCGCCGACGCGGTACAGATGGCCGTCGAAGCTCCACACGTCCTTGTTGGCCACGCCGTCCAGCGCCTTGGCCACCGACGGGTACTTGCTCTTCAGATCCTCGTCGTACATGGCGTTCGGGTTGAGATCGCGCGCGACCACCTTCCCGTTGGCGCCCACCACCGCGACCACGTCGGCCTTGCGCCCCGCCGCTTCGAGGCCGGCGTTGCGCTTCTGCACCGCCGAGTAGGCCGCCTGACGCTGCGCGTCGCCCGATTGCGCGAACACCTCGCCGAGGTCATCCTCGCGGGCCAGCTTCTGGGTCTCGCTGGTCAGCTCGATGCCGCGCAACAGGTCCAGCTTGGGCACCGACTGCTGCGCGCGCTCGACCCGGCTGTCGACCAGGCCGGTGGTCGACTTGTCGATGCTGGATGCGACGGAAGTGAACACCACTCCGGTGAGGACTGCGATTACGGCGGCTGCCGCCAGGCCAACACGTGCACGGAACATTCAGGTCCCCTCCGCCTCCGTAGGTGCTGCCTTGTCGGGGCGAGACTATCTCACCGGACCCTCCAGCAAGTCAAAAGGAAAACCGGCGCGTCCTTGTCAACAAGTTATCCCCAACCCGCGCCGACTCGCACGCACATCCACGCACGAACCCTCACCATGTGCATTCATCTATCGGGAGTTTTTGGGGAAAAGGGGTGAAAACAAGTTCCACTTGGAAGCTACTCACCGTCGGAGAGCGTTTTTTGGTGGCTCCGTCGAGAGCCGGCTGTGGACAACCTATTTCGGGCCGTGAGTGTTGTAATATGCCTCAAACTTTTCTGCGAGCGAGAGCACGCCATCCGTGCTCAAAGTGCCGATCGGCGCGAACGCGTGCAGGGCGACGCCGTAGGGTAGATCGCGGCGCTCGAAGTCCGCTTCGTCGGAGACGAACAGCGTGCGCTGCTTGTCTACATAGCGAGACGGATAGTTCACGTCCGGCTTGAGCTCGTAGCCCGGCCACAACGCCGGCTTGTCGAGCAGCGCCTGGGGCACCACCACCAGCGTGAGCGGCGGTGGATCGGCCAGCGCGGCCTTGCGCACGTCGTTCACGCCGCTTTGCGCCTCGAACTCCTTGAGCACGCCCACCAACTTGCGGTAGCGATCGCGCAGCGCCTTGGCGTCACGCGCCCCGGCCGACTGCACGCGCACGCCGTCGGTGTCGAACTTCTCGTCGACGGCCAGGGCGATGCCGGGGAGCTTGAGCGGCTCGAGCCACACGGGCTTGGGCGGTGCGGCGAGCGGCGCGAGCACCGCGGCGGGCTTGCCCTCGGGCGGCAGCACGACCGGATGGCGCAGCGCCAGCCACAGCGCCACCCCGCCGCCGATCGCCACCGTGGCGCCGAGCGCGAGCGCCAACGTGCGCGGTTGGCTCGGGACGAGCCCGGTCTGCGCCAGCGCCGCCGGTGCCACGCGCAGCAGCTCGCCCTCCAGCGCGACGCGGAACTCCTGCGCCAGCTGGTAGCGATCGCGCGCGTCCTTCTCGAGCGCACGCAGCAGCGCTTTTTCGACGGTGGCCGGCACCTCCACGGACATCGACGCCAGCGCCGGCGGCTTGCGATTCAGGTGCTGCTGCATGATGTCGAACTGGTTGTCGCCCTCGAACGGCGTGCGCCCGGTCAGCCCCTCGTAGAGCGTCACGCCGAGCGAGTAGATGTCGCTGCGCGCGTCGACCGACTTGCCGCGCACCTGCTCGGGCGACATGTAGCGCACCGTCCCCATCGTCTGGCCCGTCGAGGTCAGCCGCGTGTTGCCGATGATGCGCGCGATCCCGAAGTCGGTGACCTTGATCGCGCTGTCCGCAGCGCGGATGAGCACGTTGGACGGCTTGATGTCGCGGTGGATCACCTTCTGACCGTGCGCGTACTCGAGCGCCTTGAGCACCTCGATACCGACGCGCATGACCTCCTGCCAGGGGACCTTGCCGGTCGAGATGATCTTGTTCTCGAACGTCACCCCGTCGACGAACTGCATGATCAGGCACAGTCGCCCGCTGGCCTCGGAGAAGTTGTTGAGGCTGACGATGTTGGGGTGCTCGAGCAGCGCCAGCACGCGCGCCTCCTCGACGAAGCGCGCCTTCAGCTCGTCGTGGATGGCCAGCTCCGGCGGCAGGATCTTGATCGCCACTTCCTGCGCGGTGACGCGGTGGCGTGCGCGGTACACCACGCTCATGCCGCCGGCGCCCAACACCGACGTGAGCTCGAACTCGAGCACGCGGGTCCCGATCAGCTTTTCGGCCCCGCCTCCGTTTTCGGGAGTAGAAAAGTTGCTCCCTCCAGACACCTACTCTATCCTACATGTAGGAATTAAACCCACTGGAGGCCGCCATGCAGTTCAACGACAACAGGCGCGAGCGGCGCATGCCCCTCAACATCCTGCTCAACAAGTACATCGACGGGGAGCCGCACACCTGCCGCGCCGTCAACCTGTCGCGTGGCGGCATGCTGCTCTACAAGGTCTTCGAGCCCGACGTCGCGCACTCGTCGGTCGAGCTGGAGTTCCAGCTGCCCGGCTCGGCGCGCATCGTACGCGTCGACGGGATCCTGTTGCAGGAGCACCGCTGGGCGCGCGCGTGCGGCGTGCGCTTCACGCACATGGAAGACGAAGACCGCGATCTCCTCGAGCGCTACCTGCGTGGCGAGCAGCTCGACGACGCGGTCGCAGCCGGGTCGTAGCTTCACGCGGACAGCCTACCCTTCTCGGCCTCTTCGACCTCGACGAACAGCCGCTCCAGCTCTTCGCAGACTTCGTTCGGATACTCGACGGGCGTGTAGTGCGTGCCGCCGGGCAGGATGCGCAGTCGCGCCCGCGGCAGCGCCTGCTCGAGCGCGCGCGCCGTGGCCACCGGCGTAAGCATGTCGTGATCGCCGGTGACGATGCGCACCGGCACGTTCACTCGCGCGACCACGTCGCTGGCGTCGTGCTTGCCGAGCGCCTCGAGCGTCGCGCCGTAGAGATCGAAGTCGAGCGTGGCAAAGGTCTTGGCGAACTCCGAGAACAGCTCGAGGTCGAGCGTCGCGCCCACGAAGCCGAGTCGCTTCATCGCCGGCAGGAGCCCCGCCCACGCGGTCGCCACCGATGACAGCTTGCCCACCAGCGGAGCGTGGCGGCGCATCTGTGTGAGCATCGCCGGGATCACGTGGCGCACGAAGCGCGAGCCAAGCGCGGTGTCGAACGGCCGTCCCTTGACGCCGTTGATGATGCCCAGGCCGGCGATGCGCTCGGGGAAGCGGCGCCACGCCTCGAAGTTCACCTGCACGCCCATGCTCCAGCCCACCAGGATGACGCGCTTCCAGCCGAGCTCGTCGAGGATCGCCTTGAGATCGAGCGATTGAAACGGCGGTCCGAGCGAGCCTTTCGTCTGTGGTTTGCCAGAGCGATAGAGGCCGCGGTAGTCCCAGGTCATGAACGGGCGGGTGTGCGCGAAGCGGTCGAAGACGTGCTTCCAGGCGCGGTAGTCGCCGCCGAGGCCGTTGGAGAGCACCACCGGCAGGCCCGGGCCGTCGCCGCGCGTCTGGTACGCGAGCTCGGTCGCGTCGAAGCTGCGCAGGGAGCGGTGGTCGAGATCGTCAGTGGGCACGCGCCCACATTGTATCAGAACTTTTAGAAGTAGACCGCGACACCGAGGCGGAATTGGCCGCCGTACTCGTCGGCGAGGGCGTGCACGCGCTTGCCGTCGACCGAGGTGGTCGCCAGCACTGCCTGCGCCGGCTCGTCGACGCGCTTCTTGCCGTCGAAGCGCGCGTCGGCGGTGATCGCCAGGTGCTGGCCGATGCGGAACTCGAGCCCGCCACCGACCTGCCCATCGAAGTAGTAGGCCTCGTCGCGGGTGATGCGCAGATCCTGGGTCGCGTAGTCGAAGCCGAGCGCAGCGACGAGGTACGGCGAGACCACCCAATTCGGCCGGCCGATGTGCAGGCGGAACCCGACGGTGGCCGGGATGTCCATCCGATCGATCGGGCCCGAGGTGTTCTTCTGGTACTCGGCCGCCAGCTCGAGCGTCCAGCGCGGCGACATGCGGTACAAGAACTCGCCGCCGATGCCGAGGTTGTTCCAGCTGTCGTTCACCACTTGACCGGTGCCGCGCACGCCGAGGCCGATGCGCGAGGACCACTCGGCCGGTTTCTGGAGCGGCCGCACCAGCACCACCGGGCCGGGCGCGTAGTAGACCTGCGGTTGCGGTTGCGCCGCGACCGCACAGCACGGCGGACGATAGCAGCACGACGGCGCGGCCAGGGGCGGAGGCAGCGGCGCTTGCGGCACGTAGTAGTAGGGCTGCGGCGCCTGGACGATCACCGGCGGCGGCGGCGGCGGGAGCGCGCCGAGGATCGCGGCGGCAGCGCGGCGGAAGTGCCAACGCACGCGCTCACGGATGTACACGTGCGGGGCCTGCGGCACGTAGATCGGACGAGGCACATAGTACGGACGAGGCACGTAGTACGGAGGCGGCGGCGCATAGGCGCGCGGCGGCGGGGGCGCGTAGACTTGCGGCGGCTGCGGCGCGTACACCGGCGGCGCTGGCGGAGCGACCTGCACTTGCGGGGTCGGGGCGTCATAGATGATCTGGGCGCTGGCGATCCGGGGGACCGCGAGCAGCGTGACCGCGATGGCAGCCAGGCGAGTCGTCATGAGCTGGGCAGGAAAGCAGCGCGCGTGCCAACCGGAAGTGGCCGGAAGACGGCGGTTTTTTTCTCGCTCCCAACGTTCGTTCACGGTTGCAACCGTGAACGGGTCAATACAGGCTAACTCCTTGACAGCGCTGAAAAGCGTCGGTAATACTTCGCGGCACCGTCGGAAAGACCGTCGGAAACGCCGCCGCTGGAGGAACAGCACTCTTGGAAGACAACAAGAAGCCCGGACAGCGCGACATCAGTGACTTGAAGGCGCGCCTCGGACTCAAGAAGACCTCGGCGATGCCGGCCGTCACCCCAGCCGGCATTCCCCAGAACCAGGCGCCCAACATCCCAGCGCCCATTCCGAGCTCCGGATCGGGGCCGAGCGCCTCGAACCAGGGGTCCTCCATCCCGTCCCCGTTCGGCCGGCCCGAGCCGCAAGCGCAGCCGCAAGCCGCGCCCGCGCCGGCACCTCCGCCCGATCCGCGGCGCGATCCGTTCGCACAGCAGCAGGCGGCCAACCTGGCGGCGTTCTACGGCGTCGGGCAGGTGCTGCCCGGCTCGGGCGACAGCGTCTCCGACGCGCCGTTGTCGAAGCCCAAGGCGTGGGGCTCGATCGTCGTCGTCACCGGCCTGTGCCTGGTCGTGTTCGGCGTCGGCAACGCGTGCGGCCGCGTCACCACGGCGCGCGTCGAGTTCAACCGCACCATCGAGAACTCCGGGCAGATCCGCGAAGAGGTCGACAAGATCTCGAAGCAGCTCAACGGCGTCGCCGACACCATCAACGTTTCGAAGCTGACGCAGCAGGGTCAGCCCGACTTCGAGATGACCAAGAAGCTCGGTGATCTCGATCTCAAGAAGCCGGACACGCAGAAGATCTTCCACACCAACTATTTCCACCTCGAAGACGTCGCGGTCGAGCGGCTGTTCACCTATTACGATCACGTGATCGCGCTGTACGATCTGATCACGCTGCACGCCAAGAAGACCGACAACGACAAGGACGCCATCGAGAGCTTCATGAAGAACGGCGCCGGCAAGGGCGACAAGAACTACGGCGTCACGCTCGACTTCACGGGCGCGATTCCGCTGGCGCACTTCGTCGAGGTCGGCACGCCGGTTTGCAACGATCCGGCCAAGACCGACTGCAACGCGAACGAGCTCAAGGGCTTCAAGTTCCGCTCGGACTCGGGCGGCGCGTGGGCCGAGAAGCCGGTCAAGGGCAAGCCGACCGAGATCGTGGTGCCGATGCAGAAGTCGCCGCTGTTCGGATCGGTGGCCGCGGGCAATCCCGACATCCTGGCGTTCAAGGACTACCTGCGCCGTGTGATCGACATCAAGTCGCGGGCGGGTGCGTTGGTTGCTGAGCAGAAGGACGTGATCGCGGATCTCAAGCGCGCCTCGGAGCGACCCAAGGTCTTCACCTTCTGATCTACGTCCCGTTTTGAAGCGACTCCCACTCATCCTTTCGTTGCTGTGTGCCGGCGCGAGTCTCGCGTCGGCTGCGCACCCCGTCTTCGATCTGATCGCCAACCGCACGCTCGCGCACGGGCTACGCGCGGGCGGGCTGGCGATCGCGGCGGGCACGCCGGGCTTCGCGCGCTACGTTCACTTCAGCCGGCCGCTGCCGAGCTGGAAGCTGCGCCTCGTCGAGGACGGCAAGAAGGTCGCGCTGGCGGCGACACAGGCGTGGCTCGAGGTGCCGCTCACTTCCGCGCAGGCCAAGCCGGGGACCATCACGCTGCACCTCAAGTCGCCCGCCAGGCAGACCGTGCGCGCGAGCATCCAGGGAAAACAGTCGCCGGCGATGCCGCTGAGCGTCGGCTGGCAAACCGTGACGGTGACCCTGCCGGCAGGCGCGCTCGTCGAGGGAGAATCGAAGATCCTGCTCACGTTCGCGCAGTCGGGGCTGCTCGGCGGGCTGAAGACGTCGGCGGCGGTCGAGTGGATCCAGGTGGGCGGCACGGTGCCCACCTCGGATGACGCGCCGCCGGTGCCGACCCAGAGCGCGCTCACGCTGCCCAAGGACGGTGGGCTCGTCTACTACGTGCAGGTGCCGGAGGGCGGCGCGTTTCTCGCGGCGGGCGACGCGGGCGGGTGCGCCGTGCACGTGCGTGTGAGCACGCGCGAAAAGCAGCTCGTCGACGCGCCGTGGACAGCCGGCACGCCGATCGAGTTTCCGTCGCTGGCCGGCAAGGTGGTGCGGCTCGAGCTGTCGGCCGAGGGCGCGACCTGCACCGCGGCGAAGCTGACCTCGGCCGCGCTGACCGTCGCCACCGCGGAGCCGGCGGTCAAGTACCCCTCGCGGCCGAAGAACGTGATCATCTGGCTGACCGACTCGACGCGCGCGGACAAGTTCCGCGTCTACAACCCGAAGACGCGCGTCGAGACGCCGGTGATGGACGCGTGGGCCAAGACCTCGACGGTGTTCAAGGTCGGCTACGTGCAGGGCAACGAGTCGCGCGTGTCGCACGCGTCGCTGTTCACCTCGCTCTATCCGGCCACGCACAAGTTCATCTCCGAGAAGGCCAAGCTCAACCCCGACTTCGTCACGCTGCCCGAGGCGGTCAAGACCACCGGCCGCTTCACCGCCGGATTCATGGGCAACGGGTTCATCGACAAGTTCTGGGGATTCGGCGACGGCTGGGACGTGCTGCACAACCACATCCACGAGGGCGGCGGGCTCAAGGCCGAGGACCTGCGCAAGGCCGCGCAGGGATTCTTGGGCGCGCACGGCAAGCAGCCGTTCTTCTTGTACATCGGCACCATCGACGCACACGTCTCGTGGCGCGCGCACGAGCCGTGGATCTCCAAGTACGACACCGAGCCGTACTCGGGGCTGTTCGTCAAGGCGTGCCTCGACCCACAGCTCGACAACATCGTCGCCGGCAAGCTCAAGATCACCGAGCGCGACAAGGTGCGCATCCAGGCGCTCTACGACTCGGACGTGAGCTACAACGATCACGAGTTCGGCGAGCTGCTCAAGTTCCTCGACATCAACGGCCTCGGCGACTCGACGATGGTGATCCTGATCGCCGATCACGGCGACGAGATGTGGGAGCACGGCAAGATCGGCCACGGACAGTCGCTGCACGAGGAGCTGGTGCACATTCCGTACGTCATCCATTACCCGCCGCTGTTCCCGGCCGGCAAGCAGGTCGACGAGGGCGTGGAGCTGGTGGATGTGCTGCCGACGGTGGTCGACGCGCTGGGCGGCAAGCCGCCGGCCGACGCGCAGGGCGAATCGCTGGTGCCGCTCGCGCAGGGCGAAGGCGCCGGCTATCCGCGACCCGCGATCGCGAGCCAGTACGAGCTGGCGCACACCATGCGGCTGTCGCGCTGGAAGCTGTGGGTGGGCGGCTCGGGCGACACCAGGCTGATCGACGCGGCGAGCGACCCGATGGGCACGAAGGAAGTCTCGGCGGAGCGGCCGCTCGAGCGGCGCTTCGTCACCGATGCGCTGTCGCTGTGGATGGCGTATCAGGGCAAGTGGAAGAAGTCGCGCTGGGGCGTGGCGTCGAACCACAAGCCGGCGTTCGCGGCCGATCTCGAGAAGACGCAGTAGCGCTCACCTGAGGCGCTTCCAGCAGATCACCTCGTCGGTGTCCGGCCGCACGAACGCTGGGAGCGTGCCGACTTCCTGATAGCCGCGCTGAGCGTAGAAGCGGCGCGCGCCCGCGTTCCAGTGCGAGACCAGCAGGAACAGGTTTCGGCTGCCGAGCGAGACGCGCCGCTCCATCTCGTCGCACAGCGCCGCGCCGAGCCCCTTGCCTTCGCAGCCGGGCTCGAGCGCGATCAGGCGAAGGTAGCCGCCGCCGCCGAAGGTGCCGGTCGCGAGGAACCAGGCGAAGCCGACCGCCCGACCGCCCTCCTCCGCCACCAGGACTTGATCGCCGCGCGAGAGCGCCGCCGTGAGCTCGCGCTCGAGCTTGTCGGCGCTCATCTCGTAGCGCTCGAGCAGCGGCTGCCCGGCGACCGTGTCCGCGAGCAGGCGCAGCTCGCCCGCGCGCGCGTCACGAACGATCACGGTTGCTCCGCGCCGCTTTGCAGGCGGCCGTCCACCACCGCCGCCCAGGGCATGCGCGGCGTCGAGGTGAAGTGTCCGACCCGCCCCTGCTTGTCGACGACGATCACCCCGCCTTCGCCGCCGGTGCGCTCGACCAGCTCGGCGATCGCGGCGCGCGCGGCTTCGTCGGACGTGGCGCCGGCGCGCAGCCGATCGGCGAGGCCCTTGCACAGCACCACGCGGATGATCGATTCGCCGTGGCCGGTGGCGGAGGCTGCGCCCGCGCGCTCGTCGGCGTAGTTGCCGGCGCCCACCAGCGGCGAGTCGCCGATGCGGCCCGGGCGCTTGTAGGGCGTGCCCCCGGTCGAGGTCGCGGCCGCCAGCCCGCCGTCGCGATCGATGGCGCACGCGCCGACCGTGTCGCCGACGCCGGTGGTGAGCGCCTTTTCGTGCCGCTCTCTGGCGCGCGGCGAGATCATGGTGTCGGGCGGGTCGCCGGACAGCCCGTGCTCGCGCGCATACAAGAGCGCGCCACCGCCCACCAGCATCACGTGCTCGCCGGCCTCGAGCAGCTTGCGCGCGAGCGTGATCGGGTGGCGCATCCAGGGCACCGCGCCGACCGCGCCGGCACGCAGCCGGCCGTCCATGATGCACGCATCCACCTCGACCGTCCCGAGCCGGTTGAGCACCGCGCCGTAGCCCGCGTTGAACTCGGGATCGTCCTCGAGGACCCGCGTGGCCGCCTCGACCGCGTCGAGCGCCGGGCCGCCGCGCGCGAGCACTTCCCAGCCGGCCTGCGCCGCGCGCTCCACCCCGGCGATGCAGCCGGCGCGCCGCTCGTCGGCGACCGTGCCCGCGCCGCCATGCACGATGATCGCAGGGGATGCCATCGCGAGAGGATGCTAGCATGCGTGCGTGCGGGCGATCTTTCTTGTCGCGATCTTGGCCGCGGGCTGCGGCGGGGGCGGCGTAGGGCCACTCACGTTGTCGTGGCAGTTCGTCGACGGGCGACACTGTCCGGATACGGGCGCGGCGACGATCGTGGTGAACGCGGACACGGTGCTGGGCACGTTCGCGTGTACGGCCGGAGACGCGCCCGCCTCGGTGACCATCGACAACGCGCCGCGATCGGGCAGCCTGCGCGTGCAGGCGTTGTCGCCGCAGATGAACGAGTTGTATCGCGGGGATCTGCCGCTCGATGCGGCGGGATTGCCGAGCACGGTGACGCTGTACGTGACCGGCTCGCGTTAGCGCGGACGTGGACGGCGGACCGGCCTGACCGCAGCGCGTCCGTGCGCTTGCAGACGCAACTTCGTCTCGTAGCCGAACATCACCCGCTCGTCGGCCTTCGTCGCGTGATCGAACCCGAGCAGGTGCGCCAACCCGTGGACCGCCAGGTGCACGAGCTCGCCGCGCAGCTCGCGTCCGCCGGCGTCCGCCTGGCGCCGCGCGGTCTCGACCGAGATCACCACGTCGCCCAAGAGCGGGCCCGCCTGCGTGAACGACAGCACATCGGTCGCGTGGTCTTGGTCCGCGTACGCGCGGTTCAGCGCGCGCAGCTCGCGATCGTCGCTAAACGACAGCGCGACCTCGCCGCCGGCGCCGGCGGCACGCATCGCCCGCCGGAGCTGACGCGCCACCTCGCGCACGACCTGCGGCGCGAGCGTGCGCCGCGCCGTTCCCCGCACGTCGACGCTGACCCTAGTCGGAGGGGATGACAACCTGCCAGACCTTGGCCTCGACGAAGATGCGGAACAGGTCGGGGTCGCACTTGCCGTCCTTGACCTCGAACCCGATGATGTCGAGCGCCTTGGGCACCGGCACCGCCTTCTTGTAGGGGCGATCGCTGGCGGTGAGCGCGTCGAAGATGTCGGCGATGGTCATCATCCGGCTCTCGATGCGAATCTCGTCCGCCTTCAGCCCGCGCGGATAGCCGGTGCCGTCGAGCTTTTCGTGGTGCGAGCCGGCGATGGTGGGGATCTTTCCGTACTTGCGGCCCCACGGAATGTTCTCGAGGAAGTTGTAGGTGTGCACCACGTGGCTCTCGATCTCGAGCCGCTCCTCCGAGGTGAGCGAGCCGCGCGGCAGCCGCAGCGCGGAGACCTCGGCGCCCGTCAGGTACGACTGGGCCTGCCCGCGCGCGTCGGCGTATTGCAGCCCGGCGATCTCGGCCAGCTTTTCGAACGAGCCCTCGGCCAATACGGTCGGCTCGTTGGCCTTGAGGATGAACGCGATGTACGTGTCGAGCTCGGCCAGCTTGGCGCGCAGCCCCTCGTCGAGCTCGGCGAAGTGACGCTCGGCGCTGCCCATCCCCTCCTTCACCACCAGGTCGAGCTTGCGCTTGAGCGCCTCGTTCTCCACCGACTTCCGGATGTAGTCGAAGCGCGCGAGCACCAGATCGCGATCCGGCTCGTACAGCTTCTTGGCCTTGACCAGCACCTGCTCGCGCACGCCGACCTTGCCGAAATCGTGCAACAGGCCCGCGTACTCGATCTCCTTGAGATGGTCGGGCGAGAAGCGCACGCCCTGGAACGGCCCGCTGGCCTCCTTGTCGACGATCTCGGCCAGTCCCACCGTCAGGGTCGCCACCCGATAGGAGTGGCCCGAGGTGGTCGGATCGCGCGATTCGATCGCGGTCACCGCCGCGTTGACGAACCCGTCGAACAGCCGCTGGATGTCCACGTAGAGCAGCGTGTTCTCGAGCGAGATGCCGGCCTGCGACGCCAGCGTCGACGACAGCTCCTCGGAGCGCTTGTCGAACGGCACCACCCACTCGGTGAAATCGGCCGGCGCCAGCAGCTTGGGCGCGCCGTCGCGCCGCTTGTTGATCAGCTGGATGACCCCGATCACCTCGTCGCGCTGGTTGATCATCGGCACGGTGAGCATCGAGCGGCCCTGATAACCGGTCTTGCGGTCGAACGACTTGTCGTGCTTGAAACCCCAGGGGTTCTTGCCCTCCTGGTCGAGCTCGTACAGGTCGGGGATGTTGATCACCTGGCGCGAGATCACCGCGCGGCCGACGATCGACGAGTCGTCGATGTTCATGGTGAACTCGCGGAAGTCGATCTGCAGCGAGTCGTTCTGCGACACCATGAAGCGCAGCGTGCGCTCGCGCGGGTTGAGCGCCTGGCCCTCGACGATGTACACCGAGCCCGCGTCGGCGCCGGTGACGTAGCGGCTCTTCTCGAGGATCAGGCCGAGCAGCTTGGCCTGATCGCGCTCGGAGGAGATCGCGCGCGCGATCGCGATCAACTCGCCGAGCTCGTAGCGATAGCGCTCGGCCCAGCGCCCGCGCTCCTGGGCCCGCTGCCGCAGGGCGACCAGATCCAGGTGATTGCGCAGGTTCACGTACAGCCGCGTGCGCGACATGGGCAGCGTCAGCAGCGCCAGGTCGGCGCGATCGCGCAGCGCCTCGATGCCGGCGAAGTCCGCGTCCTCGCCGACCAGCACCAGCAGCGTCGAGCCCGACGACGAGCGCACCAGGTGCGGCTCGATCGCGCGCTCGTCCTTCCACAGCCGGCCGTCGACCAGCACCACGCCGCCTTCGCCCAGGCGCACCTCGACGAACCCTTCGCCGCGCGCGATCACCGCGTAGCTGGAAAACCGCGGGTCTTCGCTCAGTACCCTGGTGAGATCCTCCAGGGACCGGATGGTGTCCTCGGGCTCGGCCACGGCTCCCCTCGCGGCCTCAGCATACCAGAAATCGCTACTTGGGCGCTTGCTTGGCGCGGTTGGCGGCCGCTTCTTTGGCCGCTTCCTTCTTTTGCGCGTCGAGGCGGTCGTAGGCCTTGATGATCTGCTGCACCAGCGGATGGCGGACCACGTCGACCTCGGTGAAGTTGCAGAACGCGATCCCCGGGATCTCGGTGAGCAGGCTCTGCGCCTCGAGCAGGCCGGAGCGCGCGCCGGTCGGCAGATCGACCTGCGTCACGTCGCCGGTGATCACCGCCTTGGATTCGTACCCGAGGCGGGTGAGGAACATCTTCATCTGCTCGGTGGTCGAGTTCTGCGCCTCGTCGAGGATCACGAACGAATCGTTGAGCGTGCGGCCGCGCATGAAGGCGAGCGGCGCCACCTCGATCACGCCGCGCTCGACCAGCTCCTCGGCGCGCTCGAAGTCCATCATGTCGTGCAGCGCGTCGTAGAGCGGGCGCAGGTACGGGTTGACCTTCTCGGCCATGGTGCCGGGCAGAAAGCCGAGCTTCTCGCCGGCTTCGACCGCCGGGCGCGCCAGCACGATGCGCTTGCAGGTCTTGTCGAGCAGCGCGCGCACCGCCATGGCCATGGCCAGGTAGGTCTTGCCGGTACCGGCCGGGCCGATGCCGAAGACGATGTCCTTCTCGCGGATCGCATCGACGTAGCGCTTCTGCGCCAGCCCCTTGGGCTGCACCGGGCGCGCGCGCGAGCCGACCAGCACCTTGTCGTGGAATACTTCCTTGAGCGCCACCCGCCGATCGCCGCGCAGCACGCTGACCGCGCGCGCGATGTCGGGCAGGTCGAGCGGCGCGCCCTTCTTGCCCATTGCGTAGAGCTGCTCGAGCAGCGAGCGGGCGAGCGCCACCATGTCGGCCGACCCGATCAGGGTCAGCTCGTTGCCCCGTGCATGGATGGACACGCCGATCTCACGCTCGATGAGCTTGAGGTTGTCGTTGTTCATCCCATAGAGCTGCATGGTGAGGCCGTTGTCCTCGAAGGTGAGGCGTTCCTTCGAGTCGCCGGAGGCAGGGGCGGGGGATTGGTTGGTCGGGACGAGGTCGCTTATGGTAATGCTCCGTTTCGTCAGCCTTCATTCTGGAGCGTTTATGGGAATAGTGCAACGCGGGTCGAACTTCGGCGAGCTGGTCGCGATCATGCAGCGGCTGCTCGCTCCCGATGGCTGTCCGTGGGACCGCGAGCAGACCTTCGCCACGCTCAAGGGCTACCTGATCGAGGAGTCGTACGAAGTGATCGAGGCGATCGACGCCAACGATCCAGCCGGTCACTGCGAGGAGCTCGGCGATCTGTTGTTCCAGATCGTTTTTCAAGCGGAGCTGCGCGCGCGAGAAGGGCAGTTCGGGATCGAAGACGTGGTGCGCTCGATCGCCACCAAGATGATCCGCCGGCATCCGCACGTGTTCGCCGATGTGACCGTAAAAGATTCCACCGAGGTGCTCGCCAACTGGGGAAAGCTGAAGGCGGCGGAGCACGAGGAGAAGGGCAAGAAGCGGCGCACGCTCGACGGCGTGCCACTCGATCTGCCGGCGCTGTTGCGCGCGCAGCGGCTCGGCGAGAAGGCGGCCGCGGTGGGCTTCGATTGGCCCGATGCGGCAGGCGTGCGCGAAAAGATCGACGAAGAGCTGGCCGAGATCGAGGAGGCGGTGGCGGGCGGAGATCCGGCGCACATCGAGCACGAGGTCGGCGATCTGCTGCTCGCGGTCAGTCGCTACGCGGCCAAGCTCGGCGTCGCGCCCGAAGACGCGTTGCGCTCTGCGCTGCGTCGCTTCACCGGACGCTTCGAAGCGATGGAGGCCGAGGTCGTCGCGCACGGCAAGCAGATGAAGGACTCCACGCTCGAAGAGCTCGACACGATCTGGAACGAAGTGAAAAAACGCGCGCAAGAGGTGCCTAAAAAATAGGCTCCCGCGCGGAGCCCATGGTGTTACAGGCCCGTTACGGGTTGGTCACACGGTTCTTCACAAGTTATCCCCAGATCGTGTGGATAGACGCTGCACACGGGGCGAGGGCGAGGGCCGGGAGGACTTGACAGCCCCGCTGGTCACGGGTATGAATTGCCCCGCTCAACCGAGTCGGGATCTACCTGGATCTATAGGAGAGAGAAGTGGCAAACGTTCCATCGGCCGAGAAGCGGAACCGTCAGCGCCTCAAGCGTCGCGCCCGCAACCTGTTTCACCTCACCACCATGCGCACCTTCGTCAAGCGCGTCCGCACTGCGCTCGACGCCAAGGACACCGGCAAGATCGCCGAGGCGCTCAAGGCTGCCGTTCAGATCATCGACAAGGCGGCGCAAAAGGGCGTGATCGACAAGAAGGCCGCCTCGCGCAAGATCTCCCGCCTTACGCTCGCCGTTCGTCACGCTTCGGCGTAGTCGGCACGAGCGGAGCCGTCAGCTCCAAGATCATCTTCTCTAGAATGCGGTCGTCCTCCAGCTTGGACGACTTGAGGGATTTGTCCGCCCGGTAGAGCGCGTCGTGCATGCGCTCGAACGCAGCCCGATCGAAGCGGCGCGCGTGCGTCACCATCTCATCGACGAAGAACGGCGGCATGCCAAGCGCTTGTGCCATGCCGAACTTGTCGAGCCCCCGGCCGAGCAGCCCGTTGGCGGTCCACAGCTGTCGCACGTGGCGCGCCAGCATGGCCACGATGCGCACGCCGGACTCGCGCGCGCCCAGCATCGATCCGAGGACCGCGAGCGATCGCGCACGGTTGCCCTCCCCCACCGCCTTGCACAGCTCGAACACGTTGCGCTGGCGGGTGGTGGCGATGACCTCGTCGATATCATTAATGGAGATGCTCTTGCGCTCGCCCACGTAGACCGCCAGGCGCTCGACTCCATCGCAGAGCTGGCCGAGCTCGGCGCCCACCTCATCGCACAACAGCTCGGCAGCGCCGGCCTCGAACTTCACGCCGCGCGCGCGCGCTTCGTCGCGCACGAATCCCGGCAGCTTGTTCTCGTACATCGGCTCGAACTTGAGGAACACGCCGTGCTTCTTGAACGCGGTGAAGAACTTGAGCCGCTGATCCGCTTTGTCGGCGACGAACACCAGACAGGTCTCGGCGCACGGCTTCTGCACGTACGGAATCAGGCCGGTTAGCTCATCGGCCTTCATCTCGTCCGCGTCCCGGATGAGGACCAGCCGGCGCTTGGCCATCATGGGCAGGGTGCGGGCGGCCGAGGTCACCCGACCGGCGGTCGCCTCCTTTCCATGAAAAAGGTCGTAGTTGAAGTCCTTTGTACGTGGATCGAGTACCTTTCCACGCAAAATTTCCACTGCCCGGTCCACCAGAAAGCGCTCTTTTCCATGAATGAAATAGAGGGCTTGGGGCTCTTTTGCACGTAACTCGCTAAGCAGGTCGGTGGTCGGACCAGGGGGCGCCATTCGCGTGCACGATAGCATGACGCGAGCTACATTATGGGTATAATCCCGGACCTCCCAATGGCACTCGAGATGGCCTCCTTCCACGAAAAGAACCTGGCGTCGACGCCGATACGCGACCTCGGTCTCACGATCGAAGGCACGCGTCTCGAACCGATCGTCGATGAGTTCAAGAAGGAGTTGGAGCGCGCCGGCATCCAGCGCCTGCGTCCGCGCTTCTATCTTTCGACCGAGTGGGGCGTGGCGTTCGACACGGTTGCCATCGGCATCCCCTTCTACCTCGCGCGCCCCGATCTGACCCAGCTCCACGCCGAGCGCCACGGCCATGTCGAGGGCTTCAGCCCCGGCGACATCCTGCGCTACATGCGGCACGAGATGGGGCACGTGATCGAGTACGGATACCGGCTCTACGACGACTCCGAGTGGGTCAACCTGTTCGGATCGATCACGCAGCCGTACGTCGAAGAGTTCCGGCCGGCGCCGTTCTCACGCCGCTATGTACGTCACCTGCCCGGCTGGTACGCGCAGAAGCACCCCGACGAAGATTGGGCGGAGACCTTTGCCGTGTGGATGACGCCCGGCGTCGATTGGAAGAGCGAGTACGCGGACCGGCCGGCGGCGCTGGCCAAGCTCAACTATTGCGACCGCACCATGTCGCGGTTGCACGAGACCGATCCGCTCGTCACGTCTTCCGAGCCCGACGAAGAGGTCAGCCAGCTCAGCTACTCGCTCGACCAGTTCTATCGCGACACCACGGTCGAGGACGAGTACCCGGTGGGCCTGGACGGCGCGCTCAAGGCGATCTTCGAGGACCTGGGCGTTCCGGAAGACACCACGTCGACGGCGCCGCGGCTCCCCGCGTCCGCGCTCATCCGCCGGCTCGAGCGGGCGCTGATGGCCAACGTGTACCGCTGGACCGGGCACTTCCCTGAGCGCACCCGCATCCTGGTGCGCCACCTGGCGGAGCGGGCCGAGAAGCTGAACCAGGTCTACCCGGCCGATCGCGAAGTGCCTGCCACGGTGGCGCTGACCACCCTGGTCACGGGGCTGGCGATGAACCACGTCCATCGCGGGAGCTACCTCCCGTAGGTGCCTTGTTGCCCTGGCCGCCCTGCGCGTGCCGCTCCATCGCGAGCTGCACGATCCGCCCCACCAGATCCGGATATTCGATGCCCGCCGCCTTGCCGGCGACCGCAAACTCGCTCTCGTTCTCGAGATAACAGCTGGCGTTGACCTCGATGACGTAGATCTCGCCGACCGGCGTCAGGCGCAGATCGACGCGGCCATAATCGCGCGCGCGAACCGCGCGGTAGGCCTCGACCGAGACCTTCTGCAGGCGCGCCTGCAGCTCCTCGGGGATCTGTGCGAGGATCGCCTTGGTGCCCTTGTAGCGCTTGGAGCGCTCGGAGAACTTGGCCTTGCGATCGAGGAAGTGCGGCTCGCCCTCGGGCAGGCCGGAAAAATCCATCTCGATGGCGGGGAACGCCTGCGGGTTGGCGTTGCCGAGGATGCCGACGTAGAACTCGCGTCCCTCGACGTACTCCTCGGCCAGCGCGGCGTCGTTGAACTGCTCGTGGATCATGGTGACGCGCTTCATGAGCTCGCGCGAGTCCTTGACCAACGACTTGACCTCGATGCCCATCGACGCCTCGCCGCGCAGCGGCTTGACGAACAGCGGCATGTGCAGGTTGCCGCCGGTCTCGAGGTCGGCGTTGTTGCCGAACACCGCATACTTCGGGTAGAGGATGCCTTCGTAGGCGAGCAGCTTCTTGGACAGCGCCTTGTCCTGCTGCAGGTAGTACTCGCCCGCGCCGCCGCCGGTGTGCGGCACGCCGATCAGGTCGAGCATGCCGGCGACCGCGACGTCGCCCTGCAGGTTGTCGCCGAACATCTCCATCAGGTTGAAGACCAGGTCGGGCTTTCTGCGCGCGAGCCCGACGATCAGCTTCTTGACGTCCCCGTGCACGCCCAGGACCGAGACGTTGTGACCCGCCGGGCGCAGGGCGTCCGCGACCTGATCGACGACGGCGTCGTACTTTTCGTCGGTTTCCTTCTCGAGGTAGGTGAGGATCGTGATCTTCATGCGGGAGCGTCAGGTAATGTTTGCACTGTACCCGGAGTTTCAATCAAGGTGAACAGATGATCCTCACTTCGGACGTTGCGCTGGTCGATGGCGTGCGCACCGAACGGTTCGCGATTCGCGTGGAGGCCGGCGCGATCACCGCCTGCGGGACGCGTGACGAGCTCCCGCGCGCGGGCGAACAGATCCTCGACCTCGGGCGGCGCGCGATGCTGCCCGGCACGGTCAACGCGCACAACCACTCGTTCCAGTCGCTGCTGCGCGGGTTCGGCGACGATCTGCCGTTCCTCGAGTGGCGCGACCGGGCGCTCTATCGCTTCTCGCCGCGCCTCGACACCGACGGCGTGTACACCGGCGCGCTGTTCGCGTTCGCCGAGATGGCGCTGCACGGCGTGACCACCGTGTGCGACTTCTTCTACTTGAACGACAACGGCAACGACAACGCGCGCGCGGTGATCGCCGCGGCGCGCGCCCTCGGGCTGCGCCTGGTGATGGCGCGCTGCTTCTACGACTGGGACGGCGCGCCGGCGATCTACCGCGAGTCGGTTCCGGACGCGCGGCGGCGTTTCCTGGAGCTGCACCGCGAGCTCGCGGGCGCGCGCACGGTCAGCGTCTGTCCGGCGCCCCACTCGCTGCACGGCGCGTCCGAGGCGATGATCCGCGCCGGCGCCGAAGCGGCGCGCGAGACCGGCGTTCCGTGGCACATCCACCTCGCCGAGGAGAAGTACCAGGTCGACGACGCGCGCAAGCAGTACGGCACCACTCCGCTGCGCGCGATCGAAAAGCTCGGGCTGCTCGGGCCGGACCTGGTGGCGGTGCACGGCTGCTGGTTCGACGAAGGCGAGCGGGCGCTAATGGCCGAGCGCGGCGTCAAGCTGGCCTACAACCCCAACTCCAACATGTTCCTCGGCGACGGGATCACCGATGTCGTCGATCTGGTGCGGCGCGGCGTCCCGGTGGCGCTCGGTACCGACGGTGGCTGCTCGAACTCGCGGGTCTCGGTGTTCGACGAGATGCGCGCCTGCGCGCTGCTGCAGAAGGTGGCGCGCGCTCAAGCCGGCAGCGCTGACGCCGGGCAGGCGATCGACGCGGAGACCTGCTTCGCGATGGGCACGGTGGGCGGGGGCGACGTGCTCGGGCTGCCGATCGGACGCCTGGCGGCCGGCCAGCGCGCCGACGTGGTGTTCGCCGATCTCGACGACCCGTCACTGTGGCCCGAGCAGTCGCTGGCCAAGAACGTGGTCTACTCGATGAGCGCGCGCGCCATCACCGACGTGTTCGTCGACGGGGAAGCGGTCGTCCGTTCGCGCGCGCTGGTGCGCATGCCGTTGTCGGAGGTGCAAGAGCGCGTGCGCTCGCTCACCCGCGACTGGACCCGCGACTGAATCTTTCCGGGCACGCAACGTGGTAAAATGGCAGGTCCGATGGCCTGTGTGCGCTATGCCCCCCTGCTCCTCCTGGTGTTGACGCTCGGCTGCGACGACTTCCCGAAGACGCCGCCGAGCGATCTCGGCACGCCCGATCTCTCGCCGGGGTCAGAGGATCTGCGCGTGCCGGGCGCGGCGACCAAGTGCACGGCGGCAGGCGGCGCCAAGCTCCTGTCGAGTCTGCCCGGCAGCCACGCCTATCCGCGCCTCGGGTTCACCGGCACCACGTTCGTGGCGGCGTGGAACACGCAAGTGGTCGAGATGTCGCAAGTGATGAACCGCATCGACGTGACGCTCACCGACAAGGACGGCAACAAGCTGGGCCCGAACCTCCCGATGAGCCGCCTGCCGGTGGCCGACTTCTGGGCGCCGTCGGTGACCCCGCTCCTCGGCGGCACGGTGATCGCGTGGACCCGCGTCACCACCGGCGGCAACCAGTATGCGACCGACGTGGTGATCAACACGCTCGACCAGACCGGGCAGAAGCTCGACCCCACCGGCACCGCCTGCGATCCGGCCAACGACGCGTGCGGCGTCTTCCAGGTCACCACCTCCGGCACCGCCAGCTATCCGTACCTCGCGCGGCCCCAGGTCGATCTGAACACCGCGGTGCCCACCGACAGCCAGGTGGGGCTCACCTTCGTCGACTCGCGCAACCATCCGTGCCCGCCCGGTCCGGGGTGCGTCGGCCTCAACGACGTGTTCTGGAAGAAGATCCAGGCCAACGGCACGGAGCTCATAGGCGATCGCCAGCTCACCGCGAGCGGCTCGAACAGCCGCAACGCGTTCCCGCGCCTGGCCTTCGACGGGGTGCACGACGGCATCGTGTGGCGCGACGACTCCAGCGGGGTGAACACCAACTTCCTGTTCGCCACCCTCGACGGGAGCGGGCAGATCTCCTCGCCCGCGGCCAAGATCGGCACCGCGTCGGGCTCGTACGTGTCGGCGGGCGCGCCCGATCTGGTGTGGACCGGCGTCGAGTACGCGCTGGCGACCGCGACCGGCTCCGACGTGCAGGCGAGCGTGGTCTTCCAGCGCTTCCAGTCCAACGGCGTGACCTCGCTCGCGCCGGTGGGGGTGACCTTCGGCGGCGTCTCGTGCACGCCGGCGATCGCCTGGGACGGCCAATTCTACGCTGTGGTGTGGCAGACCAACTGCGGCCAGCCGGGCTCGGACCTGGCGTTCGAGCTGATCGACGCGCTGGGCGTTCGCCAGCGGCCCGACGGCACCAGCTGCGGCACCTCGCTCGACCCGAGCTGCGGCGTGACGCTGCTGACCAACAACACGACCGAGATCGCCGCCTTCCCCGAGCTCGCCTGGGCGGGCGATCGCACCTTCGGCGTGACCTGGATGTCGACGGATACCGGAGATGCGGGGACGCCGCAGAGCCAGGTGTACTTCTCGCGCATCGACTGCACCGCGCCGTAGCCGTCTACGCGCGCTCGAGCAGGCACACCACCTCGACGTGAGAGGTGTGCGGCATCATCTCGATCGGTTGGGCGCGGCTGCCGCGGAAGCCGAGCGTCTCCAGGCGGATCACGTCGCGCGCGAGCGTCATCGGATCGCACGAGACGTAGACGATGCGGCTCGGACCGAGCGCGGCTAGCCCGTCGAGCACATCGGCGGCGCCGGTGCGCGGCGGATCGAGCACCACCACGTCGAACTGCTCGCCGGCAGCGACCAGGCGCTTGACCGCCTGCGCGGACGGCTCGGCGCGCACGCTCCAGCGTTGCGGGCTCTCGGGGGTGCGCGGCGAGGCGGCGCGCAGGTTGTCGACCAGGCGTGCGCCCGCATCCGGATCGCCCTCGACCGCCAGCACGCGCCCGCGCTTGACCAGATCGCGCGTGAAGTTGCCGTCGCCGGCGTAGAGCTCGAGCACGCGCGGCACGGTGTCGCCCTCGGGCAGCGCCCAGCGCACCACCATGCGCCGCAGGATGTCGTTCTGCCCGGCGTTGGCCTGCGCGAAGCCTGCCGCCGACGAGAAGAACGCGGCATCGAGCTCGAGCCGCGGCTCGCCGTAAAAGCGGAGCGTGTTACCCTCGGGTGACCGCACGCCGATGCCGACGATCCGGTCGTGGCCGACCAGATCGCACGCGGCGTCGGCCAGGGTCTCGGGCGTGGACCGCTCGCCGCATTCCACCGTCAGGTGCACGCGACCGTCGACCGAGACCAGGCCCGAGATCGTGCCGCCTTCGCCGAGCGCATGCCGCAGCGCCTGTCGCGCGGCCTGCATCGCGGCGTCGAGGCGCGGATCGAGCGCCACGCAGCGCTCCACGTCGATCACCAGGTGCGAGCGGCGCACCTGGAAGCCGACCGCGCCGCCGCGCGAGGTCATGCGCGCGCGCCGCCGGTAGCCGAGCCACTCGGGCGCGGCGAGGATCGGCTCGACCTTCGCCTCGGTGCGGGCCAGCGCGCGCTCCACGATGTCGTCCTTGGCCTCGAGTTGCGCCGCCACCTCGACGTGCATCCACGGGCAGCCGCCGCACTGCGCCGCCAACGGGCACGGCGCCGCAGCGCGCCGGCCGGGCTCGAGCACGCGCTCGATCTCGCCGCGCGCCCACGCCTTGCGGCGCTCGGTCAGGCGCACCTCGACCAGATCGCCGGGCGCGCCGCCGGGCACGAACACCACCCGCCCTCCATCGTCGCGCCCGACCGCGTCGCCGCCGAACGCGAGCGAGTCGAGCCTCAAGGTCACGCGCTCGTCGGGCTCGCCCATGGCGCGCTAGTAGGCTTGCGCCGCGCGGCCCTGACGCACGATGAAGTCGAAGCCGCCATCGAGGTGCCCGCCCGCCTCGGGCGTGACCGGCACGCTGCCGGTGCCGCCGAGCGTGAGCGCGCGCCGGTCGACGACGTCGAAGCTGAACGTGGCGGTGATCGGATCCTCGAACTCGATGGCGAAGCCTTCCGGCACCGCGGCGCCGGCCGTCGTCTGGCCGAACCGGGTGAAGGTGATCGTGCCGTCGAGCTCCATCTGCACCGAGCTCGCGGGACATTCGCGGAACAACCCGAGCGAGGCGCGCAGGTTGGTGGCCGGCCCGACGGGGATCGGCTGCCCGAGGAGCGTGGCGATCTCGGCGGTGTCGGCGACGTTGAGCAGTATCCCGTCGGCCTCCTCGATGCGATTGCCCTCCGACTGCACGCGGATCGACACATGGTTCATCGGATGCAGATGCACGAGATCGAGCACCGGATCGGCGACGAAATAGGTCGGGTGCAGGTTGAAGGCGATCGGCGCCGCGGGCGAGCCGAGGGCCGTATCGACCGTGCATTGGGTGACGAACAGCGTGCCGGCGACCGTGCCCGTGCCGCCGCCCGGGGTGCATCCCCCCGCCGCCAGCACCGCCAGCACCGCCCATCGCATTCCGTCAGGATAACACCCCGCTCGTCGTTGACAACCCCGGGACCTCGATTACGATTCGCGGCCATGGACAAGTCGTTCGCCGACGCGGCCGCCGCGCTGCACGATCTCACCGACGGAGCCGTCCTCCTGGCGGGCGGCTTCGGGTTGTGCGGCAACCCGGAAAACTGCATCAGCGCGATCCACGCCAAGGGCACGCGCGGCCTGACCATCGTCTCGAACAACTGCGGCATCGACGGCAAGGGGCTGGGCGTCCTGCTCGCCGCCGGCCAGGTGAAGAAGATGATCTCGTCGTACGTCGGCGAGAACAAGACCTTCGAGCGGCTGTTCCTCGACGGCAAGCTCGAGGTCGAGCTGTGCCCGCAAGGCACGCTCGCCGAGCGGCTGCGCGCGGGCGGCGCGGGCATCCCGGCGTTCTTCACGCCGACCGGCGCGGGCACCGTGCGCGCGGAAGGCAGGGAGACGCGCGTGTTCGACGGGCGCGAGTGCGTGCTGGAGACCGCGCTTCAGGGCGACTTCGCGATCGTCAAGGCTCACAAGGGCGATCGCTGGGGCAACCTCGTCTATCGCAAGACCGCGCGCAACTTCAACCCGATGGTCGCGGCCGCCGGGCGCATCACCATCGCTGAAGTGGAAGAGCTGGTGGACGTCGGCGACCTCGAGCCCGATCAGATCCACACGCCCGGCATCTACGTGCAGCGCATCTTCCAGGGCAAGCGCTACGAAAAGCCGATCGAGCAGCGCACCACCAGGCCGCGGGCCTAAGGAGCGACATTGCCGCTGAATCGTGACCAGCTGGCGCGCCGCGTGGCCAAGGAGCTGCGCGACGGCTACTACGTGAACCTGGGCATCGGCATGCCGACGCTGGTGGCGAACTACATCCCGCCCGGCATGGAGGTGCTGCTGCAGTCGGAGAACGGGCTGCTCGGCATCGGCCCGTTCCCCTACGCCGGCGACGAAGATCCCGATCTGATCAACGCCGGCAAGCAGACCGTGACCTCGCTCCCCGGCTCGAGCTTCTTCTCCTCGGCCGAGTCGTTCGGGATGATCCGCGGCGGGCACATCGACATGTGCGTGCTGGGCGCGATGCAGGTGTCCGAGACCGGCGATCTGGCCAACTGGATGATCCCCGGCAAGATGGTCAAGGGCATGGGCGGCGCGATGGATCTGGTCGCCGGCGCCAAGCGCGTGATCGTGATGATGGAGCACGTGGCCAAGGGCGAGCGCAAGATCCTCAAGCAGTGCACGCTGCCGCTGACCGCCAAGAAGGCCGTGCATCGCATCATCACCGACCTGGCGGTGATCGACGTGCGCGCCGACGGGCTGGTGCTGCGCGAGACCGCGCCCGGCGTGAGCATCGACGACGTGAAGAAAGCGACCGAAGCAGGGCTGCGCGAAGCCGATCACGTCGTTACGATGGACATCTCGTGAGCAAACAGAAGTTACGCAAGGACAAGTTCGAGACCGACGCGGGCATCCCGCTCGAGGACCTCTACAGCCCCGGGAACGCGCCGGTCGACTACGACCGCGAGCTCGGCCTGCCCGGCGAGTATCCGTTCACGCGCGGCGTGCAGCCCACCATGTACCGCGGGCGGCTCTGGACCATGCGCCAGTACGCCGGCTTCGGCGACGCCAGGGAATCGAACAAGCGCTACCACTACCTGCTCAAGCAGGGACAGACCGGCCTGTCGGTGGCGTTCGATCTGCCGACGCAGATGGGGCGAGATCCCGACCACGCGCTGGCGCGCGGCGAGGTGGGGCGCGTGGGCGTGTCGATCTCCAGCCTCGAGGACATGCGCCTACTCCTCGACGGGCTGCCGCTCGGCGAGGTGTCGACGTCGATGACCATCAACTCGACGGCCTCCACACTGCTCGCGCTCTACGTCGCGGTCGCCGACGAGCGTGGCGTCCCCCGATCGTCGCTGTCGGGCACCATCCAGAACGACATTTTGAAGGAGTACATCGCGCGCGGCACATACATCTATCCGCCGCGCCCGTCGATGCGGCTGGTGGTGGACACGTTCGCCTGGTGCAAGGCGGAGGTGCCGCGCTGGAATACGATCTCGATCTCGGGCTACCACATCCGCGAGGCTGGATCGGACGCGGTGCAGGAGGTGGCGTTCACGCTGGCGGACGCGATTGCGTACGTGGACGCGGCCATCGCGGCGGGCCTCGAGGTGGACGAGTTCGCGCCGCGGCTGTCGTTTTTCTTCAACGCGCACAACGACCTGCTGGAGGAGATCGCCAAATACCGCGCGGCGCGGCGGCTGTGGGCGCACATCATGCGGGAG
>PNAM01000038.1 GCA_003170275.1 Myxococcales bacterium
CCGGGCATGATCGACGAGCCGGGCTCGTTCTCGGGGATCTTCAGCTCGCCGATGCCGCAGCGCGGGCCCGACGCAAGCCAGCGGACATCATTCGCGATCTTCATCAGCGAGGCAGCAACGGTCTTGAGCGCGCCGTGCGCGAACACCAGCGCGTCGTGCGCCGCGAGCGACTCGAACTTGTTGGGCGCGGTGACGAACGGCAGCCCGGTGAGCCGGGCCAGCTCGGCGGCCACGCGGGTGGCGAACTCCGGATGCGCGTTGAGCCCGGTGCCGACGGCGGTACCGCCGAGCGCGAGCTCGCCCAGGTGCGGCAGCGTCTGCTTGACGTGCGCCATCCCGTGATCGAGCTGCGACACCCAGCCGGAGAACTCCTGCCCGACGGTCAGCGGGGTCGCGTCCTGAAGGTGCGTACGCCCGATCTTGACGATCGACTCGAACCCGGCCGCCTTCTTCGCGAGCGTATCGCGCAGCTTGTGCAGCGACGGCAACAGGTGCCCGGTCACCGCGCGCACCGCGGCCACGCTCATGCCGGTCGGATAGACGTCGTTCGACGACTGCCCCTTGTTGACGTCGTCGTTGGGGTGCACCTTGCGCGCCTCGCCCCGCTCGCCGCCCATCAGCTCCGAGGCGCGGTTGGCGATCACCTCGTTGAGGTTCATGTTGGTCTGCGTGCCGGAGCCGGTCTGCCACACCACCAGCGGGAACTCGTCGTCGTGTTGGCCGGCGATCACCTCGTCGCACGCCGCGATGATCGCCTCGGCCTTCTTCTGATCGAGCGCCTCGAGCTGCAGGTTGACCGAAGCCGCGGCGCGCTTGACCTGCGCCAGCGAATGGATGAGCAGGGCCGGCATGCGCTCGCTCGAGATCTTGAAATTTTGCAGCGAACGTTGGGTCTGCGCGCCCCACAGCTTGTCAGCGGGAACGTCGACGTTACCGAAGGTATCGCGCTCGACCCTCACGTTTGCCATGGCCTTCCATACCACATAGACTGCGGGTTTGCCGATGAGTACCAACCTCTTAGAGCTCGCCATCAATCTGCCATTCGTCGACGAGCTCTACGCTCAGTATAAGAGAGATCCCGGCTCGGTCGACCCGAGCTGGCGCAAGCTGTTCGAGCACGGCGCGCCGGCCCCGACCAACGGTCATATGGCCACGTCGTTCACCCCGCTCGGTCACGCGCTCGCCGAAGCGGCCGGCGCGCAGCCGTTGACCAGCGAAGCGATCAACGCCGAGGCCCCGCTCGAGGCTCGCTTCGCGCGCGTGTACGGGCTGGTCAACGCCTATCGCGTGCGCGGTCATCTCGAGGCGCGGCTCGATCCGCTCGACCACCTGCCGCGCCATCCGCATCCCGATCTCGACCCGCGCTCGTGGGGCTTCACCGATGCCGACATGAACCGCGTGGTGCCGTCGGGCGGCCTGTTCGGCATTCACGAGGCGCCGGTCGGCGAGATCGTGCGCCGCCTGCGCGCCACCTACTGCGGCTCGATCGGCGTCGAGATGATGCACATCACCGAGATCGACCGGCGCTCGTGGCTGCAGCAGCGGCTCGAGCCGACGCTCAACCAGGCGACTCTCGATCGCGACACCAAGCTGTACATCCTCGAGCGCATCGCCGCCGCCGAGGTGTTCGAGAGCTTCGTGCACACCAAGTACGTGGGCACCAAGCGCTTCTCGCTCGAAGGCGCCGAGTCGCTCATCCCGCTGCTCGAGATGGTGCTCGAGCGCGGCGGCCTACAGGCGGTCGAAGAGGTGGTGATTGGGATGGCGCACCGCGGGCGCTTGAACGTGCTCGCCAACGTGATGGGCAAGTCGGCGGGCGACATCTTCGCCGAGTTCGAGGACATCGATCCCGAGACCATGTTCGGCGGCGGCGACGTCAAGTACCACCTCGGCTTCTCGTCCGATCGCAAGACCCGCACCGGCACCGCCTTGCACCTGTCGCTGGCGTTCAACCCCAGCCACCTCGAGGCGGTCGACCCGGTGGTGGTCGGGCGCGTGCGCGCCAAACAGCGCCGCCGCTCGGACAACGAGCACCGCCGCGTGCTGGGCATCCTGGTGCACGGCGACGCGGCCTTCGCCGGTCAGGGCCTGGTGGCCGAGACGCTCAACCTGTCGCAGCTGCGCGGCTATCGCACCGGCGGCACGGTGCACGTGATCGTCAACAACCAGATCGGCTTCACCACCATGCCGGCGCAGTCGCGCTCGACGCTCTACTGCACCGACATCGCCAAGGCCATCCAGGCGCCCATCTTCCACGTCAACGGCGACGACCCCGAGGCGGTCGCGCAGGTGGTGCGCACCGCGATGGACTATCGCCAGGAGTTCCAGGGCGACGTGATCATCGACATGTTCTGCTACCGCAAGTACGGCCACAACGAGGCCGACGAGCCGGCGTTCACGCAGCCGCTCCTGTACCAGAAGATCGAGCAGCACCCGACGACGCGCCAAGTGTACGCGCACAAGCTGATCGACGAAGGGACGCTCACCAAAGAGGAAGCGGAGCTGGTGGCCAAGCGGCAGCACACGCTGCTCGACCAGGAGTTTTCGCAGTCACGCAAGGCGCGGCCGGCGGTCTCCGCGCTGCACGGCTACTGGTCGGGCTACCTGGGCGGGCCGGACGCGGCGGTGCCCGATCCGGAGACCGGCGTTTCGCGCGCGCGGCTGACCTCGATCACCGAGGCGCTCACCACGCTCCCCGAGGGATTCCGCGCCAACCCCAAGGTGGTGCGCCTGCTCGCGCAGCGGCGCCAGATGGGCATGGGCGAGGCGCCGATCGATTGGGGCATGGGCGAAGCGCTCGCGTTCGGCTCGCTGGTCGACGGCGGCGTGTTGTGCCGCGTGTCGGGCCAGGACTCGCGGCGCGGCACGTTCTCGCAGCGCCACGCGGTGGTGGTCGATCAGCGCACCGAGGAGGAGTACATCCCGCTGCAGCACGTGCGCAACGGGCAGGGGCGCTTTCGCATCTACGACAGCCCGCTGTCCGAAGCAGCGGTGCTCGGGTTCGAGTTCGGCTATGCGCTCGACTATCCGGACGGGCTGGTGGTGTGGGAGGCGCAGTTCGGCGACTTCGTCAACGGCGCGCAGGTGATCATCGATCAGTTCATCACCTCGGCAGAGGACAAGTGGAAGCGCCTGCAGGGGCTGGTGATGCTCTTGCCGCACGGCTTCGAGGGCCAGGGGCCCGAGCACTCGTCGGCGCGTTACGAGCGCTTCCTCGAGATGGCCGCCGAGGACAACATGCAGGTGTGCTACCCGAGCACGCCGGCCAACTACTTCCACCTTTTGCGTCGGCAGGTGCTGCGCCGCTGGCGCAAGCCGCTGATCGTGATGACCCCCAAGAGCCTGTTGCGCCTGCCGGCCGCGCGCTCGTCCTTGAGCGAGCTGGAGACCGGCAAGTTCCAGCGCGTGGTGCTCGACCCGACCCCGCCGCCGATCGAAGAGGTCAAGCGGATCGTGCTGTGCACCGGCAAGATCTATTACGACCTGGCCGACGAGCGGAACAAGCGTAAAGATCCGCGCACGGCGATCGTGCGCATCGAGCAGCTCTATCCTCTCTCCGACGGGGATCTGGCGCGCGCTCTCGACACCTACGATCAGGCCGAAGAGGTGGTGTGGGTGCAGGAGGAGCCGCGCAACATGGGCGCGCACAACTTCATCTCGCTGCGGCTGCTCAAGCTCGCCGCGCATCGCAAGCTGCGCACGGTCACACGGGCGGAGAGCGCCAGCCCGGCGACCGGTTCGTACAAGGCGCATGTCATCGAGCAGCAACAGCTGCTCGATCGGGCCTTTTCGCCCATCGACCAGATCGAGTAGAGAGCGAGCTGATGCCAACTGACCTGGTGGTGCCCAAGCTGGGCGAATCGATCTCCGAGGCGGTGATCTCGAAGTGGCTCAAGCAGGTGGGCGAGCCGATCGCCGTCGACGAGCCGGTGGTGGATCTGGAGACCGACAAGGTGTCGGTGGCCCTGCCCGCGCCGGCCGCGGGGGTGCTGTCGGAGCAGCGCTTTGCCGTCGGCGCGACGGTCAAGGTGGGAGAGGTGATCGGGATCATCGGCGCGCAGGCCGAGACGCCGATCGCGAAGCGCGTGGCCACCTTGCCGGTGCCCGCGCCCGCGCCTGCGCAAGCCTCGCCGACGCCGCCGGCCCCGTCGGTTTCGATCGCGCCAGCGGCCATTCCGCAGCCGAGCCACCCGTCGCCCACCGCGCGCCGCGCCCTGCGCGAAGGCGCAACCGTCCACGCGACCGCCAACGCGAACGTCAGCCGCGCGCCGAACCTGGCGAACGAAGAAGTCGTCGCCATGACCCCGCTGCGCAAACGGATCGCCGAGCGGCTCGTCGAGGCCCAGCACACCGCCGCGATCCTCACCACCTTCAACGAAGTCGACATGACCGCGATCCAGGCGCTGCGCGCCAGATACCAGGACGCGTTCGTCGCGCGGCACGGCATCAAGCTCGGCTTCATGTCGTTCTTCGTGCGCGCGTGCGCCGAGTCGCTCAAGCTGTTCCCCGGGCTGAACGCGGAGGTGCGCGGCAGCGACATCGTGTTCAAGAAGCACTACGACTTCGGCATCGCGGTCGGCTCCGGCAAGGGCCTGGTGGTGCCGGTGCTGCGCAACGTCGATCACCTGGGGCTCGCCGACACCGAAAAGGGCATCGCCTCGCTGGCCGCGCGCGCCAAGGAGAACAAACTCACGCTCGACGATCTCTCCGGCGGCACCTTCAGCATCACCAACGGCGGCATCTACGGCTCGATGATGTCCACCCCGCTGCTCAACATGCCGCAGACCGGCATCCTCGGCATGCACAACATCATCAAGCGCCCGATCGCCGTCGGGGACGAGATCGCGCTGCGCCCGATGATGTACCTCGCGCTCTCGTACGATCACCGCGTCGTCGACGGCCGCGAAGCCGTCCAGTTCCTCGTCGGCGTCAAAGAGCGCCTCGAAGCCCCCGAACGCATGATGCTCGAGATCTGACCCGCTCTTGACCGTACGTACGATAGCGTTAGAATGTACGTACAATGGTGAAGCGGCTCACACGACAGGGAAATAGCATCGCGCTGGTGCTCGACCGACAGCTCCTCGAGCAGGTACAGCTCGACGAAGGCGCCGAAGTCGAGGTGTCGACCAACGGCGACGCCATCGTCATCACCCCGGTGCGAGACAAGAAGCGGACCGCCAAGCTTCGCGCCGCGGTCGACAAGATCGAAGCTCGTTATGCGGGAGCGTTCAAGCGCCTCGCTGAATGAGCACGACCTTCCTGACGCTCGACGAGGTTCTGGCGCTCCACACGCACTTCATCGCGCGCTACGGAGGCGCCGATGGTGTACGCGATTTCGGAATGCTGGAGTCCGCGCTGTCGATGCCCGTCGCTGGATTCGACGGTGTGCTGCTGCACCCGACCCTTCACGAGCAGGCGGCCGCCTATCTGTTCCACCTGGTGAAGAATCATCCCTTCATCGACGGCAACAAGCGCGCCGCCCTCGGCACGGCGCTGGTTTTTCTCGAGCTGAATGGCTTCGCGGTCGAGGCGAGCGAAGACGAGTTGGTCAGGCTCACCATCGGTGCGGCGGATGGGACCGTGAGCAAGTCGGAGGTCGCGGTCTTCCTTCGCGCGCACTCGTAGTTTGCGTGGATGTCACGAAGCTGTAACGTGGCGGCGTGCGCTTCTCGTGGTGGGTCGTCGTGGTGGCGGTCGGCTGTGGGGGACCGGTGCGCAAGGCGGGGAGCTGCGACGGGCCTTGCCCGGCATCGAAGATCGATCATGTGGTGATCGTGGTGCAGGAGAACCATACGTTCGATAGCTACTACGGACGCTACTGCACCGCGCCGGTGGGATCGGCGCCGACTTGCAACGCCGGGCCGGCGTGCTGCGAGGCGGGGCCAGAGCACGAGCCGAGCGGCGCCTCGCCGGTGGCGCTCGACGACGCGGCCAACGGCGGTTACGACCCGAACCACAACCAGGACTGCGAGCTCGACGAGCTCGACGGCGGCAAGCTCGACAAGTTCGTGACCGGCACGGTGTGCGGCGACGCGCGCAACTTCGCCTACGCAACGCCCGAGGTGGTGCAGCCGTACTGGCAGCTGGCGGCGGGCGGCGCGCTGGCCGATCGCTTCTTCCAACCGATCGCCGGGGCCAGCGCCTCGAACGACATGTATCTGGCGCGCGCGAATTTCGTGTTCACCGACAACGACTTCATCCCCGACGCGATCGGCAAGGAGTGCAGCTTCATCCAGACCCCGATGACCTTCACCGATCCCACGATCGGCGACCTGCTGGTCGCGCGCGGCGTGTCGTGGACCTGGTACAGCGAGGGCTACCAGGCCATGGTCGACGCGCGCAAGCTGGGCCATTGTCCCGACGCCGACGACGCGTGCGGCGCCGGCCTGTCGATCTATCCGTGCGTCTACGATCCGAGCGACGTGCCGTTTCAGTACTACGCGCCGTTCCGCGACAACCCGACCTTCCTGCGCGACTACACCGCGTTCGCCAAGGATCTGGCCGCCGGCAAGCTGCCGCAGGTCAGCTTCGTCAAGGCGATCGGCTATCGCTCCGAGCACCCCGGGCTGCACACCACCATCAGCGCCGGCACGGCGTTCGTCTCGTCGGTGCTGAAGCTCGTGCAAGCGTCCGACTATGCGGCCGACACGCTGGTCCTGCTGGTCTACGACGAAGGCGGCGGGTTCTACGACCACGTTCAGCCGCCGGCGGACAGTGCGGTCGACGGCAAACCCTACGGCACGCGCGTGCCGCTCACTGCGATCGGCCCGTTCGCGCGCAAGAACTTCGTCACCCACGTAGTCCTCGAGCACTCGTCGATCGTCAAGTTCCTCGAGTGGAACTGGCTGGGCATGCAGACCGGACAGCTCGCGACCCGGGACGCGGTGGTGAACAACCTGGGCAGCGTGCTCGATCCGGCCGCGACCGGCGTGGCGGTTCCCGAGTAAAGCGTTTCATTTGGTTGCCATCGCCTGCGTGAATGCTTATGAGTGTCCGAACCTGGAGGACTCTCATGCGCTACCTGCCGATTCTTTCGCTCCTCGCCTTCGCCGCACCGGCCGCTGCCAAGCCGAGCACCTGGGACCTCGATCCCACCCACTCCACCGCCACCTTCTCGGTCAAGCACATGATGGTCACCAACGTGCGCGGCGAATTCGGCAAGCTCACCGGCACGGTGGTCTACGATCCGGAGAACATCCCGGCGTCGACGGTCGAGGCCGCGGTCGACCCGGCCACCGTCGACACGCGCGAGCCCAAGCGCGACGGTCACCTCAAGTCGCCCGACTTCTTCGACGTGGCCAAGTTCCCGACCCTCACGTTCAAGTCGAAGACCGTCGCCAAGGGCAAGCTCACCGGTGACCTGACCATCCACGGCGTCACCAAGGAAGTCACCTTCGACGTCATCGGCCCCACCCCGCCGGTCAAGGGCATGGACGGCAAGATGCGCTCGGGCGCGCAGGCGATGGGCAAGATCAGCCGCAAGGACTTCGGCCTCAACTGGAACAAGGCGCTCGAGGCGGGCGGCGTGCTCGTCGGCGACGAGGTCTCCATCCTGCTCGACATCGAGCTCAAGCAGCGCTAAGAACGGCGCATGCCGAACCTTCCAGACGTCAGCCCGGCCGAGCTCGCCAAGTTGCTCGAGGGACCGCAGCCACCCCGCCTGCTCGATGTGCGCGAGCCCGCCGAGTTCATCTCCGACCTCGGGCACGTGGCCCACTCGGAGCTGATCCCGCTCGGCACGGTGCCCAACCACGCCGCCAAGTTCGCCGGCGAGGCGCGCGACGTGATCGTCATCTGCCGCTCGGGAAAGCGCGCCGCGCAGGCGGCCGATTTTCTCTCCAAGCAGGGCGTCAAGACCCGCGTGCTCACCGGCGGGATGATCGCCTGGAACGAAGCCAAGCTGCCGATCTCGCGCGATCCGAAGTAGCTGCACGTTCTGCCAATGAAGATCGGCATCATGGGCGCGGGATCGATCGGCTGCTATGTCGGCGGCCGGTTGATCGCGGCCGGTGTCGACACGGTGCTGGTGGGCCGGCCTTCGCTCGCCGCCGAGGTGGCCGCGCACGGGATGCGGCTCACCGATCTGCACGGCTTCGATCTCACGCTTCCGCCGGCCCGCGTCGCCATCGCCACCGAGCCCGGGGCGCTCGCCGGCTGCGACGTGGTGCTGCTCACCGTCAAGGGCGGTGACACGCAGGCCTCGGCCGCGCTGCTCGGGCCGGTGCTGCGGCACGATGCGCTGCTGGTGAGCTTCCAGAACGGCGTGAACAACGCCGAGGTGCTGCGCGCGGCGCTGCCCGGCCGCGCGGTGCTCGCCGGCATGGTGCCGTTCAACGTGCTGCGCCGCGAGGGCGCGTACTTCCATCAGGGCACTAGCGGCACGCTCGCCGTCGAGCGCAGCAGGTCGGCCGCGGAACAGCCGCTGGTGCGCGCGCTCGCCCAGGCCGGCCTGCCCGCGGCCGCGCACGAGGACATGCTCGGCGTGATGTGGGGCAAGCTGATCGTCAACCTGAACAACTCGGTCAACGCGCTGTCCGGCGTCACCATCCTCGAGCAGCTCGCCTCGCGCGACTACCGGCGCGTGATGGCCGCGTGCGTGCGCGAGGGGCTGCAGGTGCTCGCAGCCGCCGGCATCAAGCCCAAGGTCGACATCCCGCTGCCGCCGCGGCTGGTGCCGTTCATGCTGACGCTGCCCGACGTGCTGTTCCGCTTGGCCGCGCGTTCGATGATGCGCATCGATCCGCAGGCGCGCTCGTCGATGTGGGACGATCTCGAGCGCGGCCGCAAGACCGAGATCGACGCGCTCAACGGCGAGGTGGTGCGGCTGGCGCAGCGCCTCGGCCTGACCGCGCCGATCAACGCCGCGGTCGTGCAGCTGGTCAAGGCGGCGGAGGGCCACGGCTCGCCGCGGCTCGACGGCCGCACGCTGCGCGAAAAGATCAGCGCGGGCTGATTAGGAGCGTTTGGAGGGATTGAGGCGGGCGAGCAGGCTGGCCATGTCGTCGGCGTGCTCTTCTTCCTTGGCGAGGATCTCTTCCATGATGCGCTGAGTGGTCGAGTCCTTGTCGCCGAGGTACTGGATGATCCCGCGGTAGGAATCGATCGCCACGCGCTCGGCCACCAGGTCCTCTTTGATCATGTCGAGCAGGTTGGTGCCCTCGACGTACTCCGAGTGGCTGCGCTGAAGGAACGTGGCCGGGTTCAGATCCGGCGCTCCGCCGAGCTGCGTGATCCGCTCGGCGAGCGTGTCGGCGTGCACCTGCTCCTCGTTGGCGTGCTCGAGGAACTCCTGGCTCACCGACTCGGCCTCGATGCCCTTGGCCATGTAGTAGTGCCGCTTGTAGCGCAGCACGCAAACGATCTCGGTGGCCAGCGCATCGTTGAGCAGCTGGATCACCTTCTCGCGATCGGCGGTGTAGCCCGCGGTGACCGCGCCCTCTTCCATATGCTCGCGAGCGCGGCGGCGCAGCTCTTTGACGTCGGTGAGAAACGGCTGTTTTTCGTTACCATTTGTCTTCATCGCACCCTCCGGATGAGATAGGTATGCACCGATGGTCCTAGCGCTAGCGCTGGCGGTGGCGGTGGGCGTGGTTCTCGGCCTGCTCGGGGCGGGCGGCTCGATCCTCACCGTGCCGATCCTGATGTTCTTCGCGCACGTGGGCGCCAAGTCGGCGGTCATCTCGTCGCTGGTGGTGGTCGGCACGACCAGCCTGGTGGCGGCCCTCCAGCACCGCCGCAAGGGGACGGTGCGCTTCCGCGTGGCGCTCAGCTTCGCAGCGACGGGAATTCCGGGCGCGGTCCTGGGCGGTTGGCTGTCGCGGCCGCTCGCCCCGCGCACCATCCAGCTGGCCTTCGCCGGGGTGATGGTGGCCTCCGCGCTCGGCATGCTGTTCCGTCGCGACCGCGCGTCCGGCGAGGCCTCCGCAGAGGCGCGCGGCTTCTCGCCGGGAGCGCTGGGCGTCGGCTTCTTCGTCGGGCTACTGACGGGCGTGGTCGGCGCAGGCGGCGGCTTCCTGATCGTTCCGGCGCTGGTGCTGCTCGCCGGCGTGCCGATGGGCGACGCGGTGGGGACCTCACTGGTGGTGATCGCGTTCAACTGCGCCGCCGGGCTGCTCGGCAAGTGGGGCTCGGCTCCGGTCGACTGGCCGCTCACCCTCGGATTCACCGCCTGCGCGGTGGGGGGAAGTTTCCTCGGGCTGGGGTTGACTGGCCGCGTTTCGGCCACCGGCCTCCGCAGGGCCTTCGCCTTGTTGGTGTTGGGGATTTCGGCGTGGATGGCGTTAGGAAAGTAGCAAGTGTCCTCGATTGCGACAGCGTCCTGATTTCGAATCCCCGACAATTCAAGTGGTTACACATGGCACAGGGAATGCTTTTTGGACGACCTGCGTGCGGAGAGACCGTACTGCGAACCGGAGGTCGCACATGAGAATGCTGTTGGCAGTTCCCGTGATGGCGCTACTGGGCGCCCCCGCGATGGCGAAGCCCGATCTTCCGCCCGGCACCTTCAAGGCGGATGTCCGTATGCACATGCAGGTCGACGGCCGCGTCGAGGGCCAGGTCGATCACGCCGCACGCCCGAGCGCCGATTCCTACTCCGCGTCGCAGAAGAGCGAGACCACGACCTTCGACAAGATGGGCCGGGAGTCGCACTTCGTGGCGCCGCTCAAGAGCCAGGTCGCGCTGAAGATCCAGAACGGCGACAACCGCGAGGGCTCGTCCGCCGCCCGCGCCGCCGCCGCCACGCCGGCCGCCGGCACGCAGAAGGACAACCTTCGCGCGTCGCACTTCGTGCCGCCGCTCAAGACCCAGATCGCCCTGCGCATTCAGGCGGGCGACAGCCGCGACACCTCGAACGGCAAGTCGGCCTCGTCGCGCCCGGCGGATCGCTCGGACAAGTCCGCGCACGCCGCGCCGCTGTCGAAGGGGCAGAAGGAAGCACTCTGCCGTCAGACCGGCGTGTGCATCCCGTACCTGCAAGGTTCGGACAACACCGAAGACAAGACCGAGTAACTCCCCGTCCTTCGCTCCTGGCCGGGTGATTCGATCTTACGAGGAATCACCTGGTCAGGAGCTTCTTCTATCCGCGACCGCCACCCGATTACGACCGTTGTGCTTGGCCAGGTAGAGCGCGTTGTCCGCGTGCTTGATCACCGTGTCGCGCGATTCGCCATCGGAGCGCTCGGCCACGCCGAGTGAGATGGTCATCGCGATCTGCACGCCGGCCGCCTCGATGCCGCCCTTCTCGACGGCGCTGCGCGCGCGCTCGGCGACCCGCGCGGCCATCGCCAGCCCCACGCGCGGCAGGATCAGCAGAAACTCTTCGCCGCCCCACCGGATCACCGCATCGCGGGCGCGCATGACGCCCGAGAGCAGCTGCGTGACGCGCTTGAGCACCTCGTCGCCGATCGCGTGGCCGTAGGCGTCGTTGATGCGCTTGAACAGATCGACGTCGGCCATGATCACGCTGACCGGCGCAGGCATGGCGCCCTCGCCGTCGGGGAACGCCAGCTCGAGGCCGCGGCGGTTGAGCGCGCCGGTGAGCGGATCGATCTGCGAGAGCCGCTGCAGACGCGCCACCTCGACGTGCGGCGCGCAGATGCCGGCTAGCAGCGTCAACAGCTCCTGGTGGCGCTCCTCGAAGTGATCGGGCTCGGGGTGCAGCGCCGAGAGCACGCCCATGCACGCGTGACCCGAGATCAGCGGCACGCCCAGGAACGAGCGCATCGGCTCCTTGATGTCGGCGCGCGAGACGTAGCGCGGATCGTTGGCCGCCTCGCCGGTGCGGATGGGCTGCGACTCCTTGGCGATCCAACCGATCAGCCCTTCGCCGAGCTGGAACTCCGAGCCGGGGTTGAGGTGCAGCGAGGCGCCCGCGCGGCAGGTCGCGAGCAGGCGCGTGCGGGTCGGGTCGAGCAGCCGCACCGAGACGCGCGGCGTGTCGAGGAGCGCGGCCGCGCCGTCGACGATCCGCTGCAGGAGCACGTCGAGCGAGAGCCGATCCTGCAGCGACAGGGTGAGGGCCGTGAGCCGCTGAAGCTCGCTCACGGTTTCCACTCCGCGCGCAGGATGCCGTAGACGATCGAGTCGCGGTAGCGGCCGTCGCGAAAGGCGTCGTCGCGCAACACGCCCTCTTTGCGGAAGCCGGCTTTTTCGTAGACGCGCGCCGCGCGATCGTTGCCTTCGTACACCTTGAGCCACACGCGGTTCAGGTTGAGCGTCTCGAAGGCGAACCCGACCATCAGGCGCGTGGCTTCGGTGCCGTGGCCCTTGCCTTGCGCGGCCTTGTCACCGACGGTGATGCCGAAGGCTGCCTGGCGCGTCTGCCAGTGGAGGTCGTGCAGCCCGCACACGCCGACCAGCGCATCGGAGGCCTTGTCGGCGATGCCGAGGACGACGTCGCCGCGCTCGCCCATCCCGTCGAGAAAGGCCTCCTGCGCCTGGAGGCTGATGGGCAGAAAGCGGGTGAGGTTGCGCGTGACCTCGAGGTCGTTCATCCACGGTTGGATGGTCGCGGCGTCGGTGCGCTCGACCGGTCGCAGGTAGGTGGCGGTACCGATGCGAAAGGGGGTCTTCACGTTGCCCTCACGTCGCCCTCATGTCGGCAGATGGGCGCGCGTGAGGTTCTGTGCGGGCGCGCCGGCCAGGACGTGCAGGTCGTCTTCGATCCGCACGCCGCCGAGCGGCTGCAGCGCGTCGACCAGCTTCCAATCGATGCGCGGCTCCGAAGCGCGCAGGGGCCCGAGCAGGAGCTCGATGAAGTAGATGCCCGGCTCGATGGTGAACACCTGGCCGGGCGCGATGGTCATGGTGTTGCGCAGAAACGGGTTGGACGCCTTGGGCTTGATCTCCGCGCAGCCGACGTCGTGGCACTGCAGGCCGAGCGAGTGACCAAGCCCGTGCGGGAAGAACGCGCGCGTCACGCCCGACGCCACCGCTTCGTCCGCGCTCATCTTCGCCACGCCGGCGCCGGCCAGAATCGCGCCGACCTCCTCGTGCGCACGCTCGTGCAGCCGCTCGTAGGGCTGGCCCACCGCGATCTCGCCGCACAGCCGCTGTTGCATGCCCTCGACGCGCGCGACCAGCTCGGCGAACGTCGACTGCGCCGCGCCGCTGCCCTTGACGAAGGTGCGCGTGATGTCGCTGCAGTAACCCTGATAGACCGCGCCCGCGTCGAGCAGCAGCGACTCGGCCGGCCGGTGCTGCGCCTGCTTGTCGTAGCTGATGTGGTGCAGCGTCGCGGCGTGCGCACCGAGCGCGACGATGTTCTTGTACGGGGTCTCCGGATCATCTTGCGCGGTGGTCTGCAGGTACAAGAGGTGCAGGTCGAGCTCGGAGCGATCGCCGTCGCGGAACGCGGCCGACACTGCGTGATGCCCGGCGGCGGCGCGACGATTCGCTTCGTCCAGGCAGAGGATCTCGTACTCGCTCTTGATCACGCGCAGGCGATCGAGCGCCTTGACGAGCTCGGGCGGATTCATCTGATCGGCCAGGCGCCACGAGGCCGCGCGCCGCTCGTCCTCGCCGAGGAACGCCAGGCGCCCCGACGGGAACAGGTGCGCGCGCGCGTCGGCGGCCTCTTCGACGTAGACGATCTCGAACTGCGACTGCCAATGGTCCGAATCGGGCGGCGCCGGATTTTCCCAGAAGTTGCGCTCGCGCAGCCAGATCAGGCGCGGCCGCTGACCGGCGCGCACCAGCAGCGCGCACTCGGGCGCGGCGAGCGGCAGCCAGTGCTGAAAGTGCGGCGTCGGGCGCAGCGACCAGAACTGATCGTCGAAGCTCGAGCGCGGATGGAGCGAGCCCGAGTGCAGCACCACCGCATCGAGGCCCGCGTCGGCGAGCGCGCGCTCGTACGCCCGCTGCAGATTCGCTACGTGACCGCCATACGAACGCTTGAGATCCACGACAGAAAGCTACCACGAGATGTGATAAGACGGCTTGCATGGCGGGTGACGCGTACGTGCTGATCATGGCCGGGGGCGGCGGCACGCGGCTGTGGCCGGCCAGCCGCAAGCGGCGCCCCAAGCAGTTCCTGCCGATCTTGCCCGGCGGCAAGACCCTGCTCGGCGCCACCGTCGAGCGCGTGCTCGGCGTGGCGCCTGCCGAGCGCATCCTGGTCGTGACCGCGGCCGACCAGGTGTCCGAGGTGCAGCGCACCGCCCCGTCGGTGCCCACGCGCAACATCGTGATCGAGCCGCAGGCGCGCAACACCGCCGCGTGCATCGGGCTGGGCGCCGTCGAGGTGCTGCGCCGCGATCCCGAGGGATTGTTGGCGGTGATTCCGTCCGATCAGTACGTGTCCAAACCGGCGCCGTATGCGCAGGCGCTGGCGCGCGCGCTCGAGGTGGCGGCGCGCGGGCTGGTGGTGACGGTGGGGATCCAGCCGACCGCGCCGGAGACCGGGTTCGGCTATGTGGAGATGGGCGAGGCGCTGGCGGGCGGCGCGTTCGTGGTGCAGCGCTTCGTCGAGAAGCCGGACCGCGCGACCGCCGAGGGGTACCTGGCGTCGAAGAAGTATCTGTGGAACTCGGGCATGTTCTTCTTCAAGGCCTCGCGCATCCTCGAGGCGATCCGCGCGCACCTGCCGGCGCTCGGGGAGATCCTCGATCAGATCCACGCGCGCCCGGCCGAGACCGCCGCGCTCTATCCGAAGGCGCCGTCGACGTCGATCGACTACGGCGTGATGGAGAAGCTGAAGGCCGGCGAGGTGGCGGTGGTGCCCGGCGATTTCGGCTGGAGCGACGTGGGCTCGTGGAGCGCGCTCGGCACGCTCGGGCCGGCCGGCGCCGACGGCAACTTCACGCTCGGCGAGTCGGTCACGCACGACGCGCACGGCAACATCCTGTACGCCGAGCCCGGGCGGCTGGTCGCGGCGGTCGGCGTCTCGAATCTGGTGATCGTCGCCACCGCCGAAGCGGTCCTGGTCTTGCCGAAAGATCGCGCGCAGGAGGTCAAGGAGATCGTCCGCGCGCTTGAAAGCTCGAAGCGAGACGCCTATCTATAGATCCTTTCCTTTTGGGGAGCCCTCATGAACCCGCGCGTATTTCGTGAGTACGACATTCGTGGCAACGGCGACCGCGATCTGGACGACGCCTTCGCGCTCGATCTCGGGCGCGCCATCGGCACCCACCTCAAGCGCGCCGGCTCCAAGCGCATCACGCTCGGGCGCGACTGCCGGGTAACCTCGCCGCGGCTCTATGCCAACCTCAAGATGGGCCTTTTGTCCACGGGCATGAACCTCTACGACGTGGGGCTGGTCGCCACGCCGATCTTGTACTACTCGGTGTTCCACTTCGACTCCGACGGCGGCGTGATGATCACCGGCAGCCACAACCCACCCGAGGACAACGGGTTCAAGATCTTGCGCGGCAAGAGCACCATCCACGGCGCGGAGATTCAGCAACTGCGCGTGCTGATCGAGAAGAGGGACTTCGAGACCGGCATGGGGCTGTGCGAGGAGCGCGAGATGATCGCGCCGTACCTCGAGATGGCCAAGAAGCGCATCGAGCTCGGGCCGCGTCGCTTCAAGGTGGTGGTGGACGCGGGCAACGGGATGGGCGGGCCGGCGGCGACGCTGATCCGCAGCCTGGGGTTCGAGGTGAGCGAGCTGTACTGCGAGCCCGACGGAAATTTTCCCAACCATCACCCCGATCCGACGGTCGAGAAGAACGTCGCCGATCTGAAGAAGATGGTCGCGGACACCGGCGCGGAGGTCGGCATCGCGCTCGACGGCGACGCGGATCGCATCGGCGTGGTCGATGCGAAGGGCCGGATCGTGTGGGGCGATCAGCTCATGATCCTGTTCGCGCGCGCGATCTTGAAGGAGCAGCCGGGCGCCACCTTCGTGTCCGAGGTGAAGTGCTCCAAGGCGCTGTATGACGAGATCGCCAAGGCCGGCGGCAACGCGATCATGTGGAAGGTCGGCCACTCGCTCATCAAAGAGAAGATGAAGGAGACCGGCGCGCTGCTCGCCGGCGAGATGAGCGGGCACATCTTTTTTCAGCATCGCTACCACGGCTTCGACGACGCGATCTACTCGGCGGCGCGGCTGGTCGAGCTGCTCTCGCGCGGCGACCTCACGCTCGCGCAGCACGTCGACACGCTGCCGGTGCTGCACAACACGCCGGAGATCCGCTACGAGATCTCGGACGACGTGAAGTTCGAGGTGGTCAAGCGGGCGGTGGCGCGCTTCCAGAAGAAGGACCACGGGATCGTCGAGGTGGTCGACGTCGACGGCGCGCGCGTGCTGTGGAAGGACGGCTGGGCGCTGGTGCGCGCGTCGAACACGCAGGCCGCGCTGGTGCTGCGCTTCGAGGCGGAGTCGGCCAAGCGGCTCGCCGAGCTGCAGTCGTGGGTGCAGGGCGAGATCAAGAAGATCGAAGGGGAGCTGAACAAATGAGAGCCGTCGGCGTCGATTTTGGTGGGACCAATGTGCGCGCTGCGCTGGTGGACGTGGCCGCCGGGCAGATCCTGGGCGGGGACGCCAAGGAAACGGTCTCCGATAAGTCGCCCGAGGGCGTGGCCGCCACCGTCGAGCGGGTGGTCAAGGCGGTCGATCCGAAGAACGAGCGCGCCGGCGTGGGCGTGGGCTTCGCGGGCATGTTGCGCGGCTGGACCGGCGTGGTGGTGAACGCGCCCAACTTCGGTTGGCGCGAGGTGGATTTCCGCGCGGCGCTGCGCAAGCGGGTCGGCGAGCGCACCGAGATCTACAACGATCTGAACGCAATCGCCTTCGGCGAGGCCACCTACGGCAGCGCGCGCGGGGTGCGCGACGTGTTCTTCTGCTTCGTCGGCACCGGGGTGGGCGCGGGTATCGTCGCCGACGGCAAGCTGTACATCGGCGCCAGCCACCTGGCCGGCGAGTTCGGGCACATCAAGGTGATCCCCAACGGGCGCCTGTGCGGCTGCGGCATGCACGGCTGCCTGGAGGCGTATGTGTCCGGCCGCAACCTGCAGGCGATCGCGCGCGAAGATCTGCAGAAGACCACCAGCCTGGCGGTCGAGCTGGCGGGCGGGCTCGAGCACCTGCACGCCGGCCACCTCGACGAGGCGGCCAAGCGCGGCGATCGCTACGCGTCGGAGCTGATGGAGCAGGCCGGCAGCCTGCTCGGCGTGGCGATGGCCAACGCGGTCACCACGCTCAACCCGAGCCGGCTGGTCATGGGCGGCGGCGTCTGGGAGAAATCCAGCGAGCTGCGCCGGCACACGATGCACTTTTTTCAGGAGTCGGTGTCGAGGCCGGCGCTCGAAGGCTTCGAGATGGTGGAGTCGACGCTCGGCGAGAGCGCGGGCGTGCTGGGCGCGGCGGCGCTGATCGCGGGTAAATAACGGTAGAATGCCGTCATGGCGTTCTTTCAGGACCCGCCCGGCCTGGGCAATCAATTCGACGACGACCTGCTCTTGCGCGAGTATCTCGATCGCACGCTCGCCCCGGATCATCGCAAGCAGATCGAGCCGGAGCTGCGCGAGCTGGGGGAGCTGGCGGGCGGGCACCTGTATCGGCTGCAGCTCGCCGATCGGCTGAACGAGCCGCGGCTCACGCAGTGGGATGCGTGGGGGCACCGCGTCGACCAGATCGAGGTCACGCCGCTGTGGAAGGAAGCGCAGGTGATCGCGGCGCGCTTCGGGCTGGTGGCGGTCGCCTACGAGCGCAAGCACGGCGAGCACTCGCGGCTCGATCAGTTCGCGCGCGCGTATGTCGTCGATCCGTCGTGTGATGTGTACTCGTGCCCGCTGGCGATGACCGACGGCGCGGCGCGCACGCTGAGCGATCACGGCAACGCGCCGCTGGTCGAGCGCGCGGTGACGCGGCTGACCTCGCGCGATCCGGCGAAGATGTGGACCTCGGGGCAGTGGATGACCGAGCGCACCGGCGGCTCGGACGTGGGCCTGTCGGAGACCATCGCCAAACAGGACGGCGACGGCTGGCGGCTGTACGGCACCAAGTGGTTCACCAGCGCCACCACCTCGCAGATGACGCTCACGCTGGCACGGCCGGAGGCGAACGGGCCGGGCGGGCGCGGGCTGGCGCTGTTCTACCTGGAGATGCGCGACGAGCACGGGCACTACAACCACATCCAGGTCAACCGGCTCAAGGACAAGCTCGGCACGCGCAAGGTGCCGACCGCCGAGCTCACACTCGACGGCGCGCGCGCGGTGCCGGTGGCCGGGCTGTCCGACGGGATCCGCAACATCAGCTCGATGCTCAACATCACGCGCACCTGGAACGCGGTGCTCTCGGCGGCGGGCATGCGGCGCGGCATCGCGCTCGCGCGGGACTACGCGCACCGGCGCGTGGCGTTCGGCGCGCCGCTCGAGGACAAGCCGCTGCACGCCGACACGCTGGCCGGGCTCGAGGCGGAATATTCGGGCGCGTTCATGCTGTCGTTCCGCGCCGCCGAGCTGATCGGCCGCAAGGAAGCGGGCACCTGCACCGAGGAGGAGCACAAGCTCTTGCGCCTGCTCACCCCGCTCGCCAAGCTGACCACCGCCAAGCAGGCGGTGGCGGTCGCGTCGGAGGTGCTGGAGGCGTTCGGCGGCGCGGGCTACGTCGAGGACACCGGCGTGCCGCGCATCTTGCGTGATGCGCAGGTGCTGCCGATCTGGGAGGGCACCACCAACGTGCTGTCGCTCGATGCGCTGCGCGCGCTCTCCACCGACGGAACGGTCGAGGCGCTGCGCGGCGAGATCACCCGTCACCTGTCGGCGGCGACATCGCCCGAGCTGGCGCCGTGTGTGGCGACCGCGCGCGCGGCGACCGATCACGCCGGCGCGTGGCTCTCGTCGCACCTGGGCGACGCGCGCGGGGTCGAGGCGGGCGCGCGGCGGTTCGCGCTCACGCTCGGTCGCACGCTCGAGCTGGCCCTGCTCGCCGAGCACGCCGACTGGTGCCTCGCGCACGATCGCGGCCCGCGCGCAGCCGGCGCCGCCCGCCGCCTGGCCCAGCACGGCGTCGATTTGATCTTCGACTAGCGCGTCATTACAGTCGCCGCATGGCGAAAGCGATCGAGTTCTTCTACGACCTGTCCTCCCCCTACAGCTATCTGGCGGCGACCCAGCTCGAGGCGATCGCCGCCAGGCACGGCGCGACGGTGGCCTGGAAGCCGATGGTGTTGTTCGCGGTGTTCAAGGCCAGCGGCAACAACATGCCGGCGGCGGTGGCGGCCAAGGCGGCTTTCATGATGAAGGATCTGCCGCGCTGGTCGCAGCAGTACGGCGTGCCGTTTCAGATGAACTCGCGCTTTCCGATCAACGCGATCAAGCCGATGCGGCTGTGTCTATACGGCGACGAGCAGGGCAAGGCGGGGCCGGTCACGTTGGCGGCGTTTCGCGCCACCTGGGCCGAAGATCGCGACGTCACCTCCGACGAGACGCTGCGCGCGATCGCCAAGGCGGGCGGGATCGATCCCGAGCAGGCGCTCGCGGCGATCGAGCGGCCCGAGATCAAGGAGCGGCTCAAGTCCAACACCGACGAAGCGATCACGCGCGGCGTGTTCGGCGCGCCCGCGCTGTTCGTCGGCGAGGAGCTGTTCTGGGGCAACGATCGGCTGCACCACGTCGAGGCGGCGCTCGCCAGATAGCGGGGCGGCTCAGGGCGCGAGGAAGGTGAGCGGCGCCGGAAGCAGGTGGCCGAAGTACAGATACGCCAGCGCCGCACCGACGAGGAACGGACCGAACGGCACCTCCAGCCCGAACAGCCGGCGGCGGCGCGCGGCCAGCGCTGGGACCAACACGAACAGCCCGATGAACGGCGCGCCGAAGAAGGTCACCACCACGCCGCGCCAGCCGAGCAGGCCGCCGACCAGCGCCAGCAGCTTGGCGTCGCCGTAACCCATGCCCTCACGGCCGAGGATCACGTACGAGAGCTCGACGGTGAGCGCGACCACGCCATAGCCGAGCACGATGCCGAGCAGCTGCTCGCCGCCCGGCACCAGCCCGCCCAGCACCGCCACGTCGGGCACGTCGCGCAAGAGCAGGCCCGCGACGAAGAAGATCGGGAGCGCCGGCATGGTGATGCGGTCGGGCAGGAGCTTGTGATCGAAGTCGATCCCGGCCAGCACCAGCAGCGTGCCGGCGAACGCGAAGTAGACGAAGAAATGCGAGGCGAGCACCACCGCGTCGATCTCGGGACGACCGGCGACGAAGCGCGCGTACACGCCCAACGCCAACCCGGCCGAGAGCGCCTCGATCAGCGGGTAGCGCAGCGAGATCGGCGCGCGGCAGTGACGGCAGCGGCCGCCGAGCACCAGCCAGCTCAGGATCGGGACGTTGTCGAAGCCGGCGATCGGCGTGCCGCACGACGGGCAGCGCGAGCGCGGGCGCACCACCGATTCGTACAGGCCGATCCGGTAGATGCACACGTTGAAGAAGCTGCCCCACAGCGCGCCCCACAGCGCCGCCAGCGCCCAGCCCCAGGGCGGGCGGACGAGCAGCGCGAGCGGGCCGTCGCTGGGAGAGGTCACGCGTAAACCATGCTAGCCTTATAGGGTAAATGCGGTCGAGTTTCGTCCTATTCGCGCTGATCGCCGGGGGCTGCTCGCACCCGGGCGACGAGAACCTCGGCCTGTCCACGCGCGTGGCCAGCTATGCGATCGACGTGGCCCAGCTCACCCGCCCGGCCGAGCTCGAGCGCGCCGTCTCGCTGCCCGGCCGCGAGGTCGACAAGAAGCTGGGCGCGCACCGGCTCGAGGCCACCTCGACGCTCAAGATCGAGCCGCCCGGCAAGCCGGCGGAGACGCTCGAGGAGAGCTACCGGCTCGACTCCGACGGTAAGGGAGCGCTGCACCTGGTGCACGAGAACACGCGCGGTGGCGGCACCGAGGCGGTGGTCACCGGTGGGGAGCTGTACGTCAAGGCGCGCTTCGGCAAGTTCGTGCGGCGGCGACCGGAAGGCGACGAGCTCGATCGCCTGCGCGCCACCGTCGAGGGGGTCGCCGGGGATTATCTCCAGGTCCTCGAGCGTTGGCTCCAGGTGAAGGAAGAAGGGCACCTGCAGGTCGCGGGGCGCGCGGGCGTGCGGCTCAAGCTGAGCGCAACCGCCTCGCCGGCATCCGGCCCGCGCGAGAGCGATCCGGGCAAGGCCTGGCGCGACAGCGTGGCGGTGCGTTACGTCGACGGCGAGCTGATTCTCGACGCGGCGAGCGGTGCGCTGCTGGCGGCGCGGCTGGAAGCGTCTTACACATTCGAGAGAGAGGGCGTAAAGGGCCCGTTTTCGGTGACCGTGTCGTACAAACAGACTGCGGCGGCGTCCGAGGCGGACGCGTTTGGCGCGCCCGCCGAGGCCGTGGCCTCACCGCACCGCGTGCGGCCGATGTTGGATCGCCAAGAGTTACTGGAAGGACTGAAATGAGCGAGCGCAAGACGACCTCGACCGAGCACCTGAAGGGCAACCGCACCTTGATCCTGACGCGCGCGCTGGCGGCGGGCGCGGCGGGCATGGTGCCAGTGCCGTACCTCGACGACCTGCTCGCCGGCGCGGTGCGCTCGGCGCTGATCCGGCGCATCGCGGAGGCCCGCAAGGTCGACGTCGACGCGAACGCCGTCGAGGAGCTGGCGCACCCGTCGGGGTCGCGCGTCTTGACCGCGGCGAGCATCGGCGCGATCGCCATCGGCGGCACCAAGCGCGCGTTTCGCAAGCTCGCCGCGTCGATCATGATCGTGCGGCGCGCCGACGAGGCGGTGCAGACGTTCTACCTGGGCACGCTGTTCGATCACTACTGCGCGCAGCATCACGTCGGTGCCGCCGTCGACGGCAAGAAGGCGGCGCTGTTGCGCGCGTCGATCGATCTGTCGGCGAAGCAGGCGCGCTCGGAGGCGATCTCGCGCACCTTCAAGAAGGCCTTGCGCCTGATGGGCGCGGCGGCGCTCAAGATGCCGCGCCCATCAGGCGTATTTTCGTCGTGGCGCAAGGGCCCCGGGATCGAGGAGCGCGTCGAGAGCGCGGCGTCGTCGTCCTACGTCAAGCGCGCGGTGCAGGGCGTGGAATCCGAAGTGGCCCAGGCCGAGCGCGGGTACATCGTCGCGCTCACCGAGTCGTTCGATCTCGCCTGGGTCGCCGCCAACGCCATTCGCCCCGACGGAACGTGAGACTGCGCAGCGAGCTGGCCGCCGCGCGGCGGGTGGTGGTGAAGATCGGCAGCCGGCTCTTGGCCGAGGACGTCGACAAGATGGTGGGGGTGCTGGCCGGCGAGGCGCGCGTGCTCGCCGATCGCGGCGTGCAGACGGTGATCGTCACCTCCGGCGCGATCGCGCTCGGCGTGCGGCGCCTCGGGCTCGCCGAGCGGCCGCGCACCATGCCCGGCCTGCAGGCCGCCGCGGCCGTCGGGCAGGGCCGGCTGATCCACGTCTACGAACGAGCGCTCGAGGCGCACGGGCTGAACTCCGGGCAGGTCCTGCTCACCCACGACGACGTGCGCGATCGCCGCCGCTACCTGAACGCGCGCCACGCGCTCGGCGAGCTGTTGCGGCTGGGCGCGGTGCCGGTGATCAACGAGAACGACACCGTGAGCGTCGACGAGATCAAGTTCGGCGACAACGACCAGCTCGCCGCGCTGGTGACGTCGCTGGTGGAGGCCGACGCGCTGGTCATCCTCACCGACGTCGACGGCCTGCACGACGGCAACCCGGCCGAAGGCGCAAGGCTGTTGTCCGAGGTGCACGACATCGATCGCGAGGCGCGGCCGGTGGCGGGCGGCAGCGCGTCGGGCGTGGGCACCGGCGGCATGGCGTCGAAGGTCGAGGCCGCGCGCGTGGCCGGCCGCTTCGGCGTGGTCACCCTGGTCGCCTCGGGGCGGCGCGACCGGCCGGTCTCGTCGCTGCTCGACGGCGCGGACGCGGGAACTGTGTTCTGGCCGAGCGTCACGCGCCTGCAGAGCCGCAAGCACTGGATCGCTTATGCGCTCAAGCCGGCCGGCACGCTGGTGGTGGACGCCGGGGCGCGGCGCGCGCTCGAGCAGGGTGGAAAGTCGCTCTTGCCGTCGGGCATCCGCCGCGTCGACGGACACTTCGGCGCCGGCGAGCCGGTACGCGTCGCCGACGAGAGCGGCGCCGAGTTCGCGCGCGGGTTGTGCGCGTTCGACTCCGCCGAGATCGAGAAGATCGCCGGCAAGCGCTCGGCCGACGTCGAGGCGCTGCTCGGCTATCGCGCCGTCGAGGAAGTGATCCACCGCGACGATCTGGTGCTGCTGTGAGATTCTGCTAGCCTTGAAACAGGTAGTGGACACGTCCATCGAGAGCACGATCGAGCGAATTGCCAAGGCTGCCCGCGCGGCCGGGCGACAGGTCGCCAAGGCTGGCGCCGCGAAGCGCACCGCCGCCTTGCTGGCGATCGCGGACGCGGTGGGCCGCCGGCGCGACGAGGTGCTCGCCGCCAACGCCGAGGATGTCGCCGCCGCCGAGGCCAGCGGGCTCGCCCCGGCGATGCTCGATCGCCTGCGGCTCGACGCGCAGCGGCTCGCGGGGGTGCAGCGCGCGGTGCGCGAGATCGCCGCGCTGCCCGATCCGGTGGGGCAGATCGTCAAGGAGTGGGTGCGCCCCAACGGCCTCAAGATCGGCCGGCGGCGCATTCCGCTCGGCGTGATCGCCATCATCTACGAGTCGCGCCCCAACGTCACCACCGACGCGGCCGCGCTGTGCGTGCGCGCCGGCAACGCGGTCGTGCTGCGCGGCGGCTCCGAGGCGTTCCGCTCCAACCAGGCGCTCGCCCGCTGCATCGAAGACGGCCTGATCGCCGGCGGGTTGCCGCGCGAGGCCGTGCAGCTCCTGCCGACCACCGATCGCGAGGCGATGACCGCGCTGCTCCAGCGCGACCAGGAGATCGACCTGGTCATCCCGCGCGGCGGCGAGGCGCTGATCCGCTTCGTGGCCGAGCGCTCGCGCATCCCCGTGATCAAGCACTATCGCGGGAACTGTCATGTTTTCGTCGAGCGCACGGCATCGGAATCGAGCGGGCTCGAGATCTGCTACAATGCGAAGGTGCAGCGACCCGGCGTCTGTAACGCCGCGGAGACGATTCTGATTGACGAGCCGATCGCGAAGTCGTTCCTGCCCAAGCTCGCCGAGCGCCTGCAAGAGGCCGGCGTCGAGCTCCGCGGCGACGCCAGGGCCCGCCAGCTGGTCCCCAGCATGAAGCCCGCCACCGACGAGGACTTCGCCACCGAGTTCCTCGATCTGATCTGCGCGATCGGAGTGGTCGACGGGCTCGACGAGGCCATCCGCCACATCGAGCGCTACGGCTCGAGCCACACCGAGGCGATCGTCACGCGCGATCCCGAGGCGGCGCGGCGCTTCGTAGACGAGGTCGATTCCTCGACGGTGGTGGTCAATGCCTCCACCCGTTTTGCCGATGGTGGCGAGCTCGGTCTGGGAGCCGAGATCGGGATCTCGACGACGCGCCTGCACGCCTACGGGCCGATGGGCGCCGAAGAGCTCACCACCACCAAGTTCGTGGTTTTCGGAGAGGGACAAACGAGATCCTAACAGGAGGTGAAAGGACCTTGAACAGTAGACAAATGGCGATGGAGGCGATGGAGGCGGCGCTCGACAAGAAGGGCCTCGAACCAATGCTCCTCGATGTACGGGAGCAGTCGTCTTACACGGATTACATCTTGTTGCTCTCGGGACGCTCGGACCGGCATGTACAGGCGGTCGCCGAGGGGGTGTCGCATGCGCTCCGGGAGCGCGGCTGCACCCAGCTCGGCATCGAGGGCAAGCGCGATGGTCACTGGACGCTGCTCGATTTCGGGGACCTGGTGGTGCACGTCTTCTACCACCCGGTGCGCGAATTCTACGATCTGGAAGGGCTGTGGATCGACGCGCCGCGCGTGCCGATCGAGATCCCGCCCGATGCCCGCCTGCAGGCGGAAGAAGGCTACGGCCTGTGAGCGGGTAGCTAGCGCTTGGTTAGCGCGCGCAGCCGATGCGCGCCCCGTCGACGACGATCTCGTCGTACCAGGCGTCGAACGCGGCGATCGCCTTCGGCGGCTGATAGAACTGCAACCCCACGAAGATCTCGTCCATGAGCGGCGTCGTCTGGGTGTCCTGCGCCAGGCCGAGCGCCGTCACCTCCACATCGTTCAGCCACACGTGCAGCACGCCTGGCGTGCCGACGACAGTCTCGGTCTCGAGGCAGAACCAGTCGTCGAGCGGCACGGTCGTCGTCGAGCCGTTGTAGACGTCCGGCACGGCCGCGTTGTTGTAGGTGCTCAACCCGCCCGCCGCGACGTTCACGTTCACGCCCAGATACGGCGAGGCCGACTGCTCCGCGCCCAACAAGCGCACCTCGATGGGCGGCGAGGAGAGATAGATGTACGAGCGCACGAAGAAGTCGCCCATCGGCACGGTCTGCATCTCGCCCAGCTCACCCTGCGAGCTCGACCCGGCGGCGAGCGCGGCGGTGTGCACGTGCAGCGAATGGGTGCCGCGCTTGGCCCGCGTGTCGTCGACGGTGAGGGTGGCGTTCAGCTTGATCTGATCCCAGCGCGCGTCGATCGTGCCGCTCTCGAAGCTCTCGCACAGCGCGACCGTCGACCCCGGGCACAAGGACGGGGACGCCAGATCCGCCGGCCCCGCATCGGGGAGCGGCGACAGATCATCGCCCGCCATCATCGCCAGATCCGCGCCGCCCTGGCACGCATCACCCACACCGTCACCGTCGGCGTCTTCCTGCCCGCCGTTCTGCACCGCCGGGCAATCGTCGATCTCGTCGGGCACGCCGTCCGCGTCCGCATCGGCGGTCGACGCGCGCAGCACCACCACCAGGTGCACCTGCTGGTGCGCGATCAGGTCGATGCGCCCGCCGCCCAAGGTGATGCCGCCCATGGAGGTGCCCAGCACCGCGGTGCGCAGCGTCTGGCCGACGTCCGGCAGGCCGCGGATCACGACGGTGCCGGGGAGCTGCGGGTTCGGGAAGGTCTGATCGCGCACCAGCGCGGCGTGCGCGTCGTAGACGTTGACGTGCAAGGTCGAGGGCGCCCGCTCGCCGTCGCCGAGCTGCACCTCGAGCAGGAGCGAGGTGGGCCCGCCCGAGCAGCCAACGGCCACCAGCGCGGTGAGGAGGCAGACTCGCACCCCCTCATTATATAGTGATCGCGTGAAGCTCACCGTGTTGGCAGTCGGCAAGTTGCGCGAAGCCTGGGTCGCGGAAGGATGCGAGGAATATGCGAAGCGCATGCGCGGCAAGCTGCCGCTCGAGATCGTCGAGGTGCGCGACACCGCCGAGCTGGAGAAACGGCTGGCCAAATCGACGCGCGCGCAGGTGTGGGCGCTCGACGAGCGCGGCAAGCAGCTCTCCTCCGACGAGCTGGCGCAGGCGCTCAAGAAGGCCATGGATCACGGCGAGGCCGGCCTGACGTTCCTCATCGGCGGCGCCGACGGACTGCCCCCCGAGCTGGTCAAGCGTGCGAATTTTCACTGGTCTTTGGGCCGGCTCACCCTGCCGCACCGGCTCGCGCGCCTGGTCCTGATCGAGCAGCTCTACCGCGCGCTGAGCATCGTGCGCGGCGAGCCGTACCACCGCGCGTGATTGCGCCACGATTGCGCCACGATTGCGGTAGAAGGAAGCATGAAGCGGACGGTGCTGGTGGTGCTGGATGGATTCGGGGAGCGCGCCGAGAAGGCGGGCAACGCGATCCGCCTCGCGCACACCCCCACCTTCGAGTGGCTCTATCGCGAGTACCCGCACACGCTCATCCAGACCTCGGGGTTGGCGGTCGGGCTGCCCGACGGTCAGATGGGCAACTCCGAGGTCGGCCACATGAACATGGGCTCGGGGCGCATCGTCTATCAGGAGCTGACCCGCATCAACAAGGCGATCAGCGACGGCGCTTTCTTCGAGAACGCGGTGCTCATCGAGGCCATCGAAAAGGTGAAGCGATCAGGCGGACGGCTGCACCTCTGCGGGCTGACCAGCCCTGGCGGCGTGCACTCGTCGCTCGAACACGCCTACGCAATCCTCGAGCTGTGCAAGCGGCGCGGGCTCGATCGCGTCTACTGGCACGCGTTCCTCGACGGGCGGGACACGCCACCCAAGAGCGCCGGCGCGGTCGTGCGCGGGGTCGAGGCCGAGCTCGCGAAGATCGGCGTCGGCAAGATCGCGACGCTGGTCGGGCGGTTCTACGCGATGGACCGCGACAACCGCTGGGAGCGCGTCGCCCAGGCCTACCGCCTGCTGGTCGACGGCAAGGGGCTGGCTTGCAGCGACGCCGCGCGCGCCATCGACGAGTCCTACGTGCGCGGCAAGAACGACGAGTTCGTCGAGCCGATCCTGGTCGATCCGAACGGCACGATCCGCGACGGCGACGGCGTGGTGTTCTTCAACTTCCGCGCCGACCGCGCCCGCGAGCTGACCCGCGCGCTCACCGCGCCGGTCTTCGACGGCTTCGATCGCGGCCGGCCGCCGCAGCTGGCGGCGTACGTGTGCATGTGCAATTACGACGCGAGCTTCGGGCTGCCGGTGGCGTTCCCGCCGCAGTCGCTCAAGCGGATCCTCGGCGAGTACCTGGCGGAGAACGGCCTGGCGCAGTTTCGCACCGCCGAGACCGAGAAGTACGCGC
>PNAM01000079.1 GCA_003170275.1 Myxococcales bacterium
AGGAGATCGCCGACGCCGTGCTCGGCGCCCTGGGCAAGCCCGACTCCCTGAAGGAGATCGTCCCCGACCGGCCCGGACACGACCGGCGGTACCTGCTCGACTGCTCCAAGATCAGGACCGAGCTCGGGTGGGAGCCGTCCGTCTCGTTCGAAGAGGGTCTGGCCGAGACCGTCCGCTGGTACGCGGCCAACCGGGCCTGGTGGGAGCCGCTGCGGGACCGGGCCCCGGTGGTGGAGACCTCGTGGGGCTCCGGCGCCACCGGGACCACCGACCCGGCCTGAGGCCGGACCCTATGAGAGTGCTCGTGACCGGGGCCGCCGGTCAGCTCGGCCGTGACCTGGTCGACGTCCTGTCCGGTGGGGTTCCCGCCGGCGGACGGACCGACGCCCGGACGGTGGGGGTGGCCAAGATCGACGTGGTGGGGACCGATCACTCCCAGCTCGACGTGACCGACCGTTGCGCCGTCGAGTCGATCATGGAGGCGATCCGGCCCGACGTGGTCGTCCATACCGCGGCGTGGACGGCGGTCGACGCCTGCGAGGCCGATCCCGATCGGGCCTTCGCCACCAACGCGATGGGCACCCGGCACATGGCCACCGCGGCGCGTCGTCACGGCGCCCATCTCGTCTACATCTCGACCGACTACGTCTTCGACGGCACGTCGGACCGGCCCTATCTCGAGTGGGACCTTCCCCATCCCCTGTCCGTCTACGGCCGGTCGAAGCTCGGCGGTGAGCAGGAGCTCGACTCCTCGGCCACCGTCATCCGGACCTCCTGGGTGTGCGGCGCGCACGGCGGCAACATGGTCTCCACCGTTCTGCGCCTCGCCGCCGGTGACGGGCCGCTGCGCTTCGTGGACGACCAGCGCGGCAGCCCGACGTTCACCGCCGACCTGGCCGCAACGGTGGCCATGCTCGCCACCGAGCGGCTGCCCGGCGTCTTCCACGTGACCAATCAGGGAGTGGCCTCGTGGTACGAGTTCGCCGGGGCCGTCCTCGACGCCGCCGGCCACGACCCGTCGAGGGTGGAGCCCATCGCCACAGCCGAACTCGATCCCCCCCGCCCCGCCCCTCGTCCCGCCAATTCCGTGCTCGACAACGCCGCGCTGCGCCTGGGCGGTCTGACCCTTCTGCCCGACTGGCGCGACGGGCTCGACCGGCTGGTGGCCGTTCTGGCCGCGCCCCTGGAGGCACCATGAGTCCGCTGAGTGACGCCCCCGATCCGTCCGAGCTCACCCTGGCCGTCATCGGGGCCGGCTACGTGGGGCTGACCACGGCCGTCTGTCTGGCCCATCTCGGCTACCGGGTCTGCTGCGGCGAGTCGGACGAGGAGAAGGTGGCCCGGTTGTCGCGGGGGGAGCCGACCATCTTGGAGGACGGTCTGGCGGAGCTGCTGTCCGAGGGCCTGGCGGCCAAGCGGCTCAGCTTCGTGGCCGGGGCGAAGGGGGCCGTCGAAGGCGCCGCCTTCGTCTTTCTCTGCGTTCCCACCCCGCAAAGAGCCGACGGCTCGGCCGACGTCGACGTCCTCGAGTCGGTGGCCCGCGAGATCGGTCCGTATCTGGCCTACGGCGCCGTGGTGGTGAACAAGTCCACGGTCCCCGTCGGGTCGGCTCTGCTGGTCGAGCGGCTCCTCGACCGGCCCGGGATTCCCGTCGTCTCCAATCCGGAGTTCCTGCGCGAGGGATCGGCCGTCCACGACTGCCTGCACCCCGACCGGATCGTGGTGGGTTCCGATGACCAGGCGGCCGCCGCCCGGGTGGGCGCGCTGTTCGCCGCTACCCAGGCTCCGCTCATCGTCACCGATGCGGCCACGGCCGAGACGATCAAGTACGCCTCCAACGCTTTTCTCGCCACCAAGCTCTCCTACGTGAACGCCGTGGCCAACCTGTGCGAAGCAGTGGGGGCCGACGTCCGCGACGTGCTTCTCGGGATGGCCTACGACCACCGGATCGGCTTCGACTACCTCCGGCCCGGCCCCGGCTGGGGGGGATCGTGCCTGCCCAAGGACACCCGGGCGCTTCTCTTCATGGCCGAATCGGGCGGCTACGAGTTCCCCCTGCTCCGCGAGGTGATCCAGACGAACGAGACCCAGCTGTCGACGGTGATGAGCAAGATCCGTCACGCCGTCGGGGGATCGCTGGCGGGCCGTCAGGTGGCGGCCTGGGGACTGACCTTCAAAGCCCGCACCGACGACAGGCGCGACTCACCGGCCGTCGAGATCGTGGGGCGGATGGTGGCCGAAGGCGCGCACGTGCGGGTCTTCGACCCCACGGTGACCGCACCCGTGGCCGAGCTTCCCCACGGTGTCGAAATCGCCGGCGACGCTTATGCAGCATGTGACGGCGCCGCCGCCGTGGTCGTGCTCACCGAGTGGGATGAGCTCCGTTGGCTCGACTTCGGCAAGGTCCTGCAGCTCCTGGCGGAGCCCTCCGTCATCGACGCCCGCAACCTGCTCGACCCCTCGGCGCTGCGCCGGATGGGCTTCTCCTATTCCGGCGTGGGAAGGCCGTGACGGCTCGTCGGGTGGTGGTCACCGGCGGTGCCGGCTTCTTGGGGTCCCATCTTTGCGATGCCCTCATCGCGCGCGGTGACAGCGTCGTCTGCGTGGACGACCTGTCGACGGGATCGGCCGACAACGTGACGGAGCTGTTAGGTCGCCACTCTTTCGAGCTTCTCGTCTCCGACGTGAGCGTCTCGCTCGAAGTCGACGGACCGGTCGACGCCGTTCTGCATTTCGCCAGCGCCGCCTCGCCGCCGGACTACCTGGCCCGGCCGCTCGAGACGCTGGCGGTCGGCAGCGAGGGGACGCGGCGGGCTCTCAGCCTGGCCGGCGCGCATGGGGCCCGGTTCGTTCTGGCCTCGACCAGTGAGATCTACGGCGACCCCGAAGTCCATCCCCAGACCGAGCGCTACTGGGGCAACGTCAACTCGGTCGGTCCCCGCAGCGTCTACGACGAGGCCAAGCGATTCGCCGAAGCGCTCACCATGGCGTGGCACCGGGCCCTCGACGCCGACGTCGGGATCGTCAGGATTTTCAACACCTACGGGCCGCGACTGCGCCCCGGTGACGGCCGCGTCGTCTCGAACTTCCTCACCCAGGCCCTCTCGGGCCGGCCCCTCACCGTCTACGGCGACGGCACCCAGACGAGGAGCCTCTGCTTCGTGAGCGACGAGGTGGCGGGCATCTTGGCCCTGCTCGACAGTTCGATCACGGGCCCGGTGAACATCGGCAACCCCGATGAGTACACCATGCTCGAGCTGGCCCGGATCGTCCTCCAGGTGACGGGATCGTCCTCTGAGATCGTCCATGCCCCTCTTCCCGTGGACGACCCCACCCGGCGCCGGCCCGACATCACGCTCGCCCGCCGGGAGCTCGGATGGGAACCGGTGGTGGCGCTCCAGGACGGTCTCCGCCGGACGGCCGACTTCTTCTCGGCCCCCTGACGGGTGGTGCGCACCCGGACCAGGGCATTTCTGCGGCGCCGGCAGCGCCCCGGTGGCCACGAAGCGGTCAGGCGGCCCGCCAACAGCCATGATGGGGGACGTCCTGGCCCGCCGGTCGGCGGCCGACGACCACCGGGAAGGAGCTCGAGATGATGGATGGCGCCAGTGAGCCGCACGTCTTTCGGAGCTTGTCCGTGATCGTCCCCGTCTTCAACGAGCGCAACACGGTGGCCGAGATCATCCGGAGGATGCGGGCCGTGAAGCTTCCCAATGACCTCGAGCTCGAGGTGGTGGTGGTCGACGACGGCTCGAGCGATGATTCGGCGCGGGTCGCCGAGGCCGCCGGCGCGGATGCGGTGCTCAGGCACGCGGCGAACCACGGCAAGGGCGCCGCGCTGGCCACCGCGTTCGCGTTTGCCGAACAAGAGGGCGCGAGCGCGGTCCTGAGCATGGACGCCGACGGGCAGCACGACGCCGCCGAGATTCCGCGGCTGATCGCGGCGCACCTCGCCGAACCGCGCGCGATCGTGATCGGCGTGCGCAGCTTCGCGCCCGAGGACATGCCGCGCCGCAGCCGGATCGGCAACCGCATCTCCACCTGGTGGATCTCGAAGTTCGCCGGCCGCGCGCACGCCGACACGCAGTCCGGCTTTCGCGTCTATCCGCGCGCGCTGTACCGCAACGTGGCGCTGCGCTCGCGCCGGTTCGAGACCGAGACCGAGCTCCTGTTGCACGCGGCCCGTCGGGGACTGCCGCTCGTGGAGGTGCCCATCCGCACCATCTACGGTCCGGATCGGGTGACGCACTTTCACGGATTTCGCGACACGATGAGGGTGATCCGATTGGTGATCCTGTCGCCCACGTGGCCACGCGAAGAGGCCGCCGAGTGAAGTCGTTCACCTCTGCGCTCACGCTCGCGTTCACGTTCACGCTCACGTCTTGCGCTCATCGGTCGCAACCGCTCGTCGCCGCACCGACGGCGCAGTTCGGGTGGAAGACCCTGCGCGCCGAGCATCGGGTCGCGATCGACGTCACGCTGCCCGACGGCACGCACGACCAGCGCAGCCTGCGCGGCGTGATCGCGGTGGAGCGGCCCGACCGCTTCCGGCTGCGTGCGCTCGGGCCGGGCGGCATCACGCTGTTCGATCTGCTGTCGGTGGGTGGGCGCGTCAAGGTGATCGAGGCGATCAAGGATCCGTCGAAGTCGTCGCTGGGCGAGATCATCCAGTCGATGGCCGGCGATCTGTCGGCGGCGTTCCTGCTCGAGCCCGCGCCGCCGGAACGCAAGGTCACCGTCGAGAAGGACGCGGTGATCGTGAGCGAGGCGACGCGCACGGTGCGGCTCTCGGCGTTCCAGCTCGTGCACGGGCAATCGCTGCCGGCGCGCATCGTGATCGACAACTCCGCGCGCCACTACTCGGTCACGGTGACGGCGAGCTCGAGCGAGCTCGATTCCCCGCTCGACCCTGAACTTTTCAAGGAGTAGCATCGCCGCCCATGTCGCCGGAACAGCCCTTCCTCGGGAGTGACGCGCAGTTCGAAAACCTCCCCTATCGGCCCTGCGAGATCGCGCATCGCTACGGCGAGCGCGTGCACATCCTGGCCGATCCGCTCTCGCTGACCATGCTGGCCAAGCTGTGCGCCAAGGGGACGGTGCAGCCCGAGGTCAATCGGCTCGTCGGTGAGCTGTATCGCATGCTGGTGCACGAGGTGGTGGCGGCGGAGTTCCCGCGCCAATCGATCGCGCAGCCGACGCGCATGATCGACGTGACCCCGCGCGGAGTGTGGCGCGGCGACACCATCGCGATCTCGACGCCGTCGGTGGTGGTGGCAGTGGCGCGCGCGGGCCTGTTGCCGTCGCAGAACACCTTCGATTTTCTCAACCAGGTGCTGCAGCCCGAAGGGGTGCGGCAGGATCACCTGGCGCTCGCGCGCACCGTCGACGAAAAGGGCGGCGTGACCGGCGCGGGGCTGTATGCGTCGAAGATCGGCGGGCCGGTCGACGGCGCGGTGATGTTGATCCCCGATCCGATGGGTGCGACCGGCTCGACGGTGTCGAAGGTGATCGAGCAGTATCCGATCGATCTGTACGGCAAACCGCTCAAGGTGATCGCGGTGCACCTGATCATCACGCCCGAATACCTGAAGCACGTGCGCCACCAGCACCCGAACGTGCTGGTCTACGCGCTGCGCCTCGATCGAGGGCTGTCGGCGGCCGACGTGCTGGCGACCGTACCGGGTGAGCGTTGGAGCGAGGAGCGCGGGCTCACCGATCACCACTACATCGTGCCGGGCGGCGGCGGGCTCGGCGAGATCATCAACAACAGCTTCGTCTAGGGGGCCCGCCGTGGAACAGATCGAGAAGAAGAACATCAAAGAGCTCTACACCGCCGAGGTGATCGCGGCGCGGATCCGCGAGCTGGGCGCGCAGATCTACCAGGACTACGGCGATCGCGAGCTGGTGCTGGTGGGCGTGCTCAAGGGCTCGTTCCTGTTCATCGCCGATCTCGCGCGCGCCATTCCGTCGACGGAGGTGCGCATCGAGTTCCTCGGGTTGGCCAGCTACGGCGACGAGACCAAGTCGTCGGGCGTGGTGCAGATCACCGCGGACTTGACCAAGCCGGTCGAGGGCAAGCACGTGCTGGTGGTCGAGGACATCGTCGACACCGGGCTGACCATGGACTACCTGATGGACAACCTGCGCACGCGCCACCCCGCGTCGGTGAAGCTGTGCGCGCTCTTGCACAAGCCGTCGCGGCAGAAGAAGCACGTGCCGATCGACTACCTCGGGTTCACCATCCCCGATCTGTTCGTGGTGGGCTACGGCCTCGACTTCGCGCAGCGCTACCGCAACCTGCCGTTCATCGGCGTCCTGGAGTAGGCGACGTCGCGACTCAGGGCTTGGCGGAGCGCACGAGCTTCTGCTTGAGCTCGGCGTAGCGCTTGAGCAGCTCGTAGTTCTGCTGGCGGAAGCCGACCAGGTAGCGGCGCTCGCGGCTCTTGGCCCGGAACGCGGCGCGCAGCTCGTCGATGCGCTCGACCATCTGCGCCACGTCGCGAAATTCGGGGACGAAGGCGATCACGCGCGAGCCCTCGATCACCTCGGCCTTGCCGGCCTTGGTCTGGCCCGGGCGCGTGTAGAGGATGGTGATGGTGTCGGGCGCCTGCGCCTTGAGCGCGCTGACCACCATCGAGCCGGGCAGATCGGGGAGCGTGCTGCACACCAGCGCGAGCTGGAAGGTCGAGCCGGTGGCGACGTCGAGGCCTTCGCCGCCCGAGCCGGCGGTGCGCACCTGATAGCCGCCCTTGGCGTCGAGCGCGGCCTTGAGCTCGGCGCCGAGCCACGCGTCCTCGGGCGGCTCGACGACCAGCAGCGAGGTCTCGCCGTCGGCGTCGGCGTGCTGCGCGTTGCCGTCGAGGCGCTCCTCGAGCTCGGAGACCTTGCGCGAGGTGTCCATCAGGCGCTTCAAGAAGTCTTCGTGCACGCCGAGCACCTCAGTGATGAGGCGGGCCTCGTCGGCCTTGCCGCGCACCTCGGTGCACGACTCGACCACGCGCTGCTTCAGGTACTCGACCTGATCGGGCGCCTTGACCACCACGTCGGTGGCGCCGGCGCGGAAGGCCTCGACCGCGGCCTCGAACACCTTGCGCGAGGCCATCACGAACACCGCGGTGGTGGGCGCGTGCTGCTTCATCCAGCGCACCAGCTCGAGGCCGGCGTTGGGCGCCGGCGTGTCCAGATCGATCAGCGCGGCGGCGAAGAACTTGTCGCGCACCAGCTCGCGGGCGCGCTGCGGATCGGCGATCACCGTCGGCACCAGGCCCTGCGTGGTGAGGAGCTGGCCGAGGCCCTTCTGTACCTTCTCATCGCCGTCGACGATGAGAATCTCCTGTCCGTCCGCCTGTGTCATGAGCCCGCCGAGAACACGAAGGGGTAGATTAGCTCAACTTCGCCCCCGAGCGGGCGCGGAAACTGCCATTCCTTGACGCGCTCCTCGAGGCAGCGCGCCAGCGTCTCGGACTCGGTGGTGTTGGCTTCGGTCTTGACGTGGCTGGGCCGGCCCGAGCCCGCGATGGTGAAGGCGATCTCGACGCGGCCGCCCGGCGAGTTGATCTTGAACGCGTGCGAGTAGCAGGCGCGCACCTGCGGCATGTGCGTCTCGACGATCATGCGCACGCTCTCGGAGTCGAACTGATCCTCGGCCACCTTGCGCAGCTCGTCGTCGCTCGGCGGCTTGGGCTCGAACGGCTTCTCGACGGCGGGCGCGGGCTCGACCGGCGCGTCGGACTTCGCCGTCGCCGGGGCCAGCTTGGGCGCAGGCGCGGTGGTGGTCTTCGGCTGCGGGCGCGAATCGGTGGCGACGCTCTTGTGCGGCAGCGGGCCGCCCTTGTCGATTCGCTTTGGTCCGGCGGCCAGCTCTCGCTTGGTCGGCACGTGCACGGGCGCGACCCGGTGCGGACCCTTCTTGGCGCGCGCCGGTTTGGCGGGCGCGGGCGGTGCGACGGTCGCCGGCGGCGCCGGCTGCGGAGCGGGCGCGACGACGACAGGAACCGCTGGCGGGGGCAACGGCTCGGCCTGGCGGCGCACCAGGAAGAAGCCGCCGCACGCCGCGCCCAGCCCGAGCAGCGTGAGCGCGATCAGGATCGGCGCGCGGTTGCGCTTGTAGGTGCGCATCAGCGCCGAGTCGGTCTCGACCGGGCCGGTGGTCGTCGGCGGCTTCGGCGCCTCTCGTTTGGGCACCTGCGGCTTCGGCGTCTTGGGCAGCGGCTCCATCTGCCGCGTCGGATCTTCGCCGCCGGGAAGCGGCTGGCCGGACGCCGCCGCCGGATCGGGCAACGCGGTCCAGCCCTCGATCCGCCGGCCACACTTCGCGCAGAACGTGGCGGCCTCGGGGAGCTCGGTCTGACAGTGAGGGCAACGCGACGTCATCGTCGGGTGGAGGGTTCTGATCGTACCATGTTAATGATACGATTCGACCATGAACCAGATCTTGGACCACGTTCTGGGGGCGGCCCGGCAGCTCGGCGCCTCGGACGTGCACCTCAAGGCCGGGTTGCCGCCGGTCTTCCGCATCAAAGGTGATCTGCGCACGCTTCGCGACACGCCGCCGTTGACCGCCGAGGTGATCGGCACCTTCGCCGTCAACCTGATGAACGAGAAGCAGCGCGAGACCTTCGACAAGCACCACGACGCGGACTTGTCGTACGGAACGCCCGACGGCGTGCGCTACCGCGTCAACGTGTTCAAGCAGCGCGGGCAGACCGGCATGGTGCTGCGCATCATCCCGCCCGACGTGCCCAACTTCGAGCAGCTCAACCTGCCACCGACGGTGCAGAAGCTGTGCGAAGAGGAGCGCGGCCTGATCCTGGTGACCGGGATCACCGGCTCGGGCAAGTCGACGACGCTGGCGGCGATGGTCGATTACATCAATCGCACGCGCGCGGCGCACATCGTCACCGTCGAGGATCCGATCGAGTTCTTGCACAAGGATCGGCGCTCGGTGGTGAACCAGCGCGAGATCGGGTTCGACGCCGAGAGCTTCTCCAAGGCGCTGCGCGCGGCGCTGCGCCAGGACCCGGACGTGATCCTCGTCGGTGAGATGCGCGACGAGGAGACCATCGAGACCGCGCTGCACGCGTCCGAGACCGGCCACCTGGTGATGTCGACGCTGCACACCCTCGACGCGGTCGAGACGGTGAACCGCATCATCGGCATGTTTCCGCCGCACCAGCAGGGGCAGATCCGCATCGCGCTCTCGTCGGTGCTCAAGGGCGTCATCTCGCAGCGACTGGTGGCGCGCGCCGACGGCAAGGGCATGGTGCCGGCGGTCGAGATCCTGGTGATGACCACGCGCATCCGCGAGCTGATCGAGGATCCCAAGCGCACCCGCGAGGTGCGCGACGCGATCGCCGGCGGGCGTAATCCGTACGGCATGATGACCTTCGATCAGTGCTTGACCGATCTGGTGCTCAAGAAGTTCATCACCTACGAGACCGCGCTCTCTTCGTCGACGACGCCGGACGACTTCGCGCTGGCCTTCCGCGGCGTCGGCAGCTCGTCGGAGGCGGTCACGCAAGCGGCGCCGCAGCCGCGCCCGGCCCCGGGTCAGCCCGCGCCGGCGCCGCAGCAGCCCACGACGCGCCAGGGCCCGCCCGATGAGAAGTCGCTCGAGCTCGATCGTCCGGGCGGCGGCGGGAGACGGTAACATACGCCTTCTCGCCCCGCTCCTCGCCGGCGGCCTGGTGCTCGCCGGTGGGACCTCGCCTCGGGTAGCCCACGCGGGCGGGGACAAGCCGCTGATCGCGGTGCTGCCGTTCACCGGTCCGCAAGCGAAGAACGCCGAGGCGGTGGTGGTACGCACGCTGCGCAAGAAGGCCACGCTGATCCCGTCGAACAAGTGGAGCGCGTCGGCGCGCAAGCTGTTCGCTCCCTCGCACTCGCCCGAGGACATCTCGTCGGTGGCGGAGGACGTGGGCGCCGTGGTGGTGATCACCGGGGTGGTCAAGCGCGACGGGCGCGCCTGGCAGCTCGCGGTGAGCGTGCGCGACGGCAAGACCGGCCGCAGCCGCGACAAGCTCAAGTATCCGCTCAAGGGGCCGCGCGTGGAGGGCCGCACGCTCGGGATCCTCGCCAGCGAGGTGGACGCGGCGTTCGACCACGCGCTGGCGGCTGCCGGCGGATCATCGGAAGAGGACGAGCCGCCGGCCCGCGTGACCAAGAAGCCCAAGCCGCAGCCGCAGATCAAGCCGATCGAGGACGAAGAGGACAAGCCGAACAAGACCGGCTCCGAAGTGGCCGAGAAGAACGAAGAGCCGCCGCTCGGCGAGAAGAAAAAGCCCGACGAGAAAAAACCGCTGGTGACGGGCCGGCCGCGCTGGGCGCCCTACTTCGACGTCAACGTGGCGGCGACCGTCAGCGGGCGCTCGTTCGACTTTCAGCCCTCGTCGCTGCCGCACTTCTCGTCGGGGATCGTCGGCGGGCTGCGCGCGGATCTCACGGTCTATCCGTTCGCCGGCTTGCACGCAGCGGCGCAAGGCGTGATCGCCGGGCTGGGGCTGGGCGCGTCGATCGACAAGCCGTTCTGGCCCGCGTCGAAGGGCCCCGACGGGAACTACTACGAGACGCAGGAGCTGCGCGTCGAAGGCGGGCTGCGCTGGCGCTTCGTCCTGTACAAGCCGATCCCGCGGCCGGAGCTGGTGGTGCTCGTCGGCGGCGGGCTGCACTCGTTCGCGATCTCCAAGAAGATCGATCCGGCGAGCGGCAATCCCACCGACGTGGGCCCGCCCGACATGGCGTACGGCTTTCTGAGCTTCGGCGCGCAGCTGCGCCTGCACTTCGCCGAGTGGGCGCTGTTGTGGCTGGGCTTCAACTATCACTACGTGCTCGATGCCGGGCCGGTGGTGACCAACGACGAGTACGGGCCGGCGCAGGTGTTCGGCTTCCGCGTGCAGGGCGGGCTCGAGTTCCTCGTCTACAAGGGGTTGAAGCTGGGCCTCGGCGGCTTCTACGAGCGCTACGACCTGACGTTCCTGGGCTCGGATCCGCCGCCGCTCAAGCCGGGCTCAGGCGAGCTGGCGCAACGCGGGGCCGATCAGTATTTCGGCGGGCTGTTGATCGTCGGCTACGTCTTCTAGCCATGCTATAGACGCTGGTTATGAACAGCGCGGATATCCGCAAAAGCTTCCTCGAGTATTTCAAGAAGAACGGCCACGAGGTGGTGCGCTCGTCGCCGCTGGTGCCGCAGAACGATCCGTCGCTGCTGTTCACCAACGCCGGCATGGTGCAGTTCAAGGACGTATTCACCGGTCGCGAGTCGCGCGGCTACACGCGCGCCACCTCGTCGCAAAAGTGCGTGCGCGCGGGCGGCAAGCACAACGACCTCGAGAACGTCGGACGCACCGCGCGCCACCACACGTTCTTCGAGATGCTCGGCAACTTCTCGTTCGGCGACTACTTCAAGCAAGACGCGATCGAGCTCGCCTGGGCGTGGCTGACCCACGAGCTGCCCATCGATCCCAAGCGGTTGGTGATCACCGTGTTCGGCGGCGACGCGGCGATCAAGCTCGGCCCCGACGACGAGGCGCGCGCGATCTGGAAGAAGGTCACCGGCTTTTCCGACGAGCGCATTTTCGGCCTGGGCATGAAGGACAACTTCTGGATGATGGGCGACACCGGCCCGCAAGGCCCGTGCTCGGAGATCCACTACTACGTGGGCGACGGCGCAATAGACCCGAAGAGCTTCGGCGAAGAGCCACAGCCGGACGGCACCGGGTGGATGGAGATCTGGAACCTGGTGTTCATGCAGTTCGAGAAGAAGGCCAAGGACTCGCCGCTCGTGCCGCTGCCCAAGCCCTCCATCGACACCGGCGCCGGGCTCGAGCGCGTAGCGGCGGTGGTGCAGGGGGTCAAGACCAACTACGACACCGATCTGCTCAAGCCGATCGTGCTCGCCGCCGGGCAGATGGCGAAGAAGACCTACGGCGGCACCCAGAGCGACGACGACGTGTCGATGCGCGTGCTGGCGGATCACGCGCGCGCCTCGAGCTTCCTGATCGCCGACGGCGTGATGCCGTCGAACGAAGGGCGCGGCTACGTCTTGCGGCGCATCATGCGGCGCGCCATCCGGCACGGCGTGCGGCTCGGGCTGCAGGAGGGCGAGTTTGGCCTTTTGTGCGAGCAGGTGATCTCCATGATGTCGGGCCAGTTCGGCGAGCTGCGCGAGGCGCACGGCCTGATCTCGCGCGCGGTCGACACCGAGGACCTCAACTTCCGCCGCACGATCGATCGCGGCATGAAGCTGCTAGACGAACAGTTCGCGCACTTGAAGAAGGGCGGCACCGTGCCCGGCGAGGTGGTGTTCAAGCTCTACGACACGTTCGGCTTCCCGGCCGATCTCACGCGCGTGATCGCAGAGGAGCGCGAGTTGGGGATCGACGAGGCCGGCTTCGAAGCGGCGATGAGCCAGCAGCGCGCGCGCTCGGAGGACTTTGCCGGCTCGGGCGATGCCGCGGTCTCCGACGTGTACAAGGCGCTGCGTGAGAAGCACGGCGCGACCAAGTTTCTCGGTTACGAGAGCACCGCGGCGGAGGCGACGCTGCGCGCGATCCTCGACGAGCAGGGCCACCCGATCGAGCGCGCCGAGGCGGGTCAGGCGGTGCAGATCATCGCCGACGCGACGCCGTTCTACGGCGAGTCGGGCGGGCAGATGGGCGACACCGGCGCGATTCGATCCGATGGTCCCGGAGGCGCGTTCGAGATCGACGTGAGCGACACGCTCAAGCCGGCCGGCGATCTGATCGTGCACGTGGGCAAGGTGATCAGCGGCGCGCCCACGGTCGGCGCCAAGGCGAAGCTGATCGTGCACGACGAGCGGCGCGACGCGATCCGGGCCAACCACTCGGCGACCCACCTGCTCCACCTCGCGCTCAAGGAGGTACTGGGCGATCACGTGGCGCAGAAGGGCTCGCTGGTCGCGCCCGATCGGCTGCGCTTCGACTTCTCGCACTTCCAGCCGATGACCGACGCGGAGAAGAAGCGCGTCGAGGAGCTGGTCAACGCCGAGGTGCGGCACAACGCCGACTCGGTGGTGGACGTCAAGTCGTTCGACGACGCCAAGAAGGCCGGCGCGGTGGCGCTGTTCGGCGAGAAGTACGGCGACGTGGTGCGCGTGATGCACATCGGCCGGCGCTCGATGGAGCTGTGCGGCGGGACGCACGTGCGGCGCGCGGGCGACATCGGGCTGTTCAAGATCACGCAGGAGCTGGGTATCGCGCAGGGCGTGCGGCGGATCGAGGCGGTCACCGGCAAGGGCGCGGTCGAGTACGTGCAGAAGCTCGAGGGCGAGCTGGCCCACGCGGCGGAGCGCACGCGCTCGCCGCTGTTCTCGGTGGCGGCGCAGGTCGAGCGGCTGCAGAAGGAGCTCAAGGAGCGGGACAAGCGCATCGAGGAGCTGCAGCGCAAGCTGGCGGCGGGCGGCGGGCGCGATCTGCTCGCGGGCGCGCGCGAGGTGGCCGGCGTGCGCGTGCTGTCGGCGCGCAGCGACGTCGGCGATCCCAAGGCGCTACGCGAGGTGGCCGACCAGCTGCGCGACAAGCTCAAGAGCGGCGTGGTGGTGCTGGGCGGCGTCGCCGACGGCAAGGTCTCGTTGGTGGCGGCCGTCTCGAGCGATCTGGTCGGACGGATTCACGCGGGCAAGATCATCGCCGAGCTGGCCAAGCTGGTGGGCGGCAAGGGCGGCGGCAAGCCCGACCTGGCCCAGGGCGGCGGCACCGACGCATCGCGTCTGGACGAAGCCCTCGAATCGGTCTACGGCCTGATTTCGTAGACTTATGATAAAATAGCGCGGTGGCGAGTCAGGACAATCGCAGCGGCGATCGCGCTCCGCTGTCGATGCGCATCAAGCTGAAGTATCCCGACCTCGAGACCTTCATCCAGAAGTACGCGGTGAACATCTCGCGCGGCGGCATCTTCATCGCCACCAAGTCGCCCAAGCCGGTCGGCACGGCGGTCAAGTTCGAGTTCATGCTCGCCAACGCCGAGTCCACCTCGCTGATTCGCGGCGAGGGGCTGGTGCAGTGGACGCGCGAGTTCGATCCGGCCATGCCGACCAAGGCGCACGGCATGGGCGTCAAGTTCACGCGGCTCGACGCAGGCAGCCAGGAGGTCGTGGAGCGCGCGTTGAGCTGGCGCGCGTCGCACGGGCTCTACAAGAAGGGCGACTCCGAGGGCCTCACCGTCGCGACCACCGCGCCGCCGGGCGCGACGCCCGAGCCCACGCCGATCGCGCCGCGCAACAGCGAGGACGAGCCGACGCAGGTCTCCGCGACCGTTCCCGAGCCGTCGCCGCCGCCGCGGGTGGTCGCGCCGCCGACCGCGCGCCCGGTGCGTGACGATCCAACGATCCTCGAGCCGCCGCGCGGCGGACGCTCGCCCGAGGAGTTCACCCGGCCGGTGGCCATCGAGGCCGCGGTCGACGAGCAGCGCCAGGGCGATCGCGAGACGCGCGAGATCGAGCTGCCCGACTCGCCGCCGCGCGATGGCGTGACCGGCGAGACCGCGCTGCCCGACGACAGCGTGCGCATCGCGCTCAAGCGCCATCGCCAGCGCAACGGGCAGAACCGCGGCGAGGAGCTCGACGCGATGGCCGCCGAGTGGGGGCTGTCGGAAGAGCGCCTCGAGCGCGTGCTGCGGCGCAAGCGGCCGCGCATGGTCGAAGCCACGGCCGAGCTCGAGCGGCTGTTGCGCAAGCCGCCCAAGCCGGCGGTGCCGTCGTCGGTACAAGAGGCGATTCGCTTGTTGACCGAGCTGCTCGCGCGCAAACCGCCGGGCGAGCCGGCGCAGACGCAAGCGGCGGGCGGCGAGCCCGACCCCGCCGACGACGCGCGCTCCAAACGCTCCAAGCGCGCGCGCTAGCGCAGGCGGAACGCTTCGATCAGCTTGGCGGGATCGCCGCCCGACTTCGCGTGCTCGGCCAGCATGCGATCGGCCACGCTCCGGCCCTCGGTTAGCACCTCGTCGAGCGGCTCGAGCAGCGCCGCGCCGTCGGCCGCGCCCAACCGCACCAGGCCCGCCTTGGCGATGCTCACCATCTCGCGGCACAGCGTCGACAGCGGCGTGCCGCGCGCGGTCGCGCGCAACCCTTCGCGCGGCGTCCGGCGGTACAGGTCGAGCCGCTCGTCGAAGCTCCACGATGCGACCAGCTGCCACGCCGCCTCGCGCGCCTGACGATCGTAGAACAGCCCGCGCCACAGCGCCGGCAGCGCGCGCACCATCTCGCGCGTCGACGCGTCGGCCTGGCGCACCTCGACATAGGTCTTCAGGCGCACCTCGGGGAACAGCGTCGAGAGGTGCACTTCCCAATCGGCCAGCGTGGCCTTCTCGCCGTTCCAGCCTTCGCGCAGGAAGCGCCGGAAGGTGAGGTGCATGGCCCGATAGTCGCCGTCGCGGTAGACGAAGAACATCGGCACGTCGAGCGCCCATTCGGCGTAGTCGCGAAACGACGCGCCCGGCTTGAACGCGAACGGCAACAGGCCGCAGCGGTCGGGATCGGTCTCGAGCCAGCACGACGCGCGATGGCTCTGCATTCCCGACGGGCGGCCGTCGACCAGCGGCGAGGCGGCGAACAGCGCGGTCACCAGCGACGAGAGGCCGAGCCCGAGGCGCAGCTTCTCGATCGCGTCGGCCTCGTCGGTGTAGTCGAGGTTGGCCTGCACCGTGGCGGTGCGCTTCATCATCTCGTGCGCACGCGCGCCGCGGGTCGGCAGGTACTCGCGCATCACCCGATAGCGGCCCTTGGGCATCCACGGCACGTCGTCGAGCGTGCCGAACGGCCGGAAGCCGACGCCGAGGAACGCCACGCCCAGCTCGGCCGCGATCGGCAGGAGCTCGTCGAGGTGCTTGCCGTTGTCGCGCACCGCCGCGACCGCGCTCGGCCACGGCGCGCCCGAGTGCTCGAGCTGGCCGCCCGGCTCGAGCGTGATCGTGCCGCAGGTCGGGCGGTGCAGCGCGATCAGCCGGCCGTGCTCCTCGGTGCGGCTCCAGCCGCGCGCGGCCATCGCCTCGAGCAGCGTGCGGATGGTCTCGTAGTCGGGCGCCCGGCCGAGCCGCGCGGGATCGGTGTACACGCCGACCTTCTCGTGCTCCATGCCGATGCCCAGCGCGTCCGCGGCCTTGTAACCGGCGCGGAAGTGGCCGACCAACTCTTCGGGGTCGGCGATGGGGCGTGGCGCGGAAGAAGGCATGAAGGTCGGATGATGGTAAGGGGCGGTTCGTCGCGGGTCAAACCGTGATAGCGTTCGCGAATTCCATGCCACAAACAGTGATCGGACCGGGGACCCGCGTCGCGGGGCCACTTTCCGGCCAGGACGATCTGGTCGTGGAGGGCACGGTCGACGGTCCGGTGACCGGCGAGGCGCAGGTGACCATCTCGGCCGGCGCGCGCGTGGGCGGTGAGGTGCGCGGGCGCGACGTGGTGATCGGCGGCGTGCTGACCCACAACGTGTTCGCCACCGCGACGGTACGCCTGTTGGCGACCGCAGAGCTGCGCGCCGACATTCAAGCCGCTCGCGTGGCGATTGACGAGGGCGCGCTGTTAGAAGGTCAGGTGCGCATGACTCGCACGCCGTCGAGCGTGAACGTGAACGTGAACGCGCACGTGAACGCGAACGCAAACGTGAGCGTCAGGCCGACTACGCCGACGCTGCGCGAAATTCCCTCGCTGCCGCCGGTGGGAAAGCGCAAGCTCGTGCGGAGAACCCCATGACGCCGGCTTCCGCGCGCGCGCGCCTCCTCGAGCTGCTCAAGACCCTCGCCTACGAGGAGCGCGAGGTCATCCTGGCCTCGGGCAAGCCGTCCAACTTCTACATCGACTGCAAGCAGGCGGCGCTCACCGCCGAGGGACACTTCCTGATCGGGACGATCATCTGCGACGTGCTCGCCAACGTCGCGCCGGACGTGCGCGCGATCGGTGGGCTGACCATGGGCGCGGATCCGATCGCCTCGGCGGTCGCCACCGTCTCCTTCACGCTCGGCCGCCCGCTCGATGCGTTCTACATCCGCAAGGAGCCCAAGGGGCACGGTACACAGAAGTGGCTGGAAGGCGACAAGCGCGTTCGTCCCGGCACGCCGGTGGCGATCGTCGAAGACGTGTGCACCACCGGCGGCTCGACGCTCAAGGCGATCGAGCGCGCGCGGCTGCACGGCCTCGACGTGCGGCGGGTGATCACGCTGGTCGACCGCGAAGAAGGTGGGCGCGAGGCTGTCGAGAAGGAAGCGCCGTTCACCGCGCTGTTCAAGAAGAGCGAGTTTACGTGAGGCGGGCGCTGGTCGCGTTGTGCCTGGTGGCCGGGTGCGGGGGTGCGCCGCCGCGCGTCTCGCTCGAACCGGTGTCGCAGGCGCCGCCCGCGTCGAGCTACGTCGATGAGCTCAAGAAGTGGACCCGCCACGGCCACATCATCGCGGACTTCGACGAGACGCTCGCCGTCGACGCCACGCTGCACTCGCCCGAGTTTCGCGCCGCCTACGCCGAGAAATTCATCGCCGTCTACAAGATGAACGAAGAGGACGCGGCCAAGCAGCGCGCCAAGCTGGCCGCCGAGGTGGCCGACGTGTGGGAGCTGCACGCGGAGATCGCGACCCACACCTACGAGGTCAACGAGTTCAACACCGCCACCAACAAGAGCCCGTGGCGGGTGACGCTGATCGACGAGAAGAACCGCGCAGTGTCGACCACCGACATCAAGCTCGACCGCGGCCGGCGCGAGGTGATCAGCGCGCTGTATCCCTACCTGACGACCTTCTCGCGCGGCTGGAAGCTGCGCTTCCCGCGCAACCTGCCCGACGGCACACCGCTGGTCACCGCCGAGACCAGGGAGCTGACCATGCGCATCGCCGGACCGCAGGGCTCGGTCGACCTGACCTGGACGCTGAAGTAGGCTAGCGTTTCTTGGGCGGCGCCTTGGGTCCTGCGGGCGCCAACTTCTTGCCGCCGAAGTTGAACCAGCGCCGTTTCGGCGAGGTGCGCTCGATCGGCTCGAGATCCTCGAAGCTCTCCGGCGCCTTCACCTTCTGCAGCTCGGCCTCCTCCGCGAAGAAGTCTTCCTCGACCTTGGTGAAGGCCACCGACTCCTTCGGGATCGGTCCGGACTTGTGCGACGCGTGCCCCGACGGTGACTTGGGTTGCGGATGCGCCGAGCCTTTGGGCTGCGCCACCGGCGCGTGCTTGATCGGCTGCACCTGCGGCGCCGGCTTCGCAACCAGGACGGGTGCGGGCGCAGGCGCTTTCGGCGCGGGGGCCTTCGCCGCGGGCGCCTTCGCCGCGGGCGCAGCGACGGGAACCGGCGGCTTGGTGACCTGTTGCGCCTGCTGCACGGCCTCCTGCAGCTCGAACGGCATCTTGCTGAACGGAATCGTCTTGTCGAGATCGACCACCGGCCTGGGCGCCTCGGGCTGAGACGGCTTCAGCTCGACCTTCGGCTTGACCGCGGGCTTGCGCGGGCGGGCCGCGCGCGGCGCTTCGATTGGAGGCGCGGGCGGGATCGGCGGCGGCGACGCGCTCTTCGACGCCACGCCGTCGCCGACGCCCGGCAAGGTCGAGCGCCGTTTGCGCGGCTTGTTGCGCGCCTGCGGATCCTGCTTCTCGAGCAGGCTCTCTCGGGGCACGGTCGGCGCGTCGTGGATCTCGCTCGGCGCGCCCGGCTGCGGGCGGCCCGCGTGGGTGCGGATCTTGTCGGTGTCGTCGAGGAGATCGTGCGCCGGCGGCGGGGGCGCCGACTGGTCCAGCGCAGCCTGCTCCGCGTAGGCCTCAGCCGCGCGCCGGCCCGCCTCGGTGACCGTCGAGCGGATGTGCTCTTCCTGGTTCGAGCCGAGCAGCCAATCGCGCACCGCCAGCTGCGCGGTCAACGGCGACGCCACCGCGCCGTCGCCGACGCGCTCGAGCACGCCGAGATCGGCGAGCCGCCAGGTGATCTTGATGGTGTCGAGCGCCTTGAACGGGCTGTCCTCGACCACGTCGATCAGCTCGCGCCGGCCGTCGTAGCTCTTGAGCAGCACCATCACTTCCGCGGGAATCTGCGCGCGCGCCTCGGCCGCCCGCCGCGGCTCCTGGCGATACACCGCGCGCGTGCCGCCCACGCGATCCGACACCGCCTCGAACTCCTGCGCGAAGCGCGCGCCGCCCGACAGCAGCTCGTCGATCGGCGTATGGATCTTACGCTCTCCCGCGGGCGACGACAGTCGCAGGTGAATGGCCGCCTCGCTCCACAACAGGAGCTGATGGAACGCCTGCATGCCGCTCATCCGCCCGCAGCGTGCGGTCACCACCTCGCCCTTGACGAAGTGCACCTCGCCGACGCGGTTGCCGCGCTCGAGCTCGAGCACGCCCGAGCGCTCGGCCACCGACAGCGCGCGCGTCAAGAAATACAGCTCGTAGTCCTCGAGCATGCCCGCCACGCCGGTCTCGTCGCCGTCCTGGCGGATGGCCACCGCGAGCTGCGACAGCGTGAGCACGTCGCGGATGAACGCCGGCCGCGCCACGAACTCGTCGGCGCCCGCGCGCAACGCCGGCTCGCGCGCGCCGCGCTCGCCCAGCACCACGATCGGCAGCTCGCGCGTGGCCGGATCCTGGCGCAAGCGCCCGATCAAGCCGACAGTGTCGCTCTCCTCGCGCTGCTCCTCGTCCGGATCGAGGCTGGGGGCGGCGGCCACGAACAGCTGCGGCACGCGAGTCTGCGCCATGGCCAGCGCGTCCTGGGCGTCCCCGGTAGCGTAGACCTTGTACCCTTGACGCTCGAAGCCGAAGACCAGGGCCTCCCGCGTTCGTTCACTGGGGTCGAAGATGACGAGCGATTCCAGATGAGCCATTTCTCGACCGACGAAGTATAACCACTTTTTTGTCGAGCGGTTGGCGATGTGGATATACTGCGAATTAATTAGCGACGACGCATGATTACCCTGGAAGTCATGACCGGCCTCTCGGCGGGCTCGGTCTATGAGCTGGACGCCCCCGTGCTCACCATCGGACGCGCGCCTTCCAACCAGGTCGTGCTGACCGATTACCACCTGTCGGGCGAGCACGGGCAGATCTTCCGCGAGGACGATCGCTACATCTATCGCGACCTGAAATCGACCAACGGCTCGCGCATCCAGCGCGGCACGCGCGAGATCCTGCTCGACGGATCGTCCGACGACGGGCGCTGGGAGGCGCCGCTGCTCGACGGCGACAAGCTGCTGCTCGGCAACCCGGCCGAGCCGGTGGTGGTGACCTGCCGGGTGTCGCTCGAGGACGCGCGCTTCGCCGAGAAGCAGGAGCTGATCGCCCAGCGCGCGCTCGCCGAGCTCTCGGAGGTGCAGGGCAAGATCGAGCGCGATCCGATCCGCGCCGCGGCCCTCTACAACATGGCCAAGAAGCTCGGCCGCCGCGGGCTCGATCTGACCGCGGTGTTCGAGGGGCTGGCCGAGGCGATCTTCGAGTTGGTGCCGCGCTCGACCCACTTCGCCATCGATCTGGCGGACGATCCGGCCGGCGAGTCGCGCCTCAACACGGTCTACGCGCGCGCCAAGAGCGGGCCGCAGAGCGAACGCTTTGCGGTGAGCCGCTCGGTGGTGCGGCTGGTGCAGCGCAACAAGGCCGCGGTGCTGGTGGGCAACGCCAAGCAGGAGATCGGCACCGAGTCGGTGATGAAGGCCGACATCGTCTCGACCATCGGCGTGCCCTTGTGGGAGGGCGAGACCATCCGCGGCGTCATGCAGTGCGACAACCGCGGCGGCGGCGCGTTCTTCGGCGTGAACGATCTCGAGCTGATGACCGCGGTGGCCGGCGTGGCCACGCTGGCGATCGAGAACGCGCGCCTGGTGCAGCGCCTGCGCCTCGCCGAGGAGAAGCTGCGCGGCGAGGTGAAGTACTTGAAGGGGCGCGAAGAGAAGCGCCGCTTCTCCGACATCATCGGCGAGTCGAACGCCATGACCGCGATCTTTCGCCAGCTCGAGAAGGTGATCGATACGCGCGCCACGGTGTGCATCGAGGGCGAGACCGGCACCGGCAAGGAAGTGATCGCCTCGGCCATTCACTATCAAGGCAGGCGGCGCGACAAGCTGTTCGTCGCGCAGAACTGCGCGGCGGTGCCGGAGAACCTGCTCGAGTCCGAGCTGTTCGGGCACAAGAAGGGCGCGTTCACCGGCGCCGATCACGACAAGAAGGGGTTGTTCGACGTCGCCGACGGCGGCACGCTGTTCCTCGACGAGATCGGCGAGATGTCGCTCGGCCTGCAGGCCAAGCTGCTGCGCGTGTTGCAGGAGGGCGAGATCCGCCCGGTGGGCGCGACCGCGTCGAAGTCGATCGACGTGCGCATCATCTGCGCCACCAACCGCAGCCTCGAGAAAGAGGTCGAGCGCGGCGCCTTCCGCCAGGATCTGTTCTACCGCCTGCGCGTCTTCCCGCTGCGCCTGCCACCCCTGCGCGAGCGGCGCGAGGACATCCCGCTCCTGGTCGAGCACTTCCTCCGCAAGTACACCGCGGAGATGAACAAGCCGGTCGCCGGCATCACGCCCGAGTCGCTCGATCAGCTCAGCGCGTACAACTGGCCCGGCAACATCCGCGAGCTGGAGAACGAAGTGCAGCGCTGCGTGATCCAGTGCGATCCGGAAGGGTTCATCACGCCCGACCTGCTCGCGCCGGCGGTGCGCAAGGTCGAGGGGCTGCTCGGCCGCGTCGCGCCCAAGAAGGGCACGCTCAAGGACATGATGGAAGAGATCGAGCGCTGGCTGCTCACCGAAGCGCTGCGCGAGCACGGCGGCAACAAGACCAAGACCGCCGAGACCCTCGGCATCACCCGCGAAGGCCTGCACAAGAAACTCGCCAAGTACGGCATGTAACAAGATCGCGCGTGCGGTGTTCTCTCTTCGAACCCCAACGAGGAGACCCACCATGCGAAACCTGAAGAAGCTCGGCCTGGCGCTGATCGCCGCCGTGCAGCTGGGCGGCTGCTCGACCCCCGCGGACGTTGCCACCAGCTCGGCAGCGATCGACGGCGTCGGGACGTGTCAGGAGTTGTTCGTGCGCGAAGCGGCCTGCACCAACTTCATCCCGATGCTCGTCGATCTGCGCATCAAGCACGATCTGCCCGCCGGGATCGCGGAGCGCGCGCGCGAGCCGGATGGGCGCGCCGAGCTGATCGCGATGGCCCGGGACGAGTGGAAGATCGACTCGGCGGAGCCGGCGCGCGGACAGACCTGCGAGAAGCTGGCGGCGGCGCTGCCGGCGGAGACCGTGGCCGCGATGCAAGCGTGCCTGCAGCGGGCGAGCTGCCACGAGCTGGTCGCCTGCGTCGCGCCGCTCCACGAGCAGCTCCTGCGCTAGGCTATTTCGGGTACTCCGCTTCCACCGTGACGCGATCGGGATCGCGCTTGGAGCCGACCGTGAGCCAGATCGGTTGGCCGCCGGCGAGGGTCGCGCGCAGCCGGCCGTCGTCGCTCTCGCGGTAGCGCGTGGCGAGCGCGGCGTCGACCAGCTCCTGGCGCAGCGCATCGGGCGCGAGCACATCGATGCGCATGGCGTGGCGCGAGACCCACGCCTGGCCGATCGGTTTGGCCTGCACCAGCTCGGCGAGGTTGCTGGCCAGCACGCCACGGCGCATGGCCGGCACCAGCTCGACCAGATCGTCCCACCACAGCTCGCGATCCTTCAGCTCCGGCAGCGCCTGCTCGACCCGCACGTCCAGCTCGAGCCACGGCTCGACGACCGCGACCGGACGATCGCCGATCTCGATCGCCAGCGTCCAGCGATCGACGCGCAGACGCAGCTTGCCCGCCTCGTGGGTCTCGAGCACCACCGGCGACTCGAACCAGGTCGGGATCGCGCGCTCCAGCCCGTCGCGATCGCCGCTGCCGAAGATACGCAGGCGCGCCCACTGGAACAGCGACGGTGTGCCGTCCTCGTCGCGATCGAGGCCGGTGGTGACCGAGCGGCAGTCCGCGTCCATGCGCTCGCAGATGCGCAACACCGGCGGCGGCAACAGCTCGCGCAGCTCGGCGAGCGACGCCTGCGACTCTTCGTGCCGCCGGGCCTTGCGCTGCACCAGCTCGTCTTTCGAGACGTGCGGATACAAGGCCTCTCGCCGGGCGGCGGACTCGGACGGGTTGTCGACCGGCGGCGGCGGTTGGTGAGCGCACGAAGCGGTCAAGAGCGCGGTCCAGACGAAGGCGTGCTTCATGACGAGAGCTTACGCTCTATCGGCGGCGATGCTCGGCAATGTCGACGCGCGACGGATTGACGATGAACGTGCCCTCCTCCGCGTTGACCAGCGCGCGGTCGCCGTCGGCGGCCCAGCGGAACAGCTCACTGACCCCGGCCACGATCGGCAGGCCGAGCGCGACCGCGACGGCGATGCCGGGCGATGAATCGGCGGGCGAGGCCAGCGCGACGCCGACGCCATGGTTGGCGCCCAGCTCGAGCGCGTCGCACACCGTCAAGCGCGAGGCGCACAACAGCGCGCCAGGCCTGAGCGGCGAGCGCGGGTGATCGAGCCGGCCCATCACGCGCATGCACAGCGCCTCGACCTCGAGCGCGCGCGCGGCGAGCACTGGATCGCCCGTCGACGTGAGCAGCCGCGTGTACTCGCGCATCACGCGCTCGACCGCCTCTTCGGCGGACGCGCCGGCCTGCACGTGCTTGATCATGCGGTTGCGCATGCGCGCGTCGTCGAGCACGAAGCGCGACGGGGAGAGCAGCCCGAGCATGATCCCGCGATCGAGCGGCGCGTGCTGCGTGGCCCACGCTTCGAGCGACGCGACCTCGTCGGCGGCGTCGGCCAGCGCCTTGCCCAGCCGAGCGCGCTCGTCGGTGGGATCCTGCGCGCGCGCGTCGCTCAGCACCTGCCGCGCGGTGACGTGCTTGCGCACCAGCACCGTGCCGAGCGCCGCGCCGGGCGACACGCCCTCGCCGCGCAGCATCACCTCGTGCGGCCGCGCCGCCAGGCTGGTGACGCTGATGGGCTCCGAATCCTGCCGCTCGCGCTCACGGCTGCGACCCCGCTCGAGCGCGAACAGCACCGGCGTCGCAACCGACGCGGCGAGCACGATCTCGCGCTGCCCGAACGCGCGCGGCTGCCGGCGCTGGATCACCAGCGCGCCGATCGCGCGGCCGCCGTCCACCAGCGGCACCGCGCACAGCGACGGAAAGCGCTCTTCGTCGAGGCCGGGAAAGGTCTTGTTGCGGGCGTCGACCGCGGCGCGCGCGACCGACACCGGCCGCAAGCACTCGACGGCGAACCCGGTCAATCCCTCGCCGATGCGCATGCGCACCACGCCGACCGAGGCCTGCGGATAGCCGAAGGTCGCGCTCAGCACCAGCTCGCCGCGACGGTCGAAGCCGCTGGGCGCCTCGCGCAGGTACACGCTGCACACGTCGACGGCCAGCATGCTGGCGATGCGCGTGCACAACGAAGCGAGCACCTCGCTGAGCGGCGCGGGCCGACTGGCTTCCTCGGCGAGCGAGAGCATCGCATCGAGGCGCGCCTCGCCGCGTCCGTGCACGCGCGGTCGAGCGGTCGAGTGGCGTCGCCTGACGGGCCGGGTGGGATCGCGTCGCAGCATCGCGCCCTCCTTTGATCAACATTATAGGAACGGTGGGTTTCGTCCACGTTTCGTGTGCCGATATTCCTGTCGACCGATGACGCGTCTCGTCGTAATTCTCGCGATTGCCGCAGGCTGCCAGTCGGATCCGCAGGCGCAATCGGGGGCGCTGCGCGTGGGTTTCTTCCCCACCGTCACGCACGGCGCCGCGCTGGTGCTCCTTCAGCGTGGCGAGCTCGCCCACGCGATCGCCCCGCGCGCCGTCGAGCCGCACCCGTTCAACGCCGGTCCCGAAGCGATGGAGGCGCTGTTCGCCGGCGCGATCGACGCGTGTTACGTCGGGCCCATGCCGGCGCTCAACGCGTACCTGCGCTCGCGCGGCGAGGCGCTGGTGATCGTCGCCGGCGCGGCCACCGGCGGCGCCGCCCTGGTGGTGCGCAAGGACTCCGGGATCACCGGCCCGGAAGACCTGCACGGCAAGAAGCTCTCGTCGCCGCAGCTCGGCAACACGCAGGACCTGTCGCTGCGCGCCTACCTGGCGGCCCACGGCCTCACCACCAACGATCGCGGCGGCGACGTGCGGGTGATGCCGATGGCGGCCCCCGACCTCTACTCGCTGTTGCGGCGCGGCGACCTCGACGGCGCGTGGGTGGTCGAGCCGTGGGTCTCGCGCCTGGTCGACGAAGCGGGCGCGCGCATCCTGGTGGACGAGAAGGAGCTGTGGCCGGGCGGGCTCTACCCGACGGCGGTGTTGGTCGTCACCCGCAAGCTTTTGCGCGAGCATCCCGAGCTGGTGACCCAGCTCGTGCGCGCCCACGTCGCCGCGGTGGCCTTCATCGCCGGCCATCGCGACCAGGCGCGCGAGCTCGCCGCCGCCGCGCTCGTTAAGTACGGCAAGAAGCAGCTCCCGCCGCAGGTGATGGCCGACGCCTGGCAGCGCGTCCGCTTCGACACCGCGCTGCCGCCCGGCGCGCTGGAAAAGATCGCCGCCGACGCGCGCCAGCTCGGCTACCTGCCCAAGACCGGCGACGTGAAGGCCGCCGTCGACTTGCATTTCCTCGAACAGTTGCAGTGACGACCGTCGCAGCCGTCCGGTAACCACGGCATGTGACTTGCTCTCGAGTCACTCGTGATCGAGCTGCGTCGGGTTTCGAAGACCTTCACCACCTCGCGCGGCTGCACGGCCGCCCTGGCGGGCCTCGATCTCGAGGTCGCGCGTGGCGAGCTCTTGTGCCTGGTCGGGCCGTCCGGTTGCGGCAAGACCACCATCTTGAACCTGATCGCCGGCCTCGATCGGCCCGACGCGGGCGAGATGCGGGTCGCCGGCCGGCCGATCGAGGGGCCCGGCCCGGACCGCGGCGTGCTGTTCCAGGAGGCCGCGCTGTTTCCCTGGCTCTCCGTCGAGCAGAACGTGGAGTTCGGCATGAAGGAGCAGCGCATCCCGCGCGCCGAGCGACGCGAGCGCACCGCGGGGTACCTGGCGCTGGTCGGCATGGCCAGCTTCGCGCGCGCGTTCGTGCACGAGCTGTCCGGCGGGATGCGCCAGCGGGTCGCGCTCGCCCGCGCGCTCGCGCTCGAGCCCGAGATCCTCCTCATGGACGAACCGTTCGGCGCGCTCGACGCGCGCACGCGCGATGCGCTGCAGGCCGAGCTGGTGAGCATCTGGCGCCAGACCGGCAAGACCATCGTGTTCGTGACCCACGACATGGCCGAAGCGGTGCGCCTAGGCAGCCGGCTGGTGCTGCTCAAGTCGCGCCCCGCCCGGGTCACTCGAATCGTCGACCTCGAGTCGCACATCCCACGGCCGCGCAGCGTCGATCAGCCGCTGGTGCAACGAGTGGCCGCACAGCTCAAGCGGAGCCTGGACGACACGCAACAGAAGGAGGCGCAGGGTGACCCTTACGAGCAGCCCGAAGACCACGCCACCGGTCAAGTCGCGCAAGGCGCCGGCCTTGATCGCGCTGGCGGTCTTGATCGTTGGCTGGGCCTGCCTCTCTAGATTCGGGCCCTGGCCGAGCTACCTGTTGCCCGGCCCGCGCGGCGTCGTTCACTCGTTGTGGGACGGCCTGCGCGACGGCAGCCTGCCGCGCGCCGTCCTGACCTCGCTGCACCGTCTGTTCACCGGATACGCGATCTCGGCGTTCGCAGGGATCGTGCTGGGCATGCTGATGGCGCGCCTCGCGTGGCTCAAGGCCGCGCTCGGCCCGCTGGTGGTCGGTCTGCAGGCGCTCCCGTCGATCTGCTGGCTGCCGCTGGCGCTGTTGTGGTTCGGGCTGTCGGAGAAGGCGATCTTGTTCGTGGTGGTGATGGGCTCGATGCTCGCGATCACCATCGGCACCGAAGGCGCGGTGCGCGCCGTGCCGCCCTTGTACGTGCGCGCCGCCCGCACCATGGGCGCGCGCCGGCTGCGGCTGTACACGCGCGTGATCCTCCCGGCCTCGCTGCCCGGGATCGTGACCGGGCTCAAGCTGGGCTGGACCTTCGCGTGGCGCTCGCTGATGGCCGGCGAGCTCTTGTACATCTCGGGCGGCCTGGGGCAGCTCCTGACGCTCGGCCGCGAGCTGAACGACATGGCCCGCGTGATGGCGGTGATGGTGGTGATCGTGGCGCTCGGCGTGACGTTCGAGCGCCTCTTGTTCGGGACGCTGGAGCGGCACGTGCGCGAGCGTTGGGGCTACGACACGCCCTCGTAGTCGGGGCTAGAACGCGTAGCGCGTGTAGAAGCGCTTGGGCGTGAACGGCGGGATCGGCAGCGCCTGCAGCGGAGGATGTCCCGTCGAGCGGCAATCGCGCCAATCGCTCAGCTTGCCGGTCGAGTAGAAGATCGACAGGTACTTCCAGTCCGACCCGCACCAATCGGCGAGCCACTGATCGCGATCGTGGATGCCCGCCTCGTGCAGCAGCGTCAGCCCGAGCCGCGACGCGTTGCGCTCGTACTCGTGTGCCTCTTCGATCACCTCGGGCGCCGCGCCCGGCCGTACGCGCGTGTCGATGGTGCGATAGCTGGCCACCGTGTTCCACTGCGTGGTGTGGCCGAACAGGTGCACCAGGACGAACAGCGACATCTCCAGATCGTTCGCGTAGTCGATGCCGATCTCCGCGCCGTCGAACGTGCCGGTATTGGGATCGAGCACGTCGCCGATGTAGACCCGCACGCCGTAGGACTCGATGCGCGAGCGCGCGCGGCGAAACGAGTCCTTCAGCGCGGCGTCGACCTTCCCCATGCGAAAAAGGATACCATGCGAGCGTGCGCGCGGCGCTGCTGCTCCTGGTGATCGCCGGCTCGTGCGCGAGCCAGCTCGGCGATCTGCCCGACGCCGACAAGACCTTCGCCGCCGGCGCCTGGCACCAGGCGATCACGCGCTACGACGCGGCCGCGCGCCGGCCCGAGCTCACGCCCGCCGAGCGCGTGCACGCGTGGACCAACGCCGGGCTGGCGTGCGAAAAGATCCACGCGCCCGAGGCCGCGCGCCTCAGGTACGAACACGCGATCGATCCCGAGATCCCCACGGCGAGCGAAGCCGCGCTGTATTATCTGGCCGAGCTCATCAGGGACCGGGACTCGGCGCGCGCGCTCAACCTCTACTATCGCGCCGCGGCGAGCGCCGAGAAGAACCTCGCGCGCGAGTTCCCCTACCGCAACGCGACCGATCGGATCTTGCAGCTGTCGATGTCGCGCTAGGCGCTGAGCGCGCGGGCGGTGGGCGGATCGGCGGGCGCGGCGGCGGCGCGCTCCAGGTAATCGAGCGCCACGCACACCGAGCCCAGGTAGTCGCGCAGGCCCTGGAGCAGCGCCCGCCAGCGGGAGCGACCGTGGAACTGATGGTCGCGCAGCTCGGCGTACGCCTGCAGCGCGCCGGAGAGCTCCTCGTCCGCGCGCTGGCGTGACGCGCGCGCCCGGTCGAGCTCGGCGAACCCGGCCGACTGCTGGAGCCCGCGCTCGACCTGCATCTGCTCGAGCTCGATCTGCAACCACACCACGCGCGGATCGACGATCAGCTCGGGCATGCGGGCCAGCCCCTCGAGCAGGCCGGGCGCGAGCGGGCCGGGCACCGCGGGCTGTGTGTCCGCGAGCTGGCACTCCGCGTCGAGCACGTCGCAGATGCGGAAGCCGTCGAGGTATGGGCGTTTGGAAACGCCGGCCTCGCCGTCGAGGCTCTCCGCGCAGCCCGCCTTGACCAGCCGCAGCAGCATCGGCACCTGCGCGCGTGGCGGCAGTCGCTCGAGCTGATAGTCCTGTTCGAACAGCGCGTCCGCGCCGAGCGGCGGCGTCGACTGGAAGCCGAACGCGGCGACCAGCCACTCCAGCGTGCCGGTGACGAACCGGCCGCCCTCCCACCCGTGCACGCAGTCGGCCCGCGCCTCGAGCTCGACCAGCGGCAGCCACGGCGGGGTGACCTCGTCGGCCTCCAGCAGCTCGGCCGGCGCGGTCAGCTCGAACGTGTCGGGCACCTCGTCCTTCAGCACACCCCAGGCGTGACGCACCAGCTCGAGCTCGTCGAGCCGGTGCAGGAACACCACCACGCTGCCCGCCGGCGCGCCCGCGAGCACGTTCCGGATCGCCACCACGCTCGCGTCGCGATCGGGCGGCAGCGGCGCATCGTGCAGCGGCAGCGCGATCAGCCGCTCACCCACCCGAAACGGCCGGTGCGAATAGTCGTAGCTCGCGTCGCCCGCCTTCACCGCGCCACGCGGACAAAGCGTGAAGTCGACGCCCCGCTCCTCCACGGTCGGCACCAGCCGCGGGTCGATCTCCCCCGCCGAGAACAGCACGCCGCGCCGGGTGGGCAGCGGCGCACCGAGCAGCCCGTGCACGCACTCCTCGTTGAGCCGCAGCTCGTCGGCCAGCTCGTCCGGCGAGAGCAGCGCGCTCGGCGCCCGATGCGCCGGCGTGTAGAGCGGCCGCACGTGACCCTGCGCATAGCCGCGCTGCAGCTCGGCGAAGGTGTCCGGGAGATCTCGATGGAGCTGATGGGCCAGCTCATTCGAGATCGCCAGGCTCACCGGCGCCGAGAGCGCCTCGGCCACTGCGACCAGCCGGCCGAGCGCGCTGGCCGGCAGCCGCCGCGCGCTCATGGGCTCGTGCGCTGAGAACGCCAGCACCACGCGGACCCGTCGACTGGGCGACTTCATCTTAAAAGAACTTTTCTTCACGCGAGCGGTGAACCATGGTCCACGCTCCGGTCTCGCAATGCTGGCGCGGGAACACGCGCCCCGAGACACCGAAGAACTCGTGCGCACCGCACGAGCAGCGATAGACCCCGTAGTGCGTGATGATCGAACCGGGCGTGAACGGACCGGACAGGTTGGTCGACATCTGGCAGCCTCCTCGCGCAGGGGAGATTGCGAATTGCGTGCCGACTAGGCGGACGGTACCGCGCTGTGGGTGAGCCCCTCGTCGAGGAGCTCGGAGAGCCGGTCGAGTGGAATTCCCAGCGCCTTTGCGGCCGCCTGGCGGTCCCCGGAATAGGCGTCCAAGGTGCGCATCGCGAGCTGCCGCTCCGCTTCGACGACCTTGGTGCCAACGAAGATTGGCACCACCGGCGTGTGATCGCGGCGCGGCGCCTGCGTGCGCTGGTTGAGCAGCGAGCTCACCAGCTCGGACTCGAGCCGATCCGAGCGCTCCAGCAGCACCGCCTGCTCGATGAAGTTGCGCAGCTCGCGAACGTTCCCCGGCCACGGGTAGGCGGTGAGCACGCCGACGGTCGCCTCGGGCAGCGTGCGCAGCTGCTTGTTGAAGCGATCGGCCGCGGCGCGCATGAAGCGATCCGCCAGCAGGCCGATATCGTCCTGGCGCGTGCGCAGCGGCGGCAGCTGGATCGGAAAGATGTTGATCCGGTAGTACAGGTCCTCGCGGAACTTGTTGTCGTGCGACATCGCCAACAGGTCGACGTTGGTCGCGCACACCACGCGCACGTCGGCGACGTGCTCGACCTTGCCGCCGACCCGCGTGTAGCGGAAGGTCTCGAGCACGCGCAGCAGATCGACCTGCGCGCGTTCCGACATGGTCGAGACTTCGTCGAGGAAGATGGTGCCGCCCTTGGCCGCGCCGAACTTGCCTTCGGCCGACGAGACCGCGCCGGTGAACGCGCCCTTCTCGTGGCCGAACAGCTCCGACTCGATCAGGTCCTTCGGGATCGCCCCGGTGTGCACGGGCACGAACGGCTTGTCGGCGCGCGGTGAGCGATTGTGGATGGCGCGCGCGACCAGCTCCTTGCCGGTGCCGGTCTCGCCGACGATCAGCACGGTGGCTTCGGTCTGCGCGACCAGCGAGATGCGCTCGAACACCTCGTGCATCTCCTTCGACCGCGCGAGCATGCCTTCGAACACCTCTTCGCCGATCGCTTCGGCCGCGAGCAGGTTGTTGGGCAGGAACGCGGGCCGCTCCGCGACCAACTGCGAGACCATCTTGCGCAGCTGGGCGGGGTTGACCGGCTTCTTGAGGTAGTCGACCGCGCCGAGCTTGAGCGCCTGCACCGCCGTGGTGACCGAGGCGTGTCCGGTCAGCACCACGACCGCCGTGGCTGGCGCGTCGGAGCGCAGCTTGCGCACCAGATCGAGCCCGCTCTCGCCCGGCAGCTGCAGATCGGCGAGCACCACCCAATAGGTACCGGTCGTGAAGCGAGCGAGCGCATCCTCGGCCGAGACGGCGGTGTCGACTTCGTGACCATCTTCACGCAGGAGCGCCTGGAGGGCCTCTACATCGGCCGCGTCGTCGTCAACAATGAGTACCCGGGCGGCCAGCCCCGGGCGCGACCCTTTCATCATGTGGTAGTTGTCGGCCCCAGACCGCGGTGCGCAAGATGCTACCGACGGCCGCCGCCGCGGCCACCCGAGGGAGCGCTCGGCCTGCTGGACGAGCTGGTCGAAGGCCGCGAGTAGCTTTGCGCAGGGGCGCTATAGCTAGGCGCCGAGTAGGTCGGGTGGTAGCTCTGCGCCGGCGCGGAGTAGCTAGGCGCGGAGTAGGTCGAGCGGTAGCTCGGGGCCGGCGCATAGTGATAGGTCGTCGGCTGCGCCGGATGGTAGTAGGTCGGCGCCGGGCGATATTGCTGCGCGGGTGCGTACGCCGCGGGCGGCGCGTACTGGGCCGGCGGCGCGTAGCTGCGCGGCGCCGTGCTCGGGTGGTAGGAGGCCGGCGGCGCATAGCCCGGGTGCGGCTGATACACCGGCCGGTTGTAGATCGGCTGCGGCGTGTACGGATGCTGCGGGCCGATCGGGATCGAGGTGCGCGGATAGCTCGGCAGCTGCGCGCGCTGCACGCCCGCCTGTACCCACGGACGCGCCTCGAGCGGAACCCCCGCGTGCGGCACGATGTTGATGCGCGGCAGCGATTGCGGCGCGACCGTTCGCAACGTGACCGGCGTCGAGATCCCCACACCGGCGCCGACGGCGATGCCAGTCGGGCCCGCGTTGACGTGCACGGTGGCGTTGCCGATCGAGACCGAGCGCAGGTTCGAGATCACCGACGTGCGCGCGATGATCTGCGGCACGGTCTGCGCCGGCAGCAGGCTCGGATGCGCCAGGCCGAGCTGCCCAGCGACGGTGAAGCGCCATGGCGAGCGCACGCCGAGCGGCGGGCCGATGGTCACACCGCGCGGCGGCAACGGCGCCCAACCGACGTAGCCGCCACCCGACCGCCAAGAAACCCAGCCCGGGCCCCACACGGTTCCGGGGAGCCAGCACCAGCCGTAGCCTGCGCAGCTGGTCCAGCGACCGTAGTGGAACGGGCCCCAGCCCCAATCCCAATCCGAGGCCCAGGTCCATCCGTACTCGCTCAGCACCCAGTGACCGTTCGAGGCGTATGGCTGAAAATCATTTCCCACCACCGACTCCGACGGAACCCACACATGGCCGTAGTCCGGGTCCTCGACCCACCGGCCGTACGGATCGAGCGCGCCCTGAAACTGTTGGTACGCGTTCGGATCGTAGCCGTCGTCGTAGTTGGCGGCGGCGGCGTTGTCGGTGCTGATGTCGTACTCGGCGTCGTAGCCGTCGATGTCCGGATCGGTGTCCCCGTTGGGATCGTAGCCCGGCCGCGGCTGCTGCGGCTGCAGCGCATAAGGGTCGTAGGGCGCCGGACGCGCATACGGGGGCGCCTGCGCCGGCGGCGGCGATTGCGGCTGGTCGTACGTCGGATACGGCTGGGCGCTCGCGGGCAACGCCAGCGCGCCGAGCAACCCGAATACCGCCGCAACCGTGAGGGTCTTCATGACTCGCCTTTCGTTAACGCGTCGCGCCAGGGAATCGGTCTCGTTCTGCACAGTGGTACGCGCGAGTGTCACCCTTTATTCATGATAATACTGATCGACCGGCACCGTCGAAGATCACGCTTGCCATAGGCGTTCCGCGCGCTTATCGTTGTAGCGTTGGTCACGGTCGACGTGTCCTACCGTCTAAAACCCGCAGAAAAAGGAGCGCTAGCAAAGTCGTATGGGTACCAAGCTGTTCGTCGGCAATTTGTCGTATTCGATCACGGAGCAAGAGCTACGAGAGGCATTCGCCCAGTCCGGTCGGACGGTCCAGAGCGTTCGGATCGCGCTGGATCGTGAGACGCAGCGGCCCCGCGGCTTCGCCTTCATCGAGGTGAAGGACGACGGGGAGGCCGACTCTGCCATCAAGGAGTGGAACGGTCAGATGCTCTCCGGACGCAGCGTCTTCGTCGAGAAGGCGCAAGAGCGCGTCCCAGGAGCGCCGCGACCGGCTCCCCGTCCCCGCCCGTTCGGCGGACCGGGCGGAGCGCCGGGTGGACCGCCGCGAGGCCCCGGTGGTCCGGGTGGCTTCCGCAGTGGACCGCCGCGCGATCGCTTCCCGATGGCGTCTGCCGAAACCAACAAGGAAGAGCAGCGCCGCCGCCAGGCTCGCCCCGAAACCAAGAAGGACTACAAGAAGAAGCCTGGCGAAGGCCGCCCGAAAGCAGAAGATCGCGAGCGCGGCAAGTGGCGGTGGGACGGCAGCGACGACTAGGCCGACTCCGCACCCGCCTCAGCACCCCGACCCGTAGATCTGTTTTCCCCAGCGTCGCGCCAGCGACGACGAGCACGCTCGTGCCCATCCGGAAAAGAAAACGGAGACGGCTCTGGGCACCCGGCACCCGAACCGTCTCCGCTGAAACGACAGCCGGTCGTGCTTACTTCGCGGGCGCGCCTTCCGCCGGCGCGGCCTCGGTCTTCTCGACCTTCTTGGTGCCCTTCTTCTTCTTCATCGGCTTCTCGGCGGGCTTCGCGTCCGCGGCGCCCTCGACCGGCTTCGCGTCCGCGGCGGGCTTGGCGTCGGCGGCCTTGTCACCGGCGACGGCGGTGTTCTTCGCCACGGTGGTGTGGCTCTTGGCGAAGGCGGGCGCGGCCACGAACAGCGCGGACAGAGCGAGTGCAGTCAGCATGCGAGTCATGTGTGATCTCCTTTGTGGGTCGTTTGTTCGTCTTGCGAACTGAGCCCTGCCTTTTGCAGCCGTCGTGCCGTTCGGGGAAGTGGGCGGCGCGCGCCGAGATCGGGTTTTATTCAAACGATTTCGCACGTTTTCGCGAGAGGACTGAGGCGTTTGTGCTGTGCGGTTGAGGCGTCCGTGCGCGTTTGGAATCCGGGCGGCTCGTGCTACTTTTCAGCGTATGAAGATCTCGACCTTGGCCTTCGCTTCGCTCCTGCTCGCCGCCGCGTGCGATCAGTCGAAGTCGCCCGCCGTCATCGCACCCGCGCAAGCAGTCGTCGCAGCGCCCTCGCCCGTCGCAGCCGCCGCGCAGCCGATGGCCGCCGGCGACCCGGCGCCGATCGCCGTCGGCACCAAGCTGAAGTGCCCGGTCTCCGGTGAAGACTTCACCGTCAAGGACTCCACCAGGCAGGTGGTCTACAACGGCAAGCGCTACGCGTTCTGCTGCTCCGACTGCCAGCCCGAGTTCGCCAAGAACCCGGCCAAGTACGCCGCCAAGTAATCGCTCAAACGACCGTGTCGTGCACCCGCTCGACGTCGGCCGGGTGCTCGTCGATGCCGAGTTGGCGATGGATGAAGCCGTGCATCGCGTAGATGACCGGCGTGAGCCCGATCGCCAGCATCACCTTCACCACGTAGCTCGTGACCGCGGTCTGCTTTAGCTGCGCAGGCGTGAGCTTGCCCCAAAAAGCGAGATAGGTGACCAGCAGCGTGTCGATCAGCTGCGAGATCAGCGTCGAGCCCGTCGAGCGTAGCCAGATGTGGCGCGATTGGGTCAGCCGCTTGGCGAACTGGAAGATGCCGATGTCGACCAGCTGGCCGACGAGATACGCGATCAGGGAGGCGACGAAGATGCGGTTGGCGTTGCCGAACACGTTGTCGAAGGTGTCCTGCCCGATGGGCGAGAACGGCGCGGCGGGAATGCGGCGCGCGGCGAAGATCACCAGGAACGCGAAGATCGCCATGAAGAACCCGAGGAACGTCACGAAGCGCGCGCCCTCCGAGCCGTAGAACTCGTTGATCACGTCGGTGAGCAGAAAGGTGATCGGGAACCAGATCGCGCCCACCGAGAGCGTCGCGTGCACGGTGGTGAACCCGAGCGGGATGTCGAGGGTGAACAGCTTCGAACCGATCGTGTCGCCGATCAGCAGCGCGGTGAGAAACACCCCGCACAGATAGAGGTACAGCTTGGTGCGCCGATCGAGCCCGAGCATGCGCGCACGTTACTTCATCCTGCGCGCGGCGCGAAGCGCGATGCTAGACGGAGCTGATGTGCGCGTCGTCGGGGAGGTTGCCGGCCTCGCGCGTGCGTCGCGGCGCGCCTGGACCGTGCGAGGAGTGGCCGCCGGTTCGGCGGGCCTCGAGGTCCTTCAGGCGGCGGTATGCGCTCGACTCGAGGTCACGGCCGAGGCGCGCGACGAAACGCAGGAAGCTGGCCAGGACCGAGATCCCGCCGAAGATCGAATTGCGGGTCGTAGCGCCCCCCGCTTCCGGCGCGCCCGACGGGTTGGCAGACTCTTTCGAGAAGTAGATGTGTGAGCGATCCATGCCCTCAACGATAGGTCGGTCTAGTAGACCGTCCAGGGCCGGGGCAGCCGAACCTCCTGGTACAGGCGCATGGCGTAACGATCGGTCATCCCGCACAGAAAGTCGCCCACCGCACGGTCCAGCCCTTCGTCCTCGCGCGTCGCCTTGGGCCAGTGGCGCGCCTTGAACTCGTCGGCGTGCTCGTGAAAGTGCAGCCACAACTCTTCGAGGATGCGCTGCGCCTTGGAAAACTCCTCGCGGATGCCCTTCGACTCGTACACCCGCTCGTAGAGAAAATCGCGCAGCGCATAGAGAGCCTCGAGCACCGGGTCGCTCATGCGGATCATGCGCTTCTCTTCGAAACGCGAGCTCTCGACCAGGTCGCGGACCATGGTCTCGATGCGCTTCGAATGCGACGTCCCGAGCCTGGTCTTCACCTGGTCGGGCAGCTCGGCCTCGGTCGTCAGGCCGGCGCGGACCGCGTCGTCGAAATCGTGGTTCACGTAGGCAGCGATGTCGGCGATGCGCACGATTTGCCCCTCGAGCGTCATCGCGGTGAGGTTCGGGTTGTCGCTGAAGATCGCGCCCTTGCCCTTGGAGTGCTTGAGGATCCCGTCGCGCACTTCGAAGGTCAGGTTCAGCCCCAACCCGTCGCGCTCGAGCTGATCGACCACGCGTAGCGACTGTTTGACGTGATGGAATCCATCGGGCATCAGGCGCGCCAGCACCTTCTCGCCCGCGTGCCCGAACGGCGTGTGGCCGAGGTCGTGGCCCATCACGATCGCCTCGGTGAGATCTTCGTTGAGCGCCAGGAAGCGGGTCACCGAGCGCGCGAACTGCGCCACCTCGAGCGTGTGCGTGATGCGCGTGCGGTAGTGATCTCCCTCGGGCGCTAGGAACACCTGCGTCTTTCCGGCCAACCGGCGAAACGACTTGCAGTGGATGATCTTGTCGCGATCGTGCTCGAAGGCCGGCCGCAGATCGTCCTCTGCCTCGGGCCGCCCACGCCCCTTCGACGCAGTGGAAAACATCGCGTACGGGCTGAGCGTCGCGCGCTCGTTCTGTTCGAGTCTTTCTCTGATGTTCACGCCCAGAGCCTAGCGCGCGGGTATGACATTTGGCGAACTAGTAATAGTGGGAGATCTGCCCGCCGCCGTGCACCACGTAGATCTCGCCATTGTCGGGGGTGACGAAGACGGCGTTGGCGGCGTTGTTGTTGGGCAGCTGCACCGAGGTGTTCTCCCAGGCGCCGTTGCCCGTCGAGTGCCAGAGCTGGCCGCCGAGCGAGCCGCAGGCGTACAGGTCGGTGAGCTTGTTGTTGGCGTCGAGCTTGCCGGCGATGCCCGAGAGGTTGGGGGTGAAGGTCGTCACCACCGGCACGGTCTCGACGGTGAACACGCCGGCGTTGCCCCTCTGGATGAAGCCGTTGCCGCCCACCGACCAGCTCATCAGGTTGTGGAAGAACACGCCGGTGAGCGGAGCGTTGGTCATGGTGACGCCATTGGTCCACATGCTGCCCGACGACGGCGCGAGGATCCGGCCGGTGTCGGTGACCGCCCGCACGCCGCCCAGATCGCCGACGGTGACCGCGTAGATGGTGGTGGCAAAGGCGGGAGAGATGGTCTGCGGCTGCCAACCGGCTACAGAGCCCACCAGCAGCGTGCCGCTGTCCCCAGCCGCATAGACGGTGGTGGCGTTCGCCGCGAACATCGTGCGGATGGTGGAGAAGGTGCCGCCGTCACTCGAGCCGGAAAGCGAGCTCGTCCACGTGCCGTTGCCGTTGCTGTGATAGATGTCGCCGCCGGTACCGCCGATGTAGATGTCGTTGGCGCTCGAGCCGGTGACCGCGAAGAGCTGGCCGGACGGGTTGAGCCCGGTCTCCATCGGACCCCAGCTTCCGTTCCCTTGCGAGAAGTAGACGTGGGGCGCGCCCGGCCCGGCCACCGGCGGAACGTCGCCGACCACGTAGACACCGGTGTGCGAGGCGCCCCACACGGCGCGCCACGTGACGCCGGTCAAACCGGCGATGTTCTCGGCCGACCACACCGGTGTCGCCACGCCGGTGAGCGAGAACGAGCCCATCTCGGCGTCGTCGAAGGTGGCGACGTTGGTCTGCGTGAGCGTGCCAGAGCTGGTGGGCTGAAAAGTGAACCCCAGCTTGCAGCTCGTCCCCTGCGGGGCCATCAGCATGTTCATGTTGACGATCGTGCAGGTGGTGGTCGCCATGTCGAGCTGGAACGAATTCAGGTCGCCGGTGGTGATGATGCTGGTGGTGGTGCGCGCGGCCGGGGAATTGTTGGTCACGGTCACGATCATCGGCGCCGAGACAGTCCCGCGCACCTGGGTGGGAAAGGTCACGGTCGACGGAGAGACGCTGATCACGTTCGTCGGCGGGCCGTCGCCGGGCGGGCCGTCGCCGGGGCCGCCGTCGAGGCTGACGCTGCCGTCGCCGCTGCCGGCGTCGAGCTGGATGGTGAGGTTGGTGCGGCCCGAGGTGGCGAGCTGCACCTGGGTGATCGCGCTGGCCGCCAGCGTCGTCCCGCCGCCGAGCCCCTCGACGACCACGTGGAAGCTGGTGGGCGTGGCGGCGGGCGGAATGATCGCCACGCGCACCGGGAGCGTAAAGGCCGCGGCCGGGATCGGCGTCAGCACCGAGCGGGGCGAGCCGAGCTGATCGAGCGAGATGCGCAGCTGATCGAGCCCGGTCGCGGTGCCCTCGACGCTCGCGGAGATGCACGGGCCGGCGATGCCGTCACACGGGTCGACGGTGCTGCCACAGCCGGCGATCGCGAGCAGGAAGACCACCAGGTAGCGCATCAAAATTTCGCCGCCGGGAGGATCTTGCTGGAGTCGCCGCCGCTGGACGTGCCGAGGACCACGCCGACGACCACGCCGGCTGCGACCACGGCGATCGCGCCGCCCATCACGCCCCAGAACCAGCCCTTCTTGGTGATCGGCTTGCGCACCGGCGCGGCGGTTAGCTCCACGTGCGCGGGCTCCGCCTGCACGGGTTGCACGGTGACGACCGGCGCGGGCGCGGGCGTCGGCGGCGGCGGCTCGCGCGGCGGCTCGCGCGGTGGTGGCGGGACGATCTCGGGCGCTGCCGTCGCGTGCGTGTCGGCCGGCAGCGGCTGCACCGGCGGCGCGCTCTGGCTCTTGGCCTGCTGGTCGATCAGCTTGGTGAGCGAAACGATGTGCCGGTCGACCTCGGCCCGGTTCGCCGCCTTGGGATCCATGCGCAGATACTTCTGGTAGAACGACAGCGCCGGGTCGGGGCGCTTCGACAAGCGATACGCCTGCGCGATGTTGTAGAGGAACTGCGGCACCGGCTTGACGCGAAAGCCTTCCTTCCACTCGTCGATCGCCTTGTCCCATTCCTCGAGCTGGAAGTGGCCCATCCCGTTCTCGTAGTGCCGTTGGGCCTGGGCGGCGCGTTCATCGGTGGGGGGCGAAGGCTGCGCCCGGGCGAGCGGCGCGACCAGAAGAGTCAGGCAGAGGGCAGAAGCGGATACACGAATCATGGTCTCCTATTTTATAGGAGATCAGCGGCGCTTGGAACCTCGCCGTGAAGAAGGCTTCGGGCGGCGGTCGTCCTTCTTGCGCGGGCCGGTGTGATGGATCTTGCCGCGCGGCTTGGGGGTGCGACGGCCGGCGTGCTCGTGGCGGCCCAGCGGCTTGACGTCGGCGGCGACCGCGCGATGCTCCTCGAGCACCAGATCGATCTTGCGGCGCGGCACCGACACGTTCTCGATCCGCACGCGCACCTGATCGCCCAGCGCAAACGCGCGGCCCGAGCGCCGGCCGGTGAGCCGCATGCTCTCCTCGTCGAGCTCGTAGTGATCGTCGTTGAGCGAGTCGACCTTGACCAGCCCTTCGATGAACGGCGACTCGATCTGCACGAAGAAGCCGAAGCCCAGCACCCCGGCGATGGTGCCGTCGAACTCCTCGCCCACGCGATCGCGCATGAGGAACGCGCGATACATGTCGACCACCTCGCGCTCGGCCTCCATCGCGCGCCGCTCGTTCGACGACGACTCGGCGGCCATCGCCGCCAGGTCCGGGCGCGCCGGCGGCGGCGTGGGCTTGCCGCCCGCGGCCAGCCCGTCGGAGTGCAGCGAGCTCTTGAGCAGCCGGTGCACGATCAGATCGGGGTAGCGGCGGATCGGCGAGGTGAAGTGCAGGTAGTCCTTGGCGCCCAGGCCGAAGTGGCCCACGTTGACCACGTCGTAGACCGCTTGCCTGAGCGCGCGCAGCAGCATGAAGTTGAGCGAGCGCTCCATCGGGCGCCCTTTGACCTTCTCGAGAAAATCGCGCAGCTTGCGCGGGTCGCGTCCCTCGTCGGCCTCGAACGGCAGGCCGAATGCGGCGGCGATGTGGGCGAACTGCTCGAGCCGCTCGTCGGACGGCACGTCGTGCACGCGCCACACCGTGTCCAGGTTCTTCTGCCGGAAGTGGCGCGCCACCGCTTCGTTGGCGGCGAGCATGAAGTCCTCGATCATCTGGTACGCGCCCTTGACCTCGGGGTTGCCGCGCGACTGCACCACGTCGCGCACGCGCGTCGGGTCGTCCTCGTCGAGCACCACCTTGGCCTCGGGCAGATCGAAGTCGAGCGACCCGCGCTTGGAGCGCAAGACGCGCAGGCGCTTGGCCAGATCGCGCATGGTCTCGAGCAGCGGCAGGAACTCCTTGTAGCGCGCGCGCGGACCGCGAAAGTCGCCCGCCAGCGCCGCCGCCACGCCGGCGTAATCGAGCCGTGCGCGCGAGCGAATCACCGCGGCGCAGAAGTATTCGTCGGAGACGCCGCCGTTCTCGTCGACCTCCATGCGCACCACCATCGCCAGTCGATCGACCTCGGGGTTTAGCGAGCAGATCCCGGACGACAGCTGGTGAGGCAGCATCGGAATGGCGCGATCGGGCAGGTACACCGAGCAGCCGCGCACGCGCGCCTCGCGGTCGAGCGCGTTGCCGGCGCGTACATAATGAGAGACGTCGGCGACCGCCACCCACAGCCGCATGTGGCCCGCCTTGGGGCTCGGCTCGACGCACACCGCGTCGTCGAAGTCGCGCGCGGTCTCCGGATCGATGGTCATGAAGTGGCGATCGCGCAGATCGATGCGATCGACCAGGTCCTCGGGCCGCACCTCGGTGGGCGCGCGCTCGGCGCCTTGCAGCACGTCCTCGGGAAACTCGTTGGGAATGTCGCCGCAGATGATGATCTTCTCGACCTCGGTGCGCGGATCGTCCGGCGAGCCGAGGATGTGCACCACGCGCGCGATGAGCGGCTCGTCGGCGAGCACCGGATAGCGGGTGATCTCGACCACCACCGCCTGGCCCTCGTGCGCGCCGCCGGCGCCCTCCTCGAGGCGCACGTAGCCGCCGGTCGCCTGGATGCGCGGATCGTCGGGCTCGAGGTGCAGCGTCTTGCCGTTGCCGCGCAGCGTGCCGGTCAGCTTGGCGCGCCCGCGCTCGAGCACGTTCTCGATGCGTCCTTCGGTGCCCTTGTAGCCGAGCCAGGTCGTGATCGCGACGCGATCTCCGTCGAGCGCGTTGGCGCGGAACTTGGCCGGAATGAACACGTCGTCCTCGCCGTCCTCGCGCGCCACGAACCCGTAGCCGGCCGGATGCACGCGAATGCGTCCCGCCACCTGGCCGGGCCGCGGCTCCGGCTTTGGCGCGCCGTCCTTGCCTGCGACCGTCTTCGGCCCGGGCTCGACGGCAGCCTGGCCGACCAGCCGGTACTTCGACGCCTGCGCCTTCTCGACCACGCTCTCGTCCATGAGATCCGCGATCAACTTGCGAATGCGGTGCTTGCCCCTGGCGTCCGCGTTGAGCAGCTTGGCCAGCTCATCGAGGCGCAGCCCGGCCGAAGCCTGGCGCAGCGCCTTGAGCAGATGTTCCTTTTCGATTTCCATCAATCTCTTTCCGTGGCGCCTTCGAACGAGAGCGCCTCAACGAACCTTGCAAACCGCGCCGCTTCTGATCTCGTCAGATCGGCCGGCAATTCAACCTTCACCGTGACGCCGGGGCGCAGCACGAACTGGTGCACCACCGAGGACACCGACGGCACGCCCGGCTGCGCGGTGAGCGCGTCGGCGACCACCTGCGGCAAGGGCGCGCTCCACACGAAGCGCGTGCGCTTGCCGCGCCGCCCCGGCTTGAACGCGCCGAACCCGTCGTCGTGCAGGCGACGGAACAGCCGGATCATCGCCTTGCGAACCTCGGCCGGAGCCACGCCGGTGGGACCGCGGGTGATCACCTGCGGCACGAAGTCGTCTAGAAACGTAACCTTTGGATCCGACTGATGTTCTAGCGCGGCAAAGGCGGGACTATAATAATAGGAATCGGAATTGAGCACTTCTAAGATCTTCTTACCTTGCATCTTGGTCTTTTATAGGACCTTAACAGTTCCTTGTCAACCTCTTAGTGATTTCTTAGTGAAATCCGTGCAACGCGCGGTCGTCGGCGCCGAGGTAGATGGTGCCGTCGGGGCCGAGGGCCGGCGTCGAGTCGACGTCACCGTCGAGGAGCAGCGACCAGGCCAGCTTGCCGTCGGAGTAGAACGCGTACAGGCGATCGTCCTCGGAGCCGATCAAGATCAGGCCCGCGGCGTCGACCAGCGGCGAGGACAAGATGCGGTCGGCGGTGCGAAAGCTCCACGCCACCACGCCGTTCGGGCGCACCGCGTAGATCGCGCCGTCGAACGACCCGACGTACACGGTGCCGTCTGCGCCCAGCGCCGGCGAAGAGCGCACCGCGCCGCCGGTGGTGACTGCGAACTTGAGCGCGCCGCCGGGCGCGAACGCGTACAGCTTGTGATCGTCGGAGCCGACGTACACCGTGCCGTCGGGCGCCACCGCCGCCGAGGAATCGACGTCGCCGCCGGCGCGAAACTCCCAGCGCTTGACGCCGGTGGCCGGATCGAGCGCGTAGAACCCGTCGTCGCGGCAGCCGACATACACCGTGCCGTCGGCGCCGACCGCGGGCGTGGACGCGCAGTGCGTAGTGCCGGGCGCGAACTTCCACTTGAGCGTGCCGTCAGGCCTGAGCGCGTACAGCCCGTCGGCCGAGGCGTAGACGGTGCCGTCGGGCGCCACGGTCACGCCGTCGACGTCGCAGCGCGCCGCTTCCGGTCCGGTGCCGATCGAGATGCGGCAGGGACCGGCGGTGAACACCCAGCGCACGGTGCCGTCCTTGACGTCGAGCGCGTACAGCTTGTCGTCGTCGGAGCCGGCGTACACCACGCCGCCCGGCCCGAGCGCCGGCGAGCTCCACACGAGATCGCCGGTCGGCTTGCGCCACTTGATCGTGCCGTCCGCGCTCGCGCCGTAGATCGACTTGTCGTGCGCGCCGAACACCAGGAAGCCGCCTTCGGCGACCGCCGGCGACGAATAGACCACGCCGCCGGTGGCGACGTGCATGGTCTCGTGCGGCAGCGCGGTCGGCGCGCGGTACGGGCTGCGCCCTTCGTGGCGCGCGTTGACGTGGAACATCGACGACGGCCCAAGCGGCGCCGGCTCGCCCACGAACCCATCCGGCGGTGGCAGCGCATCCCCCGCTCCGCCGTCCACCGCCCCGTCGGGCTCGCCACCGTCGCTGACCGGCGGCAGCACGACCTTCGGCGGCCCGTCGACGCACGCGTGCTGCACGCAGATGCGCGCGCCCTTGCAGTCGACGTCCTTGCCGCAGCCGCTCGGCAAGGTCGCCGCCGGCGGGCATCCGAGCAAGCCCGCGCCGAGCGCCAGGAGGCACACGCAACTGAACCGCGACCAGCGAAGCACGCAACAAGGTAGCCTCCCGCCCGGGCCGCGCGCAAATCAGTTGGTGAGCGTGAGCCCGGTCAGGCACATCTCGTCCGAGGAGCTCTCCCCGAAGCGCACGTCGTGCGGCGGCTGCTGCACCCCGTTGACCATCGGCTGGTTGTCGGCGGTGTTGTCCCAGGTGCAGGTCACCTTGACCTGGTCTCCCGCCTGCACCGTCACCGGCTGCGCGAACTGATAGCTGCCCTGCCAATGGAAGTTCCAGTTGCCGTCGATGTTCATCAGGCACGCCTTGGAACCGTCGGTGCGCTCGAGCTCGACGTAGATCGAGCGGCCGAGCTGGTGCATGTGCGGGAACACCTGCCAGATCTTGCCCGGCTTCGCGAAGCCCGCACCGCCGGGCGGCGTGGTCATGAACTGGCCGATCGCAGTCGCCTCCACGTCGGGCGCGCCGGCGGGGATGTCGAAGGTGGTGTTGGCCATCGTCAGGCCGTGCGGCACCTGCGTCAGCGGCGCGGTCGCCTGCCAGAGCTGCAGCGCCAGCCGGTTCGCGCCGCGCCCGTTAGTGAAGTTGTAGTGCACCTGCACCACGAACTGGGTGCCCGCGGGCAGCGGAATGCCCGAGCCTTCGGGGAATGGGCGCGCCTTGGAGCCGACCGCCGAGGCGCTCACCGGGATCGCGCCGGTGAAGCCCGGACCGCCGAAGCACTCGTAGCCCGGGCCGGCGTCGGCCGCGTCGAGCTGAGCGACGGCCGCCAGCGCCTGCGGCAATGCGGCGTAGATGATCACGTGGTGCACGATCGAACCGTTGGTCGACGTGGTGTCCGCCGCGATCAGCGGGAACGTGCCGGCGAGCTTGGGATCGATGACGAAGCAGCGATAGTCGTCCGTGCCCGGGTAGGTCGAGGTGTAGTCCAGGCCCGAGTCGATGTTCACCGTCGCCGGCCCGAGCACGTCGACGGGCGGCACGATCGGCGCCGGATGCGCGGCGTCGCCTTCGGCCTTCGCGCCCATCGCCCAGTAGGCGAGCGTCGAGCGATCGTCGTCGCTCATGTTGCGTTCGTCGTCGAGCGCCTGGCAGCCGAGCTGGGTGGGCGGCAGCGGCGGCATGGTGCGGTTCTGCATGACTTGCACGATTCCCTGCGCGTTGGCCCTGGCGTCTGCGTAGCTAGTGAGCGTGAACGGCCCGATGCCGCCGGTGCTGTGGCAGGTGACGCACTTGGCGCCCAGGATCGGCGCGATGTTCTGGTAGTAGGTGAGGCCCTGCGCGCTACTGCTGCCGTCGCCCGGGTCGGGCAGCACCTGCGCCAGGTTCTGGGAGGTGCAGCCGGACAGGAAGGCCGCGGCCAGGGTGGCGACCACGATTCCGACGGCGAGCGCGCGATGCAGCATGACGGGCCTCCTGCCCGCTGCTCATTGCACCGACGGTGCCGCTGCTAACGATTCGTTTTTATTCGGGACGGACCGTGCAGCTGAGCTTCCCCGACTCACCGGAGCTGAGCCGGCAGGTCTCACTCATTAGATGATTGGTGCTTCGACAGGAGCCGCTTGAAGTGCATGCGGTCGAGGCCGGCGGCGCGGGCGGCGCGCGAGATGTTGCCGCCGTGGCGCGCCAACATCGCCTCGAGATACGACTTCTCGAAGCGCGCGAGCAGCTCTTCGCGGGCCTCGATGAACGGCCGGCTCAGATCGATCCCGCCCGTGCCATCGGGCGGCGCGGGAGCCTGCGGCGCGGGCGCCACGCCTTCATCCATGCCGCCCGAGACCGCCAGGGTGCGCTCGATGAAGTTGCGCAGCTCGCGCACGTTGCCCGGCCACGGGTGGCCGAGCAGCCCCTGCCAGTTCGCCTCGGAGATCCCCGCCACCACCTGCTTGGCCTGCGCCTCGTCGCCGTCCAGCGATTCGCGCACGAAGTGCTCGACCAACAGCGGGATGTCGTCGCGGCGCTCGCGCAACGGCGGCACGCGCACGCGCACCACCGCCAGCCGGTAGTACAGATCCTCGCGGAACGCGCCGCGGTTCACCTCGCGCACCAGATCGCGGTTGGTCGCGGCCAGCACGCGCACGTCGATCGGCTGCACCGTGGAGCCGCCCACGCGTCGGATCTCGCGCCGCTCGAGCGCGCGCAACAACTTCGGCTGCAGCTCGAGCGGCAGCTCGCCGATTTCGTCGAGGAACAGCGTCCCGCCGTCCGCCTCCTCGAAGCGCCCGACGCGCCGCCCCTGCGCGCCGGTGAAGGCGCCGCGCTCGTGCCCGAGCAGCTCCGACTCCATCAGGGTGGCCGGCACCGAGGCGCAATCGAACACCACGAAGCGTCCCTTGGCGCGCGGCGACGCCAAGTGGATCGCCTCGGCCAGCCGCTCCTTGCCGGTGCCGCTCTCGCCTTCGAGCAGCACGGTGAGGTCCTTCTTGGCGACCTTCTCGAGCACGCTGAAGACCTCGCGCATCGCCGCCGAGCGACCGAGCGCGTCGCCGAAGCGATCTTCGCGGCTGAGCTCGATCGCCACGTCCTCGCCGAGCGCCTCGAAGGTGAGCGCGACCGCGCCGGCCTTCACCTGCGCGCGGCGCGGCAGGTACACCTCGCGCACGCGATAGCCGTCGACGAAGGTGCCGTTGGTCGAGCCGAGATCGCGCAACAAGAAGCCGAGCGGCGTGGACTCGATCTCGAAGTGGTAGCGCGAGACGGTCTCGTCGGTGAGGCGCAGCGAGTTCCCTTCCTTGGTGCCGACGCGCAAGATCTCGCCCGCGCCCTCGATCGATCCCGGCTGGCCGGTCACGCTCAAGCGGTATCGCTCGGCGTGTCGAACCAGCGGCCGCTCGTCGGTGCGCAACAACCGGGTCTTGGGATCTTCGCCGCTCATTGGAGCTCCAGCCTCAGCGCGCGCGACTCGCCGCCGCTCAGCGTAACCGTCTCCTCTTTTGCCACCAGGTGCAAGCCGAGCTGGCTGCCGTCGGCCTTGACCACGTGCTTGCCGGCTCCCAACGTGAGGCTCGCGATCGGTGACTCGCCGACGAACTTGCCATCGACGTAGAGGTTGGCGCGCACGTCGGTGATGATCGAGAGATGCGCGGGCGGTGCCGGTTGCGAGACCGGCCGCGGCGGGCGCACCGGAGCTGCCTGGGACCGCACTGGCGCCGGGGCGGGCGTGGGCGCGAGCGGCGCAGGCGCTGGCGCGGGCGGCGCAGCGGCGATCGGCGCAGCAATCGCGACCGGCTGGGTGGCCCGCTGATTCACCACCGCCACCACGACGATGCCGCCGGCTGCGAGCCCCATCAACCCGAGGACCAGCCACAGCCCCGTGCGACTCTTGAGCGGCACCAGATCGGTGGTTCCAGTCGTCGGAGGGCTCGCCGGCGCCGGCCGCGCCGCCGGGATCACCTCGTGCATCGCCACCGTCCTCGGCTTCGCAACGATCGCGCTCACCTTGCCCGGCAGCGTCTCCGACGGCAGCGGCCGGCGCTCGTCGGCGTCCTCGGTGACCAACTGCGCGAGCTGCGCGCCGAGCGCGAGATCGAACGGGCGCGGCGCGGTGGGCGTCTTGCGCTTCAGCTCGGGGTTGCGAACCGTGTCCGCGTGCGCCGGATCTCGCGGGTTCGGCGGCGGCGCCTCGAGCACGCTGCGCACGAACTGCCCGAGCTGCGACGGCGACATCGACCAGCCCTCGCGCCGCGCGAACACCTCGAGATCCTCGAGGAACGCCGCGCAGGTCGCGTAACGCTGCGTGCGGTCGGGCGCCATCGCGCGCAGCACTACAGCCTCGAGCCCCTGCGGCAAGAGCACGTGCTCCGATGGCGGCCGGAAGCGTCCTTCGCGCACACGCTCGAGCACCTCGGTGTCGGGTCGCTGCGCGCCGCCGCTGAACGGGTTGTGCGCGGTGAGCATCTCGTACAGCACCACGCCCAGGCCGAACACGTCGGCGCGCGGATCGAGCTCTTCGCCGCGCGCCTGCTCCGGCGCCATGTAGCAGATCTTGCCCTTGAGCGCGCCCGGCAGCGAGACCGCCTCGCGCAGGCGCCAGCGCGCGATGCCGAAGTCGGTGACCTTGACCTCGCCCTCGAACGAGAGCAGCAGGTTGGTCGGGCTCACGTCGCGATGGACCAGGTGCAACAGGTTGCCGCCCGCATCGCGCAACCGATGCGCGTAGTCGAGCCCGCGCGCCGCCTCGACCGCGACCAGCACCGCGAAGCGCGCCGGCATGGGCTGCCCCGGTCCGGAGGCCAGCTTCTTGAGCAGGGTCGACAGGTCCGCGCCCGAGACCCACTCCATGGCAATGAAATAGGTGTCGCCGGTCGATTGTCGTATTTGGCCGATGTCGCGCACCTGCACCACGTTGGCGTGACACAGCCGGTACGACAGCCGCGCCTCATCTATGAAGGTCTGCACGAAGTCCGGGTGGCGCGCGAACTCCGGGGCGATCAGCTTGACCGCGACGGGTCGTTCCACGCCCCCCCACCCGACATCCATGCCGCGGTGGACCTCTCCCATGCCCCCCACTGCGACCCGCTCAATCAGGCGGTATCTACCGAGATTTGGCGGAGACACGCGCGGTCCATTGTATCAAGCGGCGTGAGGCACGTCTCTTGAATAGCTCGGCGCCGTCTGCTACAAAAGACACGCTAAAAAGGGGACTACCATGCGCAAGGTGCTCGGTTCATTCGTGTTGGCGATGGTCGCGGGTTGCGGGAACGGGCCGGCCGTGACGACCAGCCTCGATCCGCCCCTTGCCGGGCAGGGATTTCAGCTCAAAGTGCCTGAATTCACTGTCAATGTCGGCGACGAGGTGCAGGCCTGCTTCTTCTTCGCCGTGCCGGGCACGCCGGGCACGGACGTGTGGGTCAACCACTACGACGTGGCGCAGCCGGTGGGCTCGCACCACATGAACATCTTTCGCGTCAAGACCATCAAGAATCTGAGTGGCAACCCCGGAGATTCGGTGGTCAGCAAGAACGGCATGGGCGAGTGCTTCGTCTCGTCGAACTGGGCCGACTGGCCGCTGGTGGTCAACTCGCAGGACGCGTCCCGCGTCGACTGGAAGCTGCCCGATGGCGTGGGCGCCAAGTTCCAGGCGGGCGAGCTGCTCATGCTGCAGACCCACTGGGTGAACGCGGTGACGCAGAAGACGCCCGCCAAGGCGAGCGTGTCGGCCAACTTCTACACCATGGCCGCGGCGCCGCCCAACGAGCTCGGCACGCTGTTCGCGACCAACCAGAACATCCGCATCTGCCCCGGCGACATGGACATCTCGTTCACCAAGACCTGCAAGTTCGGCGACGCGCCGATCAACGTGGTGGCGGCCAACGGCCACTTCCACTCGCGCGGCAAGTTGTTCGAGATCATGGCGACCGATCCGGCGGGCGCGGTGCTCGACAAGTTCTACACGTCGACCTCGTGGGACGATCCGCCGATGACGCGCGACTTCACCCAGGTGATCCCGGGCGGCGGCGGCGTGCAGTGGACCTGCACCTACGACTTCCCGCCCAACTCGTGCGGCGGCGAGATCGACAAGATGACCGGCCAGCCGACCTGCTGCTACGACTTCGGCGGCATCGTCGAAACCAAGGAGCACTGCAACGCCTTCGTCTACTACTGGCCCAAGGTGCAGGACGTAAACTGCTTCTAGCTTGCGGCTCCTCCCCTTCGTAGCGCTGTTCGTCCTCGGCTGCGGCCCCGCACGTCATGTGTGTCCCACCGGATTCGTCGGAGATCCCAAGCTGGCCGCCGAGGCGGTGGTCATCTGGACCGACGGGATCAACGATACGTTCGCCGATCTCACCGACGGGCAGGCGCTGCCGCTCGAGCCGCCGCCGCAGGGCGGCTACGTGATTTACGTGGCCGCCCGGGTGCGCAACATGGACGGCTGCGCGCTGCAGTTTCGCGGCCGGCTGCGCGACGCGGATACCCACGACGAGGTCGGCTACGACGCGCGCTCGTCGAACCTGGTGGTGCGCGCCGACGGCTACGGTTATCCGGAGGCCAACAACTCGGACGTCTCGAACGTGAACGGCTGCCCGCAGGTGAGCCCCAAGGACGTGCAGGGCAAGACCTACGATCTGGAGATGACGGTGGTCGACCAGGACGGCCGCACCGTGGTGGTCGTAAAGCCGGTGGTGCCCACCTGCAGCCTCGCCGATCCGATCATCCAGAACCACTGCGTGTGCACCTGCTCGGCGAATTACTTCCCCGGCAAGTGCGGCTTCGGCGACGGCGGCGCCTGACTCGCTAACGCGTGAGCGGCGCCTTGGCGACCTCGACCCCGTAGGGCTTGCAGAACACGAACACGTCGCGCTGCACTGCCGGGTCGGCGCGCACGAAATAGGACTGCCCGCCCGACGGCGAGCGCAGCGGCGCGACCTCGATGTCGCCGGCGATCGCGTCGAGTTGCGTGCCGAGCGCGTCGCGCTGGGTGAGCACCACCACCGGACCGGGCACGTCGGTGCAGCCGAAGTCCGGCTCGAAGCGAATCTCGGTGATGCCCCCGGCGTAGGCGAGCAGCGACACGTCGCCGATGCCGATGTGGCCAGCGCGGCCGCCGAACTTGCCGGTCGCCACCACGCTGCCGTCGCCCAGATCCACGCCGGTGAGCTCGCTGGCGCCGGCCGCGCCGCCCGGTCGCTCGTCGATGAACGCGGCGTGGCAGCCGCTACAGAGCAACCCGATGACGAGCGCCGCACGCATGGCTACAGCGCGCGCAGGTACGCGACGAGGTCCTTCTTCTCGGCCGCGCTGAGCCGGGTCTCGAGGAGCAGATCGAAGAACAGCACCGTATCCTCGAGCGTGAGCAGCCGCCCGTCGTGGAAATAGGGCGGCGAGTCCTTGATGCCGCGCAGCGGGAAGGTCTTGATCGGCCCCTCGGCGCGCCCGGCGTAGAAACGCTCGACGTGCAGGTCGTGCATCGAGTTGTCGGTGAACTGCGTCGCCGCCGGGTGGCAGCTCGCGCACAGCGCCTTGCCGTTGAACAGCTTCTCGCCGCGCAGCTCGGCCTCCGACGACTTGCCGGGATAGAGCCGGTTGAGCACGTCGAGCTTGGGCGCCGGCGGAAAATCGATGATCGAGTTGAAGTCGCCCATGTGATTGGTCTGCGACTTGTCGAGCGTGCGCCCGCCGATCGCCGCCAGCATGGCCGTGTCTCCATCGAAGTACTCCTCGACTTCGGCAAAGTGATCCATCGAGCGGATCGAGCGCTTGGACGAGAAGATCAGCTGCGCATAGTTGCCGCGCATGGTGGGCGTCTCGGTGCGCAGGCGCGCGTAATTGGGACGCGTGTCGGGCGCCAGCTCGATCGCGCCGTTGGTGTGCCCGTTGACGTGGCAGGCGAAGCAGCTCACGCCCTGCGACGGCGCGGCGGTGGCACGGTGGTGCGTGACGTTGAACCAGGTGGTCTGGAACGGCGTCACCAGCAGGCGCAGCCCGTCGAGCTGCTCGGGCGAGATCACGCCGTTGAACAGGTTGAAGTAGTTGCCGTAGGTGATCTCCACGCCGCGCGTCACGTCGCCCATCTCCGGATGCGTGGTCAGGTACAGCGGCGGCGGAAACTCCGGCAGGAAGCAGTCGGGGATGTCCATGCCCACGTCGAAGCGCTCGTCCTCCGGATGCACGTCGGTCCACTCGCGCGGGAACACCATGTGCGCGGTCGAGTGCAGCGGGTGATCGAGCGGCTTGTAGGGGAACGCATCGCCGCTCGAGATCTTCTCGGCGCCGAGCGCCGCGTAATCCTCCCACGACTTGACGCCCCTCGGCAGCCGCGCCGCGGGACCGATCGGCTGCGGCTTGGAGCGCGACATGGTGATCTTCGAATCGCTCTTGCACGCCAGATCGAAGCGCGACTCGAGCAGCGCACGCGCCGCCTTGTCCACCGCCGGTCGCTGCTTCTCCATCTTCGCCCTGAACTCGGCGAACGGCATGCCCAGGTCGGGACCAGAGAACGAGGTCCAGCCGCTGCCGCCGAACTGCGACAGGCCGCCGGCCGGATTGGGCGCGCCCGCCGGCGCATTGGGATACGGCTTGAGGCCGTTGCGCTTCTCGCCCTTGCGCCACTCGTCGATGTTGTTGGGGTGGTTCTTGCCCTTGGACTGCTTGAGAAACGCGTCGTCGTTGTCGCGCGCCTGCGCGAGGCCGGCAAAACCCACGATCGCGAAGCCGAGAAGGAAGCGGTTCATGAATGAAGTTCCCCCGTTATCCGCTGAATGGTCGAGCGGGCGCGCGGCAGATTATCAGACCGACGGTACGGCGCAAGGGCTTTGCCCACCCGGGTACCTGTGTTAAGTACAAGCGTTCATGCCCATTCCTCACGATCAGATCGACCAGGACGCGCTCAAGGTCGTCCGGCGTCTGAGCCGCAGCGGCTACGATGCGTACCTGGTAGGCGGCTGCGTCCGCGACCTGCTCCTCGGACGCAAGCCCAAGGACTTCGACATCGCCACGTCCGCCACGCCGCCCGAGATCAAGGCGACCTTCCGCAACTGCCGCATCATCGGCCGCCGCTTTCGGCTGGCGCACATCTTCTTCGGCTCGAAGATCATCGAGACCGCGACCTTCCGCGCCAACCCGCGCGAGGTCGAGCCGCTCGCCCCGGTCGGAGAAGACGGCGCCATCGACGAGGCCATCGAGGCGCCGGATCTGAGCGAGCAGGAGCTGCTCATCCGCCGCGACAACGTGTTCGGCTCGGCGGAGGAAGACGCCAAGCGGCGCGACTTCACCATCAACGGGCTGTTCTACGACGTCGACGAGGATCAGGTCATCGACTACGTGGCCGGGCTGCCCGATCTCGAGCGGCGCACGGTGCGCACCATCGGCGATCCCGAGATCCGGTTCCGCGAGGATCCTGTGCGCATCCTGCGCGCGATCAAGTTCGCGGCGCGGCTCGACTTCACCATCGAGACCGAGGCCTACAAGGCGATCCTGGCGCACAAGGGCGAGATCGCCAAGTGCGCCCCGCCACGCGTGCTCGAAGAGATCTACCGGCTGCTGCGCGGCGGAGCGGCGCGCCGGTCGCTCGAGCTGCTCGAGGACACCGGGGTGCTCGAGATCCTCATCCCGATGCTGTCGGAGCACATCAAGCAGTTCGCCGCCGATCGCAACCGGCTGTACGACACGCTGGGCGCGCTCGACGTGCTGGTCGCCCAGGGCGCGACCCCGTCGAACGCGATGCTCCTGTGCGCGATGCTCGCGCCGCTTTTGGTCGACGTGCTCTACGACGTGGACGAGGCGCCCAAGGAGGCGCGCGGCGACGCCGGGCTGATCATGTGGGAGCGCGGCCGGCCGATCCTCGAGAGCATGCGCGCGTCACGGCGCGACACCGAGTACGCGCGGCAGATGCTGATGGCGCAACGGCGGCTCGGCCCGTCAAAGCGGCGCCGCGGCCGGCCGATGGCGCTGGTGCGACGCGATTGGTTCGGCGAGGCGCTGGCGATCTTCGAGCTGATGCACCCGAACGCGCAGGGAGAGCTGGCCGACGAGATCGCGCGCTGGCACCGGCTGCGCAACGAGCCGCACGACCCGCAGCGTGGCGAAGGCGGCGAGGCGCCGCGTCTCGCTGGTCACCCTGCCGCCGCCCATCCCGCGGCCTCGGAGCTCGGACCGGACGGCCAGCCGCGCGGACGCCGCCGTCGCCGTCGCGGAGGACGCCGCCGTCGGGGCGGCGGAGGCGGACGTGACGCGGGCCCCGCCACGTCCGGCGCCGCGCAGCCCGACGCGCCCACCGACGCGCCCGACACCAGCAAGCCCGGCGAATACGACATCTGGAAAGACTGAGCCCCTCGACGAGCTCAGGCTGAACGGGGGACGTAGCGGGTCGGGTCGGGAAGGCTGGCCTGCGCAAAGCCGCGGCGGCGCAGGACGCACGAATCGCAGCGGCCGCACGCCAGCGTGCCGCTCGGGTCGTAGCAGGAGTGCGTGAGCGAGTAGTCGACGCCGAGCGCGGTGCCGCGCTGGATGATCTCGGCCTTGGTCATCGCGATCAGCGGCGCGTGCACCTTCCAGTCGACGCCCAGCGCGCCGGCGCGCGTGCCGCGGCGGGCCATCTCCTCGAACGCGGCGAGGAACTCGGGCCGGCAGTCGGGATAGCCCGAGTAGTCGAGCGCGTTCATGCCCGCGTAGAGATCGCGCGCGCCCAGCACCTCGGCCCACGCCAGCGCGTAGCACAGGAACAGCGCGTTGCGCGCGGGCACGTAGGTGATCGGAATGTCCGCGCCCATGCCGTCGGCCGGGCGGTCCTTGGGCACCTCGAGGTCGGCGGTGAGCGCCGAGCCGCCGATCCAGCGCAGGTCCACGTCGGCGACGCGATGCTCGACCGCGCCGAGCGCGCGCGCCACCACGGTCGCGGCGTCGAGCTCGACCGCGTGGCGCTGGCCGTAGCGGAACGACAGCGCGTAGGGCGCAAAGCCGTCCGCGCGCGCGATCGCCAGCACCGTCGCCGAGTCGAGACCGCCCGAGAGAAGCACAACCGCGGGTTGCATTGCCGCGAGTATACTCGCCGGCCGTGGCCAAACGGAGCGAAGCAGAGCTGTTGCAGGCGGCGCTCGAGGCCGGGACCACCGAGCACTATCGCGACGCGGCGCTCTACGACCACGAGTACCAGCGACGGCGCGACGACGTTCGTTTCTACCGCGCGCTGGCGGCGGAGCGCGCGCTCGGCTCGACCAAGAAGGGCGACCACGACGTGCTCGAGCTCGGCTGCGGGTCGGGCCGCCTTTTGTTGCCGCTGGTGCGCGACGGCTTTTCGGTCACCGGCGTAGATCTCTCGAAGGAGATGTTGCGTCGCTGCCGCGAGCGGCTGCAGCACGCGGGACGGGCCGCCGCCGCGCGCGCCACGCTGCACGCCGGCGATTTTCGCGCGCTCGCGATCGGCCGCTGCTTCCCGCTCGTGGTGTGCCCGTTCAACGCGTTCATGCACCTATACACGCGCCGCGACGCAGAGCGCTTCCTGGCCGGCGTGCGCGCGCACCTGGCGCCGGGCGGCGTGTTCGCGTTCGACATCATGAACCCGGACCTCTCGTGGCTGTCGCGCGACTCGAACAAGCGCTGGGCGCGCACCCGGTTCCGCCACCCGAAGACCGGCCAGCGCATGATCTACACCACCAACCTGATCTACGACGCCGCGCTGCAGATCGCGTTCATGCGCATCTATTATCAACCCGAGGCGGGCGGGCGCGAGCGCGTGGTGCATCTGACGCACCGCTATTTCTTCCCGCTCGAGCTCGAGGCGCTGCTGCACTACAACGGGTTTGTCGTCGAGCGGCACGACGGTGATTTCGACGGGAGCGCGCTCGCGACGGAGAGCGAGGAGCAGGTGGTGCGCTGCCGGCTACGACGCCCGTTACGACGGTAGTTGGATCGCGGAATCCTTCTTGCGCTTACGATAGAGCAGCGCGGTGCGGCCCAGCACGCCGCCCAGCTCCGCCGAGCACGCCTCCGCCAGCGCAGCGGCGACCTCGTGGCGATCGACGCCGGCGTTCTCGCCGAGCCGGATCTTGATCAGCTCGTGCTCCTCGAGCGCGATGTCGGCCGCGCTGATGACGCCCTCGGTGAGCCCGCCCTTGCCCACGTGCACCACGGGATCGAGGTGATGGCCGAGGCTGCGAAGATGGCGCCGCTGCTTCCCGTTCAACATGCCGCGCACCCTATCACAGCGACGGTGAAATCGCGATTCTCGACGAGAAATCAGCGAGATGGCGATTTCTCGACGGTGGCGAGACGCGCGCGATCGCGTCTCCCGTCGGAAAAAGCGGCGCGCGCGACGATATATTATTGACAGTCCCGTCGCTGATTGACTAAGGTGTGCCGCAGTTCATTTTCCCTTCAAGGAGGATCGGGATGGCCGAGAAGGTTGCGAAGATTGGTGTGAAGCGTGAACCGGGGTTCCTCTACTTCCTGCGCGGCTCGGACGTGTGGAAGACGCCGATGAAGCGGGCCGGTGGGCCGTCGGCGGCGGGCAAGGCCGAGAAGGTCGCGGCAGGTAACTTCGCTCGTGCCGAGGGGTACCTGTACTTCCTCGACTCGTCGGGCGATGTCTCGCGGGCCAAGCGCGCCGTGGGTGGCCAGAAGCGGAAGAAGACCGCCAAGGCCAAGCCGAAGAAGGCGGCCAAGAAGTCGGCCAAGAAGTCGGCCAAGAAGCCGGCCAAGAAGAAGCCGGCCAAGAAGGGCAAGCGCTAGGTTCTACCCGAGCGCAGGGGGAACTCGGGGTACGCCCGATCCCGTCCGTAGCAATTCAGACCTCGCGTCTTCGAAAGGAGACGCGAGGTTTCTTTTTGTCGATCGCAACTGCTCGTGGATCTATGGTTGGAGCATGCGCTGGGGATGGATGGTCGTGCTGCTCACCGCCTGCGGCGGCGGCACCGCCGGGCTCGGCGATGCGGCCGTGAGCACCGACGCGGGCGTGCGCGACGCGATCGCGTTCGAGGCGTGCAGCTCGATCTGCCTGCGCCCCGGCGATTGCCAGATCGCCTACGCCGACGACGGGTTCTGCCCGGCCGGGTTTCGCTGCGCCACGCGCTTCGTTTGCGGCGACTGAAGTTCTGATAGATCGCAGCGCCGACCCGTGCGTTTGAACCGGGAGACGGAGGAGCTGCGATGGACAAGAAAAGGTCGAAAATCACGTACTTGCTGATCGGTGGAACGCTGTGTCTGGCCGCCTGGGCCGCTAGCGCGATGCCTCGGCTGCACACCACCCCGAAGGTGCTCACGCCCCCCGACGTGCAGATCGACAGCGACCCGACGCCGCCCAAGGTGGTGCAGGTCCCCAAGGCGCGCCCGCGCATCGAAGTGGTGTTCGCGCTCGATACGACCGGCTCGATGACCGGGCTGATCGACGGCGCCAAGCGCAAGATCTGGTCGATCGCGAACTTCATCGCGCAGGGCAATCCCAAGCCGGAGCTGCGCATCGGCCTGGTCGCGTATCGCGACAAGGGTGACGAGTATGTGACGCGCTTCTACGATCTCTCGGACGACCTCGACAAGGTGTTCGAGCGGCTCAGCTCGTTCGAGGCGGCGGGCGGCGGCGATACGCCCGAGCACGTGTCCAAGGCGCTCAGCGACGCGGTCAACCGCGCCACCTGGTCGAGCGACCAGGGCACGCTCAAGCAGATCTACCTGGTCGGCGACGCGCCGCCGCACACCGACTACAACGACGGCTACGACTACCACCAGATCGCCCGCAAGGCGCACGAGCTGGGCATCCACATCAACACCATTCGCTGCGGCGGCGATCGCCAGACCCAGCTGGTGTGGAACGAGATCTCGAACGTGGCCTCGGGCGAGTACGCGTCGATCGATCAGACCGGCGGCGTGATCGCCATCGCCACGCCCTACGACGACAAGCTCGCCGACCTGAACGCCAAGCTGGTGAACACCGCGATCGGCTACGGCCGGTGGCGCGGTGAGGTGAGCGCCAAGAGCGCGGCGGCGATCGCGGCGCCCAAGGGCATGGCGGCGGATCGCGCCGGGTTCATGGGCGCGTCGGGCGGCGCGGTGGGCGGCGACGGCGACCTGGTGCGCGACATTGCCTCGGGCAAGGCGAGCATCGACAGCCTGAAGCCGGCCGATATGCCGGCCGAGATGGCGGCGATGCCGGCGCCGGCGCAGAAGGCGTACGTCGCGCAGAAGGAAGCGGAGCGCAAGAAGATCTCCGCGGAGATCAACACCATCAACGCGCACCGCAACGGCTACCTCAAGGACAAGAACAAGGCCGATGCGTTCGATGCGCGCGTCGAGAGTACCATCAAGGCGCAGGCCGCTTCGATCGGCGTCGCCTACTAGCGACTACCCCGCACTCTCGGCGGTCTCCGCCGCTGCGCGCTGCAGCGGCTTCACCAGCTCCGACACCGTCCCCGTCGACACCAACCACAGCTGATGCGTCGCGCGCGTCGCCCCGATGTGCAAGAGGTGGCGCGACTCGACCGTCGCCGGATAGCTCGACTGGTTCACCTCGAGCAACACCACGTAGTCGAACTCCAGCCCCTTGACCTGCCCCACGTCGGTGACGTCGACGCCCGGCGAGAACGGGAAGTCCTGGCGGCGCACGCGGCGCAGCATGGGCACCTCGGCGCGGGCGAGCGCGGCGTGCCACGCGTCGGACTGACCGGGGTGGCGGGTGATCAGTGCCACCGACGCGGACGGCTCGCGGCCGAGCAGCGAGCGCAGCGCGTCGGCGACGAAGCCGACCGCTTCGCCCATGCCGCCGAACTCGTGCAGCGCGACCTCGGCGCCGTCGCGCGCGGCCAGCTCGGCCTCCGGATCGGCGAGCGGGCCCAGGACCTCGCGCGCAAAGCGCATCACCGGCGCGGTCGAGCGGTAGGCCAGCTTGAGCGGACGGACCAGCGCGGCCTCGCCCGAGACGCCGATGTCGGCGAGCAGCTCGCTCCAGCCGCGGAACGCGTTGTCGAAGATCACCCGCTGCGCGACGTCGCCGGCGATGGTGAGCGACGGGCGATCGGGCGGGAGCGCCTGGTAGAGCACCTTGATCTCGACGGCCGAGAGGTCCTGCGCCTCGTCGATGGCGATGTGATCGTAGATGAGCGGTGCGCCGTCGACCCGCTGAAAGCCGCCGTGCACCAGCTGATAGACGCGCAAGAGCAGCGCATCGTCCTCGAGATCGAGCCGGGCGCGCGCCCCCCCGTCGGCGGTCCCGTCGCCGGGATCGAGCGGCAGGCCGTCGATGGGCGCCAGGCGATCGTCGTCGATGCCGCGCAGCTCCGACGGCATGGCCTCCTCCATCTGGGTGGTCGCCCAGCGCACCAGCTCCTCGAGCTCACCGGCGGACGCCGGCTCGAGCACGCCCGGCGCGGCCAACGGCTGAAGCCGCACGCGATCGGTGAGCGCCTCGGCGAGGATGCGGCGCACGTCGCGCAGCCGCGCGCTGAGCTGCTTGAGCGTTTGATCGGCGGTGTGCGCGGTCGCGGCCGGCACGTCGAGCTTGCCCGCCTCGAGCTGACCGCGCACCGCCCGCACGCGCGCGGCCGGCGGGCGGGCCGTCCGGTCGTCCCACGCAGTCAGCACCCACGACGCGCCCGGCAGCCCGGCCAGCCGCTCGGCCAACGTCGCGCGCGCCGCAGTCACCTCATCGGCCACCGCGCGCTCGAGCAGCGGCAGCAGCGCAGGATGCTTCTTCAGGCGCGCGACGGCGGTCGGCGTCTCCTCGGCGTACTTGTCGGGCGCCGACGGCACCAGGCGCCGCCGCAGGTTGCGCGCCCACGCCCGATAGGTGACCACGGGAACACCCGGCACGCCGAGGGCCGGCAGCACGCCCGACACGTAGCGCGCCAGCGCCTCGGAGGGCACCACGAACAGGCAGCGCGACGGCTTGAACGAGGTGTCGTGAAAGATCAGGTAGGCGATGCGATGGAGCGCGACGGTGGTCTTGCCCGATCCGGCGCCGCCCTGGATCACCACCAGCCCGCTCGATTTCTCGGTGATCAGCTCGAACTGCGCGCGATCGATCAGCGCGGCGATCTCGGGCAGCTGCTTGTTCTCCGAATGCGCCGGGCGCGCCGCCTCGAAGCGCGGGCCGCGCGGCTTCGGGCGTGGGCCGGTCGCGCGCGGCGGTCGGGCGGCGGTGCCGGCGCCGCCCTCGAGGAGCGCCACGCCTTGCCCTTCGAGCTCGAACCAGGCGCCGCCGGCCTGGGCAGACCCGACGAAGGTTCCCTGCGGGCAGCCGATGCGGCGTAGCGCGCCGGCGACGATCGTGACGTTGCGGCGCGCGGTGACCTGCCCTTTGAGCACCGAGGTGCGCCGCGCATCGCCGGCGGGATGCGTGGGCGAGCCGACCTCTTCCTCGTAGTCATCGCCTTCGTCGTAGCGGTAGTAGATCTGCGAGACCGGGGCATCGCGCCAGTCGACGATCTGCACACCGGCCGCGCGATCGATGAGGCCGCGCCGGCCGATCAGCACGTCCTGCTCGATCTCGCCTCGCTTGTCGCCCGAGGTCTTGATGCGCATGTGCGCGAAATACGGGCAGGCCGCGTCGACCGGCACCGCCGCCTTGCCGCGCCGATCGCGCGCGATCGCCGAGACGCGCGTCATCTGCTCGACCAGCGACGGCAGATCTTCCGGCTTCTCGTCGGCGATCTGGTCGCGCAGCGCGATCAGATCCTTATCGAAGTCGGTCGAGTCCACGCCGCTGCCGCTCGCGCGCCGCTCGTCGATCAGCGCGCGCACCCGCTCCAGCATCGCTCGCTCGTCGGCGACGATGGCCTCGGCTTCGGGCTGGAGCGGCTTGCGCATGAACACCCAGTATAAGGTCGCCGGGCTTCAATTGGCGCCAGTTTCAGCCTATCTTGCCGGCTCGATGGCGAAGGCATCTCCGGTAGACGGGCTCGATGGGCGCACGCCGCTCGACGAGGCCGCGCGTCGCACGCTGACGGTGCGATTGCTCGACGTGCGCCGCTACGAGCAACCGGTGCTGAACGCGCGCGACGCGGACGCGGTTCACGACATGCGCGTGGCGACCCGCCGGTTGCGCGCCGCGATCAAGATGTTTCAGACCCGGCGCACCCTCGACGAGGCGTCGGCCGAGGTCAAGAGCCTCGGGCGGGCGCTCGGCCTGGTGCGCGACCTCGACGTGCAGCTCGAGTGGCTGGGCGCGGCGCTCGACGGCGCCTCGGGCGACGAGCGGACCGGCATCGCGCAGCTCCACACGGAGCGTGCGGCGCGCGTCGACGAGCCGGTGCGCCAGCTCGAGCAAGCGGTGCTGCGCTGGTCGAGCGACGTGGTGCCGGGCCTGGAGCGCGCGTTCGCCAAGGTGCGCGGGCGGGGACGGCTGGGCGGACGGCACCTGCGCGGGCAGATCACGCGCCGCCTGCGCAGCATGGAGCGCGCGGCCGACGCGGTGGTCGCCTCGCCCGATCCGCACACCGCGCACCAGCTGCGCATCGTGGTCAAGAAGCTGCGCTACGAGGCCGAGCTGCTCGAGCTCGGGCTGCCCGCCGAGGTCAAGCCGATCCTCGAGGCCCTCGCGCCGCTCCAGGCCCTGCTCGGCGACCTGCACGACACCGACGAGCGGCAAGCGCTGCTCGAGCGCACCCTCTTGACCGCGCCGGCCGTCGATCAGCCCGGCACCTTGTTCCTCTTGCGCCGCGTGCTCGGCGATCGCGAGCGGCTCGCCGCCGAGTTGCTGGTCGACCTGCGGCGCTGGCAGGCCGAGCGCGTGGGCAAGGCGCTGCGCGCGCCCCTCAAGTAGGCTACCCTTTGGCGGCGATGATCGCGATCCTCCTGCGCGCGTTGGTGATCGTGGCGGCCTCGGCGGTGGCCGGGCTGGCGATCAACGCCGCGCGCCCGGGCGGGATCCGCTTCGGCTCGTTCGAGGCGCCCGCCGTGTGTGACCAGGCGGAGGCGGCCGGCGCCCCGCTCGAGCTCGGACCGGGCGACGTGGCCACGATGTGCGGCGCGGCGGACGTGGTGGTCGCCGACGCGCGGCCCGCGAGCCGGTTCGCCGAGGGCCATGTGGCCGGCGCGATCCACCTGCCGTGCGACGCGACCGGCTCGGTCGCCTCGGAGGCGATCGCCCATCTCGACGGCAAGCGCACCGTGGTGGTCTACGGCGAGACCACCGAAGACGCGCAGCCGGTGGCCGCCAGCCTGCGCCGCCGCACGCACGGGCGCGACCTGCGCATCGCGGTCTTGCGCGGCGGCTTCCAGGCGTGGAACCAGGCCGGCCAGGCGTGCGCATCGGGCCCGTGCGACGAGTGCAAGAAGGAGCCGACGCCCACGCAGACCCGGCCGCTGGGAGCGGGCCCATGAAGTGGATCGCGCTCTTGTTGCGCGTGGTCCTGGGCGGGCTGTTCGTGTTCGCCGGCGTGGTCAAGCTGGGCGATCCGACCCAGTTCGCGATCGAGGTCGGCAACTATCGATTGTGGCCGCAGCTGGCGCCGTACGTGGCGGTGCTGCTGCCGGCGATCGAGATCGGCGCGGGGCTCGGCCTGGTGCTGTTGCCACTGCGCTGGCGCCAGGCCAGCACGCTGGCAGTCGCCGGCTTGATGCTGGTGTTCACCGTCGCGGTCTCGCTCGCGCTCGGGCGCGGCATCAACGTCGACTGCGGCTGCTTCGGCGGGCAGTCGGGCCCGATCGGCGCGCTCACCGTCGCGCGCGACGTGGCGCTGCTCTCGGCTGCGCTGGCGGTGCTGATTCTGGAACGAAAACGGGCAGGTACTTCGAGCTGAGACGATATGTTACAACATCGATCAAGATGAAGTCTGCACTTTGGCTGCTGATCGGGTTGGCGGGCTGCGGCGATGCGCCCCTCTCCACTGCGCTCACCACCGGCGTGGCCGTCGACGTCGAGGGGTGTCCGTTCCGCATCACCACGCCCAACGAGACCACCGAGCCGGTGCACGACGACGGCAAGCTCGGCACCGCGCCCACGCCGCGCGCGCAACACCTCACCTTCGTCGGGGATCCGTCGACCACCATCAGCGCAGTGTGGGAGACCGACTTCGCCACCACCGGCACCACGCTCGAGTACGGCGCCGACACCAGCTACGGCACCAAGGTGAAGGGCTTCTCGGTCGCCTACCCGACCGATCTCGCGGGTGAAGATGCGCCGTCGGTGCGCGTGCACCAGGCGCACGCCTGCGGGCTCAAGCCGGCCACCACCTATCACTATCGCGTCGGCTCGGGCGCGCAGGTCTCGGCCGACGCCACCTTCACCACCGGGCCGGCCGACGCCTCGCCGGTGCGCCTGCTGGTGATCGGCGACTCGCGCGACTCGGTGTCGGTGTGGAACCAGGCGCTGACGATGGGCGCCGCCGACGCGCCCGATCTGATCGTCTACACCGGCGACGCGGTGATCCTGGGAACGATCCAGGATGCCTGGGACGCCTGGTTCGACGCGGCCAAGGCGGTCCTGCCGGGCATTCCGATGATGTCGCTGCTCGGCAACCACGAAGCCAACGCGCGCCACTACTACGCGCAGTTTCCCGGGCCGGGCAACCAGCAGTGGTACTCGTTCGACTACGGCGACCTGCACGTGACCGCGCTCAACGACACGCCGCTCGATCCCACCACCATCTCGGCCGATCAGAAGCAGTTTCTCGACGCGGATCTCGGCAAGTCCAACAAGACGTTCAAGATCGTCAGCCACCACAAGCCGGTCTACACCTCGTACGAGGGCGCGGACATCCTCGGCCACATGCACGAGAGCGAGCTGGAGATGAGCTGGGTGCCGCTCGAGCAGAGCCACCAGGTCGACCTGGTGATGAACGGGCATGTGCACGGCTTCGAGCGCACGTTTCCGCTGCACAACGGCGCGCCGGTCGCCGACGGTCAGGGGCCGGTGTACGTCACCTTCGGCGGCGCAGGCGCGAGCCTGGTCGATCTGGTGCCCAAGCCGTTCATCGCCAAGCAGCTGAGCACCTACGGGTACGTGCTCGTCGACATCGCCGGCCGGACCCTGACGGTCACTGCCAAGGCGCTCGACGGCACCGTGCTCGACCAGTACACCATCACCAAATAATCTCGAGGATCCGATGTTCGGAGCGCTGCTGCCCAAGAAGTCGGAGTTCTTCGACCAGTTCTCCAAGCACGCCAAGCTATCCGTCGAGGGCGCCAAGCTGCTGCAGGCGCTGCTGCTCGATCTGCACGACGTGGAGTCGCAGTCCAAGCGCATCAAGCAGGTCGAGCACGACGCCGACACGGTCGCGCACCAGACGCTGGAGATGCTGCACAAGTCGTTCATCACGCCCATCGAGCGCGGCGACATCCATCGCATCGTCAGCCGGCTCGACGACATCCTCGACTACATCGAGGCCGCCTCGCAGCGGCTGTGGCTGTACGAGATCAAGGAAGCGACGCCCGAGGCCAAAGAGATGTCGCGCGTGTTGTGCCGCTCCACCGAAGCGGTGCAGGCCACCGTCGACGCCATGCACAACATGAAGGACTCGCAGCGCATCCGCAGCGCGTGCGTCGAGATCAACCGGCTGGAGAACGAGTGCGACACGCTGTTGCGCCTGGCCACCGCCCGCCTGTTCCGCGAGGAGCGCGACGCGGTGATGGTGCTCAAGTGGAAAGAGATCTACGAGAACATCGAGGACGCCACCGACCGCTGTGAGGACGTGGCCAACGTGATCGAAGGCGTGGTCCTCGAGAACGCATGACCGCTGCGCTGCTCTCGGTGGTCGTGATCGCGCTCCTGTTCGACTACACCAACGGCTTTCACGACGCCGCCAACGCGGTCGCGACCTCGATCTCGACGCGCGCGATCCCGCCCAACATCGCGCTGCTCGGCGCCGCCATGCTCAACATCGTCGGCGCGCTGATCTCGACCTCGGTCGCGACCACGCTCGCCAAGGGCATCGTCGATCCGTCGGTGGTCACCGAGCCGGTGTTGCTCGGCGGGCTGCTCGGCGCGATCTTCTGGAACCTGGTCACCTGGTACTGGGCGCTGCCCAACAGCTCATCGCACTGCTTGATCGGCGGCATCGCCGGCGCGGTGATGGCGACCCACGGCGTGCACAACGTCAAGTGGGCGGGCATCGTCGAGAAGGTACTCCTGCCGACGGTGGCCGCGCCGCTGATCGGCTTCGCGGTGGGTGTCATGATCATGATCGCGCTGTTGTGGATCTTCCGCAACGCGCAGCCGGGCGTGGTGAACCGGCGCTTCCGGCTGGCGCAGACCGGCTCGGCGGCGTTCGTCGCCTTCAGCCACGGCTCGAACGACGCGCAGAAGACCATGGGCATCATCACGCTGGCGCTGTTCTCGGGGCACATGATCCCGAGCCTGACCGTGCCGTTGTGGGTCAAGCTCGCGTGCGCGGTCACCATGGGCCTCGGCACCTACGCGGGCGGCAAGAAGATCATCCGCACGCTGGGCATGCGGCTGGTCAAGCTCTCGCCGGTGCAGGGCTTCGCCGCCGAGACCTCGTCGGCGGCGGTGCTGCTCACCACCGCGCACCTCGGCTTCCCGGTCTCGACCACGCACGTGATCACCGCGTCGATCATGGGCGTGGGCGCCACCCAGCGCCTCTCGGCGGTGAAGTGGGGCCTATCGCTCAACATCTTCGTAGCGTGGGTGACCACGCTGCCGATCGCAGCGTTGGTGGGCGCGGGGTTCGCGAAGCTCGCGGTCGCGCTGTTCCGTTAGCTACTTGAAGTACTCGGCCAGGTGCTCCTCGGCCGCGGCCACGTTGTCGACCTCGTGCAACAGGATGCGCGACTCGACGCCACCGATGGTGAAGACCGCATAGTACCCGTCGAAGCCCTTCCAGATGCCGCACAGATAGTGGAACGTAGTCAGGCCCACCATCACCTTCTTGCCGACCCACGACTGATACTTTTCGCGCAGGTGGCGCGGGTTGATCGTCGACTCGAGCGTCATTCTCTATCGTCCCCGGAAGTTGGGCGTGCGTTTCTCGACGTAGGCGCCGATGCCCTCTTTGGCGTCCTCCGACAGGAACAACTGCTGCTGCAGCTCGCGCTCGATGGCCAGGCCGCTCTCGAACGGCACCTCCAGCCCGGCGACCACCGCGCGCTTGATCGCGCCGACCGCCTTGGACGCCTTGTTGGGCGGCACGAAGCGGCGCGCGTATTCCTTGACGTGATCGGCGAAGCCCGCCTCATCGAACACTTCGTTCACCAGCCCGAGCGCTTTGGCCTCGTCGACCGACAGGTTCGCGCCGAGCGCCATCAACTCGATCGCCTTCGAGCGCCCGACCATGCGCGCCAGCCGCTGCGTCCCGCCGGTGCCGGGCAGCACGCCGAGCGTGACCTCGGGCAGCCCGATCTTCAACTTACCGCGCTTGGCGACGCGCAGGTCGGCCGCCATCGCCACCTCGAGCCCGCCGCCGACGCAGTGCCCGTTGAGCGCGGCGATCACCAGCTTGGGCGTCTGCTCGAGCCGGTTGAGCGTCTCGTTGGCGTGCAAGCAGAAGTAGTACTTGAAGGTCGGCTTGGCGCCCTGGAGCATCTTGATGTCGGCGCCCGCGCAGAAGAACTTGTCGCCGTCACCGGTGATGACCAGCACGTGGACCTCGTCGTCCATGCGCGCGCGCAGCACCGCCGCGTCGAGCTCCTGCATCATCTCGTAGCTGTAGGTGTTGGCGGGCGGGTCCCGCAGCGTCAGCGTGGCGACGCCGCCCTCGACGGTAAATCCGACTCTCTCGCCCATGGGCGGGCAATATGCAGCGATCCCGCTGCCTAATGCAAGAGGTCGCGGTCGGCGGGCGGTTGGGCCCCGGGCTGGAGGCCATTGGCCGCATCGCAGCGCTTGCGCAGGATCACGCGCAGCTTCTGCACCAGCGTGCGCGCCTCCTGGTACTGCGCGTCGGTGAGGCTCTCGCCCAGCTCCCGGAGCGCCAGCGTGATGAACGAGACGCGCGACAGCTCGAAGGCGCGCTCGTACGGCTCGCGCCTGTCGGCCACGTTCGCGAACAGGTCGGCCTGGCCGATGCAGTGCGCGATGCGCGCGACCCGCTCCTTGAGCGCAGCCCGCTCGATGCCCGTACCGCGCACGGGCGTGGCTTTGTGCAGGAGCAGGTCCAGCGCCATGGTCAGCTGGAAGGCTTCGTCCTGCTCGTGCGAAAAGACCGAGGTCTTGCGAATCGGCTTGGACATGATCGTTCGTCCCAGCCATGAGCATGCCACAAGCGAAATGGAAAATCTCAGCCGGTCTTGGCGACCCGGATGCGCACCGTCGCTTCATCACTGCGCGACAGCGGCTCGCCGGCGGCGCGGCCGATGGCCAGCCCTCCGTCCCAGGTCACCACCATCTCGCGATTGCACAGCTCACAGGGGATGCGGAAGCGCCACGAGTCTTGCTCCGAGCCGCGCAACTTCGTGTCGGCGCCGCACCACGGACAGGGGAATTCGAAGCTCATGCCTCCATCGTAACCCCATGGTGCAAGTTTTTTGCTCCGCGGGGCCCGCTAGTCGGCGATCTCGTCGAGCCAGGCCATCTGAATGGCCTCGAGCAGCTTCTCGTTCGACTTGCCCGGCTCGTCGACGAACCCGTCGAGCCCGGTGACCAGCTTGTGCAGCTCGGTGAAGCGGAGGTGCTTCACGTCGACCGCCGGATGGGCCTCGGCCAGCGCCATCGCGATGTCCTGCGCGTCCGTCCACTTGAGCGCCTTGGCAACCGACATCAGCCCGCCTTCTTCTTTTCCCGCTCTTCGGGATGCTCGTCGAAGTACGCCTTGCGGCTCTCGGGCGTGATCTCGACCACCACGTCCGCGTCGGCCACGCGCGACTGACAGCCGAGCCGCGAGGTGGGCCGCACGTCGAACGCTTTGTCGAGGATGTCCTCTTCCTTCTCGGTCTGCTCGCTCAGCGAGTCGAAGCCCTCGCGCACGTAGACGTGGCAGGTGGAGCAGGCGCACACGCCGCCGCAGGCATAGCCGACCTCGGCGTGGCACTTCTTGGCCGCCTCGAGGATCGACGTCCCCTTGGGGACCACGATGCTGTTTCCGTCAGGTTGAAACGTGATCTTGGGCATTTCCGTCATCCACCGTGGTGCTCGGTGCCTTTGGCGTGCTCGACCTTCTTTTCGATCTCGCCGACGTCTTTACCACCAATGGCTTCCTGCATGTGCTGGTTCATGCGCCGCTCGGCGAACGGCTTGGTCGCCAGATCGAGCTGCTCGGTGCGCTCGCGGATCGCCCGGTGATCCTTCCCGGCGACCGCCTGCTCGAGCACCGCCACATGGCGATCGACCTCGGCCCGCTCGGCCGCATCGAGCAGCGCGCCGTCGACCGCCAGCGCGCCCTTCAGCGCGCCGGTGATCCGCTGCGCCTCGACGCGCGCCTCGGTGAGCAGGCGCAGCTTCATGTCCTCTTCGGCGTGCTCGTACGAGTCGAGCAGCATCTGCTCGATCTGCTCGTCGGTGAGCCCATACGACGGCTTGACCACCACCTTGGACTCGAGCCCGGTGGTCTCCTCGCGCGCGGCCACCGCCAGGATGCCGTCGGCGTCGACCATGAACGTGACCTCCAGCCGCGCCATGCCGGCCGACATCGGCGGGATGCCCTTGAGCGCAAAGCGCGCCAGCGAGCGGCACTGATCGGCCAGCTCGCGCTCGCCCTGCACCACGTGCAGATCGAATCCGGTCTGGTTGTCCGCGTAGGTGGTGAAGGTTTGCCGCGCGCCGGTCGGGATGGTCGAGTTGCGCTGGATGACCCGCTCCACTGCGCCGCCCATCATCTCCAGCCCGAGCGACAACGGGATCACGTCGAGCAGCAGCACGTCTTCACGCGGGCCCGCGCCGGCCAACAGATCCGCCTGCACCGCCGCGCCGAGCGCCACCACCTGATCGGGATCGATGTCCGCGAGCGGCTCGCGCTGGAACATCTCCTTCACGAACTGCCGCACCGCCGGCGTGCGCGTCGCTCCGCCGACGAGGATCACGCCGTCGAGCTCTTTGGGCGTGATCCCGGCGTCCTTGAGCGCGCGCCTGCACGGCCCCGCGGTGCGCGTCAGGATGGGCGCTACAGCCTCCTCGAGCTCCGCGCGCGAGAGCTCCCCCGCCTCGACGTCGGTGGTCAGTCGATGCTTGAGCGCCCGCGCCTCGTCGAGCAACGCGCGCCGCCGGCCCGGATCGGCCAGCACCTCGTCGGTGAGCGCGCGCTTCTTGGCCAACAGCTCCGCCAGCGCGCGATCGAAATCGTCACCGCCCAGCGCGGTGTCGCCGCCCGTCGACTTCACCTCGAACACGCCGCCGGTGAGCTTCAAGATCGAGATGTCGAACGTGCCGCCGCCCAGATCGTAGACCGCGAAGATGCCCTCGGACTTCTTGTCGAGCCCGTAGGCGAGCGCCGCCGCGGTCGGCTCGTTGAGCAGCCGCAGCACCTCCAGCCCGGCGATCCGCCCCGCGTCCTTGGTCGCCTGCCGCTGCGCATCGTCGAAATACGCCGGCACGGTGATCACCGCCCCGTCGAGCTCGCCGCCCAGCGCCGCCTCGGCCCGCGCCTTGAGCGTGCGCAAGATCTCCGCCGAGACCTCCATCGGCGTCACCTCGCGCGGCCCGGCGACCGCGAACTTCACCACCGGCCCCGACTGGCTCACGAAGCGATACGGGGTGAAGCGGCGCGTGGTCTCGGCGTCCTCGGGCCCGCGGCCCATGAAGCGCTTGACCGACACGATCGTGTCGCGCGGATACTTGGCCGCCTCGGCGAGCGCCTCGGCTCCGACGATCGGCGCCCCGTCCGCGCGGTAGCGCACCGCCGACGGCAAGAGCATGCGCCCCTCGGCGTCGGCGAGGCACTGCGGGGACGCGTCCTTGACGAACGCCACCAACGAATTGGTGGTCCCCAGATCGATCCCGATCGCGCGGCCGGCACAGGCCACCTTCACCGTCGACGCGCCCGGCTCCGCGATGTCGTACAGCCCGCCAGCCATCAGATCTCTCCCGATTCAGGGTCGCCTTCGCCGCGCTCGGCGTGCTCGAGAAAACGCGCGTGGTACTTGAGCGCGATCAGCGCCTGCGCTGCAGCGTCGAGCGCCGCGCGATCGCCCGTCTCGTAGCGCTTGAACGCCTCGTCGACGGTCGCCATCGCCGCCGCCCGCTGGCCCAGCACGCCGTCGAGCAGGGCCTTCACCCTGGCCTGGTCGCCCGCCGCCCGCGCCTCGTCCAGCGCCTCGTTGAGCTCCATCATCTCCATCAGCAACGCCGGCGACGCCTTGACCGCAGAGCGCTCGTCGCCGATGTCGAGCCCCTCCAGCTTGAGCAGATACTCCGCGCGCTTCACGTCCTCTTTGAGCACGCGGTACGCGTCGTTGAGCTCGGTGGTCTTCTGCAGCGCGCCCATGCGCTCTTTCGGCGGCGCCTTGGCAAAGCGGTCGGGATGCAGCTGCTTGGACAGCGCGAGGTACTGCGCCTCGAGCTGCGGCTTGGGGAAGTGATACGCCCGGGGCACCCCCAGGACGTCGAAGAACGTTCGGCTCATGAAGCTTCTCTTTTTAGAACTGCACGCTTTCGCCGCAGCCACAGGAGCCCTTCACGTTCGGGTTCTCGAACTTGAACCCATGGCCCATGAGACCGGTGACGAAGTTGAGCGTGGTGCCGGCGAGGTACAGCATGCTCTTGCGATCGATGAACACCTTGACCCCGTCGAGCTCGAGCACGTGATCGCGCTTGGAGTCGGCCGGCTTGTCGGCCCACTCGAACACATACGAGAATCCGTCGCAGCCGCCGCCTCGCAGCCCGATGCGCAAGCCCTCGGGCGCCTTGCCCGAACCCTCGGCGCGGCGCTTGTCGGCCAGCTTGCGAATCTGCTCGACCGCCGAAGGCGTGACCTCGATGGTCAGCTTCTTCGTCGAGACCTTCGCCTCCTGCTCGTCGGCGGAGTCGCGCTTCACCGGCGCTTCCCCGTGGATTCCCGGCTGTTCCATTGTTACTTCAGCGCCTTCTCGCGCTTCGCCTTGTAGTCGGCGATCGCGGCCTTAATCGCGTCCTCCGCCAGCACCGAGCAGTGGATCTTGACCGGCGGCAGGTTCAGCTCCTCGGCGATCTGCGAGTTCTTGAGCTCCATCGCCTTGTCGATCGACATGCCCTTGACCCACTCGGTCACCAGCGACGACGACGCGATCGCCGAGCCGCAGCCGAAGGTCTTGAACTTCGCATCGCGGATGATCCCATCCACCACGCGAATCTGCAGCTTCATCACGTCACCGCACGCAGGCGCGCCGACCAGCCCGGTCCCGACGCTCTCGTCGGACTTGTCCAGGCTGCCCACGTTGCGTGGGTTGTCGTAGTGATCGAGAACCTTCTCTGAATACGCCATTTGTTCTCCTAATGCTCTGCTGCCCAAGAAATGCTCTTCAAATCGATCCCCTCCTGCGCCATCTCCCAAAGCGGAGAGAGCTCGCGCAGGCGGTTCACGCTCTTGATCACGTGGTCGGCCACGTAATCGATCTCCTCGACGGTGTTGAAGCGTCCGATGCCGAAGCGAATCGAGGTGTGCGCCAGCTCCTCGCCGATGCCGAGGGCGCGCAACACGTACGACGGCTCGAGGCTGGCCGAGGTGCACGCCGATCCCGACGACACCGCCACGTCCTTGAGCGCCATCATCAGCCCTTCGCCCTCGACGTAGGCGAAGCTGATGTTCAGGTTGCCCGGCAGCCGATGCTCCCAGCTGCCGTTGATGTAGATCTCCGGCAGCGCCGCGAACAGCTTGTCCTTGAGCCGGTCGCGCATCTGCGTCAGGCGCGCGGCCTCCTCGAACATCTCCGCCTTGGCCAGCTCGCACGCCTTGCCGAACCCGACGATGCCCGGCACGTTCAGCGTGCCCGACCGCATGCCGCGCTCGTGCCCGCCGCCATCGATGAGCGCGGTCAGCCGCACGCGCGGCTTTCTGCGCACGTAGAGCGCGCCCACGCCCTTGGGCCCGTACATCTTGTGCGCCGAGATCGCCGCCAGATCGACCTTGCAATCGTTGACGTCGAACGGAATCTTGCCCACGCCCTGCACCGCGTCGACGAAGAACAGCACGCCGCGGGCCTTGACCACCTCGCCGATCGCCTTGATCGGGTGCACCGAGCCGACCTCGTTGTTGGCCAGCATCAGCGCCACCAGGATGGTCTTGTCGGTGATCGCCGCCGCGACCTGCTCGGGCGAGATCAGCCCCTCTTTGTCGACGGGCAGGTAGGTCACCTGGAGGCCCTGCTTCTCCAGGCGCTTGCAGGTGTCGAGCGTGGCCTTGTGCTCGGTCTGGCCGGTGATGATGTGGTTGCCCTTCTCGTGATAAAATTCGGCAACGCCCTTGATCGCCAGGTTGATCGACTCGGTAGCACCCGAGGTCCAGACGATCTCCTTGCCGCTCGCGCCGATGATCGCGCCGACCTGCTCGCGCGCCAGCTCGGTCGCCTTCTCCGCCTTCCAACCGAACGGATGGTTGCGGCTGGCCGCGTTGCCGAAGTCCTCGCGGAAATACGGCAGCATCGCGTCGAGCACGCGCGGATCGACTGGCGTGGTCGAGTGGTTGTCCATGAAAATTGGAATCTTGACGGCCATTTCTTCTTCTACCCTCGGTGAATTCCCGCGACGAGGATCGGTTGATCCACGCCGTCGTGTCCGTTGTGATCGCAGGTGCCGCACTCGCCGGTTTGATGCACCGGCTCGCAGGTCTTGCACCCGTCGAGATACTGAATGCTCGCGACCAGCTCCTTTTCGAGCTGGATGAGCTTGGAAACCTGCGCGCGGGTCTCGGCCAGTCGCTGCGAGTAGATCTCGCGAATCTGTCCCATCGCCATCGCCGCCACGTCGGCGTCGCCCACCATGCCGCGCAGCGCCTGCAGCTGGTGCAGCGAGAAGCCGGCGTCCTGCAGCTTCTGGATCCACTCCACGCGCTGTACCGCAGACGGCGCATACAACCGGAAGCCGCCCTTGGAGCGATGGATCGGCGACAGCAGCTCGAGCTCTTCATAAAGATGAAGCGCGCGCACCGTCTTTCCGGTGCGCTTGGCCAGCTCGCCCACCCGCAGGGGCTTTTCGAGCAGCGGGTTTGTGGTCTGTGTCTTCACCATGACTCTTACGTACAGGTACGAGTTGATCTCAAGGCTTAATGTACCCTCGCGTCAGGAGTTGTCAACAGCAATCCTGACGTAGGGTGAGGGTTCTACAACTTACGGTTTTAGCACGATTTTTCCGAACTGCGCTCGTTCTTCGAGCAGGCGATGCCCCGCTTCGGCCTGTTCCAGCGGTAACACCCGGTCGATCACGGGCTTGAGCCGGCCGGCCGCGACGTGGTCCAAAATGGGATAGAGGTCACCCTTGGGCGCCATGGTCGAGCCGAGGATCTCGAGCTGACGGAAGAACACGTGGCGCAGATCGGTGCGCGCGTCCCAGCCGGAGGTCGCGCCGCAGGTGACGATCTTGCCGCCCTTGCACGCGCACAAGATCAGCTTGGGCCACACCTCGGCGCCGACGTGCTCGAAGATGATGTCGACGCCGCGCTTGCCGGTCAGTCGCTTGACCTCCACGACCAGGTCCTGCGTCGCGTGGTTGATGGTCTCGTCCGCACCGAGCGCCTTGGCGCGCTCGAGCTTCTCGTCGCTGGACGCGGTGGCGATCACGCGCGCGCCGTGCAGCTTGGCGATCTGCACCGCCGCGGAGCCCACGCCCGAGCCCGCCGCCATCACCAGCACGTCATCGCCCGGATGAACCGGCGCCTTGCGCGTGAGCATCTGCCACGCGGTCAGGAAGGTCACCGGCACCGCCGCCGCCTGCTCGTCGGAGAGCGAGGCCGGCCGCGGGACCACGTTGCTCACCGGCACCACGATCTTCTCCGCGTAGCCGCCCGGCCGATCCTCGCCCATGAGCTGAAAGTACCGGCACAGGTTGTCGCGCCCCGACAGGCACTCGCGGCAGCGCCCGCAGGAGTGTCCGGGGTTCACCACGATCTTGTCGCCGATCGAAAGGCCGCTCACGCCCGGCCCGAGTTGATCGATGGTTCCGGCCACGTCCGCGCCGAGCAGGAACGGGTAGCTCAGCTTGAGGTGCGGCATCCCCTTGCGCACCCACACGTCGACGTGGTTGAGCGCGACCGCGCCGACCCGCACACGCACCTCTGAAGGACCCGCGACCGGCTCGGGCAGCTCCTCGACCGTGAGGACCTCGGGCCCGCCGTGCCGGCGAACCGTCACTGCCTTCATCAGTCGCACTCACCGTAGTGGGGGCCGCCGCCGAAGATCGGCGAGCAAACGCCTTCCTGGGCGGTGCATTTGCCGACGGTGGCGTTGGCGGGCGCATCCTGGTAGCAGAGCTTGCGGCAGAAGCCGAGGCCGCTGCAGCGCACGCCGGGCAGGCACTCGGAGCTCGAGGCGCACGGCGCGCCCGGCGCCCGCCCGCCCGTCGAGCCCGGGAATCCGCACACCGTCACGCGCGCGAGATCGTCGGCGATCGAGAACACGCAGCGCGTGCCGGGCACGAAGCAGTTGGTCTGCGTGATCGGATCGCAGTGCTGGTCGGTGACGCACGCGTTGAGCGTCCGCATGCTCTGCGGGAACTCGCGATCCGGAGTCATCGACGGCGAGCTGGTCGCACCCGAGCACGCCTGATTGGCTTTGCAATCGGTGTGGAAGTAGCACGGCTTGGCGCAGCGGAACACGCTTGCCGCGCTCGCGCACACCAGGCCCGGGGTGCAGAAGTCACCGGTGATGCCGCCGCCCTGGAACTCGATCGGCGTGCACTTGTCGCCTTCGGCGATCGGCAGCCCCGGATCGGGGATGCAGAGATCGGCGTCGATGCCCTCGAACCGGCCGGCCGTGCAGTGCTGGCCCGCCGCACAGCCTTCGCCCGTCAGCACCTTGCAGAGAATGATCGGCGGCGGCATGGCGTCGACCAGATCGGGCGGACCCGAGTTCAGATCTAGCAATCCACCGTCGAAGTCGGAATTCGAGGAGCCGCATCCTTGGACGAGCAGTGCGACCAGCAGCAGGTGACGCATGGCAAAGGCCTCCGATCGGCGGAGCCTAGCCAGAAAAGGCCCTACCCTGCAACCTCGATCGCGCGCATCTCGCGGATTACGGTCACTTTTATCTGGCCGGGGAAGGTCAGCTCGTCGGAGATCTTCCTGGCGATCTCGGCCGATAGCTCGACCGCCCGCTCGTCGGAGACGCGCCCCTCCTGCACATACACGCGCACCTCGCGGCCGCCCTGCACCGCGAAGGCGCGCTCGACGCCGGAGAACCCGCCACCGATGCGCTCGAGGTCCTCGAGCTTCTGCACGTAGTTGTCGGTTTGCTCGCGACGCGCCCCGGGCCGCGCGCCCGACATCGCGTCGGCGGCGGCGACCAGCGACGCGTACACGGTGTTCATCGGCTCTTCGAGGTGGTGCGCGCCGATCGCGTTGGCGACCACCTCGGGCTCGCCGAGCCGGCGCGCGTAGTCGGCGCCGATCACCGCGTGCGAGCCGTCGATCGCGTGCGTGAGCGACTTGCCGATGTCGTGCATGAGCGCGGCGCGGCGCGCTAGCTTGACGTCGAGGTTCAGCTCCGACGCCATCATGCCGCACAGAAAGGCCACCTCGACGGCGTGCTTCCACTGGTTCTGCGTGTACGAGGTGCGCCAGTTGAGCCGCCCGACCAGCCGCACGATGTCCGGGTGCGCGCGCGGGATCTCGAGCTCCTTGAACGCGCGCTTGCCCAGCTCGAACACCTCGCGCTCGAGCTCGTCGCGGATGTTCTCGACCGCCTTCTTGACATCGTTGCCGCGTTCGGGCGGTGCCCCGTTCTTGGCCCAACGCGCGATCGCGCGACGGGCGATCTCGCGGCCGAACGAATCCTGGCCCTCGAGGCGGACCGCGCTCGCGTCTTCGGCGAGCGTGAGCTTGATGTTGGAGACCTCCTCGATCACCGGAATGTGCTCGAGGTTGGCGCCGAAGATGCGCGGCGCGGTGCCGGGCACCAGCGGCAGGTTCGACAGCAGCCGCTCGGTGAGGTAGTGGCCCTGGTAGCGCTGGATGGCGATGCCCATGATCCGCTTGGCTTCGCGGCCGTGCTCGACGTCGTTGAGGCCCTCGGAGATGCGGCGCACGCGCTCGGCGGCCGCGCTCTTGGCCTCGTCGACCCACTCGGCCACCAACCGGCCGCGCACGTCGAGCCGTCCTTCTCCGGCGACGCGCTCGAGCGTGCGCATCGCTTCGTCTTCGACCTTCTTGCGCTCCTCGTCGGTGAGTCGGCGCTTCTCTTCAGCGGCCTTGAGGCCCGCCTCGCGCTCGGACAGCGCCGCGGCGCGCGCGATCACGCGCTGCTCCTCCGAAGCGATCGATCCATCGCGCCGTCGCAGATCGTCCTCGCGGCGGGCGAGCTCGCGCTCGATGCGGCTGGCTTCGGCCTGCGCCGCGGCCTTGAGCGCGAACAATCGCTCGCGCTCTTCGGCGTCCGCCGTCGCGCGCAGCGTCGCGGCCTCGGCCCGCGCGGTCTCGACGATCGCGCGCGTTTCGGACGACAGCCGCACCGCCTCGCGCGAGCGCTCGATCAGCGCCTTCCGCCGCGCCAGATAGAACGCGCCGGCGAGCAACACCACCGCGGCCAAGATGAAGGGAATCACCTCTTTATCCTACCGATGGAAAATTTTAATACCAAGTGAAACGATTTCACCCCGCGCTGCGTCAAAAATACATAAGGAGGTAACAGGTCATGGCCCGCCTGGCCGCAGAGGATCAAGGGTTCCAGGCTTACCTATCCGCCATCCAGCGTTTTCAGCCGCTCGATCGCGAAACCGAGCTCAAGCTCGCCCGAAGGTGGCTCCGCCGAGGCGATCGCGCCGCGGCCCACACGCTGGTGACGGCGCACCTCCGCTTCGTCGTCAAGATCGCCAACAGCTATCGCGGCTACGGCATCAAGGTCGCCGACCTCGTCGAGGAAGGAAACATCGGCCTCCTCGAAGCGGTCAAGCGCTTCGATCCGTCGCGCAACCTGCGCTTCATGACCTACGCCGCGTACTGGATCCGCGCGTACATCCTGGCCCACGTGCTCAAGCAGTGGTCGATGGTCGGCGTGGGCACCGGGCCGATGCAGTCCAAGCTGTTCTTCCGCATGGCCCGCGAGCGCAACAAGATCACCATGGCGCTCGGCGCCGGCGCGGCCGAGTCGGACGTCGAGGAGCTGCTGGCCAAGAAGTTCGGCACCAGCCCCGAACGCATCCGCGCGATGACCGGCCGCCTCGAGGGCAAGGACCAGTCGCTCGACGCGGCCGCCTTCCGCGACGGAACTGCCACCGCGATGGACCTGTTGCCCGACGAGACCTCCGAGGGGCAGGAAGACCGCGCGGCGCGCGTGCAGCGCGACGACCTGGTGCGCGACAAGGTGGCGCTGATCACCCGCGGGCTGGCGCCGCGCGAGCGCTACATCCTCGATCAGCGGCTGCTCACCGACGAGCCGGATACACTGGCCGAGATCGGGCGGCACCTGCGGTTGTCGCGCGAGCGCGTGCGCCAGCTCGAGGAGCGCCTGAAGATAAAGCTGCGCCGCGCGCTGGTCGATTTCGAGCCCGCCCAGATGCGCGCCTGAGCCTGCGCCTCGCCTGATGCGCCCGATACGCTAGGATGCGCGCATGTCGCGCCTGGCCGTGTGCCTGACCCTGCTCGCCGCCGCCTGTAGCTCGAGCCCCGCCGCCGTCGACGCCGGTGACGCGCAAGATCTGTTCGTCTCGCCGTTCTGCACCTGCCCGCTCGGCCAGGGCTGCCTGCGCGCAAATGTGTCGCGCGCCGCGGATCAATCGATGCAGCCGTGGGTCGCGTTCGCCGCCATGGGCTCGGACGGCGTGGGCACGCTGATCGTGAGCGTGCTCACCGGCACCACCGTGGTGCAGCGCTCGGCGATCACCGGCGCGGATCTCAAGCCGGCGGCCAACGTCTACCCGGTCGACTTCGGCTGTCTCGACGCCAACACCTATACGCTGCACGCATTTCTCGACGACAACCTCAACGCCGCGCCGGACGACAACTCGAGCTCCGACTTCCACGATTCCTGCCCGGTAGACCGCGCACCGACGAAGACCGTCGCCGACGCTCAGATCGGCACGGTCGCGATCGAGCTCGCCAACAGCTGCGACTGAGCTAGACGCGCTTCAGGTCGGGGCGATCGGTGAACAGCTTGTCGAACCACAGGTTGGTGAGCTTTTCCTGGACCGTGCTGGCGCGCAGGCGGGCGGCGAGGTTGGGGAAGTCGACCGAGTCCATTGGCTGATCCTGGTTGTAGCAGGAGAACACGAACGACTCCTTTCCCGTCAGCGGATCGACGTGCCTCTGCAGGCACTGCGCGCACACCTCTTTCATCATGCACTGCATGGGCGAGTTGATGCTCGCCACCGCCACGTGATTGGGATCGAGGTGCGGCTGCAGCACGCCGTGGCGCGCGTCCTTCACCGCGCGCATCATGCGGTCGGAGCCGATCGCGATCAGGCGCGAGACCTGCGCCAGCGGCGTGTGATCGCCGAGACGGCCTTCCGCGTACGCGAGCATCGACTGCACCACGTTGCCGCCGAAGGTGAGGTCCTGCGTGCGACGGGGCTGGATGGTCGGCCCGGCATCGACCGACCAGACGATCTGATCGGCCGCGGCCTCGATGTCGTCGGTCTTGAACACGTCCTCGCGCTTGCGATAGCCGGCGAAGTACAACACCTTGCAGCCGGCCGCACGCAGCGCTTTGCCGATCGAGAACAGCACCGCGTTGCCCAGGCCGCCGCCCGCCAGCAACACCGTCTCGCCGTGCGGCACCTCGGTCGGCGTGCCGGTGGGGCCCATGACGACCACCTGCTCGCCCTGCTTCAGCACCGCGCACAGGCGCGAGGAGCCGCCCATCTCGAGCACGATCAGCGACAGCAGCCCTTTTTCCGGATCGGTCCACGCGCCGGTCAGCGCCAGCCCCTCCATCGTGAGTCGCGTGCCGTCGACGATCTCGGCGGTGCTCTCGAAGTTCTGCAGCCGGTAGAACTGTCCCGGCTGAAAGCGCCGCGCGGCCATCGGCGCGCGCACCACCACCTCGACGATGTTCGAGGTCAGCCGGTTGACCGCCACCACCGTCGCACGCAGCTCGTCGTCGAGCTTGGCCGCCAGCGCGGCCCACGCCTGCTCGCGCGCGGCCTGCACGTCGGGCGCGACCGCGTCCGCCTCGCCGAACAGCGCGGCCACCGCGAGAAACCCGTACTTCGCCGAGGCCATCGCCTTGACCACCGAGCCGGCATAGCGCGGATGGTTGTCGCCGTAGTAGCTCACCACCCGCCCGTCCTTGCTGTAGCTGGTGAAGAAGCCATTGGCGTCGGGCGCGAGCGCAACGGCGGCGCCTTCGCGGCGCGCGGCGTAAGGCGCGAAAAAGCCCTTCTTGTCGAGCTGGAAGGTGCCCGGATATTCCTTTTCGTAGATCGTGTTCGGGCTGGTGCCGGCGGCCACGCACAGCGTGCGCGCCTCGAGCTCGAGGAGCTTGCCCTGCCGCTGAAAGCTCACCGCCTTGAGCGCGCCGCTGTCGTCGGGGATCGCCCGGACCGGCGCCAGCCCCTCGATGAAGCGGATGCCCTCCTCCAGGCACTTCTCCACCTCTTCGTGGTTGAGCCGATAGGCTGGCGAGTCGGTGATCTTCTTGCGATAGACGAGCGCCACGCCGCCCCAGGTATCGATCAGCGCCTGGAACTCGGGCGTGCGGTTGTGCACCGCGGCCAGCTCGCGCTCTCTTCGGATCTGCCGCCCGTGATCGAGCAGCTCGTCGAGGAACTCGCGCTCCTCGTTGTCGAACAGGTTGCGCACGCGATCGACGCCGAACGCCTTGACCAGCCCCTCGTGCTTGTCGAGCGTCTTCTCCGCCTGCACCACATAGTAGGCGGCCAGCTCGGTCGCGGTGTCGATCGCGGTGAGCCCGCCGCCGATCACCAGCGCCGGCAGCCGCACCTGCAGGCTGGCCGGCGACGAGCGCTTGTAGGCGCCGGTGAGCTGCAGCGCCATCAGGAAATCGGACGCCTTGCGCACGCCGCGGATCAAGTTGTTCTCGATGTCGATCAGCGTCGGCTTGCCCGCGCCGACGGCGACCGCCACGTGCGCGATGCCCATCGCCCACACGTCGTCGAGGCAGAGCGTGCCGCCGAAGCGCACGCCGCCGTAGCAGCGGAACTTCTCGCGCCGCATCAGCGTCGCGTACACCACGCCGAGGAAGTTCTTGTCCCAGCGCACGGTGATGCCGTACTCGGACACGCCGCCGAACCCGAGCAGGATGCGCTCGTCGAGCTCGCCGTACAGCTTGGAGAAGTCGCGCACCGGCTCGTCGAACGCGGCCGGCAGCGGCTCGATCTTGAGCCCGTCGATGCCGATCACGCCGAAGCCCTCGTTGAGGAGGTGATGCGCCAGCGTGTAACCCGCCGGCCCGAGTCCGACCACCATCACGTCCTGCCCGCGATACGGCAGCGGATACGGGCGCCGCACGTTGAGCGGATTCCAGCGCGTCAGAAGGCCGTAGATCTCGAAGCCCCATGGCAGCGCGAGCACGTCGGTGAGCACCGCGGTCTCGATCTGCGGGATGTTGNNGCACGACTTCATGCAGTCGTTGCAGATGCGGTGGCCGGTGCCCGGCAGCATCGGGTTGTCGATGCACACCAGCGCCAACGCGCCGACCGCGTCGCCCGCGCGCTTGACCAGGTGCATCTCGGAGATCTTTTCTTCCAGCGGGCAGCCGCTCAGCTCCACGCCCAGCGCGTTGGGCTTCACCTGGTTGGTTTTGTTGTCGCGCAGGCCCTTGGAGCAGGAGTCCTTGTCGCGGTCGTGGCAGTACAGGCAGTAGTCGACCTGCGCCAGCACCTCGGCGGGGGTCATGCGCCGATCGGTGAGCTTGAAGCCGTCGCGCATACGGCGCCGATCCGGCGGGCCGACCACCATCTCGGGCAGCTGCTCCGACGGGCGGCGCAGGTGCACCAGGTGCAAGGCGTCGGGCATGTTCTGCGCGAAGCGATAGGACAGCCAGCGCGCGCCGAGCTCGGCCTTGCGCGCCACCACCCAGCCCTCGATCGCGGCCAGCTCGCTGCGCACCGCGACCAGCTCCGGATCGTCGACGGCGCGCGTCTTGAGCGCGGTCTCGCGATCGAGGAGGCCGCACACCGCCACCGCGACCGCGCGCTCGTCGTCGCCGAGCGCACCGGCGATGCCCAGCCGCGCGAGCGCCTCGCCGCCCTCCTTCAACGCCGCGGTCTCGTCGGTGACCTTGCGCTTTTGCGCGCGCCGCTTGACGAAGTCGTCCTTGAAGCGGAACACGATCAGCTGCTCCTCGACCGCCTTGCGTTGCGCGTCCCACTCGCGCTCGCAGCCGAACAGCTCGATCACGAAGCGCGAGACGTGCGGCGCCAGCTCGACCAGCAGCGCCGAGAGCGCTTCAGGCGACAGGTCTTTGCCCTGCGACGCGCGGTACGCGTCATAGCGAACGGCGAGCTCCGGATGGCCGGCGACCAGCGCCTCGCGCCAACGTTCGAACAGCGCGCGCAGACCCACCGGCGAGAACAGATCGGCCTGCATGAAGCCTGCGGCGGGGGACATCCGGGTCCGCGAGTGTACACCGCAGGCCCTGCGACGCAGGCGCTTTTAGAACGACGGCTGCAGCAGGAGATGATCGACTTCGTGCCGCGGCTCCTTCTTGTGGTGGTGCTTCGGCTTCGGCGGCGCCGGCGCTGCGACCACCGCTGCGGGCGGCTCGGCGACCTTCGGCGGCGGCGGCGGCGGCGGCGCGGGCTCGGGCGCTGGCTCGGGAGGCTTCGCCAACAGCCGAACCGCGATCAGCTGATCGGTGCTCGATGCCAGCGCGCGCTGCGCCGACAGGAAGCCCGGCTTGCGCACGGTCAGCATCAACGGCTGCCCGCCTCGGGGCAGCGCCAACACCGCGGGCGACGTGCCGAGCAGCCGTTCGCCGTCGAGGAGCTCGGCGCCGCTCGGCTCGGTGTTGATGGTCACCGACACGTTGCTCGGGCCGCGCAGCAGCATCAGCGCCGCGCCGCTCAGCGCCAGCGCGGCGGCGGCGAACCCGATCAAGATCGTCCACCTGCGCTTGCGCCGCACGCGATCGCGCGGCAGCGGCCGCTCCGCCGGCTCGGCCATGGTGTGCGCCGACGGCCTCGCGAGCGGCTTGACCCGCTTCATGCTCGGCGCGGTGGCCACCTCGTGCGCGTTTCCATGCGCCAGGCGCGCGGCCAGGATCGCCTGCACCTCGGGCGCGGGCGCCGCCATCACCGTCTGCGCATCGCCCGACAGCCGCACCGGCGCGTTGGCGGGCGCTGACGGCGGAGCCGCGGGCGGCGGTCCCATGGCCACGTTCGAGCGCGGCAGCTCCGGCGCGGGCATTCCCTCGGCCGGCGTCAGGCTCAAGAGCGCCGCCGAATCGAGGCTGGCGGCGAACACCTCGGGCGCCTTGAGCGCGGCGCCGAACTCCTCCATCGACTTGAAGCGAAACTCCGGCTTCTTGGCCAGCGCGTGCAGCACGATCTTTTCGACGGCCGGCGTCACCGCCGGGTTGAGCCGCGACGGCAGCGGCGGCGGCTCGCGCAGGTGCTTGACCAGCACCTCGCCGAATCCCTCGCCGGGAAACGGCACGCGCCCGGTGAGCAGCTGGAACAGCATGCACCCGAGCGCATACACGTCGACGCGGTGATCGATCTTCTTGCCCTCGGCCTGCTCCGGCGCCATGTAGTGCGGCGTTCCGAGCAGCGATCCGGTCTTGGTCTTGAGCGCCATCGCGCTCGAGCCGGGCCCCTGCAGCTTGGCCAGCCCGAAGTCGAGGATCTTGACGAAGTCGGGGTCGCCCTGGCGCTCGATCAGCATCACATTGTCGGGTTTTAGATCGCGGTGGATGATGCCGCGCGCGTGCGCCGCGAGCAGGCCGTCGGCCATCTGCGCCGCGATGTGCAGCGCGCGCGCGAGCGGAAACGGACCCTCCGCCTTCATCACGTCGCCGAGCCCGCGCCCCTCGAGCAGCTCCATGACGATGAAGCTGTCGCCGTCGGGCGTCTGCCCGAAGTCCTGCACGTCGACGATGTTCTGGTGGCCGATCTGGGTGACCGCGCGCGCCTCGTTGAAGAAGCGCGCCAGCATCTCCTCGTTGGTCGCCAGCTCGGGATGGATGACCTTGAGCGCGACCTTCTTGCCGATCACGGGGTGACTGGCCATGTAGACGGCGCCCATCGCCCCCTCGCCGATCTTCTCCATGACACGGTAGTTACCTACCGTGGCGCCCACTCCAATCACGTTGAAAGCATAACAGCTTATTGTTTGGCCGCGTGGCTGGGAAACCGAACGCCGCCGCGGTCAGCGGCCGACCGAGCAGAACGCCTCGTAGTCGATTAGCTCGATTTTCTTGCCCGGTTCTGAGCACACCACGCACTTGGGATCGCGCGGCAAGCGGAACTCGCGGAACTTCATGTTGAGCGCGTCGTACTGCAACAGCCGGCCAATCAGCGGCTTGCCGATGCCGAGGATCAACTTCACCGTCTCGGTCGCCTGCAACACCCCGATCACGCCCGGCAGCACGCCCAGCACGCCGGCCTCGTTGCACGACGGCGCCATTCCCGGCGGCGGCGGCTCCGGATACAGGCAGCGGTAGCACGGCCCTTCGAACGGCTTGAACACCGTGACCTGCCCCTCGAACTGGAAGATCGACGCGTTCACCACCGTCTTCTTCAAGATCAGCGACGCGTCGTTGAGCAGGTAGCGGGTCTGGAAGTTGTCGGTGCCGTCGACGATCAGATCGTAGTCCTTGATGATCTCGAGCACGTTCTCCGACGTCAGGCGGGTCTGGTGCTTGCGCACTTTGACGTCGGGGTTGAGCTCCTCGATGGTCTGCGCGGCCGAGTCCACCTTGGGCGAGCCCACCCGCTTGGTGTTGTGGATGACCTGGCGCTGCAGGTTCGACTCGTCGACCACGTCGTCATCGACCAGGCCGATGGTGCCGACGCCGGCCGCCGCCAGGTACAGCCCGGCGGGCGCGCCGAGGCCGCCGGCGCCGAGCAGCAGCACCTTGGCTTGCAACAGCTTGGCCTGCCCGGCCTCGCCCACCTCGGGCAGCATCAGGTGCCGCGCATAGCGAGACTTCTGCGCCTGGGTGAACAGGAACGGCTTGAGCGTGGGCAGGTTCGCGCGCTTCCAGGCGCCGTAGCCACCCGCCATCGAGCGCACCTTGCCGTAACCCAGCTCGGCGAGCGCCTTGGCCGCCAGCGCCGACCGGTTGCCGCCGGCGCAATAGAGGACCACGTCGGCGTCGCGGTTGGGAACCGCGTCCTCGATACGCAGCTCCAGCTTGCCGCGCGGGATCCACATCGCGCCCGGGATGTAGCCCTCGTTGTATTCGTCGCCCTCGCGGACGTCGATCAAGACCTCGGGCCGCTTGGCTTGGACCTCCTCGACCGAGGTCTCGCGAATCTCCGATTTGACCTGCTTCAGGTACTGCTGAAAGTTCGGCATGGCGTCACTATCCCCGCGTGGTTTGATGCGAATCCAGTGGTTTTTGCTTCTACCACGTCCTATGTTCGGCGCTGCTCATGGACGACCTGAAAAAGCGCACGCCACCCGGGCAGACCCTGACCACCAAGTGGCCGGTGCTGCACTACTCGGACGTCCCGCGGGTTACCGAAGAGTCCTTTCGTTTCAAGGTATTCGGGCTCGTGGAACGGCCTTGTGACTGGACCTGGAAGGAGTTTCGCGCCCTACCCTCGTTTCAAGATAAGTCCGATTTCCACTGCGTGACCACCTGGAGCAAGCTCGATAACACCTGGGAGGGCGTGTCGTTCAAGACCGTCGCCGAGCGGGTGGGGATCAAGCCCGCGGCGCGATTCGTGATGGTGCACGGCTTCGACGGCTATTACACCAACGTCGAGCTCGAGTGGCTGCTCGACGCGGACGTGCTGTTCGCCTGGTCGCACGACGGCAAGGCGCTCGAGCCAATCCATGGCGGGCCGCTGCGCCTGGTGGTGCCCAAGCTGTACGCTTGGAAGAGCGCGAAGTGGGTTTCTGGGTTAGAATTCATGGAAACGGATCGGCGCGGGTTCTGGGAAGAACGCGGCTATCACAACCGCGGTGAACCGTTTGCCGAAGAACGCTACTCGTATCAGGAGCCAGGAGACGTTTCGTAGATGTCCTCTTCGATGGAAAATAGCGGCATCCTGCTGACCAAGGTCGAGGATCTCCTCAACTGGGGCCGCAAGAACTCCACGTGGTACCTGCTGTTCGGTACCGCCTGCTGCGCCATCGAGCTCATGCAGACCGGCGGCCCGCGCGGCGATCTCGAGCGCTTCGGCTCGGCGCCCCGCGCCACCCCGCGCCAGGCCGACCTGATCATCGTCGCCGGCACGGTGACCTACAAGATGGCCACCCGCATCAAGCTGCTCTACGAGCAGATGGCCGAGCCCAAGTACGTCATCTCGATGGGCTCGTGCTCGAACTGCGGCGGGCTGTTCCAGCTCGGCTACTCGGTGCTCAAGGGCATCGATCAAGTGATCCCCGTCGACGTCTACGTGCCCGGCTGCCCGCCGCGGCCCGAGGCGTTGATCGAAGGATTGATGGCGATTCAGAAGAAGATGGGCTCGGAGCGTGGTTGGCTCAAGCGCACCTGGACCAAGGGGCGCGCCGCGGTGACCGAAGCAAATCGTAATCAAACCCCCTAAGCGGGGAGGAGACACTCAGATGGACGCGCACGAGCACGTACAGCAAAACGAAGCCGCCGAAGAGCCGATGCTCGGCTTGACGGAGAAGGCTGCCGAAAAGGTTCGCGAGATCCAGGCGGCGGAAGCCATCGAAGCCAACTACGGGCTGCGCCTGCGGGTGGTCGGCGGCGGCTGCTCGGGGTTCGCCTACGATCTGTATTTCGATCAGGTCACCGAGACCGATCGCACGTTCGATTCACACGGCGTCAAGCTGGTGGTGGACGTGATGAGCCTGCAGTACCTGGCGGGCACGACCGTCGACTACGTCGAGGGTCTGCAGGGCGCGGGCTTCAAGTTCGGCAATCCGAACGTGAAGAGCACCTGCGGCTGCGGCTCCAGCTTCAGCGTGTAGCGCCACGCCTTCGTCGATCTACGAGCTGCTGCAATCCGAGCTCGGCCCCCAACGAGTGATCAGGGACGAGGAGCGCCTGGAGCGCTTTCTCGTCGACGAATCGGGTCTCGGCCGCTACCCGGCCGAGGCCGCGGTGCTGGTCGAGTCGCGCGCGGAGGTCGAGCTGGTGTTGCGCCTGGCCCTCGAGCACCGGGTGGCGGTCACGCCACGCGGCACGGGCACCGGCATGACCGGCGGCGCCCTGCCCGCGCGCGGCGGGATCGTTTTGTCGACCGAGCGGATGAACAAGATCCGCGAGATCGACTTCGACGATCTGGTGGCGGTCGTGGAGCCGGGCGTGATCACCGGCGATCTGCAGGCGGCGGTCGAGCTGGAGGGCCTGTTCTATCCGCCCGATCCGGCGTCGCTGTCGAGCTGCTCACTGGGCGGCAACGTGGCGGAGAACGCCGGCGGGCCGCGCGCGTTCAAGTACGGCGTCACGCGCGAGTATGTCCTCGGGCTCGAGGCGGTGCGCATGGGCGGCGAGACGCTCCACACCGGGCGGCGCACGTCCAAGGGCGTGACCGGCTACGACGTGACCGGCGCGATCGTCGGTTCGGAGGGCACCTTCGCGGTGGCCACCGAGATCACGCTCAAGCTATTGCCCAAGCCGCCGGCGGTGGCGACGCTGCTGGCGGTGTTTCCCGATCTGTTCATCGCCGGCGCAGCGGTGAGCCAGGTGCTGCACCTCGGCGCGCGGCCGCGGGCGCTCGAGCTGCTCGATCGCACCACGCTCGAGCACCTGCGCGGGCGCACGCCCTACCGGCTGCCCGAGGGCGCCGGCGCAGTGCTGATCTGCGAGCTCGACGGCGAAGCGGAAGGGCTCGAGGCGCAGCTGTTGCGCTGCGCGAACGCGTGCGAGCAGGCGGGCGCGGTCGAGGTGGTGGTGGCGCAGAACGAGCAGCAGCGGCGCGACCTGTGGGAGACGCGACGGCGCGCCAACCCGTTGTTGAAGGAATCGCACAAGCACAAGATCCCCGAGGACATCGTGGTGCCGCGTGGCGCGATCAGCGAGATGCTGCACCGGGTGGATGCGATCGCCGCGGCCGAGAACGTGGTGTGCGCCACCTACGGGCACGCCGGCGACGGCAACCTGCACATCAACCTGCTCCTCGACGACGATCTGCCGGACACTCGCCGTCGCGCCGAGGCTGCCGTCGCGCAGATCATTCGCGCCACGCTCGACCTGCGCGGCACGCTGGCGGGCGAGCACGGGGTGGGCCTGCTCAAGTCGCGGTTCATCCCGTGGGAGCAGGCGCCGCCGCTGATCCGCCTGCAGCGCGAGCTCAAACGCGTCTTCGATCCCGAGGACCTATTGAATCCGGGCAAGATCTTCCCGACAACTGAGTGAGCGTGAGCGAACGAGGGTGTCCCATGAGGGTGCAACTGGATGCGGCGGACCTGCGCGGCAAGCTGGGGCGGCGCCCGCGGCAACAGTTCCGACTCGACGGCTTCCGCGAGTCGGCGGTGCTGGTGCCGCTGGTGGTCGAGCCCGGCGCGCAGGCGCGGTTGCTGTTCACCGTGCGGCGCGCCGACATGACCACCCACGCGGGGCAGATCTCGTTCCCCGGCGGCAAGCGCGACGCAGGCGACGTGGATCTGCCGGCGTGCGCGATCCGCGAGGCGTCCGAGGAGCTGGGCATCGCGCCCGCGAGCGTCGAGGTGCTGGGCCTGCTCGATGACGTGCCGACGCCTTCGGGGTTCATCATCACGCCGGTGGTGGCGCTGGTGCGCGGGCCGCTCACGCTTACCCCGAGCGAGCACGAGGTCGCCGCGGTGTTCACCTGCGAGCTCGACGAGCTGGCGCGGCCGCACCGCTACGTGGACGCCGGGACGCGGTCGTTTCTCGGCGTGAGCTACGCGATGCACGAGTACCACTGGGAGGAGCACCGCATCTGGGGCGCGACCGCGCGGATCGTCTTTCAGCTGCTCGAGCAGCTCGCCGCGCGCGACTCAGCGACGGCGACGGACGAAAAGACCGAGTAGCAGCCCCGCGCACGCGAGCCAACCGCCGGCCGCGCTGGCTGCCTCGGCGCCGAGCGAGCAGGCGCAACCTTCGCGCGCGGGCAGGAAGCCGCCGCCGGGATTGCCGGCGCTGCCTCCGTCGCTGCCGTCGGAGCCGGGGCCCAGGTCGGGGGTAGTGGCTCCGTCGATCGCGACCGCGAATCCGTACGGGCCACGGTCGCGCCGCCCGCCGCGCGAGAGGCCCAGGATGTCGTCGGCGACCTCGAACGGCGCGAGCGACGAGTCGGCGCCGGGCGTGACCGCCGGCCCCGAGGCGCTCGGCTTCAGCGCCGCCACCGCGTCGTCCCACGAAGCGAAGACCTGCGCCGCCGGCACGCCCGGATCGATGTCGAGCCGGCCGGTGGTATCCGCCGGCACGCCGCCGATCGGCGGCGGCACGAGCGCGCCCTTGTTGAAGTACACGTCGAAGGACGCCGCGAAGTTGGTGAGCGCGTCGGTGCTGCGCTGGAACGGCGCGGGCATGGTGCCGCGCGTGTCGACGAACAGCGTGTTGACCACCTGCACGTCGTCGGAGGCGTGCGCCCCGCCAGCGCCGGCGCGAAACTCGATGCCCACGCGATCCACGTCGAGCAGCAGGTTGTTGGCGATCGCCACGTGCTGCGCGTCGGTGACCCCGACCGCGCCGTTCGCCGCGCCGTAGACGATGTTGTTGCGAAACACGATCCCGGACACCTCGTATTGAGCCGCGCCCGGCAGCGGGCTCGCGCTCAGCCCGCCCAGCCCGACCGCGGGTGGAGAGTCGCCGAGATCGTGCTGGTCGCCGATCACGTTGCGCTCGAAGACGATGTTCTGCGAGACGCCCCGGGCCTCGATCAAGACGCCCGCACCGTCATGAATGAACGAGCCGCCCACCGTCGAGTCGGTCACGCCGACCAGCTCGATGCAGTCGCGCGCCGGCGGCAAGCCGACGTGCATGCCCGGCCGCGCGGCCTGCACACCCTCGAGCACGATGCGTTGCGACTGCTCGATCAGGATCACGTCGCTCTCCAGACCCGCGTCGTGCACGTACAGGTTGCTGAGCGTGATGTCGTGCGCGTTGACGACGTGGACCGTGTTGGCGACGCTGTTGCGCACCTCGAACCCGTCGACCACCAGATACGCCGAGCCGCTGCCGATGCCGAGCGGCTCGTTCGAGCTCTCGAGGATCGCCAGGCCGGGATGAATCGCAGCGATGGTGATCAGCGCGCCTGCGGTACCCTGGCCCGTCAACAGCCCGCCGGCGTAGCTGCCGTCCTCGACCAGCACGCGGTCACCCGGCATGGCTTTGGAGAGAGCGAACTGCAGGGTCAGGAACGGGCTCGACTGCAGGCCGGAACCGGTCGCGTCCGATCCCGCCGACGCGGAGACGTACCAGATCGCCGCGTGCGCGGAGCTGCCGAGCAACAGCCAGACGGCGAGCGCCTTCATATCCCGACTCTAAACTAAAAAAAATCCCCGGGCACCTTCCGATGCCCGGGGACGATTTGCTGCAATGAAGCGGTGCGACAGTTACTTCTTGTCGCCGCCCGCCGCGTCGCCGGCCGGCGCTTCGCCGTCCGCCTTGGCCTTCTTGCCCTTCTTGGCCTTCTTCTCCTTCTTGGCGCCGTCGGCCGGCTTGTCGCCGCCAGCAGCGTCACCCTCGGCGCGGGCCGGGGCAGAGAAAGCGAAGAGAGCGAGAGCGGCGAACATACCCAGCAGGGTCTTCTTCATTGTGTATATCTCCTAGTTGAGCGTTTGATCCCGATGTTTCGATACACCAGGTTGGGCCGCAACGCTTGCACGCCATATGCCGCGCGCCGGTGGAGCATAAGTAGTTGAATGTTCAAGCGTGCGCCCGTGACTCGAGCAACAGAGTGTGGCGCTTTTGTTACCTGGCGGAAATGCGGCCTTGCCGAACCGCCACACGCTGGGTAAGCATCGGTGGCGTGATTCTACAGTCGATCCTCGAAGCGATCGGGCGGACGCCGCTGGTCCGGCTGAGCCGCGTCGGGCGCGATCTGGGGTGCGAGCTGTACGGCAAGGTCGAGGCCTGCAACCCGGGCGGCTCGTCCAAAGATCGGCTGGCGCTGCACCTGGTGAACATGGCCGAGCGGCGCGGCCTCTTGCCGGCGGGAGGTACGATCCTCGAGGCGTCGGCCGGCAACACCGGCGTGGGGCTGGCGATGGTTGCGGCGGTGCGAGGCTATCGTTGCGTGGTGGTGGTGCCGCAGGCGACCTCGCCCGAGAAGCTGGCGGTCCTGCGCGCGCTCGGCGCCGAGGTCCGCGAGTGCACGCCGGATGAGGACTACATCGAGCTGGCCGAGCGGCTGGCGCACGAGCGGGGCGCGTTCCGACCCGATCAGTTCAGCAACCCCGACAATCCGGAGTCGCACGGCAGCACCACCGCGTGCGAGATCTGGGACGATCTCGACGGGCGGATCGACGCGCTGGTGGCGACCTGCGGGACGGGCGGCACGCTGGCGGGCGTCGGCCGCGTGCTGCGCGAGCGCAACCCCGCGCTCGCGCTGGTGCGCGTGGTGCCCGGCGACGAGCAGGGCGAGACCACCATCGAGGGCATCGCGCCCGATGGACCGCCGGCTTCGTTCGGCTGTCCCGAGCTCGACCACCAGCTGCGCGTCAGCGACGAAGAAGCGTTCGCCGCGGCGAGACGCCTGGCGCGCGAAGAGGCGCTGTTGGTGGGGGGCTCGGCGGGTGCGGCGTTTGCCGGCGCGTTGCGCTACGCACGAACCGCGCGAGCCGGCGCGCGCGTCGTGGTCATCCTACCGGACACCGGACGCAATGATGTCGGCGCGCTGGCTCACTAGCGCGCTGGCCGCGCTGGCGGTCGCGGGGTGCGGCCAGAAGGCCGCGTCGCCGGCGGACGGCGGCACGTGCGACGATCTCGGAGCGTGCGCTTTCGCGTGCGGTGCGGGCGTCGATTCGCCGCCGTTCGAAGGCGCGACCCACGTGACCGAGCCCACCCCCGTCGTGTACAAGGCCAACCCGCCGGCCTCGGGCAACCACTGGCCCATGTGGCAGGAGCCCTGGGGCGCGTACCCCGACGGCCTGCCGCGCGAGCGCTGGGTTCACAACCTCGAGCACGGCGGGATCGTGCTGCTCTATAACTGCCCGAGCGGCTGCGACCCGCTGGTGCAACAGCTCACCGCCTTGCGCAACAGCCTGCAGCCCGATCGCTTCAGCGTGGTGCGCGTTTTGATCGTCCCCGACGCGCTAATGCCGCGGAAGGTGGCGGCGGTGGCGTGGAACTGGCGCTGGCAGGGCGACGCGTACGACGACGCGGCGCTGCGTTGCTTCATCGCTGCGCGCTACGATCGCGGGCCGGAATCGATCCCGTGACACGGCTCGCCGCCGGCCTGCTGGTGCTGGTGGCGGGCACCGCCGTCGCCGACGAGAAGACACGCAGGACAGCTTCATCAAGGGCCAGGGCACGAGCGCGAAGAAGCACAACCAGTTCTCTCTCAACCTCGCGGCCATCGAGCTGCAAGTGACCGAGCCGATCATCATCCACCTGGCGCTCAACCTCGGCGAGAGCACCTAGGTGGTTCACGCGAGCGAGCCGGGCGGCGCCGAGGTGTGGAAGTACATCCAGCAGGCGTACGTGGGCTGGAAGGCGCCGCTCGGGCGCGGGCTCACGCTCGAGGCGGGGATCTTACACGGCCGCGCGGGGCTCACGCTCGCGCCGCTCACCGTCGACCAGCAGGGTCTGGTGCTGGCCGGCGCGGTGGCAACTTTTTGAGGTAGACTGCCGCGCATGAAGACCGTGCGCAGCTACGTGGGCGGGAAGTGGATCGATTCGTCGGGCGCCAGGACCGTGCTGGTGAACCCCGCCACCGAAGAGCCGGTCGCCGAGATCGCCGTGGGCGCGGTCGATTGGAACGCCGCGCTCGGCTACGCGCGCGAGGTGGGCGGCGCGGCGCTGCGCAAGCTGACGTTCCTCGAGCGCGGTCAGCTCTTGCGCGCGGCGTCGAAGCTGGTGCACCAACACCGCGACGAGCTGATCATGCTGGCGATCCAGAACGGCGGCAACACGCGCGGGGACGCCAAGTTCGACATCGACGGTGCGTCGGGCACGCTGGCGGCGTACGCCGAGGTCGGCCAGTCGATCGGCAACGCGCGGTTTCTCGTCGACGGGGAGGGCATCCAGCTGACGCGCTCGGTGCGCTTCTTCGGCCAGCACATCGCGGTGCCGCGCGCGGGCGTGGCGGTGCACATCAACGCGTTCAACTTTCCGGCGTGGGGCCTGGCCGAGAAGGCCGCGGTGGCGCTGCTCGCCGGCATGCCGGTGGTGTCCAAGCCGGGCACCTCGACGGCGCTGGTGGCGCACCGGATCGTCGAGATCCTGGTGGAGGGAAACATCCTGCCGTCGGGCGCGCTGTCGTTCGTCGCCGGATCGGTGGGCGATCTATTGGCGCACCTGGGCGGGCAGGACGTGCTGGCGTTCACCGGCTCGAGCGACACCGGGGCCGAGCTGCGCTCGCACAAGAACGTGGTCGCCTCCTCGGTGCGGGTCAACGTGGAGGCGGACAGCCTGAACGCGGCGGTGCTCGGGCCGGACGCGGCGCGCGACTCCGAGGCGTACGCGCAGTTCATCGCGGACGTGAGCAAGGACATCACGCAGAAGACCGGGCAGAAGTGCACCGCCATCCGGCGCGTGCTGGTGCCGGCCGACGCGCTCGAGGCGGTGCGCGAAGACCTGGGCGAGCGGCTGGCGACGGTGAAGGTGGGCAATCCGGCGCTCGAGGACGTGACCATGGGGCCGCTGGCCACCGCGCGCCAGCTCGCCGACGTCAAGGCCGGCATCGCGCGGCTGCGCGAGGAGACCGACTCGATCTTCGGCGGCGACGGCTCGAGCTTCAGCGGCGACGCACCGGTAGGCGTGCCAAAGGGCAAGGGCTACTTCCTGTCGCCGGTGCTGCTCGAGCTGCGCAAGGGCGAGCGTGGCCGCGCAGTGCACGCGCACGAGGTCTTCGGCCCGGTGGCGACGATCATCCCGTACTCCGGCGCAGCGGCGGACGCGGTCGAGCTGGTCGCGCGCGGCGGCGGCGGGCTGGTGTCGTCGATCTATTCGGACGATCGAAAGTTCCTCGGCGAGCTGGCGCTCGGCCTCGCGCCCTATCACGGGCGGCTGTTCCTCGGCTCGAGCAAGCTGTCAGGACACGCGGTCGGCCCGGGAACGGTATTGCCGCAACTGGTGCACGGCGGTCCCGGCCGCGCCGGCGGCGGCGAAGAGCTGGGCGGCGCGCGCGGGCTGGCGTTCTACCTGCAGCGCACGGCTGTAGCGGGCGACAAGCCCATCCTTGAGGCGCTCTTCCGCGCCGGCGAGAAATCGTCGAACGGGGACTAACGGGGCCGCGCAGCGCAACCCGGTTACTCCTCGTGGGGCGCTAGTCGGTGGACGTCAGGTCGTGGTGCTCGACGATCGACATGTCGAGCGGCGCGGCCGGGCACATCGGCTCCGGCACGCACGCGCCGAGGCTGGGCTGCGAGGTCAGGTAGCGATAGCCCTTGTCGCAGCCGATGCTCTGCACCACGCACACCGCGGCGCAGCAGTGCGGCAGCTGATCGACCGACGCATCCACATCGCTGTACAGCGATCCGGTTGCCTTGAGGCAATCAGCGTCGGAGCTGCACATCAGCTGGGAGGCGACGTCAGTGCCGCAACCGGCGGTGATCGACGCGAGAGCTACGACGGAAAACAGGCCTAGGACTCGATAAAGAGCGCGCATGGGCCAACATAAAAGTCGCGGAGCGGCCTCGTGTCAAGTTGTTCTATCCGGGCGGCAGGAGCCTGCATCGGCGCTTACTCCCCATTCCTTGCGAATACTTTGGGCGCTCATCGGGGTTGCGGGCGGATCGTGGCTAAGCTACTGACTATTGAAGAACGCGAGGGTGGCGGAACTGGCAGACGCGCCAGCCTTAGGAGCTGGTGCCGAAAGGCGTAGGGGTTCGACCCCCCTCCCTCGCACAAACGGTATACTGCACGCGGACGGCATGTCGTTCCCATGGCGCTGACCTACCCGTGTCCGAACTGCGGCACCAAGCTCGCCGAGCGCGAGTCGAGCTGCCCAATCTGCAGCGGGCCGATGGAGCTCGACGCGAAGACCGCGACCATCAAGAAGGACATCCGGCAGGAACGGCGGCGCGAGACGGTGGGGATCGGGTTCATCATCGCCGGCGCGGTGGTCGGCATCCTGGTCGGCTCGTTCACGGAGCTGGCGAACAGCTGGTGGATCGGCGGCACGATCACCTTCGGCTCGCTGCTGGTCGGGATGCTGGTCGTCTACTTGCGGTGAGCGCGGGTCACACGCACCCGACGCAGTGGCAGGTGATGGTGTTGTCGGAGGTCGACGGCTCGCAGGTCTCGCCGCCCGAGGGCGTGCAGATGGGCGCCTCGAGGCAGCCGCAGGTGCGATCGGCCTGACAGGCGGGTGGGACTGCGCGGCATTCGATCGATCCGCTCTCGTTGAAGTTGAAGTGGACGCAGACCTCGGTGGCGGTGACGCAACTCTGGTCGCCGCACGGGGTGGTCCCGGCGAGATCTTGCGGGGCCAGATCGCGCGCGAGATCTTGCGTGGCCTGATCGACGGCGGCGAGATCGCGCGCAGCCGCATCGTCGCTGATCGGTTCGTCGTATGGACGGGTGCGGCAGGCGGGCGATAGCAGCAACGCGAGCAACAGCCATCGAGTGGGCGCCCTCACGCTACGGCTTGGAGCCGCCGTCCGGCGGGACGCGGATCTTGGGGACCGTCGGAGGATCGTCGAGGAACGTCTCGCGATCCTCGTCTTCGTCGCCGGCCCCGTCGCTGATCTCGCCGCTGCACTCATCGCACCGCTGCGAGGAACGGGTGGTGCTCACCTCGAAGATGCGGCGGCATTTTTGGCAGGTCTGCAGCACGCCAACACGATCGCATGACCCGATGTGCAGCGGAACCGTGAAAATGAGTGCTAGCGGTGGTGGCGGCGGGCGTGGCGGACGTGCTCGGGGGCGGGCTCGAGCTCGCTCTCCGGCGCGACCACCACCGGCGCGATCGCGAACCGCGGGGCCGTGGCCAGCGCGGCGCGCGGGGCGTCGTCGTGGGCGATGAACCAGGCGCCGTTGACCGACGCGAAGGTGGCGTGCTTGCCGCAACCGCGCACGTCGCTGGTGGCCTGCACGAACCCAGGCCAGGTCGTGACCTTCTCGATCACCAGCGCATGAGTCGGGCAGTCGAGCGCAAAGGACGCGCGCTCGAGCAGCGGCGTGGTCCACGGGATGGAGGCGGCCTGCGACCGCGTGGTGGCGTGCGAGGCGGCGCAACCGGTGCCGACCAGCGCGACGAGGGTGCAACCGACCAGGGACTTTGCGTAATGATGGAACATTTCGACCACCTTGGGTTTCGAGTTGTTGGAGAGTACGGAGATGTGGGTGCGTTCTTCCCGCCGCAGGTGCGGGCGGGCGAGAAAAAGCGCGCTACCCGGACGGAGTCGCCGGCTCGGCCAGCCGGAACTTCGCGGGATGCAGGGCCGGCGAACGCGCGACGAACATCGCGTGCAGCAGCTGAGCGCCGAGGACGAGCATGAGGATCAGCTCGAGCCGAAGCCGCGTGATGTGGTGCGCGGGCGCGCGCGCGAGCTCAGCGAGCAGCCGTGCGACCACCTCGGGTGCGAACAGCCCGGCGTCGACGAGCGCCTGCCGCGAGAGCGCTTCGCTGACGAACGCCGGCGCGCCCGCCTCGAAGAACCAGGGCGCGATCGGCGTCATGAACGGCTGTTTGCGGCGGCGGCGGATCGAGCGCGGGAGCAGGTCCGCCACCGAGCGGCGCAGGATCGCCTTCTCGCGCAAGGCGCCCAGCTTCATCCACGGCGGCAAGGGGACCACGTGCTCCACGACGCGATCGTCGAGGAACGGAACGCGTGCCTCCACCCCGTTGGCCATCGCCGAGCGATCGCTGATGACCAGGATCCAGGAGGGCAGCCGGGTCTCGAGCTCGAGCGCCAGCTGCGCGTCGAGCGGATCGAGATCGGCGACGTCGTCGCGCACCAGGGCGCCGAAGCCTGCGGGGGGCTCCGCGGCCGGACGCACGCGCCGAACGTCGCCACCTGGCGACAGGAGCTCGGTGCGGGCCAGATCGAGGAGCTGCCACACGTCGTACCAGGGAGGATGGACGCCGCCGTGCGCGCGCGCGACCGCCTCGGTGGCGCCGGCGTCGCGCTCGATCGCGCGGGCGAGCCCCTCCGGTTGGCCGCTGAGCCGCGCGAACAGGCGAAACAAGAACGGCCTGGCGAAGCGCAATGGAGATCCATCGAGCGCACGGCGCAGCTTGGCCGCGCGAAACACGTCGTATCCGCCGAAGAGCTCGTCGGCGCCGTCCCCGGTGAGCGCTACCCGCACGCCCTCGGCGCGCTGGCGCTCCGACATCAGCATCCCGCCGATCGCGCCGGGCATCACCAGCGGGAGCTCGAGCTGCCAGATCATCTCGGGCAAGAGCTCGGCCGCGCGCCGGTCCAGCCGGACCTCGTGCCCGATGCCGCCGAGCGCCGCGCACATCGCGCGCGCGTGCTTCGACTCGTCGAACCTGGGATCGTCGAAGCTGATCGAGAACGTGGTCGGCGGCGCGCCGCTCACCTCCTTCGCCAGCGCGGCGACGGCGGACGAGTCGAGACCACCCGACAGCGCCGACGCCACCGGCACGTCGGCGACCAGGTGCGTGCGGACGGCGTCGCGCAGCACCTCCCGGAGCCCGCCCGCCAGCTCGCGCGCGCTGCCGCGCCGATGCTCGCCGCGCGGCACGAACGGCGCGCGCCAGTAGCGCCGGGGCGTCTCGAGTCCGCGACCGGCGTGCGCGATCGCGACGTGCGCCGGCCGAAGCTCGAACAGGCCGGAGAACATCGTGCGTGGCGGGCAGGGGTAGCCGAGCGAGAACAGATCGTCGAGCGAATCACGGTCGATCGCGGCCGGCACCAGGCCCGAAGCGAGGATCGCCTTGAGCTCGGAGGCGACCACCAGGTAGTCGCGCGTCTGCGCGAAGTACAGCGGCTTGATGCCGAGGCGATCGCGCGCCAAGAGGAGCGTGCGCGCCCGCGCGTCCCACAGGGCCAGCGCGAACATTCCGCGCAGCCGCTCGACGAGGGCCGCGCCGTGCTCCTCGTACAGATGGGGGATGAGCGACGTGTCGCACGCGTCGGCTACCGCGTGGCCGCGTGCGGTGAGCTCGGCGCGCAGCTCGCCGTGGTTGTAGGTCTCGCCGTTGTAGACGCACGAGATCTGGCGCGTGCAGCCGAACACCGGCTGGTGGCCCCCGCGCGCATCGACGATCGCCAGGCGCACCGCCGCCAGCTGAACGTGCTCGTCGGCAAAGGTCCCCCACTCGTCCGGCCCGCGGTGCGTGATCGTCGCGGCCATGGTGCGCAGCACCGACCCGGGCGGCAGCGGTCGCTCACCGGCGCGGAGGATCGCGACGATGCCGCACACGCGTCAGATCTCGCTCGTCGCCAGATGCACCCACGGCGCCGGCCTCGGCGCGAACGGCCAGCGCAACAGGTAGACCGTGCAGCTCGCGCCAGCGCGAATTCCGTTCGCCGCGAGCCACCCGATCTGATCGACCAGACGCTCGTCGAGGGCGAAGCAGGCGGTCGTCTGCGCGTCGCCGATCGACTCGCCGCAGGCGCGCAGGTAGGCGCCGAGGTTGGGACGCCAGGCGCGCGGACCGAGCGGCAGATGCGTGAGCGGCCACGGCCGTCCGGTCGATTCCAGACGCAGGTCCTTGCAGCCCGCGGTCGACGTCACGCCGGGCGCGTCGTGCAGCGCGTCGGGGCTCAGATCGAGCCCACCCTCGACGACCGGCGGCGCGCCGGCCGGCTCGAGCTTCGCCAAGAGGCGCGGCTCGGTGAAGTAGACCGCCAGCCGCGCCGCCGGGCGGCCGAGGCGCATCGGCGTGATTCCTCGCGCCGCGCGCATGACGTCGCCGCGCGTGCCGCGCATCGCCGCGACGTAGACGATGCGCCACGAGGGCGTCGCCGGACGGAACGCCATGGCCAGCGCAGTCAGCAAATAGCGCCGGCTGAGCTTGCCGCCGCGATAGGCGGGGGCGATCTTGTAGTCGGCGCCGTACAGCGTCCGCACGCGGCGCCCGCCGCTTTCGGCAAAGCGGTTGATGCCGGAAAAGATGCCGACCACCTGGTCACCGTCGAGCGCCATGAGAAAGTGCGCGTCGCCCATGCGCTCGAAGAAGGCCGCGTAGCGCGCACCATGATCGATGCGGAAGTGGTCGGCGCCGTCGGCGATCGGATAGCGGATCTCCGCTTCGAGCCGGGCCAAGCCAGCCTGGTAGGGCGCCAGCTCGTCGGAGAAGAGATGAAACAGGCGCACGCTCACCGGCGGAACCCGACCAAGATGCGCTCGTAGAACAGGCTGCGGTCGCGCGCCAACAGCTCGGCGCCGAGCGCGGCGTCGAAGTGGAACGCCGGCGCGAAGAAGGCGCGCACGTCGCGGGTGTTGTTGAGCTGCCGGATGAGCACCGCCGCCCCCGGTCGCGCCGCCGCCGAGAGGCGCGCGCCCCAGTCGGCGACCAGCGCATCGTCGGACCAGTCGAAGATGTTGGAGAGGGAGTACAGCTCGAAGCGCTCGAGCGCCGGCACTGCGCCGAGCGCTCCCTCGACCAACTCGAGGGTCGGCTCGCGACGCGCGTGCACGTAGGCCGGCGCGTCTTCGGCGCGATAGGCGCCCAACAGCACATGCTGCAGGAACGGATTGCGCGGTCCATCGTCGGCCGAGAGTCCGCGTTCGAAGGCGCGCTGGAAATATCCCGGGTACGAGCCGGGCGTCGCGTGCTGCGTCGCTGCGCGCCCGAACATGGCGTGCAGCAGCGGATCGTTGAACGCGATGGCGTAGGCGGCTGGCCAGTAGCGCGACGCCATCCACCGCTGCACCATCGTCCGCCGGTCGTAGGTGTCGTCGGAGAAGTAGCGCGCGAGCTCATCGGGCGGCGCCACCAGCTCCTCGATCGCCGCGCGCAGGATGCGGAAGAGCGCCTCGAACTCGCCCTTCTGGTTGAGGCCGTCGGCGCGCGCGTCTCCGACGTTGAGCCGCTCGAGCTCGTGGCGCGCCGCCGCCTGCGCCTTTTCGCGCACGTGCGCCAGCGCCGCGGGGTTGAGATCGAAGGCGGTGATGCGCAGCGACGGAAATCGATGTGCCAGGGTGAGCGCGGTGCAGCCGCCCGATGCGACCAGCAGCGCTGCGCGCGCGCCGGTGCGCTCGATGAGCGCCGCCTCGAGCTCCGCATCTTCGCGGACCACCGCGAACTTGAGCGGCATGTTCAGCGGGCGGCGTGAAGATCGAGGTACAGCGTCCAGAACCAATGCGCGCCGAGCGTCAGTCCGAGGGCCACCTGTTCGCGCGCGCTGCGCTCCGGCCACAGCGGGCGCGCCACGTCGAACAGATCGCGCGAGTGGGTCTCGTCGAGCACCTGGTGCACTTCGTAGTGGCGCTGGCTGCCGGCGGCGCACCAGCCGCGCTCGCCCACGGTGCCGGCGATCTGCGTCGAGATGCCGACGTAGAGGTGCTCGATCACGCCGAGCAGCGCCGCGCCCGCTTCGGGTCCGTGCATCAGACAAAACCCGAGCAGCGACTGGTTGAACGCCCGTACCGTCGTCGGGCAGCTGCGCTCGAGCTCCGCCGGCTGCGCGCCCATGGCACGCAGGTACTGCAAGAAGGTCGCCTTGTGACTGACGAGCAGGTTGCCGCGCCCGTGCTCCTCGGCGATGTTGTCGGCGATCGGCTGCCGCGTCTCGAGGCGCGGCATGCGCGCGAGCACCGCGGCCAGCGCCTGCGGGAACGCCTCGACGGCGAAGCGGAACGGCACCTGCGTGCGCCGGAAGTCGTCGCGCTTGGTCGAGTCCTTCGCCATCCACAGAAAATACGGATGGCGCGAAAAGTCGTAGCGCGCGGTGACGAGCTCGATCGCCGCCTCGATCGACGGCGCCTGCTGCAGCTCTTCCCGGCTCAGTTGCGGCTCGACGGAGAGCAGCTGGGGGGAGACGTCGAGACGTTGCATGTCGTCGATTTTGCGCCCGTCGGTTGCGGCGGTCTACCCGTAAGAATTGTCAGTGCGCGTACGGTTCGTGCAATCCGCCCAGGTCCTTCTGATTAGGGCGCCGGCCCGCGGCGGACGACGAGGAAGTTTCCGATCTCGATCTCCGGATGATATTGGCTGCGCACGAACGCCGCGAGCTCCGTGAAGCGCGTCAGCGACATCATCGAGGTCTCGGGCTCGAACCCGTTGCGATCATTGCGGCCGATGAGCACGTAGGCGGGAGGATCCGCGCGCAGCCGGCGCATCAGCTCGGCGCGGCGCTCGTCGAGGCCCGGGATCATGCGCGACAGCGGCGCGTCGGTCATGAGGATCTTGTGGAAGGGATAGCGCGTGACCGGGCGGCGATCGGCGAGCGCGTAGAGGCCGGGCGACATGCCCCAGACGAGCAGTCCCTCGCCGGGCGCGCTGTGCTCGCGCAGGTAGCGCGCGGCGGCCTCCTCGGTGCTCGAAGAAAAGCCGTCGGGTTGCAGCCGCCGGAGATATTCGTCGCGCGTCAGTCGGCCGCTGAGGTGAAGCAGATCGATGCCATAGGCGCGCCACCACTGCACGCCTGACTCGACCGACAGCGCGAGCACGCTGGCGAGGCCCAGCACCCACGCGAGCCGCCGCGGGCGTTGCGCCGCCCCGCGCGCCAGCTCGACCACGCCGAACGCGCCAGCCATCGCCAGCCCCGGCATTGCGAGCAGGTATTGGTAGCCCGCGAGCTGGCGCTGCAGGATGACCGACGCCATCGTCAACACGATCCACGGGAGCAGCCACCAAAATTCGCGCGCGCGCCGCTTCCGCAAGAGCGCGAGCCCGATGGCGGCGCACAGCAGCAGGAGCGGCGCCCCCAGGCCGAGCTCACGGGCGAAGGTGGGCAGGACGTGCGACCAGGGCGGCGAAATGAAGGCCGCGTTGTGACGGTGATAGACGAACGCGGCCTGGTAGAAGTCGCCGAGCGCGCCGTGCGCGGCGAACCAGCCGAACGCGAGCGCCCAGGGCACCACGATTCCGACGGCCAACAGGCCGGTGCGGCGCAGCGACGGGCGCAGCGAGCCCGCGAGCAGCCAGGTGAGCGGCCAGGCGGCGGCCATCGCCATCGAGGGGATCTTGTAGAGACCGGCGACGCCCGTCAGCAACCCCGCCCAAAACGCGAGACCCGGGCGATCGAGGGCGCGCCACGCCAGCCAGGCCGCGCCGAGCACCGGAAGCGCCGACAGCTCATCGGCCTGCGCGCGCGACCAGTAGCCGCCCCAGCCCGGCGCCCACAGCGCGGCAAAGACGAGCGCCACTGCCGCGAGCCCGCTCCAGCGATCCCAAACACGCCGCGCCAGCGCGAAGGCGAGGGCCATGGTGGTCGCCAGCCACACCGCCTCGAGACGCCAGGCGGCCTGCACCACGTCGCCCGGCACGACGGCCGACAAGGCCCAGGAGTAGAGAAACAGCGGCGGCTTGGAATCGTAGAGATCGCGATACGGCAACCAACCTCGCGGAACCCAACGCGCGAAGCAGGCGAACAGGCCCTGATCGAGACCGAGTGGCTCGACGCTGCGGACCCACTGCGCGCCGATGAACCAGAGGACCAGCACGGCGAGCGCGACGGCGAATCCGAGATTCCGACGGTGGAGCGCACGCGGGCCGTTGGTCAAGTGCGCCCCCCGCGAAGCGGGTGAGCGAAGCGAACCAAGGGCGCACGGGTGTTGAAGCGAAGCGAAACCACGCTGCGATTATATGCTGCGCCGAAAAGCGACCAATTTTCGCCAGGCCGACGGTGTCCGACAAAACGCCAGACCAAATGTTCAGTCAGGCCGAGCGGCGCGGTGCAGAAGGTCACCGGCGTCGCCGCCGGAACGTTCCTCGAGATCGAGGAGCCGCGTTGGATCACGGTCCAGCCTGGGCAGCGCGGGCAGCACGGCCACCTGGACCAGCGGTGGCGCGTCGCTCGAGAGCACCTGCGGCGCCGACGGCCTGGCAACCTTCGATCTGGCGCCGCGCACGACGGCCGGGCCGGTGTTGGCTTCGCTCACCGTCGACGGGCGCGCCCTGCCGGCGCATCCGGCGCTCTACTACCGCTGAAGCCACTCGCCCAGCTTGGCGCGCAGCTCGGCGAGCACCTCGGGATGCGCGTCGGCGACATCGCGGCGCTGCTCGGGATCCGCGGCGAGGTCGAAGAGGCGCCAATGCACCCCATCTGGAGCGGGCTGATACACCAGCTTCCAGCGCGGCGTGCGGATCGCGCGGACCTTGGCGTCCGTCGATGGGCCTTCGAAGCGCGGCTGCAGGAAGATGTCGCCGTCGTCGGCAGCCTCGGTCGAATGCCACAGGTCGGGATAGGGCAGTCGATCTCCGGCGCGGTAGCCCGGCCCGGACTCGAGCAGCCACAGTCCGCTCTCCTCGAACGAGCTCAGCTCGAGCGATTCGCGCGTCCCGTCGAGGAGTGGCGAGAGATCTACGCCGTCGCCCGCCGGCGCGGCCACGCCCATCAGCGCTCCGAGCGTAGGCGCGAGATCCACGTCGCGCACGATCCCGTCGACGTCGCGCGGCGCGTGCTTGCCGTCGGCGATCACCAGCGGAATGTGATTCGCCAGGTCGCCCCAGAGATGATCGCCGTGGCCCATGCCGCGGCCGGGCACGTCGAAGAGATTCTCACCGTGATCGCCGAGCAGCACCACGATCGTGTGCTCGTCGACGCGCGCGAGCAGACGCGCGATCGCCGCGTCGACGCTCGCGACCGCGCCGTCGTACAGCGCTTGTACCTGGCGGGCTTCTTCGGGCGGCAGCACCGCCAGCTGCGGCAATGGCTGCTTGAGGTACCGGTAGGGTCCGCGATATCCCGCGTCGGCGAACTTGCGCCAGAACGGCGTCGGCGCGGCGTAGGGCGTGTGCGGCGCCGAAAAGAACACCGTGAGGAAGAACGGCGCTCCGGCGAACCGATCGAGCTGGGCCGCGGCGCGGTCGGCGAGCGCCATCGGATCTTCCAGCTCTGCGGTGATGCCGGTCGCCGGGAACAGGTGGCGCCCGAGCCGCGTGGCGGCATAGGGCAGCACGTTCGGGTGTGCGTTGAGGAGCTGCTCACCGACGATGGTGTCGAGGTTCATCAGCGGAACGTCGACGGTGTCGAAGCCGATCGGCGTGCGCGAGAAGATCTCGCCGGCGAAGTCGGAGACCACCGCCGTCCGGTAGCCGGACGCGCGCAGCACCGACGGCAGCGACGCGCCGATCGCCAGCCGCGCGGCGGCTGGCGGGAACTCGTGGCGGATCCCGTGATGGCTGGGAAAGCGCCCGCTGAGCAGCGAGACGAACGAGGGGAAGGTGCGCGCCTGCGTGACGAAGGCTTCGCGGAAGCGCACGCCGCGAGCGGCCAGGCCGGCGAGCGTGGGAAAGCGCGCCGCTGCGTCGGGAGCGAACACGCGATCGGCCCGCAGGCTGTCGACCGCGAGCAGCAGCACGCTCGGCCGCGCGGTCGCAACCGGCTTGGTGGGACGCGCGGCGATCGCAGCCGCTGCGACGGCGACGGCAGGAACGCCCAGCGCGCCGAGGACGAGGATGGCGCGCCGCCGCAGCCACGCGCGCCCGCGCACGGAGACCACCAGCGGCGCGACGAAGGCAACCGCCAGCCCGCAGGCCAGCGCCACATCGAGCGTGTCCGTCGAGAGATGATCGGTCGCGAACACCATCGCGGTACGCCGAACGCCGCCGCGCTCGTAGAAATGCGCCGAGTAGAGCTGCGGGAATTGCGCCATCGAGCGCGCCAGGAACCAGCCGTGGCCGACGAGCGCGCCCAGCAGACCGCGCACGAACGCCCGACGTGGCGAGCGCCCGCGGGCCAGGTCCCAGGCGCGTCCGGACAGCGCAGCCAGGGCGCCGAATCCAGCGCATGCGCCGACCAGCACCGCCAGCATCAGCAGCTGCTGCGCGACGGCGTGGGCGCGCGCGCGCTCCAGCACCGCGGCGATCACGCGCGGATCGCGCAGGCCCATGAAGCCAACCTCGCCGCCGGCGAAGTCGAGCGCGAACAGCGCGCAGCCGACGAGCGCGCCCGCCGCCGGCCCGCTCGCGAGCATCCGTCTCATCGCTTCACCGTACCCTTGAGCTCGCGCTCGAGGCGCTCGCGCACATCGGGCAGATGCAGACCGTCTCGCTCGTGCGGAAGAGCGATCCGCTCCAACAGCTCGACCAGCGCGAGCGCGTCGCGAAACTCCCCGCGACGGTGACGCAAGGTGATGAGGTGCACCAGGCCGGAGGTGGGCGGCTGCTGGTGCGCGAGCGTGTCGGCGAGGTCGCGCTCGAAGGCCGCGGCATCGAGCTGGCCCGGGTCGTTGACCATCGAGAACGTCTCCAGTCGCACGAACGGATGCGGATCCGCGAGGCCGAGCTCGATCCAACGCTTCCGCCCGCCGGCATCGTGATGATCGAGCGCGCGGATGGCGATCGAGCGGAGCTGCGGATCGCCGTCGCTGGCAAACGGCGCGACGCGCGGCACCACGCTCGCATCCGGCGGTTGGATCACCAGCAGATCGAGCGCCGACGCGCGCAGGTACGCGCTCGGCTCATCGAGCAGGGCGAGCAGCCGCTGGGTCGCGCCGGGCGCCCGCTTGCGCGCGAGCGCGATGGTGCGCACCCACTCGCGCACGCCGGTCGCGCGCCGCTGGCCCCAGCGCTCGAGCGCCGCCAGCGCCCACTCGGGCGTTCGCTCGCGATGGCAGGTGGTGCACGCGTTGGGATTGCCGAGCTCGAGGGTCTCGCGCGGCCGCGGGATGGAGATCGAATGATCGGACGTGCGCTGCCGGCGCGTGTCGTCGTCGCCGATGAACGAATAGGCCATGTGGCAATCGACGCAGCGGATCGCCGGCGCCATGGGATGATGCGAGTGGCGAATCGCCGCAGCCGGCGCCAGGCGATCGCGATGGCAGATCGTGCACTGCCGGTTCGACTCCGCGCCGGTCGCCGGCTCACCGACGAAGTCGCGCGCGGTGAGGCCGTGCGGCTCGTGGCAGCCCTTGCAGGTGAGCGCTCCGCCGCGGAAGCACGCGCTCAGCACGTGTCCGGGGTATTGGTAGCTCGTCAAGCGCTGCGTGCCGTCGGGGCGGAGCGCGTCGTGGATCAGGCTGGTGACGAAGATGTCGGGCAGCCCGTCGGGCGCGCGCGGAAATACGTAGGGCTTGAGCTGAAAGCCGTGGCACTGCCCGCACACGCGCGCCTCCTCGCGACCGCCGAGCGGACGCAAATCGCGGAGACTGTCGTCGCTGCGCCCGGCGCGCCGGCGGCGGATGTGCTCCACAGCGGCGCCGTGGCAGCTCTCGCAGTCGATGCGCAGATCGGCCCAGCGCGTCTCGACCGGAGCGGTGGTGCGATAGGCCTGGCTCAGGTGGCAGGAGAAGCAGCCGCCGGTCATGTCGAAGCCGCCCCAGTAGCCCTTGAGGTCGCGGTCGAGGCCGCCGCCCTGGTAGAGCGAGGTGGGAATCCATTCGTTGGTTCTGGTGCACCAGATGATCGGCAGCAGGCTGAACGCGCCGTCGTCCGCGCGCGCGACGTAGAGCTGGTGCTGGCGGCCCGACGCGATCACCAGATCGACCTTGCGTCGTTCGACGAAGCCGCGCGCCGAGCGCATCTCCATGAAGTAGCCGTCGGGCGTCAGCGACGGTGTGACCGCGCCATCGGCCAACGCGACCGGCGCGCCGGCGAACGGCGCGAGCACCGACTGCGACGACGCCGGCGCCATCGCGCGTCCGTGCGGCGAGCGCGCCCAGGCATCGACGATCTTCCCGTGGCACTCCGCGCACGCCGCGGCGCCGGCCAGCTCGGCCACCGGCACCGACGTAGGCAGCGTCGCCGGCAGCGTCGCGGCAAGGGGCGCCTCCTTGGGTGGCGGCTTCGCGCAGCCCGCAGCGAGCAGAACGAAGAACAGGAGTCGCATCGAGCCCCCAGTGTATAGTGTCGAGCGTGGCTCCGCTCGTCCAACGCGAGCGCGTCGTGCTCCTCGCCGTCCTGCTGGTCGCTCTCGCGCTGCGCCTCGGCTATGTGCTGTCGCAGCGGAGCGACGTGCTCTTCGAGCATCCGATCCTCGACGAGCAGCGCTACGTCGACGACGCGCGCGGGCTCGCCACCGGCCACGTCGCCGAGGATCAGCCCTACTGGCAGCCGCCCGGCATCATCTACTTCCTCGCCGCCGACTTCCGTCTCTTCGGACCCGGGCTAACCACGCCGCGGGTCGCGCAGGCGCTGGTCTCGACGGCTGCCTGCCTGCTCCTGTTCGCGATCGCGCGGCGGCTCTTCGGCACGCGGGTGGCGCTCGCCGCCGCCGCGATGCTCGCGCTGCACGGCGTGCTCATCTTCGAGAGCGCAGAGCTGCTGCCGCCGACGTTCGCGCTCACGCTCGACCTCGCCGCGCTCTGGTTGCTGCTGCGCGCCGGCGAGCTTGAGCGCGCGCGCACGTCGTTTACAGCCGGCCTGGCGCTCGGTGTCTCGGCGCTGTTCGCGCCGACGGTGCTGCCGTTCGCCGTCCTCGCTGCGTTGTGGTTGCGCCGCCCGCGCCTGATCCTGGCGCTCGCGCTCGGCGTCGCGCTGCCGATCGCGCCGGTGACCGCACGCAACCATCGGCACGGCGGCGAGTGGGTCCTGGTCTCGACCAACGGCGGGCTCAACTTTTTCCTCGGCAACAATCCGCGCTACCAGGAGACCTTCTCGCTGCGGCCCGGCCGTCACTGGGAGGAGCTGACCGACGAGCCACGGCGCGCGGGCATCGCGCAGCCGGGCGCGCAATCGGCCTACTTCGCGCGCCAGGGACGGGCGTTCTTCCGCGACGAGCCGGCGCACGCGATCGGACTGTGCGCGCACAAGCTCTACCTGTTCTTCAACGGCGGCGAGATCCCGCGCGACAGCGATCTCTATGCCGCGCGCGCCCGCTCGCCGCTGCTCGCCGCGCTGGTTTGGCCGGGCCCGCTGCGCTTTCCCGACGGCGTGTTGATTCCGCTCGCGCTCATCGGCGCGGCGCTCTGGTGGCGCGAACGCAAGCGCCTCGCGCTGCTGTACGGGTTTCTCGCCCTGCAGGCGCTGCTGGGCGCCGCGTTCTTCGTGACCGCACGACACCGCGTGCCGGCGCTGGCGATCTTCGCGCTGTTCGCGGCCGCCGGCGCGGTCGAGCTTCTGCGTCGCCCGCGCGCGCTGGCCGCGTTCGCCGCGCTCGTGGTCGTGCTCAACCTGCCCACGCGCGAGTCGACGCTCTCCTTCGCCGCCGAATCTGACTTCTACCGGGGCGTTGCTTTCTTGCGCGAGAAACACGATGCGGCGACGGCCGCCGACTATTTCCGCCGCTCCGCCGCAGGCGATCCGAGCGACCCGCGCCCGTGGTTCGAGCTGGGCAACGCGCTCGATGCGTCCGGGCGCCGCGACGAAGCGGTCGACACATGGAAGCGCGCCGCCGCCGCCGATCCGTGGGACGTGCGGCCGCTGCGCCGCGCGTCGATGGTGCTCTCCCGCTCGGGCGATCTCGCCGGCGCGATCGCCGCCATCGAGGCCAACGTCGGCACGAAGCTGCGCGAGGATGCGATCTACGCGCCTGACTGGCTCAACCTCGCCTTTCTGCGCGCCCGCTCGGGCCAGCTCGACCGCGCCATCGAAGAGCTGCGCAAGGCGGCGCGCGCCGACCCGCTCTACTTCGGGCAACATGCGCCCCACCTGCCGCGCGCCGATATCGCCGACCCTCGCTTCGCGCAAGCGATCGACGACCTGCTACGATGATCGAGATGAAAAAGCTCGCACGACTCGTCGCGCTGTTCGCGCTCGGCGGCTGCCAGGACGGCTCGTCCGCCGACGCCGGAATCGACCTGTCCGTCGGCACGCCATGCAGCGGCACGCTCAGCGGCGCGGTGACCGAGACCATCCTCGGCTGCAAGGTGACCTGGGACGAGAAGAACGGCGTCGCCGACGTGGGCAACGACGGAAACATCCTGGTCTCCAATCCTTCGGCGATCGACGACTCCGACAGCTTCGGTTTCGTCTTCACGGTGAACGGCGACGCCCGCACCGGTTCGTTCTCGTTTGCCAACGTGAGCGGGGTCAGCGCGGGCGTCAACGTGTTCGGCGACGGCGGCGCGGTGAACTACGCTGCGAGCTTCTTCGCCGCGCCGATGGGCCCGCCGAACCTCGGGTCGCTCTCGGCGAGCCTGACGGGCTCGACGCTGGACTTCACGACCGCCACGGAGCAGCAGTGGATCGTGCACGGCAGCATGACCGCGACCCTGGTGGCGCGGCCGCCGTCGACCGCAACCGATACTGTGCAGATGACGCTCGACTTCTAACCATCAGCGCCAGGCGGGCGGCAGCCACTGCGTTGCATCGCTCAAGTGACGGCCCTGCTTGGCGACGAAGTACGCACGCGCTCGCGCGATCTCGTCGCCGCGCGCCTGATCTCCCGAGGCAGCGTAGTTGGCGGATAGCTTTTCGAGCACCCACGCATCGCCCGGCGAGCTGCGACGGGCCGCTTCCAGGCGCTCGATCGCCTGCGCGCGTTTTCCCGCACGCAGCGCCAGCGCCGCCAGCCCGACCTGCGCCGCTCCCGCCATCGCCTTCTCGGCCACCGCGCGCTCGAACAGCACGCGCGCCTCGTCGACCTGTCCGCGGCGGAACAGGAAGACGCCTTTCGCTTCGAGCGCGCTCGGGTTCCCGGGATCGAGCGCGAGCGCCCGATCGAGCGCGCGCTGCGCCTCCGCGGCGTCGTCGTCAAGCGTGCGGCGCGCGTACTCGACCAGCGCCGCGCTCCCGTCGGGCTGGGCGCGCAACATAGCGACGAGCGCCGCGAGCGCGCGGGGCGAATCGTGCAGCTGGTCGAACTGCATCGTCAGCCACTGGTACAGCTTCGGCACCGCTGGCCGCGACGGCAGCACGCCCGCGATCCGACGCGCCGCCTCGTCTCGCTGGCCTTCGCCCGCCAGCGCCAGCGCCTCGAGCGCCGGCATCTCGGAGCCGGCGACCGGCTCGCCGACGAACGCCGACCACGACTGAAGACGCGCCGTCTTCTCCTCCGGTCCCGGCTTGACGGGCGGTGGCCGTCGCTGAATGAAGTGGTCGGTCACGATCACCAGCGGCAGCATCGAGGTCGGTCCCGCGCGCATGTGGCAGCGAACGCAGTGGCCGTCCTCCTTCGCCTGCTCCGCCTTCGGCGCCGAGCAGCGCTTGTCGCGGTGGCACGCCTCGCACTTTTGGTCCCACCATGCCGGCGGCTCGTCGCGGGAGCTCACGTGCGGGTCGTGGCAGCTGGTGCAGGTGAGCTTCTTTGATGAGCCGCGCCAGCAAGCGCTACGCACCATGCGGTCGGAATGAGCGACCAGGTAGAAGCGATCCGACTCGGGCGTCTCGGCGAGGAAATTCACTCGAAACGCGTCCAGCGGCTCGCCAGGCCGGTAGCTGAACTCGTGCCGACCCACGCGCGCCTGCGACCGCTCCTGCAAGTGGCATTGCGTGCACACGTCGAGCTGCCTGAGTGGCGAGAGGCGCGACGGGTTGACGATGTCTTCGCCCCTGAGCGTCTCGAGATGGCGCGCGCCCGGCCCGTGGCATCGCTCACAGCCGACCCCCGCCGGCATCGCGCCGACGAACACGTCGTCGCTGCCGGCCAAGCGTCGCGGATAGTCCGAATGGCACGAGATGCAGAACGTGTCGAGCGAACGGCCGAACCGGAAGTTGCCGCCCGAGGCGCCCGGGTCGAGGTCCCAGCGCCCGAGCTTGGCGTAGTAGTCGATGGGGAACTGATAGAAGCGCTCGCCCTTGCGCGAGTAGAACGACATGCCGTAACTACCCGCGCTCAGCGAGTGCGTGACCGGCTCGCTGATGGAGTGCACCGGCTTCCCGTCGTCACCGACGAGAAACTCTTCGATGAGGTAGCGCCCGTTCTTGCGCACCGGCCGGTAGCGCAGCCCGGAGCCCGCATGCAGCACCGAGGTTCCCGCGGCCGCGTCGAAGATGCCGGCCAGCCAGCGCGGATCCAGCGACTCGATTGGCCGCAACCCGGTGGACGCCATCGAGTGCTTCGCGTAGCTCGCAAATATCTTCTTGTGGCACGGCTGGCACGCCGCCGAGCCGACGTAGCCCGGCTCGGCGAGCCCGCCTTCCGGGGTCGACGGCAGCGGCCGGCTCCAGTCGAGCGGTGTCGAGTCCCAGCGGATCGACGCGAGCGGATCCGGGTGTGCAGTCGGCGCCAGCCGGCGCTCACAAGCAAACAGAGAGAGAGAGAGAAGCAGCACGGCCCGCAGCACGGGTTTCTAACTGTACTCGATCTAGTTGGCGGGAGCCGAATGATCGGCTGCACCGCCGGCTCGATCCGCTTTTTGAACAGCTCGTTCAAGACTTGAACACAAAAATTGAACAAGCGACCCGCCATTCGCCGGCAAGTCCTTGAAACTCCGCCACCTCGGGATCGGATCGGAAATTGCTGTGACGGCTGCTACAAGAACTTCAGTGGATCGCGACCAGAAACAGCAACAGGAGCCCGTGAAAAAAGTGGTTTACTTTTTTTGCGAGAAAAACTAGTGTCTCAGGAGACTGAATTTTCTCCTCGAAATGGCAAACGCCGGGCGACCGGCGGACGCAAAGCCTGGGGGACTCTAAGAGTCGGCCCGGCTACCGAAAGGAGCCCACGATGACGAAGCGATGGTATTCTCTGTTGGCGGGTGGATTGTTGGTGGCAGGCTGCAGCGGGGTTGCGCAGCGGCCCGGCGCGATCGACCTCCAGGAGGGAATCAACCTCCTCGACGTCAAGGACGCGGCCTGGGGCGCAAACGCGGCCTATAAAGAATCCGGGCGGCTCGTGTTCATCGAGACGCGCGTCGGTTCGCTCAAGCCGGAGATTTATCGAAACGACGCGCCGAACGAGCCGGCCTACGAGATGGACCTGCGGTTCGTCGATCAGGACAACCACACCTTCTATGTGATGCGCGGCGGCGATACCTTCGCCGATCCGACCTGGGCGCAGGACATCGCGGCCTCGCGGCACGCGAAGATCGACTTCGCGGCGCGCGCGGTCGACTTCAAGCTGGCCCAGAAGGCGGCGACGGCGCTCGGGCAGGTGTTGCCGGCCTCGTTCAAGGACCACACCTTCCACGTGACCCAGTTCGCGAAGCAGCTCGTGCCGTCGGAAGACCCGGCGATGATCGCCAAGACGGCGCAGATCTCGCTGACGCCGCCGCCCGCCGTCGGTCCGAACGGCGAGCAGGGTTATGGCAGCTACAACAACGGCGGCTATGAATGGCTCGAGACCGACAAGTACTCGGGCTCGACCGGCTGCGCTTTCTGGATCTGCGCTGCGAAGCACTCGGCGACGATTCAGTGGTCGTGGTCCTGGAACGGCAGCGCCGCGGTCGGCCCGACCTTCGCCATCAACGCCAACAACCACGGCCGCGCCTACAACGGCAGCGGTATGGGCTACGACTGCTACTCGAACGGCGGCTGGTACTGGGCGCGGACCATCACGGGTTCGACCGCCGGCAGCGCCACGGGATCGTGGGACGGTCAGGGCGCTTGCCAGACCGGGTACAGCTGGAGCTCGAACAACAACGCCCACCTCTGCAACGACGACGCGGCGTATGAGCTCTGGGAGGCGAAGTACGGCGACCAGAACAACATCAGCTTCTCGGTCCAGGAGTACGGAACTCACGGTGGCGCGGGCACGTCGAACCCGTCGACGTTCTCCTGCAACTATCCGAACGGCGACTGGAACACCCCGAACTGCCCGTAACCTGACCTCAGAGGAGCGGCTGCTGCTGACGGCCGCTCCTCTCTTCTTCCCCTCCGACTCGCGTATACTCCCCCGCATGAATCGCAACCTCGCAGTCACCATCGCTGCCGTCGTGCTCGCTGGTGGCGGCGCTCTCGCTTTTTTCACGCTGCGCCCTCCTCCCCACCAGCACGCACCGGCGGCGCCGAGCGCCCACGGCAGCGGCATGGACCGCGCGATGGCGGCGGCCAACGCGCTCTATGACGCGCAAGAGGGCAAGACGCCCTGCGAGACCGCCTACAACGCGCTCAAGACTTCCGACGACGTCGCCAAGACCCAGAACGCCAAGTCGGTCGTCCTCCGGCTGGCTCCGCGCGACGAATTCCTCGCCCGGTGCGGCGCGCTTTCCCCGGTGACGCAACAATGCCTGGTGCCGAAATACCTGCGCAGCCACCGCGAGGAGTGCGTGCCCGCGCGCCCGTCGCCGGACGTGCTGAAGGCGATGGTCGAGCTGCGGCAGGCCTCTCAAGATGACGAAGGCGAGCCGCCGCCGATCGCTCCACCCGCTCCACCGAGGTGAGCTATTGCGGCGGTACTTCCGCCGCCGGATTCTCCGCTTTGGAGGCCTCGTGCTTCTCGAAACGCTCGGGGAGTCGGCCCCGGCTCAGTCGCACGAACTGCTTCGCGCGCTCGGCTCCCAGCGTGTGGCCCAGCTCCGCGATAACCTCCGCCTCGCCCTTGGCGGTCGCGTCTCCATAGTCCTTGATGCTGATCCTGCCGGCCTTGAGATCGTTCAGGATCCGCTGCCCCTGGTCGCGGGCCGCGCTGATAACCGGCTTGATCTCGGCTTCCTCGGCTTCCGTGATCCGGAGCTCCTCGAGGCTGGTGGGCGCGTTTGCCAAAGCGGCCGGGTCCGCGACCGCCGGGGTCGCTTTCGGCGGCGACAGGGGAGCGACAGACGGAACCGCTGGCGCAACCGGCTGCGCAACGGGCGGCACTTCGGTCACGGTCGGCGCGGGGGCTTCGAGCGTCGGCGAAACGATGGTCGGCTTTTGCGTCGAAGGCAGCAGCAAGAGCGCGTAGCCCATCGCGCCCACGGTCGCTGCGCCGAGCACGATCATCATCATCCGCGTCGTGGTCATTGCTCGCTCCGAACAGTGTAGCGCGTGATCGTGGCCACCTGCCGGTCGTCGAGCGCAAGCAACGCGCCGAAGGCGAACATGCAGTAGAAGAGGGGCGGCACCTCGAGCATGGCGATGATGCCAAGGAAGAACAGTTGGTACGCGACCAGCGCGTAGAGGCGCGTCTTGCGCACGAGGAGCAGCGGCGGCGTGCCCAGCTCGACGAACAGCGTGAGCCAACTGAACGCCCGGCCGACGCCCTCTGAGTGCAGCCAGCCGGCTCGCGCCACCCAGTCGCGCACCAGGAAGCCCTTCGGATAGGACAGCACCACGCGCATCTCGTTGGTAGCGGGCCAGCCGGCGACCAGCTTCTCGATGCCGGAGAAGAATACCGCGAGCAGAACCTGGAACAGCACCAGCGACGAGAACAGCTTCGATTCGGCGGGCGCATTCTTGCGGCCAATCAGCGCGTCGAGCGAGAGCGCCGCGGAGCCGCCGCCGCACACCATCCACACGAGCAGGATCGCCCAGGCGTTGACGATGGCGAGCGTCTGCACCGGGAGGCCGTTGAAGCTGGCGAACGTGTAGCAGCCGAGACCGGCGACAATCACGGAGGCGCGCGTGGCGAGGCCGAGCGCCGCCGTGGCGCAAGCGAGCGTGGTGGCGACGGCAGCGGCGCGCACCAGGCCGTGCGGCAAGCGGGAGAGCGCGACGTACAGCCAGTGGCTCCACTCCTCGGTGCGCACCACGCCAGGCGAATAGGACTCGTCGAACTGCAGCAACGAAGGGGCGAAGTGCAGGCCGAGCCCGACGAAGAACGCGATGCGGAACAGCGCCGGCATGAGCGGCTCGCGCGTGCCCTCGAAGGGGCCGAACAGCCTATTGAGCCAGGATTGCATGCGGGTCGCAGGGGAACGAGCGGGTGCGCTGCGGACCGCGAGAATCGACGGCGAGATCGTATTCGTCGACGAACACGGTCAGCTTTTCCGTCGAGCGTCGGCTGGCGCGGTAGCACAGCTCGGCGAGATAGGCCGGCCTGATCATGATATTGACGGCGACGCGCGCGCGCTTGTACAGCGGCGCGGGCGTGCGCACGAGATCGGCGAGGTCGCGGCGCACGCCGTCGGCGCCGGCATAGGAGTAGACCTGCACCTGGCGCGGGTTCTGGTTGAACATGACGTAGCCGTACTTGAGGTGCGGCAGCAGCAGATCGATGCGCTCGCCGAGCAGCTTCTCCGCGAGGGTGTGGTCGAGCGCGCCGGCGACGCCCAGCAGCACGAAGGCGGCGATGAACGCCCGACGGGCGAGGCGCATGCGAAGAGTGTAGCATCATAAGGATGCGCGCCTCGGGTGCGATGGGGATGGTGATCGCGCTCGTCTGCCAGGCCTGCGGGCCGCCTGAGCGATCGGCCGCGCGCCTGGCGATCACCAACGGCGCCGCCGATCCGGGCGACCCCGCCGTGGTGGCGCTGCTCGACGCGAGCGGGCGGGTGTTCTGCAGCGGCACGCTGATCGCGCCGCACACCGTGCTGACCGCGGCGCATTGCATGTTCGACGCGAGCAACTTCGATCAATTTCAGGTTTCGTTCGGCGCAACCGCGTCAGCGGCGGGCGCGATCGCGCTCACCGACGCGCGGCCGCATCCGATGTTCGACGCCGCCGCGAGCTTCGCCAACGACCTCGACTTGCTCACGTTGCGGGAGGCCGGGCCGGTGGCGCCGATCGCGATCGATGCGCGTGCCGTCGATGCAAGCCTGGTCGGCCAGATCTTCAGCGCCGTCGGGTTCGGCTCTACCGGCCCGCAGGCCGGCGACTCCGGTCCCAAGCGAACCGGTTCCGCCAAGGTGACCGCCGTCGGCGCCGGCGACTTCACCGTCGCGCCCTCGCCGTCGCAGCCGTGCGCCGGCGATTCGGGCGGCGCCGCGCTGTTCACCGACGCCGGCGCGACCGTGCTCACCGGCGTGACCAGCCACGGCGACACCGGCTGCGCCGACCACGCGGTGTTCAGCCGCATCGACGTCGCGCAGGCGAATTTCCTCCAACCCTACCTCGCCTCGATCGCCGACGCGAGCGCGGCGACCGGCGACCGCTGCTACTTCGACGAGCAGTGCCGCTCCGGCCCGTGCCTGCAGGCGCTCGACGAGCCCAAGCGCTTCTCCTGCTCGCAGCCATGCAAGCACGACAGCGACTGCCCGGCGGCGATGATCTGCGCGCCCGACGGCTGCCGCTGGCCCGCGCCGTCGCCCGGCGCTCTTGGGTCGAAGTGCACGCAGCCGACCGACTGCGCGAGCGGCGTCTGCTACGCCGCCGTGTGCACGCGCTCCTGCGTCCCGACGGGGATGGACTGCCCGGCGGGCTTCGCCTGCACCGACGCGAAGGACATCACGTTCTATTGTCTGGCTGCGCCGCGCTCCGGCTGCGCGATCGGCGGCCACGATGGGTCGGGCTTCGCCGTCGCGCTGGCGCTGCTCGCCTGGCTCTTGCGAAAAAGAGTAAAATGGCGAAATGGGTGAATCGCCGACGCATGCGCGGCCGCGGCTGCTGATCGCGCTCACCGCATTCTTCTTGCTGCTGGCCCCGGCGAACTATTTCGTGCGCGCGCACCTGGCGCTGGCGCCGCTCGGCGATTTCGCGCGCGTGGTCGACACGCGCGATCTGCTGGGCGCGATCGCGCTGTTCTTTCCGCTGGCCGTCGGGCTCGGCCTGCTGCTGGCGCGCGCGTGGGGATTCTGGCTGTTCATCGTCTACGCGCCGACGCTGATCGCGTTCAACGTGCGCTCGTACGTCGAGAGACCGTTCCTGTTCAACGCCGGCGTGCTGGTGGAAAGCGCGCTGGCGGTCGCGCTGGTCGGCTATTTCCTCCAACGCGACATCTACAAGCCGCTCTTGTCGGCGACTGCGCGTGGCTTTCGCCGCAAGCCGCGCTGGAACATCGCAGCCGACATCTCCGTCGACGGCGCGGCGCTCACCACCCGCGACTTCGGCGAGAACGGCTGCTACGTGCACTGGCCCACGCCGCGTCCCGTCGGAGAATCGCTGAAGATCGAACTCGAGCTGGGCGGGCGCCGCTTCGCATTCGCCGGCGAGATCGCGCGCGTCGACGGTGGCGGGGCCGGGATTCAGTTCCGCGGGCTCAGCGACGCGGAGGCGCGCGCGCTGAAAGGGGCCATTCGCGCCGCCGCCCCGCGCCGGGAGACGCCGCTCGTACGCAACCTCGCCGCCGTCGCCGCCGTCCTCGTCGTCGGTGCCGGCGCGGGCGTGCTGCTCCAGCGCGGACATCCCAGGCGGCCTGTCTTGGTAGTGCCGCCGCCATCGGGTCCGAGCCCCTGCGACCTCGCGTTCGCGCGCCTGCCCTGGAAGAGCGCGCCGCCCAACCTTCAGACCTTCATGAACCGCTGCAGCGCGCTCTCGGCCGATGACCAGCGCTGCCTTCAGCCGGAAGCGGCGACGCAGCCGGCCTGCAACGCCGTCCGCGACCGGCTCATGCGTCCGTGATCGCCCGCGCGGTGGTAGGATTGCAACGGGATGCGCTTTGGTTCTCGCCGTCCTCAGCGTAGTGACCGGATGGATCGTCGGATCGGCGTCCGCCGATCCGTTGCGAATCGGCCGCGCCGCAGACGTCGGCGTGAGCGGCCGCGCCGAGGCCCCTGCGCAGGTGACGGCGGTCGACCCGGCCGCGCTCGCGGGTGACATCGCCTGGACGACGGCGCCGCCGGTGGGCGCGCGCGCCAGACTGACGTTCGATCCGGCGCGCTACCGCGTCGCGGCGCGCGCCGGCGCCGATCCGCTGGTGATCGTCGGGCCGGCGGGCGTGGTGATCGCCGCCGATCTCGAGGACCCCTCGAACGCGGCGCTCCGTCGCTGGGGCTACCTGCCGTTCCTGCTCTACGCGGCGGGCGAACGCGCGGCCGGGCGCACGCCGGTGCGCTTCGCCGCCTGGCCCGGCGCGCCCGTGCCGCACCGCGGGCTGACCGGCGCGTGGCTGGCGGTGCTCGCGCTGGCCGGCGTGCTGCTCGCGATCGGCTTCACGGTCGCACGCCGGCGCGCGCGGGCCCATCCCGACGCCCACGTGCAGCTGTTCGCGCCGCTCAACGCCCCGGCCCGCCCCGGCGCCGCCGCCTGGAGCCGCCCCGGCATCGCGCGCCCGCTCGGCGGTTTTTTTCTGTTCCTCTCCGCGACCCTGCTCGCGATGGGTCCCTACCTGTACCTCAGCGCGGTGGTCATCCCGTCGCTGGTGCAGCCGTTCCCCGACGTGGACGGTGCGTGGGCGCCGGTCGAGGAGCTGGCCACGCTAGCCTGGTCGTTGGTCGACTTCGGCATGACGCTCGCGTTCGTGCAGCGCTTCGCGGAGCACCGCGTCTCCGATCCCGCGCGCGCGTTGCGCTGCGCCCAGCTCTGGGTGTGGTGGGAGCTCGGCACCGGCTTCGTGCTGGTGCTCGTCGGTGGCGTGCTGGCCTGCGCGATCCTGCCGCACACCCGCTACGCGCTGTTCTCGCGCATCGTGCTGGTGCGCAGCGCCATGCAGCTCCCCGGGATCCTCTCGCTGTTCACGATCTTCTTCCAGGCGGTGCAGCGTTTCGATCTGCAGGCCGGGCTCGATCTGCTCGAGAAGCGCCTCTTGTTCGTGCTCCTGCCGATCCCGTTCGTGCTCGCGTTGCGCGCATGGGGCCGTGCGCACGCCGACATCGGCGAGCCCTTCGGCGCGCTGCTCGGCGTTGCCGCGGGCCAGTACTGCACGCTGCTCTGCACCTGCGCGCTGGGCCTGTTTCTCTATCGCCGCATCGGGCTGCCGCTCGCTCCGCTCTTCTACGCCGGCTTCGATCGGCGCACGTTCTTCGACCTGGCGCGCTTCGGCGCGGGCGTGGTGGCCGGCAAGCTGCCCTTCTTCCTCGCCAACTTCGCCGAGATCGCGATCGTCACCGCGCTCTTGCCGGGCTTCCCCGCCTGGCTCGGCATCCGCCAGCTGCTCCTCAGCCGGCTGATCTTCATGCTGTATTTCCTGTGGCCGTTCATCGACTCGGGCGTGCCGGCGTTCGCCGAGGCGTTCGCCGCGCGCAAGCATGCGCTGGTTCGTTACTACGTGGTGCGCTACCTCCAGTTCGGGCACCTGTTCGTCGCGCTGATGATCGGCTTCCTGCTCGCAACCGGCCGGCCGCTGATTCTGTACGCGCTCTCGCCCGAGTGGCATCCGGCCGCGCGCTACCTGCCGCTCGCCGCGTCGATCGGCGTGTTCCTGCCCACCTCGTGGCTCGCCGACGTGTTCCAGAAAGGCGCCGGGCGCGCCGGGCTGAGCGCCGCGATCATGGTCGTCGAGCAGGTGCTGCGCGTGGCGCTCCTCTGCTACCTCGTGCCGACGCTCGGCTTTGCCGGATTGTTCGTCTCCACGTTGGCGATGTTGGGCGCCACCACCGTGCTGGCCTGGTGGATCAACCACCGCGTGATCCTGCGACTGCAGGCGCTGCCGTTCACCACCTTCGTCGCGCCCGCGCTCACCGGCGCGCTGTGGTTCGCGCTGCTCACCGCCTCAGCCGCGCTGCTGCCTGCCAGCCGCCCGGCGGTGATCGGCCTGTTCGTCGCCGGCGCGGTGCTCACCTTCCCCCTCGGCTTTCTGATCTGCGGCCTGATCGGCGGCTTCGATCCCGCAGCGCTGGCCGAGATCGCCCAGGCCGCCGAGCTCGCGTCGGTGATGAAACCGATCGCGCGCCAGCTCGCCCGCCTCGCCCGCCTCGGCGCCCGCCTTTCGCCCCACCACCCCGCGGCCCCCCCGCTCGCCTCCGAAGCCAACCGCGAATCCGACGAAATCGCCGCCCTCGAAAGCGCCCTATAGACGGACGACGACTTCGAGGCGGGCGCCGGTGAAGGACGGGAAGTCGCGGCAGATGCCGGAGATGCACTTGAGGCCGCCGCGCGTGCCGCCGACGAACAGGCGGATCGAGGAGGCGGTGGTGACGTTCCACTGGATCGCGCCGTTGAAGAAGTTCTGGTTCACCTTCGTCGAGGGGCGGGTCGACCATTCGTAGCCGAGCGTGGCGACCAGGTGCGGCGTCCACTTGAGCGCCAGGTACGCGTCGCCTTCGGTCCAGCTGGCCGGCGTGCCGTCGGTGTTGATCACCTTGTCGCCGCGCCGGAACAGCGCGAAGCCCTGCGTCTCGATCGACAGCCCGCGCGGCAGGTACTGCGCGGCGTCCCACTCGACGTGGCCGATGCTCTGGAATTGATCGTCCGGGTTGTCCTTCATGCAGTCCGTCGACGTCCCGCACTTCTCCAGGCGATAGCCGCCCGACGGGAACAGGTGCGAGCGTCCCTCGTTCCAACGGATCTCCGCGCCGCCGTACGGATCGTGATACTCGAGCCCGCCCGCGCCGCGATCCTGAAAGTAGCCGTAGCTCGCGTACAAGAGCAGCCACGAGCTCACGCGAAAATCGGCGCGCGCGCGCGGTCCGGTGACGTCGTAGATCGGCGAGACCAGCTCGGTCTGGATGCGCTCCGCCGTCGGTGGCTGGTTGTAGACGATGGGCGCGAACTCGGGCAGCGACGGATCCACCGACGACTTCCAGCGCTGATAGTTGGAGTAGTGCTTGACCTCGACCAGCACCGACGCCGGGCCGAAGTAGCCGGTCGCCGCGCCGTACACCGCGTAGCCGCTGCCGCGCGTGTCCGAGTTCACCGCCAGCTGCCCGTCGGCCTCGAAGTAGAGCGCCAGCCACCTGGTCAAGCGCGGCGCATCAATGGTGCCGCCGTACATCATCATCCCGTCCTGGCGCGCGTGCGGTCCGGTGGTCGCGTTCTTGTTCTGCACGCCGCCGGTGGTGTGCACGCCGATGATGATCTTCTCGAGCGCCCGATACTCCACACGCCCGCCGGCGATGATGTCGTACGGATCCGCCGCGTAGCGCCCGGTGGCTTCGTCGATGTTCTGGATGTTGGTCGCGCCCGCCACCAGCGTCGCGGTGATGTTGTCCTCGTGAAACACGAACTTGCCGCCCAGCAGCGTGGTGTCGATGCCCAGCTCGTCGAGCTTGCGCAGCGACAGCACCAGCCCGCGCCCGAACGAGACGTAGAAGTCGCCGAGCGTGGCCTCGACCGAGCGGCCCGAATATTCGAGCGACAGTTTCTCCGCGTAGAAATAGTTCTGGCAGAACCGGCTGCGCAGCGTGATCGGCGTGGTCGCCGCCGGCCCGCACGAGCCGTTCGGCGTATCGAAGAACACGCCGGTGTCGAAGCGCGTCGCCAGGCGGAAGCGGCGCCACGCCAGCGTCACGTTCAACCGGTTGAGGAGATCGACGAACGTGTTCTCGGGCGTCGCCATGCCCGTGGCGTCGTGTGACACGATCAGCGCGTAGTTGGGCGAACCGTTGAGATCGCCGTGGTACGAGGTGAACAGCGACTCGGTGATGTCGAGCCGCAGCCCTTCGGTCTTGATGTGGAACTCGACCGCCGAGGCGGGCGTCGCGACCGCGAGCGCTAACAGGAACGCAACGCGGCGAGCGCCTCGCATGAGGCTATTTTCCGACGAGGCTGGCGACGTCCTCGGCGATCAGCTTCTCGTCGCCGGCGGAGAACCCCGAGCGCACGCGCGAGATCTGCCCGCGCCGATCGATCAGTACCGACAGCGGCGCGGTCCGCTTGGGGTTGTAGACGTTGACGACCTTGGTCTCCTCGTCGAGGAGCACCGGAAAGCTCAGGTTGTAGCGGCGCGCGAACGGACCGACCTGCGCGATCGTCTCCGGCCCGTCCATCGCCACCCCGAGGACCACGAAGCCGCGATCTTTGTTGGCTGCGTAGAGCTGCTGAAGGTGCGGCAGCTCGGCCTCGCACGGCACGCACCAGGTGGCCCAGAAGTCGATCAGCACCACCTGCTTGCCGAGATAGTCCGAGAGCTGAACGGTCTTACCGTCGGTGTCACGCAGCGTGAAGTCGGTGGCTTGCGCGCCGAGGCCGGTCGATTCGGTGGCCACCGAGCCGGCGGTGCGCGTGCCCGAGCCGCCCGACGAAGCGGGCCCACACGCAGTCGACAAGAAGCTGGCGAGGAGAAGAAGCGGAGCGCGAACGGACATTACGGAAGCGAGTCGAGGACCGGAGTCAGATCTTCTTCACCGACCTGCATGTGAACGATCTGCATGTCGGAGGTGCGCACGACCATGTTGAGCGGGAACGCCGCGATGTCGGCGTACTGGTGGATCTTGTCCTCGGGATCGAGGCCGATGCCGACGTGCAGGCCGTGGTTGGTGGCCCAATGGTCGAGGTCGGTCTCGTTCGCCGGCGCGCCGGTCTTCTCGTTGTAGCCCTGGATCATCGCCTCGAAGAAGCGGAAGCCCTTCGGCTGATAGGTCGTCTGCAGATCGGGAACCGTCTTCTGCTCGTCATTGCACGGCCCGCACCAGCCGGCCACACCCGACATGACGACGTACTTCACCGTCGAGTCCGTGTGATAGTCGGCGAGCGAGACCGGCTTGAGCGCGAGACCGTCGTAGGTCGCCATGCCGGTCGGACCTGCCGGGTCCTCCTTGCCGATGAACTTGATGTTCTCGATCACGCTGCCCTGAACGTAGCCGTACGGGCCCGCCGGATACGTGCCAGCCTGGTTCATCTGGTTGGGCGTGTCGTCGACGTGCGGGGCGTTCGAGCAACCAACGACTCCGAAGGACAGGGCGAGGACGATGGAGATGCGCATGTGAGGGCTCCCTAGGTCTTACATGTCGGGTTTACACCCGGAAAGCCGGGTCTGTCAATTGGATAGAGGAACTGCAGAATTACATCCAGTTACAAAGAGATACGCGACGGCATTTACGATTGACAGCGCCCGTCCTGGCGGACTAAGACACCAGCCTGATGAAATCCTCCCTCCTCCTATTATTGTGTCTGGGCGCCGGCGCGTGTGACTCCCCCGCGACGAAGATCGGCTTCGCGTGCAAAAAGGACGGCGATTGTAACGTCGCCGGCCAGACCTGCGTGCTGAGCATCTGTACCCACGGCTGCGCCGGTCAGTTCGGCGCGCAGGGCTGCCCGATCGGCTACAACTGCACCAGCGGGGGCTCGGCCACCGCGCCGCTGACCTGCAACAAGATCCCGTTTGCCGTCGACCCGATGACCGGGGACGCGGTGCTGTTCGGCGTGTCCTGCGTCGCCGGCGACGCGACCTGCATGGGCACCAGCGATACCAACGGCGCGCCGCAGTGCCGCAAGGGCGAGAATCCGATCATGCCCGGCACGGCGCTCGCGACCGATCCCGGCGCCTACTGCACGGGGAGCTGCACCAGCGACGCCGACTGCCCGTACTTCATGTTCTGCAACACCGACTTCGACATGGTGCAAAAGTGCATGTTCCGCAAGCAGTGCGGTCCGTGCACCTACAACGATAACTGCAACAAGGGCGACGCGACCTCGTCGAGCTATGCGTGCGTCGCCACCACCGACGGCAAGGATCACTACTGCACGCACACCTGCGCGGTGCAGAATGACTGCCCGGGCGCGGCCCAGAGCATCTCCTACCTCGCCTGCCGCGGCGGCAACGACGCCCAGGGCAACGCCGGCAGCTTCTGCATCCACAAGCGCGGGATGTGCGTGGGCACCGGCGAGATCTGCGACCCGTGCCGCACCAAGGCCGACTGCGCCAAGAGCGGGACCAGCTGCATCTCGAACGATCAGACCGGCGAGCAGATGTGCTCGAAGGCCTGCGCGAACGACGCGGCGTGCGCGGGTCCCAACAACGCGACCTGCGACGACACCAACATCCCGTCGGCGGCGAACCCGTCCGGCAACTCGATCGGGATCTGCACCGGCGACGATTCGGCGCACAACAACCCCGGCCTTTTCACCTGCAATCTGTAACTGCCGCATATTGTTTGCAGCAGTCGTTGACACGACGCGTCCCCAATCTGTAACCTGGGGTCACTCATAGGCTTATCGGGAGGTCCTTATGCTGAGGCGATTCGCCCCGCGTATCTTGGTGGCGACGACGCTGGTGTTTGCCCTGGGAATCGGCTGCGGTTCCGCAGGTGGTGGTGGTTGCGGCGGGCTCAAGCCGCTGCCCGTCGACCCCAAGCCGCTCGGCTTCCCGACCGATCAAGTGATCGAAGGCGGCATCCAGGCGCGCATCACCAAGCCTGGCATGGACAAGCTGATCAGCGCGGTGACCAACCTCCTCGAGGGACAGCTCGGGCCGGGCATCTGCGCCGTCACCGAGAATGATCTCGTCGGTAGCCCGGGCGATCTGGTGCACCTGGTCGCGTGCGACTCGAACGCTTGCCCCGGCGGCGCCAAGGGCTGCCCCGCGCAGATCATCCTCAACTCCAAAGATCGGCCCAACGGCATCAACGATGGGCTCGACACCCTGACGGTGACGCTGCCCGATGCGAATCCGCCGGTGGTGCACATCGACCTGGCGTTCGACTTCCACCTGCCGCTGTACATCGACTACGGCTACCTGATCGGCTCGGGTAGCTGCACCATGGACATCAACGACCATCACTACAGCGGCGACGCGGGCGCGACGCCGGTGCACGTGGCGCTCGACATCGGTCTCGGGATCGATCCGACGACCGGCGAGCTCACCATCAACCTCAACAACCTGAACATCCTCAACCTCGATCTGACCTCGAGTGGCTGCGGCGCGATCGGCAGCTTCTTGTCGACGCTGCTCAGCTTCGTCGACAGCACGCTCGGCAACTTGATCATCAACTTCATCGTCGACCTCCTGAAGCCGCAGATCAACACCATCATCCAGGGCTTCTTGCCCAAGCCGCCGGGCATAGCCGGCGTGTTCGACACCGGCGCGCTGCTCGCCAACTTCAATCCGCCCAAGGACGCCAACCTCGAGATGTTCCTGGTCGCCGGCGGCTACGTGCAGTCGAAGGCCGGCGGCCTGACCCTCGGTGTGATGTCTGGGCTCAACTCCGATCGCGACGAGACCACCCGCTCGCCGGGCATGACCTCGGAGCCGTCGCTGTGCGTGCCGTCGCGCCCGACGCCGGATCTGGCGACGCCGCCGTGGATGCTGCCGTTCAACGCCGCGCGCAACGACTTCCTGCTCTCGCCGGCCAACGAGTTCTCCGGCAATCCCGATCCGACCAACGGGATGGGCGCGCTCAACGACGTGGCCATCGGCGTGTCGCGCACGTTCTTCGATCTCGCCGGCTTCCACATCTACAACTCGGGCACGCTGTGTCTGGCGATCGGCGGCGACGCGCTGCCGCAGCTCAACGCCGGCACGCTGTCGGTGATCGTCGGCTCGCTCGGCAACATCCTCGAGGATCGCAAGGCGCCGCTCGAGCTGGTCCTGCGGCCGCAGGTTCCGCTCTCGTTCACCATCGGCGCGGGCACCATGATGGATCCGCTGCTGCACGTCGCGATCAGCGACATGCGCATCGACTTCTACGCGTGGATCGAAGAGCGCTTCGTGCGCCTGTTGACCATGGGGCTCGACCTGAACGTCGGGCTCAACCTGACCGTCGCCAAAGACGCCAACGGCAACGCCGCGATCCAGCCCATGCTGGTCGGCGTGGACGCGGCCAACGTCACCATCCGCGTCTCGAACAGCGACCTGTTGCAAGAGGATCCGAAGGCGCTCGAGATGGTCTTCCCGTCGCTGATCAACATCGCCACCGGCGCGCTCGGCGGAGTGGTCAAGCCGATCACGCTGCCGTCGATCACGGGCTTCACGCTCGACGACCTGACCATCCAGCGCGTGCAGACCACGCAGGATGACTTCCTCGCCATCTTCTCGGACATCAAGACCGGCACGCCGTCGGGGTTGATCGACTGGACCGATCCCAACCATCCCAAGCTGGTGGGCGCGATCCAGACCCTGGCGTCCGTCGAGCATGTGGACGTTCCGTCGGCCGCGCAGATGCAGGCGATGTTCGCCGGCGGCGGCGCGCAGATCGCGGACATCACCGCCAGGCCGCGCGTGACGCTCAAGCTCGGCACCGAGAACAACGAAGGCCACCCGGTCGAGTGGGCGTGGAAGATCGACGGGGGGATGTGGCGCGTCTGGACGCAGGATCCGAACCCGGTGATCGCCGACGACGCGTTCTTCCTGCAAGGACGGCACACCATCGAGGTGCGCTCGCGCGTGGTCAATCAGTGGACCACCGAGGACACCACGCCGGCCAAGCTCAGCGTGTTGATCGACTCGGTGCCGCCGGAGCTGCACCCGACGCGCGATCTGGTGAAGGACGACCGCCTCTTGTTCGGCGGGTTCGACCTGGTCTCCGACACGGCCGCGCTGACCTACTCGTGGCTCGGGATCGACGGCCAGCAGACCAACTGGACCTCGGACGATTTCATGAGCATCACCGAGGCGCGCACGCTCACGGAGGACGGCTCCAAGCCGCTCACCCTGTTCGCGCGCGATGAAGCGGGCAACATCCTGCGCAGCGCGGTGGATCTGAATCCGATCCTCCAGTTCCACGGCCGGACCACCGCACCGGCCACGTCGGGCTGTGGCTGCACCGTCGGTGGGGCTACGCAGACGTCCAACCTGCTCGGCAGCGGGATGATCCTCCTGCTGGGGCTGCTGGTGCTCCTTCGGCGGCGGACGACTGGCGTCGCGGCCGCGCTCGGGTTCGCGGCGCTAGGGCTGTACGCGTCGGGCTGCGGCTGCCAGGACAACGGGCTGCAGTGCTCGGTCGACGATGATTGCGCCAAGATGCAGTGCGCGGCGGGGCAGATCCCGCAGTGCCAGTCGAACATGTGCTTGTGCACCCCGGACGTCCCGCCCGGTGACACGGGGCGCTTCTCGTCGATGATGCTGCTCGGCCCCAACGCGTACGTCGCCGCGTACAACAATACCTACGGCGATCTGATGATCGGCCACGTGACCCCGCCGGCGGTGGTCACCGAGTGGGACTTCGTCGACGGCGTGCCCGACGAGTCGCCGATCTACGCCAACTCGCACGTGCGCGGCGGCATCCAGACCAACGGCGACGACGTGGGCCGCTACACGTCGATCCAGGCGACGCCCAAGGGCGATCCGATCATCGCCTACTACGACAAGACGCACGGCGCGCTCAAGTTCGCCAGCTTCGGCGTGTTGCGCTGGCACTCGTACACCATCGACAAGGGCGACGGCGCGCCCGAGGGCGGCGGTGACGACATCGGCCGCTGGGCGTCGATGACGCTCGGCCCCGACGGAGCGCCCGGCATCGCCTACACCGCGACCGTGCAGCGCGGCCCGATGAGCATGGTCCCCGAGGGTCAGCTGCGCTGGGCGCAGGCCAAGACGCCCGATCCGCGCGGCCCCGAGGACTGGACCATCACCATCGTCGACTCGCGGCCGCTGCCCGATCCGAACGCGATGACCGGGGCCGACGGCGGCACCAGCCCGGCCGATGGCGGCGTGGACATGGCGACGCCTCCGGTGGTGAGCGAACCGCTTTTGCCCGAAGGGATCGCGCTCATGGCGGCGACCGCGCGGAAGCAGGACGGCAGCCCGGCCATCGCCTACTACGATCGCACGCGCGGCAACCTGCGCTACGTCGAGCTGGTGGCGGGCAAGTGGTCCACGCCGGTGATCCTCGACGGCGAGGCGATGGACGGCAGCGACACCGGCGACGTCGGGCAGTACGCGTCGCTGGCGTTCGACCCCAAGGACGTGGCGCACATCTCGTACGTCGACGCGACGCACGACAACCTCCTGTACGTGAACCTCGCCACCAAGCTGCCCGAGGTGGTGGACGACGGATACCACCCCAAGGACGAGATGACCCTCGACGGGCTCGACTCGCCGGTCTACCACCTGGTGGGCGACTCGTCGTCGATCCAGACGGTCGGCGGGCTGATCGTGATCGCCTATCAGGACTCGACCGTGGCTGAGCTTCGCCTGGCCGAGAAGGGCATGGACAACAAGTGGGTGCTGGCGACCGTCGCGGGCCACGCCATGCCGTTCAAGGGCTCGTACGGCTTCTACGCCAACCTCAAGATCTCGAACCAGCGCGCGATCATCTCGTCGTACGCGATCAACCAACACCCCGATACGCCGCTGTTCTACGTCGAGGTCTTCGACATCGACCTCGGCCAGATCATGTAAAGGCGCCCCGCTCGCTCAGGGCTGGAACGGGCCCTTCCAGCCGTTGCCGTCGACGTCGACGAAGATGGCGTTGGTGAAGGCGAGCGCGGGGATGCCGCGGGCGGCGAGGTCGAGCGTGTCGACCAGGTCGGTCATCGGGACGGTCGGGTCGACCGCGTTGGGGATGATCGGGAACAGCCCGGTGTCGCCGGTGGCGCGAGCGACCAGCCACAGATCCCGACCGCCCGCGCCGGCGCGCTGGCGGGCCAGGAGCATGTCGGCGTCTACGTCGGTCACGTCGATGGCGATCTCGAGCCGCGCGCTGGCGGCGACGCCCGGGACGGTCTCGACCGAGGTGACGGTCATCGCGCGCGCGCCGCCGAGGCCCATCGCGCAGCGCGCCGTGGGGACGGCGCGCGTGGTGAAACAGACGGCGGGCACCAGCGCAGCGGGGTCCATGCCCTTGGGCGTCGGGATGTCGAAGGTGTTGTTGGCGAAGATCTCGACGGTGTCGACCGGCGCCCACGCCGAGGTGACCACCGTGAGGTGCATGGCGAGCGGTCCGCTCGCGTGCGCCACCGTCGAGCCGATGCCCATCCCGTCGACGGTGAACTGCAGGAACGGCGCGTTGGTCACCACCACGTCGTGCGGCACGCCCTTGCCCGACAGCGTCGCGACCACCGCGTCTTCGAGCCCGGCCGAGATCGCGCCCGGCGAATCGTCCGGCACGCGCACCAGCGTGCGCGGCAGCCCGCCGGGGCTGGAGATCCACTCGTGCGAATCGGACACGCCGGTGGGCGTGGGCGTAAAGCCGAACGAGAGAAAGTTCATCCAATCGCGCAGGTTGATGTCGACCTTCTGATCGACGCGCTCGCCGTCGACGACCATGGCGGGCAGGTGGAACCCGTTGTAGATCTCGTGCGAATCGAAGGTGGGCGCGAACAGCGCCTGGTCCTCGGGCAGCCCGAGGATGAGCGCGCTCACCGGCATCAGCTTGGAGTCGCCGTAGAAGGTGTGCGCGCCGAAGTCGAAGCGCAGCCCCACGCGATCGAAGGTCTGCTGGAACGACGAGAAGTCGCCCGGCATCGAGCGCGGATGGTTGACCTGCACCACCTTGGCGCCCTGCTTGCGGAGCCCGTCGAAGATCTGCGGCGGCGGCAGGTTGAGGCCCAGCTCGCCGCCCGCCCAGTCGAGCGCGCCGCCGTTGGGCGACAGCGGATCGACCACCAACGGGAAGCCGATGAAGTGCCCGTAGTCCCATGCGGTGGTCTCGACCCCGATCGAGCTGTCGAGCAGATCGTTGGCGCCGAGCGCGTCGATCAACGGCGCGTAGTCGAACAGCACGTCGTGCTCCGACGAGGAGATGAAGTCGGTGCCGTCGACCAGGTAGCTCACCACGCGATCTTCGGGCGGCGTGACCGCGTCGGGCGAGATGTGCGAGTGCTGGTGGAAGTCGGCCGCCACGTAGCCCGGTGTGGGCGCCACGTGATCGAGGACCGCGTCGACGCGCGCGCCGCCCGCGGGAAGATCGACGACCTGCTCGAAGCGGCTCCACTCCGGCCCGCGCGAAGCGATCACGCGATACCTGCCGGGGACCAGCGGGATCGGGTGATCGTAACGGGTCGCCAGCGTCGAGTCGCCGTAGCGCGAGTGGATCCAGTTGGCGATGCCGTACGGCAGCACGTCCTTGACCGTGTCGCGGAAGTGCCGATCGGGGACTGCGCCCGGCGCGCCCACGACGGTGATCTTGGCGGGGATGGACGCGCCCGCGCGATCCTTGACGGTGTAGTCGATCATCGCCGCCGCCGGGATGGTGAGCGCTACGTCGCCGCCGGGGATCGACGCGCTGACCGGAGCGCCGCGCCGCCACCCGTCGCCCTCGGCCTGGAACTGATAGCTGCCCGCCGGCAACGCGCCGGCGAACCGCCCGTCGCCGTCCACGCTCAACGTGGTCAACAGCTGCGCGCCCGCCGGCTGCGCCGGATCGAGCACGGTCACGCGCGCGCCCGCGCCCGCCGCCACCGTCCCGGAGAACGGCACGGTCGCCTCGCCGCGCAGCGCGTGCGCCTGCGCGGTCACGTCGCCGACGTCGCGCCCGACGACCAGCTCGACCTCGCGCGTGGCGGTGCCGTTGGACTTGACCACCAGCGACTGCCCGGTCGAGCCGAACGCATCGAACAGATCCTTGAGCTGATACACCTCGACGTCGACGCCGGCGATCGGCACTGAAGCGCCGGCGATCGTCTGGTCGGTGAACACCGGCACGATCCCGTAGGCGATGTCGCGGCCGAGGAACGCCGCGTAGGTCACCAGCGGAAACTTGGAGGTGCCGACGATGTCGGCGAACCCGAGCTCGCCGAAGCCCAGAAACGGGTGAAAGATCTCCGGCCCCGCGCCGGTGTCCGAGAGCGTGCCCCAGGTGGTGGCCTCGTCGAGGTCGCCCGGGTTGTAGAAGGTGTAGATCATCCGCAGCTGCGTCTGGCCCGGCGACAGGATATAGGTGACCGCGGCGCGCCACTTGAGATCGATGTCGGCGCGATAGTCGTCGGCGATGCCGATGGCGAAGCTGCCCAGGCCGGGCAGGTTGATGAAGTCGTCCTTGGCGTCGTGCCCGCGGAAGCGCAACACCGCCGGCCCGCCCTTGGCGCCGTCGCGCACGATCTCGACCGAGTCCCAGTTGATGGTGCGGCCGAGCTGCAGAAACGCGGACACCTCGCCGAGCTGATCGCCCGCCGGCGCGTCGACGCGGTCGAGATCGATCACGTTGCCGCCGAACGGACAGGGCCCGATCGCGCGTCCGGGCGCCTGCACCACCATGCGCAGCTTTTCGTTGCGCATGAAGTAGTCGCCCACGAGGCCCTGCGACGCGGGACCCTTGACCCGCTCCTGCTCGTAGTTCTCGGCGGTGAGCCGCCCGGCCGCCGCGAGCGCAGCGCCGCCGGTGGGCGGTAGGGGCGGCAGCGCGTTCTCCAGCGGGTCGCCCGAGCTGCAGCCAAACGCAAACAATATTGGTAGGCCAAGACAAATGTGACGCATGGGTGACCAGCATATCATCGCTCCCGCGATGGAACGCCGCCTTCGGCGCAAGGAAGGGTTCACCTTGTTTTTGCGGAGCGTGTTGCCTAGCGTGCGAGCGTGATCTGCCGCTGTCAGCCAACCCACCGGGGACGACCGCTCGATCTGGCGGCGCTGCACGCGAGCCCGCCGCCGCGCGACCCGGCCGCGCCGTGGCCGTTCCTGATCGTGCCTGGCTACACGCCGCTGTTCGGCTGGACCGGCGGCCTGCACCCGAAGAGCGTCGCGCGGCTCGAGCTCGCGCTCGCCGATCTGAACGCGCACCTTGCGCCGGCGGTGATCGTCTCGGGCGGCGCGGTGCACTCCGTCGAGAACGAAGCGGTGCTCATGCGCGACTGGCTGCTCGCGCGCGGCGTGGCCGCCGAGCGGATCGTCGTCGAGCCCTGCGCGCGTCACACCACCACCAACCTGCGCAACGCCGGGCGCATCCTGCTCTCGCACGGCGCCGCCGAGGCGCTGGTGGTCACCTCCGACGGGCCCGACTGGCGTCTGCACCGGCGCGGCTGGCGCTTCGCCGAGCAGGCCTACTATCTCGGATTTCCTTGGCTTTCGACGTTCCATCTGCGCTGCCTGCGGGAGCTCGGATACCGCGTCGGCGAGCTCACCTGGCTCGAGCCGAACCGCGTCCGCTTCCGGCCCTCGAACGAGGTCTTTCGCGCGTCGTGGCGGGAGTCGCTCGACGGAGATCCCTGACCACCGAACGATTTGTAAAGATTTGTAAGCGTTCGCGCAACGTTCGCACTCTGGGGCGCGTATGATGAGTTACCGAGGCTGGACCGCTGGGGGGACTGGTCCAGCCTCGCTCTTCTTCTTGATCGGGTCCACCGGCGGCCCTTTGGCAAGCGTCAGACGCAGGTTGCCGAACAGCACCTCGCCGGCGCCGCGGGCCATCAGCGGCGCTTCCGCCAACGTGCCGTGCATCGTGGCGCGGCCCTTCTTCGGGATCATCGCCGCGCACAACCACAGCCTGGTCCCCTGGGGTACGAACACCTCGGAAAAGAAGTCGGTGCCGCGCGACAGCTTCTCGGCGAACGCGCGCGTCTCCGGCTTCCAGCACTCGCCGTCGGCGACGTAGACCATCGCGTCGCCGGTCACGCCCTTCGGGAAGGTGAGCGTGCCGCCGATCTCGACCTCGGCGTTGGGCGGCAGCGGCGGCGGCGCGGGCGGGACCGGCGCGCGCGCTACCGGCGAGGGGGCCTTGGGCCGCGGCGGATCATCCGCGGGGGACGGAGGCGAGACGCAGCCGGCGAGGCACAACACCCACAGCACGTTCCTCATGGCGTCAGGATCCTCTTGTCGAAGTCGACCCAGATGCGCGGGTCCTTGCGGCAATCATACGTCCGGCAGGGCGCTGGGCGGCGAACATACGCCTCGCAGCGACGGGTGGCAGGCTCGGAATGAGTGCAGTAGCCGTCCTCGCGCTTGCGGATCTGATACGGCCGGCCGTAGTCCCAGTCGAGCACGTGCTCGTCGAGATCCTGCGCCGAGAGACACACCGTGAGCTTGCAGCAGCGCGCCTGGCACAGCGGCAGGAGCTGCGCGCAGTCGATCTGCGGCAGGTCCGCGAGCGCGTACTTGTCGATCGCCTTGCCCAGCTTGACCACCGGGCGCTCCGCGAGCGCTTCGGTCGCGTCGTCGAGCGCATGCTGGCGCTTTCGCTCGAACGCTTCAGGCGGCAGCGCGCCGGTCGCGATCAGCGTTTCGATCAACGCCTTGAGCGTCGCGCCGGCGTCCGCCTGCGCCAGCCGCGCTTCGACGGATTGGTGCAAGAGCAGCCGGAGCGCGTCCTCGAGTTGGTCGCGCTCCGCCATGCTACGCCGCGACGGAGGACTTTTCGGCTGCGTTGCGGTGGCAGCGATCCTGCGCCAACCGGTAGACCTCGAGGTGCTGCGCGAGCACCGGGTCCCATGCGAAGCGCGCCGCCGACTTGCGCGTCGCCGCCGCCATGCGCGCGCGCATCGGCGCGTCGGTCACCAGCTGCACGATGTAGTCGGCGAACTCTTCTTCGTTGGCGGCGAGGAAGCCCTCGCGCCCGTGCTGGATGATGTCGCCCACGCCGCCGTGGCTCATGGCCACCGCCGGCACGCCGGCGCACAGCGCCTCGAGCGTGGCGATGCTGAGCGCCTCCTTGCACGTCGGCAGGATGAACACCGACGAGCGCGCCAGCACCTTCTTCACCTCCGAGCGCGGCTGCCAGCCGAGCACCTCGAGATGCTGCCGCACGCCGAGCCGCTCCGCCTCGCGCTCCACCTTCTTGCGCTCCGACCCGTCGCCGACCAGCGTGAAGATCGGACGCAGCGACGCAGGCAGCTTGGCGTACACGCGCGGCATCGCGCGCACCACCTCGATCGGGCGCTTGCGCTTGTACAGCCGCATCACCGAGGTGATGCGCAGCGGCGCGTTCGGCTCCGGCTCGGCAGCCGCGTCCCACTCGTCCAACTTGACGCCGTTGGGCAGCACCACCACGTCGCGGCCGGACACGCGTTCCATCTCGCCCGCCACGTAGCTCGACACCGCGGTGATCACGTTGGGCCAGTGGGTCCACGGATAGAACCGGTTGGCCACCGCCAGCAGCCGCCCGCCGGCGCCCGCGAGCACCGAGTGCTCGGTGAGCACGCTCGGGATGCGGTGTTTGTGCGCCAGGTACGCGGCGGCCTGCGAGAGCGGCGAGAACGCGGTGTGGCAGTGCACGACGTCGTAGTTGCCGTCGAGCAGCAGGCGCTCGAGCGCCGAGATGCTGCGCGCGCGATAGATCACGCGATAGAGCGGCAGCAGCGGCCCGTCGAGCCGGTGCACGCGGATACCGTCGATCTCCGGCTCGCCGCGCGTCGAGGTGATCACCTCGACCTCGTGGCCGTGCGCCTTGAGCTCGCGCGCCAGATCGCGCATCTGCATCTCGAGCCCGCCAATCCGTGGCGCGTACCAATCACATACCAGCGCTACTTTCATGCATTCACCGCCGGCGTTCGACGAGGCAAGATCGAGGCCGGAACCAAACTGTTCATGAAGTCGTCGCCCTTCGACGCGCGATGGACGCAGCCGATGGTGCACAACGGGGCGCACGACTTGTCGGTGTAATACTCGCGCTTGATGTCCTCGCGCGAATACTCGGCCAGCGGAATGCCCGGGAAGCCGCGCTGCTGCGAGCAGTAGTGCACCAGGCCGTCCTCGCACACGTACAGGTAGCGCGCGCCGGCGCGGCAGTGCCAGTCGTTGGGCTGACCGTCGATCAGCTTGCGCTGAAAATCGTTGATGCGCGTGTACAGCCCCTGGCCCATCGCCACCACCTCGTCGTAGATGGCGATCTCGGCGGGCGACAGCGGCTTGAGCTGCCCGGTCTCGTCGTGCAGGATGCCCACCGAGGTCGAAAAGCCGAGCTCGGCGGCGCGCCGCGTGATGGTGCGCGGGTCTTCGGGGTGCGGCATGTTGGCGCCCACCACCGAGTTGATGTTGACCTCGAACTCGGCGTGCTCGGCCAGGTGCTCGAGCTTCTTGTCGAGCGTCTTGAGGCTCTTTTGCGAGATCGAGTCCGGCTCGACGTTGTCGATGCTGATCTGCAGGTACTCGAGCCCCGCCTCGTTGAGCCGCTTGATGCGATCGGGCCCGAGATAGAAGCCGTTGGTGATCAGGCCCGCCATCATGTCGTGCTCGCGGATGCGGCGGATGATCGCGTCGAGATCGGGGTGCATCATCGGCTCGCCGCCCGACATGGTCACGATCTGCGTGTCGAGCGCGGCCAGCCGATCGATGCGCGCGAGCATCAGGTCGAGCGGAACGGGGTCCGAGGTCTTGTCGTATTCGTTGCAGTAGCCGCACGCCAGATTGCAGCGGCGCATGGGGATGATCTGCACCAGAATCGGGTGGTACCAATCGACCATAGTACGCGCAACCATTCGGGTTTCACGATACCGACGGATTGCTTTTCGAACCAGTGCATGCATCGAGCGGGACTCTAGGGGTTTGGCCCGCAAAAAGCAAAAGCAATGGACGCGCCAGGCGCAAAAGGATAGGAGTTGAGCGCATGCAGGTCTGTATCACGGTGGACATGGAGCACGACTGCCCGCCATTTCTCCGGACCTATCGCGGGGTAACACAAGGGACGCCGCGCCTGCTCGAGCTCCTTTCGGGCGAGGGCGTGAAGGCCACGTTCTTCACCACCGGCGACGTAGCCCGTCGGTTTCCTGACACAATCCGTTCGATCGTAGACGGCGGACACGAGCTCGGCTGCCACGGCGACTCGCACCGCCGGTTTTCGGCCATGGACCCGACCACCGCGCGCCAGGAGCTGCACGACGCGACAGACGTGCTCCGCAAGTTCTACCCGGTGGCCTCGTTCCGCGCGCCCAATCTCGACTTCCCGGCCTCGTTCCTGCCTTTTTTGCGCGACCTCGGCTACAAGGTCGACTCGTCCGAAGGACGGCACAAGCCGGGCTCGTTCTTCAAGGCGCCGTACACCGCCGAGCGGGTGCGGCGCGTGCCGGCCTCGACCGCGCCGTCGTTGGTGCGGCTGCCGCGCCTGATCCGCGAGCGCTTCTACGCGCGCATGAAGGACCCGGTGGTGTTCTTCTTCCACCCGTGGGAGTTCGTCGACGTGACGCGCGAGCCGATCCCGATCGACTGCCGGTTCCGCACCGGAGAGCCCGCGCTGCGCACCCTGCGCGAGACCATCGGCTTCTACCGCGGGCGCGGCGCGACCTTCCGCAGGATGGCCGAGCTCGCCGCCCAAGCGTAGATGATGACTGCCCGCCGCCTCCTGTTCCTTCTCGTAGGCATGGCGGGAGCGGCGGTGTTGTGGTTCCCCGGGCAGGCCTACTCGATCGAGCGCTTCGACTGCCCGAACTGGCCGTCGCCGTCGGCGGGGCTGCCGTACCAGGCGCTGGTGCTGCTGGGCGTGGTGCTCTCGAGCGTGGCGTGGCTGGGGCTGGTCCGCGAGCGCGCGCAGAAGCTGTCGCACGTGCTGTGGATGGGCGCGGCGCTGCACGCGGTGGCGCTGATCGTGCCGTGCTTCCTGTCGCAAGATCCGCTGTTCTACGCGGCGATCGGGCGCGCGATCGCCAAGTACCACGCGAACCCGTACACGCTGCGCATCGGCGACGCGCTGCCCGCCGGCGATCCGTTCCTGGCGGCGATGCCCGGCGTGTGGAAGCTGGGCACCAGCGCGTACTCGCCGGGGTTCCACGGCGTCGCGTGGCTGGTGGCGCGGTTGGCGGGGGACGACCTGCACCTGGCGCTCAAGCTGTTCCAGGTCGTGGGCCTGTTGTCGATGCTGGCCACCGCCGCCATAGCCGGCGTGGCCGCGCGTGACGGACGGGCGGCGGCGCTGGTGGTGTTCTCGCCGCTGGCGGTGATCGAGGGAACGATCGGCGCGCACAACGACGGGCTGGTCGCGGTGGGCGTGGCGCTGTTCGCGCTGTCGCTGGCGCGGCGCCGGCCGGTGCTGGGGCTGGGCGCGGCGATAGGCGGGCTGGCGATCAAGGCGTCGGCGGTGCTGCTGGCGGCGATGTACTCGATGACCCTCGCGTTCACCTTCGCGCGCGAGCGACTGCGCGGGCGACGCGGCGTGTACCTGGCGCTCGCGCTGGTCGCGGCCGCCGCGATCGCGCTGGCGCTGCCGCTGCTCCGCCGCGTGACGCAGGTGATCGGCTCGCCCGACCAGATCGACTTCTGCACCTCGTTCAGCGCCGAGTGCGCGATGCGCTTCGGCCTGCGCTGGATCTTTCAACTGGGAATGGCGGCGTGGCTGGTCGGCATCGCCTTCCGCATCGCCGGGCTCGGGCTGTTGGTGTGGACCGCCTGGCGCGCCAGCCGCGACGGCAACGTGCTCGGGTGGGCGGCGGCCATGCTGTTCGCCTACTTCCTCTACTTCTCCGGCCAGTCCGAGTGCTGGTACTGGCTGCCGCTCTTGCCGCTGCTCTCCTTCGCCGATCCGCGCCTCCAGCCCGCCATGCTCGCGGTGTGCATCGTCAGCGTCGCGACCTACCCCGTCCACCTGATGTTCACCTGCGGCGACGTGCAGGGCATGCCCATGTGGCAGCGCATCCTCGGCAACGCCGCCGAAGAAATCTCCCTCAACGTCCCCACCACCTGGCTCCTGTGGCGCGGGCTATCGCGGCGCGTAGACGTGTAGGGCGCCGGACTGCGAGACCAGGCGGTAGTGGGCGCGTAGGGCGTCGAGCTCGGCGGCGGTGAAGCGATCGCGGTGCAGGAAGTTGTTGGCGGCGGGCTCTTCGAGGGTGAAATCGAGGAGCACGCGCGCGACCTCGCCGTGCTCGAACGCGCGCACCAGCGGCGCGGCGTCCCAGCGGCCGGCGTAGGAGAGCTGGGTGGCGAGGTAGGGGATGGCGATCGGTTCCTTGCCGGCGCCCAGCGCGGGGAGCCACGCCTGCTCGGCGAACACCGTGCCGGAGACGCCGGCGAGCGCCGCTCGCGCACCGGAGAGCTCGAGCTTCGAGGCGGGCAGCGCGAACGCGAGGAGAACGATCACCCAGACGGTGGTCTCGGCGAGCGCCAGCGCGAGGTGCGCGTACAACAGGCGCACCGGCGCGCCCGCGGAGACGGCGACCGCGACCACCACTACCAGCGCGGCGAAGAACTCGAGCAGGTAGTTCGCGCTCGAGCCGGTGCGGCCGAGCGCCAGCCACCACAGCGCACCGAGCGCGAGCACCGCGCCCCACGGCCCGAGCACCTGGCGCGCCTCGGGCGAGAAGCGGTCGCGATGGCGCCACGCCCAGATCGCGATCGCCACGCCGAACATCGACGGGGCAACGGCCTCGCCGAGGTAGCGCAGGAAGGTGATCAGCTTCCAACCGGCGATCGACCACATCACCAGCGGCTCGAACAGGTGCAGCGCGAAGATGCTCGCGCCCAAAAGCAGCGCGGTGGTGAGCGCGAGCACGATGCCGTTGCGGGTCTCGCGCCACAGCGCCCACAGGATCACGCCGCCCGGCAGCACGATCAGGTTGTGCTTGGCGAGCAGCGAGGCGGTGAACGCGATCGCGGCGAGCATCGGCCAGCCGCGCACGCGCCGCGCGGCGAGCGTGACCCCGACCGCGCCCAGGCCGAGCGCCAGCGAATCGGCGCGGCACACCACCGCGTGATAGCCGGGCTGGCAGGTGGCGGCGAACAGCAGCGCGGCGAGCACGCCGGTGCGGCGCGAGCGGGTGGCGCCTGCCACCGACACGCCGATCATCGCCATCGCCAGGAGAAAACCGGCCAGCGACACCAGCCGCCCGACCGGCAGGATCGCCGCGTCCGACGGCGCCAGCCAGGCGACGAGGTGGAGCTGCAGGGGCGGATAGTTGCTCGAGAGCAGCGGCAGCTCGCCGAGCGGCCGGTACAGATCGCGGCCGTGGCGCAACAGCCAGATCCACACCGCGGTGTCGCCCTCGGCGTAGTCGAACGCGGCCGGGCAGCCCACCGCGCACACCCAGAACAGCGCCATCACGCAGGCACCGGCGACCATCAGCGCGACGGCGGGCTTGCGGTTCATTTCAGCTGGAGGACGACGACGGCTTGGCGCGGCGCTTGCGCAAGAGCTGCACGATGGCCGGGAGCGCGATCAGCGCCGCCGCCAGGCAGGTCACCTCGCCGATGTCGGCGAGCAGGCCGAACGAGCGCAGCGCGGCGTTGTGCGACATGAGCAGCGAGCTGTAGCCGATGATGGTAGTCATGGAGCACAGCGCCACCGCCGAGCCGGTGTCGGCGATCACCGGCGTGATCTTGTCGATGCCTTCGGCGCGCAGGCGGGCCCAGATGTTGGCCGCGTAGTCGGCGCCCACGCCGAGCGTGATCGGCAGCCCGACGAAGTTCATGAAGTTGATCTTGAGCTTGAGCGTCCCGAGGATGCCGCCCAGCCAGACGATGCCGATGAACAGCGAGATCAGCACCGGCCCGGCGCCGAACAGCCCGAAGGCGACCAGCACCAGCGCGGTCACGCCCACCAGCGCGGCGAGCATCACGCGCGGCCCGTCGGCGATGATGGTCTCGAGCATGCCGGCGAAGACGGTCGCCGCCGACATCGCGGTCCAAGACTTGCCGAGCGCCTCGACCTTGAGCGCCTTGGACATGCGCAACAGGTCGTGGCCGTTCCAGTCGTAGTAGGTCGCGTGATCGGCGTCGATGCCCACCAGCCGCCCGAGTACGCCGTCGGTCTCGGTGAACGCCTCGCGCACCTGGCGCGGCAGATCGTCGGTGGTGAGCGTGCGCAGGTAGTCGGGCGGCCGCCACGCCTGCACCTCGGCCAGCTCGTCCTTGTCCATGATCGACTTGTGCTTGTCGATCTTGGCGCGGATGCGGTTCAGCATCGCCAGCTTTTCGGCCTGATCCTTGGGCAGCGTCGACGAGACCGTGCGCACCTCCTTGAGCACGTGCGCGGGGCCCTGGGCCTCGTCTTGCTTCTTCATCGCCGCGGCCACCGCGTCGGCTTGATCGGGGCTATCGACCAGCAGCACGCCGTTGTTGCCGATGTAGCCGGCGCCGACGTCGCCCATCCCGAGCAGCTCCATGCGACCCCAAAGCCGATCCGACGGCGTCGCGTCGGTGCGCAACTTGAGGAAGTCCCACTCGAGCGGATCCTTGACGTAGCTGACCAGCGGCCCGATCGCCGCGCCGAGACACAAGAGCGTGAGCAGCGCGGGGAGCAGCGGGCGCTTCTCCGACAGCCGCCCGACGAACGCGAACGGCCGCCGCCACAGGTTGCCGCGCGGCGTGAGGATGCCAGGCGCCAGCCGCTCGCCGAAGATCACCATCGGCGGCACCAGCAGGAAGGTGAACAGCCACACCAGCAGCATGCCGGCGCCGCCGAGCAGGCCGAACTGATTGAAGCCGCGGAAGCTGGTGAGCAGCAGGCACCCGTAGGCGATCGAGGCCGCACCCATCGCGGTCAGCGTGCCGAGCAGCGCCTCGGACATGGCGATGGCGAGCGCCTGCGGAACGGCCAGCCCGCGCCGCCGCTCCTCGCCGTAGCGCGCGAGCAGCACGATCGGCGTGTTGATGCCGTTGCCGAGGATGATCGAGATCAGGAACGCGGTGTTGATGTTGAGGTAGTGGATGGTGACCGACGCCAGCGTCAGCGCGAGCAGGAGCCCGAGCACCGCGGGCGCGCCGATCACCAGGATCAGCGCGAAGCGCCGGAAGTAGAGGAAGATCGCCAGCAGCACCAGCGTCGAGCACAGCACGGTGGCGATGGTGAGATCCTCGCGGATGCCGTTCTGCATGTCGATCGCCTGCGCGATGCCGCCGGTGAACTCGACCACCATCTTCGGGTTGAACTTGTGCGGATCGAGCCGCGCCACCAGCGTCTGCACCGCCTCGAGCGTGTCGCGATCGCCCTTGGTCGCCAGCCCGCCGAGGCGCCGCCACATCATGATGCCGAGGAAGTGCTGGCCTTCGGCGGTGTTCTCGAAGTAGCTCGAGTCCTTGCGCACCGGCAGCTTCTTGTTGAGCTTCTCGCGCAGCTCCTTGAGCTCGGCGTCGGGATCGCCCTCGAGATCCACCACCAGCGGGGAGGAGCGCTTGGCGATGATGCGGTCGAGCAGCTCCTCGGCGTGCGCCGTGTCCGAGCTCTCCGCGTAGAGCCACTTCCACTTGGCGGCGTATTCGGGGATCTCGGTCTCGGGCTTCCACTGGATCTCCGAGAAGGCCTCGGGGATCATCTTGGCCAGCTCCGGACGCAGCGCCTCGGCGAACGCGTGGTTGGCGTTCTCGTCGGGGCTGTGCACGATCATGACCAGGTTGGTGGCGCTCTTTTGATGGCCGGCGATGCGCCGCAGCGCCAGCACCGCGGGGTGCTCGTCGGGGAGCAGCTCGGTGTAGTCGGTGTGCAGCTCGAGCTTGAGCGACATGTGCAGCGCGCCCGCGCACACCAGCGCCAGCACCCCGAGGATCAAGAGCGTGTGGCGCTCGGCGAACGCGACGTAGCGCGCGAACACGCGGTACGCGCGCGAACGTGGCATCTCGGTCAAGATACTTCCCGCCATTGACGTCGTAGCTCCCAGAGCCCGATCGCGGTCACGGGCACGAAGTGGGCGAGGTGATAGAGGATGGCGACCGCGAGCGCCCGCCCGTGATCGACGCCGAGCACGCCCATGGCGATCACCAGGCCCGCCTCGACCACCCCGAACTGTCCGGGCGTGGACGGCAACAGGCCGGCGAGCCGTGCAACCAGTACGATGATGAACCACGAAGGGATCGGCAGCGCCACGCCGACCGCGGCCAACGCCAGGCCGACCGTCGCTGCGTTGGCGAAATCGTTGACGAACGAGCAGACCAGCGAGTACGCCCAGATGCGCGGCGAGCGAAGCAGGTACATCCCTTCGTGCAGCGTGCCGAGAAAGCCGCGCACTTGATGCATCAGCCCGTAGCCGTCCGCACGCTCGCGCGCCTGGTAGCGCCAGCCGATCACCATCACCGCGATCGCGCCGCCCGCGCCGGCGACGGCGAACAGGTACAGCGAGTAGCCCATCGCCGCCGGGAGCGTCGCGACCGCCGCGACCACGCCGATCTCGAGCCCGAGGCCGAGCGCGTCGATCACCTTCTCGACCACCTGCGCGGCGACCAGGCCACCGACGGTGTAGCCGTAGCGGCGCTTGAGGTGGACGGTGCGCAACACCTCGGCCGCGGGCGCCGGGAGCAGATGGTGCGCGGCGCTCGACGCCAGGTAGATCGACGTCATCGACCAGAAGCCGACGCCCGCCTTGGGAGTCGGCAGCGGGCGCACCAGCAGCCACAGCCGCATGCTGCACGGGATCATGCACAAGGTGACCGCCACCAGGCTGGCCAGCGCGACGAAGCGCAGATCCGCCGCGCGCAGCGCCTCGCCGAACGCGTGCAGGTCGACGGTGCGCGCCGCCAGCCAGAGCAGCCCGGCGATCAGCGCGAGGCTGAAGGTCCAGCGCAGCACCGTCCGACCCCGCCGCGCGGAGTGTGGAATTTCCGACGCCGCGGTCACATCTGACGACGCAGAAGCTACGAGTTTGGTGTCACCCATGAGGGTCGGGGCATTGGCGAGCAACAATCGGTCCATTTCTTATACCCGCGATACCCCGGGCACCAGAATTAAAAAAGTGACTTGCGGCACGAGGGGATGACCCTGACAATGCGCCCCGCTCATGGTCACGGTCGACGAGGTTGTGGACGAAGCGGAATTCGCCGCGCTCGAGACGGAATGGCAGGCGCTGATCGACCGCGCCGGCTCGGCCACGCCGTTCCAGAGCTGGGAGTGGCTGTCGACCTGGTGGAAGCACCACGGCGCGGGCAAGTTGTGGGTGCTGGTCGCGCGCGTGGAAGGCGCCATGGTCGGTTTGATGCCGCTGGTGGTGACCCGCTACAGAGGATCGCCACTGCGCCAGGTGCGCTGGATGGGCGCCCCCTTGTCGGACTACCAGGACCTGATCGCCGACGACGCGCACCAGGCGCTCTGCGCGCAAGCCTTCCTGGACCACCTGGCGGCCCAGCGAGATCGCTGGGACCTGTGTGACCTCAACGACTTGCGCGAGGGCGCGGCGCTGACGGGGGCGGCTTCGAAGGAGCTCCGCGCGCAGCTCGTGTTTCATCGCAAGTGCCCGGTGATCAAGCTGGGCAGCGAGTGGGACGCGTACCTCAAGACGCTCGGAAAGAACACCCGCGCCAACGTCGGGCGGCGGCGGCGCCAGCTCGAGAAGGCGTTCCGCACCGAGCTCGAGACCGTCGAGGGCGACGCGCTGCCCGGCGCGATGGAGGATCTGTTTCGCCTGCACAACCGTCGCTGGCGGCGGCGCGGCGCGATGGGCGCGTTCGCCGGTAAGCGCATGCAGGCGTTCCACCACGAGGTCGCGCAAAAGTTTCTCGCGCGCGGCTGGCTCAAGCTGCACCGCATGCGGCTCGACGGCGAGGCGCGCGCAGCGTTCTACTGCTTTCAGCTCAACGGCCGCGTCTACTACTACCTGAGCGGGTTCGACCACACCGTCGGCAAGTTCAGCCCGGGCAACGTGATGATGGGCTACGCGATTGAGCGGGCGATCGCCGACGGGGCGCGCGAATTCGACCTCTTGCGCGGCGACGAGAGCTACAAGTACATGTGGAAGGCCGAAGATCGTTCGACGCAGCGCCTGGTGATCGGCCACGGCACCCTCCGCTCGCGGATCGCGGTCGGCGGGCACCGCTTCGAGCGCTGGGTCGAGCACGAGGGGCTCAAGGTGCAGCGGCGCCTGTGGGGGCGCAAGGAGGCGGAACGCGCCGAACCTGCTAGACTTCCCGAACCTGATGGGAACTAGCCGGATCTGCCTCGCCCTGGCGTTCTTCGCGAGCGGATCCGCGTTCGCCGAAGCGAAGCCTGCGCCGCTCCAGACGCTGCCGGCCGACAAGCTGCAAGCGCTGGCGCCGCTGTTGCGCTCGAACGATCTCGCGCTGATCGAGTCGGGCGACAAGGGCGTGATGAAGCAGCTCACCACCGTGACGCTGGTGGCGGCGCCGGCGGCCGAGGTGCGCGACGTGGTGATCCACCCGGAGCGCTACGGCCAGTTCGTGCGCAACATGAAGGAGTCGACGGTCAAGCCGGAGCCGGGCGGCACGCTGTTCCACTCCTACGCGATCAACTACACCATCTACACCGTCGACGGTCGCCATCGCTACGTGTTCGACAAGGAAGGCGCGGGCGGCGGGCCGCCGGCGGTCGAGATGTACGATCCCGACTCCAACGGCGTGCGCCACTATCGCTGGGAGTTTCTCCCCGTCGGCTCGGCGACGCTGCTGGTGCTGTACGGCTTCACGGTGGTGCCGCGCGACGGCTTCATGTCCAAGTTCCTCAACCAGGCGCCGTCGCTGGAGTACGGCCTGGCGCTGATCCCGCAGCTCACGCTCGCGCTGGCGGTCAAGGAGCGCACCGTCGCGCTGCGCGGCGGCAAGCGGGAGGCGCTGCCGTCGGGCGATCCGGGCAGCTACGACTTTCTCCTCGACCGCGGCACGGTCGCGCTGTTGCGCACGGCGGCGGGCCGGCTCTCGGACATCAGCCTGATCGATCGCACCACCGCCAAGCCCGACGCGCTGGTCAAGGTCGCGAGCGAGCCGATCCACTGGGCGAACTTCATGCCCACCATCCATCGCTCGACCCCGCTCGGCAACGTTCAGGGCATGTCGGGCGTGGAGCTCGAGCAGTCGCTGCCGCTGATGAGCTGGACCAGCACGTTCGCGTACAAGTCCGAGCCGGGCGCGGTGGACCTGTTCGGGGTGAGCGGCGATCTGCACGGCACGCGCTTCCGCTGGGACGTGCGCGCGCGCGACGCCACCCACTCGGAGCTGGTGCTGCGCGCGATCCAGCACTACGAGCAGGGCAGCATGGTGGTGCACGAGCTGTACAAGCTCGAGCCGCTGTTCGAATACGGCGTGGACGTCGGGCTCGGGCTGGTGCAGCTGCAGGCCGTGCGGGCGCGCGCCGAGCAGCTCACCACCAGCCGCGCCACGCGCTGAGCGCCCCGACGGGTGTCGACGGACCTTGACAGGCGCCCGGCCACCGTCTAGTTTTCTCCCGCTCTAGCGAAAGTGGCGGAACTGGCAGACGCGCAGGATTCAGGATCCTGTGGGTAAAACCGTGAGGGTTCGACTCCCTTCTTTCGCACCAGCTTGGAACTGTTCAGCTAATCTCCGATTTCCGAACTACCATCTACTACCCTTTGGGCACCAGCTCCTGCGTTGATGCCCATCTGCTGCCCAAATTCTTCCGGAACCTTCTCCCGCTAGGAGCCAGGTGCGCGTACCGCAGCGTCGTCATCAGATCCGTGTGCCCGAGCAGCTCCTTGACCTCCTGAAGACTCCGCCCAGCCATTAGCATCTGCGAGGCGAACGTGTGCCGCAGCATCCGCCACGAGGTACGCCGAACTCCTGCCTTCTTGCACGCACGCCGAGCAGCTTGCGGAGTTTCCAGATCGCTTCAACGCACTTTTTGGCGATCGAGGCTGGATCGCCCACGAGACAATGAACATGGAGCAGAGAAGTTCCTCGCTGATTCCATGACTTCCGACGTGATCAAGTTCCAGCTATATCGGCTCTCGGTAAGTGAGCTTTTCGAACCACGACTCCGGCTCGCTTGGTTGGCCTTGGCCGACTACGAGGCGGAGCGCTATCACGGATGCGTGCCAGTGGTCCTCGCATTGCTCGACGGGTATGCGAACGACGTCGACGGCGAGATCGGATTCTCCGAGAAGCAGGCCGACCTAAGCGCGTGGGATTCGTTTGCGGGCCACCCGGAGGGGCTAAAGCGGCTTCACCGAGTGTTGAACAAGAGCCGCCGAAAGACTCACGCGGATTCCATCTCGATTCCGTACCGTCACGGGATTTTGCATGGGAGGGATCTCGCATACGACAACAAGCTCGTCGCAGCGAAGGCATGGGCGGCTCTGTTTGCCGTCGGGGAATGGGCAAAACGGATTGAGCGCGGAGCGAGGCATGCCCCGCCGCCGAAGCCCCAAAAGGGATTGCGCGATCTCTTTCGGATGCTTGCCGACCAAGCGAGACTTCGTCAACGCGTTGACGCGTGGAAGCCCCGTGCATTGGTCGTCGGCCGCGACGTACCGGCTAGCGGTCCCGAGTCGTGCTTTGGTGAGCAAACGCCCGAGCGGGCGCTCGTGCGGTTGCTGGACCTCTGGCGAAACAGTTCGAGCTTGTCGAGATTCGGGACACGACTCCTGCGGTTGCCGAGATTACCGCGCGCTGCCTGGGTACGCTCCGTGAGCGCGGAGCGTTCGATTGCAAGATCCAGTTTCGACTTGTTTTGGAAGGCGAAAACGGGTCGCTTGCCGTCATGGGTGATGCCGGCCAATGGACAGTTCCGATGCTGTTGGCCTACCCCTGGCAAATACGTGGGAGCCTAGAGAGCGCCGACGACGGCGCGTAGCACATCCAGGCAAGGCGGCCGGGATCGGCGTGCGCTCGCCAGGTGCGTGGGGACGCGCCGGGCCAAAACCGGCCAAAGAGACATCCAACGATTCCGCGGCAAGACCGTCCACCGACTCCGAGGCAAGACCGGCCAAAGGGGTGTCCATCGACTCTGCGCCAGCGACATGGCCACCACCGCCGGCGCGCGCGCCGGCGAAATGAGCGGTACGATGGAGAGGTCAGGAGGCTCGGGCGGAGCGTCGCAGCTTTTGGGCCAGCTCCCCGCCGATGACCAACTGCAGCGCCGACCGCAGCTCGGCGTTCTCGTCGAGGAACCGGCGCAGCTCGTCGGCGCGCCACTCGACGTATCGGGTGGCGCAGTCGGTCCATACGCTGGCCGAGGTCTTCTCGCCGGTGAGGAAGCTCATCTCGCCGCACAGCCGCCCGTCGGCGAGTCGGGCGACCGCCTCTCCGGCCACCTTGACCGTCGCCGAGCCGGAGAAGATCACCACCAGCGTCGTCAGTCGCTGGCCCTCCTCGACGAGACACTGGGCCGCCGTCGCGTCGTGCCACTCGGCAAGCCGGGCCAGCCGGAGAAACTCGCGCGGTGTCAAGCTGCGAAAGGTGAGCCCGTATAGTCGCTGCTCCTCGTCGGTGAGACGCACCGGGCGCCGCTCGGCCAGGAGCCGCTGGATCCGATAGGCGTTGAGCGTCATGAACAAGAGATTCCAGCAAATGGGCGCCCACACCGGCACCGGAGCAAAGTAGAAGTAGATGATGAAACACGCGCCGGCCAGGATACTGAGCAGGCGCAGCCACAGCATGTCGCGCACCAGATACGAACCCAACAAGAGGAGGTTGGCGAAGTGGATCAGAGCGTCCATCCGGTCTCCCGTCTTGCGGTGAGTGCGAGCGCGGCCGCGATGAGTTCGGCTGGGCGCGCGGCGTGGCCGAGGCTCTCGCTGCGGTGCTGAAAGGCGATGGTCCCGTCGGTGTCGACGAGCAGCGCGCCGCCCTGCTGCCAGGCGTCGCCCTGCAACGTGCCGGCGCCGCGATGGCCGTCGAAGAAGGCGCGCATTAGCTCCAACAGAGCGCGAGGGCCGGCGCTGGCCCAGCGGGAGCGCCGGAGCCCCGCCGCGCGGAACACCGCCAGCGACGGATCGGTGAAAATCTCGACCGGGCGCCCGTCGAGCGCCTGGCGCTGCACGAAGGCGTCGATGAACTCCGGCGCCCCGTTGCCGACCAGCACCAGCCCCACGCCGAGCGCCGACAGCTCCGGCAGGCGCGGCACCACGGCGTCCACCTGGGCGGCGCAGCCGATGCAGCCGAAATGGCGCAAGAAGATCACCAGGGCCGGCCGCCGCGCCCAGACGTCGCCGAGCCGCCTGTGCGCGCCGGTGCGGTCGAGCACGATCGCTTCGCCCAGCTCCACCGGGGCACGGTATCACGACGCTGGCGTCGCTCGGCGGAAGCGGTGCGCTGACCTCAAGACAGCGGCAGCACCCGCGAGACCCACTCGCCGAGCGCGCCCTCGCCGCATCCACGCCACGACCTGGCGTCTCGACGCCGCCATCCACTCGGCGTATGGTCCGCGCGCAACACACCCAAAAGGAGCTTGGCATGCCGAACAATCACGGAGTCGTCTATCAGGGGCCGGGGCTGGTCGAGGTGCAGGGGATCGACTTTCCGAAGCTGGAGCTGACCGAGCAGAAGCGCAAGTGCGACCACGGCGTCATCCTGAAGGTGGTCTGCACGAACATCTGCGGCTCGGACCAGCACATGGTGCGCGGCCGCACCACGGCGCAGGCGGGTCTGGTGCTCGGCCACGAGATCACCGGCGAGGTCATCGAAACCGGACGCGACGTCGAGTTCATCAAGAAGGGTGACCTGGTCAGCGTGCCGTTCAACATCGCCTGCGGTCGCTGTCCTAACTGCAAGGCGGGCAAAACCGGCATCTGCCTCAGCGTCAACCCGGCGCGCCCAGGCGCGGCCTACGGCTACGTCGACATGGGCGGCTGGATTGGCGGTCAGGCGGAGTACGTGATGGTCCCCTACGCCGACTTCAACCTGCTCAAGTTCCCCGATCGCGATCGCGCCATGGAGAAGATCAAGGACCTCGCCCTGCTCTCGGACATCTTCCCGACCGGCTTCCACGGCGCGGTCACCGCGGGCGTCGGCCCCGGCTCAACGGTGTACGTCGCCGGCGCCGGTCCGGTCGGCCTCGCGTGCGCCGCCTCGTGCCAGCTGCTCGGCGCGGCCGTCGTCATCGTCGGCGACCTCAACCCGGACCGCCTCGCGCAGGCGCGCAGCTTCGGCTGCGAGACCGTCGACGTGTCGAAGGCGGCCTCGGTCGGCGAGCAGATCGAGCAGATACTCGGCGTGCCGGAGGTCGACTCGGCCATCGACTGCGTCGGCTTCGAGGCGCGCGGTCACGGCGGCGCGGCGTCCAGCGAGGTGCCGGCCATGGTGCTCAACACCGTCATGACTGTCGCCAAGGCGGGCGGCTCCATCGGCATCCCCGGACTGTACGTCACCGGCGACCCCGGGGCCGTCGACGCCGCGGCCAAGATGGGCAGCCTGTCGATCCGCATCGGACTCGGCTGGGCCAAGAGCCACAGCTTCCACACCGGCCAGTGCCCGGTGATGCACTACCACCGAAAGCTGATGATGGCGATCCTTCACGACAAGATCCAGATTGCGAAGGCAGTCAACGTGCAGAAGATCTCGTTGAAGGAGGCGCCGAAGGGCTACATCGACTTCGACAAGGGCGCGGCCAAGAAGTTCATCATCGATCCCCACGGTATGGTGGCCTAGCCCTCACGCCGCGAGCGCCTCCCCTCGACATCCAGGAGGTCAAACGATCGCCTGGTGCCGCCCTCGACACGGACGGTAGGGAGACAGCCCGCGTGCCAAGTCGTCACCGAACAGGCGTCCTCTTGACCGTGCGGGCGTGAAAACTGGGGGTTCCTAATGGGTCGTCCCGTCACACCGGGACGTAGTGCTCGAAAACCACCAGTTCCACTTCAGTACCCGCACGCGCGCGCGCGAGAACAGCCTTTACTTCCTCCCACGAGAGCTTTCCGAGAGCAGCTCCAATTCGGGGCAGCCCAACGCGACGAATCCATTGCCGCGCCAGATGTTCGAGGACTCGACGCCCACCAACCCGATGCTCATCATTCCCCTGCACGTACTCGCCGATGCACGGTAGGCGCTGGGACGCGCTCGCTGCGATCGGCGGAGCGCTTCTTGGGACCGAGTCGCTCCATGCCTGACCATACGAAATTGACCCACAGGTGCTCCGCGTTGAGTTGAACGCCGATCCTCAAGCTGCAAGAGTGCGGGGATGGGACCTCCCCTTCCGTTTGCTCAGCGGTCCTCCTATCCGGTACGGACCACTGGAAACCTCTCTTTCTTCGTCGACGCGGAGGACTCGTTCGCGTCGATTGCGGCCGCGCTCGAATCGGCAAAGCGGCACGTGTACATCACGTGCGCCTACGCGAGCCTCAACTTCCGAATGCGGCCGCCGGCCACTGAGCAGCTACTTGACCTGTGTCACCGCCTGTCGCTGCGAGGCATCACCGTAGCGTTGCTGTTCTGGAAGCCGACCGGTGTTGTCGCCGGCACAGTCCCGGACGGGTCAGCAGCCCAGATCAAGATCGCGGCGCCGGCGGTGCTCGCGCGCTGGGATGTCGCCAACACCGCTGGCATCTACCCCAGGCAGTTGGGTTGCCACCACCAGAAAACCTTCGTCATCGACGGTGTTGTGGCTTTCGTCGGCGGCATCAACATGACGCAGGACTATTGGGACACCTGTGCTCACGCCAGCGTCGACGACCGGAGGGTCTCCTACGACATCGTCGAACCGGTCAAGAGGGCCCAGGCAGGCGCGATCGCTCTTCCCCTCCACGACGTATTCGCCCGCTTCGATGGATCCGCGGCGGCCGACGTGGAAGCGAACTTCGTCGAGCGATGGAATGGAGCGACCGAGCGCAGCGGGCCCGATCTCACCGCGACCGCTGTGGCGGACGCGGGTGCGAGCGGTGGAGCCCTCATCCAGGTGCTGCGCACGATCGCCCCCAACACGTACCCACACACCGCGGCCGGCGAACAGAGCATCAAGGAGGCAATGCTGAACGCCATCAATGGTGCCCAGCACAGCATCTATTTCGAGAACCAGTATTTCTTCGACGATGACGTGGTGGGTGCGCTGCGCGGGGCCGGCGAGCGCGGCGTGCGCATCGTCGGGCTGCTGACCCGCCAACCAGACGCCGGTCAGTTCGTCGGTCACCTTGAATCGCTCATGGAGGACGGCGAGGAGTCGCGCTTCCAGTGGACGAGCTTCAACCCCACACTGAGGCAGCGCATCCAGCTGTACACCCCCTTCACCTCCGATGCGCAGCCGGCGAGGGACATCTACGTCCACTCCAAGACCATGATCGTCGACGATCGCTGGGTAATCGTCGGGAGCGCCAACATCAGCTTCACCAGCATGGATTTCCATTCTGAGATGTGTGTCCTCGTCGAGGATGCGGCCCACGCACGGGCGCTGCGCGTCCGTCTCTGGGCCGAGCACTTCTGCTGCTTGGCCTCGGACGTCCCGGTCGACTTCGAGGCGGGCGCGGATCGTTGGGAGGCGATGGGCGAACAGAATCTAGCGCGGCTGGGGAAGCGACAGCTAGCCGCCCGCATGGTGCCACTACAGCCGCCTGCCTCCTACGGCGCAGACATCCTCTCGACCGGCACCGGTGAGGACGACACGGCCTTGACTTGATTTCGCCGGCCGCCAGCGAGGCCGCGAGCGCGCCGCTGCCCGGGGTGCGGCACGCCGCTGCGAACCGACGGCGACTGACGCCCCGTTTGCGCCGAGACCGCGGACGGAACGCTGCGCTCAGCGGACCGCGCGGATGCTTTCGTCGAGAATTTCGAGGAGTCGATCCAGATCCTCGTCGGAGATGGTGAGCGGCGGGCACACGTAGACGGTGCTGCCGAGAGGCCGCAAGTAGGCACCGCGCTTGCGCGCCTCTTCGTACACGCGCCAGCCGACCGGGCCCAGATACCCGGCGGCCCCATCGGCCAGATCGGCTGCACCGATCATCCCGATCGACCGCACCCGCTCGACCCCGGGCAGCGCCGCGAGCGCGTCGAAGGCCTGAGCGATTCGCCGGCCCTTGCGCGCCACCTGCGCCAGCACCGCTTCGTCGCGGTAGATCGCGAGCACCTCGCGCGCGAGCGCCGCGCCGAGCGGATGGCCGCAAAAGGTGTGGCCGTAGTAGAGCGCGTTCTCCTTGGGGCCGCGGAACGCGTCGAACACACGCTCGGTGGCTAGCGTCGCGCCCATCGGCAACAGCGACGCGAACGCCTTGCCGAGACAGAGCAGGTCCGGCGTGATCCCAGCGTGCTCGCAGGCCCACATCGGCCCGGTGCGGCCGTAGCCCGTGAACACCTCGTCGACGATCAGCAGCACGTCCGTCTCGCGGGTCAACTCGCGCAGCGCGCGCAGGTACGCCGGATCGTAGATCTGCATGCCGGCGGCACCCTGCACCACGGGCTCGATCACCACCGCCGCGATCGAGTCGCCCTCGGCGCGTAGGATTCGTGCGATCGCCTCGAAGGCCCGCTCATGGCCGCCCTCTGCAGGCGACGGCACGTGCACGCAGTCGAAGACGATGTTGGCGAACGGTCGCCGGAACACTTCGATCCCGCCCAAGCTGGTTGCCCCGAGGGTGTCGCCGTGGAACGCACCCTCGAGCGCGACAAAGCGCGACTTGCGTGGCGCGCCCGACTGCCGCCACAGCTGCGCTGCCATCTTCACCGCGACCTCGATCGAGGTCGAGCCGTTGTCGGTGTAGAAGACGCGCGACAGCCCCGGCGGCGCGATCGCGCACAGCTCTTCGGCCAGCCGCACGCCCGGCTCGTGCGTGATTCCGGCCAGCGAGCAGTGCGCCAGCGTGGCGGACTGCTCGGCGAGCACCCGCAAGAGCCGCGGATGCCCATGCCCGAGCGACGCCACCCACCACGAGCTGTTGCCGTCGAGGTAGCGGGTGCCGTCGAGGTCCGTGAGCCAGGAGCCCGCGGCGGAGGCGACCACGATCGGATCGACCTCGGCGATGTACGCGTCCATCGGAGTGTACGGGTGCCAGAGGAACTGCTTGTCGCGTCGGACGATCTCGTCTCGCTTCATTCGCGCCTCGTCGCTCGAGGTACTCCAGCCCTGAGCACCTTGTCCAGTCGCGCACCGCGAACCAATTGTTGCGCACGCACGACGCCGGCGGTGACCCCGCTCACGCGCCCGTGTCCGACGAAGGCGTACAATCAGGGGATGCGGGCTGTGGTGCTGGTGGCGGCGTTGGTGTTCCTTGGATGCGGCAGCGGCGGCTCGGGCATGAGCAACTGCATGCCGCCATGCAGCTCCGGCACGATCTGCTGCTCGGAGCCTACGCACATGACCACCGACGCCGGGACCGCGGGCTCAGCTTGGGTCTGCGTCCAGCCCGCCGTCGACGGGAAGTGCCCACTCTTTCCTTGAGCAGGCGGGCCGCCACGACATCGCTCCTTCTGGGCTATGCGCTCCTACTAAAAACAGCGCCACGCTGGCAGCCGCCCCGCCTGTCCTTGGAGGCCGACGGACATGCGGGTGGTGCGCTCGCCCGCCTGGTGTGACTCCACGCGGCGTTCCGCGGGGGACAACTTGGGGCCGGGCGGAGATCGCACGAGCGGCTACGGGCAGGTGCAAGCCACGCGGCGGCTGTGCCGGGGGATGAAGCACTCGACGCCGGGATCATCGGGGTAGCATGGGAATGGCCCGGGACGCCGTATCGGCCGGCCGATGATGAAGTAGTCCGCGCAGCCTGCGAGCAGGAGAGCGCTCAGCATCAACGCCAAATTGATCGCCTTCACGCCGATGAGACGCGCGCGGGCTTACGCTATTCAACCCCGCCGAGCGCGAATCCGGGACCGGGTGAGCGGATCGCGCGGTGTGAGCGGAAAACGAGCAAGGATCTACCCGCAGATCGCGCAGCCTGCCCCGGAGGCTTACTCATGCGCAAGATCATCATCACGCTCACCGTCGCTCTTGGTCTCGCCGCGTTCGCGGTCAGCGGCCCCTCTGCTAACGCTGACGAATACGGAAAGTGCAATTTCGATAGCGACTGCCACTCCGGCGCGAAGTGCAACAGCAACACCTGCTCCGACGCGCCCGGCGGCAAGTGCAACTTCGATAGCGAGTGCAACGGAAAGAAGTGCAGCGGCGGCACTTGTAAGTAGCGTTGCTGAGGTAGCGGTAGCGACTACAATCTCTTGCGTCGTCGCGCAGCCGCTCAAGGCGACGAGGAGGACCAGTGGCCGCATGTGAGTTCGACACCACGTGAGCGGCAGCGTTTCAGTTGTCGAGAAATGAGGCTGCCCGCAGGGTGGGCGACGCCGATCTACTTACCGGCGATGGCCGTTGAGATCTGGTCGACCGCCGCACCAGGATTGGCGACCTCGACGATGAGCTGATCGTAGCGTTCATCATGGAGATCGATCACCACGGTCTTCTCGGGATCATGGACGTCCCAGAAGATGCGCTTGCCGTTCTGGTAGAACGTCCCCGCCCGGATGACCCCGGGGATGGAAGTTCCCGGCGCCTTGATCCCCTTGTACCAGCCGCGTGCGATGCTGGTGTCGGCGTGCACGCCGCGAATGTGCTCGACGGGGATTTCCAGCCGCCCCTTGAACGCCCACAATTTGTCCAGCCCCTTCACCTCCAGGTGGACCTTACCCTCACTCAGGGAAATCTCGACCACGCGTCACCTCCAAATAGTGTTCGACCACGACAAGTCTCTATACGGCGGAGACCGCCGCCGCTACAAGGCCAGCTTCATCCCAGCGTGACTCTCGACGAACCCGACTCGCCGGTAGAACCGCAGCGCGTCCGTCCGCTGCTTGTTCGATGTGAGCTGCAACCGGAAGCAGCCGCGACGGCGCGCCTCCGCGATCGCCCACTGCACCATCGCCTCGCCGAGGCGCCGACCGCGCAGCGGCGCAGCCACCCGCACGCCCTCCAACTGAGCGACGAGGCCGCCGCGGTTGGCGAGCTGGCGGATGAACGTGAGCTGGAACGTGCCGACGACCTCTGCATTGCTCTCGGCGACCATGAGCAGGTTGTTGGCGTCGATGTCGATCTCGGCGAGGGCGGTGAGATAGACGTCCGGCAGCGGCGGACCCGGGTCGTCGGGACGCGCCTTTCCTATCGCGTCGTCCCTGAGGAGCGCCACGAGGTGCGGCAAATCGGCGACGGTTGCGGGTCGAATGACGATCGCAGGTGGCGTCATGGAGCGCAGCGACCGAGGTACGAGCAACTCGCGCTCCATTCCGCCCGTTGCCACGACCACGCAGTCCACCGTTTCTCTGTTTCCCATCATGTCGACGTGATCTTAACCATGGTTGGGAGAATAGTTGCTGCACGTGGGGCAGCTCGCCAGCTTGGCATCGGCCATGAACTCCAGAACTCCAGATCCCACGCGACCGCGCGGCCGCCGTGCTGCAGCAGCTGCCGCGCTGGATCGAGGACTACAACGAGGTGCACCCGCACAAGGGGCTCACAGTTTGGCCTACACGCGCGATCGAGCCGAATGACGCCGCAAGGTCCTGCACCTTGAAAGAGGGCGTTACGGAGTGGGAACGACGGTGGAGATGACCAGGGTCTGCGTCGCGCCATGGTCGTCGCCCACCAGCTGCAACGTGTTGTGGCAGTCTTGCTGGGCGGTGAAGGTCGAGACCGTGCCGCTGTCGTAGTGCAGCTCCAGCGTCGAGCCGTTGGTGTAGAACGTCCCGTTCTCGAAGCGCGTGGCGATCTTGCAGAAGGGCGCCGTGCGCAGGCATGGCGGCGAGAACACCCACTGGAAGGTGCCCGAGTTGTTGTTGACGGTCCCGTTGCCGGTGAAGGTGTAGAAGTAGCTCTGCGTCTGGTTCATGAACGGCTGCTCGGCCAGCGTATCGCCGTCGATGGGCGTAGCGCTGAAGTCGCACGTGCAGGCGCCGTCGTGGGCGAGCGAGGCGCCGCCCTTCGCCGCGTAGCAGGTGTTGCTATAGGTGTTGCCATCGCAGCCGCACACCGGCTGGTAGGTCTGGATGCAGAAGAGGTTGATGCCGCGCCCGGTGCAGACGCCCTGGGCGCCGCACTGGCCCTCCTTCTTCGAGCAGTACTGGAGCGAGCCGCAGTCTGCGTTGCTCTTGCACACGACTTCGCAGGGGCCGTCGTGCGCCACCGAGACACCCGCCTTGTGGGCGAGGCACGCGCCGGCGTAGGTCTGACCGTCGCAGCCGCAGACGTCGGCGGCCAGGGCGCAGAAGAGGTTGATGCCGCGCGGCGTGCAGACGCCGGCGCTCTTGCAGCTGGCGCTGTTCTCGGTGTCACAGAAGCTGACCTTCGTGCAGTCGGCGTCCGAGTGGCACTTGACCTTCTTGAGCGAGTCGGCGGTCTCTCCAGTCGTGGAGTCGACCGATCCCTCGCACCCGGCGGCGAAGAGCGAAGCGATGAACAGCGACGAGAGGACGAGCGAGCGAGACATGCGAGGCTCCTTTAGAGATGGCGCGATTGGCGCGACGCATCGCAAGACCCGTGCCGACCGTAAGTATGCGTTTCCCTTTCTAGCGGCGTTTACTGTCGCTGGCTACTGCGTGCGCCAGCGTCGTTTTATGCGTCAGTAGCGTTCGGCGATTTGGACGCTACTTCTTCAGGGATGGGTTTGGCTCGCGTCTTCACCACACTGAACAGATCCGGCCGTCGATCGCTGCGCGGTGTGACGCTGCCGGTCAGACGCGCGGTTTGCAAATCCGCGAGGTCGAGATCGCAGACCAACACCGTCTGGACGTTGGCGTCGGCCTCCGCCCGAATGCAGTTGTGGGGAAAGGCGAAGTCGGCCGGTGTCAGCACCGCCGAGCGCGCCATTACGAAGTGGAGCAAGGCGCAGATGAAGCGAGTGCCGTGGGACGCTTAACGCTCGCGCAGTAGTATCCCGGGCTGCTCGACGGCTTGATCACCGTCGAGTGGGACTGACGCGGCGCCCCCGACCTACCGCTTCCCCGCGAGCACCCACGCCGGCACCGGGATCGAACCCATCGTCGCCATGGAATCCGCGGCGTCGGGTGACTCGGCGCTGAGGTGCTTGGTGCAGCGCAAGCACTGCACATCGTCGGCTGTCGGCGCCGCGATCTCCCGGTCGGATCCAATGACCGTCTCGGAGCGGACGAACTCACGATCGCAGCTCGGGCAGATGCGGAGGTAGGGCATGACCGTTCATCGGTCCGGCACACCAGAGACTTGAGGGCACAGCACCGGGAATCGAACGCTTCGGTTCCACGTCTCACTGCTCACGCCCGCGTTACCTCAACTCTCGTCTGCCATCGCCGATGAACAGGTATGCACATCCACACCTGCCCCCGCTGCCGCCGCCAGTTCAACGCGCCAGTTCAGATCGACGGCATGCAGTGCCAGCCCTGCATCGAGAAGCGCCACCCGTTGTCGTGCGCGGCGTTCGAGGACTCGACGCCGACCAGGCCCATGATCATTATTCCCCTGTCGGTTCTCGCCAACGGCCAGTAGGCGGTGGGACGCGCTTGCTGTCTTCGGCGCAGCGCTGCTCACTTTCGGCGGCCTATCGGTGCTCGTCATCAGCCTGCTCTCGCACCTGTGACAGGATCAGACTGATGTGCCCTGGCTGCCACCAAGCCGTAGGGCTGGACCTGACCGACACCGCCGGCCGAATGTGGCACGCGGACTGCGCGCGTGCTGCGCTCGCTAGTGTGAACCCCGAAGTCGTCGGCGGCTGCCCCGAGTGCCTCGGTCTGGTGATGGCGGGAGACGTCGCAGTCTATGATCTGAGCCACCGTCGGCGATGGCATCCTGACTGCGTGCCAAAGGCGCTGGGGAAGATCGCGAATTGATCGTCCGGGACGATCGAGTAACGCCCGATTATTGCGCTCTTCGAGCAGCTCCGATAGGCCGGGGAGCATGGAGCATGGCGTACGACGACTCAGGCTCTATACCCAGCATCGCGCCGTGCGTCATCGGTGAGGGCCCCACGGCCGTCGATGGCGGCGCGGTCGGCGATGGATCGACGCTGCCCAGTCCCTGAGACAGTCGCTTCCGGCCGTGCAAGAGCCCGGTAAGCACTACCAGCCGGTGGCCGGCAACTGGCTGTGGCACCAGGGCCAGATCCGCGACCGCACGGACGGCTCCGAGCTGGTCCCGGCCAGCTATCGCGTCGGGGCAGCAAGGTCTACGGCCCGCCGATCTTCATCAAGGAGAAGTAGCGCCGACCAGCCGCTCGATCTCCCGGACGAAGCGCCGAGTGTCGATCGGCTTGGTGATCACCGCGAGAAAGCCCGCGCCCAGCAGCCGCGCCTCGTCGCCCGCCAGCGCGTGCGCGGTCAGCGCCACCACCGGAACAGCCGCCAACCACCGCATCTCCCGCAACTCGCCGAGCAGCCCGACGCCGTCGGCGTCCGGGAGTGAGATGTCCATCAAGATCACCGACGGACAGCTGCCTCCCGCGAGCAGGGTGCGCAGCGCCGCGCCGCTCGCCGCTACCTCGACCTCGTGGCCTTCGCTCGCGAGCAGGTCGCAGGCCAGCTCGCTGTTCATCGCGTTGTCCTCGACCAGCACCACACGCATCAGGCTCTCTTGCGCAACACGGCGGAGACCTCGGCGAGCAGATCGTGCACCGAGTGCTTGGCGATCACCTTCTCCACCGCGGCGTTGAGCCGCTCGCGATCCTCGGCGCTCAGCTCGTGCGCCGTCATGAGGATGATCGGTAGTCTGGCCGCGCGCGGATCGTTGCGCAGCGCCGCCACCACTTCGATGCCCGACAGATCGGGTATCACCAGATCGAGCAGCAGCAGATCGCACGGTCCGGCGAGCGCCGCCGCCGCCCCGGCGCGCCCGCTCTCTTCGGTGCGCACCAGGAAGCCGTGCGGCTCCAGCACGGTGCGCACCAGCTCGAGCTGCTTCGGATCGTCGTCGACCGCCAGCACGTGGATGCTGCGCTGCTTGACCTTGGTGGTGAATCCGCGGCGCGCAAGCGTGTCGAGCAGGGCCTGCCGCTCGATCGGTTTTACCAGGTGCTCGACCGCGCCGAGGCTGAACGCAAGGCGCCGATCGCTGGAGATGGTCACCATCACCACCGGGATCTTGGTGGTCTGCGGATCGCTCTGCAGCACGCGCAACACGTCCCAGCCGTCGACCGTGGGGAGAAAGACGTCGAGGATGATCACGTCGGGCTGCTGGCGGCGCGCCTCGGCGATCCCCTCCTCACCGCTGCCGCAGACGAGCGTGCGGTAGCCGCCCGACTGCAACGTCAGCGACAGCAACTCCTGCGCGGCGGTGTCGTCGTCGACGATCAGCACCAGTGGCGCGCCTGCCGCACCGCGTGCACGCTGCTGCTCGACCGGCAGCTCGCGGACGTCGATCGGCAGCTCGACGATGAACCGCGAGCCCTCGCCCGGCGCGCTCTCGACGGTGATGGTGCCGTCCATCGCTTCGATCAGCTGCTTGGTGAGCGCCAGGCCGAGCCCGGTGCCGCCGTGCTCGCGCGCGTTGGCCAGCTGGGTGAACGGCGTGAACAGGCGCGCCTGATCTTCGGGCGAGATGCCCGCGCCGGTATCGCTGACGGTGGTGCGGATGCGCAGGCCGTCGGCGCTGCGGCAGCAGGTCACCCCGACCCGGCCGCCCAGCGGCGCGAACTTGATCGCGTTGGAGAGCAGGTTGTAGAGCACCTGCTTGAAGCGCGCAGGATCGGCGTTGGCCGCCGGCAGCGCCACGCTCCCCGGCGGATCGAGCGTGACCCGCACGTCGCGCGCCTCGGCGAGCGGCTGCAGCGTGGCCGCCGCCTCGGCCGCGAGCTGGCGTGGGGCGCACGGCTGGCGCATCACCTCGAGCCGTCCCGCCTCGATCTTCGACAGATCGAGCAGATCGTTGATCAGCCCCAGCAGGTGCCGCCCGCTCTGGTTCACGTTCTGCAGGTAGCGGGTCTGCTTTTCGGTGAGCGCGCCCGATTTTCCGTCGATGAGCACCTCGGAGAAGCCGATGATCGAATTGAGCGGCGTGCGCAGCTCGTGCGACATCATCGCCAGGAAATCGGTCTTGGCCCGGCTCGCGCTCGCCAGCTCGGCATACGCGCGCTCCAGATCTTCTTTGGCCTGCTGGCGCTCGGTGACGTCGTGCGCGGCGGCGTAAATGTGGCCCGTCCCGTCGGGCACCGCGGTCCACTGCAGCCGCCGGTAGGAGCCGTCCAGGCAGCGGTAGCGGTTCTCGAACTGGACGGTGGTCTCGCCCCCGGCCAACCGCTCGACCTCCACCAGCGTCGCCGCCTTGTCGTCCTCGTGCACGAAGTCGAGGAACTGCCGGGTGAGCAGCTCCTCCTCGGTGTAGCCGAGCTTGCTCCACGCCGGGTTGAGCCGCTTGAAGTAGCCGTCGGTGCCGGCGATGCACAGCATCTCGAGCGAGAGCGTGAAGAAGCGCCCGGGCTGCTCGAGGAGCCGCGCCAGCTCGCGCTGCTGCTCGTATAGCTTCTGTTTGGTGTTCAGGTACTCCTCGCCGATGATCACCATCACGCGATCGACGAACACCTGCATGCCGCGCAGCGCGCGCGCGAGCCGCTCGTGATCGCCCGCGTAGGCGCGGATCAAGAGCGGGACCAGGTCGTTCTTGAACGCGCCCACCAGGTCGTACCAACCGGCGAAGCTGATGCCCAGCTTGGCATAGACCACTCCCTGCACGCGCAACTCGGCCTCGTACGGCGCCCACGTGCCTTCCTCGATCGCCGCCCGCAGCCGCTCGCGCGAGTCGACGCTGTCCTTGGCCAACTGCTCGGGCGACATCGATCGCACGATCGGCCCGAACTCGAGGTGCGCCGTCGCCACTCGCATGGTGTCGGCCAGGATCTCGTCATAGTGGGCGTGGTAGACCGCCCAGAAGTCCGGCAGTCCGGGGTGGTTCACGACGGCAGCTCGATCCCGAAGACGGTCGGCAGCGCGGGATCTTCCTCGACCCAGATCCGCCCGCCGTGCGCCTCGGCGGCCAGGCGGCAGAAGTAAAGGCCCAGCCCGATGTTCATGCGGCCCTGCGCCTCTCCCGATTGGCCGAACTTTTCGAAGATCTGGGCCCGTGCCGCCGGGGGAATGGGCGTGCCGGTGTTGCCCACCTTGAGGGTCACCGAGCGGGGCGCCGCGCTTCCCAGCACCACGATGCGCCCGCCCGGCGGGGTGTAGCGGATGGCGTTATCAAGCACGTTCTCGAACACGCGGATGATCAGTTCGACGTCGGCGTGCACGGTCAGGCCGTCGGGGATCGACTGGCTGACGGTGATCGCCCGCGCGCGCGTCAGGTGCGTGCGCTCGCCGATGATCGGCTCAACTAGGCCGGCCACCGGCGCATGGGTGCGGCGCAGCGTGAGGTGGCCGGTCTCGAGCTGGGTCACCTCGAGCAGGTTGCCGATCAGCCGGATCGTCCGATCGGTGGCGATCATGGAGTCGACCAGCGCTTCCTGCCTCGAGGTCTCGTCGTGCAGCTCGGTCATGGCGTAGTCGAGGTTGGCCTTGAGCGCCGACATCGGGTTCTTCAGATCGTGGACGATCATGGCGGTCACCTCGTCGCGAAACTTGTGGAGCTGCGCCAGCTCGCGGTTGCGCTGCGCGAGCGCCTGGTCCTTGTGCCGCAGCGCCAGCAGGTTCTGCACGCGCACGAGCAGCTCGTTGCGCTCGAGCGGCTTGGTGAGGAACTCGTCCGCGCCCGCGCGCAGACCGCGCACGCGGGCCGGCTGATCGTTGAGGGCGGTGACCAGGATGACCGGCAGGAAATCGGTGCCGGCCTGCTGCTTGAGGTGGGGCACCGCGTCGAAGCCGCTCATGCCCGGCAGCATCACGTCGAGCAGGATCAGGTCGGGGTGCGCCAGCCGCGCCAGCTCGACCGCGGCCTCGGCGCTGGCGGCATCGAGCACCTCGTGGCCGCTGCCCTCCAGGTAGGCATGGACCAGCTCGCGGTTGAGCGGCTCGTCGTCGACGATGAGGATCTTGGCCATCTAAGCTCATGGATGTTAGTCGCAAAACACCCACCGGAATATGCGGCAAAATGTCGCAGGCGTGCAGTGATTGCACGGGCAGGTCAGCCGGATCGCCCTCTCGGCCAGCCCTCACCCCCCCCCGTTTGCTTGGCGGCTTCCTGTCGGCCTCGTGCCATCTCCGCCAAGACCGGGCTGAGCAAGTCCCTGATTGGCAGGATGCGTACGGCCCTGAACCGCTGCCTACGCGGGCGGTGATGCCCTGACGGTGCGCGCCGCGTGCTCGTCGGCCGCGTCAATTCCCCACCACGACTGCGGCGCCGGCTGTGTAACTCCGTTGTGGTCCCTCTCCCAGCCCTGAAGCGCGCCACGGTAGCCAGCGATCAGCGAGATCAGGGCGGCCAACATTGTGCGAGCGACGGCGACGCGGCGGATGTCGCGCGGGAAATCGTTCTTGCCGTCCGCGTTCATCAGCGCTTCATGGGTGCAAAGTTGGCGGTCCTTCTTCAGCGTTTCCAACTGCTCTGGCAGGAGCTTGAGTCCGAACTTGGCAAATGCGCTCTCGACGCGGCGGGTCGTAACCTTCTCGGGCTCGTTGATCTTGACGAGATAGCTTCGAGCCAGGGCCTCCAGGGCGGTGTGCAGGTCCAGGCATTCCATGTCGATGATCGAGCGCTCGCCCGCTTCGACGTAGTAGATCAGCGGGACGCGCATGGCGCGGTCTTGGTGGACTGCATCGCTCACCTTTGCGAACAGCGGCACCACCCACGTGGGCTCTGTCGGCACGAGGGGCATCGGGGTAGGAGGCGCCGGTTGGACTCGATGGCCGGCGTCGTCACCGATCCTCTCGCCGAACACTTCGACAACAACACCACGTTCATCCATTCCCATCAGATGGTCGACGCGGATGCGCGTTCCAAGCACGAACGCCAGCACCAAGAAGTCGTCGATCATCGCAACGTGGTCTGGAGCAGTTCCGTCGGTGAAGATGAGCACGTCGCACGCTTTTGCCACGTTGAAGCAGTCCATCAAGACTGCGTAGCGGTACCGGCCGGTAAGAAACAGACCGACGCGCCCCTGGCCCTTCACCCCGAGGTTGGGCGACAAGCGGCCCACGACGCCGTGCGCCCGCGCCACCCACACCTTGGGCGTCGGGCCCGGCCGGTACCAATGCCAAGCAAAGCTAGTGAAGCTCGCATCGCTCCTGACTAGCCCCTTCGAGATGGTGCCGCCGCTGCTCTCGACGAAGCACTGATCGCTCTCAATCACCGAACCATCGGCGAGATGCCGTTTCAGCGTTCCCCTACTCTCGTCGGTATTCGGTGTGCGCGCCCCTAGCACGTCGTACGTGGCGGCGACATGCAGTTCATCGCCGTCAAGTTTCACGGCGACCGAAGACGCAGCCTGCTCCAAGCCGTTCCACAGAAGCCGGTCGACTCTGGGAATTGGTGGTGGCGCCTTGATCGGCGCGGCCTTGAACCGTGCCACCCAGTCGGCGATCTCCGACGGCACTTCATCAACAGGACGCGCCTGCGACTGCACTTGCGACATAGGTGGAAGCCTAGCAGCCATCAAGCCAAGACGACACGCGACGGCGGCAGCTTGCCCGTCACTGAAGCGTGGGGTACGCCTGCTCGATGTCCCACATCAGCAGCACGGGATCGGCTGGCTTGAGGAAGCCGACGCCATCTAGACCCTTGAAAAGGGGCGTGCCCTGAAGCGGATGCTGCGCGCCCATTACCAAAACGGGTACCAGCTTCTTGAACTCGGCTTCCATTGCCTTGCAGTAGATCCAGCGCTTGCCCGTCAAGGCGCTGGCGTTCTCGCTCCACATTCGTGCGGCGTTCTCCTTGGGCTCGCGGTGGCGGCGGCGATCGCGGACATCGTCGGGATTCCTCGACCCCGGCGAATCATCATCCTTGCGACGCTGGCGCAAGTGCCCTGACGCTTGCCAACACGAGCGCAACGCTGACGCGCGCCGCACCGACGTCGCCAGCTTCGAGCGAGCCGAGGGCCCGCTCAAGCTCGTCGACGAGCTGGGGTACCGTACCCCGCGTCGGTGTATCCCCTGGTATTGTTTGGCGGTGATCGGCGGAGTCATTCGAGAAATCCCCTGCAGTTTCAACGTCTTTTGGCCGTTCAGGATCCTGTGGGTAAAACCGTGAGGGTTCGACTCCCTTCTTTCGCACTCAGCCTCGGCAAATCCTCATCGTTTCCGCGTTTTTTTCTTCCTCGCCGACTTCCTGGCCTTCGCCTCTGTGGCCAGTATGTGGCCAGAATCGGCGTTCACAGCGTCCAGCACCTGCTCCGCAGCGTGCTCCGTTGGCCGGATATACAGGTTGGTCGTAGAGACGTTCTTGTGACCGGCGAGGTATGCGATGCCGGCCAAGTTGGTGCTGTTCTCCGCTAGGAATGTGAGCCGAGAATGCCGGAAGTCGTATGGCGAGATTCGCTCAGCCTTCTCCGGTGGCAGCTCGGCCTTGGCTGCGGCCTTGTGGAGAAGGTTTCTGTGGTCATGCCTGCCGAAGATGAGTCCGATGTCTGGACACACAGAATCGAGTGCCGCGCGCGCGCGGTCAGTAAGCGGCAACCGCCGACCGAAGCGTGCCTTGTCGATCTCGTCGCGGATGAAGAGTCCGTCTGTGCCACGCCTGTAGTCCTCCGGCGCGCACAGCTTGTCCAGTGTCTCCGGTCGCAGCGCCGTCTCCCACGCGATGATGAATCGCGCGCGCACTGGATAGGGGCGCGGCGCGCGCGGCGCATGGTGCCACTCTGGGAGATGTACCAAGACGGCGTTGATCTCGTCCTCGCGGAATACTAGGAAGCGGTTCTTGTGCGGTCGCGACGTGTCCGGCGTACCGACGCTCGACCTTGGCGGCGACACGACGACCGGAACTTCGTCGATCAACGTCTGGCGCGCCGAGCGCGACGTCGCCTCGACCGAAGCCGTGCTGTCGACCACCGTCGAGCGGAAGCTCCGCACCGCGATCGACGAGGCCGAGACGGCACACGAGGCCCACGACGTTGACGGCTTGGCGTCGCTCCTGAGCTGCCCGGCCTCCACCTTCTGGAGATGCTTCAGGTCGAGTTGCATCTCCTCGGCCGCCCTCTCAAGCGTCCATCCACGACCGTGACGTAGCTGCCGGACCCGCAGGCCGAGCGCTTTCGCCTCACGCCGGAATCGCGGCGTCTTCCTCACGGCATTGGCGACCGTGTCCTTCTCCTTGCGGGGCGGACGGTGAGGCATGTCGCCGACGGTCGAGGAAGATAGACCACGGGGTTGTGTTCTGGGATTGAGAGACTCAGGCTGCGGCGTGCTGCGACACGATCACAGCTTCTTGTGAGCGAGGCTGTTCAGGCGGTTGATCAGCTCCACTCCGTTCACCAGTTCCAACCGCGTCGGCAGGAGCGGAGCGATGAGCCTGTCGGTGGTGATGTTCGGAGCGAAGTCCGAGGTCGTGGTTACCAGTCCCTTTGAAGCGGCGAGGTCACTGCCGAGCACGCCCATGAGAGCCCTGACATCGTTCGCCGACACCAGATTCCCCGGCGAATAAGCCTTCACCTGGTCGATGATCCGAACGCTCAGCACGCCGTGCTTCACCGCGATCACGTCCCGACCGAGATCCGCGCTGCGCGGGGTCAGCGTCACCTCGTCGAACCCCGCCGCCTTGTACCAGCCCGCGATTAGCTCCTCCCACTTCCTCGGGTCGATCTGGTGAACTGCGCCCGGGTCCCTCCCCACCAGCTTCGCGTCCTCCCGCTTAACACTTCCAGGCACAGCGAGAACAGGCGGACTGGAGCCTTGACCTGCTTGCTGTCGTTGCTGTGCCGCGCGCCCTACTGCTTCGCCCGCGTCGACCCGTGTATCATCGGCGAATGCAACCTTGGCCCGACCTTTCTCTCGCCGCCTGGCGGGAGACCTACGCGACGCTGCTGCTTTACGCGCAGATCGTCGGCAAGATCCGCCTGGCGCTGACTCCGAGGATGAACGAGTGGTGGAACGTCCCTCTCTACCTGACGACGCGCGGCCTCACGACGTCGCCCATGCCGTATCGTGATCGCACGGTCTCGATCGATTTCGATTTCATCGAGCATCAACTGCTCATCCAGGACAGCGACGGACGTTCGCGCACGCTGCCACTGGTGGCACGCCCAGTCTGCGACTTCTACCGCGAGGTCTTCGCACATCTCGCGGCGATGGACGTCCACGTCGAGATCAATGTAACGCCGCAGGAATGCCCTGTGAGCGCCGGCTTCGTCCATGACGTCGAGCATTGCAGCTACGACCCCGGCCACGCGCACCGGGTCTGGGAGGTGTTGCGACGAGTCGAGCCGGTCTTCCAGATTTTCCGGTCCCAGTTTCGCGGCAAGTGCAGCCCGGTGCACTTTTGGTGGGGAACTTTCGACCTCGCGGTCTCTCGATACAACGGACGACGCGCGCCCGTTCGCAAGGGGCTCGTCGAGCGGGTGGCGTACGACGAGGAGGTCATCTCGCTCGGCTTCTGGCCAGGCGATCCGTGGACGGGGGCGACCGAAGCGGCGTTCTACTCCTACACGGCGCCCGCACCTGCCGGCGTCGAGGGCCAGCGTGTGCGCCCCGCGGCCGGGTTCTTCAGCGACAAGCTGAAGGAGTTCCTGCTCCCGTACGACGACGTTCGCCGTTCGCCTGATCCCGCCAAGGCGATCCTGGAGTTCGCGCAGAGCACCTACGAGGCGGGGACGACGCTGGCCGGCTGGGACACCGCCGCGCTGGTGTACCCGTAATCCGGCCCGCCCCCTTCATTGCTATTGTCTCCAGACATACCAAGGGAAGCGACATGAACCCTCTCACGACCGCGTTGACTACGACGATCGCAACGCTGCTTCTCGAGCTTGGAGCTTGAATGATGCTAGACGCTAACCTCCGCTGCCGTTGCGGTGAGGTTCAAGGGCAATTGAAGGACGCGTCGCCGCGAGCGGTGAATCGCGTCGTCTGCTACTGCGACGATTGCCAGGCATTCCTGCACTACTTGGGTCGCGCCGACCTCCTCGACGCGCACGGCGGAACCGACATCGTACAGGTCGCACCCGCATCGCTCGTGTTCCGCCGCGGAATGGAGCACATCGTCGGGTTGCACCTGACGCCCAAGGGCCTCTACCGATGGTATGCGGGATGCTGCAAGACCCCCCTCGGCAACACGGTCAGCCCAGCCGTCCCATTCGTGGGGATCGTCGCTCAGGTGTTCGATGCTGGCGCTGAAGGCCCCGACGAGCTCTTCGGTAAGCCGACTGGTGCCATCCAGGGTAAGTACGCAATCGGCTCCGCCCCCGCAGGCTCAACCGGATTGAACGTGCTGCTGTTGGCTCGCGCGATTGGCAAGGTGCTCGGCTGGCGACTCCGCGGAAAGGCGTGGCCACACCCGTTCTTCGATCGGACTACGCGTGCTCCGATTCGCCCGTTGACCACCCTTTCGCCAGACGAGCGCGCTGCACTGCGCCCGCTCTGCGGCCCGCGCCCGGCGTAACCACTGCCTATCCCGAAGTCTCCGTTCCGAACCTAGACCGATTTCAACTTCTGGAATTTCGAAGCATTGAGTTTCTGGCTGCGCGCCCAGCTTCGACAGGGATTGAGAAAGCTGCTCACCATTCTCAATGCAATGATGCGCTCGAACAGGTCGTGGAACGCACTTCCAGCGAGCAACGCTCAACGGCGCCGACGATTGGCTCGTCGGTGACGACGAGTGCAGGAGTCTCGGCGGCGTGGTCGCGGCGGTGATCCTTGGCGATGAGGACGTAGACGGCGGGGACGATGAACAGGGTGAACAGAGTCCCGATGGTCATCCCGCCGACGAGAACGATGCCGATCGAGTTGCGAGCGGCCGCGCCGGCGCCGGACGCGCACCGCCTCGAGCTTGGCCAGACCTTTTTCCTGCTGCGCGTTGGCGAACTCGACGATCAAGATTCCGTTCTTGGCCACCAGCCCGACCAGCGTCACCAGCCCGACCTGCGAATAGATGTTGAGCGTGGTCGTCCAGCCCTCGGTGAGCGGGAAGCGCAACCCCGGCGGCCCGGCGAATTTCAGGAAGGTGAAGATCATCGCGCCGAACATCGCCAGCGGCACCGAGCCGGCCAGGATGACGAACGGATCGCGGAACGAGTTGAACTGCGCCGCCAGCACCAGGAAGATCAGCACCAGCGCGAGGCCCATCGCCGGCAAGAACTTTCCGCTCTCCTGCCTGAGCTGGCGCGACTCGCCGGTATAGTCGACGCGGTAGCCGGGCGGCAAGACGCGCGTCGCCGCGTCCTCGAGCACGCGCAGCCCACCGTCGAGCGAGCGCGGCGCCAGCCCGGAGATCTTGATCGCGTTGAGCTGCTGAAAGCGATTGAGCGTGCGCGGCTCGACGCCCGCGCGCACCGTCGCCACCGCGCCGAGCGGCATCACCTGGCCGTTCGGCCCGCTGACGTGAATGTCGGCGAGCTGATCTTGCGTGAGCCGCCCCGCTCGCTCGATCTGCGCGATCACCTTGTAGCTGCGCCCGTCGATGTTGAAGCGGTTGACGAAGTTGCCGCCCAGCATCGACGACAGATCGGCACCGACCTGCTGCAGCGTCAGTCCCATCGACGCCACCTTGTCGCGATCGATCACGATCTCGGACTTCGCCTGATCGATCCGCACATCAGTGAGAGGAGGGAACGCGAACTGCCCGCTCTTGACCGCCTCCAGCACCAGCTTCTGCGCGTAGCCGATCAGCTCGTCGTGGCTCGCGGTCGACGCGATCACGAACTCGACGGGAAACGTCCCCGCGCTCGGCAGCGCCGACGGCAAGAACGCGGGCGCGCGAATTCCCGGAATGCGCGACAGCTTGCCGAACACCTCCTCCTGGATCGGGAAGATGCTGCGCTTGCGCTCTTCCCACGGCTTGACCAGCATGCCGCCGAAGCCGCCCGCCGGGAAGGTCAGCTGAAAGCTGTGAACGAACTCGGGCGTGTCCATGAAGATGCGATTGACCGCCGCGGTGTACGGCGCCAGTTGCTCGAGCGTCGCGTTGGGCGGCACGTCGATCGCGCCGAAGATGATGCCTTGATCTTCATTGGGCGCGAGCTCCGCCGGCGACAGCATATAGAGCGGCACGACCATAACGGTCAGCGCGATCCAGACGGTGTAGACCACGCCGCGCCGCTGGAGCGTGCCGGCGAGCGCGCGGTCGTAGGCGCGCTTGACCGCGGCGAAGGTCGCGTCGACGGCGCGCGCCATTGCGCCGTGACCATGCTCGGCCTTGAGCAGTCGCGAGGACATCATCGGCGACAGCGTGAGCGCGACGATTCCGGAGATGAACACCGCGCCGGCGAGCGTGAACGCGAACTCGCGGAACAGCGCGCCGGTCAGCCCGCCTTGCAAACCGATCGGCAGGTAGACCGCCGCCAGCGTAATCGTCATCGCGACGATCGGCCCCACCAGCTCGCGCGCGACCGAAAGCGAGTTCGGTCGACCAGCGGTGCGTTGAGAATCGGTGCCCACGTCCAGAATCGTCGCGGTTTGGGATCGGTACCTCAATCGCTTCAACCGTTGCCAGGTGAGTGACGGCGCCAGGATTGCGAAGAGAGGTCGGTGAGTAGATCGCTACAGACGAAACCGCTAACTGGCGCGGCTGAGCCTTCGCGAGAGGCAGGTAGTAGCAACGCTCCCGGGTTATCCAGGCGAGATGATCGGCAGGGTTGTCTCCGCGGAGCACACCGATGAGAACGATCCTCGCGGCAAGGGTGCGCCAGTCGTGTGCGCGCTCGATTGCAGAGTGTCGGGGAGCAAGATCGGCGAGCTGCCAACCAAGGCGCCTCGACCCGGCACGACCGCCACACTTCCGCGGAAGGTTCGCCCTACATCTTCGCCAGGTAGCCTTCGAGGGCCTCGGCCCCTCCGACGTACTTGCCGTCGATGAAGACTTGAGGGGTCGTGCTCTTTCCGCTCACCGCCCGCAGGCTCCGCGGCGACGACGCGACCTCGTCGTAGGCCAGGCTGTGCTCATCGAGGAGCTTTTTCGCCTTGGTACAGAATGCGCAACCCGGTTTCGTGAAGAGGAGCACGTCGGCGGGTGCCTTGGCCTTCGGATCGACGTACCGGAGCATCGTGTCGGCGTCGGACACATCGTACGGATCGCCGTCGACCTCGGGCTCGATGAACATCTTCGTGATCGTCCCGTTGTCGACGAGCATCGAATACCGCCACGAGCGCTGGCCGAAGCCGAGGTTCCTCTTGTTGTCGACGAGCATGCCCATCTTTTGGGTGAACTCGCCGTTGCCGTCGGGCAAGAACGTAATGTGCTCCGCGTCCTCGACCCTCGCCCACTCGTTCATCACGAAGGCGTCGTTCACCGCGACGCACACGATGGCGTCGATCCCGCGCGACGTGAACGCGTCCGCGAGCTCGTTGTAGCGCGGCAGATGACTGCTCGAGCAGGTCGGCGTGAACGCGCCCGGAAGGGCGAAGACGACGACCTTCTTGTTCGCGAAGACGTCGTTCGTGGTCACGTCCTTCCACTGATCGTCGACGCGCGTGTGAAACGTGACATCCGGAATGCGCTGCCCTTCGAGATTCTTCAACATGTCTTCTCCGCTTTCAGGTGCGTGCCGTTCAGGTGCGTGCTGTTTCGAGCATCGAGTTTGGCGCTTGCTTCCCGCAGGGCCGTGCGAAGCCCCTCGTCGACGGTGGGGTGATAACCCAAGCCCGGCCTTCTACTTTTGAGGTCGGCGCCGGGACCTGTCAGGGCCTCACGAACCGATAGGCGAAGCGATCGGTCTCGCCCTTGATCGAGGGATCGAACACCTTGATCGAGTGCGGATCGTCCTTGTTCGCGAGCATGGTGCTTTGCGCGTCCAGTACGAAGCCGGCCGCCTCCACCTCCTCGCGAACGGATGCAGGCTCAATCCGATGCAGCGACTGGGCGTCGCTCGTGCCGGCCCCGACGGCGGCGGCGTGGTCTACGATGACGTAGGACCCACCGGGCTTCAGCCGCTCGTAGACAGCTCGATTGAAGTGAGCCGCCGTCGCGCCCCTGGCCTGGATCAGCGCTGTGTGGAGATCGTGGTAGAACAGGTGCAGCCATAGGACATCCGCTGGTTGCTTGGCCTCCGGCATCGCCACGAGGTCCGCCGAGACGGCTTCGACGTTCTCTCGGCCCGGCTCCTTCGCAAGCGTCCGCATGCGGCCGACCGGATCGTTCTTGAAGTGGGCGACTTCGGCCGGCACGAAGCTGTAGACCCGTCCTTCGGGTCCCACGACGTCGGAGAAGAGACGGGTCCAGTCGCCGTCGCCTGGGTAAACGTCGATGACGGTGGAGCCCGCATCGACTCGTGCGAACCGGATCAACTCGGATAGCTTGGATTGGTCGTACATCGGGATATCCTTTACGCCAGCGCTACGCCAGCCCGGACGCGTCCATCTCGGAGGCCCGCGCCAGTGCTTGCGTGTCGATATACTCCCGGATGTTCGTCACTTTGCC
>PNAM01000056.1 GCA_003170275.1 Myxococcales bacterium
GGCTTGAGATCGCGGTGCACGATGCCGGCGCCGCTCAGGCACTCCAGCGCCTCGAGCATCTGCGTCACGCAGCCGTACAGCCGCTCGAGGTTGACCGTCGCCGTCGGTCCCTTGCCGCGCACCCAGCGGCGCAGATCGACGCCCGGCGCGTACTCCATCACGAAGTAGGCGATGTCGTCGGCGATCACCAGATCGTACAGGGCGACCAGGTTGGGGTGCGCCAGCCGCGCGGCCAGGCGGAACTCGTTCTTGAAGCGGAGCAGGCCGTCCTTGCGCGACGAGAGCAGCTTGATCGCCACGCGCTCGCCGGTCTCGCGGTCGAGCGCGTCGTAGACCACGCCCATGCCGCCGCGGCCGATCTCGCTGAGCACGCGATAGCGCGGATCGTTGGCCAACGCCCTCGGGAGGCCCGGGGGCTTGACCTGCCGATCACCGTCCGTCGACGCGACGCTCACGGCAATCCCTCCAATGCAAGCGTAGAGCCGTGGGCATTAAATAGTCAAATCGACCAGTTAGCGACCGGAGGGGATGAGAACGCGTCGGATTGCGGGGGCTTGGGTCCCAGTGCGCACGCCCAGCGAGGTCAGTTGTCCTCAGCGTAGCTCGGCGGGCAGGCTGGCGGCGTCCGCGACCAGGTGCGCGGTCTTGAGCTGCGCCTCGGCGCTGCCGTCGCCGACCTTACGCTGCCGGACTCGCTGGTAGCTGCCGGCGGGGATCTGCTTGAGCGCGAGCGGGCGCAGTTGCTTGGCGGCGCGCAGCCGGCCGTAGTCGTACGAGGCCTCGCCGAGGTGCGCGTCGACCTGCGCGCGTAGCGTCTCCAGATCGCCGTCGCCCGCGAGCTCGACGTGCAGCACGTAGCCGGGGTGCGTGCCGCTCGAGTCTGGGACCAGCGTGAACCAGGTGGCCTCGAGGCGTGACTCGGCGAGCGCGGCGCCGACCGCGCGGGTGACGTGCGACTCGTCGAGCTTTTCACCGAGCAGGTTGGTGAACGCGCCCGCCTTGCGCACGAAGCGGATGCGCGGCGTCGCGTGGTGGAAGCCGCACACCTCGACGATGTCGCCGAGCAGGTAGCGGTACAGCCCCGCGCCGGTGGTGAGCACGATGTAGTAGCGCCGCCCGTCCTCGAGCTCGCCGGCGGTGCGCGTCTCGCGGCTACCGGCATCGAAGTCGATCTCGGGGATGAACTCGAAGTAGTGCGAGGTGACGGCCAGCGCGCCGCCCGGCTCCTCGTCGCCGATTGGGATCGAGCACCAGCCTTCGCAAGCGGAGTAGATCGCGTCGCGGATGGCCACCCCGGCGCCGAGCCGGCGCTGCAGCTCGGGCACGAACAGCCCGGCGGTCGAGGTGGTCCAGCAGTATGCCAGGCGCAGGTGCGGCCAGGCCTCGCGCACCTTTTCCTCGACGGGCGCGCGTGCGGCGCGCTCGAGCCGGGCGGCGAGATCGGGGCGCGGCGGGGCGCGCGGCAGGAAGAACGCGCGCTGCTCGGGCGTGAGCGCGGCGGCGCACGCGAGCGTTCCGTTGCGCAGATCGTGCGCGAGCTCTCCGGCGCGCGCCTCGAGATCGCGCAAGAGATAGACGATCGGCGCCGGGAAGATGCCGGCGATCAGGGACACGTCGCCCAGGCACGCCAGCCACAACGCGAGGTAGCTGCGCGTCGCCAGGTCGCCCACCTCGAACAGCTCGTACGGCCAGGCGTAGATCGCGCGCAAGAGCGGCGGCAGCTCGGTGAAGTTGAAGCCGCTCATGGTGCCGATGTCGTTGCCGTCAGCGGCGCGCGCCACCTTGCGCGAGCCGACGAAGTACAGCGCGCGGCCGAGAAACGCGCGTGGAAAGCGCGCGTAGAGGTGCCACAGCGCGACGTGCACGGTCTTCTGGAACTCGACGCGGTAGGCGGCGGTGATCGGCACGTGCTTGGCGTTTCCCGTCGAGCCGGTGGTGCGCACGTAGTAGACCGGCTCGTCGGCGGTGAGCAGCTTGCGCTCGCCGGCTTGCAGGCGCGCGACCCACGGCTCGAGATCGGCCGGGGTCATGAGCGGCACGCGTCGCGCGTAGGCGGCGGGCGTGGTGATCTCGGCGAAGCCGTGCGCGCGGCCGTACTCGGTGTCGGCGTTGCGCTGCATCAGCTCGCGGAGGCGCTGCTCCTGCGCGGCGCCGGGATCGCGCGTGGCGTGTGCGAACGCCGCCGCGGTGCGCGCCCGCGTCGCCTGGCCGACCAGGTGCAGCAGGGCGGGGCCGAGGGCGCGCATCGTCGGCGATGGTACACTGGATCTTCACCCCCGATGCTCCTCGGTACGCTCGCGCTGTTCGTGGTCTCGCTCGGATACGGCGTGATCGTGCCGCTGTTACCCGGACTGGCCGGCGCGACGGGCGAGCTGGGGCTGTTGTCGATCGTCTACGCCGCGTATTCGGTAGCCAAGATCGGCGCGCAGGTGCCGGGCGGCGTGTGGGTCGACCGCGTCGGCGCGCAGCACGTGCTGCGCATCGCGCTCACGCTGTTCACGTTCTCGCTCGCGGGCTTCCTCTTGCCGGGCGGGCCGGTGTGGTTCGCGCTGGTGCGCACGATCGAAGGGCTGGCCACCGGGCTGGCCTATCCCGCCGTGTGCGCGCTGGCGGTGAGCGGCGCGCCGGCCTCGAGCGCGGGACGGCGCATCGGCACCACCGTCGGCGTGGGATCGAGCGGCCTGCTGATCGGCCCGGCGATGGCGGGGCTGCTCGCGTCGTACGGGACGTGGGTGCCGATCGTGGTCGCGCTGGTGATCGCGGCCGGCGTGACCGCCGCCAGCTTTCTACAAACCGAGGCCGCGCGACCGCCGGTGGCTCGCACGTTCGGCGGCGAGCTCGAGCGGATCCTCAAGCTGGCGGGAGACGCGGCGTTCCTCGCGTTGCTCTTGCCGATCGCGTTCAACAAGCTCACCTTCAGCGCGTTCCAGGCGCTGTTGCCGGTCCACGCCGGCGGCGCGCTGCACCTGCCGCTCGGTGTGGCGACGGCGGGCGTGTACAGCGTGACCGGCCTGTTCGCGCTCACCGGCGTGTGCTTCGCCGCCGCGCAGCCGCTCGGCGGTTGGCTGGTCGATCGCTTTGCGCCGCGCGCGGTGATCCTCGCGCTCACACCGCCGCTGCTCGGCGCGCTCGCCGCCCTGGCGTTCGCCACCACGCCGTTCGCGTTCACCTGGCTGTACGCGGCCTACGTCAGCGCCTCGTCGGTGATCTTCACCGCCACCCTCAAGCAGGCCGCGCGCGCGTACGGCACCGAAGACACCTACGGCGGCGTGTTCGGCGTGCTCGCCACGCTCACCGATCTGATGACCGTCGTCGGCCCGATCCTTTTCCTCAACCTTTACGGCGCCGCGGGCGCGTGGGTTTTTCTGGTGATGGCCGTCGCCGGCGTGCCATTCGCCGCCGGCTTCCTGTTCGGTCGTCGCGTATGATGAACGCCATGTTGCCGCCTCTTTCGATCCGCGGACGGTTGCTGGAGATCCCGGTGGTGCAGGGCGGGATGGGTGTGGGGATCTCGCGTTATCGCCTGGCGGGATCGGTGGCGGCGGCGGGCGGCATGGGGACGCTGGCGGCGCAGGGGCTCGGCAACGTGTCGACCCTGCCGGTGCCGGAGGGCACCGTGCGGCTGCGCAAGCGCGACGATCCGCACGGGTGGGACGCGCTCGAGCAGGAGACGCGCGCGGCGGTCGAGCTCGCCGGTGGGCGCGGCGTGGTGGCGGTGAACGTGATGGTCGCTATCAGCCACTACGCGCGGCTGGTGCAGGCAGCGGTGGCGGGCGGCGCGCAGGCGATCGTGTCGGGGGCGGGCGTGCCGCTCGACTTGCCGGGCATCGTCGGCGATGCGGACGTGGCGCTGGTGCCAATCGTCTCTTCGCCGCGCGCGCTGAAGCTCTTGTGCCGTCACTGGAAGGAGTTTCACCACGGCCGGCAGCCCGACGCGGTGGTGGTCGAGGGACCGCTCGCGGGCGGGCACCTGGGGTTCCGGCGCGAGGATCTCGAGCGGCCCGAGAACCAGCTCGAGGAGCTGCTGCCGCGCATCGTCGAGGAGGGGCGCAAGTGGGGCGAGTTTCCGGTGATCGCGGCGGGCGGTGTCTGGGATCACGCGGACGCGACGCGTCTGTTGTCGCTCGGCGCGGGCGCGGTGCAGCTCGGCACGCGCTTCGTGATCACCGATGAGTGCGACGTCGCGCCGTTCTACAAGGAGCTGCTCTTGCGAACCCAACGCCAGCAGATCACCATCGTCGATTCGCCGGTGGGCATGCCGGCGCGCGTGATTCGCACCGCGCTCATCGAGCGCTTCGAAAACGGCGACTACCCCGGCTTCAAGTGCCACTACCAGTGCCTCGAGACCTGCGTGGCCGAGAAGGTGCACTACTGCATCGCCGACCACCTGATCGACGCGGCGCGCGGCGACGCCAACGGGTTCTTCTTCGTCGGCGCCAACGGCTATCGCTGCCGGGAGATCTTGCCGGTCAGCCAGTTGATGCAACGGCTTTCGGCGGGGGAGCCGGGCGTGTGAGCTTGAGGTAGCGGCCGAGCTGCGGGCGATCCGAGAAGCGCCACACCCGCGCGTCGACGTAGTAGTGCAGCGCGACCACGACGGTGATCGGCAGCTCGGCGAGCCGCTCGTGACGGAACAGCGCGCGCGGCGCGAAGATCAACAGGCCATACAGGATCGACGCGCCGGCGTAGTACGCGAGCTGGCCGTTGCGCACCCAGCCAACGCTCGGGTTGCCGGCGGTCTCGCCGAGCTCGGCGCGCGTGCGGTTGTGAAACCACACCAGCCCGATGTACTGCAGGTTGTGAAACGCGGTGACCACCGCGATCGCCACCACCAGATCGCGGATCACCAGCACCGCGAGCCCGAAGCCGATCGTGACCGTGCCGAGGTGCAGCGCGCGCGGCAGAAGGCCGGTGCGTCCGCGCGAGGCCATCCAGACGTGGTGCGCGATCGCGGCGGCGATGCACGCGCCGTAGAGCGCCGCGATCGGCATCCACACCGACGGTGGCAGCACCGGATGCTTGACCCACACCGACATGCCGCCGGCGTGGATGGTCATCAGCTCCGGATCGCGAAAGCGGATCAGCAGCGGCAGGTAGGAGACCGCGTCGAGGTAGCGGCCGTAGAGCTTGGACTCGAGCGGCGTAACGTTTTGCAGCTTGCGCTCGTACAACCGCTGAAACCCGTAATGCTGCCGGACCAGATGGTAATAGCCCCAGTAGATCAGCGCGTCGCGCACCCACGGGTAGACGCCGTCGGGCGAGAGCACCATCGGCACGGCGAAGATCAGGATGCACGCGGCCAGCGCGATAACGTAACGGCGGCCGTTCTTCGCGCGATCGCCTTCGTCGAGCAGCGAGAGCGTCCAGGTCTGGAAGTTGTGCGGCAGGTTGAAGGCGAGCTGGAAGGTCGCGTACACCGCCACGCCGGTCATCCAACCGATCGAGAACGCCGCCCACAGCCCGAGCGGCACCAGCAGGCTGCCGGTGAAGAACAGCGTGTCGTAGCGCGCCGAGACGATGAAGCCGTTCTTCACGATCCTCAAGATAACCCAGGCGGTGTAGGTTGGCCGGCATGATTCGCGCGCTGGCCGTCGTGCTCCTCGTCACCGGCGTTGCGCAGGCGCAGGAGGTGGTCGATCTCGACCTGCACGCGGTGACCGCGGCCAAAGCGGGCGCGTGGGCCGAGTACAAGATCTCGGTGCGCGATCGCAAGAAGACCTCGAAGATGCGCTACGCATTGGTCGGCAAGGGCGACAACTGGATGGTGCTCGAGATCGAGACCCAGGCCGACAAGGGGCCGGTGCTCATGCGGCTCGAGTACGCGCTGACCGGGCCTGGAACCTGGAGCATCAGCAGCGGCAGGATCATGGCGGGCAAGCAGAAGCGCGATCTGTCGCCCGATGAGCTGCGCAAGTCGGCGCCGCTGAGCAACCGATCCGAGCCGGGCGAGCTGGTGGGAAGCGAGAAGGTCACCACGCCGGCCGGCACGTTCGACTGTTTCCACTACCAGAAGCAGATCGAGCTCGACGGCGGCAAGCTGGCCGTGCACCTGTGGATGAGCGAGCGCGCGGGGCCGACCGGGCTGGTCAAGTCGGTGGCGCCGCTGCGCGGGATCGAGGTCGTGCTGGCGAAGGTGGGGACGGGCGCGGTCTCGAAGCTGAAATGAGCTACCACAAATTGTTGAGGTGCGCGCCGGCGGTCACGTCGACGACCGCGCCGGTGATCACGGCGGCGCGCTCGGAGCAGAGGAACGCCACCACGTCGGCGATCTGATCGGGCGTGGGGATGTGGCGCAGCGCGGTGGCGCTGACCAGGCGCGCGCGCGCCGCCGGATCGCCGGCCAGGCGCGTGGCGAGTCGTTCGGTGTCGGCAAAGCCGACCGCGGCGACGTTGGCGGTGATTCCGTAGCGCGAGTAATCGACCGCCAGGCCGCGCGCCAGCCCTTCGAGCGCCGCCTTGGCGACGGCGTAGAGCGTGGCGCCCGACGCGCCGGTGCGCGCGGCGACCGAGCCGATGGCCACGATGCGTCCGTGACGCGCTTCGAGCATGGCGGGCAGCGCGCGCTGGCAGAGCGCGATCGCGGCGCCCAGGTCGACCGCCAGGAGCTCGGCGGCCTGCTCGTCGGTGACGTTGTGAAGCTTGGTCGGGCGGTAGAGCGCGGCGGCGTTGAGGACCAGGAGGGTGGGCGCGCCGAGCTGCGCTTTGGCCTCGGCGAACACGCGGTCGAGCGCGTCGCTGTAGGTGAAGTCGGCCTCGACCGCGAGCGCGCGGCGGCCGAGCGCGCGCACCTCGGCGGCGGTTTCGTCGAGCTCGCGCAAGGTGCGCGAGGCCACCACCACGTCGGCGCCTTCGCGTGCGAGCGCGCGCGCCACCGCGCGACCGATGCCGCGGCCGCCGCCGGCCACCAACGCGACGCGTCCTTCCAGACCGAGGTTCATGCGGTCCCTCCCTTGGGGGCGTGCGAGGCATCGGGCGCGGGTGGGCGGATCGGACGGTACTGCGCCAGCGGATCGCGGCCGGCCTCGAGCGCCGCGCGCGCGAGCAGCGGTCGTACGCTCGCGCGATCGAGCGTGGGCGCCACGTCGAGCAGCGAGAGCGATCGCGTGGGAATCGGCCGGCCCGCGCGTCCCGCGATCAGGCCGTACGCGGCGTGCGCGCGCTCGACCGCGCGGGCACAGGCGAGCTGCGCGGCGGCCTGGTGCAGCGCGTACGTCTCGGCGGCGCGCGCCGCCCGCTGCGCGGCCGAGTCGGCGGCGTAGGCGGCGATCGCAAGATCGGCCAGCGCGCCTTCGAGCGGCTCCGAGTCGCCCTCGTGCTCGCTGCACGCTTGCAGCCCGACCAGCGCCAGCCGGCGCACGTGCGCCGCCAACGCGCGCGCCGATCCCGCGTCGAGCGGCGGCGCGCCTCCCTGAACCAGCACGCGCGCGGCCTCGCCGGCAGCGGCCGCCACGTCGAGCTTGCCGCGCCGGATCGCCCGCAAGAGGCCCTGCGCGATCGCGCGCCGGTTGATCTCGTCGGTGCCTTCGTAGATCCGGTTGACCCGCACGTCGCGATAGCTCTGCTCGACCCAGGTGCCGCGCAGATAGCCGAGCCCGCCATGGATCTGCAGCGCCGCGTCGGCCACCGCGCACAGCGCCTCCGATCCGATCACCTTGCACATCGCCGCCTCGGGCAGCGCGGCGACCAGATCGGCTACCTCCGGCGCGCACAGCGGCGCCGCGCGCGTGGTCACCGCTTGCAGCGCGTACGCCTGCGCGATCGATTCGGCGAGCAGCTCGGCGACCAGCGCCAGTTCGCCGATCGGCCGGCCAAACTGGCGTCGTTCCGCCGCGTAGACCGCGCTCACCTCCAGCAGCAGCTCGAGGTGGCCCGAGGCGAGCACGCCGAGCTTGTGTCGCCCGACGGTGAGCGCGTCGAGCGCCACGCGGTGTCCGTGCCCGATCGCGCCGATCACGCGCTCGGCGGGCACCTCCGCGCCGTCGAGGTAAAGCGCGCAGGTCGACGAGCCGTGCAGGCCGAGCTTGCGTTCCTCTTTGCCGAGCTGCAGGCCGGGCGTGCGCGCGTCGACGAGAAATGCGGTGGGGCCCGCGCCCTCGATGAGCGCGAAGATCACGAAGTGATCGGCGATCGCGGCGTTGGTGATGAATTGCTTTGCGCCGGTGAGACGGTAGCGGCCGCCGCGCTCGACGGCGCGGGTGGCCAGGTGCAGCGCATCGGAGCCGCTCGCCGGCTCGGTGAGCGCGTACGCGCCGATCCGCTCGCCGGTCGCGACCGCCGGCAGGATCTCGGCGCACAACGCCGGCGAGGCGTGGCGCAACAGCGGCACGGCGCCGATGGTCAGGTGCGCGGCGGCGGTCACCGCGAAGCTCGCGTGCAGGCCGAGCCCGGAGACCACCGCGTTCGCGCTCGCGGGCGGCGCGCCCAGCCCGCCGTGCTTGGTCGGGATCTCCGCGCCGAGCAGTCCGAGCGTGCCGGCCTCGCGCACCAGCTCGCGCAAGAGCGCGCGATCGCCCGCTTCGAGCTGCGCGTTGCGTACCAGCACGCGCTCGCGCACGAAGTCGCGCGCCGCCTGACCGAGCGCCTGTGCATCGCTGTCCTTGGGCTCGGCTGGCGCGGCGGGACCGGCGAGCAGGAAGGCGCCGCCCGGCGTCTCGACCTGCTGCGGAGCTGCCATGAGCGCGAAGATAGCAGAAAAGTCTGGTACGGTTTCGACGTGGAGCTCGGTCCCTGCGACGGTGTGTGCGTGCTCGGCGGCGGCACGGCGTTTCCGCGCGAGGTGCTGTCCAACGAACAGGTGCTGCGCAACCTGCCCGCCTCGGCGCGCGCGCATCGCGCCACGCCGGTGACCGACGAGGAGCTGCGCTTCGTGGCGCGCGGCGTCGAGGAGAGCCTGGGCGTGCGATCGCGCGCGTGGGCGCATCGGGTGGGTGCGCCGCTCGATCCCGCGGGCACGGAGTCGACGCTCACGCTCGGCACGCAGGCGGCGCGCGCGGCGCTGGCGGACGCGGGCTGCACGATCGATCAGATCTCGCTGATCCTGTGTGCGACCTCCACGCCCCATCGCATGACCTCGACGCTCTCGGCGGCGATCGGCGCCGAGCTCGGTGCGCACTGCGCGGCCATGGACACCCGCACCGGCTGCTCGGCCGGGCTGTTCGCGCTGGCCACCGGCGCGCTGTATCTGAACGCCGGCGCCGAGCGCGTGCTGGTGATCGGGGCCGAGACCTTTTCCAAGATCATCCCGCCCGAGCACAAGGTGGCGGCGCTCTCGCTCGGCGACGGCGCGGGCGCGCTGGTCCTCGGCCGCCGAGCGGGCGCGCGCCTCGACGCGGCCTATCTGCAGACCGACGGATCTCTGGGCAAGCTGATCACCACCGACGGCGCGCTGCCGCCCACCGAGGCGGAGATCGCGCGTGGCGGCTATCGGCTCTCGGGGCAACCCGACGAGCTGCTCGCGGTGGTGCCGCACAAGTACGAAGAGGCGCTCGGCCACGTGCTGGCGCGCGCGGGCCTGCGCGCGGATCAGATCGATCTATTCGTGCCGCACCAGACCAGCCGCACGCTGATCGCGGAGGTGTGCCGGCGGGTCGGCGTTCCGCTCGAGCGCGCGTTCGTAAACGTCGATCGCCACGCCAACATCGGCGCGGCTGGCTGGTTGGTGGCGCTGGTCGAGGCGCGCGCCGAGGGAAGGGTGCCGCCGGGGACGCGCCTGGCGTTGGCGGCGGTGGGCGGTGGGATGTCGTGGGCCGCTGCGGTGCTGACGTGCTGAATTTTCTGCTCGAGCATTCGAAGGAGGACGCGCCGGCGTTCGTGCGCGCCAACGGCGAGGCGATGCCGTATGGCTCGCTGGCCGAGGCGGTGCGCGCGGTGGTCGACGCGGTGGTGGCGCAGGCCGGCACGATGAAGCAGCGCGCGCTCGGCGTGGCGGTGGCCGATCAGGCCGGCTTTCTCGTCGCGTCGCTGGCCGCGTTTGCGCTCGAGGCGGTGCTGGTGCCGCTCGACGTGCGCGCCGGCCGCGAGGCGGTGGCGGCGCAGGCGCGTCGCGCGCACGTGGTGGCGATCGTCGAGGGCGATCCGGAGAACGATTCGCTGCGCGTGGTCCCGTGCGATCCGAAGCGCGTCGAGCAGGACGCGCGCGCGCAGCTGATCCTGTTCACCTCGGGCTCGTCGGGCGCGCCCAAGGCGGTGGTGCTCTCGCGCGCCGGGCTGCAGGCCAACATCGACGCGATCGGCGCGTACCTGCCGATCACCGCCGCGGCGCGCACGCCGCTCACCTTGCCGCTCTGTTACAGCTACGCGTTGGTCGGGCAGGCGTTCGTCACGCTGCGCAAGGGCGGCGCGTTGGTGGGCCTCGGCGAGCTGGCCTATCCGGCGCAGCAGGTCGAGGCCATGGCGCGGCTCGAGTGCGACGGGATCTCGTCGGTGCCGACCGCGCTGCGCACGTTCGCGGAGATCGCGGTCGAGCTTCCCGCGCCGGAGCGGCCCGAGCTGCGCTACGTGGCCTCCGCTGGCGGCCCGCTCGATCGCGCCACCATCGAGCTCTTGCGTGCGGCGTTTCCGCGCGCCCGGCTGTACAACCAATACGGCCTCACCGAAGCGTCGCCGCGCGTGACCGCGATCTCGGAGCGCGAGCCGGCGTTCGCCAAGGGATCGGTCGGCCGGCCGATCGGCGAGACGCGCGTGAGTGCGGTCGACGGCGAGCTGGTGGTGAGCGGCCCGTCGGTGATGCTGGGCTATCTCGACGATCCCGAGGCGACGCGAGAAGCGCTGCGCGCGGACGGCCTGCACACCGGCGATCGCGGGCGCGTGGATGACGAAGGCTACGTCTACGTCGACGGGCGGCTCGATGGACTGGTGAAGGTGGCGGGCGAGCGGGTGAGCGTCGACGAGGTGGCCGAGGTGTTGCGCGGCGCCGCGGGCGTCACCGAGGCGTGCGTGGTGGCGGTGCCCGACGAGCGCACCGGCGCGCGACTGGTCGCGTTCGTGGTCGGTGGCGATCCCGGCGATCTGAAGGCGTGGATGCGCGAGCGCTTGCCGCCCGCCAAACGGCCGCGCATCGAGTCGGTCGCCGAGCTGCCACGCACCGCCAACGGAAAACCGGACCTTCCTGCGCTGCGTGCGCGGGCGGAGCGACCGTGACCCGCGATCAGCTCCGCGGCGAAGTTCGCGCGCTCGTCGGTGAGCTCGCCGAGGCGCCGGACGACGACGCGGCCGAGCTGCGGCTGGAGTCGTTCACGCTGGTGGTGCTGGCCGAAGATCTCGAGGCGCGCTTCGGCATCCGCGTCGCCGCGCGCGACGTGGTGCCCGAGAACTTCGGCTCGATCGCGCGCTTGACCGACTACGTGATGGGGAAGCGAACGTGAAGGTCTATCGGCCGCGCGGCGTGCGCATCTCGGGCACCGGCTCGTACCTGCCGGCGCGCGTGGTGTCGAACGCCGAGCTGGTCGCGGCCGGGGCGCCGCTCACGGACGAAGAGATGGTGCGGCTGTCGGGGATCCGCACGCGCCATCATGCCGCGCCTGACGAGGCGACCAGCGATCTGGCGGCCGAGGCCGGGCGACGCGCGCTCGCTTGTGCGGGCCAATCGCGCGCCGGGGTCGAGCGTCTGATCCTGGCCACGGTCTCGCCCGATCATTCCAGCCCTTCGGCCGCGTGCGTCGCGCAGGCCGCGCTCGGGCTGGCCCCGTCCCCGGCGTTCGACCTGACCGCGTCGTGCAGCGGCTTCCTCTATGCGCTCGACGCGGCGGCGCGCGCGGTGGCCACCGGCGACTCCGCGGTGCTGGCGATCGCGGCCGACATCCGCTCGCGCTTCGTCGATCCCACCGATCGCGCGACCTGCGCGCTGTTCGGGGACGGCGCCGGCGCGGCGGTGGTCTGCGGATCCGGGGACGACGACGGCACCGGCCTGGTCGCGATCGGGCTGTCGGCCGACGGCGCGGGCGCGCACGCGGTGTACGTGCCGGCCGGCGGATCGCGCGAGCCCGCGTCCGCCGAGACCGTCGCAGGCCGGCGCCACTTCATCCGCATGGCCGAGGGCCCGCAGGTCTACCTGGCCGCGGTCGAGGGCATGCTCGCGACAGGTGAGGCGCTGCTCGAGGAGCTCGGGCTCGGCTGGGGCGATCTCGATCTGGTGGTCCCGCACCAGCCGAACCGCCGCATCCTCGATCGCCTGGCGCGGCTCGCCGACCTGCCGTCCGAAAAAATGTTCGTCAACGTGGATCGCATCGGCAACGTCTCCGGCGCCACCGTCGCCATCGGGCTCGACGAGGCGCTGCGCAGCGGCCGCGCACGCGCCGGCGCGAAGATCCTGTTGCTGGCCGCCGGCGCGGGCTACACCGCGGGCGCGGCGCTGCTGGTGGTCGACTCGGCCCTCGCCAACGCGGCCAGCCGGGTGCCCGGCGGCAGCTCCACGCGCGGCCCGACGTAGGCGCAGTTTCCGATCTCGGACTCCGCGCCGACCGTGCAGCGCACGTCCAGCCCGACGTCGCCGCCGATGGTCGCGCCGTCGCCGATGGTGACGCCCACGTTGATCGCCGCGCGCCCCTTGACGGTGACGCGCTCGCCGATGGTCACCGACGGCCCGACCATCACCTCGACCGCGAGCAGCGACCGCGCGCCGACCTTGATCTGCCCGAGCACCAACATGCCCTCTTCGATGTAGTGCCCCGAGAGCAGGCAGCGCGCGCCGAGCGTCGCACCCGGGCCGAGCGTAGTGAGCGCCGGGTCGAATAGATCGGCGTCGGTCGAGATGTTGGTGGTGAACGAGATCTTCGCGCCGAGCCCGGTGAGCGCGCAGTAGCGCAGGATGTTGGACGAGAAGATCACGAACTTGAGCCCCGGCAAAAACAAGATGCGCCTGAGGAGCGAGCGCAGGATCCAACCGTAGAACACCGCGCCCTTCATCAGCGCGTAACGCCCCGGCTTGAGCCGCGGCATGCACGCGGTGAGCAGCGCCACCTCGAAGATCAGCGACACCAGCGCCGCCAGTCCGCCGGTGAGGAACGCGAGCGGCCACGGCACCCAGCGCGACAGCTCCAGCCCGACCCGCCCGCCGACCACCAGCGCCCCGCCGTACAGGCCGAACGAAAGGATCATGTATAGTAGATCGTAGACGATGAGCCCGAGCGCCATGGTGGGGAGTATATGACGAACGATGAGGTGCTCTCGCAGTTGAAGGTGATCCTTCAGCGCGATTTCGCCATCGCGCCCGACAAGGTGAAACCCGAAGCGACGTTTCGCGGCACGCTCGGGATGGACTCACTCGACGTGGTGGATCTGATCTTCTTCCTGGAGAAATCGTTCGCGCTCAACGCCGGTCTCGAGGCCTACCGCGAGCTCGACACGGTGCGCCGCCTGGTCGATTTCGTCGTGGCACGCCAAACGTAGATGCCCGATCGAGAGAGTGACCGCACTCTCGACGAGCTGCTCGCCGAGCTCGCGGAGCGGGAGCAGCGCGCCGAGGACGGCGGCGGGCGCGCGCGGCAGGCGCGGCAGGAGCGGCTGGGCCGGCTGACCGCGCGCGAACGGGTCCAGGCGCTGCTCGATCCGGGATCGTTCGTCGAGCTCGGCCGTCACGTCCTGCACCGCACGCCCAGCGAGGACTCCGAGGCGCTCGCGGCCAATCGCCATCCCGGCGACGGCCTGGTGTGCGGGCTGGGCGCCGTCGGTGGGCGCACGATCGCGGTGTATGCGCACGACCCCACCGTCTTGCGCGGCGCGCTCGGACACGCGGCGTCGCAGAAGCTGTGCAAGCTGCTCGATCTGGCCGGGACGCGCAAGTTGCCGGTGATCGCGCTGGCCGACTCCGACGGTGTGCGCGTGGAAGAGGGCACGCTGGCCATCGAAGCCTACGGCGAGGTGATCCGCCGCACCGTCAAGCTGCGCGGACCGGGCGGCGTGCCGCAGCTCACGCTGGTGTGCGGCCTGTGCGTCGGCGCGGCGGCGTACTGCGCGGCGCTCACCGACGTGGTGGGCATGGTGCGCGGGCAGAGCTACCTGTTCATCACCGGGCCGCGCGTCACCAAGGTCGCCACCGGCGAGGACGTCGATCTCGAGGCGCTCGGCGGCGTCGATCTGCACGCCAAGAAGACCGGGTCGTGCCACGCCGCGTTCGACAACGAGCGCGAAGGGATCGCCTGGCTGCAGCGGGTGTGCGGCTACCTGCAGGCGATCGCGCCGGCCGGCGATCCGCTCGATCGTCCCACGCCCGAGCTGGGGACGATCATTCCCACCGCTGAGCGGCGCGGCTACGACATGCGCAAGGTGGTGGACCACCTGTGCGACGAAGGCTCGACCGAGGAGCTGTCGGCGGCGTTCGCGCCGAACCTCTTGACCATGCTCGCGCGGCTCGGCGGGCGCGCGATCGCGGTGGTCGCGTCGCAGCCGCAAGCGCTGGCCGGCTGCCTGGACATCGACGCCTCGCGCAAGGGCGCGGCGTTCGTGCGTTGGGCCGATCGGCTGCGCCTGCCGGTGCTGACGTTGGTCGACGTGCCGGGCTATCTGCCGGGGCAAAAGCAGGAGGAGGGTGGGATCCTGCCGCACGGCGCGACGCTGCTCGATGCGTACGGCGCAGCGACGGTGCCGCTGGTGTGTCTGGTAGTGCGCAAGAGCTACGGCGGCGCCAGCGTGCTGTCGTTCGCCGCCGACGTGCGGCTCGCGCTGCCCACTGCGCGGGTCGCGCCGATGGGCGCCGATGCCACCCTCGAGGTGGCGCTGGGGACGGAGAAGCCCGACGCCAGCGACGAGGAAAAGGCGGCGCGCGCGGCCAAGCGCGATCAGTTCCTGGTGCGTCACGATCACGCCTGGGCGGCCGCCGAATCCGGATATCTCGATCGCGTGATCAAGCCGGCCGACGCGCGCCGCGAGCTGGCGCACGCGCTCCTCCGACTGGATACGCGCCATGGCGGATGACACCCACCTGTCGCGCGTGTTCCGCTCGTCGTTCCCCGACGCCGAGTGGACCGGCTTCCGCACTCAGTCGTGGCGCACCGGCACCGCGCAATCCGCCGAGGAGCTGAAGCCGCTCCACCCGACGCTGCTGCACGCCTTCGCGATGGCCGCCAAGCTCGACGCCGAGACCGGCATCACCCTGATCCCCGAGAGCGAGAGCGCGCCCGAGGAGCACCACAGCTACCGCGCGCTGTATCACGCCGCCACGCGGGTGGCGGGCGCGCTCGCGGTGCTCGGGGTGCGCAAGGGCGATCGCGTGCTGATCCTCCTGCCGACCTCGTTCGACTTCATCATCAGCTTCTTCGCCGTCGAGCTGTTGGGCGCGGTGCCGGTGCCGTCCTATCCACCGGCGCTGCTGGAGCGCGCCGAGCTGGCGCTTGACCGGCTGCGCCACATCGGCACGCACGCGGACGCCTGGTTCTGCATCACCAACCACAAGCTGCGCCCGCTCCTCGGCGAGCTGGCGTTCACCGTTCCCAACATGCGCCACATCGTTCCGGTCGAGGAGCTGCTGGAGGGCGACGCGGGCCAGGCGCCCAAGGCACGCGCGCACGGCGCCGACCCCGGCTTCATCCAGTACACCTCCGGCTCGACCGGCCACCCCAAGGGCGTGCTGCTCACGCACGACAACCTGGTCGCGAACATCCACGCCATCGGCCAGGCGTGCCGCATCAACCGCGAGGATCGGGTGGTGAGCTGGCTGCCGCTCTACCACGACATGGGGCTGATCGGCGCGCTGCTGTTCTCGATCTACTGGCGGCTGCCGCTCGCGCTGATGGCGCCGACCACCTTCCTCTTGCGCCCGTCGCGCTGGCTGTGGACGATTCACAAACACAAGGGCACGCTCTCGCCCGCGCCCAACTTCGCCTACGGGCTGTGCTGCAAGCGCGTGCGCAGCCACGATCGCGTCGGGCTCGATCTGTCGTCGTGGCGGCTGGCGATGAACGGCGCCGAGCCGGTCAACCTGCGCACGCTGATCGAGTTCGAGCGCACCTATGCGCCGTTCGGCTTCAAGAAGTCGTCGCTGTTGCCGGTGTACGGGCTGGCCGAGTCGAGCCTGGCGGTGACCTTTCCGCGTCCCGGCCAGCCGCTGCGCTATCAGGTGGTGGATCGCGATGAGCTTGCCGCCGGCCACGCAGTCGACGCCACCGGCCAGGGCTCGACCGCGATCGTCTCGGTGGGCCAGCCGGTGCCGGGCCACGAGGTGCTGGTCCTCGACGAAGCCGGCGCGTCGCTCCCCGATCGCGAGGTCGGCCACGTGGTGGTGCGCGGCCCGTCGGTGATGCGCGGCTATTACAATGATCCCGAGGCGACCGCGCAGGTGGTGCGCGAGGGCTGGCTGTGGACCGGCGACCTCGGCTACTTCTGCGACGGGCAGCTCTACGTGACCGGTCGCGCCAAGGACCTGATCATCCTGCGCGGCCGCAATCACTACGCTGAAGATCTCGAGCGGGTCGCCGAGCGCGTCGACGGCGTGCGCGCGGGCGGCGCCGTCGCGTTCGGCGTCTACGACGACGACAAGGCGACCGATCTGGTGGTGATGATCTGCGAGACCAAGGTGGCGGCCGCCGACGAGGAGCGGCGCCGCGCGCTGGTCGAGGCGGTGATCGAGCGCGTGGCCAACGACACCGGCGTGCGCGTCGACGAAGTGGTGCTCGCCGGCCCGGGCACCATCCCCAAGACCTCGAGCGGCAAGCGCCAGCGCGCCCTCGCGCGCGAGCTGTACCTCAAGAACGAGCTCGGCCGCACCCGCACCGGCAAGCTGCGCTTGATGATGGTCTTCGCCCGCTCCGGCGCCGGCCTGCTCATGTCCAAAGCCCGCCGCCTGGTCGCCTCCCGCCGCGCCCCGGACTAGGGTTTGGCGCTTTCTGACGGTGGAATTCGGACAGGAGGCCGGGGACGCGCGGCTTTCGACGGTGGCATCGGGATTGCTTTGTGAAAGCGCATGCGGATTGGTGCGTTGCTTCTGATCGTCGCGCTCGCCCCCGGGTGCGAGCGAAGTTATCTGGTGTCACGCCGGTCGGCCGACGCGCTCACGGCGCTCGGCGGGTCGGACGTGCAAGGCGTCGCGGTGCCGGCGCTCGACGTGGACGACCCGGTGTTCGTGCGCGCGTCGGGCTTGTCGCTGCTCCCCGCCGAGCCGGCGAAGCCCGGGCAGGTGCGGGCGCGCTCGGCGTCGCGACCGCGGAACCGCAAGGTGATGGTGGCCGGGCTCGCCGCCGCCGGCATCGCCGCCGCGGTCTTGATCGCGGGCGGCGCGGTGATCGGCTCCAACAACCAGTCCTACTGCTCGACTGGCAGCGAATTCTGCGGCTTCGGCGCGGCGATCACCGGCGTCACGCTGCTCGGCTTCGGCGGCGCGACCGGCGCCATCGGGATCGTCCTCGCGGCCGTCGGCGGCAGCAGCGCTTCACCCGAAGTGGCGGCCGGGCGTTCGGATATTGTTTACCTGCCGCGCTGACGTACACTCGCGCCCATGGGGGCCGACCTCGTCTTCGAGCAGCTCTTCGACCCCGAGTCGAGCACGTACACCTACCTGATCGGCGACCGGTCGCTCGGCGTGTGCGCGCTGGTCGATCCGGTGCGCGAGCAGATCGATCGCGATCTGGCGCGCGCCGACGCGTGCGGCTGCAAGCTGGTGCACACGCTCGAGACACACATCCATGCCGACCACGTGACCGCCGGCAACGAGCTCACCCAGCGGCGCGGCTCGCGCCCGGTCCTGCACCGTGACAGCCCGGTCCACTGCGACGCGCTGCGCGTCGGCCACGGCGATCGCTTCGCCATCGGCGCGCTGCCCATCACCGTGCTGGCCACGCCCGGCCACACGCCCGAGAGCATCAGCTTCTACCTGGCCAACCCGGGCTACGTGCTGACCGGCGACGCGCTGCTCATCGGCACCTGCGGCCGCACCGACTTTCAGGGCGGCGATCCCGGCACGCTCTACGACTCGGTGAACGCGCACTTGTTCACGCTGCCCGACGCCACGCGCGTCTATCCCGCGCACGACTACAACGGTGCGCGCTTCAGCACCATCGCCGTCGAGAAACGCGAGAACCTGCGGCTCGCCAACCACTCGCGCGCCGAGTTCGTCACGATCATGAACGGCCTCGATCTGCCGCGCCCGAAGAAGATGGACGAGGCGCTTCCCGCCAACCTCAACTGCGGAAAGCCGGACCCCCAAAGCGCCTGAATTTGATAAGCTGACCGTCCCCTGGGGGTTCTGGAATGCCGCGCGATCTACCTATCGGTAACGAACGCCTGCTCGTCAACTTCGACGAGGACTACATCATCCGCGACATCTACTACCCGAACGTCGGCAAGGAGAACCACGCCGGCGGCTATCCGTTCCGCTTCGGCGTGTTCGTCGACGGGCAGTTCTCCTGGATGGGCAAGAGCAACGGCTGGCGCATCGATCGCCGCTACGAGCCCGACACGCTGATCACCGCCGTCACCTGCATCAACGAGCACCTCGGCATCGCGCTGCACTGCTCCGACTGCACCGACTTTCACGAGACCGTGCTGGTGCGCAAGATCCTGGTCAAGAACCTGCGCGACAACCCGCGCGAGGTGAAGCTCTACTTCCACCACGACTTCCGTATCTCGGAGAGCGACGTCGGCGACACCGCGGTCTACGAGCCGGTCACCAAGACCGTCACCCACTACAAGGGCTACCGCTACTTCCTCGCCAACGTGATGGTCGACGGCGTGGCCGGCATCAACTCGTTCGCCATCGGCGGCAAGGGCGGCGACAAGGCCGGCACCTGGAAGGACGCCGAGGACGACGGCAACCTGGGCATGAACCCGATCGCGCAGGGCTCGGTCGACTCGACTGTGCGCGCCTCGGGCATGGTCCCCGGCAAGGGCGAGAAGGCCATGTACTACTGGCTGTGCTGCGCCAAGGTGTGGGAAGGGACCTGGGACGGCGCCAAGGAGCTCAACGCCAAGGTCGTGCGCCGCGGGCCGGAGGATTTCTTCCGCCGCACGCGCGCCTACTGGAAGCTGTGGGTGAACAAGGAGCCGACCGAGTTCTTCGGCCTCACGCCGTCGGTGGTCGATCTGTATAAGCGCTCGCTCCTGATCGTGCGCACGCAGATCGACGAAGGCGGCGGGATCATCGCGGCCAACGACTCGGACATCATGCAGTTCGCGCGCGACCACTACTCGTACGTCTGGCCGCGCGACGGCGCGCTGGTGGCGCACGCGCTGGACATGGCCGGCTATCCCGAGATCACCAATCGGTTTTTCAACTTCTGCGCCGACGTGATCACGCCGGCCGGCTATCTGTTGCACAAGTACAACCCCGATCGCTCGCTGGCCTCGTCGTGGCACCCGTGGGTCGGGCACGCCACCGGCACCTCGCAGGCCAACCTGGTGCTCGGCAAGGCGCAGCTGCCGATCCAGGAGGACGAGACCGCGCTGGTGGTGTGGGCGATGTGGCGCCACTTTCAGCGCTACCGCGACATCGACGCGATGAAGCCGCTCTACGGCCGCTTCGTGCGCAAGGCCGCCGACTTCATGGTCGCGTATCGCGAGCCGCGCACCAAGCTGCCCGCGCCTTCGTACGATCTGTGGGAAGAGCGGCGCGGCATCTTGACCTTCACCTGCTCGGCGGTGCACGGCGGGCTGCTCGCCGCCGCCGAGTTCGCGCAGGCGTTCGGCGACGACGATCACGCCGAGACCTACCTGCGCGCCGCCGAAGAGATCCGCGCCGGGATGGATCAGTATCTGTGGCGCCCCGAGCTCAACCGCTTCGCGCGCATGATCAACGTGAAGGAAGACGGCGCGATCGAGGTCGACGCGTGCATCGACGCCTCGATGTTCGGCACGTTCGCGTTCGGCGCCTACCAGGCCGACGATCCCAAGGTCGAAGCGACCATGAAGGCGATCCGCGACCGGCTGTGGTGCAAGACCGAGGTCGGCGGCGTGGCGCGCTACGAGGACGACTACTATCACCGCGTCAGCCAGGACATCAAGAACGTGCCCGGCAACCCGTGGTTCATCTGCACCATGTGGCTGGCGTCGCACACCATCGCCAAGGCCAAGACCGTCGAGGATCTCGACGACGCGGTGAAGATCCTCGAGTGGGTCGACTCGCGCAAGCTGCCCTCGGGCGTGCTCGCCGAGCAGGTCAACCCGTACACCAACGCGCCGATGTCGGTGTCGCCGCTCACCTGGAGCCACGCCACCGTGGTCGAGGTGGTGCAGTCGTACCTGGAGAAGCGCGAGATGGTCGAGCGCTGCCCCACCTGCGGCGGGCCGAAGATGCGCAAGATCGAAGGCTACGAGCGGGAAGAGCCAGTCCTCCACCACAAGCACTGAACCCGAACGGGGGCATATCTAATGAGCGCCGAGCAGAAGAATCCGCTTCGCGAAGGGCTTTCCGGTGAGCGCGTGCCGCCGCCGAACACGATGGTGATCTTCGGCGCCTCGGGTGATCTCACCAAGCGCAAGCTGGTGCCCGCGCTGTACTCGCTCGCGCGCGATCGCCTCTTGCCGTCGACCTTCAACGTGGTCGGCGTGGCGCGGCGCGAGATCGCGCACGAGGCGTTCCGCGGGGCCATGCGCGAGTCGTGCGACAAGTTCGCGCGCCGCCGCCCCGTCGAGGATTCGCTGTGGGATCACTTCTCGCAGGCGCTCTACTACTCGAGCGGCACGTTCGAGGATCCCAAGACCTACGAGAAGCTCAAGAAGATGCTCGCCGAGCTCGACGAGAAGCGCGGCACGCTCGGCAACCGCGTCTACTACCTCTCGACCCCGCCGTCGGAGTACCCGGTCATCATCAAGATGCTCGGCGAGGCGGGCCTGATCAACAAGTCCAAGGACGGCCCGTTCACCCGCGTGATCATCGAGAAGCCGTTCGGCCGCGACCTGGAGAGCGCCAGATCGCTCAACCAGGAAGTGCACGAGGTGATGCGCGAGGATCAGGCCTATCGCATCGATCACTACCTCGGCAAGGAGACGGTGCAGAACATCCTGGTGTTCCGCTTCGCCAACGCGCTGTGGGAGCCGCTGTGGAACTCGAAGTACGTCGACCACGTGCAGCTCACCGTCGCCGAGGCGATCGGCGTCGAGGGGCGCGGCGGCTACTTCGAGGGCTCGGGCATCGTGCGCGACATGGTGCAGAACCACATGTTCCAGTTCTTCACGCTGATGGCCATGGAGCCGCCGGTGGCGTTCGAGGCCGACGCGGTGCGCGACGAGAAGCTCAAGGTGCTCAAGTCGCTGCGCGCGATGCCCACCAATCCGGAGGAGCTCGGCAAGTTCGTGGTGCGCGGCCAGTACGGCGCCGGCTCGGTGTCGGGCAACCCGATCATCTCGTATCGCGCCGAGAAGGACGTCAAGCCCGAGTCCGCCGTCGAGACCTACGTGGCGATGAAGATGTTCATCGACAACTGGCGCTGGGCGGGCGTGCCGTTCTACCTGCGCTCGGGCAAGGCGCTGCCCAAGCGCGTGACCGAGATCGCCATCCATTTCAAGAAGGCGCCGCACTCGATCTTCCCCAACGCGGCGAGCCAGCTGGCGACCGAGCCGAACGTGCTGGCGATCCGCATCCAGCCCGACGAGGGCATCTCGCTCAAGTTCTTCTCCAAGGTGCCCGGGCCGACCATGGACGTCTTGCCGGTGCCGATGGAGTTCCGCTACGGCACCTCGTTCGGCGCCGAGCCGCCCGAGGCCTACGAGCGGCTGATCCTCGACTGTATGCTGGGCGACGGCACGCTATTCACGCGCGGCGACGAGGTCGAGGCATCGTGGGCGTGGATCGATCGCATCGAGAAATCGTGGGCGGAGTCGAAGGCGCCGCCGTTCCCGAACTATGCGGCCGGCACCTGGGGCCCGGAAGCCGCCGATCAGCTGCTCGCCCAGGACGGCCGCGCGTGGAGGCGGCTGTGAGCACGGGCGCGGATTCGCGCGACAAGTTCGAGCGCGGCGATTCGATCGAGGTGCCGCTCGCCAAGATCGAGAGCGAGCTGGCCAACCTGTGGCGTCAATCGGCCGAGCCCAAGCCGGGCGAGCAGCCCAAGCCGATCTCGCGCGCGTGCCTGTGGAACTTGATCGTGCGCGTCGAGGGCGAGCAGATGTTCGTCGCCGCCAAGCGCCTGATCGACGACATCTCGGCGGTCATGCCGGCGCGCGTGATCGTCATGCACGTCGAGCCGGACGCACCAAATACACCAGACGCGCCGGTCAAGGCGTGGGTCGAGGCCAACTGGCGCAAGTCGGGCCACGGGAACTCGGGCTCGGACGAGGTCACGTTGTGGGCGGCGGGCGCAGCGGTCGATCGCTTGCCGCCGCTGGCGCGCTCGCTGATGGTCACCGACGCGCCGGTCGCCATGTTGTGGTGGGGCAGGCCGCCCACCAAGAACGTGCCCGCGCGCGAGCTCCTGCACGACATCGATCGCTTGATCGTCGACACGCGGCAGCTGCAGAGCGAGTCGCAGTTCGCCGAGTACGAGGAGATCGCCGAGGCCGATCCGGAGCTCGAGCTGGTGGACTGCGCGTGGCTGGGCGTCCGGCCGCTGCGAGGGTTGTGCGCGGGGCTGTTCGATCCGCCGCACGATGCCGGCAAGCTGGAGGTGCTCGATCGCGTGCGCGTGGTCTCGGGCGTCCAGGGCTGCCAGTCGCGCGGCCTCTTGACCATCGGCTGGCTCGCGACGCGGCTCGGCTGGCGCGATCTGAAGCGTGAAAAAGACGCGCCGAACGTGCGTCGCTGGAAGGCCACGCGACGGGCGGGCGGCGAAGTGGCGGTCGAGCTCGAGACGCGCATCGGCGGCGCGACCCACGGAGTAGCCGGGCTCGAGCTCGAAGCGGGGCGCGACCAGTGGATCATCAAGCGCGAGAACCAATGCATCGAGGTGCGCGGCCCCGAGACGCCCGATCGCGTCCAGCCGGTGCGCACGCACACCGACGCGGAGTTGGTGGTCTCCGCGCTCGGCCCGCGCGGCCGCGATCCGGTGTTCCGCGCCGCGCTCGCCGAGGCGGTCAAGCTGGTGGGAAAATGAAGACCGCGCGAGGCAACGTCGAGGTCCTGGCCGACCCGCAGGAGATCGCGCGCGTAGGCGCCGAGCGGTTCGTCGCCGCCGCGCAGCGCACGCTCGCCGATCACCAGCGCTTCTCGGTCGCGCTGGCCGGTGGGTCCACTCCCAAGGCCACCTATCAGCTGCTCGCCACCACCTACCGCGACCGCGTCGAGTGGCCGCGCGTGGACATCTTCTTCGGCGACGAGCGCTGCGTCCCGCCCGAGCACAAGGACTCCAACTACCGGATGGCGCGCGAGGCGCTGCTCGACCACGTCCCGCTCGGGCCCGATCGCGTGCACCGCATCGCCGGTGAGAAGCCGCCCGCCGAAGCCGCGCTGGCGTACCAGCAGATCCTCACGCGCGTGCTCGGCTCGAGCGGCGCGCCGCGGCTCGATCTGGTGTTGCTCGGCATGGGCCCCGACGGGCACACCGCGTCGCTGTTCCCCGGCACCACCGCGCTCAACGAGAAGCACGACCTGGTCACCGCGACCTACGTGGAGAAGCTGGACACCTGGCGCGTCACGCTCAGCGCGCCGATGCTGTGCGCTGCCGCGGAGGTGGTGGTGATGGCTGGCGGAGCGGAGAAGGCCGACAACCTCAAGGTCGCGCTGCAGGGCGCGGACGGCACGGTGCCGATCCAGCTGGTCAAGCCGACCTCGGGGCAGATGACCTGGCTGGTCGATCGCGCCGCCGCGGCGAAGCTCACGTTGTGATAGGGTAGCGCCTCTTTTACCGACAGGAGACTCGAGATGCCGAAGGCCAAACGCTCCAAGCGGAAGGTCAAGAACCGCTCCAAAGCCCACCGCAAGCACACCAAGGCCAAGCGCACCCGTCGCATCGGGCGCAGCCGCAAGGTCGGCTACGGCACCAAGCTCCGCCGGGCCAAGAAGGCCCGCAAGAAGAAGAAATAGCTAGACCTCCAGGAACGTCAACACCACCCCCGCCGATCCCGTCTCCGGCACCAGCGCGAGCTCCTCGTGGCCGGGCGCGCCCGTGCGCCGGATGCAACCGATCACCTGCACGCGCGCGCCCACCTCGAGCCGTCGCTCGATGCGCACCGATCCGTTCGCACCGCCGTCGAGCTCGGCGGTCGGCAAGTCGAAGGTCACCAGGTCGAGGCCCGGATCGATGTGCACCGGCTGAACGCCGTCGTCGACCACGAACGGGGCGATGCGCCGCTGCACCGGCCGCGCCGGTCCGTCGCCCGCGCTGCCGTAGAGCTCGACCATCGCGCACGCGCGACCGCTCGGCGCGCGCACCGGGCGCTCCACCACCACGCGCCCCTCGACGTGCACGAGCTGCCCATCGAGCGGCCCCTCGAGCACGAACGCGACGGTGTCGTTCTCGGGCGCGATCAACTGGCGCGGCCGTCGCAGCATCGCCACCGCGCACACGGCGACCAGCAGGATCCCTCCCGCCGCGATCAGCCCAATCGCCACCTGCGACATCATGCGACAACCTACGAGCCGATTGGTCCGACCTTCCGAGATAACAAGCGGACTTAACTTTTTAACTTTTGGGTGCTAGCGCGGCGGGCAGCTAGAGCAGTCGTGGGTCGCTTCGGTCGTGAACGGCCCATTGTCGGCCGTCGGCGCGAGCGACATCGCGTCGCCCGGATTGTCGAACGAGGGCCGCGTCTGCTTCGACAGCCCGCGCAGCTGATCGCGCAGGTAGGCGTTGGTGGCGCTCTCGCCGCAGCCGGCCAACGCGAGGCAAAGAATGAGGATTCGTTTCACGGGGTGCTCCGGGCGTCAGTCTATCTCGAAGACCGGCAAATTAGCGAGCGCTTCTGGACAATAGCCCCGATAGCCCACCAGCATCAGCACCGGCGGCAACAGGTCGACCGCTTGCTCGAGCTGCGCCGGATCGCCGCACAACAGCGGCACCGCGCCGTTCAGGCGCGCTTCGAGGAGCTGGCGGGCGGCCGGGCGCGAGGCGCCGAGCTCGATCAGTGCCACGTCCTGGCCGAGCCGGCGTGCGATGGTGCGCGCGGCCTTGCGGTCCTCCTCGTCGGGGAGCGCGACGCGCCACGGCCCGCTGGTCAAGGTGGTCGGCACCGAGCGCAGCGGCGCGGCGGCCGGCACGATCTCCAGCCGCGCGGGTGCGCCGTCGAGGAACTTGCCGACGGTGGCGCGCAAGCGGATGCGCCCACGCCGCGCGCGCGCCAGCCCCTCGCGACCGAGCGCGCCGCGGCCGAGCGCCTCGGACCAGCACGCCTCGTCGTCGGGACGACTGGTCGAGTCGGGCTCGAGCCGCGTGAGCGCGCGCGCCAGCACCGCCGCCGGCAGGCCGTCCGCTTCGCCGCGCAACCACGCGGCGTACAAGAGCGCGAGCGCCGCGCCGGCGCGCAGGTCGAGCTCGAAGCGCCGCGACAGATCGCCGATCGGCGAGCGCTCGTCGCTTGTGCTCGTGATGAAGGGTGTCAAGGCGCTCACCGATTTGGATCCGACGCCGCGGCAGCAGGTAGCGATCGACAACGTAATTGAAGAGCTGGTGCGGCTGATGCCAGAGCTGGCCCGCGTCGCCGCTTACCAATCAGTCGGCCAGCGACGATGTACCGATGAGCTGAGCCTCCGCGAAGAGCGTCAGATCGACACTTTCGATATGGATTTATCGTGGGCCGAAGAGCTCGGCCAGGCCACAGGAGGCAGCCCGTTATGATGACCCGCGACCGGACTCCGCAAGCCAAACCGAAGCCGATCTCCCGGAACGAGACTGAGGAGGTGTTTCACCATTGGCTGGTCAAGCAAGAGCACCAGCGACGGGCGGGAGACCGCACATTTCACCTGACGATGAACTCCAACGGCGAGGTGATGGCGATCAAGGGGATCGTCCGCGAGCGGCTGGCATAGGACTGTGTGAATCTTGCCTTCCCTGTTGACAAGCGGGAAATCGGCGGCTAGATTCGCGTTCGTCAGGAGATTTTTGCCGATGCGGGTCTGTTAACACGGCCCGACAGACAATTCAACGGGTGCCTAGCTAACAAAGCGGCCCGACAGATACCCAACCTCGCAAGAGGCTGGGCGTTTGTCGGGCCGCTTTTTTCGTTTTAACGCCCGGAACTTTAACCACGATGACGAAATACGCCGCCCGCTTTGCGATCGCCTGGCTGTTGGTGAATTTCCTGCTCGGCTGCGGACATAAACACCTCTACGCAAAACTCCCCGATCCAGTCATGCAACTTCGCCGCTCAAACAACCGCCTGTTTTTCATCGCCGGCTTCGGCACGCGGCTGGGCGACAACCAGGGCATTGCTGCCCTCGCCCAGGAAGCGACCGACCGCTACGCCGGCCGCGTGAACGTCTCGTTTCACCGCTGGGATGACGACTGGAGCGACCTGGCCGAAGAGACGCTGCGGTGGAGCCTCGACAAACAGCCGCGGATCGGGATCGTCGCCCATAGTTGGGGCTGTGGCTTCGGGGCGTTGCAACTGGCCCGCGAGGTCTTCGAGCGCGACATGCGAGTTGAGCACGCCTGGTTTGCCGATGCGGTCTATCACCTCGGCGGCCGCTGGTGCCACAAGCTGGGCATTTCGCAGCTCTCGGCCTACCTGCCTCGGCCCTGGACCGCGAGCGGCCGGCCGCAAATCGCCACCCCCGACGCCTTTGGCCGCATCGATTGGTGGGTGCAGAACAATTTCCGCTGGCTCGATCATATGACCTGGCTGCGTGGGCATGAACTCGTCTGGGAAAGCAAGGGGGCGCCGGTCACCGGGCGGCATCAGACTTCATGCGGCGTGCTTCATCGCTGG
>PNAM01000042.1 GCA_003170275.1 Myxococcales bacterium
CGCCGATCGGCGAGCGCTCGTCGAGAAAATCGTGCGCCTCGAGCACGCGTCCGGGCTCGGCCCCCTCCGCCCAGCCCACCACGCGATCGCGCCAGCTCCGCGCGCCCGGACCTTCGGGGCCGGCGAGCGCGCGCGGTTGCGTCGGCGGCTCCACGTAGTCTTCGCGATCCGCCGCGAGCGCGGCTCGTCCACCCGCAGCAGGCTCGGCGGCGCGCCGTTCGGTTCCCTGGCCGAGCCGCGCGCGCCAGCTCCCGGTTCGCTCGTCGGCCTCGGCCGTCCTGGGCGAGCGCGCCTTGCCCGCGCCGGTCATCACCACGGACGGTGCGGCCGGCCGCGAAGGCGTGCGATTGGTCGACGAGTGGGGCGCCTCGATCGCGCCCACTTTCGGAAGCGGGAGAAACTGCAGCGCGCTCTCGCGATCGGCGATCACCAACTGCGGCGCCTCGCCCTCGATGACGCAGAACGCGGCCGGTCGCGTGGCCCCGAGCGCGATCTCGCGGCGCTCCTGCAGCACCAGATCGAACTCTTCGATCCCGGCCTCGCCCGCATCGTCGGCGAGCGCCACCACCAGCCGCGGCGATTCCGGATGCCCGGCCGCCTGTAGAAAGCGCCGCCCGAGCTCGATGCGCAGCTGCAACCTGCCGTCGGAGAATCGGAACACTTCGATCTGTCCCGCCGAGGCCACCCACAACAATCGCCGGCGCGCCGCGAACCCGGCCTGGCGCGGCTTCGAGACCGGCAGGTTGAGGCGATAGAGCGCGCGACGCAGCACCGGGTCCCAGCACTCGACCTGGTCGCGCGCCGCCACCAGCAGCCGCTCCTCGGGCGCCGCGGTGGCGAGCTGGATCGGCTCGCGCAGCGCGATCGGATCCGCCGACATCGCGCGCGGCGCGAGCGTCACGATGCGCGGCGTATCGCCCGCGTCCGTGCACACCAGGATGCGGTCGCCGATGAACGCCGCCGGCCGAACCTGCCCGACCAGCTCGAGCTGCGCGGCCAGCTCCAGCCGCGGCAACAGGTACGCGCGCGCCTCGGTGGTCGCCTGGCGCCGCACGAACGCGACCAGCCGCGCCGAGCCCGCCGCTTCGGCGAACCCGAGCTCGATCGGCTCGTCGGTGACCGTGGCGTGCGCGATCTCCTCGCGCGTGCGCGCATCGCACAGGCGCAGCCGACCGGCGCCCGCAACCGCGAGCAGCGCGTGGTCGGGGCTCACCGCGAGCCCGGGCCCCTCGGTCAGAAGGCGCGGCATCGCCTTCGTTTATAGCGCTACGGCGAGGTGAACGCGACCGGGTTCGCGGGCGCGGTCGTGACCTGTTGCGTGGCCGTGTCGGTGTAGTAGATGTTCACCGACAGGCTCCCGTCCAGAAACAGGTCGAAGTAGGCGGGGTCGGTCGAGGCGACGAAGTCGATGCCGTCGACGTTAGCGCCGGGCGCCGAGGCGAAGCGCAGCTGGTTGGCGCCCGACTGCTGGAGCGTCTCCTGGCCCGACAACCCCGAGACCTGGCTGACCGTGCCTTGGACGGTGATGATACCGGAGAAGCAGGCGGGGCTGTTCAGCGTATCGGTCCACGCCAGGCGATAGCCACCCTGGCCGTTGGCGGTGACCAGGTAGCCGATGTCGCCGGCCGGGATGGACGTGCTCAGGCCGGGGTAGACGTTGACCTGCGGATAGGAGGCGGTGCTGTTGCCAAAAGTGGGCGGCGAGCACGTGACGACGGGGCCGGGCCCAGGCTGGACGACGATGCAACCGGGAGCGGCTGCGGCAAAGAAGGCCAAGAACACGAACGATAGACGCTGCATCCGATCCTCCTAAGCATGTTCGGGTGCGACGGAATAGAGTACCGCACTATTCAGACCCGTAGATTTCCCTCGCGGATGCCCTTGGCGGCCAGGCCCAGCTTCTCGATCGACTTGCGGCCCAGGCCCACCAGCGAGCGCAGCTTGCCGGCGAGCGTCGGATCGTTGACCTGGCCGCGCAGCACCGACGAGGTGGACATCAGCACTACGGTCAGGTACTCGCGCAAGAACGCCGGCAGCCGACTCTCGTGGCCCGACAACAGCGCCATCGAACGCGCGCGCGCGCCCTCGGACGACTCCCAATACTGGAAGATGCCCTCGCGGATCGCGCGCGTGCCGTCGTCGACGCCGCGGAACACTTCGTAGAGCGCATCGGCGAGGATCTCGCGCGCGCGCACGTAGCGGTAGCGATCGGTCTGGTAGCGCGCGAGCGCCGCGTCGACCTGCGTACGCGACGACAGCTCGACGCCGGCGAGCGCCTCGGCGACCAGGCGCGTGTCGTTGAGCGCGATGGTCATCCCGGTCGCGGTGAGCGGGTGCGAGCAGCCGCACGCGTCGCCCACCAGCGCGGCGCCCGGCACCGTGCACTCGTCGGTGTAGATGGCGTAGTTCGCCGCCAGCTCGATCTCGCCGGCATCGAGCGCCAGGAGCAGCGAGGCGCGCACCGACGGGGCCAGATACGGCAGGTAGTCGACGCGCACGCGCGCGATCACCGCGTCGGTGCCGCGATCCATGTCGGCCGGCAGGTCGATGCACGCCCGCGCGTCGGTCTTGCCGATCGGATAGGCGAGCACCGGTCCCCAGCCGCCGAGGAAGATGTGTCCAAAGCCCGGCTGCGGCAACTTGCAGTCGGCGAGCAGCGCGGCGGCGGTGAACGAGAGCAGCTTGGCGTGCTCCTCCATGCCGAGCAGCGTGCGCACCTTGGAGTGGCGCCCATCGCACGCCAGCACCACCGGCGCGTAGATCGGCCCCGAGGTGGCCTGTACGCCGATCACCCGCTCCTGGTCGCGAATCACGTCGGTGACGCGCTCGCCGGTGCGCACCTCGACGAACGGCTTGAGCTTGTCCACCTCGCGGCGCAGCACGTCGACCAGATGGCGGTGATCGATGCCGATGCCGAACGGGGTCGAGCCCGGGATCTCGCGGTAGGGGAGCACGGTCGCCGGCTTGCCGGGCGCGGGGACGCCCGCGAATCCGAGCACCTGCGCGGCGCCGGCGGCCTCGAGCGGCGCCAGCATCCCGCGCGCGGCCAGCACGTCGACGCCGGTGGGATGGATCAGCTCGCCGTTGAAGCGCGGGTTCTTGCCCTGACGCGCCTCGAGGACGATGATCTTCCGTCGCCCGTCCGCCAGCGCGGCCGCCAGGGCGCAGCCCGACAATCCGCCGCCGACGATCAGAATGTCTGCGTCGTGCTTCATCGCGGAGCGAAGCTATCATATGATAGCGGCTCATGGAAACCGCGCTGCCGAGCCCAAGCTTCCGCGATCTGCCGTTCGATCGTCAGATCCAGCTCGCCTACGATCACCTCGAGCGGCTGCGCCAGCTCAACGGCGGCTACATCGCGTCGCCGTACTCGGGGGAGGCGGGCTACGATCGATACGACGTCTACTGGCTTCGCGACATCATGTACGCGACCTACGCCAACGAGTACCTCGGGCTGTACGACAAGGTGAAGCAGAGCCACCGGGTGGTGCTCACCGTGTTCGAGAAGTTCCACCAGAAGATCATCCGCGGCGTGCGCAAGAAGCCCGATCTGCAGCGCGCCAAGGGAGCGGTGGTCCACGCGCGCGTCCATCCGACCACGCTCGAGGAGATCACCGACGAGTGGGGCCACCACCAGCTCGACATCTTCGGCCTGTTCATGTTCAAGGCCGGCGATCTGATGAAGCAGGGCTTCCACATCATCGACACCATCGAGCGCGTCCAGGTGGTCAAGGACATCCTGTCGTATCTGTGGACTGCGCGCTGGGACACCGAGCCCGACTTCGGCATGTGGGAAGAGGGACCCGAGCTGCACGCCTCGTCGGTGGGCGCGGTGCTGGCCGGGCTCACCATGTGGCACGACCACGGCTTCTACGACTACAAGTACCGCGGGCGCGTGGACATCTCGGCGATCATCCCGGTGTCGGAGCGCTTCCTCGAAGACGGCGCGCGCGCGCTCAGCCGCATCCTGCCGCGCGAGAGCGAGTCGCGTCCGTACGACCTGGCGCAGCTCTCGCTCCTGTGGCCGTACAACATCTTGAAGGACCAGTTCGCGCTGCAAGAAGAGATCATCGACAACATCGAGAAGCACCTGGTGCGCGCGCACGGGGTGGTGCGCTACCCGGGCGATCGCTACTTCTCGACCAACGCCGAGCAGCCGTTCGGCAACGAGGCCGAGTGGCCGATCGGGCTCATCTGGCTGTCGATCGCGTACTCGAAGATGCTCGCGCAGGCGATGCGCGTGGGCGCCTCGTCGGCGACGGTGGCGCGCTACCTCGAGCGCGCCAAGCAGCACCTCGCGCACGTCGAAGAGATCGCCACGCCCGACGGGCGGATCGCCGAGCTCTTTTCGGGCGGCAAGCCGAACCACAACCTGCCGCTCGGCTGGGCGCAGTCGCTCTACATCGTGGCGAAGCTGTCGTTGCGGGAAGCGATGAAGACCGCGGCCTGAGCTACGGCGCGCAGGTGATGCCGGCCGTGCCGGCCGCAGCCGATGGAGCGCAGAACGTATATGCGCCGGCCATCGTGCTCGAGCAACACGCCTCAAATTTGACGGTGGCTGCGCCGAAGATCGTGCCGGTGTAGCCGACGCAGTCGACCTTGGAGTGGCACAGCTTGGAGTGCGCGGTGAAGCCGCCGAGGCCGTCCGTCGTGACCGTGCCTGGGCAATGATCGACGCACAGCGCCGAGCCGTTGCCCGCCAGCGCGCCGGCGTCGCCGCCGCCCGAGCCGTCGATGCTCACGCAGCAGCCGCCCGCGGGCGCCATCGAGTTCGGGCAGTCCTCCGGTCCGTCGCAGACGAACGCCGCGCCGGCGTCTCCGTCGCAGGTGCCGGCGGAGACGCACATCGAGCTGATGGTCATGCCGTTCGGCTTGACGCAGCACTCCTGGCCCGTGCCGCAGGTCATCGCGCCGCACGAGACGCCGGAGAAATCCGGCATGAACAAATCCGCGATCGGCCGCAGATCCGGGGTCGCGAGATCGGGTCCCGCCATGTCTTGAGCGGGGCCCTCATCACCACAGGAAGCGAGTCCAAGAACACAGCAGGCTAGGAGTAGATGGCGCATGGCGCGCATCTGAACAGAGGCGGATGTTTTTGTAAAGCGGAGGGGAGCAGCCGGAATAGCAGGGTTCGCGCTGCGCGCGCCCTGCTAGTGCTTACGGCGGAGGAGCTGATTGCCCGGGCCCCACGACAACACCAGGCTCTCGGCGTCGGAGACGTGGCCGGTGTACGTGTCCAGGCGGCGCTGCGCGTTGTCGCAGGCGTTCTTGTCGGCCTTGTAGTCGATCTCGCGCAAGACGACCTTCTCGCCGAAGCGCTGGCCGACCACGCTGTAGCGGGTCGAGGTCTCGAAGCGCTCCTCGCCGTTGCACACGAACACACCTTCGCCGCGCACGCGCCGCACGGTGCGGTCGTAGTAGCCCTTGACGCCGTCGGCGCTCTCCGCCAGGTGCCACTCTTCGCGCTCCAGGCGCTCGTCGCCCTCGGCGTCGATCGAGCGCAGCTCCCATTCCCAGGTGCCGCCGACTTCCGCCGACGCGTTCGACGAATCGTTCGAGGCCTGGCGCACGCCGTTGGACTCGTTGCCGTTGAGCTCGGCGCTCTGCACCAGCGGCGCCAGCGCACCGTCAGTGGGCGAGCGGCGCACCAGCGTCTGGCCGGCCTGCGGGCCCCACTGCAGCGCCAGGTGCGCGCCGTCGCGCAGCGTGCCGTTGTACTCGACCAGGTTGCGCGCGCCGTCGTCACACGGGCTCGGCTTGGCATCGAACGCGATTTCCTTGAGCTGCACGCGGGTGCCCTCGACCTGGCCGGCCACGCGCACGCGCGTCACCTTGGTGAAGCCGAGCTTCTGGTTGCAGCGGAACAGCCGCTCGTCGACGGACAGCATGGTGACCTTGCGATCGTAGTAGCCCTCGACGCGAGCGCCGCGCTGCGCGAGGTGCCACTCCTCCTGCTCGACGCGCTCGTCGCCCTGGTCGTCTTGCGAGCGGAACATCCAGTCCCAGACGCCGGTGGCGTCGGTCTGCACGCGCGTGCTCGAGATGGCCGTGGGCTTCTGCATCCGCGCGGTGGGGGTCGGCGCAGTGGCGCAGCCAACCAGACCGAGGGAGAGCGCAACAGCGACGGAACGAAACATCCAGGAACCTCCAGCAGGTGAAAAGGACGTACGCGGCCTCACTTCAATAATATAAATCCCGCTCGCGATTGTCACCCGATTTCTTCATGATCTGCAATACTTACAAGTCATCCTGTCGCCACACCTGTAGGGGATCCGGGGGTCATCGGTTCCGCACGAGTACCGAAAGCTTACGGTACCAGGGCAGCGCGTGCCAGGCCGCGAGCTGGTGAAAAGCCGCGTCGTCGTACAGATGCAAGGGGGCCTGCTCACCGGAAAACACCGCGATCACCGGCGCCTCCCTGTACGCGCCCTGTCCCGCGCCGACCCCCGAGAGATCCGGCTCCACGTGCAAGCACCCCATCAGATGAACCGGCTGGCCAACCCGCAGCGCACGCAGGTAGGCGGTGCGCGCCCCTCGAGCCCCGGTGGAGTCGATGCGGTGGGTGCGAAACGCGCCGTCGAGGTGCAGCTCGACACGATCGTGCAGCCGGCCGGACGCATCGCTCGAGCGCACCAGCGCGTGCCCGCTGCCGTCGGCGACGTAGAAATCGCGGCCGCGCTCGAACCGCTCGAGCTCGGGCCGCTGGAAGCTTTGGTAGTCGTCCTCGACGTCGACCCGCACTGCGACCGCCTCGCCGTCGCCGAGCGCGCTGCCGAGCCCGTAGGGCAGGAGCTCCGCCACCGAGCGCGAGCTGCGCGGCCCGTGAGGAAGAATCGCCAGCACCTCGCCGCGGATGAGCTGCCAGTCGCGCGGGCGATTTCGGTTGGCGGCGACGGTCGCCTGGCCGATCGGATCGGGCGGGTTCGCGAGACGCCGGCGCACGCCTCCACGGTAGCACCGAATCACGCGCCGGCGAGGCGGTAACCCATCTCACCGACGGGATAGCCGGTTGATCCATTGCGTGAGAGCCCGTACGTTGGAGAGGATGGATCCTTCCTTGCGCCGAAGGCGGCGTCCCATCGCGGGAGCGATGCGAGTTCTCGCGATCGTGCTGTGCCTCGGGTCTGCCGTCGCGGGCGCGCGCGAAGCGGCCGATGCCGGCAAGAGACAGGACCCGCACGCGCTCCTGCAGCGCGGCGTGGCGCTGCACCGCGACGCTGCCTACGCCCCGTCGGTGGCGGCGCTCGAGCAGGCGCGCCTGTCGCCGTCGCTCGACCCGACCGAGCAGGCCGAATGCGCGTTCTACCTGGGGGCCGACTACGTGGCGCTCAACTCGATCGGTGCGGCGCGCCGTGAGCTGCGTGCGGCGCTCGAGGCCAACCCGGGCTACGAGCTGCCGCAATACACGTCTCCGAAAGTGGCCGCGCTGTTTCGCGAGGTGAAGGACGAGTTGGAGAAGCTGCCACGCCTGCGCGCCCTGCCGCCGCGCCGCAAGACGGTGGATCGGATCGAGCTGTGGTTCGAGGCCTCGCGCACCGGCGGCACGGTCTTCGGCGCGGTGATGTGGCGCTGGCGCGGCGAGGGCAGCTACCACGAGGCGCCGCTCTCGCACGCCGACGATCGATTGCTCGCGTCGGTGTCGCTGCAGCAAAACGGTATGCTCGAGTACTACGCCGAGGCGCGCGGGCCGGCTGGCTTCGCGCAGTCGGCCAGCCGCGAGCATCCGCTCGAGCTGCCCGTGACCGGCGTGCCCAACGCAGCGCGCGGGTCGGCCGAGCTACCGGGCTCGTCGGTGGGCGGGCTCGGGGTCGCCGACGCGCCCGAGCCCAAGAAGCGCAGCGTGGTCAAGAGTTGGTGGCTGTGGACCACCGTCGGCGCGGTGGCGGCCGCCGGGCTGGGCGTCGGCTTGTACTTCGCGCTCAGACCTCCTTCGGGCGGGACCGCCGACGCGGTGCTCGACTTCCAGGTGCGCTGAGATGAAGGCGATCCTCGCGCTGCTCGTATGCGCGGCCGGCTGCGTGGTCGAGCCCACAATCGAGTCGGTCGAGATGGCGATCGATTCGACGAGCGGTCTGCAGGCCAGCGATGTCGGATCCGTCGAGATCCTGGTGCTCGGCGGCGATCAAGCCACCTGCGTGCGCGCGCTGGAGCCGGTGTCGCCGCTCGACGATCCCGAGCTCGAGGTGGTTCGCCACGCGCTGTTTACCGTCGACGGCACCGCCAAGCACCTGACCGGCATCCCGGCCGACCGCCACCTGGTCTTCTACGCCGAGGCGTTCCAATCTCCCGACGGACAGCGCCCGCGCATCGGCCGGGGGTGCGCCGAGCAGACGCTCGCCTCGGGCAAATCCGCCGGCGTCTCGATCACCATCACCGCGTCGACCGACTAGAGCTTCTTCTCGGCGAACAGGTCGACCTTGAGCAGCGCCTCTTTGTTGGGGCTGACGATGATGCGGCGCCTGGTGGTCACGCCCAGATCGCCGTTCTTGAGGGTGACCCAGTGGGCGCCCTCGGTCAGGTCGGCGGGCTGAAGCGGCGTCACGCCCAGCGTGCGGCCGTCGACGATCACCTCGGCCCACGGCGTCACCGCCACGCGCAGCTGCCCGCGGCCGCCGTGCACGGCGCGCAGCGCCGCTTCTTTCGGCTTGAGCTCGATCTGCAGCGTGCGCGGAAAGGCGAGGGTCGCGGCCGAGACCGCGATCGTATGCTTGCCGGGAGACAGGTGCAGCGCGCCGTCGGACGCAGGCCGCTGCGGCCGCCCGTCGACGAGGAAGGTCGCAGCACCGTCGGTCTGAATGCGCAGAGTCGCCTCGGCAGGCGCTCCGGCCGCCACCGCAGCGGGCGCGGCAGCCGCGACGGCGGGAGGAGCCGCCTCCGGCCGGGCAGAAGGCGCCGGCGCTGGCTCAGGCTCCACCGCGTTGGCCGGGCCGGGCGTCGCGAGCGGCGCCGCGGCGATCGCCGGCGTGGCCTTGGGCGCGGGTCCGGAGGCCAGGTAGTGCAGGCACGTGGTCGAGGTGAGCGCGAGCGCCAGCACGGCCGACGCCGAGGCCACCAGCAGCGCCACGCGCCCGGTCCGGCGCCGCATTCGCGCGAAGGTGTTCGTCGACTGCAACGCGGCCACCGCATGGTGAGGCGCGATCGGCATCGGCGAGGTGGGCGCGTCACGGACCGAGATCGGCACCGCCTGATCGTCGAGCGCGCCGACTCCGGTGGGCGGCGTCTCGGCTGGTGCGTCGCTGGCGACCACCGATGCGAGGTCGACCGTTTCGCCCAGGTCCTCGACGTGCGGGAACAGCGTGAGCAGCAGCCGCGCCACTGTCTCGCGTGAGGCATCGATGCCCTCGGCCGCCGCCACCGCCTCGATCGAGTCGGCCAGCGCCTGCGCCGACGGCAGCCGTCGCTCGCGATCGCGTTGCAGCGCGCGCAGCGCGACCGCGCCCAGCCCCGGCGGCACGCCCGGCCGGATGCGCTCGGGCGGCAGCACCTCCTGGGTGAGCACGCGCTGCAGGGTCTCGCCGTCGTTGCCGCCGCGGAACAGCGGCTTGAGCGTGAGCAGCTCATGCAGCACGATGCCGAGCGCGAACACGTCGACCCGGTGGTCGATGCCGTCGCCCTTGACCTGCTCGGGCGCCAGGTACGCGAACTTGCCCTTGATGGTGCCGGTGCGCGTGTGGTGCAGCTGCGATTCGGCCTTGGCGATGCCGAAGTCGAGCACCTTGGTCGAGCCGTCGGCGCACACGAACAGGTTGTGCGGGGTCACGTCGCGGTGCACGACGTGCAACGGCATGCCCTCGAGGTCGGTGGCGATGTGGGCGTGGTGCAGCCCGCGCGCGGCGTCGGCGACGATGCGCACCGCCACGCCGAGCGGCACTTCGATCTTGGCGCGTGCCGCCGCCCGCAACAGCTCGATGGCCGGCTGCCCGCGCAGGTACTCGAGCGCGATGTAACAGGTATCGCCGACCTGCCCGGCCTCCAGGGTCTGCACCAGGTTCTCATGGCGCAGGCGCTGGCCGAGCCGACCTTCATGAATGAAAAATTGAACGAACTCCGGGTTATTGGCGTAATGAGGGAGAATTCGCTTGAGCACCACGAGCTTGCCGGTGCGCTGCTCGGCCGCGAGGAGGATCTGCGCCATGCCGCCGAAGGCGAGCGTGCGCAGGATGCGGAACCGGCCGAACAGCTGAGAGGACGGATCCTTCTCGCTGCGCGGCTGGCTCGCTCCTTCGGTGGTGCTGAGACCCTCGTTCATTCGCTCTCGCTCTCCCGTTGGTGGGAAACCGAAGCGCGCGGCTGAGGGCGGATACAACGCCAAGCAGGCCAGGCGGAGCTCGCGCTCCTTCCGGATCCCACTCTGGCGGCCCGCCTCTCCCGCGTTCGACGGCGAACGAGGGTGCGTGGCTCTGCGTGTCCGCGTCGCGGACTTGCTCTGTTGCAGAGTAACTATGTGTGGTCGGACCCAGTATCGGGCCCGGCGGGGCTCGACGTCAAGCTGTGCTTACGCCAAAAACCCAGTAAAATCTTACAGGTAGGTTACTTGGAGCCGGCGTAGACGATGGTGAGAGAGGTCTGCTTGGCGTCCTTGAGGCGGGCGCACAGCACGTCCAGCTCGGAGTCGGCATCGACCACCACCGCGCCGGACTTTAGTGAGAATTTGAGAGGGGTTACGCGATCGTTGCGCATGCCGCCCGGGTCGATTGCGACCCAGCAGTTGTGCAGCGAAGGGACTTTGGAGAGCTCACGGATCGCATTCGTCGACAAGGCGGACGGCCTCGAATCAGTTCCGGCGTCTTCTAACCGGGGATGTGATTTCTGTCAAGTCGACGGCTTGAGCATGGAATCGTCCATCCCGGGCAGCTCTTCGATGTTCGGAACCACCACGATCTCGATGCGGCGGTTCTGCCGGCGCCCGTCGTCGGTGCCGTTGTCGGCGACCGGCAGGGTGTCGGCGTAGCCGGCGGCGGAGAGCCGCTTGTCGTCCATGCCGTTCTTGGCCATGAACTTGACGACCTCGACGGCGCGCTGGGTCGAGAGCTCCCAGTTCGACTTGAACTTGCCGCTCTTGATCGGGACGTTGTCGGTGTGGCCGGTGACCTGGAACTTGCGGCCCTCGATGCCGGCGAGGATCTCGCCGACCTGCTTGATCGCCTCCTGGCCGGCCGGCTTGAGATCGGTCTTGCCCGGATCGAAGAGGATGTTGTCCGGCAGCTTGACCAGCATCAGCCCGCCGCGGATCTCGACCTGCAGCTTGCCGGCGTCGATCATCGACTTGAACTTGGCCACCATCTCGCGGAACTGCGCGGCGCGCTTCTCGGCCGCTTCCTGCGCCTTCTTGAGCTCCTCGACACGCTTCTTGGCCGCGCCGAGATCGCCCGAGATCTTGGTCATGTCCTGACCGAGCGCCGCGAGGCGGGTCTTGAGGTCTTCGTTGTCCTTGTCGAGCGCGGCCTGCCGCTCGTCGCACGCCTTCTTGGCCTTGGTGGCATCGCTGCGGGTCTGGTCGAGCTCCGCCTTGGTCTTGTTGAGCTCCGCCACCTTGGCGTCGAACAGATCCTGGCCCGGCCCACACCCGGCGGCTCCGAGGAGCGCCGCGCTGAGGCCGATGACGATCATCTTGGTCATTTTATGGGGTCTCCCTCGGATCAAACGGATGGGGCGCCGGAGCCACCGCCGCCGCGGCGATAGACGGCGTCGACGATCTTGTCGATGTCCTTCTCGTGCCGGAACTTGCCGTGCATCTCGAAGTCCCACGCGACGTTGGCTCTGAGCCGGGCCTTGGTCGCCTTGGCCGGATAGCCGAGGCGGTAGAGCAGGCAGGCGCGGTCCTCGAGCTCTTCGCGGTAGATCTCGTCTCGTTTGTTCATGGGATCGGATCGAGCGGCGCGTGCTTGCACACCGGGTTCGGCGGCTGGTCCGGGCCGGTGAGGTCGCCGCAGCGGTAGACCTCCTGGTTGCCGTCGTGGGTGGTGGTGATGACCCAGATCTTGCGCTCGTCGGAGGTGATGATGCCGTGGATGGTGTGCGGGCATCCCCAGGACGCGGCGGCGAGCAGACCGAAGGCGAGCAGTTTTAGCTTCATGGCGGCGAAACGATCTCACTGATACGTCGGGGCTGTCAAGGACGTGCGGCGTCGATCTTCTGATCTATCTGCGGAAGATCCTCGAGGTTGGGCTGCACCACGATCTCGATGCGCCGGTTCTGCAGCCGGCCGAGGGCGTCGGCGTTGGGCGCCACGGGGAGCTGATCGGCGTAGCCGGCCGCGGAGAGCCGCGCGCCGTCCATTCCCGCCGCCATCATCACCTTGACCACCTCGACGGCGCGCGCCGCCGAGAGCTCCCAGTTCGACTTGAAGCGCTTGCCGCGGATCGGGACGTTGTCGGTGTGGCCGGTGACCTGGAACTTGCGGCCTTCGATCCCGTTGAGGATCTCGGTCACCTGGCGCAGCGCCTCTTTGCCGGCCGACTTGAGATCGGTCTTGCCAGGATCGAATAGGATGTTGTCGGGGAGCTTGACCAGCATCAGCCCGTTGCGGATCTCCACCTGCAGCTTGCCCGCGTCGACCATCGACTTGAACTTGGCGACCATGTCGCGGAACTGGGCGGCGCGCTTCTCGGCCGCTTCCTGCGCCTTCTTGAGCTCCTCCATGCGCCGCTTGAGCTCTTCCATGTTGGCGGTGGTCTTGCCGGCTTCCTGGCCGAGCGCGCTCAGGCGCTGCTTCAAGAGCTGGTTCTCGTGCTCGAGCGACGCAGCGCGCTGCTCGAGCGTCTGCTTGGCGCTCGAGCCGGTCTCCTCGGTGACTTGCAGGTTCTTTTCCAGCTCGGCGATGCGCGCCTGGTAGCTCGCTTCGTTCTTGTGCGCCAGCTTGAGCTTCTTCTTGAGCAGCCAGGTCAGCTCGTCCCCCTCGAGAAACTCCTCGGGCGGATGAGCGGCGGCGGGAACGGCGATCAGCAGGATCACGAGCGCGAGGGTACGGTTCAGGCGATTCATGCGACGTCTCCATAGACCACCGAGGCGATCGAGACCAGTGAGCCGCCTTCGTCGTCGGCGGGACACTGGCCGTAGGCGCGCACCTGGCCGGCGCCCGGGCGGGCGGCTTCGAGGAGCGCATAGATGGGTGGCAGGCCGCACACGCGGCGGCGATCCTGCTCGCGGGCGATCTCGTGGAACCACGCGTTGGCGTCCCCGCGCGAGGCGGCGTCGAGCGTGGCCTGATCGCGGCGTTCGAGCGAGTCGCGGTCCGCGGCGTCGAGCGGCTGCGGGTCGCCGAAGCGCGGGCCGACGTGCGCCAGATCGGCGCCGGCGATCCACAACGTGCGGCGGCCCTCGACCAGGCGCTTGAGCTCGCCGAGCAGCACCGAGACGGTGGCGTCGGTCGACGGATCGCGCGCGTCCTTGAAGAGATGCTGCAGCGAGCCGCACAGGATCGGCACCACGCGAATGGCGTCGGCGCGCTCCTTCCATAGATGGCGCATCCACACCATCTGGAACTCGATCGAGTGCTCGCCGCGGTGGTGGTGCTCGTCGCGGTACAGGTTCTCGGCGGCGCTCTCGCCCAGCTTCTCGCGCACCGCGGCGGTGAGCGCGTCGACCAGCGCGGTGTCGGTCTCCATGCGGCCGAACGGCGTGTCGTAATGCTTGCGGGTGAGCGTGAACGGGTGATCGGCGCCGTTGTGGTCGGTGCCGAACACCACCACCAGCTCGGGCAGCGTGGCCGCCTCGGCGAGCGGGCGGTAGGCCCACGCGTACGCCGGGCCGCCGCGGTGGAAGTCGATGTGCGGCGCGATGATCGCGCGCGGCAGCGCACCGTTCGGCGCGGCGGGGCGACCGGGGCCCTTGGGGCTGTCGAAGAAGCCGTCGAGCAGCGCGGCCAGCTGCGCGGCGTCGGCTGGGTAGCTCTTGCCGGCGAGATGCGCCGGACGGACCGGCGCGCGTGCGAACTCGGCAAACACCGTCGCCGAGTGGTTGCGGAAGCGCTCCGAGTCGAGCAGCAGCGCCTGGTCGAGCTGGTCGAGCAGGCGATCGAGCACCTCGCGCGGCAGCGCGCTGTTGTAGCGGCGCTGGAACTCGGCGCAGATCTCTTCGCGCGTGGTCTCGCCGTCGCACAGCTGAATGACCGCCACCGCCGCCGGCGGCAGGCGCGCCACCGCGTCGGTGAGCCCGGAGGGATCGCGCAAGCCGAGGAGCCGCTGGCCCTGTTCCTCGAGGGGGAAGGCTTCGAGTGGTCGCAAGCGAGGTCGTTGCATGTTGCGCGAAGTATAGCGGAGGGTCACGCGGTGCGGATGAACTTATGCTACGGTCAACAGCGACGATGCACACGCTCGTGGTTCTGGCGGTGCTGGTGTACGCGCCTCCGACGGGGCATGGCGGGAAGCGGCTGCCCGAGGCGGCGCAGGCGCTCAAGCGCGCGCTGCGGGCGGGCGGCGCCGAGGTGATGGACGGCGCGATCGAGCTCGGGCGCAAGGAGCACGCGCGCGGTTGGGTGCCCCGGGAGAAGCTGGCGTTCTTCGCCAAGGCGGGCGCACTCGTCGACGACGGGCGTCGCGCGCTGGAGCGGGTCGAGCTGGACCGTGCCGAGGCGCTGCTTGGGCGCGCCGAGCGGATCTACGAGGTCGAGCTCGCGCGGCCGGGCGTGCCGTCGCTGATGAGCGCGGTGGTGCTGGCGCGCGGCGTGGCGCTGTTCGAGCTCAAGCGCGGCGCCGAAGCCGCGCGGGCGTTCCGGCGGGCGGTGGCGCTCGACGGCGCGGCGCAGCTCACCGAGGCGACCGTGCGGCCCGACGTGGCGCGCGCGTTCGGCGAGGCGATCGCGCCGTCGAAGCGGAGCAAGCTGACGATCGTCAGTACGCCGCCGGCGCGGCTGTGGGTGGACGGCCGGCCGGCGGGGGAGGCGCCCGCGACGCTCGAGGTGGGCGCGGGCGAGCACCTGGTGTCGGCGAGCGCCGGCGGGCGGCTCGACACGGCGACGATCGTGGAGGTCGGTGACGGCGGTGCAGAGGTGCGGCTGAGCCTGCCGGTCGATCCGCTCGACGAGGCGTTGGCCGGGCTCAAGACGCGCCCGACGCGCGGCGGGGTGGCGGCGCTGGTGGAGACGCTGGGCATCGACGGTGCGGTGGCGATGGCCATTGGCGTCGATGCGGGCGTGCTGACGCTGGTCGGCCAGCGCTTTCGCGGCACCGGCTGCGCGACCGCGGCGCACACCTCTCGCGAGGCGCCCGATCTCGATCGCGCCGCCGACGCGCTGGTGAAATGGCTCGACGCCGCGCCGGAGGGCTGCGCGCCCGACGCGCTCGATCGTCCCGATGCGGACGGCCGCCTGGTGCTCGAAGCGGCGCCGATCGCGCACCCGCGTCCCGAGCCGCTGGCGTCGCCGCCGGTTCCCAAGGCGCCGCGCCTGAAGTTCTACGAGCGACCCTGGCTATGGGCCGGCGCGCTGGTGGTCACCTCGCTGGTGGTCGGCCTCTCCGCCGGCCTCGCGCCCCACGACACCACCTACCAGGCCAACCTCGAAGGGCCGAGGTTCACCAAGTAGTCAGTCGAGGAGCTTGGGCTCGCTGCGCAGGTCGGCGAGGCGGCGCACTTCGGTGTCGGGCTCGACGACCACCGTGAACTTGAGCTCGCGGCCGGTGGGCGGGCAGACCAGGCGGATCTGGTGCGGACCAGCCGGGAGGGGCAGACGCTGGAGCGGCGTGTCGGGCTTCTTCTCGCCGTCGATGGTGACGTGCGCCCAGGGGAGCGCGTTGAGCGTGAGCTCACCGCGCGCGAGCGCCTGGAGCCGCTCGTTCACCGTCGCTGCGAGCGGCGTGCCGGTGAATGCCAGGGTCTTGTCGATGGGCGCGAAGCCGTGCTTGCGCACGTGCAGCGCGAGCGCGGTGCCGGCGGGTAGATCGAGGTCGAGCGGCGAGCTGCCGAGCACGCGATCGCCGAGGCGGATCTCTGCGCCGGGCGGGGTGGTGCGCACCGACAGGTGGCCGGCTGGGCTGGCGCTCACGTTGACGCGATCACTCGCGTTCCCGTTTGCGTTCCCGTTCCCGTTCGCGTGATCGTTCACCTTCACGTTCTCGACGGGCGGATTGGCGACGGCGGGGGAGCGCAGCCAGGCGACGGCGCCCAGCCCGAGCAGCACCGCCGACACGCCGGCCGCCACCCACACCGCGCGAGACGAACGGCGCGCGCGCGAGGCAGACTCGAGCTCGATGCGAGTGGCGAAGGTGACCTGCTTGCCGGTCGCGCGCGTGGGATCGGCGACCGGCACGGTGCGCGGGCCGGTGGCGCGCGAGGCGTCTCGTCCGGCGACCGGAATGGTCTGCGGGCCCGAGCGGCGCGTCGGATCGAGCCCGCGCGCGCGCAGCTCCAGCGGCACGTCGGGGCAGCGCTTGCGGACGTACGCGGACAGCTCAGTCTGGGTCGGCCCCATCGACATGTCGCGCAAGTAGCGCGAGACCTGCGCGAGCATCGCAGCGGCGTCGGGAAAACGATCATCGGGGAGCGGCGCGGTGGCGCGCACGATCACTGCGCGCAGGGATTCTTCGGTGCCTTCGGGGACCGGCCCCACCGCGTAGCGCCGACCGGCGAGCAGCTCCCACAACAGCACGCCGACCGCGTACAGATCCGAGCGCGCGTCGGTCTTGCCGTGGTTCTCCTGCTCGGGCGCCATGTAGCCGCGCGAGCCGCCCCGCACCGCGCGCCCGTCGATCGGCGCGGCGATGCCGAAGTCGACGATCTTCACCTCGCCGTCGCGCGAGACCAGCACGTTGGCCGCCGACAGATCGCGGTGCACCACGCCGCGCCGGTGCGCGTAGTCGAGCCCGCGCAGCACCTGCTCGACGATGTAGGCGGCGAGCTGCGGCGGCAGCGGTCCCAACTTGATCAGCTTGGCCAGCGGCGGGCCGTCGATCAATTCGAGCGCCAGGAAGTAGGTGCCGTCGACCATGCCCAGCTCGTAGACCGGGACGATGTTGGCGTGGGTCAACGAGACCGTGAGCTTGGCCTCGGCGACGAACAGCTCGATGAACTCGGCGCGCTCGGCCAGCTCGCGGCGGATCTGCTTGACGCAGAACTCCTTCTGGAAGCCGTTCGGCCCAACCATGCGCGCGCGCCACACCACCGCCATCCCGCCTTCGGCGAGCTGCTCGACCAGCTGGTACTTGCCGAACGCGAGGGTCTCCACGTCTAGCACCGACGGTATTTTAGCACGCGGCTCGTGAGCGCGCCTCGCCCCGTGGTAAAAAGGACGCGGACCCGTGCGACTTTCTTTTGTGGTGGTGCTCCTCCTGGCCGCGTGCAGCCCTGCTGAACGCCAGCTCGAGGTCGTGCCGGCGCTGGCCGTCAGCTGCCTCGATGGCCGGCCGGTGAACGAGGTGCGCATGAGCGGGCTGGGGGATTTTCCGCCGGCGCCCGCGAGCGTGGTCTCGGCCACGCCCGACGGGGCGGCGAAGCTCACGCTGCCCAAGGGCACGCGCGTGATCGCCGTCGAGGGGTTGGGCCAGGACGGCCTGGTGGCGTTCGCGCGCTCGGCGCCGCTCGAGCTGGCGGACGTGTTCGGCTCGCAGGTGGCGGTCGCCTACGGGCCGCCCGATGGGCTGTGCGCGACGGCCAAGCTCAACTACGCGCGCGCCGGGCATCGCGCGACGCATCTGCCGTCGGGGTCGGTGTTGATCACCGGCGGCATGGACGGCGACGGAAATCCGGTGCCGCGGCTCGAGCTGTATACGCCGGTGGCCGATCTGCTCGGACCGGCCGCGGTGTTCCGTCGCGTCGACGAGGGAGGCGCCACGCAGGTCGATGCGCGCCAGGTGCTCGGCCACGCGGTCGCCGTGTTGTCGGGCGGAGATCTGCTGATCACCGGCGGCGTGCAGGTCTCGAGTCGGTTGCCAAGCGGCATCGCGTCGGAGGGCTACACGCACCACGGCGTGGACGGCACTGTCGACGGAGCGCCGGCGCTGCTCGGGGGCGGCCCGCGCGCGTTTCACACCGCCACCACGCTCGGCGATGGGCGCGTGATCTTGATCGGCGGCTGCGCCGAGCTCGACGCGGGCGTCTGCGCGCCGAATCGCACGCTCTCGTCGACGGTGATCTTCGATCCGCGCGCCAACGCGTTCGGCGACGGGCCGCCGCTCCTGTACGCGCGCTGGGATCACGACGCGATCCTGCGCGGCGACGGGTCGATCCTGGTGGCGGGCGGGCGCGGCGAAGGGGGAGGCGAGCCGCCGCTCGAGGTGCTCGACCCCGACGAGCTGCGGCCGATCGATGCCGGGCCGGGGAGCGGGCGCGGCGCGCTGTTGCCGACGGGGGCGATCGCGCTGGTGGGCGGCGTGGCGGCGCCCGACACGCAGGCCGCCGCGTGGCTGTCTTCGGCCGAAGGCGCAGTCGCGTTGCCGGCGCTGGCGGTCCCGCGCGCCGGTCACACCGTCACCGCGCTCGACGACGGAGCGATCCTGGTGGCGGGCGACGCCGGGCTGCAAGCGCCGCTGGTGGTCTACGACGGCCGCGGCGGCATGCTGGCGCTCGCCGCGGCCTATCCGCGCACCGGTCACACCGCCACGCGCCTCGACGACGGCACGGTGCTGCTTGCCGGCGGCTCGAGCGGCGGCGGCGCCACCACCGACGCGTTCCTCTACCTGCGCTCTCCCTTGGGCCCGTTCTCCAGCCTGCCGACGCTCACCTTCGAGGCCTCCGACGCGTATCTGCCGCGCCGTCCCGACCGGGTCGCGCTCACCGGCGGGGCGCTCGAGCTCGACGCGAGCGCGCCGGGCGAAGGCGGGCGTCCCGGCGAGCTCGCGCTGGTGGCCGGCATGATCACCGACGGCGTCACGGTCACGCTCTCCGCCGGGCGACACGGCGCGGCCGGCGCGGCGGTGCTGTTCGGCTGGATCTCCGAGGCGGCCTACGCGTTCGTCGGCCTGGAGCCGGGCCGCCCGGTCACGCTCTACACGGTGAGCTCGACGCGCGCCGGGCAGTCGGTGGTCGCGCCGGTCGCGGATTGCAGCGGCCAGGCGCTCGACCCGACCGAGCTGCCCGACGGGAGCCTGCAGCCGATCACCCTCGACTGGCGCGCCGGCGTGTTGCAGGTAGGCAACCCGACGCGGCTCCTGTTGCGCTGCCTGCCGGCGAGCGCTGGGATCACGCGCGGCCAGGTCGGCGTGGGCGCGCTGTTCGGAACCGTCGCGGTCGACAACCTCACCCTCACGCGTTGATTCTTGTTACTGTGCGCGCCGCGTGCGTGCGCTGGTCGCGTTCCTGCTGCTCCTCGGATCCACACGGGATGCGCGCGCCTATGACTTCGAGCTGAACGCCGAGACCATAGGCCAGGGGTACCAGCTGCGCGCCGGCGACGACACGCTGGTCAACCGGCGGCGGCTCACGCAATACCTCGGATTGCACCTGTACAACCTGGGGCCGAAAGATCTCTACGGCCGGCCGCTCGAGCGCAACCAGTTCTACCTGTCGATCTCGATGCGCTTCGAGGCCGAGCTGGGCGACTTCACGCAGCTCCGCGAGCTGACCGGTCGCACGCCGCAGCGCGAGCTGTACGATGACCGCCTCGAGCTGCTGTACGCCTACATCGGCGGGCGCGCTGTAGCCGGCGTGCTCGACTTCAAGCTCGGCCGGCAGCTGATGGTCGATCTGTTCGACTTCCAATCGTTCGACGGGCTGTCGCTCGAGGTGCACACGCCGTTCAACGTGGCCATCGAAGCGTGGGGCGGGCTCAACGTGACCGGCGCGGCGCCGTTCGATTCGCCGGTCTATCGCACCGACGGAGTGGCGCTCGGCGGCAACGAGCGCGACTCGCTCGCCGCGCGCCAGGAGGATGCGCTGCAGCCCACCTTCGGCGTCGCCGCCAAGACCTTCGGCCTGCCCTACATCACCGCGCGCGTGTCGTACCTGCGGACGATGTCGTATACCGCCGCGCCGCAGCCGGGCGAGGCCGACACCGGCGTGGTCGACGAGAAGATCGGCGTCACCGCGCGCGGCCGGCTCTTGCACGGCGTGCTCGTGCCGTGGTTCGGCTTTCGCTACAACCTGTTGGCCGGCCGCATGGACGAGCTGCAGGCCGGCGTGCGCGCGAACCTGCCGGGACACCACGGGCTGCAAGCGGAGTATGTGTACGCGGCGCCGACCTTCGACGGCGATTCGATCTGGAACGTGTTCGGCGCCGAGGCGTTCAACGACGTGCGCCTCACCTATGACTTCACCCAGGGGCGCTGGCGGCTGTTGGCGCGCGGGTTCACGCGGCTGTTCAATGACGAGCCGCTCACGGGCTCGTCGGCCACGCCGCCGGCGAATCTGGGCACCTCGATGTCGTACGGCGCGTCGGCCGGCGCGCGCGTCGATCTGGGCCGCGGCTTTGCGCGCCTCGATGGTTACTACGAGGACGGATACGGCGGCACGCGCGCGGGTGTCGACGCGAGCGGCTCGCTGCGCATCCTCGGCGATTGGGAGAGCGGCCTCGCCGTCGAGGGGCGGCTCTCGTACGTGTACTTCCGCGACGACTCGCGGGTCATCGATCACGCGCACTCGCTCGGCATCCAGGCCGGCGCGCGCTACAGCTTCGTCAAGGGGCTGACGCTGCACCTGGTGATCGAAGAGAACGTGAATCGCTTCTGGTCGAGCCAGTTCCGCGCGGTCGCGCTGCTCGATGTGTCGTTCGTGCTCGGCGCGCGCGGCCACGGCTTTTCCCGGCCGCGCGCCTGGAGCGGCCAGTGAAGCGCGCGTTCGCGATCGCGTTGGTGCTGGCGTGCGCGCCTGCGGCGTGGGCCAACGCGCCGTCGGAGGTGGTGTTTCCGTCGCAGAGGCTGCCGCTGCGCTTTTCGCACGCGCAACACCTCAAGAAGAACATCGCCTGCGACTTCTGCCACGAGAAGGCGCCCACTTCGCGGCTCTCCGCGGACGATCTGGTGCCGTCGGAGGAGGTGTGCTCGACCTGCCACACCATCGAGCGCGATCAGCCCGAGAAGCGCGACAAGAAGGCGCAGGAGCGCTTCGCCACGTCGTGCTTGATGTGCCACCCGAGCTACGTGGCCGGCGCGCCGATCGAGCGCGTGGTGGTGCCCGCGCCCAACATCCGCTTCGATCACAAGGCGCACCTCGACCGCGGCGTGCCGTGCGGCAAGTGCCACGGCGAGCTCAAGGACGTCGACCTGGCGACTCGCGCGCAGCTGCCGACCATGGGCCTGTGCCTGGGCTGCCACGACTCGAGCCGGCAGAAGCAGCACGCGTCCTCGCGCTGCGCCACCTGCCATCCGGTGCGCTTCGACGGCACCGTCGAGACCACGTTCTCGTCGGGGATCTTGCGCCCGTCGGGCCTGTTGCGCGGCGACGCGCATACGCTGGATTTCCGCACGCACCACACCGCGGTCGCGCAGAACGACGAGAAATACTGCCTCAACTGCCACCGTCAGGACTACTGCCAGTCGTGCCACAACGGCGTGGTCAAGCCGCTCGACTTCCACGGCAACGACTACGTCAACCGCCACGCGATCGACGCGCGCCGCAACGATCCCAACTGCTCGAGCTGCCACCGCGCGCAGTCGTTCTGTCTCGGCTGCCACGAGCGGCTCGGCGTGGTCGACGCGCGCACCGGCTCGGGGCCGGGCTTCGTGCCGTTCGGCTCGCGCACCTTCCATCCGGCCGGCTGGGCGGACGCGTCGGCGACCGGCAACCCGCAGCACCACGCGTGGCAGGCGCAGCGCCAGCTCAAGCAGTGCGTGTCGTGCCACCGTCAGGAGACCTGTCTCGAGTGCCACGGCGCGCGCACCGGCGCCGGCCAGTTCGGCAAGCTGCAGGTGAACCCGCACCCGATGAGCTGGGCGAGCTCGGACCGTTGCCACGCGCTCGCCGATCGCAACCCGCGCATGTGCTTGCAATGCCACGCGCCGACCGACTCCAAGGCGCTACACTGCAGCAAGTGATGCAGCTGGTCTTCTATTACGATCTGGTCTGTCCCTACGCGTACCTCGGCTCGACGCGGGTCGCCGCGCTGGGCGAGCGCGCGGGCGTGAAGGTCGAGTGGCGGCCGATCCTGCTCGGCGGCGTGTTTCGCGCGATCGGTGCGCCGGACGTTCCGGCGGCGCAGATGCCGGCCGCGAAGCTGCGGCTCAACTACCTGGACATGAAGCGCTGGGCGGCGCACTTCGGCGTGCCGTTGCAGCTGCATCCGCAACATCCGCGCCGCTCGGTGGAGGCGATGCGCCTGTGCCACACCGTCGACGGCGACCATCGCGTCCGGCTGACCCACGCGCTGTATCGCAGCTACTTCGGCGACAACCGCGATCTCGCCGATCGCAACGTGCTCGCGGCGGTGTGCAGCGAGGTCGGCCTCGACCCCGAGCTCGCGCGCACGGGCATCGACGCGCCCGAGGTCAAGGACGCGCTGCACCGCGCCACCGACGAAGCCGTGCGCGACGGCGTGTTCGGCGTGCCGGCCTTCATCGTGGTCGACGGCGCGCAGCGCACGCTGTTCTGGGGGCAGGACCGCATGCACCTGGTCGAGAAGGCGCTTCGCGGATGAACGAGCTCACCTTCTACTACGACTTCTCGTCGCCCTACGCGTACCTCGGCGCGACCCAGATCGAACGGGTCGCCCAGGGCGCGACCATTCACTGGCGGCCGTTTCTGCTCGGCGCGTTGTTCAAGGCGATCGGCACCCCGGTCGTGCCCATGCAGGCGGCCTCCGAGCCCAAGCGCCGCTACCTGCAGCGCGACGTGCTCGACTGGGCCGCCTACTGGAACGTGCCGTTCGCCTGGCCCTCGCGCTTCCCGATGCGCACGGTGCTGCCGTTGCGGCTCGCGCTGGCCGTCGAGCCGAAGCTCCTGCCGGCGCTCTCGCACGCGATCTTTCGCGCGTTCTGGGCCGCCGATCGCGACATCAGCGATCCCAACGTGCTCGCGCCGCTGGTCAAAGAGGTGGGCGCCGATCCGTCGGCGCTCGAGCGCGCGCTGGCACCGGAGCCCTCGGTGAAGCAGGCGCTGATCGACAACACCGACGAGGCGCTGCGCAACGGCGTGTGCGGCGCGCCCTCGTTCCTGGTGCGCGGCCATTTGTTCTGGGGCCAGGATCGCCTGGAGTTCGTCGAGAAGGCGCTCGCCGGCTGGGATCCCCCCGGCGGTTAGTGGCCCTTCCAGAAGCGCACGCGACCCACGTCGCAGTGGACGAACTTCGACTCCGGGTAGTAGCCGACGCCGCCCAGGCGCAGCGACCGCACGTAGCGTAGGAGGATCTTGGTCGGCACGTTCGGGATGCGGAAGTCGACCGCGTGGCCGCGCGGATGCTCGGAGTCGCGCGCTACCTCGTGTCCCTTCTTGCGCAGCATCAGCTGGTATTTCGGCGCGCGAAAGCCGCTCACGATCTCGATGTAGCTGGCCTTGAACTTGTCCGCGGCGCGCAAGATCGTCTCGTACAGGCGCTGGTCCATCACCGTCGCCTGGTTGGTGTAGTGGCAGCGCGTCAGTGCGTCGAAGCGGGTGGTCTCCATCCGGTCGCCGAGCGTCACCGGCAGCGACTCCGAGGTCCACATGTTGTGCAGCGTGAGGATCTTGTCGGGCGCTCCCGCGTGCGGCACGCGCAGCGCGTGCTGGTTCTCGCGGTCATCCTTGTCCTTGAGGAAGGCGGCCTTCTTGGACAGCGCCGGCTCGTCCTCCGCCGCGCGCGCCAGGGCGGGCCAGAGGGTCACGATCACGATCACGAGCAGCAGCCGCACCGGGAAATTGTAGCTTAAGATGCGAGGATGGCGAGTTTGCCCGACGGGCCGTCTGTACCGGCGGCGATCGCGACGATGCGTTGGCTGCGTGATCCGGGCGCGATGCTGGAGGCGTGCGCGCGGCGCTACGGCGACTGCTTCACGCTGCGCCTGTGGAACCAGCCGCCGTGGGTGGTGTTCTCGGATCCGGAAGGGATCAAGGACATCTTCACCGGCGACCCGGCGCTGCTGCACGCCGGCGAGGCCAACGAGGTGCTCAAGTCGGTCCTGGGCGAGAACTCGCTCTTGCTGATGGACGGCGAGCGCCACCTGCGCGAACGGCGGCTGATGATGCCGCCCTTTCACGGCGAGCGCATGCGCGCGTACGGCGAGACCATGCGCGACGTCGCCGATCGCGCGATCGACAGCTGGCCGATCGGCAAGCCGTTCGCCATCCACGCCGAGATGCAGCGCATCACGCTCGAGGTGATCCTGCGCACCGTGTTCGGCCTGGGGGCGGGGCCGCGGCTCGAGCGCATGCGCGCGCTCCTGGTGCGCTACACCGCGCTCGGCACCTCGCGGCTGGGCACCGCGCTGCTGCTGCTCATGCCGCCCCGGTACGCGCGCCGCATCGGCGACCTGGCGATGGATCCGGTGCGGCTCGGACCGTTCGCGCTCGACCTCTCGCGGCTCTTGCCCTGGCGCGAGCTGTTGCAGGTGGGGCGCGAGGTGGACGCGCTGATCTACGAGGAGCTCGCCGAGCGCCGTGCGCGTGCGAGCGCAGCCGGCGATGACGTGCTGACCATGCTGATGGCGGCGCGCGACGAGGCGGGTCAACCGATGAGCGACGTGGAGCTGCGCGACGAGCTGCTCACGCTCCTGCTCGCGGGCCACGAGACCAGCGCGACCTCGCTGGCCTGGGCCATCCACCGCATCCTCGAGCACCCGGAGGTGCTGCGCGCGCTCGGTGAGGAGCGCGACCGCGTGACCGGCCCGGGGCCGCTCGACGTCGATCAGATCGGCAACCTCGCCTACCTCGACGCGACGCTCAAGGAGACCATGCGCACGCGGCCGATCATCTCGATCGTCGCGCGCAAGCTGAAAGGCCCCATGCGCATCGGCGGCCGCGACCTGCCTGCCGGCGTGGTGGCGATCGCGTGCATCCACCTGGCGCACCAGCGCGCCGCCTCGTGGCCCGATCCGGAGCGCTTCGATCCCGCGCGCTTCCTCGGCAAGAAGCCCGAGCCGTACGAGTTCTTTCCGTTCGGCGGCGGCACGCGCAGGTGCGTCGGCATGGCGTTCGCGCTCTACGAGATGAAGATCGTGCTCGCGCAGGTGCTGCGGCGCGTGCGGCTGCGCGCGGCGCCCGGCAGCCGGGTGCGCATCGAACGGCGCGGCATCACGCTCGCGCCGTCGGGCGGCGTCCCGGTGATCCTCGACGCGCGCCTTGGCCTTGGCCTTGAGGTGTAAGCTACCGCCACAGGAGAGCCCATGCCCCTCGACCATTACGTCACGCTCGGCCACTCCGGTTTGCGCGTCTCGCCGCTGTGCCTCGGCGCCATGACCTTTGGCGAAGACTGGGGCTGGGGCTCGAGCGTGAAGGACTCCGAGCAGATCCTCGATGCGTTCGTGGCGCGCGGCGGCAACTTCATCGACACCGCCAACGCCTACACCAAGGGCCACTCGGAGAAGATCATCGGCGACCACGTCGGGCGCCACGCCGCCAAGCGCGATCGCCTGGTGATCGCCACCAAGTTCTTCTCCAACCTGTACCCGGGCGATCCCAACGGCGGCGGCTCGAACCGCAAGGCCATCATCGCCGCGTGCGAGCACTCGCTGCGCCGGCTGCAGACCAGCTACATCGATCTCTATTGGATGCACGCGTGGGAGGTCAACACGCCGATCGAGGAGACCATGCGCGCGCTGGAAGATCTGGTGCGCGACGGCAAGGTGCGCTACCTGGGCTTCTCGGATACGCCGGCGTGGAAGTGCGCCGAGGCGCAGCTGCTCGCGCGGTTTCGCGGGTGGGCGCCGCTGGTGGCGCTGCAGATCGAATACTCGCTGCTGCAGCGCACCGTCGAGGGAGAGCTGATGCCGATGGCGCGCGAGCTGGGCATGGGCGTGACGCCGTGGTCGCCGCTCAAGGGCGGCGTGCTGACCGGAAAGTACGCGCGCGACAAGCACGGTAAGCACGAGCCCGGTCGCGGCGCGTGGACGGTGAGCGCGCTCAACGACAAGGCCTACGATCTGATCGAGGAGCTGGGGCGCATCGCGCGCGAGCTCGACACCACCCAGTCGCGCGTGGCGATCGCGTGGGTGCAGGGCCGGCCGGGCGTGACCTCGACGATCATCGGCGCGCGCACCCTGCAGCAGCTCGAGGACAACCTGGCGGCGGTCGACGTGCGCCTCACGGCCGAGCAGCTCGGCCGGCTCGAAGCGCTCACCAAGCCCGCGCTCAATTTCCCGGCCGACATGCTCGCCAACGGAGCCGCGTTCTATCAAGGCGGCACCACCATCAACGGCCGCACGGCTCCGCCCTGGCCCGGCTCCCCCAAAGACGACAGCGAACGCTACTAACCCGCGTCGGCGGCGATCACTTCGCGCTTGAGGAAGCGGAGCAGCACGATGGCCGGGACCGCGAGGGTCATCGTGCTGACGAAGAACAGCGGCCAGCCCACCGCGCCCGCCAGGTAACCCGAGCTCGCGCCGACGAGGCGGCCGGCCAGGCCCGACGCGCTGGCCAGCAGCGCGAACTGGGTCGCGCTGAAGCGCTTGTTGCACAGCGCCATCAGGAACGCGTCGAGCGCGGCGATCGACAGGCCGGTGCACAGGTTGTCGACGCCGACCGCGATCCACAGGAGCGGCGTCGAGTGGCCGGCGAGCGCGAGCGCGCTGTACGCGAGGTTGGCGGCCGCCTGCGTGAACGCGAAGAGGAACAGCGATCGATACAGCCCGAGCCGCGCGACGATTCCGCCGCCGCCGAGCGCGCCGACGATGGTGGCGCTGGTGCCGGCGATCTTGTACACCACGCCGACCTCGCTGTTGGTGAACGAGAGCGAGAGCAGGAACGGCGTGACCATCACGTTCGCGACCACGTCGCCCACGCGGTACAGCGTGATGAACGCGAGGATGGCGATCGCGCCGCGACGGCGAAAATAATCGACCAGCGGATCGATCGCGGCGCTGCGCAGGGTGCGCGGTGGTGCGGCCGCGGCGGGCTCGGGCGCCAGCCACGTCGTGATCACGCCGACCAGCATGCCGCCCGCCAGGATCGCGTAGACCACGCGCCACGAGACGTGATCGGCGAGCACCAGCGCCAGGCCACCAGAGAGCACCATCGCCAGCCGATAGCCGAAGATGTAGGTGGCGGTGCCGGCGGCGCGCTCCTCGCGGGTGAGCAGATCGGTGCGATAGGCGTCGGTGACGATGTCCTGGCTCGCCGACAGGAACGCCACCACCAGCGCGATCACCGCGATCGCGCACGGCGCTGCCGACGGATCGCCCGAGCCCAGCGCCAGGATCGCGACGCCGAGCGCGAGCTGAAACGTCAGCATCCAGCCGCGCCGCCGGCCGAGCAGCGGCAGCGTGAAGCGATCGAGCAGCGGCGCCCACAGCGGCTTGAGCGAGTAGGGCAGCGCGACCAGCGAGAGCACGCCGATGGTGCCGAGCGGCACGCCCGCCGAGGTCATCCACGCGGCCAGCGTGGTGCCGGTGAGCAGATAGGGCAGCCCCGACGCGAGGCCGAACAGGAACATGACCAGCACGCGCCGGGAGCGAAAGACCTCGAGCACGATGCCCATCGCGGAGGAGGTTACTGCTTGCGGCGCAGCTGCGTGAGCGTCTCGTTCATCGCGCCCGAGCGAAAGCCTTCCAGGTCGAGCGCGACGTAGGTGAAGCCGCAGCGCTTGCCGAGCGCGACGATCGCTTCGCGGTGCTCGAGAGCGCGCGCGAGCTCGGTCTGTTCAACCTCGAGCCGCGCGATGGTGTCGTGAAAGCGCACGCGCAGCTGGCGGAAGCCGAGGTCGTGCAGGCCCTCCTCGAACAGGTCGAGCCGCTCCAGGCGCTCCGGCGTGATCTCGGTGCCGTAGGGAAACCGCGACGAGAGACAGGCGAGCTGCGGCTTGTCCCAGGTCGACAGCTGCAGCCGCCGCGAGGCCTCGCGCACCTCGGCCTTCGACAGCCCGGCCTCGACCAGCGGATGGCGCGCGCCGCGCTCGCTCGACGCCTTCAGGCCCGGGCGGTGATCGCCGAGGTCATCGACGTTGGTGCCGAGCAGCACCTCCTTGAGCCCGAGGCGATCGGCGTGCGGCCGTGCCAGATCGAGCAGCTCGGCCTTGCAGTGATAGCAGCGGTCGGTCGGGTTGTGCGAAAAACCCGGGCGCTCCAGCTCGTGCGAGTCGACCACGTCGATGCCCACCGACAGATCGCGCGCGAACGCGACCGCCAGATCCTTCTCGCGCCGCGCCATGGTCGGCGAGACCGCGGTGAGCGCCCGGGCGCGCGGGCCCAGCTCGTCGGCGGCGATCTTCAGGACCAGCGCCGAATCCGCGCCGCCCGAAAATGCCACCAACGCGCTGCCGTACCCGCGCACCACCGCGCGCAGCCGCTCGAGCTTTTCCTGCACCACGTCGGGCATCACTAGCCCTTCATAGCATCGATCAGGATCCTTGCCACCTCGGGACGCGAGAACTCGGGCGGCGGCTCCTGCCCGGCGCGCAGTAGCTCGCGCACCTTGGTGCCCGAGAGTGACACGCGGTCCGCGTCGGTGTGAGGGCAGGTCTTCTGCGAGGCCATCGCCCCGCACTTGTTGCAGTAGAACGAGTTCTCGAAGCGCAGCGGCGTGATGCCCATCTCCTCGGGCTGGTACTTGTCGAACTCTTTCTGCGCGTCGTAGCTGCCGTAGTAGCTGCCCACGCCGGCGTGGTCGCGGCCGACGATGAAGTGGGTGCAGCCGTAGTTCTTGCGCATGATGGCGTGGAAGATCGCCTCCTTCGGGCCGGCGTAGCGCATGGCGGCAGGCAGCGTCGAGAGCAGCACGCGATCCTTCGGGTAATACCCCGCGAGCAGCGCCTCGTAGCACTTCATGCGCGTCTCGGCGGGGATGTCGTCTTCCTTGGTGTAGCCGACCAGCGGGTGGATGAGGATGCCGTCGGCGATCTCGAGCGCCACCTTGGTGAGGTACTCGTGCGCGCGGTGGATCGGGTTGCGCGTCTGGAACGCGGCGATGCGCTTCCAGCCCTTGTCGCGAAAGTACGCGCGGGTCGCGCGCGGATCGTTGTGGTGCGCCGGGAAGGGCGGGGTGCGCTTCTCGACCAGCCAGATCTTGCCGCCTACGTACAGCTCGCCGAGCTCATGCAGCTGGGCCACACCGGGGTGCTTGGTCTCGGTAGTGCCGTAGACCGCCTGCGCTTCGCGCGCCTGATCGCGATCGTAGACCTCCTGCACCTCGAGCACCGCGTGCAGCTTGCCGCCCTGCTCGGGCTTGGCCCACAGCGCGACCTCGCCGCCAGCCTTGAGTCGCGACGCCTGCTCCTTCGACGCCGAGAGCGTCACCGGGATGGTCCACGGCAGCCCGTTCTCCAGGCGCCCCTCGGCGACCACACGCTGATAGTTGGCCTTGCACATGAACCCGTCGAGCGGCGAGAACGCGCCCGAGGCGATCATCTCGAGGTCGGCCAGCTCGCGGACGTGCAGGTCGAGGCGCGGCAGCGTGCCCGCACGCTTCTTGAGCTCGGCCGCGCGCTCCGGATCGGCGACGCGATCGATGAGAACGCCGCCGTGCGGCTGGATGGCATCGTGTTCGGTGCTGGGGCTCATACAGTTCCCTTCTGCAAGCGGTGAACGGTGCGTTTGATGGTGCGAATGCGCCAGCGGCCGCCCTCGTCGGTGCCCTCGGCGACGACCGACAGTACCTCGTGCCCTTCGCCAGCGAGCGAGCGCGGGACGTTGACGGCCGCGGGCGGGTGATCGACCAGGATGATGAGCTCGGCGCCGAGCGGCAGCTCCTCGAGCGCGAGCTTGGTGCGCACGAAGGTGTACGGGCAGACCTCGCCGGCCAGATCGAGGAGGTGCTCGCGGGTCACCAGGTCACCTCGATGTCCGCGCAAGGCACGCTCTCCGACATCGGCTCCAGCGAGTGGCCGAGACCGCGCAGCGTGCCGATCGCGCGCAAGAGCGCATCCGAATGATCGTTGTGCTCGAGCAGCGCCCGGGCCGCGGGGCCGATCAGCACTGTGACCTGGAGATCGAGCGCCGCGTAGCCGACCGCGGTGCGCAGCGCCTGCGCCGTCTTCGGGTGGTGCGCGTCGCGCGTGAGCCGCACCAGGATGTGCCGAACGCCCGCACGTAGCTGGCGATGATCTTCGACGCGCGCGCCGGTGAACGAGATCACCCGCGCGGCGTCGCGCATCATGGCCGCGTGATCGTACTGCGAGCCTGCGCGCACGATCTCGCTGGGCCCGATCCCGTGCGTCTCGGCATCCATCGCGCACATCACCAACTCGGCGCCCTGGTCGGAGAGCGCTCGCAGCCGCGCGTCGCCGGCCGCGCGCACGCCGTCGTCCATCAGGAACAGCTGCGTCTCCTCCGGCCGCTCGAGGCGCGCGAGCGCAGCGTCGAGCTGCGAGGTCTCCGCCAACAGGATGCCCAGGCTAGGGGCCATACGCGGCCACCTCGACGAACGCGCCCGCCTCGAACCGGAACAGCTTGGCGCCGCGCGCGCCGTCTTTGGTGACGTCCACCACCAGGAAGTCGACCGGGTAGAGCAGCTCGCCATCGGGCGCCGCCGCGCGGCAGTCCTCGTCGGAGAAGTACGCGCCGACGTCGACGTGCGAGTGGTAGATGATCTGCACCGGCCGTGGCGATCGCAGGCTCTTGTCGAGGAAGAACAGATCCTTCGCGCCCAGGTTGTACGCGGTGCGCGCGTCGCGCGGAAAGTGTTGCGGATCTTCGGCGTGCAGCGCGTTCTGCCGGTTCTCGCAGCGCCGCACCTCGGCGTTCTCGAGCGGGCCCTCGGCCCCCGCGCGCAGCTTGGGGTGGGTTGCCAGCACCAGGCCGCACACCTCTTCCGGATAGCCTTCGCGCGCGTGGGCGTAAATCTGGTCGAGCACTGCGCGGGAGAGCTCACCACTCATAGTGTTTTTCCCAGCGCAGCGGCGTGAAGTAGCGATCGCCGCGATCGGGCAGCAGCGTCACGATGCAACCCTTCTGTCCCTCGGGCAGCTCGCGCGCCAGGCGGATCGCGCCCGCCACCGACGCGCCGCCCGAGTGGCCGATGAACAGCCCCTCTTCGCGCGCGACCCGCTCGGCCACGTCCCACGCCTCTTCGGTGGGCATAGCCAGGATGCGATCCACGCACTCGCCGGGCCGCCAGATCGCCGGCACCAGCGACGAGCCCATGTGCTTGAGCCCCTCGAGACCGTGCAGCGCGTCGTTCGGCTCGATGGCGATCACCTGGATCTCCGCGCGCGCTTCCTTGAGCCGCCGCCCGGTGCCCATCACGGTGCCGGTGGTGCCGATCCCGGCGACGAAGTGGGTGACGCGCCCGCCGGTCTGCTCGAGGATCTCCGCGCCGGTCCCGAGGTAGTGCGCGCGCGGGTTCGACTCGTTCGAGTACTGGTCGGGATAGAAATAGTTGTCCGGGTCCTTGGCCACCAACTCGCGCACCAGGCGGATCGCGCCGTCCGAGCCTTCCATCGCCGAGGAGTAGATGATGTGCGTGCCGTAGGCCTGGGTGATCTGCTTGCGCGCCGCGGACACGTTCTCCGGCATCACCAACGACACCTGGTAGCCGAGCGCTGCGCCGACCAGCGAATAGGCCACGCCGGTGTTGCCGCTGGTGGAATCGATCAGCACCTTGTCGTGCGTCAGCTGGCCGGACGCGATGCCGTCCTTGATCATCTGCAGCGCCGCGCGGTCCTTGACCGACCCGCCGGGATTCATGAACTCGGCCTTGGCCCAGATCTCCACGCCCGCCCGTGGCTCGAGGTTGCGCAGCCGGATGAGCGGCGTGCCTCCGATCAGGTCGGTGATCGATCCGACCACCTGCGACCGGCGCACCACGGCCTCCTCGTCGAGGCACAAGACCGCGGGAAGATGCTTCGGAGCCGTGCTCACAGCGAGAGGATCCCCTTGATCGTGCGCACCGCCCGCAACGCGCCCTGTTCCACGTTCACGTTTGCGTTCGCGTTCGCGTTCGCGATTACGCTGACGTTCACGCCCGGATTCAGCGCGCGAACGTTGATCGCGATCGCCTCCGACGGCACCGTCAACGTTCCCACGCCGGCCGCCGCCAGATACAACGCCTCGATCTCATCGTCCGCCAGCGCATGCGCCGCACGCAGCCGTTCCTGGCCGATGCCGCCCACTTCGGGCAGCACCATCTGCCGCGAATAGCGGCGCACTTCGTCGTCGGTGAATCGTCCCACTATCCGCCCGCGATCGCCGGCACGATCGACACTTCGTCGGAGTCCTTGACCGGCGTCTCCAGGTTCTGCAGAAAGCGGATGTCCTCGTCCTTGACGAAGATGTTGACGAACCGCCGCACCGCGCCGGCCTCGTCGCAGATGCGCTCCTTGATGCCGGGGAACTTCTTCTCCAGATCGGCGATCAGCTCGCCCACGTTCTTGCCCGCCGCCAAGACTTCTTCGGAACCCTGGGTGAGCTTGCGCAGCGGCGTCGGGATGCGGACAGTGGCCATGAGTCTCTCTCCTAGGTGAGGATGCTTTCGAAGGCTTCGATCCGGGGCGCGATGATCTCGAGCGGGCGCGCGGTCGCGGCGAGCGGCTCCTGCGTCTTGAGCCCCTGCCCGGTGATGCAGATCACCGTCGGCTCGTCGGCCGGGATGCGCCTGGCGTCGAGCAGTCGCTTGGCGGTCGCCACCGTCACGCCGCCGGCGGTCTCGGTGAAGATCCCCTCGGTCTCGGCCAGCAGCCGGATGCCGGCGACGATCTCCTCGTCGGAGACCGCTTGCGCGGTGCCGCCCGAGGCGCGGATCGCCGCGGCCGCGTACGGCCCGTCGGCCGGATTGCCGATCGCCAGCGACTTGGCGATCGTGCTCGGCTGCTTGACCGGCTTGATCGCATCGCGGCCGGCCAGCACCGCCTCGGCGATCGGGCCGCACCCCGCCGCCTGCGCGCCGTACAGCCGGGTCGTGCCCTTGGCCTCGACCAGCCCGAGCTTGACGAACTCGTCGATCGACTTGGCGATCTTGGTGAGCAGCGAGCCCGACGCCATCGGCACGATCACGTGCGCCGGCGTGCGCCAGCCGAGCTGCTCCTGGATCTCGAACCCGTACGACTTCGAGCCCTCGGCGTAGTACGGCCGGAGGTTCACGTTCACGAACGCCCACGGATGGCGCCCGGCGATCTCCGAGCACAACCGGTTCACGTCGTCGTAGGTGCCCTGCACGCCGATCACCCGCGCGCCGTAGATGGTGGTGCCGATGATCTTGCCGGCCTCGAGATCGTGCGGGATCAACACGTAGCACTTGAGACCCGCCTGCGCCGCGTTGGCCGCCGTCGAGTTGCCCAGGTTCCCCGTCGAGGCGCAGGCCACTGTGTCGTAGCCGAGCTCGCGCGCCTTGGAGAGCGCGACCGAGACCACGCGATCCTTGAACGAGAGGGTGGGGTGGCACACGGCGTCGTTCTTGACGTACAGCTCCTTGTGGCCGAGCGCCGCGCCGAGCCGGTGACAACGAACCAGCGGCGTGAACCCGACGTCGAGCCCGACGGTGGGCGGCTGATCGAGCGGCAACAGCTCGCGGTAGCGCCACAGGTTGGTGGGCCGCCGCTGGATGATCTCGCGCGACAAGCGGCGCGAGATTTCGGCGTAGTCGTACGCGACCTCGAGCGGGCCGAAGCAGTACTCACACACGTGCAGCGCTTCCTTGGGATAGTCGCGCTTGCATTCGCGGCAGCGCAGCGACAGCACCGTCGAGGAGCGCTCGCTCATGACACGCGCACCTGGCGCTTCTCTGACGACAGCGTGCCGCAGGTGTCGCAATCGGGTCGCGGTCGCACCTTGACCAGCCGGCGGTTCTCGCTCTCGGGGCGCAGCGCGTCGTACACTAGCAGCGTGCCGGCCAGCGCCGGCTCACCGGCGAGGATTCGCAGCGCCTCTTCGGCCATCAGCGCGCCGATCACGCCGGCGACCGCGCCCAGGATCCCCGCGTCCTGGCACGAGGCGACCTCGTCCTCGGGCGGCGCCTCGAACAGGCAGCGGTAACACGCGTAGCCGGGCACCACCGACATCAGCTGGCCCGACATGCGCACCACGCCGCCGTGCACCAGCGGCACGCCGTGATCGACGCATGTATCGTTGAGCAGGAACTTGGTCTCGAGCGAGTCCGAGCCGTCGAGTACCACGTCGAACGCGTGCACCAGCCGGTCGACGTTGGCCGCCGAGACGCGCGCCTGGCAGGTCTCGATCGCGAGGCGCGGAAAGCGCCGCTCGAGCGCGTCCTGCGCCGAGTCGATCTTGAGGCGCCCCACGTCTTCGGTGCGGTGCAGCACCTGCCGCTGCAGGTTCGACAGGTCGACCACGTCGTCGTCGGCGATGCACACGCTCGCGCCCGCGCGCTCGAGCGCCGCGCCGAGACCGAGCAACGCCGGGCAGCCGAGCCCGCCCGCGCCCACCACCAGCACCCGCTTTCGCGCGCTCATGAGAAATACTCGTCGAGCGAGAAGTACCGCTCACCGGTGTCGCACAGCATCGTCACCACGCGCTTGCCCGGTCCGAGCTCGCGCGCGAGCTGCAGCGCCACGAACGTGTTGGCGCCCGAGGAGATGCCCACCAGCAGGCCCTCCTTCTTGGCCAGCGCACCCTTGGTTTCATAGGCGTCGCGGTCGGTCACCTTGCGCACCTCCGAGATGATCTTGCGGTTGAGAATGTCCGGAACGAAGCCCGCGCCGATTCCCTGGATCTTGTGCGGCCCGACGGCGCCGCCGGAGAGCACCGCCGAGGTGGCAGGCTCCACCGCAATCATCTTGCACTGCGGCAGCACGTCCTTGAAGACCTCGCCCACGCCGGTGATCGTTCCGCCGGTCCCGACCGCCGAGACGAATGCATCGCAGCCCGGACTGGGCAACTTGGCGAGCTGCTCGACCAGCTCGCGCGCTGTGGTGCGGCGATGCACGTCCGGGTTGGCCGGGTTCTGGAACTGCTGCGGCATGTAGTAGTTGGGAAACTTCTTGCACAGCTCGGTGGCGCGCGTGACCGCGCCTTCCATGGTGCGCTCGGCCGGCGTCAGGATCAGCTCCGCGCCGTAGGCCGCGAGCAGGCTGCGCCGCTCGAGCGACATCGATTCGGGCATGGTCAGGACCAGGTGGTAGCCCTTGACCGCGCACACCAGCGCCAGGCCGATGCCGGTGTTTCCCGACGTGGGCTCGACGATCACTGACTCGCCCGGCCGGATGCGCCCGGCCTTCTCGGCCGCCTCGATCATCGCCAGCGCGATGCGATCCTTGACCGAGCCGCCCGGGTTGAACTGCTCGCACTTGACCCACACCTCGGCCGAGCCCGGCTCGACGAGCCGGCGCAACTGCACCAGCGGCGTGCCGCCGATCAGCTCGAGGATGTTCGTGACTTGCGTGGATCCCTGGGGCACGTCGTCACCCTTAAATGAAATACATGTGCGGCTCGACTTCGCCGCGCGCAATGCCCAGCGCTTCGCCACGCTGGACCAGATCCTTGATCGAGACCCCGTCGAACGCGGCGGAGATCTTCTGCGCCAGCTCGCCCCAGATGTTGGGACAGAGCGAGCCCTGCTGGCGGCGCTTGGGCGAGTCGCCGTCGGTGTACAGCTCGATCGGGCCCTGCACCGCGCGCACCACGTCGCCGAGCGTGATCGCCTCGGGCGCGCGCGCCAGTGAGTAGCCGCCGCGCGGCCCGCGCTTGGCCTCGACCAGGTGCGCCCGGCGAAGCTCCTGGAAGATCTGCTCGAGGTAGCGCAGCGGAACCTCCTGGCGGCGCGCGATGTCCCGCGCCTGCGTCGGCCGGCCCTGGTTGTGGAAGGCGATGTCGAACAGCGCCCGCACGCCATAGCGCGTTTTTGTCGACAGCTTCATCTGTACCTGACCAAATTGGTCAAGTACGTCTTATTGAATACTTGACCTAACTTGTCAAGATGCGTCGGGGGCTTCGGCCGGCTTGCCGCACAGCTTGCATTTGCCGTCGCTGCTGACCAGGCCGGTGCAGCTCCCATCGGCGCACAGCCGGCGGTCCTCGTCGAACCCGGCGTGGTCGTCGTCGTCGGGCGCGGCCTTCGCTTCCGGCTCGGGCTCCTCGCCCTTGAACAGCGGTGCGGGCTGACCCTCGCGATAGGGCGTGGGCACGTCGCCCTGCAGCCCGCACGCCTTGCACTTGCCGTCGGGGCCGAGCACGCCGGTGCAGTTGCCATCCGCACACAGCTCGCGGTGGTCGGGATCGAAATCCTCGTCGAGCATCAGCTGGCTCATTTCAAATTCTTGAACAGCGCGTCGAGCTTGGCCTTGGCCGCTTCCTGCCCGGTGTCCTTGGTGCGCACGTCGCCGTCGCGGAAATCGAAGTGGGCGCAGAAGTTCGCCTCTTCGCGGTCGCGGATGAACGCGGCCTCGGGCTCGCGGCACTGGTTGTGGATGCTCGGGTCCCACAGCCGGCAGTTCTTGCAGACGTGCAGATCGGTCGCGCAGTGCGGGCAGGAGTCGCGGCGGCCGACCTTCACGCCGACCTTCACGTCGAAGATCTGCTCGTTCGAGCACGACCAGCAGTAGTACGCCATGGCCGCGGACTCTAGCATGGAATTTTTCCCGATCCACTCCGGCTTTGCGCGTCTTGACACACCGCCGCCGACGAGTGACCCTGATGCTCGTGGGGGGCCGCTAGGCGATGCAAGCGCCCGTGCAGATCGGGCCCTACCGGATCGTCCGGAAGCTCGGCGAAGGCGGAATGGGCGCGGTCTACGAAGCCGAGCAGGGATCGTCCGGCAGGCGGGTGGCCATCAAGCTGCTCCTTCCCCACCTGGCGGCGCAACAAGAGGTGCGCTCACGCTTCCTCAACGAAGCGACCGCCATCAGCTTGATCAACCACCCGGGCATCATCCGGGTCTTCGACGTTGGGCAACTTCCCGACGGTGGCGCCTTCCTGGTGATGGAGCTTTTGCACGGGCAGTCGCTCAAGCAGCGGTTCAAAGAGGCGCCTCGCCTGCTCGGAAAGGTCGCGTTCACGCTGGTGCGCGACCTCGCGGACGCGCTCAGCGACGCGCACCGGCGAGGCGTCATCCACCGCGATCTCAAACCGGACAACGTGATGCTGGTGGACGAGCCGGGCCGGCCGATCCCGCGCGTGCGGATCCTCGATTTCGGCATTGCCAAGATCGCGCGCGACGCCGAGCTCGGCGCCTCGGCGATGCGGGCCGTGCAGACCAAGACCGGGATGGTGTTCGGAACGCCGGTGTACATGTCACCCGAGCAGTGCCTCGATTCCGGGCGCGTCGACGGCAAGACCGACGTCTATTCGCTGGGGACCATGTTCTACGAGCTCCTGGCCGGGCGGGCGCCATTCCATTCGGGCGGGCTCGGGGAGATCCTCGCCAAGCACCTGTACGAGGCCCCGAGGCCGCTACGCGAGCTGGCGCCCGGCGTGTCGCCCGCGTTGGCCGCAGTCGTCCATGCGATGCTCGAGAAACGACCCGAGGCGCGACCCACGATGGAGGAGGTGGTCTCGCAGCTCGATTCGATGACCGGAGCCACGCTCGAGCCGGAGGCGTTGCCGCCACCGGGTTCCGTTTCGGCGGATCGGTCGACGTTCCTGCGCGGAGAGTCGATCTCGCAGCCGCGCGGCCGGCGAACCGTCGTCTTTGGGGTCGCGACCGCGGCCGTCGCCGTCGCCCTGGGCGGTGTCCTGGTGTTTCGGTCGCGGTCCGAGCCACCCGCTGCGCCTGTCGCACCAGCGATTCCGGCAGTCGTGGTGCCGGCGCCGGTGACGGTGCCCGTCGCGAACCCGGCGCCGCGACGAGTCCTCCTGCTGGTCAAGACCACCCCGACCGGCGCGCACGTGGTGCAGAGCGACGATGGGCGCCGCCTCGGCACGACGCCCTGGTACGAGGAGCGGGAGGCCGCGGCCGGCACCCTCGAGGTCGTGCTCAAGCGGCCGGGCTATCTCGACGGTCGCGCCACGCTCGATCTCGGGCGCGACAACAACCTGCACGTGAAGCTCGAACCCAAACGATCCCAACCGAAGAAGGCCGCGACCGATGAAGACACGCCGATCGTGCCGCTCCAGTAGGCTGCTGGTGGCCGGACTGTGCCTGGTGCTGGCCGCCGGGCGTGCCGCCGCCGAGCCGCAGGGCAGGGATCTGTACCAACAGGGGCTCGCGCTGTACCAGGCAGAAAAGTTCCCCGAGGCCGCCGAGGTGTTCGTGCGCGCGTACGACCTTTTGCGCAAGCCGATCATCCTCTTCAACGCGGCGCAGGCCAATCGCAAGGCGGGCAAGTTCGGCGAGGCGCGCCGCTTGTACGAGCAGTTCCTGCGCGAGGCCAGCCCGGCCGATCGCGAGTCAGTGGGCGCCGACGCCGGGCGTTTCATCACAGAGATCGACGAGCACTTCGCCGAGCAGCGCCGCCTGGCCGAGAAAGGCGACGCCGAGGAGGCGGCCGCGCTCGCGCCGCCTGCGGCAAGACCCGTCGCCGTCGCGCCCGTCGCGCGGCCGACGGTCCGCGCGCCTGCGCCGGCGAAGAGAACGCCGGTGTACAAGTCCTGGTGGCTGTGGACGTTGGTGGGCGTGGCCGCCGGCGCGGTGGCGATCGGTGTGGGCGTAGGCACGACCACCAACAACGATCCGGCGACCGCGCTCGGCACGCGGCCGCTCAGGTTCTCGCTGCAGTTCTGACATGGGGCGCCTGCTTACCGGACTGTTGCTGCTGGCCGCCGGTTGCGGCGACCAGTACCTGATCGTCAGCGTCGCCGGTGTGCCCGGTGACGCCACCATGCTGGTGGTGAGTAGCACCCTCGACGATCAGCCTGCCGACGACGAGCCGTTCAGCGCGCCTGCGGGCGGTTTTGGAGACTCCACCAGCTTCGCCCTCCGAGTCGGAGGCGGCAGTCCGCATCGCTTCTCGGCGATCGTCGAGGCACGTCGTGACGACGGCTGTGTGGTCTCGCAGAGCGTGATCGACCAGAGCCTCTCGGGCGGGCGCATGGCGATCGCGATCGCGCTCGTACCGGTGACCGACTGCACCGGCGGCAGTCGCACGCCGGGCATGGTGCGCATTCCCGCCGGCACGTTCCTCATGGGCTGCAACGAGGCCATCGACTCCGACTGTTTCGACGACGAGCGACCTGCGCGCATGGTGACCATTAGCCACGAATTCGAGATCGATCGGACCGAGGTCTCGGTGGCAGCCTACCAGGGGTGCGTGAGCGCCGGCGCATGCTCGAGTCCGTCCACGGCGCAGTCGCGGGGCCTCACTGCACAAGCCTACGTGAGCTGGAATCAGGCCAGCGCGTACTGTGCTTTCCGTCAGAAACGGCTCCTGACGGAGGCGGAGTGGGAGTGGGCGGCGCGGGCGCCCGACAATCGTCGTTATCCCTGGGGCGCCGACCCGGCGAGCTGCACACGCGCGATCTACGCTGGGCCCGATCCCACGGTCGGCCCCAACTGCTGGGACCGGGACGACTCTCCGATCGCGCCGGTCGGGTCGCATCCTGACGGCGCGAGCTTCTATGGCGTGCTCGATCTGGGCGGGAACGTCTCGGAGTGGGTCGCGGACTGGTACGCGATTTATCCCGATGGTCCCGCCACGGATCCCCCTGGCCCCGCCGACGGACTCCAGAAGATCGTCCGTGGTGGCTCGTGGCAGCTGAGCGTCCGGGGCGTGCGCACGTCGGCACGATTCTTCAACACGCCCGACGGGAACGCGTCCCCCAGCGTCGTCGGGCTCACCGACGAAGAAAACCGGTGGATGTTGGGCATCCGCTGCGGCCGATGATGCGCCGGGCGTTCCTCGCGTTGTGCGGCATCTGGTTCGCGGGCTGCGGCGGAGGCCAGTTCGTGGTGGTGGCGGCCGACGGTGTCCCCGATGGCGCGACCCGACTCTTGGTGCGCACGACGCTCGATGATCAGCCAGCCGCCGACGAGCCCTTCGATCTGTCAGCGGGTGCCGGCCCAGCGACGAGCTTCGCGCTGTCGCTGAACCCGAGCGTCCGCGGCCGGCTCTCGATCGGCGTGGAAGCGTTCGCCGGCGACTGCGCAGTTGCGTGGGAGTCGATCGATTACGACCTCACCGGCATCAGAGCGGATCTGCAGATCACGCTGAACGCGATGGGATCTGAGTGCCCCGGCAAGCTCCGCACGCCCGGCATGGTGACCATTCCCGCCGGTAGCTTCGAGATGGGCTGCGAAGATACGGAGTGCATCAGCGATGAAGCGCCGGTGCGCACCGTGACGCTGTCGGCGTTCGAGATCGATCGAATCGAGGTCTCGGTGGCCGCCTACCGGGCTTGCGTCGCCGCCCAGGAGTGTCCCGCGCCGCTCGACGAGACGGAAACGCGAGGCGATCGCGCGCAGACCTTTGTGACCTGGGACGACGCGAGTGCGTACTGCGGCTTCCGCGGCAAGCGGATGCTCACCGAGGCGCAATGGGAGCGGGCGGCGCGCGGCACGGTGGGTCGCAAATATCCTTGGGGCGACGCGCCCGAGCCCGATTGCAGCCGGGCGGTGTACGGCGACTGCTACTTGAGCGGGGACCGGATCGGCGCGGTGGGCGGGCGTCCCACCGGAGCGACCCCCGACGGGATCTTCGATCTCGCCGGTAACGTAATCGAGTGGGTGGCAGACTGGTACGGGCCCTATTCCGCTGCGCCGCCCCCGGATCCGCCCGGCCCGGACACCGGAGACCTGCGGGTCCTGCGCGGCGGCGCCTGGAAGTTCCCACTCACCAGCCTGCGCGGCTCCTTCCGCTGGATGAACGCGCCCGACGGCACCTCCGACGGCCTCTCCGCCAAGGACACCACCGACGGCTTCGGCATCCGCTGCGGGAAGCCGCTGTAGCGATGTCTACAGCGGCGCGCCGCAGGTCGGGTGCGCGTCAGGCGCAAGGACGACGGCGGTGCAGCGCACGCGCGCGCTGGTGTTGGGCGGCGGCTGGCCGCCCCCCCGGTCGATGCTGACGCCGAAGTGCTGGCCCGGATCGCCGTTGCTCGCGCACACCGGCGTGCAGCGAGCGAGGTCCTTCGAGTCGAGCTTCCAGCAGGGCGTCGCGCCGCCGTTCGCAGCGCAGGAGGGGAGCGAGCTCACCGAGACGCTGCCGTCCTGGTTGTAGGTGGCGTCCTCGACGGTGCAATCGGGGTTTTGCGGATCGACGAGCGGCGCGGTGATGCAGCCCACACCGATCGCGGAGACGATCTTTTGGCCCAGGCCCTCGAGCGCCGACTGATAACTGGTGTCGCAGATCGAGGTGAGCTGCTGGTTGTTCGGCGTCGCTGCGGCGACCAGTTGGTTGATACGCACCGCCGGATCGCCGAAGAACTGACTGTTCTGCGGGGCGATGCACGAGTGCTGCAGCACGACGGCGCACTTGGTGCCGTCGACGGGGCCGGCACAAGACACATATGTGATCGGGTTGGCGATCATGCTGGCCGCGCCGGCGGACGAAGGCGCGGTGATGCCGGCCAGGATCACGTCGCGCGGATCGGTCTTCACCCCGCCCTGCGCTGCCGGCCTGGTGAAGTAGTTGATGTACTTGTCGAGGTCGGTGAGCTTGCCGCCGCTCGCCGGCGGTAGCGACCAGCAGGGCGACTGGACCCCGCCCGAGTCGCCGTAGGGCAGCGGCATGGGCGGGTTGCCGCACTGGATGCCGTACTGGGTGCAGCGGTAGGACAAGAGCGCGCCGTACTGCGCGGTCTTGGACGGGTCGAAGAGATCGCTGGTCGGATCGGCCGAGCAGTCGTCCTCGTCGGTCAGCCACATCACGGCCAAGAGCGCGTCGTCGCGCAGGAAGTCGTGGTTCTCGGCCGGCTTGTCATGCAGCGCGCGGTACACCGACTCGAGCTGGTGCTCGAAGCCGCACCCCATCTGACCGACCGACGCCATGCAACCGAAGGTCGTTGCCAGTGATTGGCCCGTCGGCAGATTCGAGTTGGGAACACCGCTCGCATCCTTCTGAAGTTGGTTGTAGTCGATGAAGTTCAGGCCGCCTGACGGCGCAACGCAGGTGGTGTCGGCGCCGGCGCCGAGCGCCTGCAGCTTGCCGCCGCGCCCACCCGGATGGCACTGTCCCGAGCCGAGCGTGAAGCTGGCTGCGCCGAGGTCGGAGGTGACCACGCCGATGTGGTACCAGGCGGGAACGCTCTGGCCGAAATCGTCGAGGATCTTGATGAGCTGGGGAAACTCCGCCTTCAGCTCGGTCTGCTTGGGCGCCATCGACGGCGAGTCGTCGACCATGAACAAGATGTCGACCTTGTTCTTCACGTTCTGCTCGACGCGAACGTCGACCTCGGTGAACGCGAGGTCCATCGACAATGTGCCGCAGCCTGCTGGCAGTTGCGTGCTCTTCGACGACTGCAGGAGGAGCGCGTCCTGCGCGTAGGCCTCGACGGAGACGATGGCCTCGTCGCCGGGCTGGTAACGGGCGATGCGCGCGTCGAAGGTGCCGGTCTTCTGGCCCGGCACGTGCTTGACGTCGAGCGAGCCGGACTGCGAGGAGGAGCCGAGCACGGTCACGCCGATCGAGAGCTTGTCGGCGGCGACCGCGAAGTCGGGGAGCGTGACCGTCACCTTGATCGTGCCGTCGTCACACGGCGAGCAGGCGGCGAGCGACGCGGCGGCTATCAATAGCAGCGCCGCCCTCATCGCACGTCCACCGTGCCGTAGAACGGCTGCGAGCTGGAGAGGCCTACGCCGAGGCCCACGCCGAGACCGATGATCACGGCCGCGCCCACCGACACCGTCGCCCAGAACCACGGGCGGCGGAGAAGCGGGCGGGGCGGGCCAGGCTCCTCGGCGCGCACCTCGGCAGCCGGGGCGACAGCAATCCGTGCCGCGGCTGGCGCCGGCGCAACGGCCGGCTGGTCATCATCCTCTTCGCGCGGCCGCGTCGGCGTGGCGCGCCGGCTGGTGGCGGCGCGGCGCGTACCCGGCCCGAAGTCGTACGCCTCCCGGCTCCCGGAGTGCCCGAATGGGTCGTACACCGAGCCCTCGGCCTCCGCCGGAGGGGCGGGCGGCGGCGGGGGCGGCTCGGCGGCGGGCGGTGGGGCAGGCGGGGCGCGGCGTACGCCCTTTTCGAGCGCCACCACCCAGCGCAGCGCCTCGTCGGCCCCGGCGCCTTCGGGACTCGCTTCGAGGAAGCGCTTGTAGGCGTCGAGCGCCGCCGGCTTGTTCTCCGCGAGCCGGTACACGTGTCCCAGCTGCAACAGGCACTCGGGAGCGTGCCCAAGCTCGTAGGCGGTCTTCAGCTCGTCGGCCGCGATCGCATAATTGCCGGCCTGACTGTGCGCCAGCCCTTGCCGGTAGTGCGCGCGCGCCTTGCGTTGCACCGATTCGTTCTCGTCGGCGAGCGCCGACGATCCGACAAGGATCAACACCAGCAGCGCCGACCACACCACGCGCGCCCCGCGGGCGCTCACACGCCGTCGCCCGCGCCGAGCGTTCGCGAATCGAGCTTCTCGCCTTCGTACTTCGACATGTGCTCCATGCCGCGGCGCACCCGTTCGCGGACCTTCTCCTCGCCTTTGCGCACGAGGTTCTCCTGGCCGCCGGCCTGGTCCGCCCGGAACTGCGTGGTCTCCTGCATCCACTGATCGCGGCGCGACCAATTGGGCAGGCTCGGCTTGATCGCCTTCATGTGCATCTGCGCCGAAAAGGCGCCCATGCTGGGGTAGACCTCGATGAAGTAGATCCGGCCGGGCGCGAGGTCTGCGGACAGCGCGTCGGTGTTCTCCGCCCAGATCACGAACGTGTGGTGGCCGGGCGGGACCACTGCTGCGAAGTGACCCTTGGCCGGAATGTCGCCGATGAAGCGCCCGCCCTCGTCGATGATGTTCGCCGAGACCGCGAACGCCAGCTTGGATGGCCGGACGAACACGACCGTGGCCAGGTCGGGAGGCGCGACGATCTTGCGCGACGGATGCACCTCTTCCATGTAACGCGCCGCAGATGCGCAGCCGCTCGCCAGACCCGCCGTCAGGACTGCCAGACACAGTGCTCTCTTCATGATCCCCCCCGTGCCCCGAAGGGCGCGACCCTGGCGCCTATTATTTCGACCCCCGGCCCGCTGTCAACTACCCGTCAACCCCGTCAACCCGGTTGACTGAGGGCGCAAACGGCGCTACCTAGATGCCCCCATGTACGACACGTCAGATCTGCGCAAGGGCTTGAAGGTGATGATCGATGGCCAGCCGTACATCGTCATCTCGGCCGACTTCGTGAAACCCGGCAAGGGCTCGGCCTTCACCCGCACCAAGATGAAGAACCTGCTCTCGGGCGGCAACATCGAGCGCAACATCCGCTCCGACACCAAGATCGAGCCGGCCGACATCGACGAGCGGCAGATGTCCTTCCTCTATAAGGAAGGCGACGACTTCGTGTTCATGGATCAGAAGAACTACGAACAGATCAACGTGCCCAAGGAGACGCTGGGCGACGATTGGCGCTGGCTCAAAGACAACATGAGCTGCTACGTGCTGTTCTGGAACGGCAAGTCGATCGGTATCACGCTGCCCAACTTCGTCGAGCTCAAGGTCACGTCGTCGGAGCCGGGCGTCAAGGGCGACACCTCGTCGGGCGCGTCCAAGCCGGCCACGCTCGAGACCGGCGCGACCATCAACGTGCCGCTGTTCGTCAACGAAGGCGACAACCTGCGCATCGACACCCGCTCGGGCGAGTACTGCGAGCGCGTCAAGGGCTAATGTCCGAAGCGGAACGGCTGTCCGGCCGCATCCGCAACCTCGAGCGGCGCGCGGTCATGCTGCGCGCGATCCGGCAGTTCTTCGATCAACACCGGTTCGTCGAGATCGAGGCGCCGATCCTGGTGCCGTCGCCGGGGCTCGAGGTGCACCTCGACGCGTTCGCGCTCGACGAGCCGCGCGCCAATCGCTACCTCATCACCAGCCCCGAGTATCAGATGAAGCGGCTTCTCGCCGGCGGCATGAAGCGCATCTATTCGCTCGGCAAGGTGTTTCGCCGGGGCGAGCGCGGCGCGCACCACAACCCCGAGTTCACCATGCTCGAGTGGTATCGCGCCGGCGCCGGCTGGCAGGCGGTGGCCGACGACTTCGAGGCGCTGATGGCCGCGATCGGATTCCCCGGCGCCTGGGAGCGGCTCAGCGTGGCCGACGCGTGCGCGCGCTGGGCCGGCGTGCGCATCGAGGGCGATGAAGATCTCCCGTCGCTGCGTGAGAAGATCACGCGCGCGGGTCATCGCCTGCCCGACGACGGCACGTGGGACGACCTGTTCTTCGCGCTGTTCCTCGACGCGGTCGAGCCGCACCTCGCCGGCGCGCAGGTGATCTTGTACGACTGGCCGCGCCCGCTGGCGGCGCTCGCGCGGGAGAAGCCGGGCGATCCACGCGTGGTCGAGCGCTTCGAGGCGTACGCGCACGGGCTCGAGCTGTGCAACGCCTTCGGCGAGCTCACCGATCCGGTCGAGCAGCGACGGCGCTTCACCGCCGATTTGGCGGCCCGCGAGGCGCGCGGACTGCCCGCCTATCCGATCGACGAGCGCTTCCTCGCCGCGCTCGCCGAGCTTCCCGCGTCGGCAGGCATCGCCGTCGGCGTCGATCGGCTGGCCATGCTGCTCACCGGCGCCACCGAGATCCGCGACGTGCTGCCGTTCGCCGACGAGGAGCTCTAGCCTATTCTAAGGTAGCGCTGGCTGCGTCGGGCCAGACGCACTTGATTCGGGGCGCAATTCGTCGTAGTACGGGCCATGCGTATTACGTGTTTCGCAGCCCTATTTTGCGCGCTTACGCCGATCGCCGCCCACGCCGGTCCGTGCCCCACCGTGATGGTGATCCTCGATCGCTCGGGATCGATGGACTCGACCCCGTCGGGCAGCGGCACCGGACCGTCCAAGTTGGACATCGCCAGGATGGCGATCACCACGCTGATGATGAAGTACGGCAACACCATCCCGTTCGGCTTCACCACGTTTCAGGAGGACCTGTCGTGCACCGACGGCATCGACATCCTCGTCGAGCCGATGCACGCGAGCGCGCAGGCGATCACGCAGAAGGTCGCCGCGGTGGTCTCGGGCGGCGGCACCAACACCGGCCAGGCGATCGACAAGGTCGCGGCGGATCCGAACATGCACGACCCGATGCGGCCCTCGAGCTACATCATGCTGATCACCGACGGCGAGCCGAACTGCGGCGCGGGCGGGCTGTCCGAGCCGGCGTACACCGTCTCGCGCATCAGCGCGGCGGCCATGGCGGCAAACCCGATCAAGACCTTCGTCATCGGCTTCGGCGCGCTGCCGTCGGCCGACCAGATGGCCATGGATCAGATGGCCACCGCGGGCCTCGAGCCGTGCATGGGCACGACCTGCAACGGGCACAAGTTCTTCGCGGCCGACTCCGCGCAGGCGCTCAACGACGCGATCGACGCCATCTCCCAGACCATCGCGGGCGAGTTCGGCGGCCAGTGCGACGACTCGTGCTACGCCAACGGCTGCCCCAACGCCGGCGACATCTGCGTCGGCTCTAAGTGCAAGCCCGACCCGTGCTCGTCGGTGGCCAGCGTCTGCGCCCCGGGCGACTACTGCTACACCGACGGCAATTCGGCCGGCACCTGCTCGCACGCCTGCTCGATGCCGTGCGCCGCGGGCGAGGTCTGCTCGGCGCAGGGCATGTGCGTGCCCGACCTGTGCGCCACCGTCTCCTGCCAGACGGGGCAGGTGTGCAAGGCCGGCCAGTGCATCAATGACGCGTGCAACGGCGGCACGGGTTCCAAGCCGTGCGATCCGGGCCTGTTGTGCTACCAGGGCTCGTGCATCGACGATCCCTGCCGGTACGTGACCTGCCCGATGGGCACCACCTGCGTCACCGGCTCAGGCGCGTGCGCGGCCACGCTCACCGGCGGCAACGGGATGGGCGGCACGGGCGGCCGCAACCGGGGAGCCGGCGGCTGTGACTTCGGCTCGGGCGCGTCGTCGACGGCCGGCCTGGCCGCGCTGCTGATGCTGGCCGCCGGGCTCTGGCTGCGCGCCCGCCGGCGCCGCGCGTAGTCCAACTTCGTCCAACTCTGGAGGCTTCATGACCCGCTTCGCTCGCTACGTGATCCTCGCCGTCCTGACCGTCCTGTTCCTGCCCGCCTCTGCGTTCGCGCAGGCCAAGGCGACCGACAAGCCGGCGCCCGCCGCCAAGGCCGCCGACGCCAAGCCGGCCGACAGCGCCAAGGCACCGGTCGAGCTCGTCGATCTGAACTCCGCCACCGAAGATCAGCTCAAGGCGCTGGCCGGTGTAGGCGACGCGTACTCGAAGAAGATCATCGCCGGCCGCCCCTACGCCAACAAGACCCAGCTGGTCTCGAAGAAGATCGTTCCGCAGGCGACCTACGACAAGATCGCCGACAAGGTGATCGCCAAGCAGGCCAAGAAGTAGCGCCCGCCCCGCGAAGCAACCCGCGTTCGAGATCGCGCGTCTGCTTCGTCATGAACCCCAAACGCTTCATCCTGATCTGCATCCTCGGAAGCGCGGCCCTGGCCACGGGATGCGCCGTGCACGCGCAGCCGCTCACGTCGCTGCCGTTGTGCACCTACGAGCGCGTGTCGCCGTTCGCGCGCACCGACAAGCGGATCCTGATCGCGCCGTTCGAAGACGCGCGCGGAAGCGACTACTCGCGCACGTCGGTCGACAAGCACATCCCGGTGCTCAACCTGTTCCATTCCTCCGAGCAGTTCCACTATCCCGAGTCGGCTGGCATGCTGCGCACGCGCGATCACAACCGCGAGGTGGTCACCGTCGGTGCGCTGGGCACGGCCATGCCCTCGCTGCTCGCCGACACCATGCGGCGCATGCAATTCACCGATCACGCGGTGGCCGGCGGCGTGCTCGACTCGCAGCCGCAGGACTTCGACTACGTCCTGTCCGGCAAGCTCACCAGCACGCGCTTTCACGCCGGGCAGAGCCCGATCATTCACCTGCTGGTCGGGCTGCTCGGCGTGCCGTACGAGATCGCGTCCTACGATCTCGAGTACGAGGTGACGCTGTTCGACACGCGCAATCCGTATGTGCCGGTGTTCCAGCGCGCGTATGTGTTCAAGGATCGCCGCGCGGTGGGTGTGTACTACAACCACGAGTGGGCCTATCCCATGTTCGTGCGCGGGCTCGAGCGCACGCTGCCGCAGGTAGTCGGCGACGTGGCGGCGGTGTTGGCGAACGCACGGGTAGACATGGGCGCGCCGGCGACTACAACCCTGGCGAATGTTCGATGATCTCCGCGCCGACCTGAATCGCTTCACCGCGCTCAGCAACCTGTCCGGCCTGGCGAAGTGGAAGTCGCTGCTCGAGACCCAGGGCGTGTGGGCGGTGAGCGTCTATCGCTTCGGCCGCTGGGTGTATGGCGACGCGCCGCGGCCGGTGGCGATCCCGTGCAAGGCGATCTACCAAGTCGCGCACAAGCTGATCGAGATCACCACCGGCATCAACGTGCCCGCGTCGGCGCAGATCGGCCGCGGACTATACATCGGCCACTTCGGCGGCATCGTGGTCCACTCGCGCGCGGTGCTCGGCGAGAACTGCAGCCTGTCGCAGGGCGTGACCATCGGCGTGCTCGGAGGCGCGCGCGAGGGCGTGCCGCGCATCGGCAACGACGTGTACCTGGGCGCCGGCGCCAAGGTGCTCGGCGAGCTCAGCATCGGCGACGGCGCGCGCATCGGCGCCAACGCGGTGGTGCTCAAGGACGTCCCGGCGCATGCGACCGCGGTCGGCGTGCCGGCGCAGATCCTGCTAGGATTGGCTCGATGTCGTCCGACGCCGTCGAGCCGCACGGGATAAATTTTTCCTGGCTGGTGAAGCTGCGCTGGGGCGCGATCGCCGGCCAGATCGTCACCGTGCTGGGCGTCGACCGCGGGATGCACATCGCGCTGCCACTCGGCGCGCTGTTCGTGGTGATCGGGCTGGAGGCGGCGAGCAACATCGGCTGCGCGTTCGTGGCGTCGAGGGGCCGCGCGCCGCGCGAGTGGTGGCTGGTCGCGGTGATGACGCTCGATACGCTGGTGCTGACCGCGCTCTTGTACCTGACCGGCGGGCCGCTCAACCCGTTCAGCTTTCTGTACCTGGTGCAGATCGCACTAGCGGCGGTGGTGCTGCGCGCGCGCTGGACCTGGATGCTGGTGGCGCTGTCACTGGTGTGCTCGGCCGTGCTGTTCGTCGCGCATCGCCAGCTCGACACCATGTCGGGCGGTCACCTCGATCACATGAGCTTCCACCTGCGCGGCATGTGGGTGGCGTTCGGCGTGGCGGCGGCATTCATCGTCTATTTCCTCATGCGTGTGACCGGCGCGTTGGCGGCGCGTGAAGCGGATCTGAAGGCCGCGCTGAAGATGGCCGCGCGGCAGGAGAAGCTGGCGTCGCTGGCCACGCTCGCGGCGGGCGCGGCGCACGAGCTGTCGACGCCGCTCTCGACCATCGCGCTGGTGGCCAAGGAGCTGCAACGCCAGCTCGAGCAGCCGGGCGCGCCGCCGGGGTCGATCGAAGACGTGGCGCTGATCCGCGGGCAGGTGCAGCGCTGCCGCGAGATCCTCGAGCAGATGGCGCTCGACGCCGGGCAGACCGCGGGCGAGAGCCTGGAGCCGGTGCCGGTGTCCGAGGTGGTCGAGCGCTCGATGAGCGGGCTCGGCCAACGCCCGGTGATCCGCGTGCTGGTGGACGGCGCGTTGCAGAAGGAGTTCGTCCGGCTGCCGCCGCGCGCGGTCGCGCAGGCGCTGCGCGGCATCCTCAAGAATGCGCAGGACGCCTCGCGCGACGACGCCGAGATCGAGCTGCGCGCGAGCGCGGACAGCGACTGGCTGCGCATCGAGGTGCAGGACCACGGCTCGGGCATGGACGCCGAGGTGCTGGCGCGCGCCGGCGAGCCGTTCTTCACCACCAAGCAGCCGGGACGCGGCATGGGGCTCGGGCTGTTCCTCACGCGCACGCTGATGGAGCGGCTGGGCGGGCAGCTGCGCGTGCACTCGCGGCCGGGTCACGGCACCACCGCGACGCTGGTCCTGCCGATGCGCCCGGCGGCCGTGCATGGATGATCGCCCGAGCATGCTGCTGGTCGACGACGACGAGATCTTTCGCGAACGGCTGGGCCGCGCGTTTCGCGAGCGCGACTACGAGGTCACCACCGCCGGCAGCTACGACGAGGCGATGGTCGCCGCGCGCACCGACTCGCCGCAGTTCGCGGTGGTCGACCTGAAGATGCCCGGCCGCTCGGGGCTGGAGCTGGTGCGCGATCTCAAGACCGTCGACGCCACCACCAAGATCGTGGTGCTCACCGGCTACGGCTCGATCGCCACCGCGATCGACGCCGTGCGGCTCGGCGCCACGCACTACCTGGCCAAGCCGGCCGACGCCGACGACATCCTGGCTGCGTTTCAGCGCGACGAGAAGGCGCCGCTCAGCGCGCCCGAAGCGGAGTTCCCCGCGCCGACGCTGGCGCGCGCCGAATGGGAGCACATCAACCGCGTCTTGTCCGACTGCGGCGGTAACATCTCCGAAGCCGCGCGCCGCCTCGGCATGCACCGCCGCTCGCTGCAGCTCAAGCTGCGCAAGCACGCGCCCAACAAATGAAACGTCTCCTCCTTCTCGCGATCGTGTTGCTCGCCGCCGCCTGCGCGCGCGTCAAACCGTATCAGCGCGAGCTGCTCACGCTGCCCGGCATGAGCCTCGAGAGCCAGCCCGCGGACCAGCACATCTTCGAATCGCGCGAAGGCTCCGCAGGCGCCTACGGCTCGATCGGCTCCGGCTGCGGCTGCAACTAGACTAGAACGCAGCGACGGCGGAGAGGCCGACGGAGAGGGCGTCGATGACGCCGGTGGTGCGCGGCAGGTTGGGCGGGGTGATGGAGTTGGCGAACACCTTGATCAGATCGGCGTGCACGCCGGCTTCGAGCGAGTGGAACGCGCGGCGGATGGTGGTGCGGTAGAAGAGCGCGCCGCCAACGAGCAGATCGCCGAACGGGGACAGCTCGCGGTCGCCGGTGAAGTACTGGCCCACCGGGCCGGTGCGCTCGTAGCTGTTCGACGCGCCAGCGTCGCGGAAGAAGGACGCCTGCGACTGCTGGTAGTAGCGCACGCGCGCGCGGTATCGCAGCCGATCGCCGAGCACCAGGTGGTCCCACGAGAGCTCGCCGGTGATCGATTGGATCTCCCAGCTGTCGCGATAGAGTCGCACGTCGGCGCCGAGCACCGCGCGCTTGGAGGCGAACGCGTAGCGTAGACGCACGCCGACCGCTCCGCGATCGCGCAACAGCGGATGCGACTCCTGCGCGAACACCATGCCGCCGTCCAGGCGCACGCGGCGATACGGGTTCGACTGAAACCCGGCGACATGCTCCGAGTAGCCGACCAGCGCGCCGATCAGGCGGGGCGTCAGCGTCTGGGTCACCGAGACCTCCGCCGAGTCGATCGCCAGCGGCTCCTCGACCAGGCCCGGGTGCCCAGCGAAGCAGCCGACCGAGCTCGACAGGGGCTGGCGCTGCGTGACGGCCAGCCCGCGGTTGTCGAGATCGCACACGCTGTCGAAGTTGTGCGCGTAGTCGGCGGCGATCACCGTGTTGTGATCGAACAGATCGACGCGCGCGCCGGCGGTGAGCACGTGCGAGCGATAGTCGTTCTCGATGCCGAAGCGATAGCCGGCGTGCGCCGAGAACGGCCCGGTGCGCGCCTCGAGCTGCGCGCCGATCGAGTTGCGCAGCTCGGAGAACGCGGTCGCCGAGGAGATCACGTCGGGCGCGCCATAGGTGCGCGGCGTCGCGCCGGTGACTACGTCGGCGTTCCAATCGATGCGCGCCGAGAGCCAGCGCTTGAGATCAACCTTGCCCGACACCGACGGCGTCACCACCGTGACTGACTGCGCCGGCGCCGGCTCGGAGAAGACGTCGAGCGACGCGCGCACTTCGCCCGGGTGCTCGTCTGCGAACGCGATCGCCGGCGCGAGCGCGAGTCCGAGCAGCAGCAGCGCGCGCGTCATGGCGTGTCCACCCAGGTCTGAAACAGCAGCTTCGACTCGGCCAGGTTGTCGACGCTGATCCCGACCGGATGGTCGTCGGCCAGCTGCGCGGGTGTGGTGAAGAGGCGGCTGGACAGCGGCGCGTCGCAGCGCACCAGCTGGATCGATGCGAAATAATTCGCGCGCCAATTGTCCGGCCACCCGTCGATCGGCGCGTCGAACAGCGGCAGATTGGTGCCCGGCTGCAGGCGAAAGTAGCCGTGCCCGTCCGACGCCGCGTGGCAGCCCGATTGCTCGCAGCTGTTGTGATCGAGGTAGCGCGGCCACACGTCCGAGACGAAGTAGTGCGGCGACGCCATACATGGACCCGCGTCGGGCGTCGTGCCGAGGCTGATCGAACATGCGGACGATAGTCCGCACAGTGCGACAACGAGAAAAATGCGCGGCACGTGCGGCGCAGCATACCAGCGCTGTGCGGTCTCGTGTACCATCCGCTCGCATGCGGTACCTCACGTTTTGTTTCTTGCTCGCGGGCTGCGGCAGCATCACCGCCAAGGATGACGGGAAGAAGCTGTTCTCGGATCCGCGTTTCTCGACGGCGGATTCGAACGTGTTCGCGTGCTCGACCTGTCACGAGATCACGCCGACGTCGAACAGCTTTCGCCCCGGCGGCACGCTCTACGACGTGGTCGCGCGGCCGGGCTGGTGGGCCAACACCTCGCTAACGCTGCTCGACGCAGTCAATCAGTGCGTGACCAACTTCATGCGCGGCAACGAGCTCACGCCGACCGATGAGAACGGACGCGCGATGCTGGTGTACCTGCAGAGCATCACGCCCGATGCGACCGCGCCTGCGGTGCCGATCACCATCGTGCAGAATATCGTCGACGTGCCGAGCGGCGATCCGGCGATGGGCAAGATGATCTACGACCTGGGCTGCGGAAACTGCCACGGGCCGCCGCACACAGGCGCCGGGCGGCTGTCCGCCATGGTCTCGCTGATACCCGACGACAGCATCTTGAATCACGGCACCGACCCCAAGACGGGCGCGCGGCCGGTGGTCATCGAGAAGACCCGGCACGGCAAATTCTTCAACATCGGTGGAAACATGCCGCCGAACTCGCTCGAGGTGTTGAGCGATGCGCAGCTCGGCGACGTGCTCGGCTACCTCGAGATGTTCGGCCTTCCCCCGTACGTCGCCCCCTAGCTGCGAACTTTGATCGCATGTACGCCTCGGCCCGACCGCGCTATGCGTGAGGGACGAGGAGGCTCGAATGCGCGTGCTCTTGATCACGCTGGCGTGGGTGGCCGGCTGCGGCGACAACTCCAATAGCTCGCAGGACATGACCATGCAGACGCCGCTCGCCATCGGCAGCCCGTGCGTCCCGGACGGCCCGACCTCCTCGGTGTGCGGCCCGTTCCCGAAATATTTCTGCGACGCGGACCATCCCAACGGCTACTGCAAGACGTCCTGCCACATGGACGGCGATTGCCCGATGGGCTCGGTGTGCGCGGGCGCGGGCACGACGGCGCCGGGCGAGTGCCACAAGAAGTGTACGCAAGCGACCAAGGCCACCGACTGCCGGTTGAGCGAAGGCTATGTCTGCAAGGACAAGCCGGACGACGCCAGCGGCGACTACTGCGATGTCCCCGAGCCGATGGGCGACGGCGGGGCGTAGCCTCGCCACGATGTGCGTCGGGCTCGCGCTCCTCGGCGCGACGCGGCCGGCCCGCGCCTGCGCGTCGTGCGGGTGCGGCGATCAGACGCTCACCGTCACCGGCATCGAGCGGCCGTACAAGAACCGCGTGCGCGCGACGCTCGAAGAGCGCTACGGATCGCTGTCGCTCGGAGACGCGGACGTGGGCCAGAAGATCACCTTCTTGCGCTCGACGCTGGCGCTCTCCTGGTCGCCGATGAACCGGCTCACCATCGGCGCGCTGGTGCCGTGGGTGACGAGCTGGGTCAAGCCGGTAGGGCAGGCGCAGCAGCAGGTAAACGGGCTCGGCGATCTGGAGCTGTCGGTGCGCGGCGTGGTCTATCGCGAGCGCAATTTCGCGCCGCATCACATCTTGTCGCTGTCCGGTGGGCTGAAGTTTCCCACCGGGCCGCGCGTGTACGACGACTCGATGCACCCGTACGCCGACGACGATCAGCCGGGCACCGGCTCGTGGGATCCGTTCGCCGGCCTGACGTATACCTACTTCTCCGGCGAGCTGATCTCCGCCTGGGCATCGGGCAGCTTCCGGCTCACCACCACCGGCCCGCGCGGCTACCGGCGCGGCTCGGTCTTTGGCGGCACGGCGGCGATCCAGGTGCAGCCCTGGTCGTGGGGCGCGCTGGTCCTGGGCGCGGACGTGGTCTGGCAGGACTCCGATACACTCGAGAACGGCGTCGCCTCGCCGAACACCGGCGGCACCGTGGGCTATCTGGCGCCTTCGTTCGTGGCCACGCCGTGGATGGATCTCTTGATCAAGGTCACTGTCGACGTTCCGGTCCTGTACGGCCTCAACGGGAACCAATCGGTGGGGCCGCAGGTGTCGCTGCTGGTCGCTTACGATTTCAAGTAACCTCAACGCCGAAGGAGTCGTCATGCGCAAGCTGATCGTGATCGCGGTGCTGGTCGCAGGTTGTGGGGGCCCCGGCGGATCGGGCGGACCGACGCGCGAGCCCGACGACTACACCGGCTGCGCCACCGACGAGCATTGGCGCACCTTCGACGATCAGGCGGAGTTCGCTATCGTCGCCGACGCTACCGCGCCGTCGGTCACCACGCCGCAGAACGGGGTCGCGACTCCGTTTGCGACCAAGCCGATGTTCACCTGGTCCGAGAGCCAGGCGCTGGCAGGGATGCCGCTCGGCAATGTCGCGAACGATCCGAGCGGCTGCCCGGAGTGGAACACCGGCGCGATCACCACCGCGCACCTCCCGCCCATCAGCGGCGAGGTCTACGATCTGCAGTTCTCCTCGGGCGGAACGGTCTTCTACCGCGTGGTCACGACGCTGCAGGAGTGGCTGCCGCCCGACACTTCCAACACCTCGATGGTGCCCGCCTGGCCGGCCTTCAAGGGCAAGCAGGTCACGCTCAAGATCTGGCGCATGGAGCTGGTGAAGAACGATCTGCGGCCCGGCAGCGACGCGGGCCCGTTCGTCGCGCTGACGCCGTTTTCGTTTTCGGTCGGAAACTAGCAGCGACCAAGCAGCGACTAGGGCGCGGGCGGGATCCAGACCGCGCCGTCGGGGAACACGCCGATGGCGACGTAGCCGGTGACGTTGAAGGGAACGGTCGTGAACATCACCGCGGTCCCCGGGTTCACGTGGTCGCCTTCGCAGACCATGACACCGTCCTGCTCGCCGGGCGCGAGCCGCACCGCGTGCATGTTGAAGCACGCCTGCGTGGGCACGGCGAGATCGACCTTGGCCAGCGTGGCGGTGTCGATCGCCGAGAGCTTGTCGTCGCCCTGGTGCGTGATGTAGTAGGTCTTGCTGTCGGCGGTGAACACGCCGAACAGCGGGGCGCCGCCAGTGGCGATCACCTTGGCTGGATCCATCTTCATGGCCACCGGATCGTAGACGCGCACGTCGCCCGCGACCTGGTCGGAGATCCACACCGTGCCGTCGCTGGGCTCGACCGAAAGCGCGTACGGCCCGTAGGCGGGCGTGCCGAGCGGGCCGATCGACGGGCCGATCGGCAGCTTCTGCTTCACCGTCGGGTGCGCGCTGTCGGTCACATCCATGACCACCAGCTCGTCGCTCGCGTAGCAGGTGACGTAGAGCGTGTGCTGATCGGCAGAGAGTCCTTCGCCGTGCGCGGTCGGGCACACCAGGGTCAGCGAGAGCAGGGTCATGCTCGAGGTGTCGATGATCGCGATGCCGCTGTTCGCCGCCGCCACGTCGCCGCCGGTCATGAGGTATTGCTGCACGCGCAACAGGTCGTAGTGGCTGACGTACGCCAGGTTGCCGGCGGTGTTCAAGATCACGTCGCCCGGGCTGCGGTCGACCAGCACCTCGGCGATCTTGGCACCGGTGGCTGAGTCGATCTTCACCAGCGATCCCGGTGTGGTCCCGAGCCCGTGCGACCCGTGCGGCCCGGTGCCCGAGCCGGGCACGTAGTTCGAGAGGTTGTAGTAGATGTACTTGCCGTCGGGCGAGGCGTCGAGGTGGTGCGGCCCCTCGAGCTCGACGGGGATGTCGCCCACCGGAATGTTGCCGAGTAGATCGGGCATCGGCTTGGTATCGGTGACGAACGAGAGCTCGTCCGAGCGATTGTCGGTGATGGCGAACCGGCCCTGGTGCGCCCATGAGGGCGTCGCGGGGGCGCTCCACATTCCCTGGCCGGGAGTGAACGTCACATTGTTGGTGCAGCCCGCCACCAGCAGCCCGAGGAGCGCGACCTTCCGCATACGGCCTCCGTACCCAGAAGGTACCTCATTATGTACGGCCCCGCCCGCGCCCCGGTTTCGTGCGAAAATGGCCTCGTGACCCGCGGTTGGTGCATGTACCTCGTCGGAGTGGCAGCGCTGCCGGCGTGCGCGTTTCACGTCGAGGGCGCCGCAGAGGAGCAGCCCGCGGTCGATCTTGCGGCCGCGCCCGCGGATCTGTCGGGGCGCTCTTTCGATCTCGCAACCCCGGTCCCCGATCTCGCGGACGCGCCGGATCTGACGCCGATCGCCGGCCTGCTCAGCGCGGTCAAGGACGACACGCCCGCGACCAACGATCTGACCGGCGAAGGATCGCTCGATTGGGCCCACTTCGGGCTGAGCGTGCCCACCGACGTGAACCGCAAGCTGGGCGCCAACCTGATCCTCGAAGCGGTCACCGGCGCCCAGATGCAATACAGCTTCGTCCCCTCGTTCGGATGGAGCGACGGCGCGCCCACCCAGGCGGTCCCCGCGACGCGCAACGGCGTCTACGTCAAGGCGGTCGGCACCGCCTACCAGATCACCTTCCCGGTTGGCACGACGCAGCGGGTGGCAAAGATCTATGTCGAGTCCTACTACACGACGGGCTCGCTGGTCGCCCACCTCTCCGACGGATCGGCGCCCGACTTCCACGACACCGTCGTCGCGACCGCGCTCATTACACCGCGCTATACGTTCACCTGCAGCGCCAGCTCACCCGGGCAGACCTTGACCGTGACCTGGACGCTGACCTCCGGCGCTGGAAGCATCGGCCTGCTCGCCGCCAGCCTTCACTGAGGCGTCGAGCGTTTGCCCTGCGCGGTGGCCTCGGGCGTCATTGGCAGCGAGACGTCGCCGGCGCTCGGCTCCTCGCGACTGATGGTCTCGAGCGCGCGCGCACCGTGCGCGTCCGACCACGCGCGTAGCTCGGCGGCGAGCACCTGCGCGGGCGGGCGCGAGGCGGGCTCCTTGTGCAGGCAGCGCGCGATCGCGAGGGCGAGCGTCTCGGGCACCGACGGCTGTGCGACGCGCACGTCGGGCGGGGTCGCCGTGAGCTGGCGCATCATCATTTCTTTCGGGGTGCGCGCGTCGAACGGAAAGCGTCCCGCCAACAGGCGGTAGAAGATCACCCCCACCGCGTACACGTCGGCGCGATCGCTCACCTCGCTGGTCCCGCCCACCTGCTCGGGCGCCATGTAGGCCGGCGTCCCGAGGATCAGGCCCGTGCGCGTCGACCCCTCGTCGATGCGCGAGACCTCGTCGTAGAGCTTGGCGATGCCGAAGTCGAGCAGCTTGAGCCCCGGCGCGACGCCAGTGAGCATGATGTTGTCGGGCTTGACGTCGCGGTGCACCACGCCGTGCGCGTGTGCGGCCGCCAGCGCATCGCACAGGATCGAGATCAAGCGCGCGGCGTCGCCGGCGGGCCAGGCTGCGCGCAGGCGTCGCGTCAACGTGTCGCCCTCGACCAGCTCCTGCACCTGGAACAAGAGGCCGTCGTCGGAGACGTCGACGTGCAGCATGCTCACGACCGCGGGATGCGACACGCTGGCGGCCGCGCCCGCCTCGCGGATGAAGCGGCGCAAGGTATCGATCTGCAGCGCAGAGGTGGCGCGGATGACCTTGATCGCCACGCGCCCGCCGGTCGTGCGATCGACGCCCGAGTAGACCGAGCCCATGCCGCCCTCACCGATCACCTCACCGATGGTGAAGCGGCCGGCGAGCACCGCGCCGCGCTCGAGCGTGCCGTCCGATTCGCGATGCTTGGCCAGCCGCGCGAGCGCCAGCGAGAGCTCGTCCGATCGCGCGCGCACCTGCGCATGGAGCTGCGCGTTGAGCCGCTCGACCTCGCCCGCGCGCGTCACGATCTCGGCGACCTGATCGCGCACGCGCAGCTCCAGCCCCGCGTTGAGCTGCGCCAGCTCCTCGCGCTGCCGATCGATGGTCAGCCGCTGGACGAATTCGCGCCGGCGCGCCAGGTACAAGAGCCACGAGAAGACGATGCCGACCACCGTCAGCGTGCCTGAAGAGGGCAGGTTCGAGCCGCGCGCGCCCGCCGATTCCTGCAGCAGCATCACCGCGGTCACCAGCGTCGCCGCGCCGATCGCGTACGCGATCACGCTGACGCGCGGCCTGAGCACCATCACCACCGCGATGCCGAAGCAATAGCCGATGTACGCGGTCATGTTCGCGGAGACCAGCTGATCGAGCCCGGTGCACAGCGCGCCGTGCACCAGGTAGAGCGCGGCGCTACACGGCCCCACCCATCGGACGATCCGTTCTGAGCGCGTGCGATAGACGATCCACGCCATGAGCAGCGCCACCGGCACCATCGCGCCGTGCGCCGCAACCAGCCCGTCGCGCCAGCGCACCACGTTGGGCGCGAGCGTCGGCCGCAGCGCCGCGGGAATCCAGAACAGGATCACGTGCGCCAGGTGCACGCACGCCATCAGCGGCGCGAGCACCCGCAGGCGGCGCCGGTTGATCTCGCTCACCTCTCGCGCGAACGCCGTCACTAGCTCACGTCTTGGGCGGCGCCAGGATGCGCTTGATCTTCCACAGCAGCTCCTTGGCGTCGAGGGGCTTGGTGAGGAAGTAGCGAGCGCCGACGTTGATGCCCTTGATCATGGCCTGCGGATCGGTTTCGGAGGTCAGGAAGATCACCGGGATGGCGCGCGTGTCCTGCCGGTCCTTGATGGCCTTGATGAACTCCAGGCCGTTGAGCTTGGGCATGTTGATGTCGCAGACGATCACGTCGGGCGTGAGGGTCTCGAGGCGCATGAGCCCGTCGAGGCCATTCTCCGCCAGCGTGACTTCATATTCGTTGGCGCGAAGCTGCTTCTCCAGAAGAGAGCGCGTCGCCGCATCGTCGTCGATGACCAGCACGTGCATGATTCACCCCGAGGTGGCAGGGCAATCGTTGCACGACCCCGGCCGCGTTTCCAGTGCGGACCGCGCAACTGCAGTAGCCGGTCACTGGTCCTTTCGGCGGCCTCGGTTGTGAGCTAACACTCGGAAATGCCGTGAGCCGATCGCGGGCACGCGGCTTGCCTAGGCCCGGGCGACCGTTCCACCCCCGTTCCCTGGAGACCCCTTCTAATGATGACCCGTGTCGTGTTCCTCGCTGCGCTCGCCACCTCGTTCGTCGCGTGCGGCCTGCCCGATCCCTCCGATGACGTGATCAGCGCCGACGATCTCGACGGCAAGACCGACGACGTGAGCTCCGCGAAATCGGCGCTCCCCGCCGGCGCCGCGCACCTCTACTTCGGCTCGCCCGCCGCCGCGTATCTCAGCGCCGACCAGCCGCTCTCGTACCTGTGGTTCACCGCCAACGCGGGCGCCGGGTTCAAGGTCGGCGCCGCCGAAGTCGACGAGAACAACACGCCCATCCCGACCGAGCACGTCGGCTTCAAGCTGCAGCGCGCAGTCTCGTCCCACGGCAAGTGGAGCTGGTCGGTGGTCGCGCAGGCCGACAGCGACAGCGGCGCCGCGGTGCTGACGTACGCCCCCAAGACCGGCCCGGGCCTGTACCTGGTCACCTCGACCGGCTCGCCGCTGCCTGCGCAGCTCACCGTGAGCGTCACCTGCGGCGGCTTCGGCTGTGAGACCGCGCGAGAGCCCAACGAGTCGTGCGGCGGAATCGCCGGGAGCCATTTCCAGTGCGACGCCGGCCTTTTTTGCGACTACACCCTGGCGCAGCAGTGCGGCGCCGGCGGTCAGCTCGGCGTCTGCGCGGTGAAGTCCTCCGTCTGCCCGCTGTTCTATCGGCCCGAGTGCGGCTGCGACGGCGTCACCTACGGCAACACCTGCCAGGCCGCGTCGCATGGCACCAGCATCCAGCGCGTCGGTACGTGCGCGGCGAACGTGGTAGGCAACTGGGAATTCATCGCCAAGAGCGGCGGCAGCCACTACGACTACACTTTCAACGCCGACGGCACGTTCGTCTCGACGGAGCAGCCGGGCTGCGCGTTCACCACCCCACGCTGCCTGATCAAGATCGCGCCCGCGTCGGGCAACTACGCGGTCTCGGCCACCGACCTGTCGCTGACCTACAGCTCCGACTTCCGCAGCGGCCAGACCGCCGACTTCTCGATCCAGAAGGCGGGCACGCACCTGGTCGGCAGCGACTGGGGCGCCTCGCTCGACCTCACCCGCAAGTAGCCCGGTGCCGGGGGCGGGAGTCGAACCCGCACACGCCTTTCGGCGTTAGGGATTTTAAGTCCCCTGCGTTTACCAGTTTCGCCACCCCGGCGTGGTGGTAAACGCTACGTCACGTCTGAGTTTTTCGCCAACTCGTGTTGCGAGTCGCTTTGACCGTTCGAGCCCGTTTGCGGTCGTCGTCGTCGGGGCCTACCAGGCCGTCACCGCGCCATGGCGGCGGTGGAACGCACGTGCGCGACGCGAGCGTAGAAGTGACGTCACCTCACCGCCCTACCTCGGCACCTACGACTACGCGCAGCAGCACGCGCGCCGCTTCGGCCGGCTCGGGCTCGATCCGCGCCCGTTCGAGGAGCAGGAGATCGGCGCGACGCCGCGCCAAGACGCCCGACGCCGCGCTCGCCAAGTGGCAGGCCGACGTGGACGCGTTCGTCGCCGGGTTCGCGCGCGTGCTCGCGCTCGGGGGCCGCGCGTTCGTGGTGATCGGCGACTCCGCGGTCGGCAAGCAGGTGATCCCCGGCGACGTCGCCATCCGCCGCGCGGCGGAGCGCTGCAAGCTGGTCGTCCCCGCCGCGGCAGTGCAGGTCCGCCCGAGCTTCTACCAGCCCGCCGCGCAGAAGACCCGCCGCGAGCACCTGCTCCTGCTCACCCGCTGAGCTACATGAGCTTGCAAACGTTGGTGGTGCAACCCACGCCCCCGCAGCAATGCTGCGGCGAGACGCAGATCGGGCCGGGACACTGGCCACCACAGGTGTCCGCCTGGCGGCAACCGTCGCACTGAGGCGTGCAACACGTCCCGTTGTAGCAACGATCGCCGAAGCCGCACGTGCAGGTTCCGCCGCACGCCGTGTCGGGGCCCCCGCAGCTCGTGCCGCAGCTCGAGGTACAGCAACTCCCCGTGGTGGAACACTTCTGCGGGAACGTGCAGCCGCTCCCGCAGGTGCCGCCGCAGCCGTCCGAGCCGCAGCTCTTTCCGGCGCAGTCCGGCGTGCAGCAAGCAGTGCCGAAGCAGGTCGAGCCGGAGACGCAGTCGCTCGGCACGCTGCAGGTGGCCGGACAATCGTTGCCACTGCACAAGAAGGCGCCGCACGAGGTCATCGTCGGCGCTGAGCAGCCACCGGCGCCATCGCAGCCCGCCTGATCGGTGCGCGTGCTCGTGCCCGACGGGCAGCTCTGTGCGCTACAGATCGTGGCCGCGCCGGCGAAGCCGCACGCGGTATTGGAGGCGCCGTCGCACGTTCCCTTGCACACGCCTGAGCCGGCGCACGCGCCGCGCGTGCCGTGCGGCTGGCCCGAAATCACGGTCTGGCAGCTTCCCACGTTGCCGCTCACGTCGCACGCCTCGCACTTGCCGGCACACGCGACGTTGCAGCACACCCCGTCGGCGCACTGATTCGAGGTGCACTCGGCGCTGGCCGCGCAGGCGCGCGCGATCGGCTTGGTGGCCAGGCACACGCCATTGTTGCAATACGGGGTCGCGGTCGCACAGGTCGCGTCGCTGCCGCACGCGCCCAGACAATCGTTGCCGCTACAGGTGGTGCCGCAGTTGATGGTCTGCGGTACCGGGCACGAGCCCGCTGCGTCACATCCAGCGGCGAGGGTCTTGGTGCTGCCCGTGCACGACTGCGCGCGGCAGCTCACCGACGAGCCAGGATAGGTGCACGCGGTGCGCGAGGAGGTCGTGCACGATCCCATGCACGGGGCGGTTCCGGTGCAGTCGCCACGGGTGCCATGCGGCTGGCCCATGATGACGGCGCTGCAGGTGCCGGCCGAGCCCGCCACGTCGCAGGCCTCGCACTTGCCGTCGCACGGCAGGTTGCAGCACACGCCGTCGACGCAGCGCCCGGACACGCACTCGCCTCCGCCACCGCACGCGACGCCGTTGGCCTTCTGCGCGGTGATGAGATCGGGCGGAGATCCGCCGCCGTCGCTGCCACCGTCGCCCGCGTCATCGGGCGTGCCAGCGTCGAACGCGCCGATCGCGAGGGCCAGGCTGCTGCAGCCTGAAGGCAGCGTGACCGACTCGATCTTGGATCCGTGCACAACGCTGCCCACCAGCGCGTCGATCTCGACGCTGATCGATTTCCCGGTCGGATAGCCCGCCGGGAAGTCGACTTCGAGCGTGCCGGTCGCGTCGCCGGGCCTGTGCGCGACGTCGTCCGCGAGTGTCGCGCCGTCGAGGGTCACCTCGACGTGCAGTACGTCGGCAGTCGCCGCGTCGGCGTCCAGCGTGAGGGTCACGTAGAGAGTCCCCTCCTTGCACGGGCGCGTGTCGACGCAGCCAGCCCACAGGAGCGCGAGCGCAGCGGGAGCAAGGAGGGTCTTCATCATCATCTAATGGAGCCGCGCCGTTCCGAAGCTGCCGCTCGGATCCTGCGGGCCGCCCGACAGCCCCAGCCCCAGCCCGAGGCCAACCCCCAGCCCGACCGCTGCGACCGCCCCGACGACCACACCGATGACCCACGGCTTGACCCGTTGCCTCTTTTGCGGCGGCGGTGCGGTGAGCGTGGCCGCCAGGTCGGGGTGGCTCACGACCGGGTGGGACGGCGGCTCGTCGGGCGGCGGCGCGGCCACCGGCTTGCCGACCGGCGCGACCTCGGTCGGCGGCGAGGCCGTAGCCCGCTTGTCGCTCTCGATCGCCGCGTTGAGCGCGACGATGTGGCGCTGCACCTCGTCCCGGTTTCGCTGCTTGTCGAACAGCCGCAGGTAGTTCTGGTACAGCAGCAGGGCGCGCGGCTTGTTGCCTGCCAGCCGATGCGACTGCGCCGCGTTGTATAAGAGCGCCGGGTCGGGCTTCACCGCAAACGCCTTCTCGTAGGCGATCGCCGCTTCGGGGTAGTTGCCGAGCGCGTAGGCCGACAGCCCCTGCTCGTAGTAGGCCTTGGCGTCCTCGAGCCCACCGGCGTGCGCGACCCCGCACAGAAGTGCGCACGCAACGCCAATCGATCTCAGGGTACTACTACCCACCACTAGATAATGAGGGTATCAACTTTCGGCGGGCTGTTCCACTGCTGCTTCCATGGCGCGGTGACGGCCTGGGAGGCCCCGCCGACGACACCGGCGCCGGCACGGTAAGCCGGTTTTCTTCGACTACCCGGCGGTCGTCGTCGCCCCGTAGCCGATGACCGCCTTGGTCTCGAGAAACTCGTGGATGCCGAACTCACCGCCCCATTCGCGGCCGTTGCCGGACTGCTTGTAGCCGCCGAACGGAACGTTGAAGTCCACCGGTGCGCCGTTGAGGTGCACGTTGCCGGTGCGTAGCTGGGCCGCCACCTTGCGCGCGTGGTCGATCGAGCAGGACTGCACGTAGCCCGACAGACCGTAGACGGTGTCGTTCGCCAAGTCGATCGCCTGCTGCTCGGTGTCGTAGGGCAGGATCGCGAGCACTGGCCCGAAGATCTCCTCGCGCGCGATGGTCATGTCGTTCTTGACGTCGGCGAAGATCGTGGGCCGCACGTAATAGCCGTGGCTCAGACCCTCCGGCCGTCCCAGGCCGCCCACCACGAGCCGCGCGCCTTCGTCGATGCCCTTCTTGATGAGCCCCTGGATCTTGTTGTACTGGGCCTCGCTCACCACGGGACCCAGGCTCCCGGGCGATCCGTCGCCCACCCTGGTCGTCTCGACGACGGCCTTGGCCATGGCCGCGATCTCGTCCTGCTTTCTGCGCGGCACGAACATCCGCGTGGGCGCGTTGCAGGATTGGCCGGAGTTGAGGAACAGGCTGCTCAGCTCCGACTCGACCGCCTTCTGAAAGTCGGCGTCTTCCAGGACGATGTTGGCGGACTTGCCGCCCAGCTCCTGCGCCACGCGCTTGACCGTGTCCGCTGCGGCCTTGGCCACCGCGATGCCGGCGCGCGTCGAGCCGGTGAACGACATCATGTCGATGCCCGGATGCCTGGACATCGCGTCGCCGACGGTGGGTCCGTCGCCATTGACCAGGTTGAAGACACCGGCGGGAACGCCCGCTTCATGCATCACCTGCGCGAAGACCATGGCGTTGAGCGGGGCGATCTCGCTCGGCTTGAGGACCATCGTGCAGCCGGCGGCGAGCGCCGGCGCCACCTTGCAGGCGATCTGGTTGACCGGCCAGTTCCACGGCGTGATCAGCCCGCACACGCCTACCGCCTCGTAGCGGATCATGTTGTTGCCGCGCGGCACCTCGAACTGGAAGTCCGTGAGCGCCTGCAACGTCCCGCCGAAGTGGGCCAGCGCCGAGGGACCCTGCGCCGCCTTGGCCAACCACATGGGCGCGCCCATCTCGCTATGGATCGCCTCTGCGATCTCGCCCAGATGCTTCTGGTAGGTGGCGATGATCGATTGCATCAGCTCGATGCGTTGCTTCTTGGTAGTGCGCGAGAAGCTCTCGAAGGCCCGGCGCGCTGCAGCCACCGCCTTGTCCACGTCGGCAGGGGAGCCCAGCGATACGCGAGCGAAGGCCTGTTCGTTGGCGGGGTTGATGACGTCGCGGGTCGAAGGCGTGACCGGATTGACCCATTTCCCATCGATATAGAACTGCAGGCGCTCGAGCATGGCCGTCTCCCTTGTGGTGTGTTGGCGTCGCGGGGATGCGGCACTATAGTGGAACCGCTTCAGGCAGTCATCTTATGGTCGGCGATCCAGATCTCCCGCTTCACCTTGCCGGCCCGCGCCACGCCTTCCTTGAACGCCTGCGACTTGAACCACTCCATGGCGCGCGTGATCTCCTGGACGTCGAGGTGCACCAGGACCGACCCTGGCTCGGCGGCGTCGCGGTAGACCGGACCGTCGGTGATGCCGTAGTCCAGGCGCGCCGTCTGGCAGCTGTTGTGCGCCTCGAGCCAGAGGTCGTAATTCTCGGGGGTCACGCGAATGAGAATGGCCGTGCTCATGTAGTCGCTCCTGGTAGGGGTGGCTTCGAATCACTTGTATCGTGAAACAGTTTCGTTTGTAAAGTGTTTTTCGGTGAAGAAAGCGATAGAGTGTCTCCCATGAAGAAGCCCAGACGCGCTGCCGACTTGTCGAAGACCGTGTGCATGGATCTGGCGCGCGGCTTTCATCGGGTCCGCGCCGAGATGGTCGCGCACGCCGAGCGCTACGCCAGGGAAGCGGGCGTCGAGGCGAGCCTGCTCGCGCTAATCCATGTGCTCGGCCTGCGCGGCCCCACGCGCATGAGCGACCTCGCCGAGCGCACCGTCATCGCTGCGCCCAGCATCACCCGCCGCGCCAAGCAGCTCGAGGCGCTCGGGCTGGCGGTGCGGGAACGGGCTCCCACCTCCGATCGCGAGGTCCTCATCCGGCTCACCGAAGCCGGCCGCGCTCTGTTCGAGCGCAGCTTCCGCTTCATCCACGACGAGCACGCCCGCTACTTCGACGACCGCCTCGGCGCCGCCGAACAGCGACAGCTGCTGGCCCTGCTCGAGCGGCTGCGCTGACCGCTACGCTTCCGCGGGAGACACGATTCGTGGTAACAGCGGGACATGCTCCGGCGGGCCTGGCCGATCTTGCTCTTCGCAGCTGCCTGCGCGCCCTCGATCGGTGAGCGCAGCGCGGCGATCATCGGCGGCGTGCGCGACAGCGGCGATCCGGCGATCGTGTTGCTGGTCGCGTATCCGCCGAGTCTGTCGACCTTCGACACCTGCACGGCCTCGGTCGTCGGGCCGTCGCTGCTGCTCACCGCCGCCCACTGCGTCGACGCGGCGAATCATCCCGGCTATTCGTTCGGCGCGTTCCTCGGCGACGACGCCTCGGCGTACGCCACCGCGGCCACGCTGGCGCCGCAGCTCCTACCCGCCGCGGCGGTCCACGTGCACCCGCAGTACGATCCGCAGCCGCCGTTCACCGCGGACCTTGCCGTCGTCGAGCTGGCCAGCCCGCTGTCGATCGTGCCGCTGCCGGTCGGCCACGCGGCGCTCGCCTCGTCGCTGGTCGGCCAGTCGGCCACGCTCATCGGCTACGGCCAGATCCAATACCAGCAGTTCAACGTGAAGAAGTATTCGACCGCCACCACCATCGCCAGCCTGCCCGCCGACGATACGGTGGTGGTGGGCGACGCGCAGCATCGGAGCTGCGTCGGCGACTCCGGCGGGCCGGCGCTGATCTCCGTCGCAGGGATCGAGACCATCGTCGGCGTCGACTCCTACACCGACACCACTGGCTGCACGCAGCCGTCGCACTACCGCCGCGTCGACCTCTACGCCGGCTTTCTCGATCCGTTCCTTCCCGCGCCCGCGCCCGCGCTGGACCTGAGCGCTGCGCCGGCCGACGGGAGCACCTCGCTCGATCTCGGCGACGATCTGGGCGGCGCCAGCGACGGGGCTGGAGCATCACCAGTCCCACCGCCAGCCCCACCGGGCGGCGGTGGCTGCGAGATCGGCGGCGCGAACAGCGGCGTCACGATGACCGCGCTCGCCGCGCTTCTCTTGTGGCTCGTGCGGCGTAGACGCCATAGCTGAAGCTGGTCGGACCAGTGCTTGCCGTTTGGCGGTCGGGCGCGTAAGAATCGCTTCATGTTGCGCGCGGTGCTCTTCGATCTCGACGGGACGCTGGTCGACAGCGAGCGTCAGAACGCCGAGTCGGTGGCGCGCGTGCTGACCCGCCGCGGGCGGCCACTCACCGACGAGGAGCGCGCGTTCGTGATCGGCCACGGGTGGGCCGAGATCCACCATCATCTGGTGTCGCACGGGGGCGTCGATCTGCCGCTCGAGGAGCTGATGCGGATGGCGGCGCACGAGCGCGAGCTGCTGGTGCAGGAGCAGGGCCTCGAGGTGCTTCCAGGCGCGGTCGAGCTGGTGCGGCGCGTCACCGGCCGGTACGCATCGGTGGTGGTCTCGGGCTCGAGCCGAGCCGAGATCGAGATGTGCCTGCGCGCCCTCGACGTGTATGGCTGCTTTCCGTGGTTCGTCGGCGCCGAGGACGCGGCGCGAGGTAAGCCGTTTCCCGACGGGTACCTGCTGGCAGCCCAGCGGCTCGGGGTGAAACCAGCCGAATGCCTGGTGATCGAGGACTCGGCCGCCGGTATCCGGGCGGGCCGCAGCGCCGGGATGACCGTGGTCGCCGTGCGCGCCGGCAACTTCGCGGGCCAGCCGCAGGACGAGGCCCACCTGATCGTCGGCACGCTGCTGGAGCTCGACGACGCAATGCTGGCGCGCCTCTCCGACGGTGCTTACGCTATTATCGAGAAGCAGTAATGGATCTCGCGAAGTTTCCCGAGCGCGTCACGATCTACGAGGTGGGCCCACGCGACGGCCTGCAGAACGAGGCGCGTCCGATTCCCACCGCCGACAAGGTGGCGTTCATCGATGCGCTCTCGGCGACCGGTCTTTCGCACATCGAGATCACCAGCTTCGTCAATCCGAAGTGGATCCCGCAGCTCGCCGACGCGGCGCAGGTCGCCACCTCGATCACGCGGCGGCCGGGCGTTCACTACTCGTGCCTGGTGCCGAACAAGAAGGGGCTCGAGAGCGCGCTCGCCGCCGGCATGCGCGACGTGGCGGTGTTCCTCTCGGCGTCGGAGACGCACAACAAGAAGAACGTCAACAAGACCATCGGCGAGACGTTGATCGCGTTCGAGGACGTGATCGCGCCAGCCAAGGCCGCGGGCGCTCGCGTGCGCGCGTACGTGTCGACGGTGTTCGGCTGCCCGTACGAGGGCGCGGTCGATCCCGTCAAGGTGGTCGCGTTGGTCAAGGAGCTGCGCGCGCGCGGCGTCTACCAGGTCTCGCTCGGCGACACCATCGGCGTCGGCACGCCGCTGCAGGTGCAGTCGGTGCTCGGTCAGGTGCTCGCGGTCGCGCCGATCGAGGAGATCGCGGTGCACTTCCACGACACGCGCGGCACCGCGCTGGCCAACGTGCTGGTCGCGGTCGGCCTGGGCATCTCGACGGTGGACTCGGCGCTGGGCGGGCTCGGCGGCTGTCCCTACGCGCCGGGCGCCTCGGGCAACCTGGCCACCGAAGACGTGGTCTACATGCTGCACGGCATGGGCATCGAGACCGGCGTCGATCTCGAGGCGCTGGTCGCGTGCTCCTCCCGCGTCGCTGCGCTGGTCGGCCACGAGCTGCCGTCGAAGTACCTGAAGGCTGCCTTGGGCACGATCGCGCGCCAATCGCGCCGCGTCACCGCCGGCTGAGTCAGACGACGCGCGCGGCGAGGAAGCGGGCCAGGGCGGCGGCCTTGGGGACCAGCGACGCGCGCTCGATGAATTCGTCGACGGTGTGAAAGCCGCGACCACGCGGGCCGAGCCCGTCGATGGCGGGGATGCCGAGGGCGGCGGCGGTGTTGGCGTCGGAGCCGCCGCCGAGGAGCGGCGATTCGGCGCACCCGAGGCCGGCCGCGGTCGCGCACGCGCCGTACTCGGCGGCCAGCTGCGCGGACGCGTCGGTGCGCTGCAGCGGCGGGCGCGAGACGCCGCCGGTGACGGTGACGCTGGTGCCGGGCACGGAGGCGGCCGCGTCGCCGGCGGCCTGGCGCAACGACGCGTCGAGCTCAGCGCCGTCGGCGGCCTCGATGAAGCGGAAGTCGACCAGCGCCTGCGCCTCGTCGGGCACGGTGTTCTTGCCGATGCCGCCCGAGATCTTGCCCACGTTCACCGTCACGCCGCGATCGTAGTCGGTGAGCCCCTGCGCGCGATCGATGAAGCGCGCCAGCGTCCAGATGGCGTTCTTGCCCTCGTGGTGCAGGTTGCCGGCGTGCGCGCCCTTGCCGTGCGCGGTGACGGTGAGGCCGCCGGTGCCCTTGCGCCGCGTGATGATCAGATCGTCCTTGCGGCCGGACTCGAACACCAATGCGGCGTGCGCGCCATTGCCGGCCTCGCGCACCAGCAGCTTGCCCTCGGGCGAGCCCACCTCTTCATCCGACACGCTGACCACGCGCACCGGCGTGCGCGCGAGCAGCCCGGCCTCGGCCAGCGCGCCGAGCGCGAACGCGATCACCACCAGGCCGCCCTTCATGTCGAGCACGCCCGGCCCGCGCAACAGCTCGCCGTCCTCGCGGAACCCGGCGAAGGTCGCCTTGGGAAACACCGTGTCGTGATGGCCGAGCAGCAGCACCACGCCGGCGCCGCGGCCTGCCTGCGTCGTCAGCGTGACGTGATGGCCGTAGCTGCCGCTCGGGCTCAGGTGCACCGCGCCGTCGAGCGCCCCGCGTCCGAGCGCGCGCGCGGCGCCGGCGTAGGCGGCCGCCACCTCGTCGTTGCCCGCCTTGTCCGGCGTGTGCGACGAGATCTCGACCAGCTGCGCGAGCAGCTCTTCCATGTCGGGCCCGCGCTCGTTCAACCACTGGAGCGCCGCGTCCAGGGGCAGCATTCGGCGAGCCTAGCCGATTGGGTGGGGGTTCTCTAGCGCTTTGACGAAGTCCTCGCGCAGCGTCTTCTCACCGACCTGCGGGAAGAAGATCGTGAGCAACGCGCCGCGCTTCGCGATCACCTCGCCCTCGCCGAACTCCGGATGCGCCACCAACGGACGGCTCGCGCGGCCGGTGTGGCGTGCGGCGCGCAGGCAATTGTCGCAACGCGTGCACGGCGGCGGCGGGACCTCGCCGAAGTAGGTGCTGAGGATGCGCACGCGGCACATGGTCGACTCCCCGTAGCGCTCGACCGCCTCGAGCCGCCGCTTGTCCTCCACGCGGCGCACCACGTAGCGGTGCACCATCGCCAGCGTCGCTTCTTTCGACAAGGTGGCGCCGGTAGAGGCGAATCCCGCGTCGTCCTCGATCACCACGCCCGCGTCGCGCAGCTGCCGGAGCAGCACCTGCGTCTTGCGCTGCGAGAGCTGCGCGTCGCCCGCGATCGCGTCGAGGGTGAGCGGCATCGCGTGCCCCGAGCCGGACGCGACCGTGCCGATCAGGCGCTGCAGATCTTCGCCGTCGGGATAGCGCCCGCCGAGGAAGAACGCCTGGATGCGGCGATCTTGCGGGCAGTACAAGAGCACGCAGTGGGCCGTCTTCCCGTCGCGGCCCGCGCGTCCGGCCTCCTGGTAGTAGGCCTCGAGCGAGCCGGGAAAGTGGTAGTGCACCACGAAGCGCAGCTGCGCCTTGTCGACGCCCAGGCCGAACGCATTGGTCGCCACCATGATGCGCGGCAAGGTGCCGTCCATGAACGCGTCCTGCACCTTGGTGCGGCGCGGCGCGGGGAGCCGGCCGTGGTACACGCCGACCTCGAGCCCAGCGTCGCTCAAGAACGCGCCCAGCTCGTCGGCCGCCTTCACCGTCGCCACGTAGACGATGCCCTGGCCCGGCAGTCGCTGCAGCAGGTCACTCAGCTTCTTGCGCTTGTCGAGCTCCGAGCGCGCGCGCGTGACCGAGAAGTTCAGGTTGGGCCGCACCGTGCCGACCGCGACGATCTCCGCGTCGGGGATGCCGAGCCGCTCGAGGATGTCGCCGCGCACCTTGGGCGGCGCGGTCGCGGTGAGCGCGAGCACCGAGCGCGCGCCCAGCTCCGCCGCTGCCTCGCCGAGCCCGAGATACGCCGGCCGGAAATCGTGTCCCCACTGCGAGATGCAGTGCGCCTCGTCGACCACGAACAGCGCCACCCCGTCGGGGCGCAGCGTCTTGAGCTCCATCCGGAAGGCGCGGTCGGCGATCCGCTCGGGCGTCAGATAGAGGATCGTCGGGTCCTTCGGATCGGCCGCCGCCAGGCCCTTCATCACCCGCTGCACCGCCTTGTCGCCCATCGTCGAGTCGAGCCGCTCGGCGATGATGCCGCGCTCTTTCAGCTTCTCGATCTGATCGTGCATGAGCGAGATCAGCGGCGAGCACACCAGCGTGAGCCCGCCCTGCAGCATCGCCGGGAGCTGATAGCACAGCGACTTGCCGAACCCGGTGGGCATCACCGCCAGCACGCTCTTGCCGTCGAGCACCGCGTTCACGGTCTCTTCCTGGCCGGGGCGGAAGTCGCGCAAGCCGAACCAACGCCGCAGGCCGAGCCCAACCCGGGGCGATGCCTGCAATGTCGTAGTCTTGCGCCTGCGCATGGACGGTTAGGGGTAGCACGCGATCGAGAGCTGCGCCCGTGCCCCTTGATTTTTGCGGGTTGCATGCGATAAGCGGGAAGAGAGGTTTGACACATGGCGTCGAAGCTTCGCGTTGCGGTGTTGGGGGCGACGGGCGTGGCGGGTCAGCAGTTCCTGGCGGCGCTGCCGAATCATCCGCTGTTCGAGGTGATCCGGTTGGGCGCGTCGGAGCGCTCGGCGGGCAAGCCCTACGGCGAGGCGATTCGCGACGCGAGTGGCAAGGTCAACTGGTACGCCAAGAAGCCGCTCGACTCCTCGTTCGCCAGGCTGCACCTCGAGGACGCGTCGCACATGAGCACCGACGGGCTCGACCTGGTGTTCACCGCGGTCGAGTCGGACGCGGCCAAGCTACTCGAGCCGCGCTTCGCCGAGAAGGTGCCGGTGGTCTCGACGGCCAGCGCGTTCCGCTACGAGCCGGACATGCCGGTGTTCTTGCCGGCGGTCAACCTCGATCACGCCAAGCTGATCGATCTGCAGCGCAAGCGCCGCGGCTGGAAGGGCTTCATCACGCCCGGCCCTAACTGCACCACCACCGGCCTGGCGATCACGCTCAAGCCGCTCGAGGACGCGTTCGGCGTCGACAAGGTGGTGATGACCTCGCTACAGGCGGTGTCGGGCGCCGGTCGCTCGCCCGGCGTGCTCGGCCTGGACATCATCGACAACGTGGTCCCGTACATCGCCAAGGAAGAAGAGAAGGTCGAGCGCGAGACCAAGAAGATCCTCGGGACGATCAACGGTAACGGCGACGGCATCGTCGACGCGAAGATCGCGGTGTCGTGCACCTGCACGCGCGTCAACGTGATCGAGGGGCACACCGAGTCGGTGTTCGTGGGCCTGAAGAAGCAGGCCTCGGTGGCCGAGTGCCGTCGGGCGATGCAGGAGTTCGGGCGCGCGTTCATCGAGCTCGGGCTGCCGTCGTCGCCCGCGCACCTGATCACCGTCTCGGACGATCCGTATCGCCCGCAGCCGCGCCTCGATCGCGACAACGAGGACGGCATGACCACCACGGTCGGTCGCCTGCGCGAGGAGCCGGTGCTCGGCGGGATCAAGTATGTGTTGGTCTCACACAACACGCAGATGGGCGCCGCAAAAGGGGCGATGTTGATCGCCGAATATCTGGTCAAGCAGGGCTATATCGGCTGATTGCCGGCGCTTGACGCACGCTGTTCTCCACGTAACCGCAGCGACACTTCTTACGACTTCACGCAGGCCCCGCTTTGCGATTTGATGGCAGATCATGAGAGCGGGCGTGGCGGAGCAGTTCCTGATTCATCTGCGCGAGCGCGACGGCGAGCTGGACCATCAGGCGCGCACGTTGAGCCGGCGTGAGGCAGAGCTGAAGCGGCGGGAGCGATCGGGCGTGCGATCGCGGATGCGCATCGATGCGGAGCTATTCCGCAGCGCGTACGGCAAGCGGCGCATGGACCCACGCACCGACGAGCGGCTGGCCTGGCTGATGTTGCTGGCCAAGCTCGAGCGCGGCGAGAAGTTCGTCGCCGAGCGGCGGCTGCAAGCGCCGCTCGGCGAGCGCGTCGAAGGGTACCTGAATGTCGAGGCGCTCTATCACGTGCGCATGATCGGCGAGGTGCTGCGCTGCTTCGGAATCGAGGCGCCGATCGGCGCGCCGCCGGCGTTCGAGCGCGGGATGCTGCGCCTGTGCGAGCTGCTGTCGCCAGGGTGGGCTGAGCCGATCCTGTTCACGCACCAGGCGCTCACGCTGACGGTGATGACGCTGCAGCGCAAGCGCGCGCACCGGCTGTTCGCCGACAGCCCGATGCTGATCGATAGGCTCGAGATCCTGCTCGCCGATCTGGTGGTCGACGGCGCGGCGCAGGTGGCGTATCGCCACGCGCAGCTCGATCGCGCCGGGCTGGAGCGCGCGCAGCGCCTGTTGCCGTGGATGCTGCGTGGGATGGTCTTCGAGCTGCCGCAGGTGGGCGCGCTGTATGGCGTCGACAAGGTGCAGGCGCGCGCCCGGGCGCTCGATCTGCGCGCGCTGCGGCAGCTGCAACCGGCCGGATTTGCGAGCGAGCGCTCGGCTGCTTGACCTTCGTCTCTTGCACGTAACTCTCATCTGAGTTACTAACCTCCGGACGAACGGGCTTATGCTCTTCGGAAGGAGTCGACCATGGCGCTCAAGCGAATCGGAGTCTTGACCGGCGGCGGCGATGCCCCGGGCCTCAATCCGGCGATCCGGGCCGTGGTGTGGAAGGCCGCCGAGCTGGGCATCGAGGTCACCGGCATCTACGACGGCTGGAAGGGGTTGCTCGACGGCTACTGCGACGAGACCTGGCCGCTCGACGTGGAGCTGGTGCGCTACTGGGATCTCGACGGCGGCACGCGGCTGGGCTCCTCGCGCACCAACCCGTTCAACCACAAGAAGGACGGCGAGAAGTTCGACGCCAGCGATCAAGTGATCGCCAACTTGAAGAAGCTGGGCATCGACGCGCTGGTGCCGATCGGCGGCGAGGACACGCTCGGGGTCGCGGCCAAGCTGTTCGCCAAGGGCGTGCAGGTGGTCGGCATCCCCAAGACCATCGACAAAGATCTCGGCGGCACCGACTACACGCTCGGGTTCGACACCTCGATGCGGACCTGCGCCGACATCATCGAGCGCTCGCGCACGCCGGCCGGCTCGCACCACTGGGTGCAGGTGGTCGAGGTGATGGGGCGCCACGCTGGGCACCTGGCGCTGTGGTCGGGGCTGGCGGGCGGCGCGTTCATCACGCTGATTCCGGAGGCGCCGTTCAATCTCGAGCGCGTGGTGCAGCTGCTCGACGAGCGGCTCTCGCGTGGCAAGCGCGATCGCCGGTTCCCGCGCTACGCGGTGGTGGTGATCTCCGAGGGCGCGCTGCCCGAGGGCGGGCAGGAGGTGAACGTCGAGCAGCAGGTGGACGCGTTCGGGCACGCGCGGCTGGGCGGCATCGGCGCGTGGCTCGCCGATCAGATCCGCGCGCGCACTTCGTGGGATTCGCGCGCGGTCGCGCTCGGCCATCCGCAGCGCGGCGGCGTGCCGTCGCCGATCGATCGCATCATGGGTCATCTGTTCGGCACCGCGGCGGTCGAGGCGTGCGTCCAGGGCGCGTGGGGCAAGATGATCTCGGCGCGCGGCATCGCGCCGGCGTGCACGATCGGCCTTCAGCCGCTCGAGGAAGCGACCAAGGGGCTCAATCTGGTCGACGTGGCGCGCCACTACAACCTCGAGCGCTACCAGGTCTCGCGGCACGTTCTCGGGTAACGCGTAGATCGACCCGTGTAGCCGGGCTTACGCTAGAGTGTCCGCCTGATGACCGGGTTGGTCCTCGCGCTGTTTGCCGCCGCCGCCGTTCTCGGCCTGAGCGAGGCCACGCGCGTGGGTCGGCGCCGCCGCGCGCGCGATCGGGTGGCGCGCGACGCGATCGCCGATCCCAACCTGCGTGGGCGCGCGATCACCGGGCTGCGCGCGGAGCTGGTGCGGCTGAAGGGACGCCCGAGCTGGACCACACGCTGGTTCGGCACCCGCTCGCTCGCGCAGGAGCTGTGCGAGATCCGACTGGTGCTGGCGCTGATGCTGCTCGTCGACGATCGGCCGGAGGACGCGCTGGAGAATCTGGTGCTGATCGATCCCAACGCGATCCCCAAGCACCTGCAGGCGGTGCTGGCGATGCACGCGATCGAGGCGCACCTGCGGCTCGGCGAATGGCACGCGGCCGAGCGCGTGATCGAAGGCTACCCGCCCGATGCGCTCAACGCCAACGGGCGCGCGATGCGGGCCAACGCCAAGGCGCAGATCCGGCTCGGACGCCAGGACGCGCGCGGCGCGTTGCGCTGTCTCGAAGAAGCGCAGCCGATCCCCGACGAGGTGCGCCCCGAGCTCGAGCTGACGCGGGCGCGCGCGCTGGCGGCCGAAGGGCGTGACGCCGCCGAGGTGTGGCGCATCCTGCAAGCGCAGCCGCGCGGCGCACTCGAGCTCCTGTTGCGACGCCACGGCGGGGAGGCCGCGACCCAGGTCGCGCGCCGCATCCTCGACGGCGAGCCCGAGCGCCGCTAGTAGAATCCCTGGGCGCGCACGAAGAAGCCTTTTTCGCTGCCGCGGCCGAGGGTGAGCTCGTTGTCGGAGAAGTCGGCGAAGTTCCAGCCGGCGCCGATGCGCAGGTGGCCGACGACGATCACGTTGGCCTCGAGCGAGACGCCGTGCGTGATCGAGGTGCCGGGGACGGTGAGCAGCCGATACTCGACCACCGCGTCCCAGCGGCGCGTGACGTGGAACGAGACGCGGTTGACCCACAGGATGTACCAGGCCGCCGTGTTGAGCGTGGGATCCTCCATGTACTTGGCGGCGATCTTCTCGCCGAGCGAGAAGCGCCACACGATGCGCCCGTCGGCCGCGAGCGACATCACGTGCGAGCGCTCGCGCAAGTCGAGCGGTTGGCCCGACAGCGGGTCGACCGCCGCGTTCAGGGCCTGGGGCTGCGGCGAGAACTCGTCGAGGAAGGTGTAGCGGCCGAGCAGCGCGATCCGATCGGTAAACGACGGACGCCAGGCAAAGCCGACGGTGGCCTCCGCGGAGCGTGCCTGCGTCGCGCCGCCCGTCGGTGCCGACACCGAGTAGAACAGCTTGCCGCGCAGCGTGAAGTCCTTGTGCGGGCGGTAGGTGCCCATCGCCGAGGCAAGCCACTGCAGCGGCGAGCCGGTCACGCCCGGCTGCTCATCCTCGCGCAGCTCGCCGCGCGCCTGCAGGCGCAGCCGATCGCCGCCGTAGCTGGCGTACAGCGTGCCCGCGGTGCGCTCGAGCGGCTGCGTGCCAGGCGCGAGCGAGAACGGCGAGCCCGACGGTTGAACGGTGCCGCGCTCGAAGGTGGCGCCGAAGACGAAGCGCTTCGAGATCGGCACGTCCAGGCCGGTGGCGAGCACGTGCGCGCGCCCGCCGTCGTCGCAGCCGATGCGCGCCACACACGTGCCGAGCGGCCCGTCGCGGAACTGATCCTCGGCGAACAAGATCGCTCGCGCGTTGCCCTGACGGTCGGTAACCCGCTCGCGCCCGCCGGCCGCCACGGTGGTGGCCAGGCGATCGTCGCGATCTTGCGAGAGGGTGACGGTGCCGTAGATCACGCGGCCGGGGCCGAGCGCGGTCTTGAGCGAGACCAGCGCGCCGATGCCGTGCTCGTTCCACGGTGAGTGCAGGTTGAGCTCGGTGGTGAGTTTCGTATCCCAGCCGAGATCGCTGATGAAGCCGAGCGCGGCGAGCGAGTTGTCGAGCGCGAGCAGGCCGTTGCCGCCGCCGTGCTCGACGGCGTATTGGCCGGCGCCGTAGACGGTCAGGCGCGGCACCAGCTTGACGTCGACGCGCGCGCCGATCGCGGTGCGATGGCCGGCGCGCAGCGGATCGGTGTCGTCGGCGCGCTCCGAGCGTACGCCCACCCGCACGCCGACCGAGCCGAACGTGCCGCCGATCTCGGCGCCGAGGTCGCGGCGGGTCTCGCTGGCCACCGTGGTCGCGATGCCGTTGAGGTCGTAGGTCGCTTGATCGTAGCGCCGCTCGTCGTAGTGCAGCCGTAGCTTGAGCTTCCAGAAGCTCGCGTCGGCGTCCGCGCCCCACTGGATGTAACCGGCGTCCTGCGCGTGCGCGGTGTCGGTGAAGCCCTGGTCCACGCCGCGCGCGTACGGGTGGAAATTGACCACGCCCCAGCCGTGCAGATCGGCCTCCGCCTTCCATGCGCCGCCCTGGCGCTGCGCCGGCGTCGCCTGCAGCGTGCCCTCGGCGTTGCCGTAGCTGAGCCCGCCGTCGTCGGAGCGCGAGAAGCTCGAGAGCGACCCGTACGAGTGCGCGTACTCGCCGATGATCACGCCCCATTTCTTCAGATCGATCTGCAGGTCGGCGCCCAACAGCGTGTAGCCCGCGCCGACGGAGCGAAACTCGTTGGCCACCGTGCCGCCGATGCGCACCGGACCCACGCGCTGCGTGGCGCGCGCGCCGACCGTGCCGTCGTCGCTGTCGCCGTCGACCAGATATTCGTAGTCCACCACCAGGAACGCGCTGTCGCCGTCGATCGAGGTGGAGCGGACCAGCGAGGGATTGGCGCCCACAGCCGAGAGCGGATCGCGCATGATCACCCGGCCGGCCAGGTAGTCGATCTCGTAGTCCGCGGTGGCGCGCTCGGCCACGTTGGCCACCGGCCGGTCGGAGTACTTGTCGCGCACCTCGACGCGCACCTGCTCGGAGCCCTCGACGACGTTCTTGTGCGACAGGTAATACAAGGAGCCGCCGGTGCCGCGCAGCTCGTCGTGCGCGCGCGAGGTCTGCAGCCAGGCGCCGAACACGATCACCTGCGTCGACGGCGGGCCGGCCGGATCGTCGGTCGACGCGCGCACGAACGAGATGCGCCCGCCGGTGGCCGCGCGCGCGTAGCGGCCGAACTCGGTGCCGGTGAGCCCGGTCTGCAGGTTGCCGAACAAGAGCTCAGACTTGTCGAACTGGATGCGCACGAACAGCCGCCCGCGCGTCTGCGCCTGCTGCGTGGTCTGCGAGGCGTCGCCGTAGACGGTGTAGAAGCGATCGGGATCGACGTTGCGGAAGATGCGCTGCGGATCGCCGCGGAACAGATCGCGCCAGGACTCGAGCTGCGAGGTGTCGAGGTCGAGGCCGCCTTCGAGCAGCCACCGGCCCAGGATGCGTCCCTTGGCGTAGAGCTTGATGCGTCCTTCCGCGTACAGGCCGTTCTTCGCGGTCGACTGCGCGGCGCCGTCGTGCTGTACGAACCCGATCTTGCCTTCGGCCAGGCCCACCAGCAACAGAAAGTCGCCGCCCGCGGTGAGCACGTGATCGAAGCGCGCGTTGAAGCCGTCGGAGAAGCGCGCGTCGACCGCCAGCCCGGCGCCCGCTTCGGGCACGCGCAGCTTGACCGCGAAGTGTCCCTGCGCGTCGGGCACGAGTCGCTGGCCGGCCAGCGTGAGCTCGGCGAGCGGCGCCTGCGCGGTGCCCTCGAGCGTGAAGGTCGGCTCGGCGAGCGCCGACGGTGGGAAGCGCAGCACCAGGCGCGGCTCCGCGTCACGCGGCACGATCAGGCTGCCGCCTTCCTTGCGATCGACCCAGAACAGATCGCGCGACGCGACGATCACGCGCCCGTCGGGCCACGCGGTCACCTCGGCCACACGGGTGCGCCCGTGCCGCAGCAGCACGTCGGCCCACCACGCGCCGGTCTTGCGATCGACGTGCGCCTCTTTGCCGGCGACGAGGATGCGCGCGCCCGGCACGCTCTGGCCGGCCAGCCGATAGACCAGCCCGCCCGCGTCGGTGAGCTTGAGCTCGGGCAGCACCGTCGACGCCGTGGCCTTGCCCGCGGCCGGCGGCTCGGGCGCGGGGACCTTGAGGCCGAAGTCGATCTTCACGAGCGAGCCGGGCGTCACCAGCACGATGCGCGTCTCGTCGGTGGTGAAGGTGGAGCCGGGCGGCAGCGTGTGCGACGCGACCTTGATCGCGCGGTCGCCCGGGACGATCGCCGCCAGGTGGTAGCGCCCTTCGGCGTCGGTCACCGCTTGCAGGCCGTCGTCCATCACCACCGTCGCGCCCTCGATGCCGCGCTCGCCGCGATCGCGCACGCCGTTGCCGTTGTCGTCGCGGTATACGTCGCCGAGCAGCGTGCCGAGATCGAACTCGCCGTCGGCGAGCACGCGCACGCTGGCCACCGCGCCGGCCAGCCGCCGGGTGTCCTGGCTGACCTGCGCGGAGAGCGACTCACGGCTCCCCGGGCTCGCGCGATCGTTCAGGCGCGCGCGCACCTGCGCGGTCACCGTGGCGCCTGCCGGCAGCGGTGGCAGCTTCACCAGCAGCGCGCCGCCCACCTCGTTGGGGTGAACCAGCGTGGTGGTGCCGTCCGGCGCGGTGACGCGCACGTCGCCGATGCGCAGCCCGCCCGTCGAGCCGAGGATCAACAGCGGCGCGGGCAACGGTGCGGCGCCCTCGGGCACGCTGATGTTGGCCACGAACGGCACCAGGTCGCCCTTTTCCGCCAGCACCTTGCCGGCGGTCAGTTGCAGCGACACGCCGGCTGCGTTGGCGTCGGTGACCGAGACCAGCGCGCTGGCCTGCTGCACGCCCGGCGGGGTGAGCCCGTCGGTGAGCGTGGCGACGTTCTGCAGCGAGCGCGGCGCCGAGGGCAACAGCGTGGCGGAGACCTGCACCACCAGCGGCGCGGTCAGGGTCTGGCCCGCGGGCAGCAACACCGAGAGCTGACGTCCGTCGCCGCCGCACGAGACGGTGAACCCGCCAACCAGCACCGGCAGGGCACCGCAAGCCGCCGGCGCGCCGTTGACCTGCACGGTGCTCGGCTTGAGCGCCGCGTCGAGCGGATCGGTGAGCGTGATCGGCCCGGGCTGCGGACCGTTGGGCGTCGCGGTCAACGTGTAGATGATGGTGTCGCTGATCTTCGCGGTGGGCAGGTTCACCACCTTGACCAGCTTGAGCGGTGCCGGTCCGAGCTTGACATCGAAGCTCGCGGCGGGCGACGGCACCGGCGTGCCGCCCATCGCTCGCACGGTCGCCACGTTGGTGACCGTGCCCTGCGCCGCCTTGTCGAGCATCGCGTGCAGGATCCAGGTGGTGGCGCCCGCCATGAGCAGCGGCGGGGCGATGTCCACCGTCCCCGCCGTGATCGTGACGTTGGCGGGCGGATCGACCGAGGTGACGATGACGAACGGCGGCAGCGCGTCGTGGATGGTCACGCCGGTGAGATCCGAGGTCGCGTTGTTGGTGACCTTCAGCGTGTAGTCGAAGGTCGCGCCGGGCTCGACCTGCGTCGCCGAGGCGTGCTTGTCGATCTTGAGATCGGCCGGCGCGACGGCGGCCACCGCGGTGTTCGACGGCTGCGTGCAGCTGGTCGCCGGGGTGCAGGTGGCGCGCGCCACGTTGCTGCTCGCGGCGCCGCTCACGCGATAGGTGACGAGCAGGCTGAACACCAGCTTGGCGGCGGGGAAGTCCTGCGCGGTGACCTGCAGATCGTTGGTCGCACCGACGGCGCAGGTGGCGACGAGGCCGGGGCCGATCGGGCCTGAGCCCGCGGCTAGGCAGTCGACCTTCTGCCCGCCGGGCGTCTCGACGCTGAGCAGTTGGTGGCCGGCGGGCGGCGTGTCGATGATCACCAGGTTGGTGTCGCCGGCGTTGCGCGTGACGTCGATGTTGTAGACCACGCGGCCGCCGATCGCCGCCGGTCCCATCGCGGTCTTCGAGATGCCGACCGTCGCCCAGGCGGCCGGCGCGGTGATGAGGACCAGCGTGACCGCGAGCGCGCGCGTCATCGCGTCACCACCTCGGCGAACGCCGTCACCCGCGTGATGGTCTCGGTGACCGAGACGACGAAGCGTGTGCCGGGCGCGGCGTCGGCGGGCGGCGTGAAGCGCAGCTCGGCGGTGCCGCCGCCGACGGGACGCACCAGATCGATCCGCCCGGCAGTGGCCTGGTAGACGATCGCGCCGTTCGAGGGCGTGCCGTCGGCGTTGGTGAGCCGGATGTGGACCCGCGCCGGCTGGCCCGCGCGCACCTCGGCCGGTTCGATCACCACGCGGAGATCGACCGCGGCGGCCGGGCTGAGCGGCAGATCAGCGTCGAGCGACGCGCCGGGGGGCGCCTCGTTGGCATCGACCACGCCGTGCCCGATCAAGCTGGCGACCGCGCGCACGCCGTCGGTGAGCGGTAGCAGGTCGAGCGCGGCCTCGAGGCCTGGCAGCGCGCGCGGCTGCGCGGTGACCCGGAAGCGGCGCGTGCCGAGCGGCGGCCGCGCGAGCTCGAGGCGCGCCACGCCGTAGCGATCGCTCACCACCTCGTGCTCGCCGTCGGGCGCGCTGGGCCCGAGAGAAAAAACGACCGGCGCATCGGGGACCGGCAGTCCGAGATCGTCGTCGATCCACGCCTCGGCGGCGATCTTGCCCGAGGGCGCGCGCCCCACGTGCAACGATACGCGCCGCGGCGGACCGGGCTGGAGGCCACCGAGCTCGACGTGCAGCGCCGCCGCGCCTCGTCCCGGATCGTGCGGCGTGATCAAGCGGATGTCGTAGCGGCCGCGCGCGCGCTCGTCGATGCCGAGCACCCGGCCGCCAGCCAGCGTGGCGGTCAGACGCGCGCCGCCCACCGGCGAGCCCGACAGATCCTCGACGTGCACCACCACCCGCTGCGGCGTGTTGGTCCCGGCGCCGAGCGGCTCGGCCGGCGGCTCGAGCTCGAGGTGGAACGGTGGGGCGGGCTCGAGCGCGATGCGGGTCTGCGCGTCGCCCGCGCGCACGATCACGCGGCCGTCGCCGACCGTCGCCGGCGCGGCGAACGACCAGCTCCACGCGCCGTCGCCGCGCGGCTGCGGGGACGACAAGGTGCCGCCGTCGGCCGAGAGCTGCGGCGGCCGATTGCGTTCGGGCGCGCCGCGCGGATCGACCGCGAACGCCACCACCTCGGCGCGCGCGCGCCCGTCGGCCGGCAGCGCGCTCGGAACCGCGGCGAGCAGCAGGCGCGGAAAGCTGGGCAGGTGAAGGTCGAGCTCCCGTCGCTGCTGATTGCCCAGCTTGTCGAGTGACGTGCCCACCGCGCGCCCGCCGGGCGGGACCACGATCGGGATGGCGAACCGGCCGTCCTCGCCGATCGGTTGCGGTCCGAAGCTGCGGCCGTCGACGGTGATCGACATGCTCCCGCCGGGCTCGCCTTCGCCCGGCACGGTCACCTTCGCCGCCAGCTTGAGCGGCACGGCGGCGAACGCCCCGTCGGCGACCGACAGCGCGGCGACGATCGCGACCTGGGGAAACTTGTCGTCGGGAGCGGTGTAGGTGGCGCCGTACTCACCCGGCGACAGCTCCTTGAGCGGCGACAGCTTGCCCACGCTCGCGCCGATGCGCAGTGGCGCGCGCGCGGGCCGCCCGGTCGCGTCGCGCACCTGCAGCCGGACGTCGGCGGTGGCGCCCTTGCCGAGCAGCAGCGGATCGGGCTCGACCGAGAGCTGAAGCCGCACACGGCCGGCCGGCTCCAGCCGCACCTCGACCGGCGTGGTCCGGCCGCGAAAGGTGACCTCGAGCGTGTCGGTGCCCGGCGCCTTCACACGCGGCGGCCGGTAGCGCACGTTGATGCCTCCGTCGCTGGCGGGCAGCGGCGCGCCGACCACCGCGCCGTGCACCGCGCGCACCTCGGGCACGCCGGGCTGAAGCGCGTCGCCCTCGACCAGGTACAGGCGCATCACGTGCACCCGCAGCCCGTCGGCCCGCAGCGGCGCGCCCGGCTCGAGCACTACCTCGACGGCGCGCGCACCCGCGCTCGCGCACAGGACCGCCGCCAGGACCACTCGTGGTAGGAGCCGCAAGACCGTCGCGCGCGAGAGTACCGCGCAGCGACGGGCGGGGGAAGTCTACAGCGAGGTTACTTGGTGGTGCGGATGCTGATCGTGACGGTCGCCGTCGGCGTGGAGCCGTACAACGCCGCCGACCAGCTGTGCTTCTGGCCCGGCAGCGGCTTCTTGCCGTGTCCGTTGTCGTCGAGGATGCTCGACGAGACATAGTGCGGTGGGTTGGCCGCGGGCTTGAAGTCCGAGGGGGTCAGGACGACGTCGGTGTCGACGTTGAAGAGGAACTCGGAGGTCCGCAACGCGCCCGACGGCGCGCCGTTCTCGATGCACACCCAATAGGTCTTGCCGACGATCGGCGAAAACGCGCGCGTGGCGAGAACCGGGGTCTTGGTGGTTCGCGTGAGCGACACGGAGGTATCGACCAAATCGGTCTTGGTCGGATCGCAGCCGAACGGCTTGTCGCTCACCGGCGGCGGCGTGTTGATCGCGAACACGTAGACCTGCTCGAACCCGGTCGCGTTCGAGGTGTAGACCACGCGACTACCGCTGATCGCCGAGAGCATCTGATCGCCCGCGCCGTCGACGATCACGTCCTCGCTGTTGGCGACCAGATCGTAGGTGTAGATGTCGAGGTTGCCCGCGCGATCGTCGGCCCACACCACGCGCGTGCCGGAGAGGCGCGGCTGCACCTTGTGGCTGGCGACGGTGGTGAGCTGGCGCGTGACCTGGGCGGTCAAATCGTAGGCGAAGATCTGATCGACGCCTGCCGCCGAGTCCACCCACACCACGTAGTTGCCGTCGATGTCGGGCTCGCTCTGATTGGACGGCCCGGTGGCGATCGGGAAGGGCGCTGCATGGGCCGAGATCTGATAGCCATAGATGTCGGCGTTGCCGCTGCCGTAGTCCTCGTAGACGATGTAGTCACCCGACACGCGCGGGCGAGCCTGGATGGCCGCGTCGTTGGTGACCGGCCTGGCGAACGGCGAACCGAGCGCATTGTCGTAGCCGTCGACGTCGTCGAACTGCCCGTTGGAGCGGATGTACACCACGTAGCGCCCGCGGATCGCCGGCTGCTCGAAGTGGGTCTTGGTGTCCGCGCCGGCGATGGTGGTGGGGGTGCCGGTGTTGAGATCGTAGACGACGATGTCGCCCAGATCGGTCGCGCTGGTGTGCGTGTAGACGATGTTGGTGCCGTCGACGTCGTCGAGGAACTCCTGCTGATCGGGCGTGTTGGTGAGGTTGCGCGGCGCGCCGCCGGCGCTCAGGTCGTAGAGATAGATGTCGGAGTTGGTCCCGCCGCCCGCGAGGCTGATGCTGTCGGTCCACACCACGTTGGTGCCGGTGATCGCCGGGGTGGTCTGCGTGTCGGTCGCCGTGCCGGTGGTGAGCTGCGTGATCGTCCCGTCGAGGTGGGCGGACGCGTCCGACGTCAGCCCGAGCCACAGGCTGCCGACGACGAGGACGCATCGCGCGGATCGCATGCCCGGGTTATACGGCGACATCCGGGCGATAGTAACAACAACTTTTCTAAGATCAATTGTATGAATGCCCTTACGAAATCATGCGGCGCTAATGGAGCCCGAAAATCGTTAACCGGATTACTTCCATTTCAGAGGGTGTATCTTGAAGTCGGTCTTGGTATCGACGATGATTCGCGGGCTTTTCTCGTCGACCAGATGGCCCCCGACGTCGGTGGCGCGGACGTGCAGCTCGTGCACGCCGTCCGGTTCGTCGAATTCGGCGCGATAATGGCCGCGAGCGTCGACGTGAACCCACTTCCCGCCGATCTTGACGCGCGCGCCGGGAACAGTCTGACCCGAGACGGCGAGCCGCGAGCGGGTCGAGGTGGGCGGCGGCCACTCGACGCGCAGGAACAGTGAGGCCGGAACCGGCTGTGGCGTCTCGGGTGGCGCGCCCGGGAGCACGCGCGAGAACTGACCCGAGCGGATCACCACTTCCTTGCCGCGCGCCGACAAGATCACCTCGCCGCGCCGCGCAGCGACGGCGGCGGTGCCGTCGCCGTTGGAGCTGGCGGTGAACGCTGCGCCGCGCGTGCGCGCCGCGCCCTCGTCGAAGGCCACTTCGAACACGCGGTTGGGATCGTCGCGTACGTCCGCTTCCACCATGCCGGCGCCGAGGTGCAGTCGCTTGAGCTCGCGCCGCAGCTCGTCGACGCGCGCCTCGGTGCCGCCGAGCAGCTTGACCATCGATCCGTCGGCCGCGCGCAGCTCGGCGGTGCCGTCGTCGCCGGTGCGGATACGCTCGCGCGCGGTCAACTTGTAGCCGGGCGGCGCCGGGCGCCAGGCGCCATCGGGATTGGCGACCTCGACGGTGCCGCTTGCGGTGGCGAGCAGCAGCGTCTCCGGCTCGAGCGGCGCGGCGGTCTCGGTGCGATGCTCGCGCTGCACGAAGAACGCGTAGTACGAGACCCCCAGCGCGAGCAGCGCGCCCAAGATCGCCAGCGTGATTGCGAGCGGGCCCTTCACGTCGCGGGCAAGTATACGGTGAATGTCGAGCCGCGCCCGACCTCGCTCGCGACCTCGATGCGCCCGCCGTGCTCCTCGACGATCCGGTAGCTCACCGACAGCCCGAGGCCGACGTTGGACCAGTCGTCCTTGGTGGTGAAGAAGGGCTCGAAGATGCGCTCGCGGATCTCGGGCGCGATGCCGCGGCCGGTGTCCTCGACGGCCAGCGCGACCTGGCCGTCCGGTTGCGAGGGGTGGGCGGTGCGCACGGTGAGCGTGCCGCCGGCGGGCATCGAGGTGCGCGCGTTGGCCACCAGGTTGAGCAGCACCTGGCCGAGCTGCCCGGCATCGGCGCGCAGCCTCGGCGCGTCGGGGTCGAGCGCGAGCGCGAGCGCGATCTTCTGCTCGGCGAGGAGCGTCGAGGTGAGCGAGAGCGTCTCGCGCACCAGCCTGTTCACGTCGATCGAGGTGCGCACCGGATCTTTGTGCTGCACCGAGAAGCGCAAGAGGTTCTGCACCACCTGCGAGGCGCGCCGCGCGGCCTCGTCGATGCACCTCAGATCCTCGTAGTCCTTGTCGTCGGTGGCGCGGTCGGCGAGCAGGAGCTGCACGTGTCCGATCACGCCGCCGAGCGGGTTGTTGATCTCGTGCGCCACGCCGGCGCCGAGCTGACCGATCGCGGCGAGCTTCTGCGCTTGCACGAGCTGCGCCTGCGCCTGTTTGAGCGCTTCGGTGCGCTCTTCGACGCGCGCCTCGAGCTCGCGGTTCCAGCCTTCGATCTCGGCGCGGCTCATTCGCAGCGCCGCGCCCATCTGGTTGAAGGTACCGGCGAGCTGGCGAATCTCGTCCCCGTCCTGCAACCCGCCGTCGCCGCCGACCCCGCCTTCCAGTGATACGCGCGCCTCGAGGTCGCCGCGGCCGAACGCGCGCGCGGCGGCGGCCAGTCGATCGAGCACCCGGGTGATGCGTCGCGCGAACACGAACGCCAGCGCCAGGGCCAACAGCGCTGCGCTGCCGGTGATGAGGAGGGTCAGCCGGCGCAGGCGTGCCGGCGCGGCGAACGCTTGCGCCGCGTCCTCCTCGACGATCACCGACCAACCCAGCCCGCCGACCGGCGCGAACGCGTCGACCGTCGCGCGCGTACCGTCGACGAAGCGGCGCGCGTGGCCGTCGCGCCCGGCGACCGCGTCGGCGACCGCGGCCACGGTGGGCGCCGGCGCGCCGGTCGAGCGCGCGATGGTCTTGCCGCCGTCGTCGACGAGCGTCAGCGCCGTCCCCTCATCCGCCCGGCCGCCGCGCACCTCCTCGAGCCTGAGCGCCTCCGGACCGAGCGCCATCGCCAGCACCACCACGCCGCCCGGCACCGCCATCGCGCCGGCGATCGTCGGGCCGGCGGGCGTCGCGTACGGCGTCGAGAACACCACCGCGCCGGCGCCCTCCTTGCGCGCGCGTTCGAGCGGCGCGTGGGCCGACAGCGGCGCGAGCTCCGGCTCGCTGTTCACCGTTTGAGCGGTCACGGCGCTCGCGTCATCGTAGAGCACCGCCGCGGTCGCGCGCGCCTGCCGCCGCATGAGCTCGAGCGCGCCCCGGGCCTCCACCTCGCTGAGCTTGTCCCACCCGATCAGCGCCGCGGTCTGCGCCAGCTGCCGCGCGCGTCCCTCGACATCCGCCGCCACCGCCTCGGCCGCGTGCCGCGCGGTCTGGTCGAAGCGCGCCCGCACCTCGGCTTCGAGCGCGCGCTGGTTGGCCGACACCACCGCGAAGCCCACCGTCCCGAGCGGCACCGCCGCCGCGCCCACCAGCACCACCGCGATCTTGTGAAACAGCCGCACCGGAGCTAGCTGCGCGCCTCGGCGGCGGGGTGGCGCGGAAATTTCACCTGCCCGTCCTTGACGTAGCACGAGCCGGGCACCGCCTTGGCCTTCTGCTTGAGCTCGGCGGCGACGGCGGAGAGCTCGGCGTGCGAGACGATGCGGCGGTTCTCCCGCGTGGCGCAAGCGATCGAGACCGACATGATCGGAAAGCGGCGCAGCTGGCCGTAGCGATCGTTGGTCTCGATGTAGCCGCGCTCGCGATCGGCCTTGTTGTAGTAGAGGGGCACCAGGCGATCGAAGGTCTCGATCACGGTCATGCACACGCGGTCCGCGTGATCGGCGGTGGTGATGAACACGAAGTCGTCGCCGGCGATGTGGCCGATGAAGTCGCCGGTGGCGCCCACGCGCGCCACCACCTCGCGCACGATGTCGCCGGTCTGCAGGATCACGCCGTCGGCCTTGGCGTAGCCGTAGTAGTCGTTGAACGCCTTCAGGTTGTCGAGATCGAGGTAACAGAACGCGAAGTCGCCGCCCGACAAGATGCGCCGGTCGATCTCGGCCTCGATCGCCTGCGAGCCGGGCAGTCGCGTGGTGGGCGACGCGCCGAGTTCGAGATCGCGCCGCTGCAGCGCGCGCTCGACGCGGGCCACCAGCTCCGCCGCGTCGAACGGCTTGACCAGGTAGTCCTCGGCGCCCAACTTGAACGCGCGCACCTTGTCGGCGGTCTGCCCGCGCGCCGAGAGGAAGATGATCGGCGTGAGCGAGGTCTCGCGATCGCCGCGCAGCTTCTGCGCCAGCTGAAACCCGTCCATATCGGGCATCATCACGTCGACCAGCACCAGGTCGGGCTTGAAGCGGCGCGCCTCGGCTAGAGCCTTCTCGCCGTCGGCGGCCTCGCGCGCCAGGTAGCCGTGTCCTTCGAGCACGTCGCGGCAGATCATGCGGATGCCCGGATCGTCATCGACCAGCAGAATCTTTTGCCGGCGCTGCCCGTGCTCGGCGAGCAGGCGGGTGATCGACTCGGCGAGCGGCCCCAGCTCGATCGGCTTGGCCAGGTACGCATCCGCGCCCACCTGCGCGGCGCGCTCGCGATCGTCGGTGACCGACAGCACCACCACCGGCGTTTTGCGGGTCTCCGGATCGTGCTTGAGGATCTCCACCAGCGCCAGCCCGTCGACGCCCGGCATGCGCAAGTCGACGGTGATCAGATCCGGCTTCTTCTCGCGCGCGATCGAGAGCGCCTGATCGGAGTCGTGCGCCACCCACACGCGAAAGCCGCTGGCGATCAGCATCCCCTTGACGATGTAGGTGGTGTAGCGGTCGTCGTCGACGACCAGGATCGACTTCTGCGCGCCGCCGATCGCGGGGCGCGGCTCGCTCGCCGGCAGACCGGCCGCGTCCTGCACCTCGGGCGGCGTGTGGGGCAGGGTGACCACGAAGCGCGTTCCTTCGGGGACGCCTTCGACCCAGATGCGCCCGCCGTGCCCCTCGACGATGCCGCGCGAGATCGCCAGGCCCAGCCCGGTGCCGCCCACCTTGCGCGTGTTGGACGATTGGATCTGCTCGAACTTGTCGAACACGCGCTCGCGGTGCTCCTCGTCGATCGAGATGCCGTTGTTCCAGATCGACAGCCCGACGAACGAGCGCGACACCTCCGGCCCGAAGATGTCCACCTCGATGCGCCCGCCGTCGGGCGTGAACTTGATCGCGTTCGAGAGCAGGTTGTTCACCACCTGCGTCAAACGATCTTGATCGCCGAGGATGCGCACCTCGACGTGCGACGGCGCGCGCACGCCGAGCGCGATCCCCTTCTGCTCGGCGGCGGGGCGGAAGCGTTCGACCGCGTCGCGTGCCAGGTCCGCCAGATCGACCGCGCCCATGCGCATGGAGAACTTGCCGCGCTCGACCTTGGCCACGTCGAGCAGATCGTCGACGATCGCGTTGAGCTTGCCGCACGAGTCGCGCGCCATGGCGATGTAGCGCTGCTGCTTGTCGTTCAGCCCGGGCGCGTACTGGTTGAGCACAAGGTCGAGCGCGCCGGTGATCGAGGTGAGCGGCGTGCGCAGCTCGTGCGAGACGATCGAGACGAACTCTTCCTTGCGCTGATCGAGCGCCTTGCGCTCGGTGATGTCGCGCAGCACCACCACCACGCCGACCGCCGCGCCGGCGTGATCGAGCACCGGCGAGACGATCGAGTGCAGGAACTGATCGCCGAGCTTGAGCTCCTCGCGCACCGGCTCGCGCGAGTGCGACGAGCGCACCAGATCGAACGGGTAGAAGCCGAGCTTGTCCTTCAGGTACTTGGTGGTGACCGGCTGTGTGCCGTCGTGCGGGCCGCCCGGCCCGAGACCGAGCATCTGCCGCGCGGCGGGGTTGATCAGGAACACCTCGCCGGTCGAGTCGGTCATGATCAGCCCGTCGGCCATCGACTCGACCATCAGCTCCATCTTGCGGCGCTCATCCAGAATGCGCGCCGACAGCCGGCGTAACAGCTCGGCGGTCTGGGTGGCGAACACCTCGAGGTTCTGCTCGTCGTCCTCGTTGAACGCGTCGGCCGAGAGCGAGCCCACGTAGATCAGGCCGACCACGCCGCCCTGCGCGCCGGGCGCCACCACCGGCAGGTACAGCGACGACAGCACCTCGGCGTGCGCCGCGCCGGTTCGCGCGCCGGTCCGCTCGCTGGCGCGCACCCGCTCGCCCGAGACGTTCACCAGCAGCTCGTCCTGGTTCACCGCCTGGCCGGTGTTCAGATGGTTGTAGATCTCGATCGCCCGATCGCGCACGCCGAGCAGCGTCGCTTCGTCCACGCCGCTGTGCTCCGGATCGTGCGGCACGCGCGGCGGCGGGCAGTGGATGTGCATCGAGGCCGGCCCCGGCCCGCCCGGCCCCGGCGGCACCACCAGCGACGCAGCCACGTCGAAGGTGACGATCTGCGGCAGCGCGCGCGTCACCAGCTCGAGCAGGTGCGCGTGCGACTGCGGCGCGGAGGCCTGCGCCGAGATGTCGACCAGCACCGACATCGCCGCCAGCCGGCGCTCGAGCCGTCGCAACAGCGAGTCGCGCTCGCGCCTGAGCGCCACCTGATCGAGCGCGTTCTTGACGGTGATCACCAGGTCCGCCGTGTTCCACGGCTTGCTCACGTAGCGATACACGCGGCCTTCGTTGATCGCCGCGATCAGATCTTCCGGATCGGTGTACGCGGTCAGGAGGATCGCGGTGATATCCGGATCGAGCTTGCGCGCCTCGGCGATCAGCTCGAGCCCGGTCATGTTGGGCATCTTCTGATCGGTCAGGATCAGGTCGATCGGCGTCTCCTTGAGCACCTCGAGCGCGGCCGCGCCGGAGGTCGCCGGATGCACCTCGTAGTCCTTGCCAAACGTGCGCTTGAGCAGGTCGAGGATGATCTTGTCGTCGTCGACAACCAACAAGCGGGCGGGGTGTGGCACGGCGCCCGAATCATAACATGTTGGTCGTTGAAGGCGTGGGCGCTTGGGGCTACCATCAGCCGGCCGTCAAGATTTCCGCCCCCCTCCTATCCGAGGAACCTCATGGACGCTGGGATCATTTCCGCACTTGCGTTGTTGGAATCCGAGCCCGAAAACGCCGACGCGCTCGCCACGCTGTCCAGTCTGATTGATGGGGGCGGCAATGGTCGCGGGAAGGAAGCGGCGGCCGACACCGGCGTGCGGCGCGCGCTCACCGAGGCGCGGCGGGTCCACAAGGAGCGGGGCGATTGGGAGCTGACCGCGCGGCTGATCGACCTCGAGCTGGGCTGGGAGACCGACAAGGAGCGCCGCGCCGACCTGTACCTCGAGAAGGGCAAGATCCTCTCCGACGAGCTGTTGCGCGAGGACGAAGCGGTGCGCTGCTACGAGCGCGTGCTCGAGCTGCGCCCCGACGACGAGGCCGCCGAGGACGCGGTCGGCCACATCTCGCTGGTCAAGGACAACTGGCAGAAGATCGTCAAGAAGTACCTGGAAGAGGCCAAGGACTCGACCGATCGCCAGCTCACCACGTCGCTGTACCTGTCGATCGCGGAGATCTACGCCAAGTACCAGCCCTCCGGCGAGGGCGGCGATCACGTCGAGGCGTACCTGCAGCAGGCGCTCGAGGTCGAGCCGCGCAACGCCAGGGCGTCGATGCGGCTGGAGCGGCTGTATCGCGGCGAGCAGCGCTGGGAAGAGCTGTGCGAGCTGTACGAGTCGCGCATCGAGGCGGCGGCGACCAAGGAGGAGCGCGTCGGTGCGTACCTGATGCTCGCCGAGGTGCAGGCGAAGCAGCGCGGGCAGCGCGCCGAGGCGGCCGAGTCGTACAAGAAGGCGCTGGGGATCGATCCGGCCAACCAGAAGGCGCTGCGCGCGCTGGTCGACTTCTACACGGCCGAGGAGAACTGGCAGGCGCTGATCCGCGTGTACGAGAACGCGCTGCGGGCGCGGCCCCGCGGCGAGCCCGAGACCGGCATGTACCTGCAGATCGGCATGCTGTGGTGGAAGAAGCTCGCCAACCTGGAGTCGGCCGACGAATATTGGAAGCGCGTGCGCAAGGCCGAGCCGGCGCACCCGGCGATGCTCGAGTTCTACCGCGAGCTGCACGCCAAGGAGCCGCAGAAGCTGTTGGCGGTGCTGCAGCAGGCGCAGAAGGTCGAAGCCGACGCCAAGCGCCGCCTCGACCTGGGCGTCGAGATGGCGTCGCTGTCGGCGAGGTCGTCGGGCGGTGTGGAGAAGGCGATCGATCTGTGGAAGGGCGTGCTCAAGCTCGACCCGACGCAGGGCCAGGCCATCGACGCGCTCAAGAAGCTCTACGAGCAGACCGAAAAGTGGAACGCGCTGCTCGAGCTGCTCAAGGACCGGCTCGAGGCGCTGCCCAAGGACGCCGTCGACGAGCGCGTCGAGCGGCTGCTCGAGGTGGTCGCGATCTACCGCGACAAGCTCAACCTCGACGTGATGGTGATCAACACCTACAACAACATCCTCCAGCTCAAGCCCGATCACACCGGCGCGCTCAATGCGCTCGGCGCCAAGTACGAGGCGATGGGGCGCTGGAACGATCTCATCGGCGTGCTGCAGCGCACCGCCGACGTGCTGACCGACAACGACGAGAAGGCGGGCCTCCTACGCCGCATCGCGACGCTGTGGATCGACAAGTTCGGCAACTTCAACCAGGCGGTCAAGCCGCTCGAAGAGCTGTACGCGATCTCGCCGGTCGATCCGGAGACCGTGGCGCGCCTGCGCGACATCTACACGCGGCGCCGCTCGTGGCGCGCGCTGATCGATCTCGAGCGCAAGGAGCTCGAGCGGCTGTCGACCCCGCAGCAAGCGCCGGCGCGGCGCGAGAAGCTGATGGAGATCGCGCGGCTGGCGGCCGACCGGCTGGGCGACGCGCGCGAGGCGATCGCCCTGTGGAACAAGCTGCTCGAGCTCAACGAGAGCGACCTCGAGGCGCTCGGCGCGCTCGCGGCGCTCTATGAGCGCGAGAAGCGCTGGCTGGCGCTGTGCGAGTGCCTGCGCCGGCAGTCGCTCTTGGCCAGCGATCCGAAGGCGCAGGTGATCCTGCTCGAGCGCATCGGCACCTTGTACGCGGAGAAGCTCGCCTCGCCGGAGCAGGCGATCTCGGCGTACCAGGAGATCGTCCGCAAGATGCCGTCGCACCCGAAGGCGATGCGCACGCTGCGCGAGCTGTTCGCGCAGGGGCAGCGGTTCGACGAGCTGGAGAAGCTGTACGGCGAGAACGGGCAGTGGGAGGAGCTGTGCGAGGTGCTCCTCGGCGCCGCCGAGCGGATCACCGAGGCGCCCCGCAAGATAGCGCTGTACTCGCGCGTCGCCGAGATCGCGCTCACGCAGCTCAAGGCGCCCGATCGCGCCGCCAAGGCCTACGAGCGCATCCTCGCCGCCGACGGCGAGAACCAGGCCGCGGCCGCCGCGCTGGTGCCGATCTATCGCGCGGCGGAGAAGTGGGCGCGCCTGTTGGCCTGCTACGAGATCCTGCTGGCGCATGCGGGCGAGCTCGACGCCAAGCTGGGCATCCACGCCGACATCATCAAGCTCGCCGAGGAGAAGCTGGGCTCGCACGGCCTGGCGTTCACCTGGTGCGCCAAGGCCTACGCGCTCAAGCCCTCCGACAGCCGCATCGAAAAGGAGCTCGAGCGCCTGGCCGCCGAGGCCGAGGCGTGGGAAGAGCTGGTCGACATCTACGTCGCCGAGGTGGCGCGCGAGACCGATCCGGAGAAGCAGGCCGAGCGGCACCGCCAGCTGGGACGCATCTCGGTTTCGCGCCTGCACAAGACCGACGACGCGCGCCGACACTTCGAGGCGGTGCTCGAGCGCAAGCCCGACGACGAGGAGGCGCTCTCCACGCTCGAGCAGATCTTCACGCAGTCGGCCGCCTACCCCTCGCTGCTGGCGATCTACAAGCGGCGCGAAGGGCGCGCCAAGGATCCACAGCGCCGGCTGGAGATGCTGTTCAAGATCGCCTGGATCGAGGAGGAGCAGCTCAAGGATCTGCCGGCCGCGATCGGCACCTTCAAGAAGATCCTCGACACCGACGGGCAGCCGGCGACGCAGCTGCGCACGCTGCGCGCGCTCGAGAAGCTCTACGCGGGCCGCTCGGAGTGGGCCGAGCTGGCCAACGTGCTCGAGAAGCAGCTGGCGCTGATCGGCGGCAACGATCTCGATTCCAAGGTCGCGCTCGAGCACCAGCTCGGCGAGCTGTACGAGACCCGGCTCGACAAGCGGCACCAGGCGCTCGATCACTACCAGTCGGCGTTCGCGCTCATGCCGTCGAACAAGCCGACGGTGGGCGCGCTCGAGCGCTGGCTCCTGGCCGTGCCGAAGGCCAAGGCAGAAGACACCAAGGACCGCGTCGACGTCGCCAACCTGCTCCTGCCGGTCTACGAGCAGCGCGACGACGCCAAGCGGATGGTCGAGTGCCTGGACATCCAGCTCGAGGCCACCACCGACGAAGCCCGGCAGCTCGAGCTGTTGCGCCGGCTCGGCGAGCTGGTGGGCACGCGGCTCGGCGACGCCAAGCGCGCCTACGAGCTGACGGGGCGGGTGTTCACGCTCAAGCCGGCCGACGGGGAGAACCGCCGAGCGATGGCCACGCTGGCCGACACGCTCGAGTGCCCCGACGATCTGGCGGTGCGCTACGGCAAGGCCGAAGAAGTGGCGGCCAAGGCCGGCGACCAGGATCTGGCGCGCGATCTGGCGTGGGATCTAGGCCAGCTCTTCGACGCGCGCCTGCAGATGCCCGACGAGGCCGAGCAGGCGTACCTGCGCGTGCTCGATCGCGACGCGGAGAACCCCGACGCCTACGTGGCGCTGGTGCAGCTCTACAGCGTCAACGAGCGCTGGGCGCAGCTACGCACGCTGCTCGCCAAGAAGAAGGCGCGCGCGCTCGACTCCGCGGGGCGGCTCTCGGTGCTGTTCCAGATCTCGGACCTCGACGAGGGCGTGCTCGGCGCGGACGACGCGGCGGTCGCCGACTACCTCGAGATCCTGGAGATCGATCCGTCTTCACATCGCGCCTTCCGCTCGCTCGACCGGCTGTACACCAGCGCCGAGAAGTGGAAGGAGCTCGACGGGCTCCTCGAGAAGCGCGTGCCGCACGCGGCGCAGACGCCCGACAGCATGGGCACGCCCGATTCGCGCGCGCACCTCAACTACCGGCGCGGCGATCTGCACGCCAACCGGCTCGACGATCCCAACGGCGCCGCGGACCTGTACGAAGCGGCGCTGGCTGACGAGCCGCGCCACGAGGCCGCGCGCAAGGGCCTCGAGATGCTGATGAAGCGCCCCGAGCTGCGGCAGCGCATCGCCAAGGCGCTCGAGCCGCTCTACGTCGCCGACGACGCGTGGTCCAAGCTCGCGCTGGTGATCGGCGCGCAGCGCGAGGCGGCCGAGGGGCGCGACGCGGCGGCGCTGGCCGGCCGGCTGGCGGAGCTTCAAGAGGAGAAGCTGGGCGCGCGGCAGCTCGCGCTCGCCACCTGGCGCGAGGCGCTGCGGCTCGATCCGGGCGACAAGAAGGTGCGCGACAACGTGGAGCGGCTGGCGCAGCTGCTCGGCCGGCTGCCCGATCTGGCGGCGGCGTGGGAGGAGGCGGTGCTGGCCTCCGATCCGGCGGACCTCACGCTGCGCGGCGAGCTGCTCGAGAAGGTGGCCGAGCTCTACGAATACGAGCTCAAGGACACCGAGCGGGCGCGCGTCGCCTGGAAGCGGCTGCTCGAGCTCGACCCGACCAACCTGCACACCTCTCGGCCGGCGGCGGCGGCGCTGGCGCGCCTGCACGAGGCGCAGGAGAACTGGCCCGAGCTGATCGAGGTCCTGCACCGCCAGGCGGAGTGGACCGAGAAGCTGCCCGAGCGCAAGGAGCTGCTGTTCCGCATCGGGCGCATCCAGGAGGGGCTGACCGTCGACCCGGTGGCCGCTGTGCGCACCTATCGCGAGGTGCTGGAGGCCGATGGCGAGGATCGCGAGGCGCTCGATTCGCTGGAGCGCCTGCACCAGGCGCAGCGCGAGTGGACCGATCTGGTCGACGTGCTGCGCCGCCGGCTCGAGCTGGAGAAGGACGGCGGCGTGCGCCGCGATCTGTTGTGGCGCATCGCAGGGCTCAACGAGCGCGAGCTCAAGGACTCGTCCGAGGCTGTAACCGGCTACCACGCGATCCTCGACGAGCGGCCCGACGATCAGCCGTCGCTCGAGGCGCTGGCGCGCCTGTACGAGGCCGCCGAACGGCCCGCCGACCTGCTGGAGATCCTCGAGCGGCAGCTGCAGCTCGGCGACAAGCAGGGGCCGCGCCCGCTCGACGTGCGCATGCGCATCGCGGTGATCCTCGACGGGTTCAAGCGCTACGATCAGGCGCTCGAGCGCTACCGCGAGGTGCTGGCCGAGGAGCCGCGCCACGAGGGCGCGCGCGCCGGCCTGGAGAAGCTGCTCGACGACGAAGACCTGCGCCTGCGCGCGGCCGAGGTGCTCGAGCCGCACTACGAGAAGGCCGGCGAGATCGAGAAGCTGATCCGCCTGTCCGAGCTGTGGGCGCGCTATGCGCCGGATCCGCGCGAGCGGATCAACCGACTCGGTCGCATCGCCGAGCTGCGCGAGCAGGGCGCGTCGGCCAGCGGCGCGTTCGATGCGCTCAGCCGCGCGGCGCGCTTTGCCGTCGGCGAGCCGGATCTGCCGCAGCTCCTCGATCGGCTCGAGCGCGTGGCGGTGATGGCCGGTCAGGGGACCAACGTGCGCACCGAGCTGGTCGCGCTGTACCGCGAGCTCGGACCGGACATCCTCGACGCGACCACGCAAGAGCGCGTGTACCTGACCGTCGCCGCCGAATCGCACAAGCTCGGCGATCGCGCCACCGCGCGCGAGTACTACCGGCGCGTCATCGACACCACGCCCGATCACCCGAAGGCGCTCGACGCGCTCGAGCAGATCTACCTGGAAGGGCGCGAGTGGGAGCCGCTGTTCGAGGTCTACGCGCGGCGCGCCGAGCTGTTCACCGGCGACGACGACAAGCGGCGCCACTACCTGATGCTGCTCGCCGAGCTGTGCGAGCGCGAGCTCGATCGCGCGTCGGAGGCGATGCGCGCCTACGAGCAGGTGCTCGAGCTGTTTCCCGCCGATCTCGAGGCCTTCCGCTCGCTCGAGAAGCATTACGCCTCGACGCATCGTTCGGCGGATCTCGCCGAGCTGCTCGAGAAGCGGCTCACCTTCGCCGACGATCTCGACGAGGCAGTCTCGCTGCGCTTCCGGCTGGCGACGCTGTACGACGAGGATCTGCAGGACTCCGATCGCGCGGTCGACAACTATCGCGCCACGCTCGGCGGCGATCCGACCCACGAGGGCGCCATCCACGCGCTCGAGAAGTTCCTCGACGACGACGCGCAGCGCGTTTCGGCCGCCGAGGTGCTGGAGCCGATCTATGCGGCGCGTCATGATTGGCCGCGGCTGGTGCGCATCTATCAGATCCGCCTGGAAGCGGCCGACGATCCCAAGGTGCGGCTCGGTCTCACCAAGCGGATCGCGCGGCTCTACGAGGAGCAGCTCGAAGACCTCGAGGGCGCGTTCACCTGGTTCGGCAAGGTCTTCCGCGAGGACCCGGCCGACCGCGCCATGCGCGATCAGCTCGCGCGCCTGGCCGGCATCCTCGGCGCGTGGGAGAAGCTGGCCCGCGTGTACGAGGACTACCTCACCGACGTGGTCGGCGAGGAGGGCCCGATCGCGGTCGAGATCCTGCGCACGCTGGCGAGCGTGTACCACGCGCGCCTGGAGAACGTCGACGGCGCCAAGAGCTGCTACAAGCGGCTGATCGCGCTCGACGCCAACGACGAGGTGGCGTTCCACAACCTCGAGCAGTTGCTCACCCGCGCGCACCGCTGGCAGGATCTGCTCGAGACCTATCGCGAGTCGGCCGAGGGCGCACTCGATCTGGAACGCAAGAAGACCCTGCTGTTCAAGCAGGCGGCGATCCAGGAGAACGAGCTCAAGGAGGTCGATCCGGCCATCGATCTGTATCGCGCGATCCTCGACGTGGATTCGGAAGATCCGCGCGCGGTCGCCGCGCTCGATCGGCTGTACACCGACGGCAAGCGCTGGCACGACCTGGTGGAGCTCCTGGTGCGGCGGCTGGAGCAGGCCGAGGGGCCGGGGTGGATCGCGCTCGAGCTGCGGCTGGGCGCGGTGTACGAGGCCGAGCTGGAGGATCGCCCGGGCGCGATCGACGCCTACGAGCAGGTGCTGCAGCGCGCCGCCGGGCACCCCGACGCGGTGCGCTCGCTCGAGCGGCTGATCGTCGACCACGAGCACACCTTCCGCATCGCGCAGATCCTCGAGCCGATCTATCGCGCCGAGGACGCGTGGCAGAAGCTGGTGGTGATCTACGACGCCGAGCTGGAGTTCATCGACGACAAGCCCAAGCGCGTCGAGCTGCTGCGCGAGATCGCGCGCATCCACGAGCAGCGCGGCGGCGACGGGCGGCTGGCGTTCCAGGCCCTGGCCCGCGCGTGGACCGAAGAGGCGGGCGAGGACGGCAGCGACCGCGAGACCGCGCTGTACCTCGAGCTGGTGCGGCTCTCCCGCGTGCTGGTCATGTGGCGCGAGCTGGTGTCTACCCTCGAAGGCGCGGTCGAGAAGTCGTACGACGCCGAGCTGCAGGCGCGCGTGCACTCGCGCATCGCCGAGCTCAAAGAGGCGCACCTGGCGGATCCGCTGGGCGCGATCGAGAGCTGGCGCAAGGTCACCGGCGTGCGCGACGACGACGATGACGCATGGAAGGCGCTGGAACGGCTGTACGAGCAGGAGAAGCGGCAGCCCGAGCTGGTGTCGGTGCTGGAGAAGCGCGGCTCGCTGGTCAGCGACGTGGGCGAGCAGAAGTCGCTGGCCTACCGTGCGGCGGCGATCTACGAGAGCGCGCTCGGCCAGCCCGATCAGGCGATCGCGACCTGGCGGCAGGTGCTCACGCTCGACGAGGACGATCGCGCGGCGCTCGACGCGCTCGAGCGGCTGTACCTGGAGAAGAAGGCGTTCCGCGATCTCGCGGGCGTCTACGCGCGCAAGATCGAGCTGACCTCCGACGAAGCCGCGCGGCGGCCGTTGCGCTTCTCGCTCGCCAAGGTGAACGAGACCGAGCTGCACGACACGTTCGCCGCCATCGACGCCTACAAGGGCGCGCTGTCGGTCAACGGCGAGGATCGCGAGGCGCTCGAAGCGATCGCGCGCTTGTACGAGGGCGAGCGGCTGTGGGCTGATCACCTCGAGGCGCTCGACGCGCTGGTGCCGCTCGCCGCCGGGCAGGCGCGCATCGATCTGGAGCTGCGCGCCGCCGAGGTCGTCGAGAAGCAGCTGGGCGACGTCGAGGCAGCCATCGGACGCTACGACAAGGTGCTGCGCATGCATCCGGCCGCGCGCGTCGCGCTCGAACGGCTGGCGCGCGACGAGGCCACGCGCACCCAGGCTGCCGACGTGCTCGAGCCGTACTATCAGGAGCGCAACGAGCAGCCGGCGCTGATCGAGCTCGCCGAGCTGCGGCTGTCCGCCGAGAGCGAGCCGGCGGCGCGGCGCGCGCTGCTCTCGCGCATCGCCAGGCTCAGCGAGGAGGGCCTGGGCGATCCGCAGGCGGCGTTCGCGGTGTGGGGACGCGTGCTCGGCGAAGATGCCGGCGACCGCGGCGCGCAAGAGGAGCTCGAGCGCATCGCCGAGGCCACCAACACGCCCGCCGAGTTGGCGCGGCTGTACGAAGAGCGCATGTCGGCGGCGTACGACCAGGACGTGCAGCGCGCGCTGGCGTGGAAGCTGGGCATGCTCTACGAGAACCGGCTCGGCGACGACGACAAGGCCACGCGCGCCTACAACAAGGCGCTCGAGCTGCCAGCCCCCGAGGGCCACAGCGGCGGCGACGCGGTGTCCGAGCGCGACGTGCTCGAGGCGCTCGATCGGCTGCTGACGCGCAGCGGGCGCTGGCGCGATCTCGGCGAGATCCTCGAGAAGGAGGCGCAGGTCGCGCCCGAGCCCGACGCGCAGGCGGAGTTCTTCCACCGGCTCGGCGTGCTGCGCGCCGGCGAGCTGCTCGATCTCGACGCGGGGCTGGCGGCGTTCCGCGACGCGCTCGCGCGGGCTGCAGCGCACGCCGGCGCGCGGGCGGGCCTGGAGAAGCTGCTGTCCTCGACGGTGCACGCCGAGGCCGCGCTCGACATCCTCGAGCCGCTCTACGAGTCCGACGGCGATCACGAGAAGCTGGTGTCGCTCTCCGAGGTGCGGCTGGGCATCACCGAGCACCGTTCGGAGCAGGTCGCGCTGCTCGAGCGCATCGCCGAGCGTTGCGAGAAGAGCCTCGGCGACACCGTGCGCGCGCTCGACGCGATGTCGCGCGCGGCCATGCTCGATCCGGCCGAGACGCGGCTGCTCGACGAGGTCGAACGGTTGGCGCGCGAGGCGGGCGCCGAGTCGATGGCCGGCGAGATCTTCGAGAAGGTCCTCGAGAACGGCGTGGCCAGCGAGATCGGGCGCGAGGTCGGGTTGCGCGCGGCGCGGCTGTGGGAGCGCGCCCAGGATCTGCGCGCCGAGGCCCGCTATCGCGCGGTGCTGCAGCTGGACGGCGAGAACGGCGAAGCGCTCGAAGCGCTCGATCGCATCTACCGGGTCAAGGGCGACGCGGCGCAGCTGGCCGAGATCCTGGCTCGGCGCGCCGAGCTGGAGCTGGACGTCACGCAGAAAAAGCTGCAGCTCGCCGAAGCGGCGCGGCTGTACGAATCGTCGCTCGGCGATCAGACCCGCGCGATCGAGACCTGGCGCAAGGTGATCGACACCGACGAGGCGGATCATGCCGCGCTCGACGCGCTCGCCCGATTGTACGAATCGGCGGGCCGCTATCCGGAGCTGGTGGCGACGCTGACCGAGAAGGCGCGCTTCGAGGAGGATCACGGCGCGCAGGTGGGGCTCAAGAGCCGCGTGGCGGCGATCTGGGCGGAGAGGCTCAACGATCTCGACAAGGCGGTCGAGGCCTACCGCGACCTGCTCGATCTGGCGCCCGATTCGCTGGCGGGGCTCGAGGCGCTCGAGGAGCTCGAGCGGCGCCGGCAGAACTGGACCGCGGTGCAGGAGGTGCTGGTGCGGCGTCTCAACGCGGTCGGCGCCGGGGCCGCGCAGATCCCGGTCTACCGCCAGCTGGCGCAGCTCGCGGTGGAGAAGAACGACGCTCCCGAGGACGCGATCGGCTATCTGCACGAGGTGCTGGCGATCGCGCCGCCCGAGAGCAGTGACGCCGCGCAGGCCAACCACGAGCTGGGTGCGCTGCTCGAGCGGACCGGCAAGTTCCACGATCTAATCGATGTGCTCACGCAGCAGGCCAACGCGCGCTCGCAGGCCGGCGATCAGGCGGGCGAGGTGCGCCTCCTGGTGCGCGCCGCCGATCTGTGGGAGCAGAAGCTCGGCAGCCCCGACTCGGCGACCGAGATCCTCGAGCGCATCCTCGAGCGCGATCCGTCGAACGTGCGCGCGCTCACGTCGCTGGCGCGCATCTACGAAGGCGCCCACGATCTCGAAAAGTGCCGCGCCACGCTCGAGAAGGCGATCGCGCTGGCGTCCGAGCCGACCGAAAAGGCCGAGCTGTACTTCCGCATCGGCAAGCTCGAAGGGGACGCCAACGGCGACGACGCCGCCGAGCCGTTCTACGTGCAGGCGCTCGAGGCCGACTATCACCACGCGGCGGCGGCGCTCGCGCTGGAGAAGCTGGCGCGCGCCAAGGGCAACTGGGCCAAGGTGGCGGACCTGCTCTCGCGCCGCGAGGACTCGACGCCGGACGCGGACAAGCGCGCGCTGTACCTCGAGCTGGCCAACGTGCTGGTGGAGAAGCTGCGCCAGGCCGGCTCGGCGCTGCCGTACCTCGAGCGGGCACTGGCGATCTCGCCGGACGATCCGGTGGTGCTCGAGCCGCTCGCCGATCTGTACTTCCAGGCCAACCGGCTCGACGACGCGCTACCGCTGTACCGCTCGCTCGCCGAGCGCATGCAGAAGGCGCGGCGCATGAAGGACGTGGGCCGGCTGCGCTTCCGCATCGGCGCGATCGCGGAGAAGCGCGGCGACTCCAAGCTGGCGCTCGAGGAGTACGCGGCCGCGCACCAGATCGATCCGGCGCACGCGCAGACGCTCGAGTCGCTCGGCCGGCTGCACCTGGCGGCTGGCGACTGGGAGAAGGCGCGCGGCATCTACCGCAAGATGCTGCTGCAGAACCTCGACCCGGCGGCCGGCGTGACCAAGGCCGACGTCTACCTGCACCTGGGCGAGATCCACGAGAAGCTCGGGGAGGCGCCCAAGGCGATCGGCATGTACGAGCGGGGCCTCGAGCTCGACGGTGCTCATAAGGCGCTGCGTGAAGCGCTGGCGCGCTCCAAGCATTAGCTGATAAAATGGCTTCCATGAGAGCTGTCGTCGCGACCGTGCTGCTCCTGAGCGGCACGCTCGCGTTCGCAAAGCCCCCGGTCGCGCCCGTCGTGCAGCCTCCCGGCGCGCTGGTGGTCAACTCGACCACCGACGGGGCCGAGGTCTACGTCGACGGTGAGAAGCGCGGCGATACGCCGCTACCCGGGCCGATCGCGCTGCAGCCGGGCGAGCACACCATCAAGGTGCAGAAGGTCGGCTACGCGCCGCTGATCGACGTGTTCAAGATCGCGCGCAAGGGCCAGACCAAGTTCGACGTCGAGCTGGTGCCGATCTCGGGCGTGCTGGCGGTGACCTCGAACGTCGAGAAAGCGCGCGTGCTGGTCGACGGCAAGTTCATCTGCGAGGTGCCGTGCACAACCGAGGTCGACGTGGGCGCCCGCGCGGTGCAGGTCTCCAAGGGCGGCTTCAAGGACTTCTTCCAGAACATCTCGGCGGTCGCCGGGCAACAGGTCGCGCTCGAGGTCAAGCTCGAGGAGCTGCCGATGGGCCTCAACCCCTACAAGCCGCCGCCGCCGCCGCCGCCCAAGTGGTTCGAGAAGTGGTGGGTCTGGACCGCAGGCGTCGCCGCCGCCGGCGCGATCGCAGTCGCCATCGCCGTACCGGTGACCGAATCGCAAAAAGATCCGATCAAACAGTTCAACCCCGCCTACACCTGGACCATCGGCAAGTAGCTACTTCGCGCAGGTGCGCAGCGCGTTGCCGGCGGCGCGCCGAACGATCGGATCCGGATCCGCTGCGCCGCGCTTGAGCGCCACGCCCGCGCCGTCGGGGCAGAGCCTGCCGATGGTCTCCATCGCCGCCGCGCGCACCGACGGTGACAGCGGCTCGTTCGAGGCCGCGCCCAGCGATTCGAGGATCGGCCGCGAGGTGTCGTGCGTGCGAGCGAGGCCGCGCGTGCACGCCACCGCCAGCCCCGCGGACCGCTCGTCCGCCGACGGATCCGCGAGCGTCTCGTCGAGCACGGTGGCGAGCGTGCGCGCTGCGTCCGGCCCGTCGCCCTTGGCGACCAGCGCCGCGGCCAACTCGCGCACGCCGAGCGGCTGCTTGCGGGTCCCGAGAGCGCGCGCGATCGCCGGCGAGCGGGGCGCGCAGCGGGCCAGCGAGACCAGCGCGCTGCGACGCACGTCCTCGGCCGGATCGGCGCCGCGCGCGTCGTCTCCGTCGCCGGCGGTCGCATGCGCCAGCGCCGCCTCGACGCCGGGCAGCGAGCACGCACCCCCGAGCGCCTCGGCGGCAGCGTGGCGCACCAGCGGCCAGCCGTCGCGCGCGAGCGCGTCCTCGATCGATCTTCCGACGGCGCCGGCGCCCGCGCCGTCGACGCGCGCGGCTAGCCCGGTGAGCGCGCTGCGACGCACCCGCGGATCGCGATCGTGCGCGCCCTCGGTCAAGATCGCGCGCGCCGCTTCCCCGGGCAGCGCCGCCGCGCCTTCGACCGCCGCCCAGCGCAGCACCTCGTCGCCGGGCTCGCGCGCCGCCGCCGCCAGGATCGGCGCGAGCGACGGATCGTCCAGCTCGCCGATTGCGCGCACCAGCCGCAACCGGGTCTCGAAATCGCCCGGCGCGTGCTCCCACGCCGTCTTCAGCGCCGGCGCCGCCTCGGCCGCGCCACCCGCCTGCCGGTGCGCCGCTGCACCGAGCGCGCGCGCCAGATCCGCGAGGCGCCGCCCGTCGGCGCTGCGGGACGCTTCGTTCGTGAGCGCCGCCGCCAGCTCGCGAACCAGCTCGAGGCGCGCAGCTCCTGCCGCGGCGAGCGCCCGCACGGTCGCGCCGCGCACCGGTCCCTCGCCGCGCCCGGCGCCGGCGAGCAGCACCCGGGTGGCTTCGATCGAGCCCTCCACCGTCGACGAGGCGAACGTGCCCAAGATCTGCGCTGCGTCGAGCTGCGCCTCGGCTGCCTGCGCCGGATCGACATAGACGCGCACCGCCTCCGCTGCGCCGCGCGCGCCCAGCCGCTGAAGGCCGTGGACGATCAGCTCGCGCTCGTCGGCCGCCGCCGTCTCGAGCGCATGTCCGAGCGCCGGCGCCGCGTCGGGCTCGGCGAGCTGCGCCAGGATCTCGATCAGCTGGCGCCGGCAAGGACCCTGCGCGGTGGGCAGCTTCTCCGCTACAGCCCGCGCCCCTCGCGCACCCTGCGCTGCGAGCACGTGGCCCGCCGCGTCCGACCCGCTCCGGCAGGCGGCCACGTCGGCCGCCAGCTGCTCGAGCCCGCCGGCCACGTCCGCGTCGGTGAAGATGGCGACCTCGGCCAACGCGGTGCCCGGCGATCCGGCGGGCGACGGCGGCTCGGCGATCACCAGGGAGACGCAGGCGGTCGGCGGCGCGTCGTCCGGCAGCGCGACGAAGAAGGTCCCCCGGGCGGGTGGGCGCACGGTGAAGCGCGACGCCGCGCCAGGACCGAGCAGCAGCGTGATGGCTCTCGGCGACGGCCCCGGTCCGGCCGAAATGCGCAGCGCCCGGATGCGATGCGACGGATCCTGCGCGCGCGCGGTCGCCCATTCGCCACGTCCGGCCCCCGGCCCGCCGGCGGTCCACAACGTCGACGGGTTGCCATCCTCGAGCTCGCTCGGCGCGGCCAGCAGGTCCGCCCGGCGCTCCGCCGCGGCCGACGGCTCGGTCGAGGCGGCGACGAAGTGAAACAGCCCGAGCGGCTCGGCCGCCAGCCCGCCCGGCGCGCTCGAAGCCGGCTTGAGCGGTAGGCCCGGCGGCGAATCCAGGTCCACTGGACGGAAGCGCTTCGACGCAAAGTCCCAGCGCTCCGGAAACAGCATGTCGTCGCCGTCGCAGCGCGTGATCGTCGGCGAGGTCTGAAAGCGCACCACGCCATTTTCGTCCACGCGTAGCCGCACCCGTCGCTCGCCGTCGCCCACCGGCCCGGTGCGCTCGTCGAACAGCGTCTCGAGCGGCCCCGCCAGCGCCACCACCACCTCGACGGTGCGGCCGTCGTGCAGCCGCGCGCGCAGATGCGCCACGCGATGCTCCTCGACGGTGACGAACGCCAGGCTCGCGGACACCATCAGCTTCGGGTTGCCCGGCAGCGTGACCTGCCCGCGCTCCCGGCCGTCCGCGCCCTCGACGTGCAGCACACCGTCGCGCCCGAGGAACAATCGCTCGGGCTGGCCGTCTCCGTCGAGATCGCTGCGCGCCTCGACCAGCGGCGGGATCGGCGCGGGCGGCGCGGGCGGTGTCGCCTGGGCCGGCGCGCTCAACGAGATCCCCAGCAGCAGCCGCAGCGCCATCCGGAAGCCCATCCCGCGAAGGTATAGCACGCGGGCCCCACCGCGCAGCGCAGCGTCAATGCTAGACTGCCCGCCCCGTGCCGCTCCTCGCTTCCGATTTCGACTACCGGCTGCCGCCTGAGCAGATCGCGCAGCGCCCGCTCGACGAGCGCGATCGCGCGCGGCTCCTGGTGCTCGCCGGCCGCGCGGCGCCGCGCCATCAGGTGATCCGCGAGCTGCCCGAGCTCCTGCCGCCCGGCGCGCTGCTGGTGGTGAACGACACGCGTGTGTTGCGCGCGCGGCTGCACGGCAAGAAGCCCACCGGCGGCCGCGTCGAGCTGCTGCTGGTCGAGCCGCTGCCCGCGGTCGACGGCGACGCGCGCGAGCACTGGCGCTGCATCGGCGGCGCGTCCAAGCCGATCCGTCCCGGCGCGATCGAGCTCGAGGGAGATCGCCCGCCGCGCGCCGAGGTGCTGGCGGTCCACGGCGAGTACGTCGACGTCGCCTTCACCACCGCCGGCGGCCTCGAGGCGGCGCTCGAGCGGGTCGGCGAGGTGCCGCTGCCGCCGTACATCCGCCGCGAGCGGCCGGTTGCCGACGACGCGGTCCGCTATCAAACGGTGTTCGCCCGCGCGCCCGGCGCCGTCGCTGCGCCCACCGCCGGCTTGCACTTCACGCCCGCGCTCCTCGGCGCGCTCGAGGCGCGGGGCGTGCGCCGCGCGTCGGTGACCCTGCACGTCGGCCCGGGCACCTTCGCGCCGCTGCGCACCGACGACGTCAGCGACCACGTGCTGCACGCCGAGCGCTATCAGATCCCGCCCGCCACTGCCCAGGCGATCGCCGAGACGCGCGCGGCCGGCCATCCGATCGTCGCCGTCGGCACCACCGTGGTGCGCACGCTCGAGACCGCCGCGGCCCTTCAGGAGGACGGCACCGTGCGCGCAGGCGCGGGCGCGACGCAGCTGTTCATCAAGCCCGGCCACACCTTTCGCGCCGTCGACCAGCTGCTCACCAACTTCCACCTGCCCAAGTCCACGCTGCTCATGCTGGTGGCCGCGTTCGCGGGACCCGACGGGCGCGCCCGCGTGCTCGCCGCCTACGCCGAGGCGGTCGCCGCCGGCTATCGCTTCTACAGCTACGGCGACGCGATGCTCCTTCAGTCATGACGCCGTTCACCCTCGAAGCGACGCAAGGCAAGGCGCGCGCCGGCCGTCTCCGGCTCGCCCACGGCGACGTGCCCACGCCCATCTTCATGCCCGTCGGCACCTACGGCACGGTCAAGGCGATGACCCCGCGCGAGCTCGAGGGCGTGGGCGCGCGCATCGTTCTCGGAAACACCTATCACCTGTGGCTGCGCCCCGGCCTCGAGGTTGTAGCCAAGCACGGCGGCCTGCACAAGCTGATGGGCTGGCAGCACCCCATCCTCACCGACTCGGGCGGCTTCCAGGTCTTCAGCCTGTCGCAGCTCTCCAAGCTGAGCGAGGAGGGCGTGGTGTTCCGCTCGCCGATCGACGGCACGCAGTACAACCTCACGCCCGAGCAGTCGATGCTGGTGCAGGCCACGCTCGGCTCGGACATCGCCATGGCGTTCGATCACTGCCCGCCGGGCGACGCGCCGCGCGAGCTGGTGCAGGACGCGATGGCGCGCACCACGCGCTGGGCCGCCCGCTCCTTGGCCGTGCCCGCGCCTGCCGGTCAGGCGCGCTTCGGCATCGTGCAGGGCGGCACGCACCTCGACCTGCGCCTCGAGCACATCGACGCCATCTGCGCGCTCCCGTTCGACGGCTTCGCGCTGGGCGGCTTCTCGGTCGGTGAGCCGATCCCGCTCATGTACGAGCTGCTCGACCAGGTCGCGCACCGGCTGCCGGCCGATCGCCCGCGCTATCTCATGGGCGTCGGCACCCCCGCCGATCTCATCCACGGAATACGCGCAGGCATCGACATGTTCGATTGCGTGATGCCCACCCGCAACGCGCGCAACGGGATGCTGTTCACCTCCGAGGGCAAGGTGGTGATCAGCCACGCGCGCTATCGCGACGACACCGGCCCGCTCGACCCGGCGTGCGAATGTGAAACATGCCGTGGCTTTACCCGCTCGTATCTGCGCCACCTGCACCAGTGCAAGGAGATCTTGTTCGCCCGCCTGGCCACCTTGCACAACCTGAGCTACTACTTGGACCTGGTCCGGCGCTGCCGCCGCGCCATTTTCGAAGGCCGTTTCGACGAGCTCGCCGACACTTTCAAAGTCGGGCAACCATAGTTAATAGTTGACGCTACGGGTCACCTTTGGTACGAGGCATCCCAACAAAATGATGCAGACACTGTTACTTCAGGCGCAACCAGTCGGACCTCCCCCCGCGCCAGGGGCCGCTTCCACCGGCGCTCCCGGCGCCTCGTCCAATCCGCTCGCGCAGGTGTGCGGCGGCCAGGGCGGCATGTTCATCCCGATGATCATGATCTTCGTGGTCTTCTATTTCATGTTGATCCGCCCGCAGCAGAAGAAGCAGCGGGAGCTCGGGGATTGGCTGAAGGGGCTGAAGAAGGGCGACGAGGTGGTCACCACCGGCGGCGTCATCGGCAAGATCTCCGGCCTCACCGACAACATCGTCACCCTCGAAGTGCAGGAAAAAGTCCGCATGAAGATCCTGCGCTCGCACATCTCCGGTAAGGCGCCCGGACCCGGTCAGCCCGGTCCCGAACCCGAAAAGAAGTAACCCGCACACGAGGTCACCATGGACCGCTCCTGGGTCTACCGCGTCATCACTTATGCCCTGATTACGCTCGCCGCGTTCGTCATGCTCGTTCCGTCGGTTGCCGGGTTCCTCGGCAAGGACGATCAGCTGCCGGCGTTCGTGAAGAAGCACCTGCAGAAGAAGATCCTGCTGGGGCTCGACTTGCAGGGCGGCCTGCACCTGGTCTACGAGGTCCAAGTCGACAAGGCGGTCAGCGACAAGGCCGACCGTCTGGCGTCCGATCTGGAGGACAAGCTCCACAAGGACAAGAAGATCAAGCAGGGCGACGTGCGCTCGGATCGCGCCGGCCGCGACGAGATCATCCTGACCTTCAAGAACCCGAGCGAGGCGACCAAGGTCGATCGCTCCTTCCTGAAGGACTACCAGAAGTATCTCTACGAAGACGGCCGCGACGCCGCCAAGGGCGAGGTCAAGCTCAAGATCGACAGCGACTACGTCGACGAGCTCAAGGACTACGCCGTGCGCCAGGGCGTCGAGACCATCCGCAACCGCGTCGACAAGCTGGCGGTGTCCGAGCCCACCATCATCCGCAAGGGCTCCGACATCATCGTCGAGCTGCCCGGCCTTCGTCCCGAGGACTTCGAGCGCGTCAAGAACCTGATCGGCCGCACCGCGCAGCTCGAGTTCAAGATGCAGGACGACGGCTCGGAGTACATGAAGAAGCTGGCCGGCATGGCCTCGACCAAGAAGGCCGAGTTCCCCGGCCTCGAGATCGGCCACGACGGCTGGACCGAGAAGGACTCCGGCGTGCAGCACTCGGACGTCTACCTGCGCGACAAGGATCGCGGCGAGATCGAGCGCTTCCTCGCGTCGCTCGCGAAGGACGACCAGGTGCCGACCGATCGCGAGATCGGCTACGAGCAGGTCACCTCGAAGGAGGAGGAGGGCACCGCCGCGCCGGACAAGCTGTGGCGCACCTACTACCTGCACCGGCGCGCCGAGCTCACCGGCGAGTACATCACTGACGCCGAGGTGAATTGGGATCCGCAGACCGGCCGGCCGGAGGTCTCGATCACGTTCGACCACGAGGGCGCGGTCCTGTTCGAGAAGGCCTCGGGCTCGTCGATCGGCCGCAAGATGGCGATCATCCTCGACGAGAAGATCACCTCCGCCCCGGTCATCGAGAGCCGCATCGGCGGCGGGCACGCGCGCATCACCATGGGCGGCTTCTCCGATCCGTTCCAGCTGCAGCAGGAAGCCAAGGACCTCACCGCCGTCCTGCGCACCGGCGCGCTGCCGGCGCCGCTCAAGAAGACCTTCGAGACCCAGGTCGGCCCGACGCTCGGCCGCGACGCGGTCGACAAGGCCAAGTTCTCGATGACCGTCGGCTCGCTGGCGGTCATCTTGTTCATGCTCATCTACTATCGGTTGTCAGGCCTGATCGCGAACATCGCGATGGTGCTCAACATCGTCTACCAGCTGGCAATCCTGGCTGCGCTCGGAGCGACGTTGACGCTGCCCGGAATCGCAGGTGTCGTCTTGACGGTCGGCATGGCCGTGGACGCCAACATCATCATCTACGAACGCATTCGAGAAGAGTTGCGTGCCGGCAAATCGGCGCGCGGCGCGGTGGAGGCGGGCTTCGGGCGCGCCTTCTGGACGGTCTTCGACGCCCACGTGACCAACCTGGTGGCGGGCATCGTGCTGTACTCGTACGGCACCGGTCCGATCCGCGGCTTCGCCGTGACGCTGATGATCGGCATCTGCGCCAACCTGTTCACGTCGGTGTGGTTGTCCCGCTCCATGTTCGATTACGTTGTCGGGCGTCGCCAGGCTGCGACGCTGTCGATTTGAGGTAGACGATGTCCTCTAAAGTCACACATACGGAGTTCTTCGAGCTGATCAAGCCGAACCACAACTTCGAGTTCGCCGGGCGGATGAACCTGCTGCTGGCGATCTCGTTGATCCTGGTCTCGGTGTCGCTCGCCATGCTGCCCATCAATCACTACTGGCGCGGCAACGCGCTGAACTACTCGATCGACTTCCGCGGCGGCTCCGAGGTGCAGGTCGCCTTCGCCAAGCCCGAGGATTCGGGCAAGGTGCGCGACGCCATGGTGGCCGGCGGCTTCTACGGCGCCGACGTGGTGTCGATGAAGGACGCCCTGCACCCCAACACCTACCTGTTGCGCTTCGGCGCCGTGTCGCCGGTGTCCGAGCAGAAGGCGCTGGAGCTCGAGCAGAAGGTCAAGCAGAAGCTCGGCGAAGGCGTGCTGCGCAAGTTCGACTTCTCCGACGGCGGCGACAAGATCTTCCTGCGCTTCCACAAGCCGGTCGAGGCGGACGTGATCACCGGCATCCTGAAAGAAGCCGGCGTGCAGAACAACTCGGTGCAGCGCTACGGCCGCCCCGAGGACAACACCTACGAGATCATCCTGGTCGGCCTGGACGTCGAGGTGAAGCACGCGCTCGAGGCCAAGCTGGGCGTCGGCTCGGTGGAGAACATCCCGGCGGTCGAGTCGGTCGGCGCCAAGGCCGGAGCCGAGCTGCGCGACGACGGCATCAAGTCGCTCTTGTTCGCGATCGTCTGCATCATGGTGTACATCGCCGTGCGCTTCGACTTCCGCTACGGCCCCGGCACCGTGGTCGCGCTGCTCCACGACGCGATCCTGACCATGGGCGCCTTCGCCATCACCTACAAAGAGTTCTCGCTCACCACCATCGCTGCCATCTTGACGGTCATAGGCTACTCGATGAACGACACCATCGTGGTCTTCGACCGGATCCGCGAAAACGTCTCCCGTCTGCGTGACAAGAAGTTCGACCGCATCGTCAACACCTCGATCAACGAGACCCTGTCGCGCACCATCCTCACCTCGGCGACGGTGTTCTTCGTCACGCTGGCCATGAACGTGTGGGGCACCGGCGTCATCCGCGACTTCGCGTTCGCCATGAACATCGGCGTGGTGGTCGGCACCTACTCGTCGATCTTCGTCGCCGCGCCGATTCTCATCTGGCTCAACGAGCGCTTCTTCAAGAGCGTCGGCGGCAAGAAGGCGACCGCCTGACCGTGCGCGGGGCCTTGCTCTACGGCCTCGTCGTGATTGGCGGCTGCGCAGCACCGCACGAGCTGACCCTCAAGCAGGGCGAGTTCGTCGCCGCGCATCCCGAGCTCACCTACCCGGATTTCGAACGGCTCAAGGAGCGCCAGGTGCTGGTGGGCGACACGCTCGAGCGCGTCAAGGACACCTGGGACGGCGCCGAGTTCGAGCTCATGAAGGAAGACGGCACGCTGGCGATCTATCGCGTGCACGTCCCGATCGACGTGCGGCCGATCTACATGGCCCACGAGGTCGCCGATGAAGAGGGCTGGGTGATGCTCACCTTCGATCGGCAGGTGCTCAAGTCGTATTACTTCCTGGGAGATCGCTACCATTGAAAGCGCTCGCGCTCGTCCTGTTGGCCGGCTGCAGCTCGGGGCCGGTCCTCACCAAGCGGCTCGGCGACTACATCGCGCACCAGAACCCGCCGCTCACCAGCGTCGAGGTCGATCGGCTGTACGCGCGGCAGACGCAGCTCGGCGACACCCTCGAGCGGGTCCAGGCGGCGTGGGAAGGCTGCGAGATCGAGCTGGCGCGCAACGACGGCTCGCTGGCCATCTACGACGCACATGTGCCCTACGGGACGCGCAAGATCCACGTCGGCGCCGAGACCGTCGGTGAGAACGGCAAGGTGATCCTCACCTTCGATCACAAGCAGCTCAAGTTCTTCGTCGTGCTCGACGCCGGTCTGCGCTGATGCAGGCGCACTGGATCCTCGCGCCGTGCGATCGTGAGCGTGCGGGCGTGCTGGGTCTCGCGCTGGGCGTGAGCCCGCTGTGCGCGCAGTTGCTCATCAACCGCGGCGTGGACAGCCCCGAGCTCGGCCGTCGCTACCTCGCGCCGCGCCTGGCCGATCTGCGGCGCCCCGACGGTGAGCTGCCCATGTCGGGCTTTGCGCGCGCGGTGGAGCGCCTGGAGCGCGCGCTCACCGGCGGCGAGACCATCGGCGTGTTCGGCGACTACGACGTCGACGGGGTGACCAGCTGCGCGCTGTTGACCTCGTTCCTGACCGGCGCCGGCGGTCGCGTGGTGCCGCGCGTGGCGCGCCGCGACACCGGTTACGGGTTCTCCGTCGACGACGTGCAAGCGTTCCACGACGCCGGCTGCGCGGTGATCGTCACCTGCGATCTGGGCACCAGCGATCACGAGGCGCTGGCCGCCGCGCGCGCGCGTGGACGCGACGTGATCGTCGTCGATCACCACCAGGTGCCCGACCGCGAGCCGGACGCGCTCGCGCTGCTCAACCCGCACCAGCCCGGCTGTCGCTTTCCGTTCAAGGGCCTGGCGTCGGTGGGCGTGGCGTTCTATCTGGCGGCGGCGTTGCGCACGCGGCTCAAGGCGCGCGGGCAGGCGGAGCTGCCCGATCCGCGCGACCTGCTCGACTTGGTCGCCGTCGGCACGGTCGCCGACATGGCGCCGCTCACCGACGAGAACCGCATCCTGGTTCACTGCGGGCTGCGGCGCTTGTTCGCCAACCAGCGACCCGGGATCGCCGCCTTGTGCGCGCTGGCGGGGCTGCCCGAGGGCATCCGCCGCACCGCCGACATCGGGCTGCGCCTGGGGCCGCGGCTCAACGCGCCCGGCCGGCTCGGCGCCGCGCAGACCTCGCTCGATCTGCTGCTCGCGCCCGATGCGCAGCGCGGCGAGGAGCTGGCGCGCGCCTGCGAGGACGCCAACGCCAAGCGCCGCGACGTGCAGGAGCGCGTGCTCAAGGAAGCGCTGGTAGAGGCCGAGGCCGGCGTGCGCAACGATCACGCGGTGCTGGTGGTGGCGGGCGAGGGCTGGCACCCGGGCGTGGTGGGCATCGTCGCCGCCAAGCTGGTCGATCGCTTCGCCCGCCCCGCGTTCGTCATCGCGCTCGACGGCGCCACGGGCCGCGGCTCGGGCAGATCTGCACACGGCTTCGACCTGCACGCCGGGCTCAAGACCTGCCACGAGATCCTGGTCCGCTACGGTGGCCACGCGGCGGCGGCCGGGCTCACCATCGACAAGGCGCGGCTCCCCGAGCTGTCGGCGCGCCTGCAGACCGCCGCACGCGCCGCGCTCGCCGAAGCCGCGCTCGGCCAGCGGGAGCTCAAGGTCGACGCCGAGGTCGGCCTCGCCGAGGTCGACGAGCCGCTCGCCACCGAGCTGCAGCGCCTCGAGCCGTTCGGCATCGGCAACCCCGAGCCGCTGTTCGGCTGCCGCGGCGTGTTGCTCGAGCGCGCGCGCGTGGTCGGCAATCCGCCCGGCCACCTGCAGGTGACCCTGCGCGACGGGATGCACGCGCGCGACGGCATCGGCTTCAACCTCGCCGAGCGCGCGCCCGACCTGGGCAGCCGCGTGCGCGCGGCGTTCTTCCCCGAGCTCGACACCTTCCGCGGCGTCACGCGGCTGCGCGTCCGCCTGCGCGAGATCGTCCTCGAGGTCTGACCATGGCGAAGCGGCCCGCCCTCCCGACCCGTGAGATCACCACCATCGTGATGTTCGTCTTCATGATGATCGCGGTGATCGTGATGAAGAGCCGCTGCTCGCAGTCGGTCGGAAACATGTTCAAGGTGCTCGAGGTGCCACCCGTCGGCGACGCAGGGGCCACCAAAGGTCCTTGACACACTGTGTCGTGCGCGTTGAGGATGGCGGCAAATGGCCGAGAACAAGATTCACCAAGCCTGGATGAACCTGCTCGGCGTGTTCTCCACCGCCGAGCGTACGCTGATGGAATCGCTGGGGCTGAACCCGGAGAACCCGCTGGGCGTCGAGCTGCTCGCGCGCATGAAGAAGAATCGCGAGGAGTTCGAGCGCCGCGTCGATGAAGGCGTCAAGACCGCCGTCGCCAAGGTGCGCGCGCCGATCGACAAAGAGATCGCGGTCATCAAGTCGCGCGTGGAGAAGATCCAGACCCGCATGGACAAGCGTAAAGCCGCGAAGAAGAAGGACGAGGCCTGATGTTCAAGACCGACCTTCTGAAGGGCAAGGTCGTGGTGGTCACCGGGGGCGGCACCGGCCTCGGCAAGTCGATGGCGCTGCGCTTCGCCCAGTTGGGCGCGAAGCTGGTGCTGACCAGCCGCTCGCTCGATCACCTGCAGCCGGCTGCCGAGGAGATTCGCCAAGCGGTGTCCGGCGCCGAGGTGCAGGTGGCGGCGTGCGACATCCGCATGCCCGATCAAGTCGAGGCGATGGTGCAGGGCACGGTCGAGAAGTTCGGCAAGCTCGACGTGCTCATCAACAACGCCGCCGGCAACTTCCTGGCGCAGACCGAGAAGCTCACGCCCAACGGCTTCGGCTCGGTGGTCGACATCGTTCTGAAGGGCAGCTTCAATTGTACGCTTCAGTGCGGCAAGCAGATGATCGCGCAGGGGACCGGCGGCAGCATCTTGTCGATCGTGACCACCTACGCCTGGACCGGCTCCGCCTACGTGGTGCCGTCGGCGTGCGCCAAGGCGGGCGTGCTGGCGATGACGCGCTCGCTCGCGGTCGAGTGGGCGCGCCACAAGATCCGCTGCAACGCGATCGCGCCGGGGCCGTTCCCGACCGAGGGCGCGTGGGCCAAGCTGGTGCCGGGCGGCCTGGGCGAGACGACCAACGCGATGGCCACCAAGAAGATCCCGGCCGGCCGCTTCGGCGAGCACCACGAGCTCGCCAACCTGGCCACCTACCTGATCGCCGACGAGTCCGCCTACATCACCGGCGAGTGCGTTGTGATCGACGGCGGCGAGTGGCTGATGGGCGGCGAGTTCAACGGCTTCACGACGTTCGACCAGACCGCGCTCGGCCAGATGTTCGACGCGATGCGCCCGAAGAAGCGCTGACCTAGCGACGCTTGCCCGAGACGCGCTCGGCGCGATAGTCGGCCAACCACGACAAGACCTGGCTCATCAGATCCGGCGGCACCAGCGCCGGATCGATCTTCTCGCGCGCGTGCCGCGCAGCCTCGAGGAACTCGGTGCGAAAGCTCTCCGAGACTGTCACCGCAGTGAGGCCCTGCTTGACCAACAGGCCGCTCATCAGCGCCTCGTCCTGCGACGCGCCCACGTCCTCGAAGCGCGCCGCCAGCTTGGCCGCCGCGGTGCGCACCGCCTGCTGATGCTCGACCGGCAGCGTGTCGAACACGCGCTGCGAGATCACGTTGCACGCGGGCAGCATGCCCAGCTTGAGATCCATGAAGTAGCGCGCCTGCGTCGACCATTGAAACGCCAGCGCCGCGCCCGGCATGGCCAGAAAGCCGTCGGTGCGGTGATCTTCGTAGGCGCGCGCGGCCTCCTCGACGGGCAGCGACACGCCGTGCATGCCGAGATCGTCTTCGATCTTGCGCCACAGCGCATCCTTGTCCCACTGCCAGATCTTGGCGTTGCGCAGGTCCGACAGCGTGCGCACCGGCTCGCGCGAGAACACCAGGATGGGTCCGAAGGTGCCCAGCCCCAGGTTGACGAACCCTGCGTGCGCCATCTCCTGATCGATTCGCTGGCGCAGGTGCCCGTACACCATGCGCGACTCCTCGCGCGATTGGAACAGCCCGGCCGCGCGGGTGGCGCTGAGCGACGGCGCCAGCTTCTCGCACAACAGCGCGCCCGCCTCACCGTCGAGCTGGCCCTTGCGGATTCGCTCGAGCACCGCGAACTCGTCGCCGGCGATCCCGCCCAGGTACCACTTGAGCCGCACCGCGCCGTGGGTCGAGACCTCGATGTCGCGGCTGAACGCCTTCATCTCGCGCGCCCAGGCCGTGCCCTCCGGCGCCAGGCTGGCCATGCGCAAGAGGACCGGCTCGGCCGAGGCGGTGCCCGACACGAGGAGCAGCGAGAGGACCAGGGCGCGCACGCCGAACCAGCGTACCACCATTGGGAGGCCCTGGCGGCTACTGTGGTCAGTTGCTGTGGACTCGCGACCTCATGCGCTCGGCGCGGGCGCGCACTTCGGAAGCGGACAGATAGGCCGCGTCGATGGACCGTCTCTCGGCGCCCGCCACCTCGTGCCCCATCGCATCGATCCGCGGCCGGGCGTGCACGACGCGCCCGAGCGCTTCGATGCATCCGCCCCAAGTCTCCGGGATCCGTTCGGCCCGATGTCCCGCGCGCGAGCCGAAGCCAGGCGGCCGAGCGTCAGTTCACCCGATCGCGCATCGAAGATCTGATAGCGAACCGAAAGCCGGGTGGACCCGCGCGGCGCGCGCCGTTCGATCGTCGTGGCGGACACTTGGATGGCCATCTTGGATGCCGACAAAGCACGCGACGTGGCACGCAAAACGTGGAGTTTCGCCACTGTGGATAACTTTCGCGCGCGCGTCTGCGGTCTCCTTGACGCGCTGCCCCAGCTACCCTACGTTTCTGCGACTTTCGAGGGAAACGGATGACCAACGAGTTCAAGAAGGTGGCCGTGCTCGGCGCGGGCGTGATGGGTTCGGGGATCGCCGCGCACCTGGCCGGCGCGGGCATCGAGGTGCTGCTCCTCGACATCGTGCCGCCCGACGGAAAGTCGCAGCGCAACGCGTTCGCGCAAGGCGGCAAGGAGAAGGCGCTCAAGGCCAAGCCGGCGTCGTTCTTCACGCCGCGTGACGCCGAGCGCATCGCCGTCGGCAACCTGGAAGACGATCTGGCCGCCGCCGCGAAGTGCGATCTGGTGATCGAGGTGGTGAAGGAAGACGTCGCGGTCAAGCGCGCGCTGTTCGCCAAGCTCGAGCCGCTGCTCGCGCCGCACACCATCGTCGCCTCGAACACCTCGGGCCTGCCGATCCAACAGCTCATGGAGGGCCGCTCCGAGTCGCTGCGCAAGCGCTTTCTGGTGACGCACTTCTTCAACCCGGTGCGCTACATGAAGCTGCTCGAGGTGGTGGCCGGCAAGGACACCGACCCGGCGGTGGTCGAGCGCCTGGCTCGTTTCGGCGCCGACGTGCTCGGCAAGGGGATCGTGTTCGGCAAGGACACGCCCAACTTCGTCGCCAACCGCATCGGCGTGTTCGCCATGATGCACCTCATCAAGCTCGCGCTCGAGGGCAACTACACCGTCGAGGAGATCGACGCGATCTTCGGCGCGCCGATGGGCCGGCCAAAGAGCGCGGTGTTCCGCACCGCCGACGTGGTGGGCCTCGACACGGTCGTGCACGTGGCGCAGAACTGCTTCGACAGCCTGAAGAACGACGAGCGCCGCGCCGACTTCGAAGTGCCGGCGCCGATCGCGCAGATGGTCGAGCGCAACATGCTGGGCGACAAGACCGGCGGCGGCTTCATGAAGAAGACCAAGGAGGGGATCGTCACCCTCGATCTGAAGACGCTCGAGTACCGGCCCCAGCAGAAGGCGAAGTTCGCGTCGGTGGGCGCGACCAAGGGGCAGGCCAACACCAAAGAGCGCATCCGCACGCTGCTTAAGGGTGACGACCGCGCGGCCGAGATCGCGCGCAAGGTCACCTGGGCGACGCTGACGTACTCGTCCCATCGCCTCGGCGAGATCGCCGACGACGTGGTCAACATCGATCGCGGCATGCGCTGGGGCTTTGGCTGGGACCTGGGACCGTTCGAGACCTGGGACGCGATCGGCGTAGCGGATTCGATCGCCAAGATGGAAGCGATCGGGTGTAAGCCGGCAGGCTGGGTCAAGGAGATGCTCGCGTCCGGCCGTCAGTCGTTCTACGAACCCTCGGATGACACCTATTGGGATCCGAAGGCGAAGAAGGCCAAGCCGATCGACCTGTCGCCGCGCGCGATCTCGCTGCCGAAGAAGAAGAAGGTGTTCGAGAACGACGGCGCGACGCTCTGGGACGTGGGCGATCGCATCGCCTGTCTCGAGTTGCACACCAAGATGAACGCGATCGACGCCGACGTGATCGCCATGCTGCACAAGAGCGCCGACGAAGCGGAGAAGAACTTCGACGGCCTGATCGTCGGCAACCATGACTCGACCGCGTACTCGGCGGGCGCCAACATCTTCCTGGTGGTGATGGCGGCGCAGCAGGGCAACTGGAAGGCCATCGAGGACATGGGCAAGTCGCTGCAGGACGGCGTGATGCGCCTCAAGTACGCGGCGGTGCCGGTGGTGACCGCGCCGTTCGGCCTGACGCTCGGCGGCGGCGCCGAGATCGCCATGCACGGCGTGGCGACGCGCGCGCACTGCGAGCTGTACATGGGCCTGGTCGAGGCGGGCGTGGGGTTGATCCCCGCCGGCGGCGGCTGCAAGGAGCTGCTCGCGCGCGCGCTCAGCGAGCTGCCCGACGACGCCGATCCGTTCCCGTACATCCGGCGCATCTTCATGAACGTGGCGATGGGCAAGGTCTCGATGAGCGCCGAGGAAGCGCGCGCGATGGGCATGCTCGACGAGCGCGATCAGGTGACGCTCAACCGTGACTACCTGCTCGAGGACGCCAAGCAGACCGCTCTGGGCCTGGCGCGCGCCGGCTATCAGACGCCGCGGCGACGCACCTTCCGCCTGCCCGGCGAGAGCGGCTACGCCACCATCCGCTCGTCGCTGCAGATGATGAAGGAGGCCCAGCAGGTCTCGGCGCACGACGTGATCGTCGGCTCGAAGCTGGCGTGGGTGCTGTGCGGTGGGCGGACCTCGCCGGCCATGCGCGTCACCGAGCAGCACGTGCTCGATCTCGAGCGCGAGGCGTTCCTCTCGCTGTGCGGCGAAGAGAAGACGCGCGAGCGCATGCAGTACATGCTGATGAACAACAAGCCGCTGAGGAACTAATGGCCAATCGTGACGTAGCGATCATTTCCGGTGTGCGCACTCCGTTCGGCCGCGCGATCAAGGGCAGCTTCAAGGACACGCGGCCCGATCAGCTCGGCGCGCTGGTCATAGCCGAGGCGATCAAGCGGGCCGCCGGTATCCAGCCGGCCGAGGTCGACGACGTGGTGCTCGGCTGCGCTATGCCGGAAGCGGAGCAGGGCATGAACGTGGCGCGCATCGCCGCGCTCGCCGCTGGGCTGCCGGTGGAAGTGTCGGCCATGACCATCAACCGCTTCTGCTCGTCGGGCGTGCAGTCGATCTCGATCGTCGCCGATCGCATCGCCTCGGGCGCGTTCGACGTCGGCATGGCCGGCGGGCTCGAATCGATGTCGATGATCCCGATGGCCGGCAACAAGCCGTCGCTCAATCCGGAGATCGTCGAGAAGCACCCCGAGGTGTTCACGCCGATGGGCATCACCGCCGAGAACATCGCCCGGCGCTTCGAGATCTCGCGGCAGGCGCAGGACGAGTTCGCGCTGCGCTCGCACCAGCGCGCCACCGCCGCGATGGCGTCCGGCAAGTTCGACGCCGAGATCGTCGCGGTGAAGACGCGCATCTTCAACGCCAGGGACGAGGTCGAGGAGCTGACCGTCTCCAAGGACGAAGGCCCGCGCGGCGACACCACGCTCGAGAAGCTCGCCAAGCTCAAGCCCGCGTTCGTCTCATGGCCCACCGGCTCGGTCACCGCCGGCAACTCTTCGCCGCTCACCGACGGCGCCGCCGCGGTCGTGCTGGCCTCGGCCGATCGCGCCAGGTCGCTCGGCCAGAAGCCGCTCGGCTGGTTCCGCGCGTTCGCGGTCGCCGGCGTGCCGCCCGAGATCATGGGCATCGGCCCGGTCCCCGCGGTTCGCAAGCTGCTCAAGCAGACCGGCCTCGCGATCGATCAGATCGATCTGTTCGAGCTCAACGAGGCGTTCGCCGCCCAGTCGCTCTACTGCGCGCGCGAGCTCGGCATCGACCACGAGAAGCTCAACGTCAACGGCGGCGCGATCGCGCTGGGCCACCCGCTCGGCGTCTCCGGCGCCCGCCTCACCATCACCATCCTCAACGAACTGGCCCGCCGCAACGGCCGCTACGGCATCGTCACCATGTGCATCGGCGGCGGCATGGGCGCGGCGGCGCTCGTCGAACGCGCCTAGCGGGCTCAAGTTGAGTCTAAATTAGGAGCAGAGGATGCGCCTGATCATTTCGCGGCGTTGAATCGCTTCACGACTTCGTCGGTGAGATCGGCGCCTGGCTCTTTGGGCGCGTAGAGCACTGCGTTCAGATCGAGGACCCACGAGATCTTGTGGGCCTCGGCGACCTGCGCGATCGAGGCCTTCATCTTCTGGAACAGGCGCGCGGTCTCGACCGAGAGCTTGTCGTCGATCTCGCGCTGCAGCCGATCGCCGCGCTGCTGCAGCGAGAGCTGGCGCTCGAGCAGCTCCTGCTTCTTCGGCTCCTCGGCCATCAGCCGCTTGAGATCTTCTTTCTGTACGTCGAGCTCGTGCTGTCGCTTTTCGAACTCGGTCTGCAGCTTGGACTTCACCTGCCTGCCCTCGTTGCTCTGATCGACCGCGCGCTGCAGGTCCACGTATCCCAGGCGGGTTTCGGCGCGCACGATCGTGGGCAGCAAAGTGAGAACAATAGTCAGCAGTATCAGCCGCATGGAACGCAGAATATCTGAAGGCGAGGCACAGTGGGGGACATCTACCAACATGACGACCCTTCGCGTTGTGTTGGTTGGCGCGCTGGCGATGTTCGTTGGGGCGCTGTGGCTCGCAGGTTGCGCGCACCATCCGACGGTGACCGTCGCGTCGGTGGATCAAGTGCGCATCACCGTCCATCCGTGGAAGAAGAGCCCCAGCGACGTGCGCCTGGTGGGCAAGGCGCCCGACGCCGAGCACTATCGCTTCGTCGGCCGCGTCGCCGGCCGCGCGCCGTCGAGCGACTTCGTCGAAGGTGCCAAGGACGCGGAAGCCGCGCTCAAGCAGCAGGCGGCCGATCTGGGCGCCGATCTGGTCAAGATCGATCGCTTGAAACCGTCGCGCCGCGTGGTGCTCGTCGGCGGCCGCGCCTACAAAGCGATCGCAAACTGATTACTGCTGAGCCGTAAAGAAGATCGTCGGCCGAAGGGTCGGCTCGGCGCCGACGAACGGCGCGAGTCGTACCTGTCGCGCAATCCGCAGAACGCAGTTGGCGAACGCGCTCGAGCCATCGCTGCCGGGCAGCTCGACCGTGCTCGGGATTCCCGCTCGCGTGATCGTCACCTGCAGGAGCAGCTCGCGGGTGTCGGGCGCGTAGGCGTGCCGGCAATCGTCGAGCAGCTTGCGGTTGCCGGCGATCGCGAGGGCGAAGTCATGCTCGTCTGGTGGAGTGGTCCTTGGGCCAGGCTGGGGGACCACGGCAGCCGGCGGCGGGGCGGGACGAAGTCGGGCGGTCGGATGGACGATGGACAGCTGACGCGCCAGCTCTTCAATCGCTTGCGCGCACAGCTCCTCCATTCCTTCGCGCCCGAGGACGCGGCGCGCCACCGGCCGGCCGTTGGCAAACACCGTCAGCTCGTTACGGTCCTTGGAAAGCCATAGCGTCGCCTCGACGACCGAGAGGCGGTGGAGATCCCACCCGCTGCTCCACGCCACCTGCTCACAACGTCGCTGCTTCTTCGGATCGGATGCGGGTCCGGTGAGCTGAATCCAGGTCGCCGGCTTCTCGGCCATCGCCGACCGCGACGGCGACACTGGCACAGGCGCAGGTGCCGGGACGGATGGCGGCGCCGCCCGGGCCCGACAACCATCGAGCGTTCGGCGAGCCTCCGGATGGAGGTCGGTCGTCTGCAGCTTCAGATATTGTTCCAGCTCGGGGATCGCGCTGGCGCAGTCGTTCGATGCCGACAACGCGAGCCCGAGCATCAGGTGCGAAGCAGGCTTGGACGGCGCCAGGGCCACCGCGGACTTGAAGTGCGCAATCGCTGTCGGGTAATCCGCCTCCGACAGGGCCTGTTTGCCCTTGGCCAGGTGGTGCTCCGCCTCTGCGGCGAGATCGCCGGCGTGCGCAGGGGCGCGCGCGCCCAGGAAGAAGGCTGCGCACAGCAGACAACGCACGCATCGTGAATGGGCTTGGCTCATAGGCGGCGGTGGCCCAGCGACGGTAGCTCGCGTCGGACCTTGTCCTGGTAGTCGAAGTCGAGCTCGGCGACCGCCACACCCTCGGCGTCACCCACCTCGGCGAGGATCTGGCCCCACGGGTCGACGATCAGCGAGTGTCCGTAGGTCACGCGCTTGGGGTTGTGCCGGCCGTACTGCGCGGCGGCCAGCACAAACGACAGGTTCTCGATCGCGCGCGCGCGTAAAAGAACGTGCCAGTGATCGCGTCCGGTGTGCAGGGTGAACGCCGCGGGAATGGCGATCATGCGCGCGCCCTTGGCGGATAGCGCGCGGTACAGCTCGGGAAAGCGCACGTCGTAGCACACCGACAGCCCGAGCCCGCCCCACGGTGTATCCGCCACCACCGCGTCCTGGCCCGGCGCCACGGTGCCCGACTCGCGATAGTCCGCGCCGTCGGGGATCGACACGTCGAACAGGTGGATCTTGCGGTAGATCGCGCGCACCTCGCCCGCCTGATCGAGGTACACCGCGGTGTTGTGCACGTGGCTGTCGCGCGCCGATTTCTCGGGCATGCCGCCGAGCACCAGCGCGATGTTGTGTTTCTTCGCAAGCCCGCGCATCGTCGAAAGGATCGGGCCCTCGCCGGGCACGCTCTCGGCCACCGCGAACTTGGCGCTCTCGTTGTCGGCCAGGATCGCGAAGTTCTCCGGCAAGACCGCCAGCTCGGCCCCTCGCCGCGCGGCCTGCGCGACCAACTCGGACGCGCGCTCGAGGTTGTGGCCGACATCCCCTCCGGAGGTCATCTGCACGACGGCGGCGAGCGTGTTCATTGTGCTGGAAGTAACACCGTCGCGCATGCTTGACAAGGCGTGGGGCAGCCGGTAAGACGCGGCGCACATGCCAATCTCGAGTACCCGCGTCGAGGAATTCATGACCAAGGACGGGTGGCCGTTCGAGCGCGTCGACGATCACACCTGGCGCTCGGGCTTTCGTGGCGACGTGAACAGCTTCCGCTTCTTCGTCCGCCTCACCGACAACTGGATCTTCTTCACCATCGTGCCGTTCGTGGTCGCGCCCAAGCTCGAGAGCTCGGCGCTCAACCTGTACCGCCACCTGCTCAAGCTCAACCGCGAGATCAACATGGCCAAGTTCGCCATCGACGACGACGCGGACGTGGTCCTGACGGTGGAGCTTCCCACCGAGAACCTGGACGAGAGCGAGTTCAAGGACGCGCTCGACGCGCTCAGCTACTACGCGGACAAGCACTACCTGGACGTGCTCAACCTGGCGCAACGTACGCCGTAAACTAGTTGCAGGGCCATATGGATTGTGGTAAATGGCCCTCACCTTTTTAGTGTTTTTACTAAAAGTGGGCTTTCCGCCCACTTTTTTTTTGATGCCATGAAAACAGTCGACGTCGATAAAGTGACAGCCCTTGCCGAACCCGCGATCCGCGGGTTGGGCTACGAGCTCGTCGACCTCGAGTGGAAGCTCGAGGCCAACGCGTGGGTGCTGCGCGTCTTCATCGACCGCATCGAGGGTGACGGTGGCGTCAAGCTCGACGATTGCGCGGCCGTCAGCCACCAGCTCTCGGCCACGCTCGACGTCTCGGAGTTGATCGATGTCCACTACAGCCTGGAAGTCTCTTCTCCCGGGCTCAACCGCCCGCTCAAGAAGGAGTCGGACTTCCTGCGTTTCGTGGGCAAGAAGGCCAAGATTCGCACCAAGCATCCGGTCGGTCCTGATGAAACAGCGACCCGCCGGAATTTTTCAGGAACGTTGATCGCGGTCGAGAGTGGCAAGGTGCGCATCGACGTCGGCGACCAGACCTATGACGTGCCGGTGGACGACGTAGAGAAGGCGAACTTAGTCTTCGAATTCAATAATCAGCAAGGAAGGTAGGAAGATGCAGCCGAATCTGACGATGGTGCTCGAGCAGGTTGGGAAGGACAAGGGGATCGACGTCAAGATCCTCCTGCAGACCCTCGAGCAGGCGATCTTGACCGCCGCCAAGAAGGTCTTCGGCCAGCACCGCGAGCTGGAAGCTCAGTACAACGAGGAGATCGGCGCCGTCGACCTCTTCCAGATCTGCTACGTCGTCGAGGGGCCGGAGTCGGCCGCGGGCCGCGAAGTCACCAAGGAGAACGCCTCGAAGTTCGGGCTCGAGGCCGAGATCGGCGACGAGCTGCTGTTCCAGATCTTCTATCGCAACGAGGACTTCGATCGCGCCAAGGAGCAGGAAGAGAAGTACGGCGACCTCCTCGATCTCAAGGACACCATCAAGCAGTTCGGCCGCATCGCCGCGCAGACCGC
>PNAM01000015.1:0-52914 GCA_003170275.1 Myxococcales bacterium
CCGCGCTTGATCTCCATCGGGTTGTGACCCGCGGCGACCATCTTCGAGCCCTCACGGAAGATCGCCTGTGCGAGCACGGTCGCGGTGGTGGTGCCGTCGCCGGCCACGTCGGAGGTCTTGGAAGCGACTTCCTTGACCATCTGCGCGCCCATGTTCTCGAACTTGTCCTCGAGCTCGATTTCCTTGGCGACGGTCACGCCGTCCTTGGTCACCGTGGGAGCGCCCCACGACTTCTCGATGACCACGTTCCGGCCGCGCGGCCCGAGGGTCACCTTGACCGCATCCGCCAGCGTGTTGACGCCGGTGAGAATCCGAGCGCGAGCGTTCTCGTCGAAAATAATTTCCTTGGCTCCCATGATGTCTCCTTATTTCTCTAGAATTCCAAGAACCTCTTCCTCGCGGAGGATGAGGTGCTCAATGCCGTCGATCTTGATCTCGGTGCCCGAGTACTTGCCGAACAGGACGCGGTCGCCCTTCTTCACGTCGAGCGGGCGCTGCTTGCCGTCATCGGCGACCTTGCCGTTGCCGACCGCAATGACCTCACCCTCGATCGGCTTCTCTTTGGCCGAATCCGGGATGATGATCCCACCCTTGGTCTTCTCTTCTTCGGCGAGCCGTTTGACGACCAGCCGATCCTGGAGCGGACGAATCTTCATGTGCTGCCCTCCCATTGGGATTTGTTCGGGGAAAATCGTTAGCACTCCTCTTTGGTGAGTGCTAGCGGCCCACACCTTAATGCCTGTCCCCGCGCCGCGCAAGGGGGTTTCGGTGTATGCAGGCCCTCCGGGAGGCCCTCGGAAGGGTCCGCTGCAGCCCTTTTAGCCAGTTGGAAACAAACCGTTAATTTGATTTCGACCGGCTCCCCTCTGCACACTGAACAAGGGGCCACTCTCCGGAGGTTTTCGAAAGATGGACCTGAAGCTGGATGCGTCGGTTGCGGAGTTCTTCCAGGGACTGATCTCTTCGACGATCAAGAACCAGGGGGTCGACACGTCCGAGCCGACCGAGTGCTATCTCGTCAATTTGCTGGCCGCTTTTTCGAACACCACGGTCGACGACGAGCCGCTGGCGCTGAAGATGGCGAGCGCCATGGAAGCCTCGCCGGACGAGCGCGCGCGGCACCTCAAGGAGGTGGGCGATACCTCGCTCTACGTGTCGGGGTTCTTCGCCGAGTCGCTGCAGCGCAAATTGGTCGACGTGGACTACTACATTCAAATGGGCGGAGCCGCGTACAGCGAGCTGGCGGGCTACTTCCGCGGCTACCGGCGCTCGGAGGTGTTCGGCGAGGTCTATGACGAGCTGGGACAAAAGTTCCCGCGCTTCGTCGATGTGCTGGCGGAGATCAGCGAGCAGACCTCGTGCACGTCCAACCTCAGCCTGGTGCAGCTCTACGAGCGCTGGTTGCGGACCGGCTCCGAGTGGATGGAACGGCGGCTGCGCGAGCACGGGGTGATCCCCAAGAAATCGGAGCTGCAGTAACTTGGCCGCCGTCCTGCGCGCGTTGCAGGGCGGGATCGAATCGATGTATCGGGTCGAGACCGACCTCGACGTGTGCGATTTTCTCGTCGGTGGCGATCGCAACGGCTGGGAGGTCGAGCGGACGCCGCGCGAGCAGCTGCTGATCAAGCAGGGCGACGGCGAGATGCAGCTCGGGCTGTTCGTCGACGAGCGGACCATCGAGAACCTGACGCTCAACGATCCGGGGCGCCGGCTCGACGCGGGGAATCTGCAGGACTTCCTGTTGGCGGTCGAGGGCGTGAGCCACTTCGTGTACCTGGTGCACCGCGCGCGCGCCGACCGGCCGGTCTCGGCCGTCGAGCTCGAGCTGCAGGCCGAGGTCGACAAGTACCTGGTGGCGCTGCTGGTAACCTGGAACCAGGACCCGGACGGGAATCCGCCCGAAGACCTGCGCCGCCGGCTGTTCTCGGAGATTTCGTTCGCCGGCGATCTGTCGCGGGAAGAGCGCGATCGCTATCAGCTAGCCAATTCCGCCGCCGACTCCTATGCCGCATCTCTCGAAGAGCGCTTCCTCAAGGTTCGCAACGTCGACGAGATGCTCGCCGAGGCGCGCCGCTTCTACCGCAAGGGCCTCGCCGAAAAGCTCGAGCACATCACTCAGCTCGCCGCGTAGCTCAGTTCTTGGTGGAGTTGAGGGCGTCGCGGGTGAGCTTGGCGGTGGTCGTGAGCAGGTCGGGCTCTTTGGCGACGCCCATGGTGATGACCAGCTTGAAGGCTTGCTGGACGGGCATGTCGAGATCGCGGACCAGGGATTTCTCGACCAGCAGGTAGAAGCCCGAGGTGGGGTTGGGCGTGGTGGGGATGAAGACGCTGATCAGCTCGTGGCCCTCGTTCGACAAGATGGGGATGTGGGTCGAGGTGACGAAGGCGATCGCGTACATGCCCGCGCGCGGGTACTCGACGAGGACGGCACGCTTGAACGACTCGGCGCCCTGCGAGAACACCGATTCGAAGACCTGCTTGATGAGGCCGTAGGTGCCGCCGAACAGCGGCATCTTGGTGAACACGCGGTCGAACAGGCCGACCATTCGCTGGCCGATGAAGTTGTGCGCGAACAGCCCGACGCCGAGCGCGAGGAAGAAGACGGTGACCACGCCCATGCCCGGCAGCGGGTGCCCGAGCACGCGCGGGCGGAACTGATCGGGGAACAGCGCGTCGACGCCGCTGACCAGCGCGTACACGAGGTAGAGCGTGCCGCCGACGGGGGCGAGCAGCACCAGGCCGGTGATCAGCTCGTTCTTGAGCAGTTGGCGAAGCCGTTTCATGAGGAATGGGAGTCTAGGGAATGAGCTGGACGTTGTCGATGAGGCGTGTGGCGCCGACGAAGGCCGCGAGCGCCATCACCGCCGGACGGCTGACGTCGCCGGTCAGCGGCTTGAGCGTGGCGGCGTCGTCGAGCTCGAGGTAGTCGAGGCGCAGGTGGCCGGCCTTCTCGGCGTCGGCGAGCGGCCGGCGCGCGATCGCGAGCAGCGTCTCGGCAACGCGTTGCCCCGCGGTGAACGAATCGCGCGCTGCGGAAAGCGCCCGCGACAGCGTGAGCGCGTGCTGGCGCTCGGCCGAGCCGAGATAGGCGTTGCGCGACGACATGGCCAGCCCGTCGTGCTCGCGGACGATCGGCATGCCCAGCACCTGCACGTCGATATGAAGGTCGTGCACCATGCGCTTGATGATCTGCAGCTGCTGGAAGTCCTTCTCGCCGAACAGCGCGAGGTGCGGCTGCACCAGGTTGAACAGCTTGAGCACCACCGTCGCCACGCCGCGAAAATGGCCCGGGCGGCGGTCGCCGCAAAGCCCCTGCTCGAGCTCGCGAACCTCGACGTAGGTCTGATAGCCGTCGGGATACATGTCCGCCGGCTCGGGCAAGAACACCACGTCGGCGCCGGCGCGCTCGGCCTTGCGCACGTCCCCGTCGAGATCGCGCGGGTAGCGCGACAGATCTTCCTTGGGTCCGAACTGCGCCGGGTTGACGAAGATCGACAGCACCAGCACGTCGGCCCGCTTGCGTGCGGCCTCGAGGAGCGACACGTGGCCGGCGTGCAGGTAGCCCATCGTCGGCACGAACGCCACGCCGAGTCCCGAGCGGCGCCATTCGAGCGCGCGCGCACGCATCTCGTCCGGCGAGCGAATCAGGTCAGCCATTTATTTCTTGATCGGGCGCAGCGGGATCGGGATGCACGCGGCGCCGGTGGCGTCGGGATCGCGCTCGGGGCCACCGCCGCCGGCCGCCTGCCCCTGTGCAAGTGACCCGTACGGTGTCGCGTTGGCCGGCGTAGGCGCGTCCTTCGAGAACGAGTGGTCCTCGTCGGGGAACTGGGCGTTGCGCACCTCGGTGACGTACTGCTCGATCGCGGTGCGGATGCGGACCGCGAGGTTCTCGTAGCGCTTGACGAACTTGGGCCGGAACTCCTCGTTCATGCCGAGCAGATCGTAGACCACCAGCACCTGCCCGTCGCAGTCGACGCCCGCCCCGATGCCGATGGTGGGACAGCTCACCTTGCTGGTGATCTCCCGGGCCAGCTCGCGCGGGATGCCTTCGAGCACGATCGAGTAGCAGCCGGCCTGCTCGAGCGCCACCGCGTCGTCGACGATCTTCTTGGCCGCCGCCTCGCCGCGTCCCTGCACCTTGAAGCCGCCCATCTGATGCAGCGACTGCGGCGTCAAGCCGATGTGGCCCATCACCGGGATGCCGATCTGCACCAGCCGCGACGCGAGTTCCGCGTAGTAGGCGCCGCCCTCGAGCTTGACCGCCTCGGCGCCGCCCTCCTTCACCAACCGGCCGGCGTTGCGCAGCCCGTCCTCGACCGACACTTGATACGACATGAACGGCATGTCGCCGACCACCTGCGCCCGCTCGGCGCCGCGCACCACCGAGCGCACGTGGTAGATCATCTCCTCCATGGTGACCGGCAGGGTGTTGCCGCCGCCCTGCACCACCATGCCGGCCGAGTCACCGACGAGGATGATGTCGATGCCCGCCTGATCGACGAGCCGCGCGAAGGTCGCGTCGTAGGCGGTGAGCATGGCAATCTTGTTGCCGTCCGCCTTCATCTTGCGCAGGTGCTGGATGGTGACCTTGGTGAGTCCGTGCTTCTTCATGTCGACCTCCGTCTCGGTCCCTACCGGGATCCAAGCGGGTTGTAGTGGGAGATGCCTGCCCTGGTCTTTTGGATGACCGCTACCAGATCGTCCAGATCCGGACGACGCTCGACGTAGTCGATCTCCGACGTGTTCACGACCAGAAGCGGGCTGTCTCCGTAGTTGAAAAAGAACTCCGCATAAGCCTGGGCCACTTTTTCGATGTAGTCACGGCCCGGAACGCTCGACGAGCGCTTCTTGAGCCGGCCGTGCAGCACGTCCGCCTTCGCCTGCAGGTAGACCACCAGATCGGGGCGCGGCACCTCGCGGCCGAGCAGGCGGTAGACCTTGTCGTACAGCGCGAGCTCGTCGCGGCTCAGGTTCACCTGCGCGACGATGCGGTCACATGCGAACAGGTAGTCGCTCACCACGCCGCCGCGCGCGAACAAATCTTCCTGGTGGAACTCGTCCTTCTGCTGGTAGCGCGACAGGAGGTAATAGAGCTGCGCCTGGAACGCGCTCCGCTTGGGGTCGTGGTAGAGCCCGTCGAGGAAGGGATTGGGGCCAGGCTCGATCACGCCGCGGGCGCCCAACCGCTCGGTAAGGAGGCGCGCCAGCGCGGTTTTCCCTACCCCGAGAGGGCCTTCGACCGCGATGTAGCGCGGGCGCATATCCACCTTCAAAATATAGACACTAACGCGATGCGGCACAAGCTAAAGGGGCAGACTTGCTAGGAGCCGCCGGGCTCGACGCGCGTAGGGGCTTTCCGGCAGGGCGTTGAGAAAGGCCTGCAGGGCCCGCCGCGCTTCGCCAAATCGCTTGTTGGCGCGCTCGGTTAGGGCGACGTAGTAGAAGCGGTCGGCGGCCGGCAGGAAGGTGTAGTGCGACGAAGCGAGGTCGCGCACGAAGGGATCGATCTTGAGCGCGTCGGCGAGCTCGAGGCGCGACTTCTCGAGCTGCTCGTCGCGGTCGAGCGCGACCGAGAGCGCCAGGCGGGGCATCACCTCGTTGGGGCGCGCGTGCACCGAGCGACGGTAGGCGTCGATCGCTTCGGTGAGCCGGCCGAGCGCCATCAGATCGTCGCCGAGATCGTACAGGAGCAGCCACTGGTCGGGAATGCCGCCCGCCTCCTCGGCGCGCCGATACTCGATCAGGCTGCCCTCGAGATCGCCGGCGAACGCGCGCGCGAGGCCGAGGTTGAACGCGAGCCGCGCGTCGCGGGTAGTGCAGCCCGCGCGGCCGGCGCACGAACCCTGCCCCGCGTCATCGAGCGCGCGCGCCCGCTCGAGCAGCGGCAGCGCAAGCTGGGCCTCGCCGTTCTCGAGCCGCGCCGAGCCGCACAGCGCGAGCACGTCGTAGCTGTGCGGGCACAGCCGCGCCGCCTCGCTGAGCAGCTCGAGCGCCGAGGTCTTGTCGGCCAGCACGCGCGAGCCGAGGCGGCGGCGCGCCTCGTCGACCAACTCGGCGCAGCGGAGGCGATTGGGGTGGATCACGTCGTCCCACAAGGGCGACGGTCCTTCTGCGTGCGCCGGCGCGGCGTACAGCGCGAGCAGCACGAGCCATCTCATTTCGGCGCGAGCTCGATGGTGACGATCACGTTGTCGTTGAGCACGCCGTCGAGCGGGCGGAAGCGCCACGCGGAGGCCGCGCCTTCGATGCACGTCGAGAGCGCCGGCACGGCGAGCGTCGAGCGCTCGGTGAGGACGCGCGGCGCGGTGAGCGGCCCGCCCGCGGTGAAGCCGAACGGATGGATCTCGAGCGCGAGCATCAGCCCGCCCACCAGGTTCGGATGGCTGCGCAGCGCGCGCGCGTAGCACAGCCGCAGATCCTCGACGTAACCGCGCAGGCTCTGGCGCAGATCATCGATGTTGCGGCCGCCGCCGAGGCGCTCGATGGTGGTGATCTCGACCTTGAGCCGCTCGAGGTCGCCGGGCTGCGCCAGACCGCGCCGGTCCGCCTCGAGGTGCGCGCGCGCGCGACGGGCGTAGCGCGCGTTCGGCGGGCTCCCAGCGAGGTAGGTGCGCCACGCGGAGATCGCCTGATCGCGATCGCCCGCGACCTCGTGGCCGAGCGCGAGGTACGCCCAGCGGTCACCGGGCGGCTCGAAGAACACGCCTTCCTGGCTGAGCCTGCGCATCGCCGGATCGATGTCGAGCGCGCGGCGGACGGCGCTGCGCGACGCCTCCTCCTGCTCGTCGCGATCGAGCGACACGCCGAGGCCCCAGTTGGCGAGCTCCCACGAGAGATCGTGATGCTCCGACAGCTCGAGCGATCGACGATACGACTCGATCGATTCGTCGAGCCGGCCGAGCGCCATCAGCGTCTCGGCGGCGTTGCCGTACAGCGTCGCGCCGCCGTTGGTCTCGTCCCAGAAATTGAGGTGACGGCTCGATTCGACCAGCTTGAGGCCGCGCTGGTACTCGGCGAGCGCGTCGGCGTGCTGGCCCAGTCGCGAGTAGACGATCGCCAGCTCGTCGGCGATGCGGCGCGCCTCGACGCCCGACTTGTCGAGCGCGCGCGCCTTGGTGAGCAGCTGCACCGCTTTTTCGCACCCGCCGGGCCGGCACAGCTCGGGACGCGGCGGATCGGGCAGCGAGAGGGCCTGCGCCATCACGATCAGCGGCACCGGATCGGCGGGCGCCTGCGCCACGGCCTTCTCGCACAGCGCCTGCGCCTGCTCGACCAGCTGGTGGCGCGCGTCGAGCACCTTCTCGTCGCCGGCCTGGCGCAACACCTCCTCGGCGTGCGGCACGAGCGCCGGCTCGGCGGCGCCCGCGCCCCGCGCGACCACCAGGGCGACAAAGAAGAAGAGGATGGCGAGCCGTGACATCCGCATCAAGTATGCCGTATAAGCGAAAAATGGCGCGCGTGATGTACCCGTTGGGAGGGCTGGGGGCGGCGTTCGTCGCCCTGCTCCTGTGGGTCTCGACGGTGGCGCTCGCCTCGCTCGACGCGCTGGTGCTCGGGCTGTTCGCGGCCGGCTTCGGATTGTCGCTGGCGGGCTACTTCCTCAGCGGCGATTTCACCACCCGGCGCCTGTCGGTGATCGGCGCCGGCTGCAACGGCGTCGGCGCGGTGATGCTGGCGATCCTGTACGCCGCCGGTTGATCTAATATCGGCGCATGATTTTCTTGTACAGCTACAACATCTCGCCGTACGCGGCCAAGGTGCGCGCGATCCTCCGCTACAAGGGGCTGCCGTTCGAGGAGCGGCTGGTGCACCCGCTGCATCGCGGCGAGCTGAAGCGGCTGTCCGGGCAGAGCGGCGTGCCGGTGATCGACGACGGCGGGCAGGTGGTGGTCGACTCGACGCGCATCGCGCAGTTTCTCGACGAGAAGTATCCGCAGAAGCGGATCCTGCCGGAAGATCCGACGCTACGGGCGCGCGCGCTGCTGTACGAGGAGTGGGCCGACGAGGGGCTGCCGCGCGTGGTGCAGCCGGTGCGTTGGTTCCTGCCGAAGAACCGGCAGCACACGCTGGCGCTGTTTCGCTCGGCCTATCCGCCGGGGCGGCGCGAAGATCTGGCTTGGAAGGCGATCGCGCCGCTCGCGTACCACGGAGTGAAGCGCAAGTACGGCAATCGGATCGGGATTCCCAAGCCGCCCGAGGTGCTCAACCGGCTCGCCGAGGCGATGGATTACCTGGACGCAGCGCTCGCCGAGACCGGCTGGCTGGCCGGGCCGCAGCCGTCGGTGGCGGACTTCGCGGCCTGGGGCTTCTTGAATTTTCTCGACGGGATGGACGGGTGGGAGACGCTCAAGGCGCGCAAGCGCGTGCTCAAGCTGGTGCGCGCCTTCCAGAAGGACGAGACCGCCGCCCCCGAGGCCTACGACGTCGAAGACGCCGCCATGCTCGACGCCAGCCACCACCGCCGCACCACGCAGACCCCCACCCCCAACAAGAAACGCCTGCCGCTGGTCTAGCCGGAGGCGAGCTGGGCGGTCGGGTCGACGAACTTGAGCTCGCCCTGCGCGCCGACGAGGATCACGCCGCGCGAGTCGAGGCCGATCTTTTCCGGGTCGCCGGCGCTCCACGAGATGGTGGTCTCGTCGCCGGGCGGGCCGACCACCGGAACTCCGTCGATGCGGCCGCGCTGACCGACGATGGCCACGCGCTGGCGAGCGACGAACCGGCCGTTCGAGATCGGGAAGCGCGGCTCGAGCGTCTCCTGTCCGAACAGCGCCGACACGTCGGCCGCGGACAGGCGGACGAAGCGCGGCGAATGCGGCTTGCGGACCGGGGAAGACATCGCTGGGACTGAAGATATGCCCGTTAGACGTCGATGTCTACGGCCTCCGGGGCGCGGTCCATGATGAAGCGGAAGCGCGCCGAGGCGTCCTTGCCCATGAGCTCGTTCATGATGCGATCGGTGTCGAGCGGATTCTCGACGACCACGCGCAGGGCGGAGCGGCGCTTGGGATCGAGCGTCGTGGCCTTGAGATCTTCGGCGGGCATCTCGCCGAGGCCCTTGAAGCGGCTGATCTCGGGCTTGGCGTTCTTGGGCGCCCGCTTGAGGATCTTGTCGCGATCCTTCTCGTCGAGCGCCCAGTGCCGCTCGTTGCCCCACTCGATCTTGTAGAGCGGCGGCAGCGCCAGGTAGATGTGGCCGTTGTCGATCAGCTTGGGCAGGTGGCGGTAGAAGAAGGTCAAGAGCAGCGTCGAAATGTGGTGCCCGTCGGAGTCCGCGTCGGTGAGGATGAAGATCTTGCCGTAGCGCAGCTTGTTCTCGTCGAACTCGTCGCCCACGCCGCAGCCGAGCGCGATCACGATGTTCTTGAGCTCGGCGTTGTTGAGCACCTTCTCGACCGAGGCGTTCTCGACGTTGAGCACCTTGCCGCGCAAGGGCAGGATCGCCTGCGTGCGGCGATCGCGGCCCTGCTTGGCGGAGCCGCCGGCGGAGTCGCCCTCGACGAGGAACAGCTCGGAGTCCTCCGGCGAGGTCGACGAGCAGTCGGCCAGCTTGCCGGGCAGGTTCAGCCGGTGGCTGACCGCGGTCTTGCGTTTGACCTCTTGCGAAGCGGCGCGGGAGGCTTCGCGCGCGCGCGCCGACAGAATGATCCGCGCGACGATCCCCTGCGCGACCGTCTGGTTCTCGGTGAGCCAGCGCTCGAGCCCGACGCGCACCACGCCGTCGATCTCGTTCTGCGTCTCGGGGTTGTTGAGCTTGTCCTTGGTCTGCCCCTGGAACTGCGGCTGCAGGATGTACACCGACAGCACCGCTGTGATTCCTTCGCGGATGTCCTCGGCGGTGATGGTCACGCCCTTGGGTCCGAGGTCGTGGGTCTCGACGAAGTTGCGCACCGCCTTGACCAGGCCCGAGCGCAGGCCGAGCTCGTGCGTGCCGCCCGAGCCGGTGGGGATGCCGTTGACGTACGAGCGGATGTGCTCGTCGGTGGCCTCGGTCCAGATGATCGCCAGCTCGACGCGCGGCTCGTCCTTGGTGAGCTCGAACGCGACCGGCTGCACCGCCGGCTTGCCCCGCTCCGCCACGATCTTGGTGAGGTAGTCGGCGATCCCTCCCGAGTGCGAGTACTCGAGCTTCTCCTTGGTCGCCTCGTCCTCGTAGATGACGTTCAGGCCGCGGTGCAGGTAGGTCTTGGCCTCGAGCCGCGAGCGCACATCCTGCGTGTCGAAGCGCAGCTTCGAGCCGAAGATGTCCTTGTCGGGACGGAAGTAGATGCGCGTGCCGGTGCCGCGCGCCTTGCCTTTGGTCTTGAGCTTGGTCTTCGGCTTGCCGCGCGAGAACTCCTGCTCGAAGGTCTGGCCGTCGCGCTTGATGGTGGCGACCAGATCTTCCGACAGCGCGTTCACCACCGACGAGCCGACGCCGTGCAGACCGCCCGAGTGGATGTAGTTGCCGGTCTCGAACTTGCCGCCCGCGTGCAGCGTGCACAGGATCAGCTCGAGCGCGTTCTTCTTGTACTTCTTGACCATGTCGACGGGAATGCCGCGCCCATCGTCCTCGACGGTGGCCGACTGGCCGTCCTTGTGCAGCGTGACCCAGATGGTCTTGGCGAAGCCGTTGATCACCTCGTCGATCGAGTTGTCGACCACCTCCCACAACAGATGGTGGTAGCCGCGATCGTCGACGCCGCCGATGTACATGCCGGGGCGCTTGCGCACCGGCTCGAGCCCTTCGAGGACGGTGATGTCTTCGCCGGTGTAGCGTCTCTTGTCGCCGGCCATCAGTTGCTACCCTCGGGTGCTGACAATTGCGGGACTTCGACCGGCGGCGCGATCACCTTCGCCACGCGATCCTTGCCGGTCCAGATGACGCGGCCCTTGGTGGCGCGTCCGGCGCGGTGCTTCTTGAGCGCCTTGATGGTCTCCTGCTTGCCCTTCTCGCTCTCGACGACCAGATCGTCGTCGACGCTGAAGCCGACCACGCGATCGTCGTCGGCGGCGAGCTTGACCACTGTCACGCCGCGCCCCGGATTGGCGAGCACGTTGACGTCCTCGAGATCGATCACCAGCTGGTGCGCGTGGAAGGTCGCCAGGGCGAGCGTGCCGTTCGCCGGCGCCGGCTTGACGCCCACGATCTCGTCGCCCTCGGCCACGCGCGCGAACCGGCGCCCGGCGCGCGTCGAGACCTCGAGGTGCGGTGCGAGCTGGAAGCGCAGGCCGTAGCCGTTCTTCGACACCGCGACCAGGTGCTCGTCCTTGGTGCGCACGCGCGGATCGAGCGACTGCGCCGCGACCACGCGCTCGCCGTCCTTGAACTTGAACAGCTTCTGCACCGGATCCCCGTACCCGGTCGACGGCGGAATGTCGACGATGCGCGCCACGTAGGCCGAGCCGAAGTTGGTGAAGAACGCGACGTTGTTCTTGGTGTTGCCCGCCAGCACCGCGACCACTTCGTCGCCTTCGCGGGTGCGCGTGGTGGTCAGATCCTTGATCTCTCGCGCGCGCTTGACCCAGCCGTCGCGCGTCAGCACCACGTTGGCGTCCTCGTCGGCGATGTAGGCGTCGGGATCGAACTCAGGCTCGTCGGCCGAGACGCTCACCTTGGTCCTGCGCTTGTCGCCGTATTCCTTGACCAGCTCCTGCAGCTCGAACTTGACCACGCCCCAGCGACGCACCTCGCTCTTGAGCAGGCCCTCGAGGCGCTTGGCCTCCTTGCGCTTCTCGGTCAGCTCTTCCTGGATCAGCAAGATCTCGAGCCGCGCCAGGCGGTACAGCTTGAGCTCGAGGATCGCTTCGACTTGATCCTCGTCGAGCCCGAAGCGTTTCATCAGCTTCTCGGCGGCGTCCTTCTTGCCCTCGGACTTGCGGATGATGCGCAGGACCTCGTCGAGCGCGTCGTAGACCTTGGCGTAGCCTTCGAGGATGTGGATGCGCCGCTCGAGCTCTTCGAGCTCGAACTGAAAGCGGCGCGTGACCACCAGGAAGCGGAAGTCGAGGAAGTGCTGCAGGCAGCCCTTGAGGTTGAGCCGCTCGGGCCGCCCGACCTCGGGGTTGTCGGTGGGCACCAGGCAGGTCAGGTTGACCTGCACGTTGGTCTGCAGCGCGGTGTTCTTGTAGAGGTACGCCATGATCAAGGCAGGATCGGCTTCCTTCTTGATCTCGATCTCGATGCGCACGTCGGTGGTGGACTGGTCGAGCACGTCGACCATCTGCACAAGCTTGCGATCGCGGATGAGCTCGCCGATCTTCTCGACGATCGACTGCTTGGTCGGCCCGTACGGGATCGACGTGACCACGATCATCTGCGTCTGCTTGCGGCCCGGCGAATCCTCGAGCTCGTACTCGCCGCGCAGCTTGAGCGACCCCGAGCCCGACTCGTAGATCTCCTTGAGGTCCTTCTTCGACGCGAGGACCTGCCCGCCGGTCGGAAAATCCGGGCCCTTGATGTACTTGAGCAGGTCCTTCGATTCGAGCGCGGGATCGTCGACCAGCGCGATGCACGCCTCGACGACCTCGCCCAGGTTGTGCGGCGGGATCGAGGTGGCCATGCCGACCGCGATGCCCTGCGTGCCGTTGACCAGGAGGTTCGGCACGCGCGACGGCAGCATCACCGGCTCGCTCTTGGTGCCGTCGTAGCTCGGGCGCCAATCGACGGTCTTCTTCTTGAGCTCGTCGATCAGCTCGATGGCGATCTTCTGCAGCCGGCACTCGGTGTAGCGGTAGGCCGCCGCCGAGTCGCCGTCGATCGAGCCGAAGTTGCCGTGCCCGTCGACCAGCGGATAGCGCAGCGAGAAGTCCTGCGCCATGCGCACCAGCGCGTCGTAAATAGCCGAGTCGCCGTGCGGGTGATAGTTACCCATCACGTCGCCCACCACCTTGGCGCACTTGCGATAGCGCGCGTCGGGCGTGAGGTGCAGATCCGAGAACATGGTGTACAAGATGCGGCGCTGCACCGGCTTGAGCCCGTCACGCACGTCGGGCAGCGCGCGCGCGGTGATCACCGACAGCGCGTAGTTCAGGTATCGGCGCTGGGTTTCTTCGGAGAGTGAGATGGAGGGGATGTCGTTCATGTCGCCAGGTGGTGGCGGCCGCGAGCCGAATAGTGAGAGCTGGTCGGAAGCCACTATGGATTGCGGCTCAAAATAGAGGGTGAACCCGCGAGGGTCAAGTGTGCTGTCGCAGAAGGCTGGCTGCTACTTGATGCAGTACATCGTCTGGTCGACGATGATGCCGCCGATCTGGTGCAACGGTCCGAAGGCGCAGGTGCCCATGCCCATGCAGTCGGCCGTGGTGGTGCAGATGCGGGTGCAGTAGAACGTGGTCGCGTCGAAGCTGATGCAGGTTCCGTACGGCTGGTTGTGCGAATCGTTGAACGGCGCGCATGCGTCGGCGCAGGTCGCGGTCGCCAGCTGAGTCTGCCCGGTGGCGCAGCTACACGTGCTGCCGCACGGCTTGCCCAGCGGTGACGTGCCCGGCGTCGAGCTCGACTCGCTGGCCGCTTCGATGCATCCGCTGCTGCTCGAGTCCGGTCCATTCCCGGTCCCGCAACCGAATACGCCGAACCCCACGATCCCCACGATCGATGTCGCGATCCACCACCGCTTGAGCTCGTTCATGATCACCCCTCCGGTCGCTCGATGATCCGTCCCGCTCGAAGCGAGGTCAAGGAAAGCGGGCTAGACGTTCGGGACGGGCTTCTTGTGTTTCTTGACGTGCGGGCGGCCCATGTCGTTCGAGCCGGGCGGGCTGTAGTCGGTCCAGCGGTACGAGGGCTCGGGGCGGATGTCGACGTGGATGAAGCCGGCGCGCGGGTAGATGCCGATGCCCATGCCGCCGGTGTCGAGCGAGGTGACGAACTTGTGCAGCACGTTGTCGGAGATCCCCGGGATGCGGATGTCCGAGGCCGAGCCGTGGAAGTGGAACGACGAGGTGCGCTGCTGGTTGCGGAAGCCGGAGACCAGCTCGATGCGCTTGCCGAAGTGATCGTAGATCCGCGAGAGCATCTCGAACAGCTTGGGCTCGATCGATTTCTCGGTATCGGTGCGCTTGCAGCGCCACAGGTGGTTCAGCTTGTCGACCGCGTCGTCGTCGAGCGAGCCGTCCTCATTATATAAGTCGACCTCGAGGTTCTCCCGGAAGTTGACCGCGTACAGCTCGATGTGGCCCGACGGCTTGTCGAGCGGGCTCTCGCGCAGCTCGCCCTCGGAAGCCAGGCGGCCGGAGAACGCAGGCCCGCGCGCGTGCTTCTTCTTGGACTTTTTCGCCGGTGCCGGCGCGCCCTTGAGCGCGTGCTCGGGTTCCTCGCCCACCGACGGTGCGTCCGCCCACGCCGGGGTGGTGAAGGCCAAACCGAGAATCATCAACCAGGTGGTTCGCAATGGCCCCTGCCTCCGTCGAGAGTTGCTGGTTGCCAGGCTCATACCGCCCGTCGGATCCGGCCAGATCGTCGGGGCGTGAGACTTACATGTACGACAAATACTTGTTTCGTCTCCTAGGGTTAGGCGAGTTCCAAGGCACAGCAAACTGAACGTAGCCGTTTCCGGAACGAGTCGTCAAGGGAAAAGGCTGACTACTTCGGAGGAAGGTGGACCAGCTCGACACCCAACTTGGACGCCACTTCGAAGATCCGGTTGTCCCGATAGAACTCGCCGTAGACGATGCGCCGGATGCCGGCGTTGGTGATCATCTTGAAACAGCTCCAGCACGGCGAGGCGGTGACGTAGACGGTCGCTTCGTCGATCGCCACGCCGTTCTTGGCCGCCTGCAAGACCGCGTTGGTCTCGGCGTGGATGGTCGCCACGCAGTGGTTGTCCTCCATCATGTGGCCCACCTCGGAGCAGTGAGGCATGCCGCGAATGGAACCGTTGTAGCCGGTCGACAGGATGGTCTTGTCGCGCACGATCGCCGAGCCGACGAACTTGCGGTCGCAGGTCGATCGCGAGGCGACCACGCGGGCGATGGCCATGAAGTACTCGTCCCAGGATGCTCTTTCCATGGCGGCATCATACAATCAGGCGATGGACGCGGGAATGCTCGAATGCCCGAACTGTGGGGCGGCGGCGCGCGTGGACCAGCTGAGCTGCACGCACTGCCGGGTGCAGCTGCAGACGATCGCCTGCCCGACCTGCTTCGGGATGGTCTTCTCGGGGGCGCAACATTGCTCGCATTGCGGGGCGCGCGCGTTTCACGGGCGCACCACCGCGGAGATGCCGGCCGCCGATGGCGGGCAGTCGTGCCCACGCTGCCGGGCGACGCTCGCAGTGACGGCCATCGGCGACGCGTTCCTGGAGGAGTGCGGCGGTTGCGGCGGGCTGTGGGTGGACGCCGAGTCGTTCAAGAAGATCTGCACGCGGCGCGAGAAATCGGCGGCCTACGTGGGGCTGGGCTCGCCGCTGCCGGCGCCGGGCCACGCAGCCACGCTCGAGCAGGTGAAGTACCTGCCCTGCCCGACCTGTTCGAAGATGATGAATCGCTTGAACTTTGCACGCCATTCAGGCGTCATTGTTGATGTTTGCAAGAATCACGGAACCTGGTTCGACAAGGACGAGCTGCGCCAGATCGTGGAGTTCATTCAGGGCGGCGGGCTCGAGGCGGCGCACGAAAAAGATCTCGAGAAGATCCGCAGCGACGTGGCGCGGATCAAGTCGGGGCACAACGACGCGCAGCCGGTGGTCTTCCCCGAAGACGGGCACCGGCACGAGTCGGTGCTGGAAGCGGCGGGCGGCCTGTTGGCGTGGTTCTTGAGCTAGCTCGACGGGCGCGGGTCGGCGGCGGCGATCATGCGCGGCGGTGGCGCGACCTGGCGCAGCACGCGGGCGATGTCGCCACGGCCCGTCACCTTGCGGCACAGGTTGTTCACCCGCGCCCCGGCGCGCGCCGCGTCCGCGAAGCACTGCACGCGCAGCCAATAGGCGCCGTGCACGCCGCGCTTGGCGTAGTGCACGCCGGAGTTGTAGTGGTTGAGCCGGCAGCGATCGTAGTCGCCGTGGCTGCGACAGGCGGCGCCATATTCCTTCATCTCGCGCGCGGCCTCCTGGAAGGCGATCCAGTAGGAGCGCAAGAGCTGACGGCAGGTGTAGCGCGTGATGGTGATGCGCGTCTGCGTGAGGCCGCAGTCCTTGCCGTCCGGGCCGCGCACGTTCTCGTTGAAGTCGGACTCGTTGCGGGCGATCGCGATCAGCTCGAACGGATCGACCCCGGCGCGCAGGCCGTGGTAGGTGGCCGCGAACGCGTAGCTGGTGGCGCGCGCCAGGCTGACCGGCTGACCGGGGGCCTGGATGGCGAAGATGCCCGCAGCCACACGAAGCACCAGGGCCATGAAAACGTGAATCGACAACATCCTTGCTTCCTCCAACCCGGTGCTCGTTGGCACCGTGCTGCTCACCTGTTCAAACGGCGTGCCTGCGGCGAGCAGGCCGCAGGCGGCCGTTTACGCCTCTCGAGGAGAAAACCGGTTCCATTCCCGGGTAGCGGAAGGGGCGCGCGTGAACAACGCGGGCTATACTTCGGAAGTGCATCGTCGGTACGTGCTGCTCGCCGCCGCCTTGACGCTCCCGGGCCTGGCCCGGGCGGAGGCTCCACGCGCCACGCTGGTGGTGGTCGAGGACGCCAGCGGCAAGCCGCCGGTCAAGATGAGCCTGGAGCAGCGCGTGCCGTTCGTCTGGCGAGACGGTACAGCGGAGGCGATCAGCCTGGACGGCGCGCTCAAGGTCACGCTCAAGCGCGAGCGACCCGAGGGCTCGGCGGCCGACGTGCTCACGGTCAACGGCGTGTGGCTCAAGCGCGCGTGGGTGCACCTGGTCGGCGTGCAGTTGGGGTTCGACGGAGATCACGCGCAGGTGATCGGGCGCGATCTCGAGCCGGTGGCGGCGAAGGTCGCGTACCTCGAGCGGTTCGATCCCAAGTGGATCGCGATCTCGCGGCATGGCAAGCCGGTGGTCTCGGCGACCATCGACGACACCGTCGACGACGTGCTGCTCAAGAGCGGCGCGAGCAGCGTGGAGGTGCGCATCGACCTCGACGCTGCCGAGGCGCGGCCGTTCTTGCACGACGCGCACTGCACCACCAACTGGCACGCGCCCAACCAGCACCTGCAGATGCCGGCGCGGCTGCGCGTGGCCGAGGAGCGGGTGAGCGCGCGCGTGCAACTATGGGAAGACGCGCTGTCGCTGGTCAAGGCGCGCTATCCCGACGGGCGGCGCGCGGCGCTGGTGGTGACCGACCACGCCGATCAGTCGAGCCTGCACACGTTGGCGGCGCTCACCAAGGGGCTGCTCGCGCACCACCTCGAGATCACCAAGGCGCTGTTCGCGCACGGCGCGGACCGTCCGCAGCTCGAGGATCCCAAGGTCTCCAAGCTGGCCGACGAGCTCTCCGAGGCGGGCTCGGAGATCGTGCCCCACTCCGCCACGCCCCGGCCCGATTCGCGACAGGTGACGCAGGCGGCGCTGGAGCGCTTTGCGCGCTGGAAGACGCGCACCTGGATCGATCATCAGCCGGAGACCAACTGCGAGGCGTTCGGCGATCAGGGGTTCCACGTCGGCGGCAAGTTCGGCATCGCCGACCTGCTCGAAGCGCACCAGTATCAATACGTGTGGGCGGAGGACGACGCGCCGCCGAACGAGTTCAACCTGCTGCGGCCGCAGCGCCTCGATCAGCGCGCACCGACGGTGTGGCCGATCGGGCGGCTCGATCTGGGCGGGCCCGACAGCCTGTGGATGTTCCGCACGGTGTGGGCGTTTCTCGAGGCCAAGCGCTTCTACGCGCTCTATTCGGGCGCGGCGCTCGATCGGCTGGAGCGCGAGCGCGGGCTGCACGTGGCGCACACCTATCTCGAGACCTATCACGCCAAGCGCACGCGCTTCGGCATGCGCAACCTGCTGGTGCCCGACGATCCCAAAGAACAGCCGGGTGGCAAGGGGGCGGTGAAGCTGGACCCGCGCTTCGACGCGCTGCTCGGGCAGCTCGAGGAGCGGCAGGCGCGCGGCAGCCTGTGGGTGCCGACGCTGGGCGCGCTCGGCGATCGGCTGCGCGCCACGGCCGAGGTGACCATCACGCTCTTGGCCGACGGCTCGGCGGTGCTGCACGCGCCGAAGGCGATGACCGGCGCGACCTTCGTGGTGGGGCAGCCCAACCTCAAGGTGCTGATCGGCGGGCACGAGCCCAAGGGGCTGCGCGCCGAGGCCAAGAGCACCACGTTCTGGGACGATCTGCCGGCGGGCGACACCACGGTGACGCTGACCACGACCGACGGCGCGCCGCGGCCGTTCGCCTCCCCTGCCCCGCCCACACCGTTGGAACGCGCCTCGCGCGCGCCCTGATCCGACCCTATGTCCAACCCGGAAATCTGCCCGCTGAACATCGATCGCAAGGGACAGCGCATGCGCCGGCGCTTCGGGCTGGTGATACTGGCGGCGGCGGTGGCGATCGAGGCGGCGCTGTCGCTGGCCGGCGTGCGGCCCTGGTGGCACCTGGCGATCTTCGTGCCGGGGTTGCTGGCGGGCTACGGCCTGTTTCAGGCCTACGAGAAGACTTGAGTGGCGCTCGCCAAGCGCGGTCTGCGCGAGATCGACGGCAAGCACGAAAAGATCGACGACCCGGCGGTGCTTCTGGAGATCGCCCGCCGTGCCACCCGCGTCCACCTCGAAGCGCTCGCGCTCGGCGTGGTGCTGGCGGCGCTGACGACGGGCGTGGCCTACCTGCGCGTTCGCTACTAGAATAGCCCTCCCGATGTCCCGCGACTCCATGCCCACGCTCGGCAAGTCCCGCTCGAGCGCGCTCGGCCGCAACCTGATCGTGCTGGCGCTGCTGGCGCTCGCGGCGGGCGGCGTGGTGTGGTGGCGCAAGAGCGCGCGCAAGCCGGCGCCTCCCCCGCCCGCGACGGCTGTAGCTCCGTCGGCGAGCAAGCCGGCCGCACCGCCCGCGCCGCCGCCGAGGCCGCCGAAGAGCGACGACGTGCTGAAGCGCGCGGGATTCCGGCGCGTGCACGCGGTGATCAACGGCCCGCTCGAGACCGCGATCGTGCAGCAGGTCGGCCGCGAGCTCGGCCAGCCGCTCACGCAGGTGGTGGTGCGCACGTTGGTGTGGTGGGTGGACGTGCCGGCGGGGTTGCGCAAAGGCGACGTGCTCGACGTGCTCCTCGACGATAAAGAGGGCGATCCGGTGGTCGAGGCGATCCGCTTTCAGAGCGAGAAGAACGCGCAGACCTATCGCGTGTACCGGTACCAGGCGCACGGCGCGCCGTTCGCGCGCTATCTCCAGGCCGACGGGCAGGAGCTGGAGCAGCGGCTCAAGGACGGCCCGATCGACGACTACGAGCAGATCACGTCGCTGTTGCGCGACGGGCGCGGGCACAAGGGCGTGGACTTCAAGACCCCGGTGGGCACGCCGGTCAAGGCGCCGTTCGACGGCGAGCTGTCGCGCAAGAACTGGAAGGTGGGCATGAACGGCAACTCGATCGAGCTCAAGGAGTCGGGCGGGCACCACCGCACCGCGCTGTTCCTGCACCTGTCGGAGATCGCGCCCGAGTCCAAGATCGGCGCGTCGATCTCGCGCGGCCAGGTGATCGGCTCGAGCGGCAACACCGGGCACTCGTTCGCGCCGCACCTGCACTACCAGCTGGAGTCGTCCGACGGAACGGTGCTCGATCCGTTCGCCGTCCACGAGACCTCGCGCCGCGCGCTGCCGGCTGCCGAGAAGAGCGCGTTCGACGCCGCGGTGCACAAGCTCGACGCGCTGTTGGACCTACCGACGGAGTGAGCGTACGATCGCGTCGGTGGCGACCGTGGTCGTGCAGAGCGAGGTCGAGTGTGCCAGCGACGTCGCGCAGCTGTGGGCGCAGCTCACCGACACGGAGTACCTGAACCGCGCCATCGGGCAGGGGCCGCGCGCCATCGTGCCGATCGACAACCAGGGCGCGGCGCGCTATCGCGTGCGCGCGCGGGCGGGCGGGTTCCCGCTCGAGTGGGAGGAGCGCCCGTTCGAGTGGGTACGCCACAAGAGCTACCGCGTGGAGCGGCGCATGGTCGCGGGGCCGATCCGCATGATCGACACGCTGTTTCGCTTTGCGCCGGGCGCGGCGGGTGGCGCGACGGTGACGGTGCGGCTCGAGCTCGAGCCGCGCAATTGGTTCTACGGGCTGGTGGTGCCGGCCGGCGCGCGCCGCACGCTTCAGCAGATCGTGGACGCGGTCGGGCGGATCGATCGCGCGATCCAGGCCGGGCTGCCCGCGCCCGCCGAGCCGGGCGTGGTCGCGCTCGACGCGCTCGAGCGCGCTCGCGAAGCGCTCGGCAAGCTCGCCCCGCCCGCGCTCGCCGATCGCCTGGCCAAGCACGTGCGCGAGGCGCGCGACGACGAGCTGCAGCGCATCCGGCCGTTCGAGCTGGCCGATCTGTGGCAGGTCGATCGGCGCGCGCTCCTCGGGACCTGCCTGCACGCGGTGCGCGCGGGGCTGCTCGAGATGCGTTGGGAGGTGGTGTGCCCGAGCTGCCGCACCGGGACCGACAGCTTGCCGACGCTCAGCGCGCTGGCCGATCACGGCGAATGCCACCTGTGCGACATCGAGTTCAAGCTCGACGTCGACGAGTCGGTGGAAGCGACGTTCATGCCGACGCCGGGCGTGCGCAAGCTCGACGCCGGGCAGTATTGCGTCGGCGGGCCGGCGCGGACGCCGCACGTGGTCGCGCAGTCGGTGCTCCCGGCGCACGGGCAGGCAGTGCTGCAGGCGCCCGACGAGGCGGGGCGCTACCGGCTGTTCGTGCGCGGCGGCGCGACCGTTCCCGTCGAGCTGGTCGACGGCGCGCCGGCGGAGCTCGAGGTCGCCGAAGAAACGATGGCCGAGGGCAAGCTCGCGATCGCGCCCGGTGGGCGGCTGATCGTGCGCTCGTCGAGCGACGCCGAGCGCCATTGCAAGCTCGAGCGCGCGCAGTTTCCCCAGAACGCCGCCACCGCGCGCGAGGTGACCGCCCTGCCCGGCTTTCGCCGCGACTTCTCCGCCGAGGTGTTGCGCCCGGAGCTGACCCTGAAGGTGTCACGCGTCGCGCTGTTCTTCAGCGACCTGACCGCGTCGACCCAGCTCTACTCGAACGTCGGCGACGCCGCCGCGCTGCGGCTGGTGCAGGACCACTTCGAAGTGGTGACCCGGTTGATCGAAGAGCACGGCGGCACGCTGGTCAAGACCATCGGCGACGCGGTGATGGCGGTGTTCGCCGACGATCTCGACGGGCTGCGCGCGTCGCTGGCGCTGCTCGGGGCGTTCGAGGTGTTCTTGAAGGGGCATCCGGATCGCGCGCAGACGCACATCAAGCTCGGCTTGTATTCGGGGCCGAGCTATCTGGTGACCGCCAACGGAGTGCTCGACTACTTCGGGCAGACGGTGAACATCGCCGCGCGGCTACAGGCGCAGGCGCAGTCGGGCGAGCTGGTGGTCGAGGCGTCGCTGGCCGATCAGGCGATCGCGCGCGGCGGCTTGCGCCCGGCGCAGGTCAAGGAGCGCTACTCGGCGACGCTCAAGGGCGTCGACCAGCCGATCGCCGTCGCGCGCATCACGTTCGCCGGCTGACCTGCGCTACGTGCGATGATCGAAGCGCGCGATCAGCGGCACGTGATCGGACAGCCCGTGAAACGGGCCCTGGCGATCGCCGAACGGGCGGGTGCCGTCCATGTCCACCCAGCGCACGCCGTCGGAGCCGAACAGATGATCGAGGTGCATGCGCAGCCGCGCCAGCCCCGCCGTGGGAAATCCCTTGCGCACCGTCGGATCGATCAACCCGAGGTGGTGCTGCGCGCCGACCAGCCCCGCCTCCCCGGTGAGGAAGTGATAGACCGGCGAGGTGGGCGCGGAGTTGAAGTCGCCGCACACGATGAACGGGTCGGTGCCGGCCAGCTCGCGGATGAAGGCGCACAGCGAGCGCGCCTCCGCGAGCTGGTTCGCGCCGTGGCCCATCTTCTCGCGCACCGTCCAGAACTGCTTGGCGAACGGCGTGGGCAGCGACAGGTGCGTGTTGAACACGTGCAGGGCGCGGCCGTCGCGGTCGACGACGCGCATGTGGGCGCACACGCGGGTCTGCTTCTGATCGCGAAAGCGCGCTACGTGGTGGTGCGTGATCGCGTGCGGCTGGTGCTGGTTGTGGGCCGACACGGTGAGCTGGCGGGTGTCGACCAGGATCGCCAGTCCGGTGGTGTAGATGGGCAGCCTGGCCGGGCCGTAGCGGTGCGCGCGGAAGTAGAACGCTTCGTACGGCATCTCCTCGCCGAGCGCGGCGACCTCGCGCTCGAGCGCGAACATGAACGCCTCGAGCTGGGTCACCTTGGGCGCGCCGCGTTTGGCGGTCAGGCGCGAGCGCATCGAGTAGGTCTCGACCTCTTGCAGGCAGATTATAGCCGGGCGCGGATCGAGCGCGGTGAGCGCGCGGGCGATGCCGCGGGTGGAGCGCTCGGTCGAGGCCAGGCCGCGCAGCGCGTGGCTGAAGTAGCGGACGTTGTAGCTGACGATGCGCAGCGCCATCGTCGCCAGCTTAGCGCAAACCGGCCACCACGCGACGCTCAAGCGGCATCTTCTCGAGCAGGCGCCGCGCGGTGGCGTGGACCAGCTCGTCGAGCTGATTGGCGTCGGCGGTCTCCGAGCGCGCGCTGGCGAGCTGCATGCCGTCGGCGTCGTGGAGCGCCAGCGCGACCCTGTACTGGATGTAGTGAAAGTGCGTGCCGCCCGAGTGCAGCGAGCCCATCGTCTGGCCGCCGACCCACTCGTCGACCAGCGCGCGCTGCACGGTGCCGCGCAGGGTCACCGCGTCCGCGCTCCCGGGCGCGCTGAACCAGGCGTAGGCGTCGATCAGCTCGACGCCGCTGTCGCGCACACCGTCGCTCACCAGTCGCGTCTCCAGCTCGCCGGTCGACAACCTGTGCGACGCGCGCTGCGGATCGAATCGATCGACCATGATCGGAAGCACCGCGATGCGACGAATTGCCGCACGCGGGGATCGCATGACCTGCACTTGCACGCCGCCGCAGCCGGCGACGACGGTAACCAGAGCCATGACAACGACGCTCGCAACTCTCGACATGATCAACACCTCGCCCGATTCATCGGCGGCGCGGCGCCCGGCTTGAGCGAACGGTGCTACCCTTTTGCCGTGGCCTCACAGCGCCGAGTGCTCACCGTCGAAGACGACCCCGACTTGCGCCGCTCGCTCGAGCGGCTGCTGCGGCGCGAGCAGTGCGAGGTGATCGAGGCGGTCGACGGGCAGGCTGCCGTCGAGAAGCTGGCCGCCGGCCTGGTCGTGGAGCTGATCCTGACCGATCTGGAGATGCCGCGCGCGGGGGGCCGCGAGGTGCTGGCGGCGGGGCTCAAGCGCGGCATCCCGGTGGTCATCCTCACCGCGCACTCCAACGTGGAGATCGCGGTGGAGCTGATGCGGCGGGGCGCGGCCAACTTCCTCTCCAAGCCGTTCAGCCACGCGTCGCTGAGCGCGGTGCTGGAGGACGCGTTCGGGCGCGCCGCGGCCAGGCCGCGATCGGCGGACGAAAAGGCGATCGTCGGACAGGAGGCGCCGTTCCTACAGGTGCTCGATTCCACCGCCGCGGTCGCGGAGACCGACGCCACCGTGCTGATCACCGGCGAGAGCGGCACCGGCAAGGAGCTGATCGCGCAGCTCATCCACCGCGCGTCGAAGCGCGCCGCAGGGCCGTTCGTGGCCATCAACTGCGGCGCGATCGCCGAGACGCTGCTCGAGAGCGAGCTGTTCGGACACGCGCGCGGCGCGTTCACCGGCGCCACGCAGTCGCGCGCCGGGCGCTTCCAGCTCGCCGACGGCGGCACGCTGTTCCTCGACGAGGTCGGGGACATGCCGCTGTCGTTCCAGGTCAAGCTGCTGCGCGCGATCCAGGAGAAGCAGATCGAAGTGGTCGGCGAGGGCAAGCCGCGCAACATCGACGTGCGGCTGATCGCGGCGACGCATCGCGATCTGCCGGCGATGGTCGAACAAGGCTCCTTCCGCCAGGATCTGTACTACCGCCTGAACGTGCTCGAGCTGCGGCTGCCGGCGCTGCGCGAGCGGCCCGGCGACATTCCATTGCTGATCGAGCACTTTCTGCAGGCGGCCAACGCGCGGCATTCGCGACAGGTGAGCGGCATCGCCAAGGCGGCGCTCGACGTGTGCGTGGCGTACGCGTGGCCCGGCAACATCCGCGAGCTGGGGAACGTGGTGGAGCGAATGGTGATCCTGCGCCGCACCGGCGAGCTGCAGGTCGCCGATCTGCCGCCGCAGCTCACCGGCGCGCCGGCCGCGTCGAGCAAGAAGACGGGGCTGCCGGCGGAGGGCATCGATCTCAAGCAGGCGGTGCTCGAATACGAAGACTCGCTGATCGAGCAGGCGCTCTCGCGCACCGGCGGCAACCGCAACGCGGCCGCGCAGCTGCTCGGGCTCAATCGCACTACGCTCGTTGAGAAGCTGAAGCGACGTCGCTGAGCGGATGCTCGCCGCCTTCACGCCGGCGCTCGACGGCTTCGCGGATCTCGCTCCAGTCGCTGGCCGGGATCCCCTGGAACGCGGCGACGACCTGCGGATCGAACTGCGTCGCGGAGCAGCGCTCGATCTCGTCGCGCGCCACCTGATAGCCGCGCGCGGCGCGATAGGGCCGGTCCGAGGTGATCGCGTCGTAGGTGTCGACCACCGCGAACACGCGCGCTCCGATCGGGATGTCCTCGGCCTTGAGCCCGCGCGGGTAGCCGGCGCCGTCCCAGCGCTCATGATGGGTGTAGGCGATCTCGGACGCGCCGCTCAGATACGGAATGGCGCGCAGGATCTGGTAGCCGAGGCCCGGGTGACGGCGCATCTCGGTCCACTCGGCTTCGTCGAGCGGGCCCGGCTTGAGCAGCACCGCGTCGCGCACGCCGATCTTGCCGACGTCGTGGAGCAGCGCGCCCTGGGCGCAATCGGCGAGCGCCTGGCCGGTGAGGCCGAGCTCGACGGCGAGCCTGCGCGCGTAGAGGGACACGCGGTGCGAGTGCCACTGGGTCTCGTTGTCGCGCAGGGCCAGCGCTGCCACCAGCCCGTCCAGGCTGGACATGGTGCGCTCCTCGACGGCGGCCTCGAGCTCGCGGTTGACCTTGCGCAGGTGCCCGTTGTGCAGCGCAAGCTTGCGGCCGAGCGCCTCGCGCTCTGCGCGCAGCCTGCGATAGCTGATCGCGTCCTCGATCACCGAGCACAGCCGCGCGCTGTCGAACGGCTTGGACAGGAGGCGGAAGGCGCCGCCGCCGTTGACCGCTGCGCACGCGTCCTCGAAGCCGGCGGCGCCCGAAAGCAGCACGCCCACCACGCTGGAGTCGATCTCGCCCGCGCGTCGCAGCACCTCGTGCCCGTTCATGCCCGGCATGTTGAAGTCGCTGAGCAGCACGTCGAAGGCGCCGGGCTTGTCGCTGATCAGCTCCAGCGCCGCGGCGCCGGAGGACACCGGATGGCACTGGTGCCCCTGTTGGCGCAGCGACCGCGCCACCGCCCGCCGGACCAGATCATCGTCGTCGCAGAGCAGGATCGTTCCCATGACCGGTTATCGGCCGGAGCGCGCGCGGATTGAGGAGGTCTTCTTGCGGCGCAGCACCCACGCGAGCGAGAGCAGCGAGACGAAGGCCAGCGGCGCTCCCCCGGTCGGACGACCATCGACGCTGCAACCGCCCACGCCACCCTTGACTTCCGGGTGGGTGCCCGCGTCGTCGGGCGCGGTGGGCACGCAGGCTGCCGGGACCACGCTCAGCGGCGCCGGCACCACCTGCTCCGGCATGCCGCCGTCGCCGCACTGATTACCGCCGGCGATGCACGCGCCGCCGAGGCAGGCGTCGCCCATGGTGCACGGATCGCCCGAGGCGCAGGGCGTGCCGTCGAGCATGCCGGTACACGACGGGACCGCGGCGTGGGCGGCAGAAGCGGAGACGAGGCCGAGCGCGAGGATCATGGCAAACAGGGTGGTCTTCATCGAACGATTCCTTTCGTGAGGGTGGAGACGGCCGAGGCGCCAGACGACGCCTCTCCGTCGGAGAACAACAAGACACAACGATTCCGAACATTGCGGCCGCCGCGGTGGTCGATGGGCTGGCTGTCGCCGAAGCCCACCGGCTGCAGCCGATTGCCGTCGATGCCGCGCTCGATCAGGAACCCGACCACCGCCTCGGCGCGCAGCCGCGACAGCTCCTGGTTCCAGGCCGGCGTGCCGATCTCGTCGGCGTGACCTTCGACCCACACCAGGCGGGGCGCGTCGCCGCTCTTGAGCTCGCCGACCAGGCCGGCCAGGTGCTCTTTGAAGCGCTCGGTGAGGCGGAAGCTGTTGAGCTCGAACAGCACCGGCTGCCCGATCGCCGCCCGCACGCGCGGCAAGTCGTTCGGCTGCGGCGCTCCGACACCCTGCAACTGCGCGACCAACTCCTGCATGCCCGGCGGATCGGCCGCGGCGACCGCGGTGATCGCGACGGGCGCGGGCGCCGGCTTGACGGCGGCGGGCGCCTTGGGCTTGGGGGCCTTGGCGATGGTCAGCGGCGCGGGCGTCTCGTTGTCCTTGGAGCGCTTCTGGTAGGTGACCGAGAGCAGGAAGCGGAAGCGCGGGCTGCCGTACCCGTCGACCAGGCCGGCGCCGAGCGCCGCACCGAAGCGCACCGGCCCGGCGTGCAGCCCGAGACCGAGCAGCGCTTCGACCGGCGAGACCGCCGCCGAGCCGAACTGCGACGAGAGCGCGCTGTCGGCGTGCAGCTCGATCACCACGTCGAGCAGCTTGGTGGGCACGATCGCGACGGCGAGCGCGGCGGTGAACTCGTGGCCGATGGTCAGGTTCTCGAACTGGCGCTCGTGCTGGCGCAGGCGCACGCCCACGTTGAGGCCGATGCGCACCATGCCGAGACGCAGCTGACCGGCGACGCGCGGCTCGAACACCACCCCGCCCTCGCCGAGGAAGCGCGTGGTGTCGCCGGTGGGCACGCGCAGCCCGAGCAGCAGCGCCAGGCCGAACGGCTCGCCGCGCAGGATCTCCACGCGCGGCACCAGTCGCAGATCACCGATCGCGGCGCCGCGCCCGACCGCGGTGCCATCTTCGTCGAGCAGCACCGGCAGGTCCACGCCGAGCCCCAGCCACTTGCCGAGCTGCAGGCCCCCGGTCACGTCCATCAGCGAGCGGTGGCCGACCAACAGCAACGAGGCCTGGCCCGCCGAGCGCACCAGCTGCGAGTCGGAGAAGCGGTACGACACGTCGGCGTGATAGCTCCACGCCTTGACGAAGCCGCCCGCGCCTTCGGTGGCGAGGAAGTCGCCGCCGCCGGTCTGTAGTTGTAGATGCTCGAGATCGAAGGAGTGGCTGTCCTGGGCGCGCGCGGCGCCGGCGAGGGAGAGCAGCACGACCAACGAGACGATGTTCTTGCGCATGCCCGGTCTTCGGCTCAAGGCCGCTCGCCTTTAGTCGAAACAGGGGCATGGCGATTGGAAACCGAAGATCCGAACGAGTTCCCACCAACCTCGCGGTGCGCTGGGTGCGCCGCGACTCCACCGACGAGCTGAGCGCGGTCGACATCAATATGCACGGCTTGTTCGTGCTCACCGCCGAGCAGCTCGCGATCGGCTCCCTCCTTCAATTGAAGGTGGAGCTGCCCGAGGGCGCGGTGACGATGTTCGCCACCGTGCGCTTCGTCGGACAGACGGCCAGCGGCACCGGCGCAGGATTGGAGATCTTCCTGATGGAGCAGCGCGAGCGCGCGCAGTGGCGGGCGCACTACACGTCGCTGTCGCGGGCGCGTCAGGCGGTTGGCGCGAAAGCGTCAAACGGTTGACGCGCGCGGGCTGGCGACGGGCGAAAGCCTTGGAAAGCCTTGGTACGAAGGCTTACGGGTTCTGGCTCGCTCGGTGCAAAGCGTCTCGTCCATGACCAAGCCCAGCCGCTCCGCTGCACCGCTGACCATCGAACGCTACGAGCAGCTCCTCAACCGCGCTCCGGCGAACGACGTCGGGCCGTCTACGGATCCGCTCGTCGACGAGCTCACGTTGGTGCGTCAGCTCGCCGGCGCGTTGGTGCGCCGCCTGCCGCCGCACATCGAGCTCGACGAGCTGATCGCGCTCGGCAACCTGGGCCTGGTCGAGGCGCGCCGCCGCTTCGACGCCTCGCGCGGCGTGCCGTTCGCCGCCTTCGCAGCGCTGCGCATCCGCGGCGCCATGCTCGACGGGCTGCGCGCCGAGGACCTGATCAGCCGCGACGAGCGCTCGCGCGTGCGCCGCGACGAGCAGGCGACGCCCTCGGCGGTGCGCGTCGAGCTCGACGCCGACCTCGATCATTCGGACGGCGACCTGCCGGCCGACGAGCTGCTCGAGCGCCGCCAACTGCTCGCCGCGCTCAAGGCCGCGCTGCCCAAGCTGCCCGCCCGCGACCGCGAAGTGGTCGAGCGTCACTTCCTCGACGAGCAGCCGCTGCGCGTGATCGCCGAGCGGCTGGGCGTGACCGAGTCGCGCGTCTGTCAGATCGCCGGCGCCGCGGTGGCCCGGCTTCGCACCCACATGATCGGAGCGTAATCCCATGACCAAGTCATCCATCCAACAGCGCTTCCACACCCGCGCCCCGCTGGACGTCGAGATCACTCTCGAGAGCGAGCACAACTTCTACTGCGGCCTGGCCAACGACATCAGCGAGGGCGGCATCTTCGTCGCCACCTACGACGCGCCGACGGTCGGCACCATGGTCAACATGGATCTCAAGCTGCCCGGCACCTCGCGCTCGTGGCGCGTGCTCGGGATCGTGCGCTGGCTCCGCGAGCTGCGCGCGAGCTGCGACGGCTGCCCGCCGGGCTGCGGCATCGAGTGGGTCGACATCCCCGAGAGCGCGCTGTCGGCCATCGGCGACTTCGTCGAGCGCCGCGACACCATCCTCTACGAAGCGGCCTGACCGCTGCATGACCGCTGCATGGTAGGCTGACACGTCCATGAGGGACGATCAGCCGAGCCGCACCGCCGCGTGGGTCGCCGCCTGTCGCGGGCTCGCGCCGCTGCTTCCGCAAGAAGCGCGGCTGGCGTCGGATCCGTTCGGGGCGCGCTTCGGCGGTCGCGGCGCTACAGCGCTGCGCGAGCTGGCCGAGCGGCTGCCGCGCGTGGTGCGCCTGGCCGATCCGCTGCTCGCGCGGCTGCTGGGGCCGATCGAGCACCTCATCTTGTGGTTGCAGCTGCGCACCCGCGTGCTCGACGACGCGCTGCTCGCGTTCGTGCGGGACGGCGGGCGGCAGGTGGTGCTGCTGGGCGCGGGCTTCGACTGTCGGGCGGCGCGCTTTCCGCGCGAGCTGTCCGAATCCGTCGTGTACGAGATCGATCATCCGGCGACGCAGGCGCGCAAGCGGCGCGTGCTCGACGAAGCGGGCGCCACACCGGCGAACGTGCGCTACCTCGAGTGGGACTTCGAGCGCGAGCCGCTCGAGCGGCTCCCCGATCGGCTGGCCGCGCTCGGCCATCGCCACGATCAACCGACGCTCACCATCTGGGAAGGCGTCACGATGTACCTCACCGAAGATGCCATCGACACCACCGTGCGCGCCGTGCGCACCTATTCGGCTGCGCGCTCACCGTTCGCGTTCAGCTACTTCGAGCGCGCGCGCGTCGAGCGGCCGCCGCCGTCCGGACGGCTGCTCGGGATGATCGTCGCGCGGCTGGGCGAGCCGTGGCGCTTCGGTTGGGATCCGGTCGAGCTGCCCGCCTGGCTCGAGCTGCGCGGCTTTGGGATCGAGTCCGATCGCACCGATGGCGAGCTGGCGCAGGCGCTGCTGCCGCCGCGCTACGCGGCCCGGGTGCGCGCGGTCGGGCGGCACGTCGCGATCGCGCGGTAGCTACCGCCGGAGCAGATCGCCGAGCAGCGTGTGCAACGAGGTCTTGAGCTCCGGCGTCATGGCGTTGAACACCACGCCGATCTCGAACGTCGACGGATCTTCGGGCGCCTGCCGTTCGTTGGACACCGAGCCGCGGAACGACAAGAACGCGTGACCGTTGCGATCGGGAATGGTCACCTTGAGCTGCGAGCCGGGCACGATCCGCTCCTTGACCCGCATGCCGAGGCCGCCCACCGAGATCTCGGCGAGCTCGCCGGCGTGCTGGCCCTGCTCGCCGTAGCGGATGGGGATGTTGTAGATCACGCGCGGATGCGCGCGCCGCCCGCCGCCGTCGCCGGCGAGCAGCAGCCCGAGCAGCTTGTCGAGCGCGCGCTGGGTCGACGGATCCTCGACCATGAACTGCACCGCGACCACGTGCCCTTCTTTGATCTTCAGGCTCTGCTCGATGCCCGCCAGCACCGCGATCTCGCCGCCGGACAGCGACGGCAGGAACAGCTCGAGCGTCTCGCCCACCTTGCCCACCGGATCGGCGTGGTGCAAGAGCGCGCTGGTCGAGGACAGCGCCACCAGCTCGAGCGCGAGCTCGCCGCGCCCGCAGATCGCGCGGGCGGGCGCCGAAACCTTGATCCTGCGGGGGGCCGGAGCGCTCATTGGCGCTACAGAGTCTACCCTACGGACAGCACCGCTGCGCGACCTACGGGCTTCGCTCGCCCTTGGCGATCGCCGCGGCCACCGCCTGCGTGGTGTCTTGCATGCCGTGCAGGAAGAACTCCTCGGTGAGGAACTCGACCACCCAGCGCAGCCGCACCTCGACGAAGGCGTCGGGGCGGCTCGCGGCGAGCGTGCGGAAATACGGAATGCTCGCGTCGACCATACTCATGATGATCTCGGCGAGCGCGAGCAGGCCGACCTCCTCCTCGGAGATGGTGTGCATCCAGGCGGGATCGCCTTCGGCGCGATCGACCAGCGCGAGGAATTCGCGCAGCCGCTCGCAACGATCGTTGCCGGGGCGGCGCGACACCGCGTCCACGCGCGCCATCCAGAACGAGTTGGCGAGCATGCGCTCGAGGAGCGACACGGCCAGGAGGGGATTGGCAGCCACTGCTTCGCGATTTTACCTTAGAGGATGCTTCGCCGCCCAGGCATCGGCTTCGGCGGCGCGCGGCGCCTTGCCCCCGGCGCGGAAGTGCTCGGCGGCGCTGGCGGCCAGCCCGTGGGCGCGCACCGGGTCGCTCGCTGCTTCGCCGAGCGCGCGCGCCAGGCCGAGCTCGACGTCGGCGAGCATCTCCGACGGATCGTGATCCTTGGCGCGCAGCTCGAGCGCCCGCTCGAAGAACGCGATCGCCTCGCGCGCGCGGTGACGCTTGAGCGAGAGCTCACCCAGCCGCAAGATCGGCTCCGCCAGATCGGGCGTACCGGGCGCGAGCGTCTTTTCGTAGATCGCCACCGCGTGCTCGAGATAGCCGCGCGCTTCGTCGTCGCGGCCGAGCTGCGCGAGCGCGTAGCCCAGGTTGGTGTACGAGACGCCCACGTCCTCGCTCTCGGGCCCGAACACGCGCTGGTAGGTGGGCAGCGCCTGCTTCTCCTCGCCGAGCGCCTCTTCGTAGCGGCCGAGGAGGCCGAGCGACTCGGCCAGGTTGGTGTGGGTCTGCGCGATCTGCAGGTGTCCCGGCGGCAGCGACTTCTCGAGCATGGCCAGCACGCGGCGTCCGAGCTCGAGGCCGCGCTTGCCGTCGTGCTGCAGGCTGTACACGTCGATCTGCTTGCGCAAGATCGCCGCGACCTCCGGATGCTCGGCGCCCAGCACCTCGCTGTCGATCACCCGCGCTTTTTCGAGCAACGCCAGGCCGTCGGCGTACTGCCCTTCGTACTTGAGCACGTCGCCGAGCGTGCGATAGGCGGCGGCGCGCTGCAGATCGTTCGGCGCGAGCACCCGCTCGGCGAGCGCCACGGCGCGGCGCGCGGCGCTCTCGGCCTCCGCGTAGTGGCTCTCGCGAAAGCTGACCATCGCCGTCGAGATCCCGAGGTCGACCTTTAGCGGGCCGGCGGCGCCGATGCGCTTCATCGCCGCCTCGGCGTAGCGCAGCCACTCGTGCGCGCGATCGTATCCGTGCAGATCGACCGACACGTCGGCGAGCCGGATCGCCACCGCGCTCTTGACCTCGTCGAGGCGCGCCTCCTCGGCGGCCCACACCGCCTCCTTCCACCCGCGGTCCGCGCCCTGATAATCGCCGGCCTTGAAGCGCAGCTTGCCGGCCAGCGCCAGCGCTTCGGCTGAGAGCGGGCGATAGCCGATCGCCGCCGCCTCGAGCACCTCGGGCTCGGCCACCGCCAGCCCCGGCTGGTACTTTCCCGCTTGCAACAGCGCGTGCGCCTCGGCCAGCTTGCCGCGCGTGCGATCGATGCGTGCGCGCAGCGCGGGATCGCTGGGCGGCGGCAGCACCGCCATGAGCGCGCGCACGTTGGCGCACGCCTCGACCGGCGCCAGCGCATGCACCGCCTGCACCGATTGCTCGACGGTCTGCCCGTCGGCGGCGGTGAACAGGTCGGTGAGCGCTCGCAGCGACTGACGGCGCTCGTCCAGGCACGCCATGCGCAGCGACATCACGGTCTCGGACTGCTCGCCGCGCAGGCGCGTGGCCTCGCAGGTCTCCACGTGCATCGCCACGAAGCTCGCAGCATAGGCGTCGAGCGCGCGCGACACCTCCAGCCAGGCGTGCGACGCGTACGGCTTTTCGCTGGCCAGAAAGGCGCGCTCGCTCGCCTGCTTGCGCGCCGCGTCCCACACGCCGGCCAGGTTGCGCTCGGCGCCCTTGCACAGCTGCCCCTGGCGCGCGCCCTTCCACTGCACCAACGTCGCGCCGCCCGCCAGCACCGCCAACACGCCCACCGCCGCGAGCACGCGCCGCCGGCGCACCGCCGGATCGTGCCCGAGCTCGTCGAGCAGCGCGCGCATCGACGGATAGCGCGCGCCCGGATCGACGCGTAGCCCGCGCAACAAGATGCGCCGCACCCACGCGGGCACATCGCTCGAGGCGGGCGCGTCCTTGACCTCGCCGCGCTGCACCGCCTCCATGATTTGATCGGGCGAGACGCCGGGGAACGCCCGCTGGCCGTAGAGCGCCTCGTAGAGCGCAGCGCAGTAGCTGAACTGATCGGAGCGCTCGTCGGTGGGCTGCGCCAGGCACTGCTCGGGCGCCATGTAGCCGGGCGTGCCCATCACCGTGCCGGCGCGGGTGAGCGGCTGCTCGAGCGACGACGACGACGGCGAGCGTTCGAGGGCCCGCGAGGGCAGGCTCGAGGGCGCCGCCGCCGGGATCAGCTCGTCCGAGGGTGTGCCGGTGCCGCGCGCCAGCCCGAAGTCGGTGACGCGCGGCCGGCCGTCGCGGCCGATCAGCACGTTGTCGGGCTTGAAGTCGCGGTGCACCAGGCCCGCGTCGTGCGCCGCCGCCAGCCCACGCCCGGCCGCCAGGTAGACCTCGAGCACCTCGCGATACCCGCGCGGCCGCTCGCGCAGCCAGTCCTTGAGCGTGCCGCCCTCGACCAGCTCCATGGCCAGAAAGACGCGCTCCTCGAACGTGCCCACGTCGTGCACCGCGATCACGTTGGGGTGCTGCAGCCGCGCCATCGCCTGCGCCTCGCGCAGCATGCGCGTGCGGAACTGCGCCGCGCGCGCGGGCTCGCCCAGATCGGCGCGCAACAGCTTGATCGCCACCTTGCGATCGAGCTGCGGATCGAACGCCGCGTACACCAGGCCCATGCCGCCCGAGCCGAGCTTGTCGAGCACCAGGTAGCGTCCGACCGTGGTGCCGCGCCCGAGCTCCTCCGGCGACGGCACGCCCGGTCCCCCACCCGGGCCATCTCCATGGGTGACCGAGGTCTCGCCGGTCCACCCGAAGGTGAGCCGGCACTCGCCGCAGGCCAGGAGGTGCTGCTCGACCTCCGCCGCGCCTTCCGCCGAAAGCCGTCCGGCAGCGAAGGTCGCCCACTGACCGCTCGACAGACACGCCACGCGATCATGGTACATCAAGCGAATCGCACGCCCTTCGCGTTCCACGCGGGCGGACATCCGGTTCCTCTGTGCGGAAGAGATCTTCTCCTCCAGATCGGCAGTTTTTGCCCGTTTGTGAGCCAGCGAATCGGCATCCGTTACGCAGTCCCGTGCGCAACCTGGACACTCAGGCGTCGGATATAGCCATTGGGCAGGCACTTCGCCGCTTTGCCGGCGCAGGCACGTTCCTCGCATCACGGGGCGCTCACCAATCGAGGAGCCGAGCACATGGCGCTGCAACAGCTGAGGACTGTGGAACGGCACGAGCGGACCACTCCTGCGCGCGGCCTCACTGCCGACGAGGAAAAGCGCCTGTCGCGCCGTTGGCGCACGCTCGAGGATCACAAGGCGCTCGGCCGCCTGATCGAGTCGCACCTGGGCCTGGTGGTGAACATCGCGCTCAAGTTCCGCAACTCCGGTCCCGCCATCGACGATCTGATCCAGGAGGGCAATGTGGGGCTGACCATCGCCGCGCAGCGCTTCGATCCCGGTCAGGGGACCCGGCTGGCCACCTACGCCACCTACTGGATCCGCGCTTGTATGATGGAGTTCGTGGTCCGCTCGCACGGGCCGGTGCGCATCGGCACCACGCGCGCCCAGCGCAAGATCTTCTTCGGCATGGGCCGCGCGCGCCGCAGCATCGAGCGCACCGGACAGCGCCCCACCGCCGAGGCGCTGGCGACCATCCTGGGCGTCGACGAGGTCGAGGTCGAGTCGATGGCGCCGCGCCTCTCGGGCTCGGACGTGTCGCTCGACGCGCCGCGCCGGGTGGGTGACGACCGCGAGTACGGCTCGCTCCTGCAAGACGCCGGCGCCAACAGCGAAGATCGCGTGGGCCACGAGGAAGAGTACGCGCGCCGCCGCGCCGGGCTGCTCGAAGGCTTCAGCACGCTCGACCCGCGCGAGCGGGCGATCCTGCAGGCGCGCCACATGAGCGAGACGCCCGCGACGCTCGAGTCGCTGGGCAAGCGCTTCCAGGTGAGCCGCGAGCGCGTGCGCCAGATCGAGACCCGCGCGGTGGCCAAGCTGCGCGCCGCCTGCCAGGCGCGCCATTCGACCCTCTCCGCGGACCTATCATGAACGACGTCCTGACCATTCTGGCGGTCGACGACGACGAGGGAAACCGCGAGCACCTGTCGATCCTGCTCGAGGCGCTCGGCTTTCGCGTGGAGACCGCCGCGAGCGGCTACGCGGCCCTGGCGCGCATGTGCAAGGACGAGCCGCCCGACGTGATCATCCTCGACGTGCTCATGCCGCAGCTCGACGGGGTCGAGACCCTGCGCCGCTACAAGTCGGGCGGCGGCAAGCGCCCGGTGATCATGTGCTCGGCGCTCGACGAGGCCGACACGGTGGTGCGGGCGATGCGCGCCGGCGCGGCGGATTACGTCACCAAGCCGTTCAACGCCGACGAGCTCAAGGAGATCATCGAGCGCGTGGCCGCGCAGGGCGGTTGCGCCCGCCAGGTCTCCGCGCCCACCGCCGCCGACAAGCCCGGTCTCGGCGTGAGCCCCGCCATGCGCGCGGTCTCCGAGTTGGTCGATCGCGTGGCCGACGCCGACGTGCCGGTGCTGATCACCGGCGAATCCGGTGTAGGCAAGGACGTGGTCGCGCGCGAGATCCACGCCCGCTCGTCGCGCTCCAACAAGGTGTTCATCAAGCTCAACTGCGCGGCGCTGCCCGGCGAGCTGCTCGAGTCGGAGCTGTTCGGGCACGAGCGCGGCAGCTTCACCGGCGCCGAGCGCACCAAGCAGGGGCAGTTCGAGCTGGCCGACGGCGGCACGCTGTTCCTCGACGAGATCGGCGAGATGCCGGTCGCGCTGCAGGCCAAGCTGCTGCAGGTGCTGCAGGACGGCGAGTTCTATCGCGTCGGCGGCCAGAAGAAGCTCAAGGTCGACGCGCGCGTAATCGTCGCGACCAACGTCGAGCTGCCCGCTGCCATCGCGGCCGGCCGTTTCCGCGAGGATCTGTACTACCGGCTCAACGTGGTGCAGATGGAGATCCCGCCCTTGCGGTCGCGCCGCGAAGATCTGCCGCAGCTGGTCGATCACTTTGTGGCCAAGTATGGCAAGCGCTACAATCGCGGGATGACGCTGGTCCCGCCCGACCTGATGGCGCGGTTCGGCACCTACGACTTCCCGGGCAACGTGCGCGAGCTCGAGAACCTGGTGCGCCGCATGATGGTGCTCGGCGATCCGCGTTACGTCCTGTCGGAGCTCACCGATCGCGTCGCGCCCGCGCCCGTGCAGGCGCCGCTGCAGCCTTCGCCGCAGCCGCTGCCGCCGTTCGCCGCTGCGCCCAACCAGCCGATGATCATCGCCACGCCGCCGGCGCCGCCGCCAACCAGCGACAACATCGACGACTACCGCATCGACCTGAAGGAGCTGGGCCGCAAGGCCGCGCACGCTGCCGAGCGCGAGGCGATCGCCATCATGTTGCGCCACACCGGCGGCGACAAGCGCGAATCCGCCGAGCGCCTGGGCATCAGCTACAAGGCCATCCTCTACAAGATTCGCGACTTCGGCCTGTGCCGCCCGCGCCGCACCTCGCTGGTCGCGCGCGGCTAGAGCGAGGTTGCGAGCCACGTGAGCGGGGACTGGCGCCACATCGACGCAGACGGGCTGCGCTTCGCCTATCTCGAAGAGGGCACCGGTCCGCTGGTCCTCCTGCTCCACGGGTTTCCCGATACCGCGCACACCTGGGACGCGGTCCGCCCGGCGCTCGCGCGAGCCGGCTTTCGCGCGGTCAGCCCGAACACGCGCGGCTACTGGCCCACCGCCATCCCCAGCGACGGAGACTACGGCGCCGAGCGCCTCGGCCGCGACGTGATCGCGCTCCTCGACGCGCTCGGCGAACGGCAGGCGATCGTCGTCGGTCACGACTTCGGCGCGACCGCGGCGTACAGCGCGGCCAACCTGGCGCCCGAGCGGATCCGCTTCCTGGTCACCATGGCCATCCCGCACCTGGGCTCACTGCGCCCGACGCCGCGGATCTTGTGGGGCCTGCGTCATTTCTTGCGACTCCGGCGGCGGAGCGCTGCCGCGTTCGTGCGCGCGGACCAGTTCGCCTACGTCGACCAGCTGGTGCGGCGCTGGTCGCCGGCGTGGGAGCTGCCGCCCGACGAGACGCGCACGGTGAAGCAGGCGTTCGAGCAGCCGGGCTGCGTCGAGGCGGCGCTCGGCTACTACCGCGCGACCACGCCCAGGCCGCCGCGCTGGCTCACCGGACACATCCGCATGCCGAGCGCGGTGTTCTCCGGCGCCGACGACGGCATCCTCGAGCTCGCCGATTACGAGCGCGCGCGCCGCTTCTACGATGCGCCGCACACCATCGTGCACATGCCGGGCGGCCACTTCATGCACCGCGAGCATCCCGCGCGCTTCATCGAGGAGCTCTTGCGCGTCTTGCCCGCTAGTTCTTCGACAGGCGGATGATCGAGGCCAGATCGGAGCCGAGCTTGCGTCGCGCGCGCGCCCGCTTGGCCCCTTCGGTCACCACCAGGCGCACCGCCCCGTGCAGATCGGCGGTGGTCTGCAGCACCACGTGGGTGCGTCCCTCGCCGGCGGGCTGGATGAGGATCTTGCCCTGCGTCGAGACGCCGCTGCCCTCGCCGGTGTAGGCGATCAGGCCCGCCTGCTCGCGCACGTGCAGCGTCATGGTTCGGCCGAGGATGCTCGACTTGAACTGCACCACGCGCGTGCCGTCGGGCTCGGTGGAGATCACCTTGGCCCACTCGACGTCCGGGAAGCGCGACGGCCACGCCGCGGCCTCGCCGAACCACGCTTGCACCTGGGCGGCCGGCGCGGCGACGGTCGTCTCGCCCGATTGCCAGCGACCGTCGGTGCCCTGGAGATCGCTCAGGTGAATGGCGCCGGCCGTCTCCCCGCGCGCGAACGCGGCGGTGACGAGCGACAACAACGTGACGCACACGGCGGATCGAACGCGCATGATCCGGGACAGACGCATACCGCGCGCCAAGCGGCTTGAGGTAGACTCCGCGCGTGGGCGTCTTCGGCCGCGAGCGGCGCGCGCTCACCCTTGGAATCCTCCTCGCGGTGGGCGCCTTCGCCGTCGAGGGGATGGGCGTGGTGCCGGCGCTGCCCACGGCGGTTCGCCAGCTCGGCGGGCTCGAGCTGTTCGGCTGGTCGTTCAGCGCGTTCATGCTCGCGTGGCTGGTGGGCACCATCGCCGGCGGGCTGATGGCCGACGCGCGCGGGCCACGCCGGCCGATGGCGATCGGCCTTTTAGGATTCGGCGGCGGCCTGGTGCTCGCCGGCGCGGCGCACGGCATGGCGCAGTTCCTCGGCGGCCGCGCGCTCCAGGGAGCGGGCGGCGGCGCGATGATCGCCGGCGCCTACGTCGCGATCACGCGCGGCTATCCGGATGCGCTGCGCGCACGCATGATGGCGCTCACCGCCAGCGTGTGGATCCTCCCGGCGATCGTCGGGCCGGCGCTGTCCGGCGCGATCACCGAGTGGGCGAGCTGGCGCTGGGTGTTCTTCGCCATCGTGCCGCTGCTCGGGATCGTCGCGCTCCTGGTACTGCCGCCGCTGCGCGCCTTCGACCAGCGCCAATCGGTGGTCGTCTGGCCGCGCATGTTCTCGTCGCTGCGCGTGGCGGCCGGCAGCGGCCTGGTGCTGGCCGCGCCGAGCCTCCTCGCGTACGGCCTGGTCGCGGCCGTGGCCGGCGTGGGGATCGGCTTCGCGCTGCTGGTTCCGGCGCTGCGCAGCCTGTTGCCGCCCGGCACGTTGCGATCGCGCCCGGGGCTTCCGGCCGGGCTGGCGTCGCGCGGCCTGCTCGCGTTCAGCTACTTCGGCACCGAGGCGTTCGTCCCGCTCGCGACCGGCGACCTGCGCGGCGCCACGCCGGCCGAAGCGGGGCTCGCGCTCACCGCGGGCGCGCTCGGCTGGATCTCCGCCTCGTGGATCCAGGACCGGCTCGAATCGCGCGGCGGTAGCGACGGGCGCCCGCGCCGGGTGCGCGCCGGTTTCCTGCTCCTGGCGGTGGGCATCGCGCTGGTCGCCGCCACGCTGGTGACGTCGCTGCCGGTGCTGTTGATTCCGCTCGGCTGGGCGATCGGCGGCGCCGGGATCGGGTTCGCGTTCAGCGCGGGGGGCCTGATCTGCTTCGCCGCGGCGCCGGCTGGACAGGAGGGCGAGGTCTCGGGCCAGCTCCAGCTCGCCGAATCGCTGAGCACCGCCGCCGGCACCGGGATCGGCGGCGCGCTCCTGGCGACCCTCGGCCGCGCAGGCCACACGCCGCGTCAGGCCCACGCGGCGGTGTTCGCCCTGACCATCGCCGCCGCGCTGCTCGGCGCGCTGCTGGCCAGCCGCCTGCCGAAATCAGCCGCCTGATCAGCGCGAGCGATCGAGCCGGCCGTCGAGGATCTGATCGCTGTCGGGCGTGAGCAGCAACATGCGCGTCGCATAGCCGCGCGCCTCGAGGCGCAGGCGCCGCTGCGCGGTCGAGCCCGGCACGTCGAAGGTCGCCTGCGCGCGCGTGCCGTCGAGGAACACCTGCGCGCCGGGCGGTAGATCGACGATCTGCACGTGGACCTGCGGCGGCGGCGGCGGGCGCCGATCCATACGCCAGCCGACCACGATCGCCCCGGCCAGCAAGAGCGCGATCGCCAGGGCGAGCAGCGCGCGCGAGTTTCGTCGGATCGGCGGCGCCGGCGGCTGGGGAACCGGCGCGGGTCGATCGAGCTCCAGCGCGACCGCCTCCGGCTCGGCGAACGCCTCGGGCGCAAGGACCTTAGCGCTCGACGGCTCCGTCGCCAGGGACGGCCCCGGCCCCGGCCCCGGGATGGTCGGCGGCCCGGCGGCCTCCCCTCCCCCGTCGCCCAGCGTGGTCGCGCCGGCGGCGCGCGGCAGGCTGGCGAGCTGATCGGCGCGCGGCGCGGCGAACGGTGAGGTCACCGACGCCAGCGGCGCGCCAGGCGTGTGGCGCTCGAGCGCCTCGCGCATCTCGGTCGCGGTCTGAAAGCGCTGCTCGCGCGCGCTCGCGAGCGACTTCATCACCAGCGCGCTCAGCACCGGATCGACCTCGGGCGCCACCAACGCCAGCGTCGGCGGGCGGCCGAGCAGGATCTCGTGCGCGATGGCGCCGAACGCCTCGCCCTGATACGGCGTGCGACCCGCCAACAGCTCGTACAGGATCACGCCCACCGCGTGCAGATCCGCGCGCGCGTCGATGTCGCTCGAGCCGCGCACCTGCTCGGGCGCCATGTACAACGGCGTGCCCATGACCGTCCCCGAAGTGGTCAGCCGCGCGTCGCCTTCGCGGCGCAGCTTGGCGAGCCCGAAGTCGACCAGCTTGATCGCGTCGGTGCCGTCGGGACGGGCGACGATGAACACGTTCTCGGGCTTGAGATCGCGGTGCACCACGCCCTGCGCGTGCGCAGCTTCGAGCCCGCGCAGCATCTGCGCAGCGATGAACAGCGCGCGCGTGGGCGAGGGGCGCTTGCCGCCTTCGATCTCCTCGGCCAGCGTGCGCCCGTCGAGCAGCTCCATCACCAGATACAGCTCTTGTTCGGCGGTGCAGCCGAAGTCGGTCACGCGCACCACGTTCTCGTGCTCGATCAAGCTGGTCGCGCGCGCCTCACGCTGAAAGCGTATCGCCGCTTCCGGATGGTTGGCCAGCTCCGGCCGCAGCACCTTGAGCGCGAGCTTCTTGTTCAAGAACACGTGCTCGACGAGGAACACCGCGCCCATTCCGCCCTCGCCGATCGCGCGGATGACGCGGTACTTGCCGTCGATCACCTCTGTATTTGGCGCTGGCACGCGTTTCCCGCGGATAGGATATCACGGCCCGTCGAGGCGGCGCAGCGTCACGGCGCAGGCCTTGTACGACGGCTGCCGCGAGTGCGGATCGAACGCCGAGAACGTGAGCCGGTTCGCGTCGGCGTAGTGCATGGGCACGAACACCTGCCCTGGCGCGACCGCGTGGGTGAGGAATGCGCGCGCGCGGATCTCTGCGCGGCGCGAGACCACCATCACCCACTCGTTGGGCGCGATGCCCAGCCGGCGCGCGTCGCCGGGGTTGATCTCCAGGTAGATCTCACGCGGATGCAAGCGCGCGAGCACCGCGGACTTGCCGGTGCGCGTCTGCGTGTGCCACTGGCTCGACGAGCCGCGGCCGCTCAAGAGCGTGAACGGATAGCGCGCACAGGTGGCCTCGGGCAGCGGCCGCGGCTTCTCGAAGATCAGGCGCGCCTTGCCGTCGGGATGGTGGAAGCGCCCATCCTCGAACAGGCGGCGCTCGCTCGCCGGCGGCGGCGCGTCCTTCGGCAGCGGCCACTGGATCCCGCCGGCGCGCTCGAGCATCGCGTAGTCGCGGATGCCGGAGAAGTCGCACGGCTGGCCTTCGGACAGCTCGCACAAGATGCGGAACACCGCCTCCGGATCGCGCCAGCGACGGAACATCTCGCCGCAGCCCCAGGCCTCGGCGACCAACTGAAAGATGCGAAAGTCGCTGAGCGCCAGGCCCGGCGCGCGCGCCACCTGCTTGACCACGCCGATGCGCCGCTCCGAGTTGATGAACGTCCCCTCCTTCTCGCCCCACCCCGCCGCCGGCAGGACCAGGTGCGCGCGCTGCGCGGTCTCCGTGCTCGCGTACATGTCCTGCACCACCAGGAAGTCGAGCCGGCCGAGGATCTCGTGGAAATCGACCTGGTTGATCCACGAGTGGGCAGGGTTGGTCGCGACGATCCACAACCCGCGGATCTTGCCGGCCAGGATCGACTCGACGATCTGATCGTAGGCGAGGCTGTTCTTTTGCGGGATGCGATCGACCGGCACGTCCAGGATGCGCGCCACGTCGAGCCGCTGTTGGTCGTTGCTGAAGCTGCGACCGCCGAACAAGCTGGCGGTGTTCGAGAACAGCCGCGAGCCCATCGCGTTGCACTGACCGGTGATCGAGTTGGCGCCGGTGCCCGGGCGGCCCAGGTTGCCGGTGATCAGCGCCAGGTTGATCAGCGCCTGGGCGGTGCGCACGCCCTCGTGGCTCTGGTTCACGCCCATGGTCCACCAGAACGACACGCGCTTGCCGTGGTGGATGGTCTCGGCGAGCGCGTGCAGTTGCCCGGCCGACAGCCTGGTGGTCGCGCATACGCGCTCGACGGAAAACTCGCGCACGTGCGCGCGCAAGGCCTGAAAGCCGACGGTGTGCGCGTTCACGTACGCTTCATCGATCCAGCCCTTGTCGATCAGCAGCGCGGCCAGCCCGGTGAACAGCACCAGATCAGACTTCGGCTGCAGCGCGTAGTGCACGCTCGCCGCCATCGCGGTCTCGGTCTTGCGCGGATCGATCGCCACGATCGCGGGGTGGTGCGGGTTGCGCGCCAACCGCTCCCACAAGATCGGATGGGCGATGCACAGGTTCGATCCGACCAGCACCACCACGTCGGACTCTTCGAGATCGCGATAGGTGTACGGCGGCGCGTCGAACCCGAACGATTCCTTGTAGGCCACCACCGAGGTGGCCATGCACTGGCGCGTGTTGCCGTCGCCGTGCAGCATGCCCATGCCGTGCTTGGCCAGCGCGCCGAGGAACGCCATCTCCTCGCTGACGATCTGCCCGGTCGAGAGGAACGCCACCGAGTGCTTGCCGTGCTTGGCCTGGATCGCCTGAAACCGGCTGGTAAAGGTGCGCAGCGCCACGTCCCAGCCGACCGGCTCGAGCCGCCCGCGCGCGTTGCGCAACAGCGGCGTCGTGGCGCGATCCGGCGCGCGCAGCGGTGTGAGCGCCTCCCAGCCCTTGGGGCACGCCATGCCCCGGTTCACCGGATAGCCCGGCGTCGGCGTGAGGCTGACCGCCTGGCCGTCCTTCAGCTGCACGGTGAGCGCGCAACCGGTCGAGCAGAAGCCGCACACCATGCTGGTGCTCATCAGCCCGGGCCACCCGGCATCTTCGGGGCGGTCGCGGCGGCGAAGAAGAGATAGCGCTCGAGCAACTCGCCGCACAGCGAGAGCGCGAACGCCGCGATCCCCGCGCCGCCGAGGAAGACTCGATCGCCGCTGTCGCTGAACCAGAGCAGCGCGGGCAAGAGCACGCCGCCCAGCGCGCCGCAGGCGAAGCGCCACCAGGTCGCGCCGTAGAGATCTCCCGCCATCAACATCGCCGAGCGCTTGAGCGCCGTGTGTTGGCGCGCGCGCAGGTGCCGGAATCCGCTCAGCTCGACGGCGAGCTTCAGGCCCGCCACGGCGGCGAGCGCCGCGCACCACGCGCGCGGCGGCGCGCCCGCCAGCGCCGAGGTCATGACGATCGCCGCCAGGCCGAGCACGAACGTGGAGCCGACGAACTTGAAGCCCGTGGCAGGCGCGCGCCAACACTCACGCCGCGTCGCTGCGTAGACCATCACCGAGCAGGCGATCGCGCCCAGGCCGGTGAGCGCCACTGCCAGCTCGAGCCCGGTCCGCACGCGCGCCAGGGTCGGCAGCCACAGCGAGCTCGCGTAGCCGGTCGCGAGCAGCGCGAACAGCGAGAAGCCGACGATCTCGCGGCTCAGCCACGACGTGCGCAGCCCGAGGAACGCGCGGTACGCGTAGCGCGGGCGGCCCAGGTGGAACACGCTCGCGCCCATCGCCGCCAGACCGAGCACCAGCGCAAACAGCGCGTTCGAGGTGCCGGGCGTGCGCGCGCCGCCGAAGGTCTCGCGCATCAGGTAGTCGACGCAGAACGCGCCGACCGAGAGCTGCGTGAGCACCAGCATCACCACCAACGCCGGGTGCGAGTGCTCGGGGTTGACCACGTAGAAGTCCGCCGGCAGCAGATTGCGCGGCAGCACCTTGCGCGTCCGGTAGTTGGTGGTCGGCAGCGTGTCGCCCGGCGCCGCCGCGCCCGGGACGAAGGTCGAAGCTTGCGCCGCCTCGATCACCTGCGCCTGATCGACCACGGTGATGCGAATGGCCTCGTTGGGGCACGCCTGCACGCAGGCGGGCGCCTCGTTCACGGCGAGCCGGTCGCTGCACATGTCGCACTTGCGAACGATCCCGCGCTTGCGGTTGAGCTTGGGCGCGTCGTACGGGCACATGAACAGGCAGTACTGGCAGCCGATGCATTGATCATCGAGGTGCTTGACGATCCCCGACACCGGATCCTTCTCGTACGCCTTGACCGGGCAGCCGATCATGCAGGCCGGCTCGAGGCAGTGATGACAGGCGGTCGTGACCGTCTGCTGCGCGGGCGACTGCGCGCTGCCTCCGTGCAACAGGCCGACCGTGCGCCACACCTCGCCGTCGTCGAGCCCGTTCAGGCTATGACACCCGGTGACGCACGCCTTGCACCCGGTGCACGCGTCGAGCTCGACCTCGAACGCATACTGCTGGCCGGGACCGGGCGCGCTGAGCGGGATCAGCTCGCGATAGCGCCGCGCCTCCGGCGATGGCTCCTCGTGCTCGTGCAGCCACGCGAACTTCTCCACCAGCGTGAGCTCCCGCTGCGCCAGGAGCAGCGTGTCGAGCAGGCTCAGCGCACCGCTCATGCCAAGACTTCGACCCGCCCGCCGTGCACGCGCGTCAGGTACACCGGGATGCGCACCGCCGGCTCGTCGAGGCATTGGCCCGAGCGGAGATCGAAGCTCTGTTTGTAGATCGGCGACGCGATCTTGGGCACGCCGCCGCGGTCACCGACGATCCCGCGCGAGACCACGAACGCCTTGGAGAACGGATCGAAGTTGTCGAGCGCGTAGACCTGCGCCCCTTCGCCCACACGCACCAGCGCGATCTGCGCACCGGCCACCAGCGCGCACACGCCAGTGTCGGGGACGATCTCCTCGAGCGCGCACACGTCGATCCAGCGCACCCTACCCAGCCTTTCCGGCCAGCGGGATCTTCTCATCCCACTCCGCCGGCCGATGCTGCGCGCGCTGGCGGATGAACACGATGCTCGGGTCGGGCGCCTCGACGTTGATGAACGGGCGGAAGCGCTCGAGCTTCTCGGGATCCGCTAGCGTCGCCTTCCATTCGCACTGATAGGTGCCGACCACCAACGCCATCTCGGCCTCGAGCTCGGCGCAGATCCCGAGCGAGTCCTCGACGATCACCTGGCGCAGATAATCCATCCCACCCTCGAGCGTGTTGAGCCAGCTCGCGGTGCGCTGCAAGCGATCGGCGGTGCGGATGTAGAACATGAGGAAGCGGTCGAGGTACTTGACCACCGTGGCCTCGTCGAGATCGGTGGCGAACAACTGCGCGTGCTGCGGCCTCATCCCGCCGTTGCCGCACAGGTACAGGTTGTAGCCCTTCTCGGTGGCGATCACGCCGAAGTCCTTGCTCTGCGCCTCGGCGCACTCGCGCGCGCATCCCGACACCGCCGACTTCAACTTGTGCGGGCTGCGCAGCCCCTTGTAGCGATCCTCGAGCGCGATCGCCAGGCTCACCGAGTCCTGCACGCCGTAGCGGCACCAGGTGGAGCCGACGCACGACTTGACCGTGCGCAGCGCCTTGCCGTAAGCGTGCCCCGACTCGAACCCGGCGTCGACCAGCTCGCGCCAGATGCGCGGCAGCTCTTCGACGCGCGCGCCGAGCAGATCGATCCGCTGCGCGCCGGTGATCTTGGTGTACAGCCCGAATGTCTGCGCGATCCGTCCCAGCGCGATCAGCCGCTCGGGCGTGATCTCGCCGCCCGGCACGCGTGGCACCACCGAGTAGGTGCCGTCGCGCTGGATGTTGGCGAGGAAGCGATCGTTGGTGTCCTGCAGCGGCAGGTGCCTCTTGTCGAGCACGTGCTCGTTCCACGCCGAGGCGAGGATCGATCCGATGGCCGGCTTGCACAGCTCGCAGCCCTGGCCGCGACCGTGGCGCTCGAGCAGCGCCTCGAACGACTTGAGCTGGTGCAGCCGCACCAGGTGATAGAGCTCCTGGCGCGAATGCGGGAAGTGCTCGCACAGGTGGTTGGAGACCGCCAGGCCGGCCTGCGCGAGCTGCGCGCCGAGCAGCTGGGTCACCAACGTCACGCACGAGCCGCAGCCGGTGCCCGCCTTCGTGCAGGCCTTCACCGCGTCGGTGGTGGTCAACGACCTCTCGACGATCGCCTCGCAGATCGCTCCCTTGGTGACGTTCAGGCACGAGCAGATGGTCGCCGACGCGGGCAGCGCGCCCAGCCCGAGGTCCGCCGCTCGCCCGCCCTCGCGCTCGGGCAGGATCAAGTCCTCCGGATGCGGCGGCAGCTTCACCTGATGCTGCGCGAGCTGATGGAGCTGGCCGTAGGCCGACGCGTCGCCCACCAGGATGCCGCCGAGGAGCCGCGTCTTGTCCGCGCTCAACACCAGCTTCTTGTAGATCCCCTGCGTCCCATCGAACAGGCTGAGCACGCGCGCGCCCGGCGTGGTGGCGAACGCGTCGCCGAAGCTGGCCACCTCCACGCCGAGGAGCTTGAGCTTGGTGCTCATGTCGAAGCCGGTGAAGCGCTCGCCGTCCCGCCCCGCCAGCGCGTCGGCTGCCACGCGCGCCATGTGATAACCGGGCGCGACCAATCCATAGGTGCGGTTTCCGTACAGCGCGCACTCGCCGATCGCGTGGATGTCCGGATCGGAGGTGCGGCAGCGCTCGTCGATCACGATGCCGCCGCGCTCGCCGATCACCAACGCCGACGCGCGCGCCAGATCATCGCGCGGCCGGATGCCCGCAGAGAACACGATCAGCTCGGTCGACAGCTCGCTCCCGTCGGAGAACGTCATGCTGGCCACGCGCCCCGTCTCCGGGTCTGCGACGATCTGCGTGGTCGACTTGTTGGTGTGGACGGTCACGCCGAGCGCCTCGATGCGGCTGCGTAACAGCGCGCCGCCGGTCTCGTCGACCTGCAAGGTCATGAGCCGGGGCGCAAACTCGATCACGTGCACCTTGACGCCCAGGTGCACCAGCGCGTTCGCGGCTTCCAGGCCCAGGAGCCCGCCGCCCACCACCACGCCGACGCGCGCGCCGGTCGAGTGCGCGCGGATCGCCTCGAGATCTTCGAGGGTCCGGTACACGAAGCAACCGATCGACTTGCCGCCCGGGATCGGCGGCACGAACGGATACGAGCCGGTCGCCAGCACCAGCTTGTCGTACGGGACCGTGCGACCCTGCGCCGAGGTGACCGTCCGCGCCGTGCGATCGATCGCCACCGCGCGATCTCCGCGGTGCACGACCACGCCCGCCTCCTCATATTGCGCCGGCCGCACCAGCGACAGCTCGTCCGCGCTCTTGTCCTTGAAGAAGGCGGACAGGTTCACGCGGTCGTAGGCGAGCCGCGGCTCCTCACAAAACGTGGTGATGCTCCACTCGCCGGCGCGGTCGCCGATCATCAGCTCGAGGAAGCGGTGTCCGACCATGCCGTTGCCGACCACCACCAGGCGGCGCTTCTCACGCATGGTTACGTTTATAGAGGCCGATATGTTTCCGGCAGGTTAGGCACCCGTTAAATCGCGGTCACGGCACCTTTACGTCATATAAACCGAGCGCTTCGACCGCGCGAAACTTCACATCCTTGGCCAGCGGGTCGGCTTCGTCCGCGTCCTGGCAGCGCGCGACGATCCACAAGAGCGCCTCGCGGCAGCGCCGCAGCTCATGCACCAACCACAACACGTCGCCCTCGGCATCCTGCCCCGAGCCGCGGTGCGCACGCTCGAGCTCGCGCAGCCGCCACTCCATCTTCGCCCCGCGTCCGAGCGGATTGCCGTCGCCGAAGCAGTCGGGGCAGGTGGTCGGACCTTGCTCAGTGACCAGCTCGCCCGTTCCGTAGCAGGTCGCGCAGCGCCCGTTCGTCATGCGCTCATCATAATGGCTCGCGCGTGTTTCAGAGATTAAACGCGCAGTACATCTGCTCGAAACACACGCGCCCTACGCTGCGTGCATGTCGAGATGGATCAAAGAGTGGGACCCCGAGGATCCCGTCTTCTGGGAGCGCACCGGCAGGTCGATCGCCCGCCGCAATCTGTTCTGGTCGATCGTCGCCGAGAACATCGGCTTCTCGGTGTGGTTGGTGTGGAGCATCACCGCCACCCGCCTTCCGAGCGCCGGCTTCAAGTACACCACCGACCAACTGTTCGCGCTGGTGTCGCTGCCAGGGCTGGTCGGCGCGATCATGCGCTTCCCCTACACCTTCGCCGTGCCGCGCTTCGGCGGGCGGAACTGGACGGTGGTGAGCGCGCTGTTGCTGCTGATTCCGGCGCTCAGCCTGGTGCTGCTGGTCCAGCGGCCCGACACGCCGTTCTGGCTGATGATGATCGCTGCCGCGACCGCGGGGCTCGGTGGCGGAAACTTCGCCTCCAGCATGGCCAACATCTCGTTCTTCTATCCCGACCGCAAGAAGGGCTTCGCGCTCGGGCTCAACGCCGCGGGCGGCAACATCGGCGTCAGCACCGTGCAATTGCTCGTGCCGATGGTGATCCTCCTCGGCGGCACCGGCGTGCATCTGCGCAACGCCGGCCTGATGTGGCTGCCGCTGATCGCGATCGCCGCGCTCGGCGCGTTCTTCTTCATGGACAACCTCTCGAGCGCGCGCTCGAACCTCCGCGATCAGGTGGCGGTCGCGCGGCGCAAGCACACCTGGATCATGGCCGTCCTATATGTCGGCACGTTCGGCTCGTTCGTCGGCTACTCGGCCGCGTTTCCCCTGCTGCTCAAGACTCAATTCCCGACCGTGTCGGCGAACCTGGCGTTCCTCGGCCCACTGGTCGGCTCACTGGCGCGCCCCCTCGGCGGATTGCTCGCCGACCGCCTGGGCGGCGCGCGCGTGACCTTCTGGAACTTCATCGCCATGGGCCTGGCAACCGGGGGCGTGATGTACTTCATCCAGTACCGCAGCTTCGCCGGTTTTCTGTGCGCCTTCCTGATCCTGTTCGTCGCCACCGGCCTCGGCAACGGCTCCACCTTCCGCATGATCCCAGTGATCTTCCGGGTCGACAAGATGCGCGCGGTCGAGGGTCAGGGCGCCGGAGCGCTCGCCACCGCGCAAGCCGCCGCCCGTCGCGAGAGCGCCGCGGTGATCGGGATCTGCTCCGCCGTCGGCGCGCTGGGCGGCTTCTTCATTCCGCGCGGCCTCGGCGCATCGATCAAGGCGACCGGCGGCGCGACGACCGCGCTGGGCGTGTTCCTAACCTGCTACCTGGTCTGCGTCGCGGTGACCTGGTGGTACTACCTGCGCGCCAGCTTCCTCGTCAAACGAGTGCCGAGCCTGGCGCACGCGAGGGCCTGACCATGCGTACATTGATGATCGCTTTGCTCGCCTCCATCCCCGCAAGCGCCAACGCCGCCGAGCTTGCCCCCGACCCGCCGGCCCCAGCGAACACCGTCTCGGTGGCGACGCCGCAGAAAAAGCCCGGGCGGTTCCTGGTCTACACGAGCTTCGCGTTCAACGTGTACACCTACCTCGGCCCGACCAGCACGGCGCCCGCCACCAACCTCACGCCTGCCGATCGCGCGATCATCTACCAGCAACTCGGCGTCGGCTACTTCTTCCACCCCAAGCTGCGCGTCATGCTGACGCTGCAGTTCGGCGAGACGCTCACCGGGCTGCCCGCCAACGGGAACACCTTCACGCTGCTCGGGATCATCCCGTGGTTGGTGTTCTCGCACCGCGGCTTCTACACCGGCGCCGGTCCGGTCCTGGCGCCCATCTCCTACGGCAAGGTCCCGAACTTCGACGCCGGCATCTACACCGCCACCGGCTATTCGTTCCAGCTCGGCCGTGGCCTGTCGCTCTCGGGCGCGGTGCAAGCGGTGCTGATGCTCGACCAGCGCGTGTCTTTCGCGATCACACCGACGGTCGCGCTCGGCTATCGCTTCTGAGTCAATCGTGCGCGGGCGTGACGGCCGGCTTCTTCGCGAAGCGGTTGAGCGCCAGGTAGATCACCGGCGTGGTGAACAGCGTCAGCACCTGCGAGAAGAACAGCCCGCCGACGATGGCGATGCCCAGCGGGCGGCGCAGCTCCGAGCCGGTGCCCGAGCCGAGCGCGAGCGGCAGGCCGCCGAGCAGCGCCGCCATGGTGGTCATCAAGATCGGGCGGAAGCGCAGCAGGCACGCGCGGTAGATCGCCTCGGTGGGCGCGAGCCCCTCGTCGCGCTCGGCCTCCAGCGCGAAGTNNCGATCAAGAGGATGATGCCGATCAGCGCGATCACGCTGAGCTCGGTGTGACACAGAAGGAGCGCGAGCAGCGCCCCGACGCCCGCCGACGGCAGCGTCGACAAGATCGTCACCGGGTGCACGAAGCTCTCGTAGAGCATCCCGAGCACGATGTAGACGGTGATCAGCGCCGCCAGGATCAGCCACGGCTCGGAGCGCAGCGAATCGGCGAACGCCTGCGCGGTGCCCTGAAACTCGGCGCGCACGCTGGCGGGCATGCCGATCTCGAGCTCGGCGGCGTGGATCGCCTCGACCGCGGTGCCGAGCGCGATCCCGGGCGCGGCGTTGAACGACAGCGTCACCGCCGGGAACTGGCCCTGGTGGTTGATCGACAGCGGCGTGGTCGACTGCGACAGGTGGGTGAACGCGCTGAGCGGCACCGGACTGCCGCTGGCGCCGCGCACGTACAAGCGCGTGAGCGCGTCGGGCCCGGAGATCAGCTCGGGCTTGACCTCGAGCACCACGCGATACTGGTTGAGCTGCGTGTACGAGGTCGCCACCTGTCGCTGCCCGAACGCGTCGTACAGCGTGTTGTCGATGTCGCGCATGGTCACGCCCAGGCGCGAGGCGGTGTCGCGGTCGACGATGATGTCGAGCTGCAGCCCGGCGGTCTGCTGATCGGTGGCCACGTCGCGCAGTTCGGGGACCTTCGAAAGGCGCGCGAACACCTTGGGCGCCCACTCGCGCAGCTCGTCGAGGTTGGCGTCCTGCAGCGTGTACTGATACTGCGTGCGCGCCAGCCGTCCCCCCATGCGCACGTCCTGCACCGACTGCAGGAACAGCTTGATGCCCTCGACGCGCGCGAGCTTGGGCCGCAGGCGCGCGATGATCTCGTCGGCGCTGGTCTTGCGCCCGGGGCGCGGCTTGAGCGAGATGAACATGGTGCCGGTGTTTCCCGTCGAGCCGCCGCCCGAGCCGATGAACGACACCGCGTGATCGACGTCGGGATCGGCCTGCACTACCTGGTTGAGCGCCTCGGAGCGCGCCTTCATCGCCGGAAACGAGATGTCCTGCGGCGCGTCGGAGAAGCCGGACAGAAAGCCGGTGTCCTGCTGCGGGAACAGTCCCTTGGGCACCAGAATGTAGAGCGCCACGGTGAGCGCGACGGTGAGCGCGGTGATCAGGCCCACCACGAAGCGGTGCGCGAGCACCACCCGCAGCGCGTGCCCGTAGCCGTTCTGCAGCTTGGTGAAGCCCCACTCGAGCCCGCGCGACAGGCGGCCCGGCACGTCCTCGTGTCCCTTGCGCAACAGGCGCGCGCACATCATCGGTGTGAGCGTGAGCGACACCACCGCGGAGACGCTGATGGCGATCGCCAGCGTCACCGCAAACTCGCGGAACAGCCGGCCGATGATCCCGCCCATCAAGAGGATCGGGATGAACACCGCGAGCAAGGAACCGGTGATGCTGATGATGGTGAAGCCGATCTGCTTGGCGCCCTTGAGCGCCGCCTCGACGGGCGGCACGCCCTGCTCTACCAGGCGGGCGACGTTCTCGGTGACCACGATCGCGTCGTCGACCACGAAGCCGGTCGAGATGGTGAGCGCCATCAGCGACAGGTTGTCCAGGCTGTAGTCGCACAGGTACATGATGCCGAAGGTGGCGATCAGCGAGATCGGCACCGCGACGCTGGGGATCGCGGTGGCGCGCGCGCTGCGCAAGAACAGGAACACCACCAGCACCACCAACGCCACGCTGATCACCAGCGACTCCTCGACGTCCTTGACCGACGCACGGATGGTCTGCGCGCGATCGATCGCTACCTCGACGTCGATGGCCGGCGAGATCGAGCGCGTCAGCCCGGGCAGGATCGCCGTGACCCGATCGATCACGTCGAGGATGTTGGCGCCGGGCTGCCGGCGGATCACCAGCACCACCGTGCGCTCGCCGTTGGCCCAGCCGGCCACGCGCTCGTTCTCCACGCTGTCGATCACGCGCGCCACGTCGCCCAGGCGCACCGACGCGCCGTCCTGGTAGTGCACGATCGCGTTGCGCCAGCCGTCGGCGCCGAACAGCTGATCGTTGGCCGAGATCGCCTGGCTCTGCGTCGCGCCGCCCACGCTGCCCTTCGGGTGATCTGCGGTGAGCCCGGTGAGCGCGATGCGCACGTCCTCGAGGCCCAGGCCCACGCCGGCCAGCGCGGTCGGATCGGCCTGCACGCGCACCGCCGGCTGCTGCCCGCCGCCGACGAACACCTGCCCCACGCCGGGCACCTGCGAGATCTTCTGCGCGAGGATCGAGTTGCCCACGTCGAACACGGTGGCGAGCGGCAAGGTCTTGGACTTGAGCCCGATGATCAAGATCGGCGAGTCGGCCGGGTTGACCTTGCCGTACTTGGGACGCGACGGCAGGTTGGTGGGCAGGTCGCCGCCGGCGGCGTTGATCGCGGCCTGCACGTCGCGCGCGGCGGAGTCGACGTCTCGATCGAGATCGAACTGCATGGTGATGGTGGTGTTGCCGATGGAGCTGGCGGAGGTCATCTCCGACAAGCCGGCGATGCGCCCGAAGCGACGTTCGAGCGGCGTGGCCACCGCCGAGGCCATGGTCTCCGGGCTGGCTCCTGGCAGCGCCGCGCTCACGCTGATGGTGGGAAAATCGACGCGCGGCAACGGCGCCACCGGGAGCTGGGTGAACGCCGCCGAGCCGGACACCAAGAGCGCAGCCGCCAGCAGCGAGGTGGCGATCGGCCGCTTGATGAACGGCGCCGAGAAGTTCATTGCGCCGCGACCGTGGTCGCCGGGCGACGCGTGAGCACGCGCGCCAGGCGGTCCATATAGAGGTAGATGACCGGCGTGGTGTAGAGCGTGAGGATCTGTGAGAGCAACAGCCCGCCGACGATGGTGATGCCGAGCGGCCTGCGCAGCTCCGCGCCGGTGCCCGAGCCGAGCGCCAGCGGCAGCGCGCCGAGAAGCGCCGCCATGGTGGTCATCAT
>PNAM01000015.1:52936-118343 GCA_003170275.1 Myxococcales bacterium
ATCGCGTTCTTCTTGACGATGCCGACTAGCAGGATGATGCCGATCAGCGCGATGATGCCGAATTCGATTCGACACAGGATCAACGCCAGCAGCGCGCCTACGCCGGCCGACGGCAAGGTCGACAAGATCGTGATCGGGTGGATGTAGCTCTCGTACAGAACGCCGAGCACGATGTAGACGGTGAGCAGCGCGGCGAGCAGCAAGATCGGCTCCGACGCGAGCGACTCCTGGAACGCGCGCGCCGCGCCCTGAAAGTCGCCGTGCAGCCCGGGCGGCGGTGACAGGTCGGCCTCGGCGCGCCGGATCGCCTCGACCGCTTCGCCGAGCGACACGCCCGGCGCGGTGTTGAACGACAGCGTCACCGACGGGAACTGCCCCTGATGGCTGAGTGACAGCGCCGCCGGCCTGGTCTTGTAGCGCGCGAACGCCGACAGCGCGACCGGGTCGCCCGTCGCCGAGCGCACGTAGATGCGCGAGAGCGCGTCCGCATTCTTGGCGTCCTCGGGCCGCACCTCGAGGATCACGCGGTACAGGTTGAGCTGCGTGAAGATGATCGACACCTGCCGCTGCCCGAACGCGTCGTAGAGCGTGTCGTCGATCGCCTGCGGGCTGACGCCCAGTCGCCCGGCGGTGTCGCGATCGATGGTCAGCTGCAGCTGCAGCCCGCCGTCCTGCTGATCCGAGGCCACGTCGGTGAGCTGCGGCAGCGCGCGCAGCTTCTCGAGCACCTTGGGCGCCCACTCGGAGAGCTCCGCCGGATCGGCGTCTTCGAGCGTGTACTGGTACTGCGTGCGGCTGAGCCGGTTGTCGATCTGCAGATCCTGCACCGACTGCAGGTAAAGCGTGACGCCCTGCACCCCGGCGAGCTTCGGCTGAAGGCGGCGGATGATCTCGGTGGCGCTCGATTTGCGCTTGGAGCGCGGCGCGAGCGCGACCGAGAAGCGGCCGCTGTTGGTGGTGGCGTTGGTGCCGTCGGCGCCGATGAACGAGGCCACGGTGGCCACGTCGGGATCGTCGAGCAGCACGCGCGCGAGCGCCTCCTGTCGCTCCATCATGCGCGCGAACGAGATGTCGGGCGCGGCCTCCGACACGCCGATCAGCATGCCGGTGTCCTCGACCGGGAAGAAGCCCTTGGGCACCACCACGAATAAGAACGCCGTGGCGCCGACGGTGGCGATGGTGGCGATGAGCGTGGTGAGCTGGTGCGCGAGCACCCACTTGAGCGTGCGATCGTAGAAGTTGGACATGGCGTCGAAGCCGCCCTCGAAGATGCGCGCGAAGCGACCCGGCTGCTCGGCCTCGTGCGGCTTGAGCAGCCAGCCGCACATCATCGCGGTGAGCGTGAGCGAGAGCACCGCCGAGACCGCGATGGCGATCGCCAGCGTGACCGCGAACTCGCGGAACAGCCGGCCGATGAGACCGCCCATGAACAACAGCGGGATCAGCACCGCGATCAGCGAGACGGTGAGCGACAGGATGGTGAAGCCGATCTGCCGCGCGCCCTTGAGCGCCGCCTCGAACGGGCGCTCGCCCTGCTCGATGTAGCGCGCGATGTTCTCCACCATCACGATCGCGTCGTCGACCACGAAGCCGGTGGAGATGGTGAGCGCCATCAGCGACAGGTTGTTCAAGCTGTAGCCGCACAGGTGCATCACGCCGAAGGTGGCGATCAGCGACAGCGGCACCGCCACGCCGGGGATCACCGTCGCGCGCCAGCTGCGTAAGAACACGTAGATCACCAGCACCACCAGCGCGACTGTCAGCGCGAGCGTGAACTGCACGTCCTCGACCGACGCGCGCACCGTCTCGGTGCGGTCGGAGAGGATGGTCACGTCGATCGCCTGCGGCATCGACGCGCGGAGCTGCGGCAAGAGCGCCTTGACCCGGTCGGTGACCTGCAGCAGGTTGGCGCCCGGCTGGCGCTGCACGTTGAGGATGATCGCGCGCTTCATCTCGCCGGCGCTCTCGTGCGCGATCTTCTTCTTCAGGCCGGCCCAGCCCGCCAGCTGCGCGTTCTCCACGCCGTCGATCACCTGCGCCACGTCCTCGAGCCGGATCGGCGCGCCGTTCTTGTAGGCGATCACCAGCGGGCGGAAGCCGGCCGCCTTCTCGATCTGATCGTTGGTCGCGAGCGTGAAGTCCTGCCGCGCGCCGTCGAGGTTTCCCTTGGGCTGGTTGACGTTGGCCGACGCCAGCGCGAGCCGCACGTCCTCCATGGTCAGCCCGGTGCCGGCGAGCGCGAGCGGATCCACCTGCACACGCACGGCCGGCTTCTGCCCGCCGTTGAGCGACACCAGGCCCACGCCCGAGACCTGCGAGATCTTCTGCGCCAGCACCGAGTCGGCGAAGTCGTCCACCTCGCTGAGCGGCAGCGTGCTCGACGCCACCGCCAGCGTGAGCACCGGCGTGTCGGCCGGGTTGCTCTTGGAATAGGTGGGCGGCGCCGGCAGCGTGGGCGGCAACAGATTGGCCGCGGCGTTGATGGCCGCTTGCACGTCCTGCTCGGCGGCGTCGATGTTACGCTCGAGGGCGAACTGCAGCGTGACCTGCGACGAGGCGAAGCTCGACACCGAGGTCATCTGCGTCAGCGACGGCATCTGCCCGAACTGCCGCTCGAGCGGCGTGGTCACCGCCGAGGCCATGGTGTCCGCGCTCGCGCCCGGCAGGAGCGTCGACACCACGATGGTCGGGTAGTCGACCTGCGGCAGCGCGGCCACCGGCAGCTGCTGGTAGCCGACCATTCCGGCCAGCGCCAGGCCGACCATCAACAGCGTGGTCGCGACCGGCCGCCGGATGAACGGCTCGCTGATGCTCACGGCTTGTCCTTGGGCGCGTCACCCTTGGACGGGCTCTCGGTCATCTTGTGCTCGTTCGAGCGCGGCGCGACCAGCGAGCCCGGCCGCAGCTGGTTCTGCCCTTCGAGCACGATCTGCTCGCCGGCCGCGACGCCCTTCTTCATCAGCGCCAGATCGCCGGTGACCAGCTCGATCTCGATCGGCCGCGCCGCCACCGTCTTGTCGGCGCCGATCACGTACACGTAGCTCCCCTGCGGCCCGCGCTGCACGGCCGACACCGGCAGCACCAGCGCGTCCTTCTTGGTCTCGAGCAGGACGCGCGCCTTGACGAACTGGTTGGGCCATAGCTTGCGCTCGGGGTTGGGCATCGACGCCTTGAGGCGCAGCGTCGCGGTGGCCTGGTTGATCTGGTTGTCGAGCACCACCAGCTTGCCGGCGCCCAGGCGCTTGCCGCCGTCGCGGTTGAGCGCCTCGACGCTCACCTCGCCGCGCGCGAGCGCAGCGGACACCGCCGGCAGATCGTCCTCGGGCAAGGTGATGAACAGCGCCATCGGCTCGAGCTGGGTAATGACCACCAGGCCGGTCGGATCGGAGGCGCGCACCAGGTTGCCCGGATCGATCAGGCGCACGCCGACGGTGCCGTCGATGGGCGCCTTGATGCGCGCGTAATCGAGGTTGAGGCGCGCGGTCTCCACCGCCGCCTCGTCGACCTGCACGGTGCCTTCGTTCTGTCCCACCACGCCGACCTGCTGGTCCGACTGCTGCTGCGCGATCAGCTTCTGCTCGCTGAGCGTCTTGTAGCGATCGAGGTCGGCCTTGCCCGAGCGAAGCTGCGCGCGGTCGCGGGCCAGCGCGCCCTCCGCCTGGTGAAGCTGCGCCGTGAACGGCCGCGCGTCGAGCTGCGCGAGCACGTCCCCCTGCTTGACCGCCTGCCCTTCGATGAAGAACACCTTGTCCAGCCGCCCGTCTACCTGGCAGCGCACCGTCACCTGCTTCCACGCGGCCACGCTGCCCAGCCCCTCGAGCCAGATCGGCACGTCGCGCTTCTCGACCACCGCCACCAGCACCGGCACCGGACGCGCGCCGGCATCGGGCGACGCCGCCTGCCCGCTACGCGAGCACGCGGGCAGCGCGAGCGCGCCCACTGCTACGAACATTCCCAACATTCCCATCGGTCGGCGCCACGCCTTCATGGCCTCGTCCATACAGCAAGGTGCGCGCCACCCGCAACCCCGCGCCCGGAGCGGGCCTCGCGCCCTCCACCTGTTCGCCAGACGAACACCTGTCCGGATCCAGAACGCCTGCTCGCGCCGATGCCCCCGCCGTGCATGGATGCGCTCGGGTCCGGGTCTTGCTACGCTCGACGCACGTGCCGAAGACGCCTGCCATCCGCCAGCGGCTCTTGTACATCGCGCTGCTCGGCGTGGTCACCTCCGCGCTATCGCTGGTGGCGCTGGTGCGCGCGCTCACCTTCACCGCCGCGCAGCGGGTCGAGCGCGCGCGCGATGCGCTCACCGGCGAGCTCGATCGGTTGGCGCGCCTGCCGCCGTCGGGCGAAGCGCTCGCGGGACCGCCCGCCACCACCTATATCGGCCTGCGCGGCGGTTGGGTGGACAACTCGGGCCAGCTCGGCTCGCTCCCGGGGCTGCCCGACTCCTGGCGCGGCCCGCTCGCGCATACATTAATGGAGGCGGCGCAGAAGCAGGGTCGCGTGGTGAGCGAGACCGAGCTGGGGTCCTCGCCCCTGCTGCTGGCCGTCGATCCGGTGGCGAACGGCTTCGCGTGGACCGGCTACCACGTGCTGCCGTCGGCCTACCTGAAGCCGTGGCGCTGGATCGCCTTCGGCCTGGCCGGCGCCACCGCGCTCCTGGTGGCGACCGCGCTGTGGGGCTCGTTCTCGTTCCGCCGCAACGCCAACGCGCTGCACGCGACCCTGGTCGCGCTGGGAAAAGATCTGACGGCCGAGGTCGCGCAGCCCGGCGCCGGCGAGCTGACCGGCATCGCCGACGGCATCCGCCGCATGGCGGCCGATCTGCTCGCCTCGCGCGACGCGACCGAGCGGTTGCAGCGCGAGCTGGCGCAGAAGGATCGCTTGGCCGCGCTCGGCCGGGTCGCCGCCGGCGTGGCCCACGAGGTGCGCAACCCGCTCGCCTCGATCAAGCTACGCCTCGATCTGGCCGCCGCCAGCAACACGCTGCCGGTCGCCGCGATGGAGGCGGTGGTGGGCGCCTCGCAGGAGATCGCGCGGCTGGATCGGCTGGTCGCCGACCTGCTGCTGGTCGCCGGCCAAAAAATGGGACCGCGCCGCGAGGTCGAGCTCGGCGCGTTGTTGCGAGCGCGCGCGGAGGCGCTCGCGCCGTGGGCCGCGGCGCGCGGGATCGCGGTGCGCACCGCCGGCGAAGGGATCGCCGACGCCGACGTCGAGTCGGTGGCGCGCGCGTTCGACAACGTGCTGCGCAACGCGGTCGAGGCCTCACCGCCCGACGGCACCGTCGAGGCGCAGGTGTTCAAGACCGCGGGTAGCGTGGAGGTGCGCGTGGAAGATCGCGGCCGCGGCGTCGAGCCGGCGCGCGAGAGCGAGCTGTTCGAGCCGTTCTTCACCACCAAGCCCGAAGGCACGGGCCTCGGCCTGGCCATCTCGCGCGCCATCGCCCGCGCGCACGGCGGCGAGCTCACCTACGCGCGCGCCGGTGCGGTCACGCGCTTCTCGCTCTCGCTGCCGTCGCGCGGAGCCGCGGCGTGAGCGCGGTGCTGATCGTCGAGGACGAGCCGGGCCTGCGCCAGGGGCTGGTCTCGGCGGTCGAGACGCTCGGCTTCACGGCGATCCCGGCCGCCAGCCTGGCCGAGGCGCGCCACGCGCTCGAGGGCGCGCCGGTCGATTGCATCCTGCTCGACATCCGCCTGCGCGACGGCGACGGCCTGAGCCTGTTGCGCGAGCTGCGCGCCGGCACGCACCGCGACGTGCCGGTGATCATGGCCACCGCCTACGGCGACTCGGAGCGCACCATCGGCGCCATGCGCGACGGCGCGTTCGACTATCTGACCAAGCCGTTCGATCTGCCGGCGCTGCTCGCCACCGTGCAGCGCGCGGTCAAGCAGCGCGCGCTGGCGCAGGCGCTCAATCCGCCGGCCGCCCAACCGGCGGCACGCGGCGGGCTGGTCGGCACCTCGACCGCCATGCTCGGCATCTGGAAGCTGATCGGCCGCGCTGCCGCCGCCGATGCCCCGGTCATGATCACCGGCGAGACCGGCACCGGCAAGGAGCTGGTGGCGCGCGCCATCCACGACTACTCGTCGCGCGGCCCCGAGTCGTTCGTCGCGGTCAACCTGGCCGCGCTCCCGCCGTCGCTGCTCGAGTCCGAGCTGTTCGGCCACGAGAAGGGCGCGTTCACCGGCGCCGCGCAACGCCGCCCCGGGCGGCTGGAAGCGGCCGGCGCGGGCACCCTGTTCCTCGACGAGATCGGCGATCTCGACGCCGCCCTGCAGACCAAGCTCTTGCGCGTGCTCGCAGGCGGCAGCTACGAGCGGGTCGGCGGCGACGAGCAGCTCCCCAACCGCGCGCGCATCGTCAGTGCGACCAACAAGCCGGTGCGCCCCGGCGAGCCCGGCTGCACGCTGCGCGAGGATCTCTACTATCGCCTGGCGGTGATCGAGATCGAGGTGCCGCCGCTGCGCGCGCGCAAGAGCGACATTCCTCTCTTGGTCGCGCACGCGCTCGCCGGCACGCCCGCCCGTGCGGTCTCCGAAGAGGGCATGGCGCACCTGCTGGCCTATCGCTGGCCGGGCAACGTGCGCGAGCTCATCCACGTGATCCACCGCGCGGCGGTGCTGGCCGGCGGCGAGATCATCGACGTGGTCAACCTGCCCGAAGCGGTGCGCGACGAGCGCGAGCGGCACGTCGCCGAGGACGGGCCGGTGGTCCTGCGCGACGCGGTGGCCGCGCTGGAGAAGCGCCTGATCGAACGCGCGCTCGAACGCGCCAAGGGCAACCGCTCCGAAGCCGCGCGCCAGCTCGGCATCGGCCGCCCGCAGCTCTACGCCAAGATGGAAGAGTACGGCATCGGCGACCGCCACGACGGCTCGACCTGACTCAGGGCGACCGATTTGCCACAGTGGTACGATGGCGCCATGGGGAAACCGGCGGTCTTGGCGGTGGGGTTGTGCGTCCTCGGCGCGTGCTCGTCGTCGGTGCCCGACTACCCTTCGTATGTCGCGGCGGCTGACCGGGCGATCTGCCAGCACCAGATCGACTGCGGCTTCCTCGATCCGGCGTACGAGAAGGACTGCGAGCAGCAGTTCGCTTCGTTCCAGGGATCGAACGCGACGATTCAAGCAACCTACGACCCGGCGGCGGGCGACGCCTGTCTCGCCACGCTGCGCGGCGCGCTCGACGGATTCGGCTGCCGCGCGCTGCTGCTCAACGATCTGTCGATCAGCGCGGCGATGGCGATGGCCTGCGCGAACGCCCTGACCGGCAAGGTTCAGACCGGTGGGACGTGTCGCGCGAGCGCGGAGTGTGCCGGACACGGGACCTGCGTGATCACGTTCGCGAACAACCTGTGCACGAGCGCGTGCGTAGCGCCGGCCCCAGTCGGGCAGAGCTGCGGCGGCTCCAACGATTGCGTCGACGGTGCCGTTTGCCAGTTCGCCGCGTTGGGACCCACCTGCGTTTCCATCGGAGACGTGGGCGCCGCGTGCTCGCCGGCCGACGGCACCGGGGACTGCAAGCCGGGCCTGGCCTGCGCGCCGTCGGCGGATCGCAAGAGCGCGAGCTGCAGCGCGCCGCTCGCGGCCGGGGCGCCGTGCGAAGCGAGCCCGGAGGCGCGCGGCTCGTGCGGCGGCGAGCTGATCTGCGATCTGTTGCTGACGAGCCCGGTGTGCGCGCCGGAGAAACAGCTCGGCGAGCCGTGCGGCTCGACCGACGCCTGCGGCCCACACCTGCTGTGCACCTCGTCGGCCGCGGCCACCGCGACCTGCCTGGCGCCCATCCCGCTCGGCGGAGCCTGCGTGGGAGCGAACCAGGACGCGGCCTGCCTGGCGCCGCACCGGTGCGTCAACGGAGTCTGCTCCGCCCCGCCGACGATCGGTCAGCCCTGCCCCGACGGCGCTTGCCTCGAGGGCTTCTGCGACGCGACCAAGGTGTGCCACGCGGCGATCGCCGTCGGCGGCGCGTGCGACCCGACCGTCACCGGCCTGTTCCAGTGCCAGGATGGCGCCACCTGCGACATGACGACCAAGACCTGCAAGCTGTGCATGTAGCCCGCTCGATCGCGCAGCCTGCGAGGCTACAAGCTTCCGCAGCGTCCTGTCCTTCATCAACCTCGGGCGCGTTTGCAAGGCTTGGACCTTCTGCGAGAATGCAACGATGCCGACGGGCTGTCTGACCGAAGACCAAGTCGCCCGGTTCGTCGAGCACGCGGTCGACGACGCCGAGCGGCAGCGCATCGGCGCGCACGTGGACCAGTGCGAGGAGTGTCGCCGCCTGGTGGGCGCGGCTGCGGCGGTGTTTTTGTCGATGACGCTGCCCGCCGCCGGCCCGCCGGTCGACACCGGTGGCTTGCCCGCCGGCGTTCGCCTGGGCCGTTACGTGGTGCTCGAACGCCTCGGCGCCGGCGCGATGGGCGTGGTCTATTCCGCCTACGATCCGGAGCTCGATCGCCGCGTCGCCGTGAAGCTGGTGCGCGCGGAGGCGGAGCGCGGCGAGTCCTCGGCCGGCGCGCGCGGCCGGCTCCTGACCGAGGCGCAGACCGTCGCGCGCCTCAACCATCCGAGCGTGATCACCGTCTACGACGTGGGCACGGTCGGCGACCGCGTGTTCATCGCCATGGAGTTGGTCGACGGGGGCACCCTCGCCGCCTGGCGCGCCGAACGACCGCGCTCGCGCGGCGAGATCCTCGAGCTGTTCCTGCGCGCCGGTGAAGGCCTCGCCGCCGCGCACGACGCCGGCGTGGTGCACCGCGACTTCAAGCCGGACAACGTGCTGGTCGGCAAGGACGGACGCCTGCGCGTGACCGACTTCGGCCTCGCGCGCGCCGCGAAGCCCGGCGCCAACGCGGTTCCCACCGTCGAGATCGTCGGCACGCCGGCCTATATGTCGCCCGAGCAGTTCCGCGGCGAGCCGGCCGACGCGCGCGCCGATCAGTTCGCCTTCTGCGTGGCGCTGTGGGAGGCGCTGGCCGGCAGCCGGCCGTATCACGGGACCTCCTCAGCGGCGCTGCAGCAGGCGAGCGGCACCGGCCGGCCCGACGAGCCGCCGGCGGGCTCGGCGCTGCCGTTGTGGATCAAGCGGATTCTGCTGCGCGGCCTGCGCCCCGCCGCGGAGGAGCGGTTTCCCACCATGCGCGCCCTGCTCGCCGCGTTGCGCGCCGATCCGCGCCAACGGTTGCGTCGTCTGGCGACGGTGCTCGCGATCGCCGCGGCGATGGTGGCGGTCGGCCTGGCCTGGCGCGGCAGCCGTCAGTCCGCGGGCGCGGTCTGTCGAGGCGCGGCCGCGCAGCTCGCCGGCGTGTGGGACGCGTCTCGCCGCGCGGCGCTCAGCGCCCGGTTCGCGCAGACCTCGCTGGCCTACGCGAGCACCAGCGCGGCCGCGGTCGCCGATGCGCTCGACGCGCGCGCACGCGCCTGGCAAACCATCTCGACCGATTCGTGCGAAGCGACCCGCGTGCGCCGCGACCAGACCGAGGACATGATGCAACGTCGCGCGGTGTGCCTGGACGGCCGCAGAAAGGAGCTGCGCGCGCTCACCGATCTGCTCCTCGACGCCGACGCCGCGCTGGTCGAACGCGCCGGCCAGTCGGTCGCCGGCCTGACTCCGCTCGACGGCTGCTCGGATCTGCGCGCGCTCACCGCTCGCGTGCGTCCGCCGCAAGATCCGGCCATAGCCGCGCGCGTCGACGTGGTGACCGGCAAGATCGCCCGCGCTCGTGCGCTCCACCTCGCCGGCCGCTACGAACCGGCGCGCAAGGCCGCCAAGGAGGCGCTCGCCGAAGCGCGCGGCATCGCCTATGCGCCGCTCACCGCCGAGGCCGCCTACCTGTACGGCCAGATCACCCTGCAGCTCGGCCAGACGGCCGAGGCCGAAGCGCACCTGGTCGAAGCGTTGATGTTGGCCGAACGCGGCGGCGACGACGAGTGGGCGGCGTGGGCGGCCAACGGCCTGGCCACGCTCAAGGGCAACCTCGGCGACGCCGCCAAGGAAGCGTTGGTGTACAGCCGCTTCGCCGAGGCTGCGCTCGACCGGCTGGGCGGCGACGAGACCGTCCTGGCGGGTCTGCTCGACAACCGCGCGATCATCTTGCTGCGCGCCGGTCAGCTCGACGAGGCCGCCGCCGCGGGAGAGAAAGCGAACCTGTTGTGCCGCAAGCACGAGGGCGCCGACTCGCTGAACGTGGTTCAGTCCGACGTCGATCTCGCGGACATCTACGCGGGCCAGGGCCGCGTCGAGCTGGCGCGCCAACGCACCGCGCACGCGCTCGACGTGCAGGTCCGCCTGCTCGGCGAAGATCATCCCGACACCAACACCGCGCGCGTCAACCTCGGTGGCCTGCTGGTGATGCTGGGCCGATTCGCCGAAGCGCAGCCGCTCCTCGAACGCGGTGTCGCCCAGCGCGAGAGGCAGCTCGGGGCCGATCACCCGTGGACCGCGACCGCTCTCATCAACCTCGGCGAGGCCAAGGCGGGGCTCGGCGATCCCGAGGGGTCGACGCGCCTCAACCGCCGCGCGCTGGTGATCCTGGAAGGCGCCGCCGGCAAGACCAGCCCGCTCTTGTGCGAGCCGCTGGTGAACCTGGCGCGCGACGCCGCCCGGCGCAACCAGCCGGCCGAGGCCCAGGCGCTGCTCGAGCGCGCGCTGGCGATCCACGCCGCCGCGAAATCCTCCGCCACCGAAGCCGCGCCCGCCCGCTTCGAGCTGGCCAAGCTCACCCGCGACCCGGCGCGCGCCGAGTCACTCGCCCGCCAGGCCGCCGCCGCCTGGCGCGAAGCCGAGCATCACTGGGGCGGCGAAAACGGCGCACGCGTCACCGAGATCGAGAGCTGGCTGGCCAAGCGCCCCGCACCGGCGCGCGAGCGCTAGACTCGACGTCCTCGGCGCCAAGGCGGCGATCACGCGCGCGATGAAACCAGCTCCTCGCAGCGCCGCTCGAGATCGTCGACCGCGGGCGCGTCGCGGTACTTGCCGTCCTTTTCTTTGCGTCCGTCGAAGTACTTGCCGCTCTGTCCGGCGAGCTCTGCCGTCGCTGCGGCCCACAGCGGCGTGTCGGCGCCCTTGGCCGGCGTGACCGCGAACAGCTTTGCGGAGAAACCGATCATCGCCGCCATGAAGCCGTGCGCATTCTGGTTGAAATCGGTCTTCACGAAGCCGGGCGCCGCGGCGTTGGCGGTCACGCCGCTGCCTTCGAGCCGGCGCGCCTGCCCCCAGGTGAGCATGCGCAGCGCCAGCTTCGACTGCCCGTAGGCCTTGAACCCGTCCCACTTACGCGTCTTCCACTCGAGATCGTTGGCGTCGTAGTCGCCGGCGAAGGCCGACACGATGTTCACCACGCGCGCCGGTCCGCTCGCGCGCAGTCGCGGCTCGAGCAGCTTGGTCAACAGGTAGGGGCCGAGCACGTTGGTGGCCAGCGTGAGCTCGTGGCCGTCGCGGCTCTCGCGGCGGTCGGTGAACCAGGCGCCCGCGTTGTTGACCAGGATGTCCAGCCGCGGGTGCTGCTTTTCGAATTCCTGCGCGGAGACGCGGATCGCCGAAGCCTCCGAGACATCGACCGCCAGCACCGAGAGGCCACCTTTGGCCTCCGCAGCCAGCTCCTTGCGCGCCGCCTCGCCGCGCTCGAGGTTGCGCGCGCCGATCACCACGTGCGCACCGAACCGCGCGAGCCCGCGCGCGATCTCCTTGCCGATCCCGCCCGTCGCGCCGGTCACCAGCGCCGTCTTGCCCGAAAGATCCGCCTGGATCGGAGTCACCATGCCCGCCTCCTCGTCGTTTTTCGTCCGCATCTTGTCACATCGACGGACCGGACCGGTCGGCGCAAAATGCCCAAGTGGTGTGGCGCGATGACCCTGGGGGGTTTCCCTGCCAACGATTGTCCCGCTGTGATTCTCGGCGGTTCGCCGCTCCTGCGGCCAGGCGTACTTATTGCCTTGTGGTCCGACCATGCGACCAGCCAGCCTTGCGTTTCTGGTCACCCTGTCCGCGTGCACCGGTGTGCCGCGCATCGGCGAGCTCGAAGAGGGCCTGTCGGTGTGTGCCAAGGGCGCGGTCACCAACGGCATCGACGTCTCGCACTACGACGGCGCGATCGCGTGGCCGAGCGTCAAGGCGGGCGGGATCGAGTTCGCGATCATGAAGGCCACCGAGAGCACCAACTTCCTCGACCCGCAGTTCGCCACCAATTGGAAGGGGGCCGGCGACAGCGGGGTCGTTCGCGGCGCCTATCACTTCTTCCGCGCGAGCGCAGACGCGGTTCAGCAGGCCGACTACTTCCTGAAGATCTCCGGCCCCTCGGTGCCTGGAGATCTGCCGCCGACCCTCGATCTCGAGACGCTCGACGGCATGACCGCGGCGCAGGTCGCAGCCGGCGCGCTGGCGTTCCTGCAGCACGTCGAGCAGCAGACCGGCCGGACGCCGATCGTCTACACCTCGTCGTCGTTCCTGACCAGCATCGGCTCACCCGCCGGATTCGGCGCGTACACGTTGTGGGTCGCGAACTGGCAGGTGAGCTGCCCGAAGATTCCCAGCCCGCCGTGGAACGACTGGACCATCTGGCAGAACGCGGCGACGGGAACCGTGCCCGGAATCAGCGGCATGGTCGACCTCGACCAGCTCAACGGGACGCTCGCGGATCTGCAGACGCTCGCCAACGGTGGCTCGAGCCCGGGCGGCGCCGACGGTGGCAGCACGTCACCGGGTGACGACGGAGGAGTGAGCAGCGACGGCGGCGCCGACGCGAGCCCGACGAACGGCGGCGGTGACCAGGATGCGGGCGGCGTCGGTGGCGGCGGCGGCGGCCCGTCGGGTCAGCCGTCCATGATGCCGGGCGGCTGCTCGGTCTCGGGCGCCGCCTCGGATGCCCGGTGGTTGTTCCTGATGCTGCTCTCGTTGCCGTTTCTCGGGCTTGGCCGTCGCCGGAAACACGGAGCGCGCTGACAAAACTTTACCGTTGGTTCATTCCAGCTTTGCAATCACGATCTACTCTATTCGGATGCCCACCCATCGCCTCGCCGTTGGTCTCGTGCTGTGCATCACGGGCTGCAGCGGAACCAGGCTGGTCGCGCGGCCCGATTCGGCACGAGGCTATGAGCAGGCGGCGCTGCGCGACGTCTCGGCGACCGGGCGACAGGGCGTGAACGTCGAAGTCGAAGGCGTGCTCGGACCGCTGGTCGCGCAAGAGGTGTGCGGCGGGCTGGTCACCTACCAGCTCTTGTACGGCACCGGTCAATCGATCGCAGGCATGTCGGTCTTCAGCGGCGTGAGCGGCGTCACGATCTCGTTGCCGCGCGAGCGCTACGCCGAGGTGCGCGATCTTCGACCGCTCGAGCCGGTGCGCGTGCGCGGCTACCTCAGCACCTGGTTTGCAGACGGATGCACGTGGTACACGACCGATGCGGGGCGCTATCTGTGGGTCGACAGCATCGAGCGAATCGCGCCCGACAAGGCGGCCGCGCAGTAGCTACGGCGCGGGCACCCGCAGGATGTCGTAGCCCAGCCCGTCGACCACGTCGGCGATCAGCTCGCGCCCGCCGGGCACCAGGAAGAACTCCGCCGCGCTCGGCGTGACCCAGTGCTTCACCCCGCCGACTTCGTCGATCACCACCAGGCGGTTCCAGTCGCCTTCGTAGACGTGGTTCTCGATCGCCAGCACGCGGCCGTCGGGCAGCTCGTCGTAGGCGTGCACGTTGATGCCGAGGGTGACCGGGGCGCCGCCGGCCACGCCCACCGACGTGAGATCGCCGTAGGTGCCGAGCGTGGCGGCGTTCTCCAAGAAGCGGATGCGCGCGCCGTCGCCGCTGAAGGTGACGAGGCGGCCGCGCTGCATGACGCTCCGGTCGCCGAGCCAACCGTCGCCGGCGCCGCCCGCGTAGCGATCGGACGGGTCGTGGCTGTAGATCAGCTCCGCGCGCGGCCCGAGCCGAAGCAGCCGGACCCCGTCGGCCTGCACCACCGCGGGCGGCACGCTGCCGTCGAGCGGCACGCGCCACAGGGCGCCGTCGCGATCGTAGAAGGCCTGATCGAGATCGGTCGCCAGCGGCGCGCGGAACAGCCCGACGGTCGGATCGCGAAAGTGCGGCTCGGCCTGCAGCGAGATCGTGGTGGGATCGAAGCCCGTAGGATCGAGGACCAGATCGTCGCCGCCGGCCAGCGGCACCGAGCGGAAGCCGTCGTCGCCGATGGTGACCAGCGCGTGTCGCCGGTTGTCGAGGAAGAAATCCGGCGGCCGCACGCCGAGCGGAACCATGCCCTCATCGAGCGTCGAGTCGGCGGTGACGGTGCCGTCGGGCTCGCGCACCACCAGCGTGTTGCCGTCGCTGGTGAGCAGGAAGTCGAAGGTGGTCTGTCCATCGGGGCGGGTCGGATCGATGCCCGCCGGCAAGGGGAGCTGGCGATGAAACGTCTGATCGCGGCGGAACACGTCGTAGGTGGTGGTGGCCTGGTCCTCGACCCAATAGACGAACACGTCGGAGTCGCCGTCGTCGTTGGTGTACAGGAGCGCGCGGCCGATCGGCACCACGAACGCCGCGTCGCTGGCGGGCGGATCGCCGGGGCGATGCAGCGTGATGGTGCGGGTCATCGCCACGGTGTCGTCGTGCATCTCGTACAGCACGTGATCGTGCGTGGCGAAGCCCTCGGTGGAGTCGACGAATTCTTCGGCCGGCGCGTCGCCGGGCGCGCCCAGCCGCACCAGGTGCATCCGCACGCAGCTCCGGTTGCCGCCGCCCGTCGAGAACTCGCAGAACGCCGTCCAGGTCGCGCCATCGGCGCCGGTCATGCGCGCGGCGCGGCCGGCGCCGGGCATCACGTTGAGCTTGTCGAACGATCCCAGCGCCGGCGCCGTGCCAGTGAGTGGAAAGATCGGCTGGTCCGCGCTCCACTGAAAGGTGCAGCCCGCGCCCGCCAGCATCATCCCGATCGCGATCCCTGCAGCGCGCATCAAAACCTCCCCCGCGCGCCGATCGACGGCAGGATCCAGCGGAACCCCTGAAACTGCGGTTGATCATAGCGCGTGATCATCAGCGTGGGATCCTTGGGGAAGGTCACGCCGTAGATGCTCTCCGAATAGGTCACGTTCAGGAGCTCGAGGAACAGCGCCATCGCCCAGCGACGGAACACCCACTCGCGATCGAGCCGCAGATCGAGCTGCACGTAAGTCGGCAGCCGTTGGTTGTTGCGGCTACCGGTGACCGACGCGGTCGCCAGATCCGCCTGCAAGAGCGTGTACGGGCGGCCGGTCTGCACGTTGAACCGCAAGCCCGCCGAGAGGCGCCAGGGCAGCCGCACCTGCACCACCGCATTGAGCACGTGCGTCTGATCGAAGTCCGAGGCCGCCAGCCCGCACGAGTAGACCCGCTCGGAGCGGCTGAGCGTGTAGGCCACCCAGCCGCTCACCCGCCCCGCTTGCTTGCGCACCAGCAGCTCCAGCCCGTAGCCCGAGCCGTAGGACTGGCGCGTGATGTACGCGGCCAGCCCCTTGATCGACTCCGGCGGCGGCGAGGTGCACGAGGCCGCCTGAAAGTCGATCACCACATCATTGATATTGGTGAAGCGGCCGTAGTAGCCGGTGGCCGACGCGGTGATGCTCTCCGGCAGCTTGACCCGCACGCCGACCGAGCCCTGCACGTTTTTTTGCAGCCCGAGCTGCAGCGCGAACGTGTCGATGCCCGGCAGCGGCACCGGAAACGACGGCGCCTGCGTGTACTGGCCGAAGCCGCCGAATAGCTCGAGCTGCTTGAGCGGTGACAAGCGCACCAGCACGCGCGGGTCGAGGCCGAGCAGCGTCACGCCGTTGGCGTTGTAGACGTCGGCGCGCAGCCCGGCGGTGACGGCGGCCGGGAAGTGCAGCCAGCGGTCGAAGGCGAGCGTGCCCTGCGCATAGGCGCCGCCGACGATCCCGTTGCGATCGCCGGCCAGATCGCCGAGCTCGTCGGGCGCGGCGCGCGTCTGGTCGGTCGCGAAGTGATCGGCGCTGAAGCGCGAGATCTCGCTGTCGGCGCCGAGCGAGAGCGCCAGGAACGACAGCTTGAGCCGCGCGTTGAGGCGCGCCGACAGCCCCAGCTTCTGCACGCCCTCGCCTGAGAACAGGCTCATGCGATCGAGCCCGCCCACCAGCGCGGCCTCGAGCTCGAGCCGGCCCTTTCGGTACTGCTCGCGCAGCTGGATGCGATGGAACTCGACCATGAACTGCGCCGAGACCGCCTGGCTCCCGTCGGGCTGCGCCTGCGAGATCGCCAGCGAGTCGAACGAGCCGATCGCCTCGAGCGTGAGCCCGCGCCAATCGACGCGCAGCTGGTAGTCCCAGTAGCTCAGGTCCACGCCCGGCGCCACCAGGTGGATCAGCGGCCCGGGAAAGCCGTAGCGCCCGGCCGCCAGCACCTGCACGCCGCCCGGCAGCCGCGCCTCGGCCAGCGCGGAGACATCGAACAGGCGCAGCTCGACCTCGCCGTGCCAGGGCGCATCGGTGCGCGCGGGCCGCGTGGCCGCGTCGACCACGCCTGAGGCGTAGCGCCCGAAGGTGGCGTCGTACGAGCCGGGATAGAAGTCGATGTGATCGACGATGCGCGGATGCACCACGCCGTCGACGAACACCAGGTGGAACAGCTGCGGCACACGCATGCCGTCGAGAAAGAAGCCGTTCATGCCGGGGCTGCCGCCGCGCACCACGTAGATCGGCAACAGCGGGATGGGCGTGAGCACGCCCGGCAAGAACGAGATCACCTTGAACGGATCGCCGGCGGCGCCCGGCACCTTGGTGAGCTCGTCGTCGCGCAGCGTGAAGCTCTCGCCCTCGTGGTGGCCGGTGCCGACCACGCGGCTGGTGTAGCGCGAGCGCTCGCCGTTCTCGATCGGCATCAGGCGGTACTCGACGGTGCGCGACACGTTGGGCGCGAGCGTCTCGACGAAGTGCGCCGGATCGTAACCGGTCGCCGTGACGGTGAGCTCCACCGCGCCGGCCGGAACGTCGAGCGAGAAGCGGCCCTCGGCGTCGCTGACGACCGATTCCCCGCTCTTGGCCCAGACGGTCGCGCCGGCGATGGCGATCACCGACGCGCGCTCGAAGATGCGGCCCGAGAGCCGTGCGCCCTGCACGGGCTCGCCGGCGCGCGCCGTGGCCGCGATCAGGAGCAGGCAACCAGCGACCAGGCGGAGCGGCGTAGGCATGGGCACCCGCTGGATCAGCGGGCCAACGAATGGATCTAGGCCTTCGCGGGGGTTGCGTCAACTCGCCGCGCGCCGGATACTCGCGCGGATGCGATCGGCAGGCGCGTGGATGGGGGCGGGGCTCGCGCTGCTGGCGAGCGCGATTGCGGTCGCGCAGGAATCGCCGCCGGCGGCCGATCCACGCGTGCCGGCGCTCGGACAGTTGGTGGTGTTCACCGATCCGCCGGGCGCCGAGGTGATCATCGACGGCGCCGCGCTCGGGCCCGCGCCACTCACCGCGCGCGATCTCCTGCCCGGCACACACCTGGTGCAGGTGAGCTGGCCCGAGGGCACCGCCACGGTCTCGGCCGTGGTGTTGGAAGGAACCTCGACGCCGCTGCGCCTGCGGACGCCGCTCGCGCCCGCGCAGCCGGCCTCGCCGCCGCCGTTCATCGCGCCACTTGCCGCCGCGCCGGCGATCTCTGCGCCGTTGCCGTCGCCCCGATCGGCGCCCGCCTACAAGAAATGGTGGCTGTGGACCGCCGTCGGCGGCGCGGTGGCGCTCGGCGTCGGGCTCGGGGTCGGCCTCGGCGTCGGACTGAGCGTCAGCAACCCGCGCTACGGCGTGCTCGCGTTCTGATGCGCCGCGCGCTGCTGCTCGCCTGCGTCCTCGCCGCCGCCTGCGGCTCGACGGATCCGTGCGCCGGCGTGAGCGGCACGTGCGTGGCGCTCACCGCCGACGGCTCGCTGATCATCGATCAGCTCCTGGTGCTGCTCTCGGGCGCGACCCAGGGCTCGCGCGCGACCACGCCGTCGCGCCTGATCTCCCTACCACAGACCGTCGCGCTCCAGCTCGGCACGGTCACCGACGGCCAGCTCGAGATCCAGGTGGTCGCGCTCGCCGGCGGCAACGTGATCGGTCGCGGCAGCGGCGACGCCACCGTCGCGCTCGGCCAGCGCGCGCAGACCACCGTCGAGATCGCTGCCGTCGGCGCAACCCTCGACGGCGACGGCGGCGACGGCGACAGCGAGGGCGAGAGCTGCGCGAACATCCCCGGGCTGGTCGCCTACTTTCCGCTCGACAGCGAATCCACCGATCACTCGGGCAACGGCCACGACCTGCAGCTCACCAACACCCACTACGCCGGCGGCAAGCTGGGCCAGGCGCTCAGCTTCAACGGCACCACCTCGTCCGCGCTCGTCGGTGGCAGCGCGCTGGCGCTCACCGGACGAACGTTCTGCGCGTGGATCGAGGTGGCGCCGCGGATGAGCGCGGGCGAGCCGCTGTTCACTGGCGGGCAGGGCGCGATCGGCGAAACCTACGGGCTGCAAGCATCGATTCCCTCCGGCACGAACTGCACGGCGCCGGCGAGCTCGCTGTTCGTCGATCCGGGATCGGGCTGCCACGCCGGCTCGATCGTCGCGCCCGTCGCCGCCTTCACCTACGTCTGTTACGCGCACGCCGCGAGCGGCCAGGTAACCCTGTTCGTCGACAGTGCCGTGCAGAACGTCTCGATTCCGCTGACGCCATTCGACCTCACCAGCCTGACGCTGGGAAACAATGTGCTCGGCTTCCCAAGCACCGCGCCCGCCTTCACCGGCACGATCGACTCGGTCTCGATCTGGAACCGGGCGCTGTCTTCCAGCGAGATGGACCTCTTGTACGCCAACGGCGCCGGTTGCCGCGTGCGACCCTAGCCCCTTGACATTGACTGTTTAGTCAACTATTCCTCAATTCATGGGTCGGTCGAGTGACGCGCGGGAACGGTTGGTCGCGGCGACCATCGATCTGATCTGGCGCGAGAGCTACGGCGCGGTCACCGTCGACGCGATCTGCGAGCAGTCGGGCGTGAAGAAGGGCAGCTTCTATCACTTCTTCAAGTCCAAGGACGAGTTGGTGGTCGCGGCGCTCGACGCGCACTGGGAGTCGCGCAAGCCGGTGCTCGATGGGCTGTTCTCCCCGTCGCTGCCACCGCTCGAGCGGCTGAGGCGCTACTTTCATCACGTGTACACCCGGCAGGTCGAGCTCAAGGCCCAGATGGGCCACTTCCCCGGCTGTCTGTACAGCGGCGTCGGGATGGAGTGCGGCAATCAGTCCGAGATCGCCAGCAAGGTGAAGGAGATCCTCTCCAACTACACGCGCTACTACGAGAGCGCGCTGCGCGACGCCGAGGGGCAGGGGCTGGTTCAGATCGCCGATCTGCCGAGCAAGGCGCGCTCGCTGTTCGCCTTCATGGAAGGCGTCCTCGCCCAGGCGCGCATCCAAGACGACGCGGAGATCATCAAGAACCTGGGCGTGAGCGCGATGTCGTTTCTCGGCATCGAAGAGAAGAAGCGGAGATTGTTGACTAGATAGTCATCTCGGGAGTGAGGAACGAACGATGTGGATCGTCGAGCTCGCGCTGAGGCGCCCCTATACGGTAGCGGTGATGTCGATCCTCATCCTGCTGATGGGGATCTTGTCGCTGACCCGCATGGTGGTCGACATCTTCCCGACCATCGACATCCCGGTGGTCGCGGTGGTGTGGAACTACCCCGGGCTGTCGGCCGAGGACATGGAGCGGCGCGTGGTGCTGATCAGCGAGCGCGCCTTCTCCACCACCGTCAACGGGATCGCGCGCATCGAATCGCAGTCGATCCCCGGCGTGGGGCTGCTCAAGGTCTATTTCCAGCCGGAGGCCGACATCGGCGCGGCGATCGCGCAGATCTCGTCGGTGTCGAGCAGCATCCTGCGCATCACGCCGCCGGGCATGTCGCCGCCCAACGTGATCCAGTTCAACGCGTCGAACGTGCCGGTGGCGCAGATCACCGCGTCGAGCGACACGCTGCCCGAGGAGAAGATCTTCGACTACGGGCTCAACTTCGTGCGCGTCAAGCTGTTCACCATCCCTGGGCTGTCGTCGCCGGCGCCGTACGGCGGCAAGGGCCGGCAGATCAACGTGGACATCGATCCCAAGGCGCTGACCGCGCGCGGGCTGTCTCCCGCCGACGTGGTCAACGCGCTGCAGGCGTCGAACGTGATCGTGCCGGCGGGCACCGCGCGCATCGGCGACCGCGAGTACAACGTCACCATGAACTCCAGCCCGTCGCTGGTCGAGCAGTTCAACTCCATCCCGATCAAGGTGGTCGGCGGCGTGGAGGTGCTGATCGGCGACGTGGGCAAGGTCTCGGACGGGTTCGCCGATCAGACCAACATCGTGCGGGTCAACGGCAAGCGCGCCACCTACATGGCGATCCTCAAGCACGCCGACGCCTCGACGCTGGCGGTGGTCGACGCCACGCGCGAGGCGCTGCCCGCGATCAAGGCAGTCGCGCCGGCCGGGCTCGATCTCAAGATCGACTTCGATCAATCGCTGTTCGTGCGCGGCGCCATCAAGAGCGTGCTGCGCGAGGCGATCCTCTCGTCGCTGCTGGTGTCGCTCATGATCGGCCTGTTCCTGGGCAGCTGGCGCAGCATCGTGATCGTCTGCACCTCGATCCCGCTGGCCATCTTCACGGCGGTCATCGGCCTCAAGCTGACCGGCCACAGCATCAACATCATGACGCTCGGCGGCCTGGCGCTGGCGATCGGCATGCTGGTCGACGACGCGACCGTCGAGGTCGAAAACATCCACCGCAACCGCGGGCTGGGCAAGCCGCTCACCGTGGCGATCCTCGACGGCGCGAGCCAGATCGCGGTACCGGCGATCGTCGCCACGCTGGCCATCTGCATCGTGTTCTTTCCCGTGGTGCTGCTGTTCGGACCGGCCAAGTTCCTGTTCACCCCGCTGGCGCTGGCGGTGGTCTTGGCCATGCTCGCCTCCTACCTGCTCTCACGGACGCTGGTGCCGATGCTGGCGCGCAAGCTGATGGTCTCCGAGAACCACGACGGAAAGGGCGGCGCGTGGACCCGCTTCGCGCACGGGTTCAACGTGCGGCGCGATCGCGGGTTCGAGCGCTTCCAGGAGGCGTACGGGCGGGCGTTGGCGCTCATGCTGTCGCGCCGCGGCTTTTCGCTGATCACCGCGACGCTGGTCGCGGGCACCTCGTTCGCGCTGGTGGCCATCGTCGGGACCGACTTTTTTCCGACGGTGGACGCCGGGCTGATGAAGCTGCACTTTCGCGCGCCGCCCGGCACGCGCATCGAGCGCACCGAGCAGCTCGTCGACCAGGTCGACAAGCGCATCCGCCAGCTGATCCCCGCCGACGAGCTGGAGACGATCAACGACATGATCGGCGTGCCGCTCTACTTCAACCTGGCGTTCATCCAGACCGACAACGTCGGCGGCATGGACGCCGAGATGCTGATCGCGCTCAAGGAGCACCACCACCCGACCGCCGGCTACATGCGCATCCTACGGCAGCGGCTGACCGAGGAGTTCCCGGGCTCTAGCTTCTACTTCCAGCCTGCCGACATCGTCAGTCAGGTGCTCAACTTCGGCCTGTCGGCGCCCATCGATCTGCAGGTCGAGTACGCGAACCTGGACAAGTCGGCCGAGTACGCGCGGCGGTTGCGCGACGCCGTGCGCGAGGTGCCCGGCACCGTCGACGTGCACATCACGCAGGTGCTCGACTATCCGACGCTCAAGCTGGACGTCGATCGTTTGCGCGCGGCGCAGCTCGGCCTCACCCAGCGCGACGTCGCCAACGACGTGCTGATCTCGCTGTCGTCGAGCTCGCTGGTGGCGCCGTCGTACTTCCTCAACCCGGCCAACAACGTGAACTACACCGTGGTGGTCAAGACGCCGCTGCAGCGCTTGCGCTCGATCCCGGCGCTGCTCGGCATGCCGCTGACCCCGCCGTCCGCGTCGACGCTGCGGCAGGCGGGCGGGCTCGGCCTGCCCACCGCGGTGCCGCAAGCCCCGGCGCAAACCCTGTCCAACGTGGCCAGCCTCACGCCGCAGGTCGCCGCCAACCAGATCAACCACTACACCGTGCAGCGCATCCTCGACGTCACCGCCAACCTCGACGGCCGCGATCTCGGCTCGGTGGCCAGGGACATCGAGCGCAAGATCGCCGGGCTCGGCAAGCTGCCGGTGGGCATGCGCATCACCATGCGCGGGCAGAACGAGGTGATGACCCAGTCGTTCCGCAGTCTCGGGCTCGGGCTGGTGCTCGCCATCCTCTTGGTCTATTGCCTGATGGTGGTGCTGTTCCAGTCGTGGCTCGATCCGCTGATCATCATGATCGCGGTGCCGGGCGCGCTGGTGGGCATCTTGTGGATGCTCGCGCTCACCCACACCACGCTCAACGTCGAGTCGCTGATGGGCTCGATCATGGCGGTCGGCATCGCGGTCTCGAACTCGATCTTGCTGGTCAACTTCGCAAACGATCTGCGCGTCGAGCAGAACCTGTCGGCGCTCGACGCGGCGCTCGAGGCCGGAAAGACCCGGCTGCGGCCGGTGCTGATGACCGCGCTGGCGATGATCATCGGCATGGTGCCGATGGCGCTGGCGCTCGGCGAGGCCGGTGAGCAGAACGCGCCGCTCGGCCGCGCGGTGATCGGCGGGCTCTTGATGGCCACGCTGGTAACGCTGTTCGTGGTGCCGGTGGTGTACTCGGTGCTGCGGGTCAAGCCGCCCACCAAGCAACTGCTCGAAGCGCGCTTCCTCGCCGAGAAGGCGGGCGCCGAACCGGAGAGGACCGTCTCATGAGCACCAGACCCGGCTTGCTGTTCGTGTTCGGGGTCGCCGCGGTGATCGCCGCAGCGGTGGGCGTCGGCTTGATCGCCAGCGTCCGCAGCTCGGCCGCCAGCAGCGAAGCCGCGTCGCGCACGGCGACCATGGCGGCCGGGCCGCGCGTGGTGGTGGTGCCGGCGACGCGCGGCGCCGCCGAGCGCGGCCTCGAGTTGCAAGGCGAAGCCCGCCCGTTCGCCACCGTCACCCTGTACGCCAAGCTGAGCGGCTACCTCAAGGAGATCCGCGTCGACAAGGGCGACCGCGTGCAGGCCAACCAGATCCTCGCGGTGATCGAGTCGCCCGAGCTCGATCGCCAGTACGACGCGGCGGTCGCCGACGCCAACTATCACCGCCTCAACGCCAAGCGCGCGGAGGCGCTGGCCGGGCCGGGCGTGGTGTCGGCGCGCGAGGCCGAGCTCGAGACCAGCCAGGCGCAGATCGCCAACGCGACGGTGGCCTCGCTCGCCACGCAGAAATCGTACGAGACCCTGCGCGCGCCGTTCGACGGCCTGGTGACCGCGCGCTTCGCCGATCGCGGCGCGCTGGTGCAGAACGCCGCCAACGCGCAGACCAGCGCGCTGCCGCTGGTGACCATCACGCAGCCCGACAAGCTGCGCGTGTACGTGTACGTCGATCAGCGCGACGCGGCGCTGGTGCACGTCGGCGACGCGGCTTTGGTGAGCGTGCCGGGAGCGCAGCCCGAGGTGCAGCGCAAGGGCAAGATCAGCCGCTTCGCCAGCGACCTCGATCCGAAGACGCGCATGATGCTGGTGGAGATCGATCTCGACAACCGAGACGGCAAGATCGTCCCGGGCAGCTACGTCTCGGTGGCGCTGGCGATCCGCGCCGTGAGCCACATCGAGGTGCCGGTCGAGGCGCTGATCATCCGCGACAAGAAGCCGTTCGTCGCGGTGGTCGGCGCGGACAACCACCTCGCCTATCGGCCGGTCGTGATCGCCGACAACGACGGCTCGCGAGTGCAGATCTTGTCCGGCCTCGACGAGGGAGCCAAGGTGGCGCTCAACCTGGGCGACAGCGCGTCGGACGGCGACCTCATCCAGCCGGTCACCTCCGGGGACAAGCATGACGCGCGGTCCAAGAACTAGCGCCAGGGCGGCCGCGTTCGCCGTCGCGCTGCTGCTCTCGGCTAGAGCCGGGGCCGCGCCCGAGGAGATCAGCCTGGACGGAGCGGTCGCGCAGGCGCTCGCGCGGCACCCCACCGCGATCATCGCCGCCGAGGAGATCCGGCGCGCCCAGGCGCTGGTCGAGCAGGTGCGCTCGAGCTCGCTCCCCACCCTCTTCGCCAACGGCAGCTACACGCGGCTCGACGGAAACCGCGTGCTGAACGGCGCGGTGATCTCGGCCGCCGATCAGGTCGCGGCCAACCTGCTGGTGACCGTGCCGCTGGTGGCGCCGCAGCACTGGATGCAGTGGTCGCACGCGCGCGACAACGTCGACGTCGCGCGGCTGAGCGCGGTCGAGCAGCGACGGCAGCTGGCGATCGCGGTGGCGCGCACCTACCTGACGCTGATCGCGCAGCACCGGGTGATCGAGGTGACCGGTCGCGCGGTGATCGCCGCGCGGGCGCACGCGTCGTTCACGCACCAGCGCTTCGCCGGCGGCTGGGGCACGCGCGTCGACGAGCTGCGCGCGGCGCAAGAGCTCTCCACCGACGAGGCGCAGCTCGAGACCTCCCACGCGCAGCTCACGCGCCTGCAGGAATCGCTCGGCGTGCTGGCCGGCGCCGATCATCCGTTCGACGCCGAGGAGGACGTGGCCCTTCCCGCGCCGCCCACCGAGGGCGACGCGCTGCGCGACGCGCCCGGGCTACGCTCGGACGTGCGGCTCGCGCGCCTGCGGCTCACCGCCGCGCATCACCTGGTGCGCGACGATTGGGCCGACTACCTGCCGGTGCTCCTCGGCACGTTTCAGCCGTTCTATCAGAACCCGCCGACGCTTACGCTGCCGGAGACCGGTTGGCAGGCGCAGCTCCTGCTCAGCGTCCCCTTGTACGACGGCGGCCTGCGCTACGGCCAGGCGCGCGAGCGCCAGGCGCTCGAGAAGGAGGCGCGCGCCAGCGTCGACGGCGCGGTCCGCCAGGCCGAGTCCGACGTGCGCGCCTCGCAGGAGGAGGTGCGCCGCGCCGGCAGCGCGCTCACCGCCGCGCGCGACGCCGCCCGCCAGGCGGTCGAAGCGCTCGGGCTGTCCAACCTGGCCTACCAGGCGGGCGCCTCGACCAACATCGAAGTGATCGACGCCGAACGCACCGCGCGCGACGCCGAGACCACCTCGGTGGTCGCCGAAGACACCGCCCGCCAGGCCCGCCTCGATCTGCTGGTCGCCAGCGGCCGCTTCCCCACCGCGCCCTGACTTTCGCGCTCGCTGGTAGGATGAACGGGATGCGAATCGCGCTGCTCATCACGCTGACTCTGTTGGGCACGACTGCGCCGCGCGCCGATACTGCTCCGCCCGGCACGCGCGGCGGCGGGCAAGCCTGCCTGTCGGGCGGCGAGTGCGCGAGCGGCGAGTGCGAAGGCAAGGGCTGCGACGATCGAACGCCCGGACGCTGCGCCGCGACCGGCCGCGGCTGTCTGCGCAACCACGTTCCGTTCTGCAGCTGCGACGGCCAGACGTTCTACCAATCCTCGTCCTGTCCCGGCCGGCGCTACCGCCACCAGGGCGCGTGCGAGGCTGCGTGCGAGGCCGTCTCTGCCGCGGTCCGCAGGGAGCTCGAGCGACTCCTCAAGAGCGCCGCCGAGCACGCCACCTATTCGAACGTCTGCGCCGACGGAAACGGCGAGAAGACGACGCTCAGCCTGACGCGCGCGTGCGTCCAGCATCCGGTGGGACGGCCCAACGCCGACGTGATCGGCTTGTCGGTGGAGCTGCACTATCGGGTGACCATCGTCGAGGAGCGGAGCGGCGAGTGTTCGCCTTATCCCGAGTGCGCCAGGGCGTCGCCTCCACGCGAGAGCGACCGGAGCTTCGGCGTCGAGCTCGCCGGCGGGCCGGACGGATTCACCCTGATCGTCCCCAAGGAGCTGCCCGGCGTGCCGCTCAAGTCGCCGCTCGCCAAGGCGCACTCGATGGGCTGTCACGGTGAGGCCCCGGCCTTCGTCCCGCGAAACGTAAAAGACTAGTGGGCGGCCTTGACGGGTGCGGCCGCCGCAGGTGGTGCGCTCGGAGCAGCCGAAGCTGCGGGCGCTGCGGGCGCTGCAGGTGCAGCCGGCGCGTCGTCCGGTGCGTGAAGGTCCCCGCCGCTCGCGTGCTTGCGGAAGAACTCGTCGATCGCGGCACGCGCAAATTTCGGTTTCTCCGCGTCGTGCCAGAGCCCGTTCAGCACGACCCGTCGGGCCGGCAGATCCTTCGCCTCGTTCCACATCGCGTTGAGATATCGATCGAGATCGGCGCGCGGCTGCTCCGCATAGAGCAGGCGGCCGAGCATCATGGCGTTCTTCGACGGCCACAGATCCTTCGCGAGCGGCGGATGTTGCGGGAGGGTCGCGCGAATCTCGTCGATCAGCTTCTCGTTCTTGGCTTCCTCCGGCGTCGGCGTGGTGCGTCCGCCGCCCTGAGCAGGAGGAGCGCCACCGCGCCCTGCACGACCCTGTGCATTGGCTACGCATGGCAAGATCAAGATCAGCGCGAGAATTGTCGACCGCATCGTTTGGACCCACATTATCACACGTTCATCCCGGCCAAATACGGCGCGATCTGAATAATTCGCAGCGTGTTACGTTCATGGTGACGCGGAGGTGCGCATGCGTCTGGAATGGCTGCTGGTCGGTCTCTGCGGATGCGCCGCGGATCGCACCGAACAGATCAACGATCCGCTCTGTTGCCAGCCGGTTGCGGAGGCGCCCGTCGACCGCGGCCTCGATTTCGCGGCGCGCGTCGAAGGACCCACCCGCTGCGTCGAAGCGGCGCGCGCGCAGCTTCCGTCTCAAGACGCGTGGCGCAGCGTTTGGGGATGCGTGCAGGACGGACACTTCACCGCGCTGCGTGCGGTGCTCTCGGGCGCGTGGGATCGCGACCTGCAGACCCGCGCCGACGCGCCGCTCTTGATCGCGCGCGTGATCGCCGAGCGTGGCGGGGATGTCGACGATGATCTCAGCCTCTTGCACGAGCGCCGCGTGCCGCTCTTTTCCCTCTCGCAGGCGCTCGCGCGGCCGGAGAAGTTTCGCGGGGCGCTGCTGATCATGCGCGCGCGACTCTCGCCGCAGGGCGTCTTGAACGAGATGCACCTGGTGGGTCAGTCGACCGACGTGCAGCTCGGCTTGACCTATGCCCGCCAGGGCTGGCCCGGCGACTCGCGCCGCTTCGTCACCGGCAGGCGCAGCTACAACTACGACGTCATGACCGGCCAGCGCGTGCTCGCGAACCTCGACAAGGATCCGTTCATCGACGCCCGTGATTCGGTGGTCGTGCTGGCGCGCTTCGACGGCCTGCGCGACAGCGACGGCTGGCCCGAAGTCTCGGTGATCGAACACTTCCTCCCGAGCGCCACGATCTCGTACTAACATCCGCCGCATGCGGCTTCTGGTCATCGGCGCTTCGCAAGGCACGGGCGCGCTGGCGGTGCGCGCGGCGCTCGACCGCGGCCACGAGGTCACGGCGTTCGCGCGCAGCCCGGACAAGCTGAAGCTCGACCACGCCAAGCTGACCCGGCGAGCCGGCGACTTCCACCAGCAGGCCTCCGTCGAGGCGGCGGTGCCCGGCCACGACGCGCTCCTGATCACCGCGTCGGCCACCAGCCTCAAGGCGTTCAAGCAGAACCCGAACTATTTCTCGCAGGGCACGCGCTACACCATCGATGCGATGAAGGCGAGCGGCGTCCGGCGGCTGGTCGTGCTGAGGGCGCACGGCGTCGGCGACAGCCGCAAGCTGGCCAACTTCTTCATCGACAAGCTGGTGATCTCGTTCTTGCTCAAGGTGCCGTTCGAGGATCACGAGCGGCAGGAGCAACAGGTTCGCGACAGCGGCCTCGATTGGGTGATCGCCCGGCCCACGCGGCTCACCAACGGTCCCGCGCGCAAGCGCTACGCCAAGGAGAGCGCGATCGTCGCGGTGCCCGGCTCGATCTCGCGCGCCGACGTGGCCGACTTCATGGTGGAAGCGGCCGAGACCGATGCGTGGGTCGGAAAAGCGGTCCAGCTCGGCGGCTAGCCATGCGCGGCTACATCCTCAAGACCGGAGCGCGCATCGCGCCGTTCGACGAAGCGGTCGGCGAGGTGCTGGTGCTCAATCGCCGCCTCGAGGACTATCAACGGGCGGTGCTCGGCAGCGTGTGCGCCAGCGTCGAGGTGATCGCCTCGCTCGACGAGGTGCGTGACGAAGCCTTTCTGCTGGTCGAAGATCATCTCTTTCTCACGCGACACTTCTTGCGCAAGGCGATGGCGGCGGCGCGACGCACCGCGGGCCCGCTGCGCTTCGCGCTGGGCGCGTGCCGTTTTCTCGAGGAGAAGGCGCCGCTCGGCGGGCTCGAGCTGGTGCGCGACGCGCCCGACGGAATGCACGCTCCCTTGCCGCTGGTGCTGTGGCGCGGCGGCCCCTTCGATCGCGCGCGCCTGGCGTCGCTCCCCTTGGTGAAGGTGCTGATCAAGGAGAAGAAGTTCGTCGCCGAGAACCTGAAGATCCTGCGCGAAGATCTGGAGCTCGACTACGCGATCACCCGCGACGCCGTGCAGTCGGTGCGCCACTGGTCGCACATCCTCGACGTGAACCAGGCTGCCCTGGCCGCCCACTGGATCGACTTCTCGCCGCGTCGCGTGCTGTGGTTTCTGTGGAAGATCGTCTCGGCGCTGTCGTTCAACAAGTGGACCATCGGCGAGAGGCTCAACGTGATCGGGCGCGGCGCGGACATCCACCCGACCGCCTGGGTCGCCGGCTCGGTGATCGGCAAGGGCGTGAGCATCGGCGCGCACGCCACCGTCTTCGGCTGCTACCTCGGCGACGGCGCCAAGGTCGAAGGCCAGAGCGAGCTGGTGTTCTCGGTGCTCGGCGAGCGCGCGGTGGCCTCGTTCCACACGCGCGTCGCGTTCTCCGTCTGCTATCCGATGAGCATCGTCTCGTATCCGGCCGCGCAGATGTGCGTCCTCGGCAAACGCGCCATGCACATGGGCGGCTGCTTCCCCATCGACATGAAGCTCACCCACGGCGAGTTGCTCGACGTCAAGGTCAAGCACCAGGGCCGCGTGGTGAACTCCGGCAAGAAATTCCTCGGCGCGTGCATCGGTCACCGCTCGATCGTCGGTACCGGCCTGTGGCTGAACAGCGGCGTCGAGGTGCCCAACGACTACCTGGTGGTGCGCGACCGGGACGATCTGGTGACCCAGGTTCCCGACGGCTACGCCGGTAAGACCCTGTCGCTGCAGGGCGGCAAGCTCAAGCCGTATCAGCGCTGACCCGCGCGCGTGCTAAAGTCGCGCGCATGCGCGGAACCTTCCTTGCTTTGTGCTTCCTCGCGGCCTGTGGCACCAACGGCGTACCGGCACCGGACGATCTCGGCGGCCAGGCAGGCGCCGATCTCACCGGCGCACCACCGGCTGATCTGCTCCAACCCGTCGACCTCACCTCCGGGCACACGCTCATGTGCGGCAACATGGTGTGCACCGGTACCAAGCACTGCTGCGTGACCCAGAGCGCCGGCATGTCGGTGCCCGGCTGCACCACCTCGTGCCCCGACGGAGGGCTCTCGATCGAGTGCGGCGGCACCGAGGACTGCGGCGGCAATCCGTGCTGCCTCAAGCTCGCCGGCGGCGCGGCGCAGAGCACCACCTGCGAGAGCGCGCCGAGCGGCTGCGATCCGATGTTCACGCTCGCCGGCGGCGGCGCCTCCGGACAGACGCGGCTGTGCCACACCTCCACCGACTGCACCGCCGGCGACGCGCAGACCCAGTATCCCGACTGCTGCGTGGCCATGATGCAGGGCGCGTCGCAGAAGATCTGTTTCAACAAGCAGCTGGTCGGCCTGACCAGCGGCGCGATCACCTGCCCGTAGCCAGGAGCCCGAGATGGGTCACGCGACCGAAACCCTCGAACGAGCGGAGCACGCCGCCCACGCCGGACACGGAGGGCACGAGCCCGCCGGGCGGTTGACGATGTGGGTCGGGATCACCATGGCCACCCTCGGCGTGCTGTTGGCGTTCGCCGCGGCCAAGGTGGGCGGCGAGCGCACCGAGCTGGTCAAGGCGCTGGTCGATCAGCAGCACGCGCACGCCAAGTATCAGGCGCAGGACATCAAGCATCGCGCCGCGGTGCTCAGCCTGCGGCAGCTGCACGCCACCGCCGCGGGCGAAAAGGTCGACGCCAAGGACATGCTCGCGCTGGCGACCTCCGTCGAGCGTTACTACGCCGAGTCGCAGGCGGCCAACGAGTGGGTCGATTCGTACGATCCGGTGATCCGCGCGCACACCGACGGGCAGGAGGAGTACGAGCGCGCCCAGCTGGCCGCCGAGTTCGGCATCGTCGTCGCGTCGATCGCGTTGCTCTTGCGGCGGCGCGCGCCGTGGTTCGTGGCGCTCGCGCTCGGGATGGTCGCGGTCGGCATCCTGGGCGGCACCTGGCGGCACGTGGGCCACATCGTCCACCAGGCCGAGGCCAAGATCGAAGAGACCGGCAAGGCCTACCGCGAGCTGCGCGACTCGGGCAAGACCACCGAGGCCGACGACGCGCTGGTGGCCGAGGTGCGCGCCGCCTACGGGGCGCCCAAGCCGAAGGCGACGCCGTAGCTACGCGACGATGAAGTAGAGCGTGGCCAGGTAGACCGCGGGAAACAGGATCGAGCAATAGAAGTCGAGCTGCTTCTGGATCCCTTCCTTGCCGTGCGCGAACAGCGTCAGCGCGGCGATGGTCACCGCCACCGACGCGACGATGATCGCGAGCGTGAGCATGATCAGCTTATCCGCCATGGTCACCGCGTTGGTGTCGGGCAGCGAGTTGTTGATCGCCACCGTCACCGCCGCCGCCGCGAAGGTCGCGCCCATGCCCAGGCTCACGCGCGGGCTCGACTCCTTGGGCCGCACGTAGAACGCGCACCACGAGATCAGCACCGAGATGAACAGGCCGAAGAACACCTTGAGGAACCGGCCGTAGCCCGGGCGCGCGACGTCCACCGAGAACAGGTAGCGCGAGTAGGCGGACTCCTTGTTCGACGGCAGCGACGTGTCGCCGTAGTTGGTGTGGTAGACCTGCCGCATCACCTCGGCGCGGCTGCGCGCGACCACCCACCCGGGCACCTGCAGCTCCGGGCTGACGCCGGTGTTGTCGGCATCGGGCTGGTAGACCACCGTGCGATCGTCCTGCTCCGAGTCCTCGATCTCCAGGGTCAGCGTGTGGCTGTCGAGCGGGAAGCGGCGCAGGTCCCAGAACTTGGTCATGGTCGCGAGCACGCGGCAGGCGGCGTAATTCTGGCTGCCGAGCTTCTTCTTCTGGATTCCGCTCTTGGAGGTGATGCGCCCGTTGGCCAGCTCGAACGTCTCGAGCGGCTTGAGGTCGTCGCCCTCCCAGCGAAACCAGACGTAGAAGTCGACCGCGAAGCTGTTGTTCTTGATGTCGATGCCGGTCACATGATTGAGGTAGGTCCCGACCACCACCTTGCGCGGCGCGTCGGCGTGCGCGGCGCTCCCGCGCGTCAACGCGATCACCAGGCAGACCAGCGCGATCGCAACCAGCGGGTGCCTGCGCATCAGCGCGCCCTCAAGACGGTCAAGGCGAGGATGCCGAAGTAGGCGGAGCTGCACAAAACGAGCCCCCAGCGGTCGATCTTGCGCGCGGTCTCGGGCCGCTCCTTGTGCACGTAGCGATTGGCGGCGATGCAACAGAAGGTGACCGCCAGGATGATCACGTAGCTGAGGATGTAGATCTTGTCGAGCAGCAAGAGCGAGCCGGTGGGCGGCAGCTCCGTCGCTGCGGTGAACTGCAGCGCGACCGCGGAGATGAGCGCGGTGATGGTCAGGCACAGCCGGGCGTCGATGTCCTGCGCCTGGCAGAAGAAGGCGCCAAACGTGATCAGGATGATGATCGCGATCGGGATCACCGTCTTCGAGACGATGCCGACCACCGGCCGCTCGATGTGCACCGTGAAGTCGACCCGCGAGTAGCTCTCGCCGCTCGCGCCGGACCGCGGATCGCCGAAGGTGGTGGCGAACTGCGAGCGCCCCATCTCGGGGTGCATCTTGCTCAGGCTCCAGCCTGGGATCGAGAGGTCCGGCCGCATCGCGCTGCCCTTCCAGTCGACCTCGTGCACCAGCCGCGCCACCGGATGCTTGGCGTCCTCGATGGAGATCACGATGTCGTGGTCGTCGAACGGATAGCGGGCGAGCGGGAACGGATGGCCGAACCGGCCGTAGACGTGAAAGCACTGCAGCCGCCGCCCATCGGGCAGCACCTCGGCCACGGCGTTGCCGCTCGCGTCGGCGTAGATCGGCGTCCTCGACAGATCCCCGACGCTGACCGCGTTGGTGAGCTGATAGGTGAGCGTCGGATCGATGTCGCCCTTCCACAGGAACCACAGATAGAACTCGGCGTTGAACGAGTTCGACTTGACGTCGATCTCCGGAATGTTCTGTAGGTACAGCCCCACCGTGATGGTCTGCGGGCCCTTCTTGTCGCCCGAAGCAGGATCGACCGGCCCGCGGTTCGCCGCCGGGATCGGCGCCACCAGCTTGTCGGGCCCCTCGGCGCGAACCCCCGCGCGCGCCCCGAGGAGCAGCGCGAGGCCGAGCGCCGGCACGAGCAGGATCAGCCGGCCGATGGAGGAGCGCCTCTTCACTACTTCAGCTCGTGCGCACCGATGTCGAAGGCGGCGCCGAGAGGTCGGTGATTGCCGAAGAAGTCGTGATCCGGGAAGCCGACCGCCATCGGCACCTTGTCGACGCAGCACGCGGTGTTGAGCGCGCTGGTCGGATCGAGCTTGTACTCGCCGCCCAGGATGAACGACGGATCGAGCGCGACGTCGCCGGCGAACGCGGTCTGGTCGGAGCCGACGACCACGTTCGTGCGCATGCAGCCGCCGTTGAAGGTCTGGCCACCCGCCATCGGGTTGTGCCAGATGATCGAGGACTCGATCGCGACGTTGCCGCCGTTGCACTCGATGCCCTCCGGGTTGCCGACTACGGTGTTGAAGCGGAAGGTGCCCCCGGGCGAGTTCAAGATCGCGCCGGCGTTTCCGAAATTGACGACCAGGTAGTTGTTGATCAGGCTCCAGGCGCCGGCCTCGATGAACACGCCGCCCGACTGGTTGCCCGAGATGTAGTTGCTCTCGAGCGTCAGGTTCCCCGGGTCGTTGTCGAACACGCCCCAGCCGGAGGTGCCGTCGGTCGCGACCACCCGGTTGTCGGAGATGCGGTTGTTCAACAGGTGCGCCGTGCCGGTGCCGAGCTTCACGCCTCCCGCGGTGTTGTTGACGATGTCGTTGGCGATCAGGTCGATGTTGCAGTTGCCCGCGAGCACGCCGAAGGCGTTCAGCGGCGCGCTGGTCACTTGCGAGTTCTTCACCACCAGCGTCTGTGCGGCGCCGCCCGTGCAGACCACCGAGCCAATGAAGTTCAGCCCGTCGATCGTGAGCGTGACCGAGGTCGTCGCCGCGAACGTGAGCGCGACCGAGGCGCCGCCCGGCGGCTGGATCGTCGCGTAGTTGCTGATGCCGGCGATGCCGGGCCCGACGATGGTCGCGGCGCGCGCGACGGTGACCGGGGTGTAGAGGCCGTCGTGCACCAGGATGAACGGCTGGGTGCCCGCGACGGCCGGCGGCAGATCGCAGAATGGCGTGGCCGGTGACAGCCCGTCGTGCGTGCCGGTCGATGGGCAACCCGCCGCGCCGCTGTTGACGTAGGCGATGTTCGAGACCGGCACGCAGCTCCCGTCGCTCGCGCACACGCCCGCCGGGCACTCCGAGTGCGTCTTGCACGCCCGGCACGCGCCCGCGACCGGATCGCAGATCGGCGTGGCGACGTTGTGGATCTGGCACTGGTCATCGTCGCTCGCGCTGGCGCACGCGCGGCAGGTCGAGCTGGCGCAGATCGGCGTCGAGTCCGCGCACGTCGCGGAGGTCGCGCAACCTGCCGCATCCGCGCCGCCGCCGTCGCCGCCGTCGCCCGTGCCGAGATCCATTCCACCGCCGCCGCCGAGCTCGAGCGCGATGGTCGCGCTGGCGCCCGCCACGATGGTGGTCTGCCCGTCGTCGCTGCCCACCGTCGCGCCCGTCGAGCTCAACGCGTCGACGTGCACCGAGAGCACGCCGCTGATCTCGGGCGAGACCTCGATGCTGAAGCTGTGCGTGGGCGGAAAGGTGTGCACCGCGAGCAGGACGCTGAACGGTTTGGTCTGGCCGCCGGCGGTGGCGGTGCAGCGCAGGCTGGCCACGTCGGCGAGCGGCGCGTTCGAATCGACCGTGACCACCACCAGCGAGCCGGTGCCGCCGCCGCAGCCGGCGACCAAGAGGGAACAGAGCGCGAGTTGGAGAGAGCGCATCATTTTCACTAGAACCGAAAGGTTCCGTCGGTGGGCATCGACGACGGGAACGATGGCGAGCGCGCCGCGCCCACCCCGACCCCGACGCCCACGCCGATTCCCACTGCCACCACCGCGACTGCGGTCCACAGCCACCACTTCTTGTAGATCGGCGTCGCGCGCCGCTCGGCGGGCCGCGCCACCACCACCGGCGTCTCGACCCCCACCGGCGCCGGCGTCACCTCCTGCACCGGCGGCGGCTCGCGCCGGCGCGGCGCGTTCGGATCGAGCGTGCCCTGCGGCGGCCGGCTGTTCGCGACCTGCTCCATCTTGATCGCCTCCTCGAGGCTGACGATCAGCTTCTCCACGTCCTCGCGCTGATCCTGATTGGTGGCCTCGCGCAAGAACGATCGATACGCCTGCACCGCCTCGACCTTCTGCCCGAGCGACCGATGGCACTGCCCGATGTTGAACAGAAACGACGGGTCCTCGTAGTTGCGGTACGCGTCCTTGAAGGCCGCGAGCGCCTCGGAATATTCGCTCAAGTTGTAGTGCTGGATCCCGAGCCGGTAGGCCTCGCGCGCCTTGTCCTTGTTCTTCGCCTGCGCAGGGGCCGCCGCAAGCAGCACCAGCCCAATCACCGCCCCCAGCAGTAATTTCATCCCCACAGCTTACACCAGCCCGCGCTTCAGTGGCTCGCGCCGCCCGATCCGGACTTGCGAAGTTACCAAGAGCTCACGCGCTGCTTACCGGGCGGAAACATCACAGAGCGTCTAGTTGTTGTCGAGGTCGATCATGCGAACGTCGCTTTTCGTGAGCCGCGGACGACACAAGATGGGGACCGTCGGCCGCTTGACCGGGTTCTCGCCGGCGCTCTTGCGCGCGTGGGAGAGCCGTCACCGCCTGCTGTCGCCGCATCGTGGAACCGGTGGACAACGGCTCTACAGCGATGACGACGTGCAGGTGCTGCGGGCCGTCCGCGCGCTGCTCGATGAGGGGCGGTCGATCGGCGAGATCGCGCTTTTGGGTCGGAAGACGCTCCTCGCGCGCACGCCCTCGCTGGTGCAGGCGGTGGTCAAGCAGGTGCGCCTGGAGCTCACGCTCGACTGGACGCTCGACGGTGGCAACGCCGCCGCGGCCGTGCGCTCGATGCACGCGGCCTCGCTCGCGGCGACGCGGTTGGCCGCCCGGCTGGACTTGAAGCAGCTGGTCGAGCTGGTGGTCGAGACGCTCGACGCCGATTTCGACGCCGCGCTGGCGCGCATCTGGATCCTCGAGCCGGGCGAAAACGCGCTCTACCTGCGGGCGAGCGCCGGGCTGTCGCGCCGGACCTCCACCAGCCCGAGGGCGCGAATCGATCTCGCAAACTATCCCTATAAGGTGGGCGTCGTGGCGCGCTCGCGCACGCCGTTCGTCTGCAACGGCCTTGACGGCGATCCCCATTTCGAGCAGCCCTGGGTCAAGCGCGAGCAGCTGGCCTCGGTGGCGATCTTGCCGCTGGTCGCCGAGGGTGCGCTGCACGGCGTGCTCGCGACCTTCTTCCGGCAGCCCTTGAGCGAGGACGTGGTGGGCGCGCTCGGCACCTTCGCGTCGATGACCGCCAGCGCGATCGCCGCTCACGCCGCCGGGTCTGGCAGCCCCCCGAGGCGGCGCTGCAGCTCCATCCGCTTTTCGACTTCCTTGAACAGCGCGAGCTCCTCGTCGCTCTGGCATTCGAGCGCCGGCATGCGGGCATCCTCGTCGAGCGGCGCGTAGGTGAAGAAGGCGCGCAGGTTCTCGACGTACGATCCCTGCTCGGGATCTTCGGATTGAACGCTGACCAGGCTGGTGAGCGACTGCGGCGTAGAATGGACCACCACCGACCGCAGGTGCGCGAAGCGGTCCCGCTCGACCGGACGCAGAAAGCACATGCCGTGCAGCCCGGTGCAGCGCACCGGCACGCGCCCCGCAAACGCGCGCGCCGACAGCGTGGCCGACACCTCGCTCCATCGCATGAGGGTTCCGCCATAGAGCGTGCCGTGAAAGTTCATCGAGCCCACGCGCACCGGCTCGATCTTGTGCATGTACGACCGGCTGCGCGTGCGCGGCTGCTGCGAATCGGCGCGCTCCCACGGCATGCGCAGGTAGCGGGGAAGCCGGGTCATCCACTCGCGCACCAGCAGCGGCCAATCCTTCTCCTCGATCTCACCCTCGACGAGCTCGGTCGGATCGGAGACCAGCGTCAGGTTGGGGTGCAGCGCCCGCCGGCGAAACTCGCGGCGCAGCTCTCCCTCGCGAAAGCGTGAGCGCTCGGCCGGCGTCTCCGGAGAAAACTGCGGCACCGGCACGGTGCGGCCCTTGCGATCGATGGGCACGAAGGTCATGTAGGCCTCGAGGCCGGGCGCGCCCGGGTGAGGCTCGCCGTGATCCATCGTCACGGACACGCCGACGCTGTGCGGCGAGGTGTAGGCGACCCGCGCGGTCATCGCCACCCGCTCTCCCAGCGGAATGGGCGTGTGCAGCTCCATTCCATCGATGGAGGCGGTGACCACCGAGCGGCGGCAATGGCGCGTGGCGGCCAGCGCGCCGGCGACGTCCATCCATTCGAGGATCTTCCCGGCCCGCAGGAAGCCGAGCTCATCGGCAACCTCGGGCGCGACCCACTCGTCGAGGTGCACCTCCGATCCCGCGCGCACGCCGATGTTGGGACGCCTGGCCCTGCGATTCGTGTTCATGCCGGTGAGTATGCCGAGCACGCGAGTCCGGCAGGTAACGGCCGCGTAAGAAGCGTGTATATCCACACAAAACATCGACAGTCCATCGGGCCCGTGTCGATGAATGTCAACAAGACCTATACAACGCGGTGACACGGGAGTGCCTACGCGTCGACCTAGTGTAGGCCGGCGGCGAGGAACCGCTCGAGGAAGCCGTGCGCGCCGGCGCCGCCGAGCGAGTTACAGGTGGCCGACGCCGAGCCCGGGGGGCAGTCGACGTCGCGATCGTAGGACCAGTAGTGCACGCCGGCGAGCGCGTGCGAGATGGCGAAGCTGGCCAGCGCGTCCGCATCGGCGAGCGTGAACTGTTCGCCGGCCACGTCGTTGCCGCCGATCATCGGCGTGAGCTCGATGTTGCTGAACGGCACGCCCCACTTGTCGTGCAGGTTGAGCGCCGCCTGGATCGCCGACTGGCCCATCTGGCAGGCGCCGCCGCTCACCACGCACACGCCCGCGCTCGGCGAGCCGTAGTCCATGGTCATCGGGTTGACGGTGACGTAGCCCGGCCAGCTCGACGCGCCGGAGAAGCCGAGGGTGCTCTGCACGGCAGCCATCACCTGGTCGCCGTAGAAGTTGAAGCTGTCGGGCGCGCCGGCGCCGAGCGACTGCGCCGTGCTCGCGCCGTTGTTGTTGGCGAGCGTCGCCAGGGTCAGGCTGAAACGCAGGTTGGGAAAGCTCGCGTGCGCCGACTTGATGCGCGCGACCAGCTCGCCGATGACGCTCGCCGACTGTCCGGCTTCGATGTCGAAGTCGACGCCGATCAGGTTCGGCCCGGCCCAGCGGTTGAGGAACGTCGCCATGCCCGCGTCCGATCCGCAAGTGAAGGAGCCGGCCGCGCCGCCGGTGGAGAGGATGTACTTGATGCCGGCCTGATTGAGCAGCGACACGTTCGCCGAGGCCATCGCGGCGCCGGGCACGCCGCCCCAGTTCTCGTTGCCGCATTCGCCGATGGCGAACGCGAGCGTGACGGTCTTGCCGCCGTTCGCGGCCAGATCGCCGGCGAAGCCGGTCGGCGCGCCTGACACGTTGGTCGAGATGACGTTGGTGTTCCAGTTCATGTTGATGCTGGTGTCCTTGTAGGGACTGAAGACCAGCGAGCTCCCCGCGCTCCCGGTCATGCCTCCGCCCGTCGTGCCTCCTCCGGTCGTACCGCCGCCAGTCGCACCGCCGGATCCGCCACAGCCGCCGCCTGCACCGGTCGCGCCGCCACCCGCGCCGGTCGCGCCGCCGCTCGAGCACTGCGCGAGATCCCACAGCGCCGGCACCGCGTCGGGCGTCCACGTGTCGAGCGCCGTGTGCGCCTGCAGACAGCGATAGACCGCGCCGTGATAACCGACCAGCGCATTGACGGCATAGGCGGTTCCCGACGCCCACTCGGCGACGGTAGCCGGACAGGCCACCGACTCCGCGCTCGGCACCTCGCCCTGCCCCGGGTCGGGCGCACAGCCGCTCACGAGGGTGGCCAAGAGCGTGAAGCACAGCATTCTGGTCAGCGAAGGGAGGGTCATGCCCGCGCTAAGAGCAAGCCGCGCACCAATCCGCCAGGAGCCGCGTTGGCGCGGGAAATTCGCGAGTTAGCTATCCGGGGTCTGAGGGTCGCGTCCCCACGGGGGAAACGGGAGGTTGACGGATCGTCCTACCCGAGCCCGGTCACATCGGGCAGGGCACCGGCACCGGGCAGCCGCCGTTGTTCGCGTTCTTCGGAAACGTCTGCGTGCAGCGCGAAACGCTGACGAATGCGTTGGTGCCGTCCAACAGAAAATCAGGCTGGTTGTCGCTCGCCCAGCCGCGGTCGATGCCGTTGGAGGCGCTGTTGCTGATCGTGGTGTTGGTGATGAAGGCGGACGCCGGCGCGCCATGGATGCGGATCGCGGCGTCGTTGATCGGCGTCGCCGGATAGGGGCACGAGCTCGAGCCGGAGCTGCTGCTTCCGCCAGCGTACTCGACGGTGACGAAGTCGAGCTGATCGTTCACGCTCGGGAGATCGCCGAAGCTGAGCCCCAGCCAGTCACCCGCCACCGGCGCCGGCTCCGCGCTGGTGAAGACGATCGGCTTGGCGCTGGTCCCCACCGCGATCAGCGTGCCGGTCGCGGCCGTGGTGCCGGAGAAGTAGTCGACGTAGAGCACCCCGCCCTTCTTGAAGCGCAGGGTCACGCCCGGATCGATGGTCAGCGTCGCCGTCGACGTCGGCGCTCCCCCGACGTCGAGCCGGCCCTCCGCGCTCGAGTTGCCCACGTGATACGGCACGCCGTGATCGGCGAAGGTCACGTCCCAGCTCCGGATGTTCTGCCCCGCATCCGATCCCGACAGCAGGATCTCGTCGACGCCGTTGCCGGTATAGACGCCCGAAGGGATGGTTCCGGCGAGGTTGGCCCACGCGTGGATCGGGTATCCCTTCGATCGCTCGATGACCAGGTTGTTCGACGCCGCCGAGAACGCCCCGCTCTCGTGCAGATAGACGCCCTGACTGGCCGAGTCCTGAATGGTCAGGTGATCCGCGTGGAGGATCTCCGCCGGCGCCAGGTTCTGATCGGCGCGAAGATCGAGCGCGCCGGCAAAATCAGCGACGCTGTTGAGCGGATCGCCGCCGCTGATCACGCTGGTGTAGGTCAGGCTCAACGTGCCGCCGTCGAGCGCGCGGATCGCGGCCCACGGCGCGCTGTCCTTCGGCCCGATCGTGACCGGCTGGCTCGCCGTCCCCATCGCCACGATGCTGCCTCCCGCAAGGACGCTGATGGTCTTCCCCTCGCCGATGAGCACCACGGCACATGGCTCGATCATGATCTCCGCGGAGATTTCCGCGTCGGTCGGAAGCACGTGCGGGCTCGCCGCCGCGGTCCACGTGTCGGCCTGCGCGAGCGTCGCGCCGTGCATCGTCCCGGCGCCGGTCGGCGCGACACAGGTAGTGACTCCTCCGCCGTCATCGGGACCGGCGTTCGGCGATCCGCATCCGCTCAACAGAACGAGAGCCAATCCTGCAAGGCGAGTAGGGCTACTATGCAAGGTTCCTCCGAGCTGGCAACGGGCCAGTCATGTACAAGTTATCGGCGGGAGCGAGCAGAAGGTTGCTAACCGGGCCTGCGCACACCCGTTTCTCGCTCGTCGAATATTGTATCTTCCAGTACCGTCGTCCGCAGACCGCCGGTAGCGCGGTAGCGTTTGGGCCGGACTGCAACCTGCCGGCATCACCGTCGCAGATGGCACTTTTTCCGCTTGTGGTCCGGCGCCAACCGCGCGCTAAGATGCCCCGATAATGGAGGCGCACATGCGATTCACTCTTCCTTTTCTCTGCGTAGCGATCATCGGCTGTGGCAACAGCACCACCACCTCGGACCTGGGGATGGATCTTTCGGTCGCAGATCGTCCGGTCTCGGTTGGTGACATGACGGGGGCGACCTGCGACATCAAGAAGCAGACCGGCTGCGCCGCGACGGACAAATGCGTCCCCAACGTCACTGGCACGATGACCAATCCAATGTTCAACACCGGCACCTGCGTTGCGAACGGCAACATCATCGAAGGCGCGGCCTGCATGTTCGGCACGGACACGACCGACGTCAACGACGACTGCGAAGCCGGCTTGATCTGCGACAACGACGGGCCGAACTCGGCGAACGCCTGCCACAAGTTCTGCGGCACCGACGCGGACTGCACCAAGGCCACCGAGAAGTGCTTCGCGCTCTACGATTCGACGCGGAGCTGGGGCTTCTGCCTTCCGACTTGCACGCCGACGTTTCCGGCGGGCCAGAGCACCTGCCCGGCAGGCAACGATTGCTCGGCGAACTTCGACGCGATCGCGACCACCATGTCGAGCGAGGTGGGTTACTTCCTGTGCAAGATGACCGGCACCGCGGTCCTGGGCGATCAGTGCCAGGCCGACAGTGACTGCGGCGTGGGCCTGTGGTGCGACCAGACCAATGGCTGCTCGCCGATCTGCGAAACCGGGCACGCGTGCGCGCAGGCGCCGGGCACTCCCGACGGCGGCGCGACCATGTGCAACCCGTTCACCAACCTGACGAACGGGCAAGGCTACTGCTTCTAAGCGCTCCTTCGCTCCGCTAGATCCATCCCCAACTCTTCCTTCGTTTCTCCTACGCGCCGCGGCGTGGGTGCGGTATCTCCTGGCCATGGCCACGATGCTCGAGACCCGGCGGCTGCTCTTGCGCGAGATGACCGAGGCCGACGCCGGGCACCTCTTCGCGCTCAACCAGAATCCGAAGGTCACGCGCTACATCGTGGGCGAGCCGCCGCTCACCACGCGCGAGCAGGCGCTGGCGGTCCTGCGCGAGCGCGTGTTTCCGCAGTACGCGCTCGGGCTCGGACGCTGGGCGTGCATCGAGAAGCGCAGCGGTGACTTCATCGGCTGGTGCGGCGTCAAGCACTTGCCGGAGGACGGCGAGTACGACCTGGGCTATCGCTTCTTCGAGCAGCACTGGGGCCAGGGCTACGCGACCGAGGCGGCCAGCGCGGTGTGCGACTTCGCGCGCCAGCACCTTTCAGGCAAGCGCGTGGTCGGCAAGGCGATGCGCGACAATCGGGCCTCGCGCCGCGTGCTCGAGAAGATCGGCCTGGTCTTCGAAGGCGACGTCGAGAGCGAAGGCTGCCAGCTGGCCGTCTACGTGCTCGCCGCGTAGACGTCACTTCGGCGGTCGATAGTCGGTCTCGACGAGCTTCACCGCGCCGCTGCGAAACGTGATCGCCGGCTGACCGTCGTGCGGACCCTGCGCGACCGCGACGACCAGGCCCGGCGCGCCGAGCATGAAGTTGCGACCCGCGGGTGCCGAGCGCATCGGACCGGCGTCGGGCAGGTTGCGGCTCGCCGCGCTCATCGGCATGCCGAGCCCGAGCAGCTCGCTGCGCTCGCTCGCTTCACAGGCGAGGCTCCCCGCAGGCACGCGATCCGTGGGACCGACCCCGATGCAACGCAGCTCTGCCGACGGCTTCTCGGTCTTGGTCGCCTTCGCCAGATCGCACGTCCCCCAGCTCTGGCGATCGAACTGGATCGTCGCCACGCCGCCGACGACCTTCCATTGCCCGCTCAGCGCCACCAGCCGAACGTCCTCGCTCGAGTGATGCTGTCGCTTCGCGGGGTCCCTCTCGTAATGGTACTGGCCATCCGAGACGTGGTTGCCGCGCGAGCCGAGACACGCGCGCGCCGTCCCATCGCCGGCGAGGGTCATCCGCAACACGCCCGTGCGCCGCTCGTCGAGCCGCAGCTCCATCGTGACGAAGTGCTCGAAGGTCATCGTCAGCGACATCGCGTACTCGCCCGCTACCGGCGCCACGGGCACGATCTTGCCGACGAGCTCGGGCGCAAACGTCGTGACCAGCGCGGTCGCGGCGGCGGACGTCGTCTGCTTCACCGTCACATCCGCGCGAGCAGTCGCACCCACCAACGCCATGCCAGCGACCCACCACGCGCGCATGCCGCAAGTATAGTCGACCGTGACGCCGGACGATCTTCAGCGCGACTTCGGCGGGCGCGGGATTGAAACTGTGAGAGACTCGCGACGGGAGGTTGGGGATGGGCTTTGAACCGGTGCGCCTCGCGGGAGCCGTGCTCCACGAGTCCCGCCACGTGTGCGCGTTCTTCCGAACGCCGGACGAAGTGTACGAAGTCCTGATGCCCTTCATCCTCGACGGCTTCGCGGCCGGCGAACGCGCGTATCACATCGTCGACCCGGAGCGGCGCGCGGAACACGTGGAACGGATCGCCGTCGCGGGGGTGGACGTTGTCGAAGCCGAGCAGCGCGGTCAGCTGGTAGTCCGTCGCTGGGAGGAAGCCTACCTGCGCGACGGGCATTTCGAGCAGGAGCGCATGCTAGCGCTCATCGAAGAGGTGCTCAGCGAGGCGCCACGCCTGGGTTTTCCCTGCAACCGCATCGTCGCCGACATGGAGTGGGCGCTGCAGGATCGCCCGGGCGTCAACGACCTCGTCGAGTACGAGGCACGCCTCAACTACCTCCTTCCGCGCTACCGCGATCCAGTCATATGAGTTTACGACAGCGCCAAGTTTGGCGCCGACGTGGCCATGGATATCCTGCGCACCCATCCGATGGTAATCGTCGGTGGGATCCTACAAACGAACCGCTTCTACACGCCGCCTGACCGATTCCTCCTCGAGCTCGACGCGCGCCGCCGGAGGACCGTACGGAGCGGCGGCCGTCCGTCCGCCCGGGGGCGGGCGACGGCGCAGGTCGAAGAGGTGGACGTGCTGCGCGGCACGCTCCGCGACCTGGTCGCACTCTCGACGGTGGAAGCGGCGTGGGCCGAGGAGCGCCCACGCGACCTCGCGGCGCGACTCGCCGACGTCCTGCTCAGTGCGCTGCGCGCGTCGCTGGTGTACGTGCGCCTGGGCCCGGCCGAAGGCGAGACGGCGATCGAGGTCGCGCGCGTCGACGGCAACGTCGAGCTCGACGTGCCCGGCATTCGGGCGCAGCTCGGGGTCGGCACCAGCTTCGACGCCGCGACGCCGCCGCGCTACCCCGGCCTGCAGGTCGCGACGGCGCGGCTCGGCTGGCAGGGCACGGCGGGAATCGCGCTGGTCGGCGCTCCGCGCGCCGACTTCCCGACCGAGCGCGAGCGGTTGCTGCTCGACATCGCGGTCAACCAGGCGGCGCTGCGCGAGGACCGCGCGCGCCTGCTCGAGCGCGAAAAGGTGGCGCTCGCCGAGGCCGAGGCGGCGCAGCGGCGGCTCCATGCGCTGTTCATGCAGGCGCCGGTGCCGATCGCAGTCCTCGTCGGCCCCGACCACGCGTTCGAGCTGGCCAATCCGGCCTACTGTGCGATGATGGACCGCGACGACCTGGTCGGCCTGCCGCTGCGCGCGGCGTTTCCCGAGGCGCCCTACCTCGAGCGGGTCGACGAGGTCTATCGCACCGGCCAGAGCTTCGCCGCCGAGCAGCTGGCGATGGCCCTTCGCCATCGCGACGGCACGGTCGAAGACGCGGTGTTCCGCCTGCTGGCCGAGCCGACCCGCACCGTCGCCGGCGCGACCGTCGGCGTGGTGCTGGTCGCGGTCAAGGTCACCGACCTGGTGCGCGCCCGCGAGGCGCTCGAATCGGCGCTCGCCGAGAAGTCCGCGGCGGAGCGGCTGCGCGAGCAGCTGTTCGGGATCGTAGGACACGACCTGCGCGGGCCGCTGTCAACGATCGTCACCGGAGCGCGACTGCTGCAGGTCCGGGGCGGGCTCGCTCCGGATGCCGCACGGACGATCGAGCTCATCCAGCGCAGCGGCGATCGCATGGCCAAGATGATCACCCAACTGCTCGACTACACGCGTGCGTACCTGGGCGGTGGGATTGCCGTCGAGCGCGGGCCGACCGATTTGGCTTCCGTCTGCGCCGATGTGCTGGCCGAGTACAACACGGCTCGTCCCGACCGGGTCGTCAGCGTCGACGCGGCCTCCGACTCGGGCGGGCTGTGGGACCGCGAGCGGCTCGCCCAGTTGGTCGCCAACCTGGTCGGCAACGCCATCCAGCACGGCAGAGGCGACCTCCCCATCGCGCTGCGCCTCGACGGCCGGGGGGACACGGTGTGGCTGACGGTGCACAACCACGGCGAACCCATCCCGCCGTCGCTGCTGCCAACCATCTTCGACCCGTTCCGACACGGCCGCACGACCGGCAGCGGCCCGAGCGGCGGGCTCGGGCTCGGGCTGTACATTTCGCGCGAGATCGTGCGCGCGCACGGCGGCGAGATCGACGTGCTCTCGACGGCCGAAGAGGGCACGACCTTCACCGTGCGGCTGCCACGCCAGCCTACCCGCACCGAGCCTACGCCCAGCGCTCAGGTGGGTTGAATCAAAGGGGCGACCCCGACGAAGCGGCGCTCGCTTGCGCCGTTTCGACTGCGTTCTCCACTCCTTGGCACCGGCGAATCAGAAGAAGTCGCTGCTGTCCGGGGCTGCCGCCTGCGGCGGAGGGCGCACGAGGTCGAGCAGCGCGCGTGCCAGCGGCACTGCCACCGCAGCGTCGGCGCGCGCCGCCTCATCGAGCTTCTGCCAGCGCTCGACGACCTCGTCGATCTGATCGCTGAGGCCGAGCAGCCGCTCGGCCTTCGCGAAAGCCTCCAGGATCACGTCACAGACCAGGAGGGGCATGACGTCCGCGTAGGCCAGGGCACGCTCGAGCTCCGCCGTGACCTTCGCCTTGATGTCGGTGTCGTGCTTGATGAGCACGCCGCGCTGTGAAATGACCCCCAGCGAGTCGAGGTACTTGTCGAAGCCCTCACAGTCGTTGCGGTTCCGCGCGGGCGTCCCGCTCGCCAGCACCCCGCGGACGCGATCGAACTCCTTGCGGGTGTCGGAGCGCAGGTAGGAGAACTCTTTGCTCGCGATGAAGCCGTCCACCAATTCGACGATGAGACGGTAGCTCGCCTGCGCCACCTCCGGATCGGTCGCGCGATTCTGGATCGGTCGGTTGAGCTCGCGCACGGTCCGCTGCAGCTCGGCGATCGCCCGCCGCACCGCCAGCGCCTTGCCGAGCATGTCCCGGTGCCCGGGGATCATCCGCTCGGGCTCGGCGTGCCCGAGGAAGCACTCATACACGGTCGTCATGGCCGCGAAGACGCCGTCCATCATCGCGGTGGTCGCGTCGTTCAGATCGGTGAGCGCTTGTTCCATGCGATCGTTGGACAGCGCGTCCGCGAAGCGACGATCGTACTCGCCAAGCTCCGAGCTCAGCCCGTAGTGGAGCGTGTCCATCTCGCCGGTGAGCGCCCGCCACTTCTCCTCATCGGTCTTGTTGCGCGCGGCGATGATGCCCAGCGCTGCCCCGCGGGCGATCGTTCGCATGCTGGGCCGGTTTCGCGAGGGCCTCTCGACATCGGCCTCCACCGGCGCGGCGTTCTCAGACGCGTCGGGGGTCTCCGCCGCCGCGACGCGGAGGTACTCGAGCAGCCGGCGGAAGTGGCTCAGAACAGCGTCCGAGACGATCTGGATCTGTGCCTCGCCGCCCTCGCGGACATAGAGCGCGGCGTCGAGCTCACCGAGGGCGCGCACGGCCTCCTCGCCCAGCTGCAGCAGCTTCTGCACCTTGCGGCGGATACGCCGATCTGCGATCGCGCTCAGGATCTCGGCGAGTGCAGTGTTCTCGGGGGACTCGGACAACGTGAGGTCGATAGTAGCAAGACGTGGCACCGAGGCGGCACCAACCCTCCTTCGGGGAGCGATGTTTCCGACGAGCAAGACGAATGAAGCGAAGCCGGCCAACGGGACCAATTCCCGTCGGGGTCAAATCATTTCGAAAAGACGAACGGTTGAACGGTGATGTGATGGCGACCCCGACGGGATTTGAACCCGTGTTACCGACGTGAAAGCGTTGTAGGGGCGTCCGGTGAGAAGACACGCACGTCGCGCCTAGTGTCCACTCCACCGACGGGAACACGCGCCCTGTCCACACGACTCGGCGATGGTCGAGGGAGGGCTGTCCAGTCGATTTCCGATCGATCTACTGCAAGATCTACTGCAATAAAGACGAGCGCTGCTGAATGCTACGAAACGCATTACATAACCAATACTGTTTAATTCCGCATACTTGACTGGTCGGCGTTTTCAGCATACTTCTAGAAGTCGAAATGAGCCGACTACTCCCGGGCGCCGAACCTCTCGATCAAGAGACCCAACGCAAGCTCGCGCGCGTCGTCGAGCGTCTCGGCGCGCTAGACGCGAGGCGCCTGATCGGCTGCACGCGGTCGACCCTCGAGCGGGCGCAGCGCGGAGATCGCCTGCGAGCAGGATCGATCCTGCTGCTGCGCATGGCTGTCAACGAGCTCGACGAAGCACTCGCGGCGGTGCGCTTGTGATCGACGCGACCGCCGAAGAAGAAGCGTTTGCCGTGGCTGCCCTTTCCTTTGTTGAAGAGCCGGCCCCCGGACAGGAGGCCGGCACCTATTGGGATCCCGTTGTCGTCCGCCGCGCGCAGCGTGTGATCGCCGAGCAACACGCGCAGCGGCGCGGGCGCATCCGCGCGATCGTTCGACCACGTGCTCGTGCTCGTCGCGCACCGCGGCGCCAGCGCCGGGCGGCCCGTCGGGCGTCCGCATCCCCTGGCAGTAGCAGCGACGGCCCAGCCCCAGCCGGTGTAGCGTGAGCGCCGGCATCCTCGAGCAATTGGCCGCGCGCGTCGCCGACCTCGAGCGCCAGGTCGCTGAGCTCAAGTCCGCGCCCGCGCCGATTGCTCCTACCGACGACGATCTAATCAGCGTCGCGCAAGCTGCGAAGCTGCGCGATTGTTCCGTCGCTGCGGTGCACAAGGCGATACAGCGCGGCCGGATCCCCTGCGTGCGCATTGGCCGCGCGGTGCGCGTGCGGCGGCGCGATGCCGATGTAGGTGGCCGTTGACCCAGCCGGCGATCGCGCAAGCTCCACGCCTCAGCTGCGATGAGTGCGCACGGCCGTGCTCTGCCACCGACGGGATCCGGCTCGTCGCTGAGACGGCGAGTTCATGTTTCTTGTGTTGGGCTTGCCTCGCCGCGTATGCGGCGGCGCGCGCGAGGAAGGGATCGTGACCGCGATGCTCGGCGAGGCGTTGGCTCTCGCAGCTCGCGGATTTCGCGTGTTCCCTGTCGACGGGAAGTTGCCGCGCGTCAAAGCCTGGCAGAGGCACGCGACCACCGACGAGGCGCAGATCCGCGCGTGGTGGGCGCACTGGCCCAACGCTGACATTGGGATCGCAGGTGGTCGCGAGGCGGGGATCTTCGTCGTAGACATGGACCCGCGAAACGGTGGCGAGGCATCGTTCGCCGCGCTCGAGGGTGAGCACGGCGCTTTCCCGTCGACGTACACGGTCATGACGGGCGGCGACGGCGCACACCTCTACTACGTGTACCCCGACGACGGTGCGCCCAATGGCTGGCGCAAGGAGATCGCGCGCGGCGTCGACATCAAAGCCGACGGCGGGTATGTCGTCGGGCCCGGCAGCCTGCACGCGTCGGGGAAGAGGTACGCGATCCTCGACGACGTGCCGATCGCACCGGCGCCGGCGTGGCTGCTCGAGCTCGCGTGCAAGCCAGCGCCGGCCGAGAAGCCCCCCAAGAGAGATGTATTCGCCGACGCAGCGGACGCCCCCGACCGCCCATACGTCGGCGCGGCCGTGCGCGACGAGGTGGCGCGCGTCGCTGCAGCCACCGAGGGCACGCGGAACGATCAGCTGAACACGTCGGCGTTCTCGCTCGGCACGCTCGTTGGTGCTGGCGAGCTCGAGCGCGCGCACGCCGAGCGGCGCCTGCTCGCCGCGGCGGTCAAGGCCGGCCTGCCAGAGAGCGAGGCGGCGCGCACGGTCGCGAGCGGTCTGGACGCCGGCACTGCGAAGCCGCGCGAGTTGCCGACAACCTTCCGGCTGACCGACCTCGGGAACGCGGAGCGCTTCGCACAGGACCACAAGGACGCAGCGATCTTCGTACATCAGTGGAACGCCTGGCTGCTGTGGAACGGTCGCACTCATACGCGCGACGCGCAGGAACAGATCCGCGCGCTCGGCAAGCAGACCGTGCGCAACATCTTGCGCCAGGCTGGCCAGTGCGAGGATGACGAGCGACGAAAGCTGTTGACGGCCCACGCCACCAAGAGCGAGAGCCGCGCCGCGCTCGCAGCGATGATCTCGCTTGCGCAGTCGGAGCTAGCCGGATCGCCCGACCAGTTCGACCAACATCGCGATCTACTCAACTGCGCGAACGGCGTCGTCGACTTGCGTAGCGGCGAGCTGCGACCGCACCGCCGAGAGGATTACTTTACCAAGCTCACGCCGATCGAATACGCGACCGCGGGACCGAAGCGCCATCGTTGGGATCAGTTCTTGCGCGAGATTTTCCGCGGCGACGAGGAGCTCGTCGGCTACGTCAAGCGCTTCGTGGGTTACAGCCTCACCGGGCACACGCGCGAGCACGCCTTTTTCGTCCTGTACGGCGGTGGCCGCAACGGCAAGGGGCGATTCATTCGCCAGCTCATGGCGCTGCTCGGCGACGCGGCGCGCACGACTGCGTTCGGTACGTTCACCGTCGACCGTGAGCAGGGATCGAAGAACACGCCAGCGCTCGCCAAGCTCTGCGGCATGCGGCTCGTCGTCGCCGGCGAGCCCGACGAGGGCACGCGCTTGAGCGAGAGCGTGATCAAGAGCCTGACCGGGGAGGATGAGATCGAGGCGTGCGCGAAATACGAATCGCCGTTCACCTTCACGCCGCAGTTCAAGATCGTGCTGCACACCAACCACCGGCCGGAAATTCGTGGGACCGACCTAGCGATCTGGAAGCGGCCCAGGATGATCCCGTGCCTCGCGACGTTCGACGGACAGGACGGCAACCCGGCGCCCGATCTTGAGCTCGACGCCAAGCTCGACGCGGAGCGCTCCGGGATCTTGGCGTGGGCCGTCGAGGGCGCAGTCGAGTGGTACCGCGTCGGGCTCGGCACCTGCGCCGCAGTCGAGGCCGCGACTGCCGACTATCGGGCAGCGTCCGACGCGCTCGCGCCGTTTCTCGAGGAGTGCGTGCAGGTCGCGGAGGCGGCGACGTTCACGCCCAACCACGCGATCTACGGCGTGTACACGCGTTGGTGCACGCGCAACGGGGTCGAACCGTGGCGCGCAGACACGCTCTCGAAGCGGCTCGTCGCCCGGGGCTATCGCCCGGACAAACATGGAGGCGTGCGCGGTTTCCGGGGCGTGGGGCTGCGTCCGGCTGAGCACCGATCCCCCTTCGCTGAGGTACGCCCATGACTTCCCAGAAGCGGCGGCGGTGGACGCCTGGACACCTGTGGACACTGATTCCTGAGAATTATTTTCACGAGGAAACGAAGCTAAAAGTTCCGGATCTGGCGTCCACAGGTGTCCAGGCGTCCGGGAAAGGCGGCCAAAGCGCCTTCCTCGCGCCCACCACGCGCACCACGGGTCGCCGCGCCGACCGTGCGCGCGCTGCGACACACTCCCGCTACGTCGGTAACCGCCTTGTAATCATTCAAGCATCCGCGCTTTGCAGTAGACCTTGCAGCAACGCGATCGAGGATCGCGCCCCAGCCCACGGCCCCAGCGCCGCGCCAACCCCCGCCCCAGCCCAGCCCCAGGTGCGCGCGTGAAGCCCTCTCAGCCGCGCTGCGCCGCCGTCACGCGCGCCGACAAGCCGTGCACGGGCCCGGCGAGCTACGGCGCGCTGTGCCTGCAGCACGCCGCGCAGGCGCGCAACCCCGAGGCCCTTGCAGTGCAGCGCGCACGCCTGGCCGGCCGGAAGGGCCGGGGCCTCGAGCGGCACGCCGCCGACCCGTGCGCGTTCGCGCGCGAGCTCGGCGTCGAGCTCACTGCTGCCCAGGCGGTCATGTTGCTCGGCATCGCGAGCAACCCGCGCTACGCGCTCGCGTGCGGGCAGCGCACCGGCCGCACGATGGTCTTCGCGGTCGCGCTCCTGTGGTGGTGCGCGACCAGGCCGAACGCGCTGGGGCTGCTATCGACGCCGTCGCACTCGCACATGAAGCACACGGTCTGGCGCCAGATCGGCGAGTTGCTGCGCGCCGCGGGCGCCGCCGGCCGGCTGGGCGCGACGTGGTACGAGACGCCGGGCAGCGGCGTGCAGTTCGCGAACGGTGGCCGGATTCTCGGCATCGCCTCCGACGCGGGCGAGCGCCTGCAGGGCTACGCGGCGCCCGACCTGTTGATCGTGGTCGACGAGGCCAGCGGCTACCCCGAGACCATGATCGCGTCGCTCATGTCGAACCTGGCAGGGGGTGGGCGCGCGGTGGTCGGGGGCAACCCGCTCAACAACTCGTCCTACTTCGCCAAGCGGTGGAAGACACCGGGGTGGGTCACGGCGAACGTCTCGGCGCTCGACGTGGCGCGCTCCGCTGATCGCAAGCCCGGGCAGGCAACCGAGACGTGGTGCACGGAGCTGCTCGAAGAGTTCGGGGCGGAGTCCATCGTCTACCGCGCCCGCGTGCTCGGGCTGTTCTCGGATGCGAACGTGAACGGCGTGTTCACGCTGCTCGAGATCGAGGAGGCGCAGCAGCGCTACGACCTCGTCATGGCCAACCCCCGCGCGTTCGCCGACGCCGGGCCGCTACATCTTGGCGTCGACGTGGCCCGCACGGGTGCTGACTTCACATGCGTGGTAGCGCGTCGGGGGAGCATTGCGCTCGCGCCTCAGCTCTGGCGGATCCCCGACCTCGTCACGGTCTGCGACAAGGTGCTCGAGTACGCGCGCACGCTGCGCACGGCCGACGAGCGCGTGGTGGTCAAAGTCGACGGCGTCGGCGTCGGTGCTGGCGTAGTCGACATTCTCAAGCGCGCGCCCGACGTCGACGTGGTCGAGGTCCAGGCCGCTGGCGCCCCGGCACGCGACGCCTACACGAACGTGCGCAGCGAGTCGACGTTCACGACGCGCGACTGGCTGCGCGCGAGCGGCTGCATCGCGCGCGACTCGCGGCTCGAGGGAGAAATGGCAGCGCTCGCCTACTGCTTCGATCAGAGGAACAAGCTGAAGATCCGATCGAAGGACGAGCTGCGCAGAGAGCTCGGGCGCAGCACCGATCGTTTCGACGCACTCGCGCTCGCCGTGTACGCGCCGGCAGCGGATCACAGCTGCGCCGACAATTGGGCCGCGCTGGCAGACCGCGGGGATCTCGAGACAGCCCTTGAAAATGTCTTCGGTCAACTCTTGCACGACAACGATGGCCCAATTTGGTGAGGAGCAATCAATGAGTGTTGCAAACCTGCTGTTCCACATGTCCCGCGTCGAGCAAGAAAACGGCAATCTATTGGAGGCCCGCGACCTCGAGCGCGACGCGCTCGACGCCGAATGCGAGCGCAAGCTCGATATCGCCAAGCGGGCGATCCTGTTGCGAAGGGCCTGCCGTTGCCGCCTTGCGGCGCGCGACGCCGTCGGCGATGTGCGCGAGCGCCTGCTCGAGCAGTCGCGAGCGCTCGACGAGCAGGCTCACGGCGAGGCGTCCGTGATTTCCGACGCCGAAAGGGTGGTGACCAAGTGATCGCCGAGCGCGTTCGTCGCGTCGATTTCGTGCGGGCCGAACAGCTCGCGTCTCCCGAGGTGCTGCCAAACGGTTGGGTGAGGCTGTCGGCAAAGATCGCGCGCTGCGGTGTGCAGGTTTATCAGAACGAAGACGGCAGCGCGCGCCGCGAGTTGCGCCTTGCCGAAGACGTTTTCGATCCGCCGTCGCTCAAGTCTTTCGTGGGTGTGCCTCTGACCGACGGTCACCCGCCGCAGTTGCTCGACGCGCTCACGGCTCAGCAGCACACAGCGGGCTCGCTCTCGGACGTGCGCAGGTTCGACGGCGAATGGATGGCCGGATCGCTGCTGGTCACGGACGCGAATCTCGTAACGGCGATCAACAACGGCAAGGCCGAATGCTCGAACGGTTATTCGTGCGAGCTCGACATGACGCCTGGCGTGCATCCGCTCTACGGGCCTTACGACGCGATCCAGAAAAACATCCGCGGCAACCATCTCGCGCTCGTCGATCGCGCTCGTGCAGGAGCAGAGGCGCGCGTGAAGCTCGACGGTGCAGCCGTGCAGATCGAACCCCAAAAGGAGAAAAAAATGCCCGCGAAGATCGACGAAACCGAAAAGAAGACCTCGACGATCGAGGAAGTCACCGCTCAGCGCGACGCGCTCGCCGCCCAGCTCGCGCCGACCGCCTGCCCGATGCACGCCGACGGAGAAGCGGCCGAGTGCGACTATTGCGACGACGACGGCATGATGCCCAAGGTCATGGCCGATCGCCTCGCCCCCGACGAGGAAGAAGAAGGCGAAGAAAAGGGCGACGCGGCGGAGCAGCTCGCCGATTTGATCGCCGATGCGCGCGTGCACCTTGGGCGCGATTGGAAGCGCGAAGGACGGAACGCGGTCGCGATCAAGCGCGCCGTCGTCGAGAAGCTCGTGCCGACCGCGCAGCTCGACGGCAAGAACGCCAGCTATATCACCGCTCGTTACGACGCCGAGATCGCGCACGTCGACGCGAAGCGCCTCGACGGGGCCGACGCGTTGCGCGCGGGCATGCTGGTGCCGCGCAACGATCAGCCGATCTTGCGAGGCAGAGCCGCGATGCTTGCGCAGCACGCCGCCGCTGGCAACGCCAACGCGCCGCGCGGCGACGGCGCCAACCCGTTCGCGGGTCTGACCGGGCGCGACTTGCTGATCGCGCGCTTGGCCGCGGCAGATCGGGCCGACGCTGCGCAAGCGCCGGGCACGCGCACGTCCTACGACCATACGAAGGGCTCGCCCTCGAACGGCCGGCCGGGACCGAGCGCCGCCAGCGTCAAGGCGCTCGCTGGAAAGGTGGACGCGATCGCGAAGAAAAAGGCGCGCAAGTGATCGTCGTCGACCAGATCGAGGAGCGGGAGGCCGACGAGCGCGCGCGTGTGCGTCTTGCGGAAGGGCATCGCGAGCAGTGCCACGACTGCGTACTTTGCCTGATCGATCGACCGTTGCCGCTTGTCGTCGAGCAACCCGACGAGCGCGCAGCGCGCGGCACCAACTAACCAACGAAGGAGAGCACGATGTCGGGTCCGTACGGGTGCACGAGCGCCGGCTTTCTCCGAAAAGACGGCGTGACCATCGCATCGGAGGTCGACGCCGACCTCAAGAAAATCCTTGGCGCATCGGCGGGCAGCGAATCTGACGGGTCGATCCCGCCTTCCAGTTTCGCCGGCCAGCTCAAGGCGCTGATCGTCAAGCGCGAGATCGCCAACTGGGACTTGTTGCAGTCCGTGTACGCCGCGAAAGATGCGCGGACCAATGGAGATTCAGCCCAGGACTCGACTGCCGTGCTCGTCGGTGCGCAACGCCAGCCGGCCGAACAGTCGACCGCCACCGTCACGTGCACCGGCGACCCAAATACGCTGCTGAAGGTTGGGCGCGTGGTCGCCACGTCTGAGGGCGTTCGCTTCGACAGCGACGCCGAGATCACGATCCTCGAGCTCGCGGCGTGGGTCGCGCTCACCGCCTACGCGATAGGCGATCGCGTCACCAACGCCGGCCGGGCCTTTCTCTGCATCGCGCCGGGCACCTCTGCAGCCTCGGGTGGGCCCACCACCACCGACGCCGATATCACCGACGGCACGGTGCACTGGCGCTACATGGGCCAGGGCACGGGGGCGATCGACGTCGGCGCAACGGCGGAGCTCGTCGGACCGCTCCGCGCCGACTCAGGCACGTTGACGCAGATCGCCACGCCCGTGGCCGGCTGGCGCTCAGCGATCAACCTGCTCGATGCCGTGGTCGGGCAGTACATCGAGAGCAACGCGGCGTTTCGGCGCCGGCGCGATGCCGAGCTGCAGGCGACCGGCAACGCCACGGTCGACGCGATCCGCTCGGACGTGTTGCGGATCGGAGAGGGCACGAACAATCCGGTCGTGTCGTGCCGCGTGTTTTCCAATGACACCGACGTCGTCGACGCCGACGGGCTCGCCGCGCACTCGGTTGAAGTGCTCGTGCGTGGCGGCGCGGACGCCGACGTGGCGCTCGCCATCTGGCGCACCGTCTCCGGTGGAACACGCACGCTCGGCACGACGGCAGTGGTAGTGCAGGACAGTGAGGGCAAAGACCAGACCGTGCGCTTCACGCGCCCCGAGGAAATCGATCTCTGGATCATCGCGGACGTGACCTACTACGCCAAGGCGTTTCCGGCCGACTTGGCGGCGGCGACGGCGCTGCTCAAGGATCAGATCGTCTACTTTGGCGACTCCTTCGTCATCGGTGAATCGGTGCGCTCAAGCGCGCTCGAGGCGCAGTTGTTCGACGGGTATTCAGATCCAAGCACGCCGCCGGTCGCGGGTGTTCTCGACGTGACCAGCTTGCTGATCGGCCTGGTCGATCCGCCGGTCGCATCGACGACGATCCCGATCGGTGCGCGACAGTTGGCCGTGTTCGATACCTCGCGCGTTTCGATCGTGCTGACGCCGGGGACGCCGTAGCGTGGCACGGGCGAGCACGAAGGGAGAGAGCAACGGGCGACATCGCCTAACCGCGAGTGACGTGCTCGAGATCCGCCGTCTCGTTGCGGCGGGTACGCCCCAATCGGAGCTCTCGCGCGCGTACGGCGTTGCGAAGCAGACGATCCACGCGATCACGTCGGGCCGCAGTTGGCGCCATGTCGCGTAGTCGGCCAACTTGACAAATGGGTTATCAATGGTCATCGTATGGCCATAGGAGGTAGCGCCATGAGCCATCCTGCGGTAGCGTCGCGGGCGGTGCCGAAACCGCCAACGAAGCCCAAGAAGGGCGAACCGTTCAAGATGCACGTGATTCTTCCCGGCGAAATGGTCGAGATGCTCGACAACTACGCCAAGAAGATGACTCGCGATGCGCCTTTCGAGCGTCCGTTGACTCGCACCGACGCGATGAAAGCGATCCTCGTCGAAGGCATGAAAGCCGTCGGCCTGATCAAGTAGCGACGCGCGTCGCCGCTCACGTCGAGCGGCTGAAACAACAGCGCCCATCGGTCACCTTAGCGGGGACAACCGACGGGCGCGAGAGGAGCACCATGAGTACATCACAGCCCCAGGCTCGCGTCGAGTTGCTCGAGCGCGCCGCCCGGTGCGTCCGCGCCCTAGTGGAAGCGATCGAGGGCCGATCGCCCGTGCCACCCTCAGATCTGCTCTACGCCGCTCGCGAGCTGCTCGCCGATCTGCAGGCGGTGCGCTGATGGCGAGCGTTTTCAAGCGGGGCAGCAAGAGCCGGCCGCGCTGGTACGTCCAGTTCAAGGGCGCGGACGGCAAGTGGAAGATGGAGCCGACCGACGCCGCGACGAAAGCCGAAGCGTGGGTGATCGCCGAGCAACGCCAGGCCGACGTGCGGGCCGGCAAGCCCGACCCGCGGAACGCGCCGACGTGCGGTGCGCTCATGCCCGTGTGGCTTGACTCGCTGGTGAACAGAAACAAGAAGGGCGATCGCTACACTGCGGAAAAGCACCTGCTGCCCGCCTTCAAGGACCGGAAGCCACGGGAGATCGAGCACACCGATATCGTGCAGTGGCTCGATCGCCTCAAGACTGGCGAGCACCCCCTTGCGGGTGGAACGCAACGCAGCTGCCTCAACCTGCTCTCTCGCTTCTTCGGATGGGCCATGGCCCGCGGTCACGCGAAGATCAACCCGGTGCGCCAGTTGCCCAAGGGCGAGCGCCCGCGCCAAGCGCCCAAATCGCAGGACGCGCCGTGGATCAAAGACGACGCGGTCGCGCTGGCGATCGCCGCTGCGCTCCCCTCCCCCTTCGGCCTGATGTACTTCATAGGGAATCGGTGCGGGATGCGCCCCGGTGAGGTCTTTGGGCTGCGCGTGTCCGACTTGGCCGAGCTCGAGCACGGTCGGGTGCGCGTCCGCTACTCAGAAGCGGGGCCGCTCAAGGAGGACGATGGCCGGGGCGAGGCCAAGGTGAAGTGGGCGCCCGCGCCGCCCGACACTCAGCTCGCGCTCGCGTCCTGGCTGGCAAAGCGTAAGTCGGAGGAGGCGCAGCTCGAGGACTACCTGTTCGACGCGCCCAAGCCGAAGCGTGGGAAGGGCTGGGGGTTCTACACGAAGATGCAGCGCAGCCGCGCCTGGCGAGCGCTGGCCAAGACGCTACGCGGCGAGATGACTTGGTACGAGGCGAGCCGGCACAGCTTCGCCAGCCGCCACCTAGAGGCAGGCGCGCCGCTCGAGGAAGTGAGTGGCGCCCTGGGTCACTCGACGCCAGCGGTCACGTTGCGCCACTATTCCCGCTTCGTCCGCAAGACCTACTCGCCTGCGATGCTCGGCGGGCTCAAGCTCACCGACGCGAAGGTGATCCCGTTCGTGAAAACGAAGACAGGCTAAGCCCGCATGGCAAGCATGAAACGGCACCGTCCTCACCTCATCCACACCAGCCGCTCAGCTTTTCGTGTTCGGCACGTCGGACTGACGTTGCGCCTCGATGGCCTGACGGGTGATTTCATTGAAGCTCGCATCCGTGAACCACGTCTTCCCCGAAGGCAAAATCACCTCGTCGCCAAGAAGCCGCCACACGTGCGCTGAGACGGATAGCAGGGTCCACACCACGTTCAGCGCATCTTGCAGCTTGTACGGCGACTTCATCACCCCAGCCACGTGCTCCGACACTAGCCGCTGCAGCGACTCATCGAAGTCGAAGGCGAATTCCTTGGGCGGTGGATCGCTCATGCGGGCAATCGGGTTTGCTGCAAAATCTACTGCAATGAGTGGACATCTACGAGCTAACTACTAGCGACCCCGACGGGATTTGAACCCGTGTTACCGACGTGAAAGGCCGGTGTCCTAGGCCAGCTGGACGACGGGGTCTAGATGGCCCGACGTAATTGCCTCACGGCGCAACGGAAGTCAAGGCGCTCGTTGACGATCTGCGGGGCGCGTGTTATCGAACACGACACTCTCGGGCCCGTAGCTCAGCCGGTAGAGCAGCGGCCTTTTAAGCCGTTGGTCGTGAGTTCAAATCTCACCGGGCTCACTAGAAGCATCAGTTGCACGTGACGCTCGTGCAGGTCCCGGTTCCTCCTCCGCCGCTGCAGTTCACGATGCACGTTCCGGACGAACACTCGCTCTGGACGACGGTCGTTGCCAGGCAGCCCAGGGTCATCGTGTTGCACGTGCCGCATCGGAAGAAGCACGTGAACGTCGCTGTGTTGCACGCGTAGTGACCGCAGCTGATTCGCGTCTGCGCCGGACACGCGGCGCGGGCGGATTCGCGGGCGGCTCTTCGACAGGCGCCGGCACCTGGTTGGGCGGCCCCGCGACACGCTCCTTCTGGGCGATCCCGGCGATTGCGCGGGTCGGCGCTCGAGCGCAAAAAGGTCCGATAGAAATAGAGCGCGCGCTCGTGGTGCTCCGCGAGCCGGTGCGCCTGCGCGAGGTTGTAGAGGAAGACCGGATCGGGCGGCAGCCGAGAGGCCGCTTCGAACTCTTCGATCGCCTGCGGATATTCCTGCAAGTTGAAGTGGGCCAGCCCGCTGTCGTAGTGCCGCTTGATCTCCTGAACCGCGGGATCGTCGCTGGGTCGCGCGTACGCCGGCGACGCGAGCCACACGATCAGCGATGCCAGGATCAAGCCACGCGTACCCACGCTTCATCGAAACGTGCCGCAGCGACGCACGTCAAACCCCCTCGCTGGGGCCGTTTTGGTAGGCTGCGGGCGTGTCGCTCACCGCCCATCTGCGGCGCTACGCCGGCCTCCTCGGCGCGCAGCCCGACGATCCGCTCGCCCGCCGCGATCCCGCGTTCATCGAGCGCGAGCTCGACGTGCTCGGGCGCTTCACCGACGCGTGGTACGCGCCGGAGGTGCAAGGCCTCGAGCACCTGCCCGACGGACGCGCGCTGGTGGTCGGCACGCACAACGGCGGCGCGCTCGCGCCCGACATGTTCTCGCTGATGGTGGCGTTCTGGCGCCAGTTCGGCACGGCCTACCCCGCGTACGGGTTGGCGCACGACGCGGTGTTCAAGGTGCCGCTGCTCGGCCGCTGGCTGTTCAAGGTGGGCGGCGTGCCGGCGCTCAGGGCGCACGCGCAGGCGCTGCTCGAGCGCGACGCGACGGTGCTGGTCTATCCGGGCGGCGATCTCGACGCGTTCAAGCCGTACGCCGAGCGGCACCAGGTGAAGTTCGGCCATCGCTCAGGCTTCGTGCGCACCGCGCTCTTGACCGGCGCGCCGATCGTCCCGGTGATCTCGGTCGGCGCGCACGAATCGGTCTACATCCTCACCGACGGGCGCGAGCTGGCCGAGCGGCTCGGGCTCAAGCGCCTGTTGCGCATCGAGGTGGTGCCGGTGATGCTCGCGCCGCCGTTCGGCCTGTGGATCGGCCCGTACGACGGGCACTGGCCGATTCCCTCCAAGGTGCGCATCCGAGTGCTGCCGCCGATGCGCTTTGCGCACCCGCCCGAAGCCGCCGCCGATCCGAGCCTCGTCGCCGCGGTGTGCGAAGAAGTGCGTCGCACCATGCAGGCCGCGCTCGACGAGCTGGTGGCCGAAGGCGGCTTCGGCCCGCGCGCGCGACTTACGTCGTAACCGCTTCCACCCGCACCGGCACGCCGTTCATCACCGCGGTCCCGAGCAGCGGCTCGACCATCTCGTCGTCGGTGAGCGCGTTCACGTTCGGTCCCGGCAGCGCGCCCGCGATGGCCATCGACGCCGCCGCCGCCGCGTGCCCATATCCGTGCGGCAGCGACACCACGCCGCGCCGGATGTCCGCCGTGGTCTCGAGCTTGGCGGTCACCTGCCCGACCCGGCTCACCACCCGCACCGGCGCGCCACCCGCCAGACCCAGCTTGGCCGCGTCGTCGGTGTGCATCAACAACGTCGCGCGATCCGGTCCCTTCACCAGCGATCGCACGTTGTGCATCCACGAGTTGTTGGTGCGCAGGTGCCGCCGCCCGATCAGCACCAGCCCCGCGCCGGCCCGCTCGCCCAGCCACGCATCGAGCCTTTGCGCATCGGCGACCAGCGCCGCCGGCGCCAGGTCGACTCGCGCGTCGGGCAGCCGCACCTTGTCCGCGCGTCTCGGCTCGAGCGGTCCCAGGTCGATCCCGTGCACCGCCTGTCGCACCTTCTTCAGGCTCAAGCGATACTTCCCGGTGCGCAGCATCACGTCGATCAGCCGATCCGGAGACAGCTTGACGCCCGCGCGCCACGCCAGCCGCATCGCACCGTCGAGCAGCCGATTGCCGGTCTTGAGCCCGCCCAGGCGCATCCCCAGCTCGTACAAGATCTCCCAGTCCTCACGCGTATCCGGCGCGGGCGCGATCACGCGCTCGGAGTACTTGACCGTGTTGCGCACCGCCAGCGTGTGGAACACCGCATCGAAGTGCCCGTGCTCGAGCGAGTGCGTCGGCGGCAGGATCAGGTTCGCGTGCCGCGTGGTCTCGTTGATGTAGAAATCGATCGACACCATGTACTCGAGCTTGGCCAGAGCGCGCGCCAGTCGCTCGCCGTTCGACGTCGACAGCACCGGGTTGCCGGCGAAGGTCACGAACCCGCGCAGCTGTCCGTCGCCCGGGGTCTCCATCTCCTCGGCCATCACCGACGCCGGCAGGTTGCCGCCGAACTCGGGCAGCCCGCGCACGCGCGAGCGCCAGCGTCCCCAGTGGTTGCCCACCAGCTTGCGTCCGAGGCTCGCGGCGTCGACCGCCGGCGACGAGAACATCGCGCCGCCCGGCCGATCGAAGTTGCCGGTCACCACGTTGAGCGCCTCGATCAGCCAGCTCGCCACCGGGCCGAACGGATTCTGGCAGGTGCCCACGCGCCCGTACGCCACCGCGCGCTTGGCCGCCGCGAACTCGTGCGCCAGCCGGCGAATGGTCGGCGCGTCGATGCCCACCGCCTCCGCCACCTGCTCGGGCGAATGACGCGCGGCGAACGCGCGCAGCTCGTCGAGCCCGCGCGTGGCCGCCTCCAGCTCGCTGTCGAGCTTTCCCTCGGCGAACAGCACGTGCAGCATGGCCGCCAGCAGCGCCGCGTCGCCGCCCGGCCGGATGAAGTGGTGCTCGTCGGCCCAGGCGGCGGTCTCGGTGCGCCGCGGATCGATCAGCACCACGCGCCCGCCGCGCTCGCGGATGCCGGTGATGCGTCCCTTGACGTCGCCGAGCGTCATCACGCTGCCGTTCGACGCCGCCGGGTTGGCGCCCAGCATGAGGAAATAATCCGTGCGATCGACGTCGGGCAGCGTCACCGAGAGCTGATCGCCGTACATCATCATGCACGCGAACAGCTTCGGATTCGCGTCCTGCGAGTTGGCGTCGAAGCGGTTGCGCGTGGCGAGCGCGCGCGCGAAAAACGGCATCAGCGAGATCGAGCCGTGGTTGTGCACCGTCGGGTTGCCGACGTACAAGCCCACCGCGTTGACCCCGTGCGCGCGCTTGATCTCGTCGAGCCGGGTGGCCGCTTCGTTCAGTGCCTCGTCCCACCCCACCCGCTCCCAACCGCCCGGAGTGCGACGCATGGGATGGCGGATCCGATCGGGGTCCTCGAGCACCTCGCGCATCGCCGGCCCCTTGGGGCAGATGTGGCCGCGCGAAAACACGTCTTCCTTGTCCGGACGCACGTCGGTGATCTTGCCGTCGTCGACGGTGAGCACCATGCCGCACATGGCCTCGCAGACGTTGCACGTGCGATGGAAGGTCTCGGGCATGGCCCCAGCATGCGGTGGCGGCGCGGGCCGCGCAACGGATCTCGAGGCTTACTTTCGGGAGCGGTGGTGCCGGGCTTTGGTGGGAAGCGGAAGCGTCGCCGCGGCCTCGAGCGCCGCCTTCGGGATCGCCAGCACCGGAGGCGCGTGTCCCTCGGCGCGCTGCTCGGGTGCCAACTGGGACGGGAGCAGGTTCGGCACTGGCGGCGGCCGCATCAGCCAAAGCGCCGCAAATCCGGCAGCCGCGAGCGTCGCGGCGCCGGCCAGCCAGGCCGATACCCGTCCCGACCCGACCTTCGGCCTGGGCGCGGTGTACGGCTCGGCCTTCGCTACATTAATGATGGGCGGCCCCGAGACACCCAGGTCGGGCACCCCCGAGCTCTCCTGAATGTCCACGTAGATGCGCAGCCGCGCGGAGCCCGAGCGCGTCACATCCAGCCCCACCCAACGCACCAACCCGGTGCACGCGCGGTCGGCCGACAGCTCGGTGGTCACCTCGCTGCCGAGCTTGAGCCACGGCAGCTCGGCCTCGAGCATGATGCCCTCCGCCGTCTGGTCGCGCGCCACCGCGCGCAGCGGCGCCGGCAGCGACGCCAGGTGGATCCGCACGTCGCGCGGGTGCATGCCGGTCGGCTCGCGCGACTTCTGCGCCACCAGTCGTTGGATCCGCCGCTCGGACGTGTCGTCGAGCCGCACGAAGCGAAGCGCCATCCCGTGGTCCCGCACCCACACCACCTCGGCCCTGGCTTCGATCGGGAGCCCGCCGTCGCCGAGCTCGATCTTCAGCCCGACCGGCTCGCCCGGATCGAGCTGCTCGTCCGCGCGGACGAAGATCCCGCCCACCGACAGGTTCACCGCACGTGCCTCGATCGGCTTCTCGCCCGACTCGAGCGTGACCGCGGCATCATGTTCTATGCGAGGCGCGCTGCTGGAACGCATGGCGTCCTACAGAGCAAGATGCGTTCCCACGTAAGCCCGCGTAATTGCGCACACCTGATCGGTCCCGACCCTCCGAAAACCGGAAACCGAACGAATTGTGGACACTGTGCTAGAGTTTGGCACTTCATGAAGCGTTCCGTCGCCGTGACCATCGCCGGCCAGCGTTACACCATCAAGAGCGACGCCGACGAGGCGTATGTGCACTCGCTCGCCGGCGTGGTGAACGACAAGATCAAAGAAGTGCAAAAGGGAGCCAAGACCGCGCCGTTGCAGGCCGTGGCGGTGTTGGCGGCGTTGCAGCTCGCGGACGAGCTGGAGCGCGAGCGCGTGCGGCGCTCGGATCTTCGCAAGCGGGTGCGCGAGAAGTCTCGCGCGATCCGCGCGTTTCTCGATCGGGAGCTGAAGTCGTGATCGGCGAGCGCGCGGTGGTCGTTCAACCATCTGCCGTCGGGCGGGTGTTCCACATAGATCAAAGCGTACGATCCCTGGGTCGTCACCTTCGGGTGACGCCTATTGGTGCGGATAGCGGGTGGGCCGATGCAGGGGATCTCGTGAGGGTCTAGGGGAACACCGAACCGGCGGCTGGGAGTAAAGGTGGCCCTGGCCGTGGATGAGGTTCGTGCAAGCAAGGAGGCGCTTCGTGTAGCGCTGCGCCGGGAGCGACTCGCGCTCTCGACGGCGCAGGTGCGCGCGGCGTCCGAGGCGGTGTGCCGGCGCGTCGAAGCGCTGCCGGCCTTTCGCCGCGCGCGCACCCTCGCGATCTACGGCGCGATCAACGGCGAGATCGATCCGGCGCCGCTCGCCCGCCACGCCGCGCGCGTCTGTTACCCGCGCATCGAGCAGCGCACCACCCTCGCGTTTCACCTGGTCGCGGATCCGGGGGCGCTCGCACCCGATGTCTGGGGGATCCCGACCCCGTCCGCCGACTCGCCACCCATCGAGCTGGCCGAGGTCGACGTGGTGATCGTGCCCGCGCTCGCCTTCGACCGCACCGGCCATCGCCTCGGCTATGGGCGCGGCTACTACGACCGCGCCCTCGCCATGGCCGATCGCCCGTTGCGCGTCGGCGTGTGCCATCCCTTCCAATTGATCGACCAGCTGCCCCGGCATGACGCCGATCAGCCGGTCGACGTGATCGTCACCCCCGAGGGCACGCACGCGACCGGCGCGCGGCCCCATCTCGGTACCGTGGAGCTGCAATGACCGTCGGAGTCGGAATCGTCTTGTGTCTGGTCGCGCTGGTGGTCGGCGCGATCGTCGGAACGAAGGTCCTCGGCAAGGCCGAGAGCGCGGTCCCCGAGGCCGAGCGGCAAAAGCTCGTCGAGGCCGCGCGCGCGGAGGCCGATCAGCTCAAGCGCAGCGCCGCGCTCGAGGCCAAGGAGAGCGCGCTCAAGGCTACGGCCGAGTCCGAGCGCGAGCTCAAGGAGCGCCGCGCCGAGCTGCAGAAGAGCGAGGAGACGCTGCGCCGCCGCGAGGAGGACCTGGCCAAGAAGCAAGGTTCGCTGGCCGGCAAGGAAGCCGAGTTCGAGCGCAAGGAGAAGACCGTCGCCGGCCGCGAGCAGGCGGCGGAGGCGACCGCCAAGCGCGCCGAAGATCTGTTGAACGAATCGAAGAGCAAGCTCGAGAAGATGGCCGGCATGTCCGCCGAGCAGGCGCGCGCCGACCTGGTGCAACAGGTGATCGGCGACGCGCGCAAGACCGCAGCGCTCGAGGTCAAGCGCATCGAGGACGGCGCCAAGGCCGAGGCCGAGGAGAAATCCAAGCGCATCCTCGGCACGGCGATCCAGCGCTACGCGGGCGAGTACGTCTCGGAGCGCACGGTCAGCGTGGTGCAGCTCCCCTCGGACGACCTGAAGGGCCGCATCATCGGCCGCGAAGGACGCAACGTGCGCGCGCTCGAGGCGGCCACCGGCATCGACATGATCATCGACGACACGCCCGAGGCGGTGATCATCTCGTGCTTCAACCCGGTGCGGCGCGAGATCGCCAAGCTGGCGCTCGAGCGGCTGATCGCCGACGGGCGCATCCACCCCACCCGCATCGAGGAGGTGGTGGCCAAGTGCACCGACGAGGTCGAGGGCCAGTGCAAGGAGGCTGGCGAGCAGGCGGTGTTCGATCTGGGCCTGCACAAGGTGCACCCCGAGCTGGTCAAGGCGGTCGGCCGGCTCAAGTTTCGCTCATCGTACGCGCAGAACCTCCTGCAACACTCGATCGAGGTGGGCCTGCTGGCCGGGATCATGGCCGGCGAGCTGGGCCTGAACGTCAAGCTCGCGCGCCGCGCCGGGCTGCTCCACGACGTCGGCAAGAGCGTCGATCACGAGGTCGAAGGCTCGCACGCGATCGTCGGCGCGCAGTACGCGCGCAAGTTCAACGAGTCGCCGCAGGTGTGCGCGGCTATAGCGCAGCATCACGGCGACGAGCCGGCCGATTCGGTGCTGTCGCATCTGGTCGACGCCGCCAACGTGCTGTCCGGGCAGCGGCCGGGCGCGCGCCAGGAGCTGCTCGCCTCGTACGTGACGCGGCTCTACGATCTGGAGAAGCTCGCCAAGAGCTTCGCCGGCGTGCACAACGCGTTCGCCATCCAGGCCGGCTCGGAGCTGCGCGTGCTGGTCGAGAACGCGCAGATCTCCGACGAGCAGTCGATCCTGCTCGCCAAGGACATCGCCAAGCGCATCGAGGACGAGGCCACCTACCCGGGCCAGGTGCGCGTGTGCGTGATCCGCGAGACCCGCTCGATCGACTACGCGAAGTAGACCCGCCGTGAAGGTGCTCGGCATCGGTGACGTGATCGGCAAACCGGGCCGCGACCTGTTGCGCGCGCTGGTGCCGCCGCTGGTGCGCGCCCGAGGCATCGACGTGGTGGTGGCCAACGCCGAGAATTCGGCCGGCGGCCTGGGCACGACGCCCGAGACCGCCGACGACATGCTGTCGCTCGGCTGCCAGGTGCTCACCGGCGGCAATCACACCTGGAAGCATCGCGAGTTCCACGGCTACCTCGACAAGAGCGATCGCACGCTGCGCCCGTACAACTACCCGGCCGGCGCGCCGGGCCGCGGGCTCGGCGTGTACGGCCTGCCCGACGGGCGCATGTACGCGGTGGTGAACCTGATCGGGCGGACGTTCATGGAGGCGGTCGAGAACCCGTTCCTCGCCGTCGAGCGCGCGCTCGCCGAAGTGGGCGGACGCACGCGCGTGGTGATCGTCGATATGCACGCCGAGGCGACCAGCGAAAAACGCGCGATGGGCTGGCATCTGGACGGGCGCGCCAGCGTCGTGTGGGGCACGCACTCGCACGTGCCCACCGCCGACGAAGAGATCCTGCCCGGCGGCACCGCCTACCAGACCGACGCCGGCGCCTGCGCCGACTA
>PNAM01000097.1 GCA_003170275.1 Myxococcales bacterium
CAGGCGGTCGAGGCCAAGGAGAACGTCACCGTCGAGGAAGAGAACCAGACGCTGGCGACGGTCACCTTCCAGAACCTGTTCCGCATGTACCACAAGCTGGCGGGCATGACCGGCACCGCGGATACCGAGGCGGCCGAGTTCCACGAGATCTACAAGCTCGACGTCGTGCAGATCCCGACCAACATGCCGATGGTGCGCAAGGACAACGCCGACCTCATCTACAAGAACGAGCGCGGCAAGTTCCGTGCGGTGATCGGCGAGATCGTCGAGCGCCACGAAAAGGGCCAGCCGATCCTGGTGGGCACCATCTCCGTCGAGAAGTCGGAGGTGCTGTCGAAGATGCTCGAGAAGAAGGGCATCAAGCACGTGGTCTTGAACGCCAAGTACCACATGCGCGAGGCCGAGATCGTCGCGCAGGCGGGGCGCAAGAGCGCGGTCACCATCTCGACCAACATGGCCGGCCGCGGCACCGACGTGCTGCTTGGCGGCAACGCCGAGTTCATGGCGCGCGCCGAAGTGGGCGGGCACGAGGCGGCGGCGATCCCGGGCGCGGTCGACGAGAACACGCCCGAGTACAAGACCTCGCTGGCCAAGTACAAGGCGCAGTGCGACGCCGAGAAGGACGAGGTGCGCGCCGCCGGCGGGCTGCATATTCTCGGCACCGAGCGGCACGAGTCGCGGCGCATCGACAACCAGCTGCGCGGCCGCGCCGGACGGCAGGGCGATCCGGGCTCGTCGCGCTTCTACCTGTCGCTGGAAGACGATCTGTTGCGCATCTTCGGCGCCGAGCGCATCACCGGCCTGATGGAACGCCTCGGCATGGAAGAGGACGTGCCGATCGAGCACGGGATGGTCAACAAGGCCATCGAGAACGCGCAGCGCAAGGTCGAAGGGCACAACTTCGACATCCGCAAGAACCTGCTCGACTACGACGACGTGATGAACCAGCAGCGCAAAGCGATCTACGCGCTGCGCAAGCAGATCCTCGAGGGGCGCTACATCCCCGAGCTGACCGAGGCGGACAAGAAGAAGGGGCTGACCCCGCCGCCGCCGCCGGAGAAGTCGGGCGATTGGACCATCGATTCGCTGGGCGAGAAGATCAAGCCGCGCGTCGCGCAGATCATCGATACGTTCATCGCCGGCGTGCCCAAGGCCGCCGACGGCACGGTCGATCCCTATCGCACCGAGCAGAACGCGACCACCGAGGGTTCGATCGCCGATCCGGAGAAGCTGACCCACGAGCTGTACCGTGTGTTCGGCGCGGTGGTCGACGTGAAGAAGGATCTCAACAATCGCGAGGTGCTGGTCGATCGCGCGGCCAAGACCGCCGCGGCGTCGCTGATCCAGCAGCGCGAGCGCGTGCTCGATCTGGCCGACGAGCTGATCTCGCTGTTGGTGTGGCAGTTCTGCCCCGAGAAGGCGCACGCCGAGGAGTGGGACTTGAAGGGCCTGGGCGAGGCGGTCAAGGAGCAGTTCAACCTGCCGGTCAAGCTCGACGTGCCGATCCTCGAGCGCGAGGGGCTGGCCGAGCGCATCTGGCAGCAGGTGGAGACCTTCACGCAGGCGCGCGAGACCGAGCTCGGGCCGCTGGCGTTCTTCTTCTTCGCGCGCCACTTCTACCTCGAAGAGATCGACGCGCAGTGGATCGACCACTTGAAGTCGATGGACCACCTGCGCGAGGGCATCGGCCTGCGAGGCTACGGGCAGAAGGACCCGAAGATCGAGTACAAGAAGGAAGGCTACAACCTGTTCATCGAGATCATGGCGCGGATCTCGGGCAACGTGGCCGGCAAGCTGTACCGCGTTCGGCTCGAGCGGCAGGCGGCGCCCGAGCAGAAGGCCGAAGCGGAGAAGCTGCCCGAGTTCAAGCACAAGGAGCGCAAGATGGTCGCGCAGCACGCCGGCGCGGGCGCGGGCGGTGCGGCGGCGTCGGGCGGCGACGGGGAGGCTGCATCCGAGCCGGAGAAGCAGAAGACCGTGCGGCGCGAGCAGCCCAAGGTCGGCCGCAACGAGCCGTGCCCCTGCGGCTCGGGCAAGAAGTTCAAGAAGTGCCACGGCGCCACCGCCGTCGTCTGATCACGAATGGCCAACCCTCCCGCCTGCCCCGGGTTCAAGTTCGCCGGCATCCTCGCCGGCATCAAGGCCACGCAGCGGCCCGATCTGGCGCTCCTCGTCGCCGAGGCCGACGTGCCGGCGGCGGCGGTGTTCACGCAGAACCGCGTGCGCGCGGCGCCGGTCGAGCTGAGCGAGAAGCGCGTCGCGTCGGGGTTGGCGCGCGCGATCATCATCAATAGCGGCAACGCCAACGCGTGCACCGGTCCGCGCGGCGTCGAGGACGCGCAGGCGATGGGGCACTACGCGGCCAAGGCGATCGGCTGCGACGAGAAGCGTGTGCTGGTGGCGTCGACGGGCGTGATCGGCCAGCCGCTGCCGATCGAGCGCATCGTGGAGGCCACGCCGCGGCTGGTCGCGGCCGCGCGCGCCGACGGGCTGGAAGACTTCACGCGCGCGATCATGACCACCGACCGCTTCGAGAAGCGCGCGCTTGCGCTCGTGCCGCTCGGGCCCAAGACCCGCGCGCGCGTCGTCGGCGTCGCCAAGGGCGCGGGGATGATCGCGCCGAACATGGCCACCACGCTGGTGTTCGTCACCACCGACGCGGCGGTGTCGAAGTCGTTCTTGAGAAAGGCGCTGCAGGAGGAGGTCGAGGTGTTCAACCAGATCTCCGTCGACGGCGACACCTCGACCAACGACTCGCTGTTCCTGATGGCTAGCGGCGCGGCCAAGAACAAGCCGATTGAAGGCGGCGACAAGGGGCTCGCGTTCCGCCAGGCGCTGCGCGAGGTGCTCGCCGATCTGGGCCGGCAGATCGTGCGCGACGGCGAAGGCGCGACCCACGTGGTGACCATCGAGGTGCTGGGCGCGGTGAGCGCGGCCGACGCCGATCGGGTGGCGCGCCGCATTGGCGCGTCGCCGCTGGTCAAGACCGCGATCTTCGGCGCCGATCCCAACTGGGGGCGCATCCTGGCGGCGATCGGCAACGCCGGGGTGGAGATCGTGCCCAGCAAGATCGACGTGGCGATCGGCGAGATCGAGATCTGTCGCGGCGGCATGGGCGTCGGCGGGCAGGCCGAGCACGCGGCGCACGAGGTGATGCGGCGCGGCGAGTACATCATCCGCGTGCACCTGCACGGCGGGCGCGGCGAGGGGCGGCACGTGACCTGCGATCTGACGGTCGACTACGTGAAGCTGAACGCCGACTATCGATCGTGATCCGGGCCGCGTCGACGTTCGCGCTTTCGTTCACGTTCACGCTCACGTTCACGTTTTTCGGATGCGCCAGTCAGGCGCCGCGTGTGGAGGTCGCGCGCGCGGTCGGCCGCAACGCCAAGGCCCGCCTCGGCTGGCTCACCTGGGACGACCCCGACACGCTGGTCACGTGCAATCGCCGCGTCGACGATCAGGGCAACGGCGTCGGCATCCTCGGCCCGTGCGCCAAGGTCGGCACCGACGGCGTTTCGCACACCATCGTCTCCTGGACCAACGCCGAGCACCCCGACACCAGCGCGGCCGACGCCGGACCCTGGCACGGCTGCTGGCTCGAGCTCGACGACGCGCAGCTGGTCCCGCGCGAGACGCCCGCGCGCGCCTGGTTCGTCACCCCCGGCGAAAAGCGCCTGCTCGAGGAATGGCATCCCGAGCCCACGCTCACCGCCGATCAATACCGCCTCGAAGCCAGCATCTCCCCAGAGCACAAATGGCTCGCGCTCGCCCACCTCGCCATCGGCCTCGGCGAAGGCGAACGCATCGTCGAGATCCCCGCCGCCCGCCTCCTCCCGCTCCCCGACTGTCCGGCTGCCGGACGGTGATCCGCGTGGCGCGGATTGCGCCGGCCGCAGCGTTGAGAAATCGCGAGGTTGGCGGCGGCACGCGGTGTGCTCTAGGGGCGGGCCATGGACAACCAAGAAGCTCCGCCCTACCTGCTCGCGTGCGAGCTGTGGGAGCTCACCCTGTACGTCAAGAGACCCAAGCGCGGCTCGCGGGTGCTGCTCAGTGAGCTCGATCGGATCGGCTGGCGGCTGATGCACAGCCTCGGCGACGCGCCGCACGCCGAATCGACGCTGATCGAACGCAGGCAGTACCAATCCGCCGAGCGGCTGGTCAAGAAGGCCGAGCCGGTGGTCGACAAGCTGCGCGCGCTGCTTGCCGTCGACCAGATGTGCCGGATCGATGAGCTGATGGCGGCGATCAAGCGCGTGGTGGCCCGCGAGCTGGCGCGCCTCGCCGCCAACTGACGTCGAGGCCGGGCTGACGCATCGCGTGATTGACTTCTCCTCGTCGTGCAGGAAATCTACCAGACTCACCGACGAGGATAAGGCAATGATCGTAGGCGTTCCGACCGAAGTGAAGACGCGCGAATATCGCGTGGGCATGATCCCCGCGGGCGTTCGCACGCTGGTGTTGCACGGCCACAAGGTGCTGGCGCAGGCCGGCTGCGGGCTGGGCTCGGGCATCACCGACGAGGCCTATCGCACCGCCGGCGCCGAGCTGGTGGCCAGCGCCGACGAGGTGTGGAAGCGGTCGGAGATGATCTTCAAGGTCAAGGAGCCGCTGCCGGAGGAGTATCCGCGCATGCGCGAGGGGCAGATCGTCTACACCTATCTGCACCTCGCGGCCGCGTCGGAGCTGGCGCACGAGCTGGTCAAACGCGGCGTCACCGGCGTGGCGTACGAGACCATCGAGCTCGATGACGGACGCCTGCCGCTGCTCCAGCCGATGTCGGCAGTGGCGGGGCGCATGTCGATCCAGGTGGCGTGCGCGTACCTCGAGAAGGAGCGCGGCGGCAAGGGCATCCTGCTCGGCGGCGTGCCGGGCGTGCGACGCGGCCGCGTGGCGATCATCGGCGGCGGCGTCGTCGGGCAGAACGCGGCGCGCATGGCCATCGGGCTGGGCGCGTTGGTCAACATCCTCGACGTCAACCCCGACACGCTCGCGTACGTCGACGACATCTACCAGGGTCGCGTCAACACGCTGTACTCCGATCCGCTGTCGATCGAAGAGTCGGTCGTGCGCGCCGACGTGGTGATCGGCGCGGTCCTGATCCCAGGCGCCAAGGCGCCGCGCCTGGTGACCGAGGCGATGATCAAGAAGATGGAGCCCGGCTCGGTGATCGTCGACGTGGCGGTCGATCAGGGCGGGTGCATCGAGACCTGCCACCCGACCACGCACGACGATCCGACCTTCACCGTGCACGGCGTGGTCCACTACTGCGTGGCCAACATGCCGGGCGCGGTCGCGCAGACCTCGACCGTCGCGCTCAACAACGCCACGCTCGCCTTCGGGGTCAAGATCGCCGACCTCGGCATCCACAAGGCGGCCGCCGAATCCAAGCCCATCGCGCGCGGGATCAACACCTGGCAAGGCAAGGTCACCCACAAAGCGGTGGCCCACGCCGTGAACCTGGACTTCCACGCCTTCCCGGCGTAATCTTTAGGCAATTCCAGAAATTGGAATAGCGGTCCGGTAGGAGCTGTTACAGATACAAATGCTGGGGCAAACCCAACAAGTCACGCGGGACGGTTTCGAAGCGGCGGCGCTGTGCCACCTGGACAGCCTGTACGCCACGGGTCTGCGCATGACCCGCAACCCGGGCGATGCCGAGGACCTCGTGCAGGACACGATGCTCGCGGCCTATCGCTTCTTCAACAAGTTCGAGCCCGGCACCAACTGCAAGGCCTGGCTGTTCAAGATCCTGACCAACACGTTCATCAACAAGTACCGAAAGCGCGTGCGCGAGCGCGAGGTGCGCGACGTCATCGATCAGGACGTGCTCCCGTCGCTGATGAGCGAGGACGTGGCCGAGGCGTCGCGCGATCCGGAAGGCACGATGATCGGGCGCCTCTTGTCCGACGACGTGCGGCGCGCTCTCGAGGCGGTGCCGTACGACTACCGCATGGCGGTGGTGCTGTGCGACCTCGAGGAGTTCTCCTACAAGGAGATCGCCGACATCATGGATTGCCCGGTGGGCACGGTGATGAGCCGGCTGCACCGCGGGCGTCGCCTGTTGCAGAAGTCGCTGCGCGAATACGCGATCAAGGAAGGCATCGTCAAGGACGACGCGGTCGTCGAGCATGTGGGTGGCGACGTCATTCCGTTCCCGAAGTCGAGGTCCGAGGAGTAATGACGAGGGAAGCTACAGCGCTTCGTTGCGCAGGAATCCGACGGTTCGTCGACACCTATCTGGACGGCGAATTCGCCGAGACCGATCGTACCGAGTTCGAAGATCACCTGGCCGAGTGCGACTCGTGCCGCAAGATGGTCAAGGCGCAGGCGCAGTGGAAGGAAGCGATCAAGGTCGCCGGACCGCGCGAGTCCGCGCCGGCCGCCTTGCGCAACCGCGTCAAGCGCTCTATCGCACGCGAGGCGGCGCCGCGGGTGGCGCCGTACCGTCGTTGGGCGACGCGGGTGTTGCCGGTGGCCGCGGCCGGTGGCCTGCTCGGAACGCTGATCTTTTCGCGCGTGCACTGGTCGCCGGTAGCGGCCGACGTGATCGCCAAGCACCAGCGGACCCTGCCCATCGAGATCGCCGGCGGGCCGGAACAGGTCAAGAAGTGGTACCTCGACAAGGTCGACTTTCCGGTGCGCCCGCCGCAGATGCCGCAGGCGGTGCTGCGCGGCGGGCGGCTGTCGAGCGTCGGCGAGCACCAGGCCGCGTACCTGGTCTACGACATCAATGGCAACAAGGTCAGCGTGTTCATCTTCGACCCCGGCGATCTGCCGATGGAAGCCGAGCAGCGGCGGGTGATCAAGAACCGCGAGGTTTTCTTCGACCAGGAGCGCGGCTACAACGTGGCCATGTACCGCGACCGCGGCGTCGGCTACGCCATCGCCTCGGACCTCGACAACGACCAGATGATGAAGCTGGTCTCCGGCGCCGTCTCCCCCTGACTCGCTCCTGATCAATTGACCGCCCGCAGGGCGTACGCTAAAATCGGTGGGTTTCCGCTCCTTTACCGCCGAGGTGCGCGCGCATGTCCCGTTTCGTCTACCTGATCGACGCCGACCCCACGCTCAATCAGCATCTGGTCGGTGAGCTCGCGCGCTACGGACTGCGCGTCGAGGCGGCCGCCGAGGCCACCGACATCATGCAACGCAAGGACGATTTTCCGTCCCTGGTGGTCTTGTGCATCGATCCCAAGCGCACCGGGTGGGCGGTGTGCAACCGCCTGCGCAAGAGCGCCACGCTCAAGTCGGTGCCGCTGATCATCACCAGCGCCGAGGCCACCGAGAAGGACTTCGAGGATCACAAGAAGCTCAAGACGCGCGCCGAGGACTACGTCCACAAGCCGTTCGGCGTCGAGGCGTTGGTGGAGAAGATCGCCGGCCTGATCGGGCTGCCCGAGCAGCAGAGCGACTCCGAGGCGCTCGAGATCCCGATCGAGTCCGAGGAGATCAACGTCGAAGAAGACGGCGTGGTCGTCGAGGAAGAGGTGATCGAGGCGCCCATGGGGCTGTTCGATCAGCCGCCGCACACCGACTCCGGCTTCATCAGCGAGGACAGCCAGGATCGCACGCGCATCGGCGTGATGAACATCGACGGCCAGGTCGATCTCGAGACCGACGCCGCGTTCGCCGCCATCGGCTCCGAGACCGAGCAGGAAGAGAACACCTCGACGATGGAGGTGCCGCAAGATCCCGCCCTGCTCGCGGGCGCGCCGAGCGGGCGGCACGAGATGACCGCCACCGATCCGCCGGCCGAAGAGCCGGTGCGCGAGGCGCATCAGGACGACCCGTTCGGCTTGCCGAGCCCGTTCGATGGCCCGCAGCCGCTGCCGGAGATCGAGCCGGAGCCGATGCCGATCAAGTCGCCGTCGGTGGATCTCGATCTCGGCCTCGACGACGTGGCGCGCCAGGCGTCGCGGGAGCCGGTCAGGCACGAGCGAGCGCGACGGCCGTCGTCGCCCGGCCTGCTCACCTCCGCGCCGGCGCCCGCACACACGCCGGCCGCCTCGCAGGGGGTGCACGACACCTCGTCGCACGACACCTCGGGCGCGGCGCTCGCCGAGGTCAAGAGCGAGCGTGATCGACTGCGCCGCGAAGTGGAAGAGCTGCGCGGCAAGCTGCAGCAGAAGCAGGACGCGCCACCCGCGTCGACGGGATTTTCGCGCGAGCGTGAGTTCCTCAACCTGCGCGAGATCATCAACAAGAAGGAAAAGGAGATCCTCGATCTCCGCGATTCTACCGACGCCAAGGAGCGGCTGATCCTCGACGGTAAAGATCGCCTTCGCGAGCTCGATCGGCGGGTGCGCGATCTCGACGAGAAGGCGCTGACGCTCGAGAAGGAGCACGTCGCGGCCAAGGAGAAGATCGAGGCGCTGCAGCACGACAAGGACCGCGTGGTCGAGCGCGAGAAGCAGGTCAAGGGTCGCCTCGACGACGCGCTCAAGTCGCTGCAGCGCTACGAAGAAGAGATCGAAGGCTGGAAGAAGAAACACGCGGACGACACCGCGGTGCTCGAGAAGAACTACAACGACGCGGTCGCGTCGCACCAGCAGGACCTGCAGGAGCTGCGGAACCGCAACACGGCGGCGCACGAGGCGCTCTCCGAGCAGCACGCGTCGCAGCTGCGCGAGCACATCGATTCGCACGAGGCCGAGAAGCACACGATCGTCGAGAGCCACGAGCAGGAGCGCGGGCGCCTGGAGGCCGAGCACGCCGGCGGCCTGGAGCGCTTGCGCGAGACCAAGGACAATGAGCGCGAGTCGATGCGCATCCTGCACGAGACCACCGTCGCCGATCTGCAGGAGCAGCATCAGGTCGAGGTGCAGGGTCTGGCGCAGCAGCACGCCACGCAGCTCGGGCAGGTGCACGCCGGGCACGAGGCCGCGATGCAGGAGAAGGAGCAGCTGCACGTCGACGAGCTGGCCGGGCTGCGCTCGCGCCACACGCAGGACAACAAGCTGAGCGAGCGCAAGCACGCCGACGAGACCACCAAGCTGCACGAAGGCTATCGCGGCGAGCTGCAGTCCGCCGATCAGCGCCGCCAGGACGAGCTGGGCACCCGCCAGCAGGAACATCAGGACAGCCTGGAGCAGCTCGCGCGCGAGCACCTGGTCGAGAAGGGCCGGCTCGAGCGCGAGCACGAAGAGGCGCTGCAATCGGCCGATGAGCGGCGCCACGCCGAGCTGCAGCAGGCCGCCGAGACGCACACGGGCGAGATGCAGAAGGTCATTCGCGAGCTCGAGCAGAAGCTGGCCGACGAGGTCAAGGCGCAACGCGAGTCGAGCCTGCGCAAGGTGCAGGCGCTCGAGGAGTCGCACGCGGATCTCAAGACCGGGATGCAGCAGCGTCACGCGCAGCAGGTCGAGGATCTGCAGAAGAACCACGGCGCGGTGGTGGCCGACTTCGAGGGAGCGCTCAAGGAGCGTGACGGCCTGATCACCGAGAATCACAACCGCATCTCCGAGCTCGAAGGCACGCTGTCCGAGGAGCAGTCTTCGTCGAAGCGCCAGCAGCTCAACGTGGGCGACCTCGAGGGCAAGCTGGCGGCGGCGCAGGGCGAGGTCGAGAATCGCGACCGGCGCATCGCCGACAAGGCCAAGCGCATCGAGGAGCTCGAGCAGGAATCGGCCGGCTACCAGGAACAGATCCTCAAGGCGTATGGGCGCATCAAGAGCGACGAGAGCATCGTCTCGCGCGCCAAGAAGGCGCTGGCCATCGCCTTGACGCTGCTCGACGAGAGCGCGGCTGACTCCAGCGAGGAGAAGAGCTCGTAAAGGTGCGTGCAGGGTGGTACCTGGCCGTGGGGCTCGCCGGGTTGGCGTTTGGGGGGTGCCGCGCCCAGGTGGACACGCCCGACGGTGGGGCGGACCTCGCGGGCGCGGACGGCGGCGACGATCTGGGCATCGATGACGACGGCGGGTTCGATCTGGCCTCGTCCGATCTGGCGTGCTCGGGGCCGAGCGTTCCGGAGATCTGCAACAACGGCTGCGACGACGATCACAACGGCTACGCCGACGCGGACGATCCGGCGTGCACGCCGCAGCTGCTGGTTGTCCCCGGCACGACGACGGCCAGCGCGCCACTTCAGCGCCTGTTCCTCGGCTCAACGCCGCACCTGGTCACGCTCGACGGCAATCTCATGGCCGATGGCTACTTCGCCGAGTATCAGCGCGCGTTCGCGCCGACGGCCTTCCTTACGCGCGAGAGCTCCATGGTGCTGCGCACGCTCACGCTCGCGCCCGGCGGGGGCACGGGCACGTTCACGGACTACGCTCCGACCTACCGCGGGCGCGACGTGTGCGTGTTCAACGGAGAGCTGCTCGTCGTCGAACGCGGGCCCCCCGGCGTGCTGCACCGGTTCAAGCCGGACGGCACCACCGAGCTGGGCGTGGTGTCGCTCGGCGCCGTGCTGGCGACCAGCTGCGCGTCGGACGGCAAGCTCTTGTACGTCGCGGTCCACGACACCATCGGCAGCCCGTCGCAGTTTCTGGTGTTCGACCAGACCCTCGCGCCGGTGGCCGGGTCGCCGGTGGCGATCCCGGGTGACCTGCTGACCAACGGCCTGGACCGTTGCCTCGACATCGCCTTCAGCCAGACCGGCGTGTTCTACGGGTTGTTCGTCGCGTCGGGCGGCGTGCTCAACGACGCGGCCTTGCCTGGCGCGAGCCAGATCTATCCGTTCGCGTTCGACGGCGGGGTCGGCGCGCCGATCGACGCCGGGCTGGTGCGCGCCATCGGTGAGTTCATTCCGTGAGCACTACCTGCGGCGCATTTAGTCGCCACTGTGGGTAAATCCCCCACCGGAATCCGGAATTGCCTCGTAACTAGCTGATCTTCCAAGTGCCCGATCTGGCATTCCCCTGGCATCATGCGGTCCCGAATGCCAGCCTCAGCCGAAATCTCGCGACCGCGGCCGGGGGCCATCGGGGGATTTGCGGCCTCGGGCGGGGTCCGCTTCGGGACCTACCTGTTGACCGATCGGATCGGTCACGGCGGCATGGCCGAGGTCTACCGGGCCAAGATTCAGGGCCACTCGGGGTTCGAAAAGACGGTGGTGGTCAAGACGCTCTTGCCGGCGCTGCTCGACAACCCCGAGTTCGTCGAGATGTTCACCGCGGAGGCCAAGACCACCGCGCAGCTCAGCCACCCGGGGATCGTGCAGGTGCACGACTTCGGCGTGTTCCGCGGCACGCCGTTCCTGGTGATGGAGCACCTGAACGGGATCAACCTGGCGCAGCTCGCCACCACGCTCGCGTCGGCGCAGCAGCGCGTGCCGGTGCCGGTTGCGGCGGTGCTGATGACCCAGGTCTGCCACGCGCTCGGCTTCGCGCACCACTTCCGCGACGCGTCCGGCGCGCGCCGCCAGGTGATCCACGGCGACGTCTCGCCGTCGAACGTGATGGTGTGTCGCGATGGATCGGTCAAGCTGCTCGACTTCGGCGTCTCGCGCGTGGTCGACGAGTTCGACTTCGATCTGTCGGTGACGCTCAAGGGCAAGTTCGCGTACATGGCGCCGGAGCAGGTGAACCGGCTGCCGTTCGATCGCCGCGTCGACGTGTTCGCCGCCGGCATCGTCACCTGGGAGCTGCTCACCGGCCAGCGACTGTTCGCCACCTCGAGCGAGCTCGAGACGCTCAAGCGCGTCGACGCCGCGTTCGTGATCCCGCCCTCGAGCATCAACCCCGACGTGCCGGCGGCGCTCGACGAGGTGGTGCTCAAGGCGCTGTCGCGCGATCCCGGCGACCGCTACGATTCGGGCGAGGAATTCGCGCAGGCGCTCGAGGGCGTCAATCGCGTGGGCGGTGGGCGGCGGCGCGTCGCCGAGTACCTGGCGGCGCTGTTTCCGCGCTCCTGGTACGTGATCTGCGACGTGTGCGGCAAGCAGGTGATGCCCGGTTGGGTGTGCGCCGAGTGCGACACGATGGCGGCGCGCGAGCTGTCGGCGTCTTCCGAAGGCACCGAACCGATTGAGCCGCCCAACCTGGTCGCCGAGGCGTACGCGCCGCCCAGGGCGTTGGTCAACAAACGGCCGCCGTCGATCACGATGGTGATCGAGCGGGTCGTGGCGGTGCCGGTGAGGCTCGCCAAGCCGAATCCGGTGCGCAAGCAGGTGATCCTCGGGTTGGGCCTGGTCGGCTTGATGTTCGCCGTCGGTGGCGGCGCCGCGACGCTGCAGCGCCGTCTTCGCCAGCTCGCGCAGGCGAGCGCGTTGGCCATGCCGCCCGCTGAGCCGTACGCCGAGCTGCCTGCGCCGGTCCTCGCTCCACCGCCGGTCGTCGCGGTCGCGCCGGTCGCGGCCAGGCCGGCGCTGCGCGTCGAGGCCGCGCGCGCCACGCGCAAGAAGCTCGCGCACAAGCGCCAGGTCGCGCGCGCTCTGCCGGCCGCGCCGCCGGCGCTCGAGGTTCCGCCCGTCGCCGCGCCGGTCGTCGAAGCGGCGCCGGAGTCGCGCATCCGCGATGGTCGTCTGCTCGAGCCCTTCCGTGGAGGTCGCTAGATGTCGAAGCTCGTGGTGATCGCGCTCCTCTTGCTCGGGTCGACGGTCGCGCGGGCGCAGACCACGCCGGAAGAATACGGAGCGGCGTTCTACGACGTGGGCCGCCAGCGCTACGCGGCCAGCAACTTCGAGGACGCGCTCGACGAGTTCGAGCTCGGATTCGCCCGCTCGCACGAGCCGGCGTTCCTGGTGAACATCGGCCAGTGCCTGCGCGGGCTCGATCGCATCGACGAGGCGGCGATGGCCTACAAGGAGTTCCTCGACCTGCGCGAGGGCGACTCGCGGCTGCGCGCCGAAGTGTGGGAAGCGCTCGACGAGCTGCTCGCGCAGCTCGAAGGCCGGCTGTTCCGCGTGGCGCGCTCGGCGATCTTCCTGCGCGCGTACCTCGACTCGGGGATCGGCGCACCGGCCGAACGCGCCGCCGCCGCGCAGACGCACAAGGAGCTGATCGCCCGGCTGATCAAAGTCGACGACACGCTGACGCTCGGGCTCGGCCGCGTGCACCTGCTGCAGCTCCCCGACCCGCGCTCGCTGGTCTACGCGCCGTCACGTGCTGGTCGCGATCTCGCTACCCGAACGACTCCATGATGCCGCGCGAGATGAACAGGTCCACCAGCGACGGATCGAACTGCGGCCCGGCCTGGCGCGTGAGGATCTTCTTGCACTCGTCCATCGGGATCGCCCGCTTGTAGGGACGGTCGGTGGCCATCGCGTCGTAGGCGTCGGCCAGGCAGACGATGCGCGCCAAGAGCGGGATGTCCTCGCCCTTGATCTTGTCGGGATAGCCGGTGCCGTCCCAGCGCTCGTGGTGCGAGCGGATGCACGGGATCATCGGCTTGAGCATGTCCAGCTGATCGGCGATCTGGAAGCCCACCACCGGGTGGATCTTCATGTGCTTCCACTCGTCGTCGTCGAGCGCGCCGGGCTTGAGCAGCACCGCGTCCTTGATGCCGATCTTGCCGATGTCGTGCAGGAACGCGCCGAACTCGAGCACCTCCAGATCGGTCTCCGACAGGCGCGCTTCCTTGCCGAGCGCCATCGCGTAGACCGCGGTGCGGCCGCAATGGCCCTTGGTGTACGGATCCTTGGCTTCGATCGCCTCGGCCAGGCCGAGGAGCGCCTGGCGCGACGACGACTTCAGGCTCTCGTAGGCGATCTGCAGCTCGCGCGTGCGCTCCTTGACCACCACGTCGAGCAGCTTCTCGCGCTTCTGCAGCTTGCCGTACTCGAGGCCGAGCTTCTTGATCAGCTCCTTCTGATCGCGCTCGAGCTTTTGCAGGCGCAAGCCCTCGGCGACGATCCCGGTGAGCTGCCAGCGCTGCTCGGGGCCGGCGAGGAAGCGGAACACCTTGCCGGACATCGACGTGTCGAGCTCGCGTCCCTCGTTGGCGTCGGGGGTCATGACCACGATGAACGCGTCGGGCTGCGCGGCGACCGTCTGGGCGACGATCCGGAAGGCGTCGATCGGCGGCTTGCGATCGACGACCACCACCTGATACTCGGTATCGGAGAGGCGCCGCAGCGCATCGGCCTCGGTGTGCGCCGAGTCGCAGGCGACGTGGTGGGAGAGCACGTCGCGGATCTCGGCGACCGCGGTAGGGCTCGGATGAACGATCAGCGCACGGTTCCCCACGACAACATCATAGCACGTGCCGGCCAGGGCGCGATGTACTAGGTTGGGCCGCGTGGAACAGCTGGTCGGCAATCTGCAAGGCCTCTCGCCAAAAGAGAAGAAGATGCTCGATCGCATCTGGCGCAGGCGTGTGGACCCGTCCTACATCATCTCGCCCGAGCTCGCGACGTTCCTGTGCGAGTGCTCACGCGAGATCGATCGCCAGGTCGGCATCCTCGTCGACCGCAAGGGCAACATCGACGCCGTCATCGTCGGCGACAACCAGAAGCTGTACATGCCCGACCTGGGGCCGCGACGCGCGGGCGACTCGCGCTTTCGCGGCGTGCGGCTGGTGCACACGCACCTGCGCGGCGAGGCGCTGACCCGCGACGATCTGACCGATCTCGCCAAGCTGCGGCTCGATCTGATCGCCGCCATCCAGATGCGGCCCGACGGCAGCCTGGGGCCGCTCACCGCCGCGCACCTGTTGCCGGCCAACCCGGCAGGCGAGCAGTTCCGCACCATGGAGGCGATCTCGGTGCACGAGCTGCAACGCGGCCATGCGCTCGACTTCCGCGAGTTCATCCAGTCGCTCGAGGACGAGTTCGCCGCCAAGGCCGACGAGGCCAAGGTGGTGCGCGACGGCAAGGACTCGGCGGTGCTGGTGCACCTGCAGCTCGGGCGCATGTCGGCCGAGGTTCTCGACGCGCGCATGAACGAGCTCAAGGAGCTGTGCCGCACCGCCGGCGTGCGCGTGCTCGACGTGGTCACGCAGAAGCGGCCGCAGATCGATCCCAAGTATCTCATTGGCAAGGGCAAGCTCGACGAGCTGGTGACGCGCGCGCTGCAGGTCGACGCCAACACCATCGTCTTCGATCACGAGCTGTCGCCGGCGCAGGCGCGCTCGATCTCCGACGAGGTCGAGCTCAAGGTGATCGATCGCACCATGCTCATCCTCGACATCTTCGCGCAGCACGCGCACAGCCGCGACGGCAAGCTGCAGGTCGAGCTGGCGCAGCTGCGCTACCGGCAGTC
>PNAM01000036.1 GCA_003170275.1 Myxococcales bacterium
GCTCGGCCAGGTGCTCGAGGAGGGCGTCCCAGCCGAGATCGCTGCGGGTCTTCGGATCGATTTCCATGAGGGTTTGCAGATCGTGCTTAGAAACGTTTCGAAATCAAGCGTTTGGAATATAGGAGAAGGACCCCGGGGTCGTAAGTGTTAGCGGGGGTGCTTCTTTTTGATGGGTTTGTTTTTGGCGGCGCTGGCGGCGAGCAGGCCGCGGCGCGCGCGCTTGTCGGTGGGTTTGCCGTCGAGGATGCGCTGGTATTCGTCGGCGGCTTCCTGGTGCTTGCCCTGCGCCAGCAGGATGTCGGCGAGCACGATGCGCGCGGTGGTGTCGTCGGGCTCGAGCTCGAGCGACGCGTTGACGTCGGTCATCGCAGCGGCCGCCTTGCGGTTGGCGAGCAGGTGCTCGGCGCGCATGCGCAGCGCGCGGGCCAGTTGGTGCTTGGTGCGCTCGTCGTCGGGCTTGAGCGCGGCGAGCGATTGCAGGTCCTGCACCGCTTCGTCGACGCGTCCGCTCTTCAGCGCGCCACGGCTCTTGATCGAGAGGGTCGTGGCGCTCTTCGCCCGTAGCCCCTGCGCCCCCGCGTTGCCCGGGTCGGCCTTCTCGATGCGGTCGAGCAGCTCCTTCAGGTTGTCGCCCGGCGGCGCGATGATCCGCCCGCCCTCGGCGGAGCGGCGCGCCCACTCCAGCATGCGGTCGATCTCCGCCGGCGACATCTTCTCGTCGTCTTCGCTCTTCTGCTGCTTCTTCGTCTTCGGCGGCGGCGGCGGCTCTTCGAGCTTCGGCGGCGGCGGCGGCGCCACCACCACCACCGGCTTGGCCTCGGGCGGCGGCGCGCTCTTCCACGGCTGGTAGTGATACGCGGCATAGCCGCCTCCACCGACGAGGATCGCCACCAGCCCGAGCCACACGCCGCGCCCGGAGCCGGCGCGTCGCGCTTTTTTGTAGCCGGGGTTGTTCTTCTCGTCGAGCGGAACGGTGGGCGCGGTGGTCGCGCGCGAGGTCACCTTCTTGTTCGCGACCCGCACCTTGCCGCCCTCGGTGGCGTCGAGCGGCAGCGCACCGGTCAGTCCCGACGGTCCCGCGCTCGAGCCATTGCCGCCCGTCGACTGCGGCGGCACGAAGCCCGGCGAGCTGGTGCGGCGATGCCCGCTCGGCGGCGCGTCGAACGGGCGCGCCTTGGCCCCTTCGTCGATCCACACGTTGGTCGGCGGGTCCTCGGTCGCCCGAAGCCCGAGCACCGCCGAGACTGCGGCGCCGCGACCCTTCATGCTCTTGTTGAGCTCGTACTCGAGCGCGCCCATCGTCTGCGGCCGCTGATCCGGCTCGCGCTCGAGGCACTGCATGACCGCCGCCTCCAGCGTCTCGGGAATGTCCGGGTTGAGCTGGCGCGGCGGCTGCGGCGGCTCGGTCGCCTTGCGCGACAAGATCTCCATCACGTTCGAGCCGTGGTGCGGCGGATCGCCGGTGAGCATCTCGTACAAGATCGCGCCCACCGAGTAGATGTCGACGCGCCCGTCGATCGCCTTGCCCGCCGCCTGCTCGGGCGCCATGTACTCCGGCGTGCCCATGGCGATGCCCGGCGTGGTCAGCCGGCGCGGATGGTTCTGGTTGCCCATGTCCTGCTTGGCGATGCCGAAGTCGAGCACCTTGACGAAGTCGGCGTTGCCGTCGCGCGACACCAGGAAGATGTTCTCGGGCTTGAGATCGCGGTGGATGATGCCCGCCGCGTGCGCCGCCGACAGCGCGCGGCAGATCTGCGTGCCGATGTGCACCGTGCGATCGGGCGCGACGCGCCGCTCGTGCCGCAGCACCTCGCCGAGATCGAGCCCGTCCAGCCGCTCCATCACGAAGTACACGTCGCCGTTATCGGTGGTGCCCGAGTCGGTGACGTCGACGATGTTGGGGTGCCCGACCTTGGACGCCGCGCGCGCCTCGCGGCGGAAGCGCGCCACCAGATCGGCCTGCCGCGAGAACTGCGGGTGCAGCACCTTGAGCGCGACCTTCTTGCCGATGTCGATGTGCTCGGCCTCGTACACCGCGCCCATGCCGCCGGTGCCGAGCAGCCGCTCGACGCGGTAGCGCCCGTCGAGGATCTCGCCCACCAGGTTGTCCAGCTCCTGGTCCGAGCCGGCGTCGATCATCTCGTCGAGCTCGGGCGCAGGCGACGGCGCCCGGGCCAACGCGCCGCGCGCGCCGGTGGTGCGCCCGCGCGGCATGGCGGTCATGGTGCGCTCGTTGTCTTCGTCCCCGACGTCGAAGGCGCGATCGACCAGCTCCGCCGACACGCGCCCGAGCCCGCGCGGCCCGCGCTTGCCGGTCTCGGTCGGCGGATCGCGCGGCAGCGGCGGAATCGCTGGCGGCGGCGCCACGCGGCCACCCGGGATCGGTGGCGGCGCCGCGCGCGGCGTGGTGGTCGTACGGCGCAGCGCAGGTGCGGGCTCGCGTGCCGGCGGCAGCGACGGATCGGTCGGCGACTTGAGCGGCCGCGTCGGAGGATCGATTGTCGGCACGCCCTCCGGTGGCGTCGGCCGGTTGGGCGGATGAGTGCGCGCACGCAGCTTGGGCAGCTCTTCGCGCAACAGCCGCTCGCGCTCGACCGCTTCGCTCTTGATCTCGTCGCCGAACAGGTCCTTGAGAAAAGTCCCCACGCGCGACGCGTCGGTGCCCGGCGCGATCCGTCCCAGCTCGTCGGCGAGTGCCTTGCGAAACTCCTCGGCGGTCTTGAAGCGGTTGTTGCGATCGGCCTGCAGCGCCTTGAGCGCCAGCTGATCGATGCTCGACGGCAGCCCGCGCGTGATGTGCGACGGCGGCTCGATGCGCGGGTGGCGCGCCTTCTCGAGGTTCTTCACCGCGTCGTCGGTGGAGTCGTGCAGCGGCCGCCCGGTCAAGAGCTCCCACAAGATCACGCCGGTGGCGAAGATGTCGGTGCGCGGATCGGCCTGCTCGCCGCGCGCCTGCTCCGGCGCCAGGTACGCCACGCGCCCGTAGACGATTCCGGGCGCGGTGCGCTCGTTCTTGAGGATCGAGCGCGCCAGGCCGAAGTCGGTGACCTTGACCTCGCCGTGAAACGAGATCAGCACGTTGGGCGGCGCGATGTCGCGGTGCACCAGGTTGAGGCCGCCGTAGTTGTGCGCGTAGTCGAGCCCGCGCGCCATCTCGCGCACCACGTACAGCGCCACGTCGAGCGGAATGCGCGAGCGCCGCTCGGCGGTGCGGTTCCACACCGCGCGCAGATCGCGCCCTTCGATCAGCTCCATCGCGATGTACAGCTCTTCTTCGACGCGGCCGCAGTCGAACACCTGCACCAGGTTGGTGTGGTTGAGCCGCACCGCGACCTTGGCCTCGTCGAGGAGCCGCGCGGTCAGCCCGGGCGAGTCGCGATCCTCGGGCACCTTCTTGATGATGCACAGCTTCTCGGCCCCGCCCAGCTCACCCGACGCGGCGATGAACAGCTCGCCCATGCCGCCTCGCGCAAACGGGCGCAAGAGCGCGTACTTACCGAACATACGTGGGTACTTAGGCTCGCTCATGTCACGGGTCGGCCCGACTCGCAATTGTACCACGCGCGTGGCCCCAGGCCCGTCCGAAAAAGCGGGGCGTTATTACGGGATTACTTGAACGACGCCGGACATCATGGCGGTGCCGGCGTTGTTGCCGTGCATCGCGCAGAAATACGGGAAGAAGCCGGCCGCGCCGAAGGTGAACGTCACCGAGGTCGCTCCGCCCAACTGCGCGACGATCGGGTTGCCCGACGTGCCGCGCGTCGACGGCGTCAGCGGGTGGACGTCGAAGGTGTCGCTCGCGGTTGCGCCCTGGAAGGTGATCATCGTGCCGGCGTGCACGGTCAAGCACATCGGCGTGTACAGGAGGTTGCCGCCGACGTTGAACATGATCGTGCTCGTGGCCAGCGGATCGAGCGTATACATCGCCGCCGTGCCGCACGGCGCCAGCGCGCTGAACGGCTGGCAGACGAGGTTGAGGCAGTTCGCGTTGGTGCAGTCGCTGCTGGTCAAGCACGACTTGGTGTCGGCGCACTTCGGGCAGGTCCCGCCGCAGTCGGTGTCGGTCTCGCCCACGTCCGGCGTTCCGTTGTTGCAGCTCGCCGCGAAGCACACGTTGCCCGAGCAGAAGCCGCTCGTGCAGTCGCCCTGCGCCACGCAGCCCATGCCGTTGCCGCAGGTGTTGGTCGCGACGCAGGTTCCGCCGCAGTCGGTGCCGGTCTCCCCGCCGTTCTTGACGCCATCGGCGCACGTCGGCGTGCGGCAGGTGTGGTCGCTCAGGCGGCAGTAGCCGTTGGTGCAGTCGCCGTCGACCGCGCAGCCGACGGTGTCGGCGCACTTGAGCCCGGGGGCGCACGAGCCGCCACAGTCGACGCCGGTCTCCGTCCCATCCTTCACCGTGTCGGTGCAGGTCGCGACGCACGTGCCGGACGGGCACGACCCGCCGATGCAGTCGGCGTTGATGCTGCACATCTTGTTGAACGCGCACTTCTTGCTGGCCGATCCGACGCACGAGCCGCCGCAGTCGACGTCGGTCTCGCTGCCGTTCTTGGCCACGTCGCTGCAAGTCGGCGTGCGGCAGGTGTGGTCGCTCAGGCGGCAGTAGCCGTTGGTGCAGTCGCCGTTGACCAGGCAGCCCTTGGTGTCGGCGCAGGTCAACGCGGGCGCGCAGGGTCCGCCGCAGTCGACGTCGGTCTCGCCGGGGTCGAGCATGCTGTTGGAGCAGGTCGGCAGCGGCATGAGATCCGGCGGCGGGAGCAGATCCGGTGACATGCCGTCATCCATCGGCGGCGTCAGATCGCCGATGCTCATGTCGCCGGCGTCGACCATCGGCGGCACCGCGGCGTCGGAGAAGCCGCAGTTGCCGGGCTTGCCGCCGAGGTGGCAATAGCCGTCCGGCAGGCACATGTAGTCGCCGGGGCACACGCCGCCCACGGCGCACGAGAACGTGCACGGCGGCTCGTCGGGATCGAAGCAGCCGGCGATGGTGAGCAGCGACAAGACCGCCAACAGGCGCATCAGAAGCTCCACGACGCGAGCCCGCCCGCGTTCTTGCCGAAGGTGGGCCCAATCCGGGGGATGTTCCGCATGGCCGACTTGCGCTCGGCCTTCTTGTGCTTGTAGTCGACGATGAACAGCACCGTGGTCACGATCGCCAGCGCGCCCGCGGCGGCGAAGAAGCCGATCGCCATCCCGTTGTAGAGCTGGCCTTCGGACTTGAGGTTCTGGTAGTCGCTCTGCGCGGTCATGTCGAAGGCCATCGGTTGCCCGGTCGAGTCGACGAAGCTGAAGCGCCGCGAGATCTCGTCGGAGCGCGACTGCGCCGCCAGGCCGAAGATCGCGCCGGCGGTGAGCACCGCGACGGTGACCGCCACGCCCACCCACGCGACGATGCGCATCTTGGTCGCCGGCAGCTCGTCGAGAATTCCGGTCTTGGCCGGCTCGGCGGTCTTCAGCGGCTCCGGCTCGGGCGACGGCGGCAGCGCGCTGTTCAGCGGCGGCGGCTGGCTGGCCATCGGGGCCGGCGCCGGCGCGGGCTCGATCGGCGCCGGCGGCGGCGCGGGCGGCGGCGCCTCGACGCGCAGCGGCGGCTCCACCGCGGCGATCGCCGCTTCCTTGTCGCCCGGCGCCGACTCGCTGGCGATCTTGTACTTCTTGGCCTCGATCAGCTTGAGCCGCTTGGTCACGTCGGCCCGGTCCTGCGCCGCCGGTTGCGCCTTCAGGTACGCGCGGTACGACGAGACCGCCTTGCGCCCCTCGCCGGCCTTCTGCCAGGCCTCACCGATGTTGTAGAGGAGGATCGGATCCTTGGTGATCTCGAAGGCCGCCTGGAACTCGACCGCGGCGGTCTGATAGAACCTCTTGCCGAAGGCTTCCTGCGCGGCGCCGAAGTGCTTGGCGGCGGCTTCGAAGTCCTGGGCGCGTGCGGTGCTCGTCAGGAGAAGCAGGGCCAGCGAGGCATAGGCGAAGTTACGCATGGGCCTACATCTTACACCAACACCATAAGCCGATCGATATACTGCGCCCCGGCATGGCCAAGCTTTCCAAGCTGGAAAAGGTCCGCAACCTCGGCGTGGTCGCGCACATCGACGCGGGCAAGACCACGGTCACCGAGCGCTTCCTGTTCTACTCGGGCCGCATCCACAAGATCGGCGAGGTGCACGCCGGCGAGACGCAGATGGACTGGATGCCCGAGGAGCGCGAGCGCGGCATCACCATCACCGCCGCGGCGACGACCTTCGCCTGGAACGGGCACGAGATGCACCTCATCGACACGCCCGGCCACGTCGATTTCACCATCGAGGTCGAGCGCAGCCTGCGCGTGCTCGACGGCGCGGTGGTGGTGTTCTCGGCGGTCGACGGCGTCGAGCCGCAGTCCGAGACGGTGTGGCACCAGGCCGACAAGTTCAAGGTGCCGCGCGTGGCGTTCATCAACAAGATGGATCGCATCGGCGCCGACGTGCAGCAGGTGATCGATCAGATGAAGTCGCGCCTGGCCACGCGGCCCGCGCTGATCCAGCTGCCGATCGGCGCCGAGTCGGAGTTCGAGGGCGCGATCGATCTGGTCGAGATGAAGCAGGTGATCTTTACCGGCGCCGAAGAAGATCCGCCGGAGGTCACCGAGATCGATCCGTCGCGTGCGGACGAAGCGCAGGCGGCGCGCGAGCTGCTCGTCGAAGCGGTCGCCGACGTGGACGACGTGTTGGCGGAGCTGTACCTGGCGGGACAGCCGGTCGACGCCGCGGCGCTCAAGGCGGCGCTGCGCCGCGCGACGCTCACGCAGAAGCTGGTGCCGGTGCTGGTCGGGACCGCGCTGCGCAACAAGGGCGTGCAGCCGCTGCTCGANNGACTACCTGCCGTCGCCGCTCGATCGCCCGCCCGCGCACGGCGTCAAGCCCGGCACCGAAGAGGTGCTCGAGCGCGCCGCCGACGAGTCGGCGCCGATGGCCGCGCTGGCGTTCAAGGTGGCCATGTTCGAGGGCCGCAAGACGGTGTTCGTGCGGCTGTACTCGGGCGCGCTCTCCGTCGGCGACGACGTCTACAACCCGCGTCTGAAGAAGAACGAAAAGATCTCGCGGCTGTTCGCGGTGCACGCCGATCGGCGCGAGCGCATCGAGCGCATCGGCGCCGGCAACATCGTCGCGGCGATGGGCCTCAAGGACTGCGCGACCGGCGACACCTTGTGCTCGCCGCGCGATCACATCCTGCTCGAGCGCATCGACACCTACGAGCCGGTGATCTCCTCCGCGATCGAGGTGGCGCAGACCGTCGACAAGGAGAAGCTCGAGCAGGCGCTGGCCAAGCTCACCGACGAGGATCCGACCTTCCGCACGCGCGTCGACGAAGAGACCGGCGAGACCATCGTCAGCGGCATGGGCGAGCTGCACCTCGAGATCATCCACGACCGCATCGAGCGCGAGTACGGCGTGCCGACGCGCATGGGGCGCCCGCAGGTCGTGCATCGCGAGACGGTCACCGGCGTGGGGCTCGGCGAAGGACGCATCGAGCGCACCAATCCGGAAGACGACACCGACATGATCTTCGGCGCAGCGACGGTGCGCGTCAAAGCGCGCGGGCGTGGCGCGGGCGTGCTGGTGAACAGCGAGGTGCCGTCGCCGGGATCGGACATGCCGGGCCCCTTGCGCGCGCGCCTGCCGGCGCTGGTGCAGGCGGCGCTCGCCGGCGTCAAGGAGGGCGTGGTCACCGGGCCCGAGGGCTATCCGCTCGAGGACATCGAGGCGACCGTGATGTCGCTCGAGCCGCGCGAGAACGTCAAGAGCGACGTGGGCTGGCGGATCGCCGCGCAGAGCGCGCTGCGCCGCGCGATCGAGAAGGCCGGGCCGGCCATGCTCGAGCCGATCATGGACGTCGAGGTGGTGGTGCCCGAGGAGTTCCTCGGCGCGGTGGTCGGCGATCTCTCGGCGCGCCGCGCGCAGATCGCCGACGTGGGCTTTCGCGGCTCGCTGCGCACGGTGGCGGCCAAGCTGCCGCTCAAGTCGCTGTTCGGCTATTCGACCGCGGTGCGCTCGGCGTCGCAGGGACGCGCGACCTTCACCATGAAGTTCTCGCGCTTCGACGCGTGGACCGGATAGCTACATGCAGGTCGTGGGCGTGGGCAGCTGGCAGGTCCCGGCGGTCGCGCTGCCGGTGGTGACGCACTTGGCGGGGGTGAGGCAGCCCGGCCCGGCCACCGTGTCGCACGCGGCGCCGTCGGCGGCGGCCGCGGCGCAGGTCTGCGTCGTGCCGCCCACCGGATAGCAGCCGCCGCCCGCGTTGCAGCCGACGAACAGGCCGGCGACCGTGCCGCACGCCGCTCCGGCGGCGGCGTAGTTGATCGCCACGCACGTCTTGGCGGTCGGATCGCACGTGAGCCCGCGCCCGCGCGCGCACGCCGGCGCGGTCTGCGACAGCGGGTCGCACGGCATGCCCGCCGCGGCGACGGCCGTCTGGCAGGTGCCCATCTTCATCATCTTGGCGTTGGCGCCCACGCACACCAGATCCGCCTGGCAGGGATCCTTGGCGTCGCACGCCGCGCTCATCGCGCCGGGCATCACGCACACCGGCGTGGCGCCGAAACAGATCAGGCCGCGCGCGCAGGTCGCGGCGTCACACGAGTCGCCCGCGTTGCCCGGCGCGCCGCAGGTGCCGCACACGGTGTGCGCGCCGAGGTTGCAGTAGCCCGACATGCACTGCCCGTTGGCCACGCACAGCGCGCCGTCGGTCGCCGCTCCGAGTGGCGCGATGCACTGGGTGATCGGCTGATCGTCGAGAAGCTCGACGCAGCTGGCGGACGGCAGCGCGGTCGCGCAAGTCTCCTCGAAAGCCGGCGTGGCGGTGGTGCCCATCACCAGCAATCGATTGAGGCACGCGGCCTTCTCGCGCGCCTGGCAGGTGGTCTGGTCCCCGTAGCGCGTGGTGAGCAGCGCGCCGTTCGAGCACAGCGACAACTGCGCGCAGCGCGCGTCGACCTCCTCGGTGCAGGCCTTGTCCGCGCTCACGGACGATCCGCCACAGCCGGCGGCAGCGAGCCCTACGATCGCAAGCAAACGTATGTTCATGACAAGTCAGACGTACGAGATCTCGTCGAGGTAAAACAGGGAAGAACGAAACTACGAAGCGGACTTGGAGGACTTCTTCGACTCGCCCTTGCTGCCGTTGGTCGCCACTTCGGTCTGCACCTTCTTGAGCGCCTGCTCGAGCGCGCGGATGGTCTGCTTGAGCTCGGAGACCTCCTCGCGCGTGGCGAGCTTGAGGGTCTTGGCCAGCGACTTGACCTTGTCGTCGATCGAAGCCTGCGCCTTGCCGCGCAGCTGGAAGCCCTTCATCACGAAGTTCATCACCTTCGGGTTCGACATCAGCTTCATGACGCGCGGGTCGCTCATCAACCGCATGCCGCGCTCCATGACCTTCTTCTTCAGGCTCATCGACGCCTCCGAGGGCGTTTCATCGCACGCTCGCCGCGGCGTGTCAATCAGCCGCAGGCGCCCGAGCGGGTCATGGTGATGGTGCACTCTTCGGTGCCCATGCCGCACATGACGGTCATGGTCGCGCTGGCGGCGTCCCAGCTTCCCGAGCAATTGGTTCGCTTGTTGGTGCCCAGGATCAGGCTGGCGCCGGAGAAGCTGCCGTCGGCGCCCACGGTCACGCCGCCGTTCACCGCGCCGGGCGCCTGGTTGGCCGGCACCGACGAGAAGTGCGCGAAGCAGAGCACCGCCGTGCCGCCCACGCACTGCGGCGCGGTGGTGCTCAGGTTGCCGCAGCCCGGGCCGCTGGTCTTGATATTGATGTACTTACCGAACAGGTCGGGGCACATCGTGCCGGCGAGATCGGGCAGCGACGACAGGTCCGTGGCGCCGCCGCTCCCGTCGCTGGCGTTGCTGCTGCCGTCGCCGCCACCGCCGCCGTCATCGGTTCCGATCTGGAACTGGGACGCTTCGCGGGTGCAACCAATCAATAATGTTACGACCAGAAATGAGGGGCGCATGTAGGTTCCTCCACCTAAGCAATGGACGGAGGAACTGCACCCGGCCGGCCACCCCGCGCGCAAGCGGGGCGCGCCGTTCTGCGTGTGCGATGGCAACCGGGTTGGCATCCCACACCAACGAGGTTGCCTGCACTCAGCCTTGCCGCTGACTGGACGCGATGTTACAGAGTACCTCACGTAATGGGCGTCCAGGACCACAAGCAGCACGCGCCGCGCTCGGTGCGCGTCTACCTGATCACAGTCTCGGACACCCGCACTGAGGAGAACGACACCTCGGGCAAGGCCGCCAAGGAAATGATCGCCGCCGCCGGGCATGAATTGGCCGGCTACCGTGTTCTCAAAGACGAGCCGGCGGAGGTCGCAGCTTGCATTCGTATGATCGCCGAGCAGAAGCTTGCGGACGCGGTGATCACGTCGGGCGGAACCGGCGTGTCGCGGCGCGATTCGACCTACGAAGCGGTCGCGTCGCTGCTCGACAAGCGGCTCGACGGCTTCGGCGAGCTGTTCCGTATGCTCTCGTATGCGGAGATCGGCTCGGCGGCGATGCTCTCGCGCGCGGTGGGCGGGCTGCATCGCGGGCTGGTGGTGTTCGCCACGCCGGGCTCGACCGCGGCGGTCAAGCTGGCGCTCGACAAGCTGATCCTGCCCGAGCTCGGGCATCTCTCGTTCGAGACCCATCGATGACCAGGAGCCTGCCGCTGCTGGTCGACGCCTTTCAGCGACGCGTGAGCTACCTGCGCGTCTCGCTCACCGATCGCTGCAATTATCGCTGTCACTACTGCATGCCCGAGTCGGGCGTGGAACTGGTGCCGCGCTCGGACGTGCTCACCTTCGAGGAGCTCGAGCGGATCGTGCGCGCGATGATGACCTTCGGCGTGCGGCGCGTGCGGCTGACCGGCGGCGAGCCGACGGTGCGCAAGGATCTGATCGAGTTGGTGCGGCGCCTGGGCGCGCTCGGGCTCGACGATCTGGCGATGACCACCAACGGTGAGCTGTTGCGCGAGCTGGCCCGGCCGCTCAAGGACGCCGGCCTGTCGCGGCTCAACGTCAGCGTCGACACGCTCGACCCGATCAAGTTCCGCCAGATCACGCGGCGCGGAAACCTCGACGCGGTGCTCGACGGGATCGAGGCCGCGCGCGAGGCCGGCTTTGCCGGCACCAAGCTGAACGCGGTGGTGATGGGCGGGGTCAACGACGGCGACCTGGCCGACCTGTGCGCGTACGCGTGGGCGCGCGACCTGACCCCGCGCTTCATCGAGTTCATGCCGATGAGCGACGGCGCGCTGTTCACGCCCGGCGAGTTCTTCGGCGCCGCGGAGATCCGCGCGCGCCTGGTCGCGCGATTCGGCGCGCTGGTCGCGGACGATGGCAGCGGGCTTCCCGGCGTGGGGCCGGCGCGTTATCAGCGTGTGCGCGACGGCGCGTTCGCGGGACGACGCGTGGGAATCATCTCGGCGGTGACCGAGCCGTTCTGCGAGACTTGCAACCGCGTGCGCTTGTCCGCCACCGGCCAGCTCCACACCTGTCTGGCCCTCGACGATTCGTCGGATCTTCGCTCACCGCTGCGCACCGGCTGCAGCGACGATCAACTCCTGGAACGGGTACACGCGGCGGTAACCGCGAAGCAAGAGGGGCACTCTTTCACCACGTGCGGATCGGGCGGTCCGAAGAAGCACATGGTGGCCATTGGTGGATGACCAGCGAGCCAAATGGGGTATACTGACCCCAGCCGCAAGGTGAGGACAAGATGTCCCAGCAGAAGTCCAAGGTAATCCCCGCGCTAATCACGCTGACCGTGATCCTCGGCGGCATCGGCTGGTTGTTCTACTCGTCGGCCGGCGAGGCGTTCGAATATTACAAGCACGTCGACGAGATCACCGCCAAGCCGCTGGAGAAGTGGGAAGGCAAGCACCTGCAGGTCCACGGGTTCGTGGTGCCCTCGTCGATCATGAAGCGGATGGACAAGGAGCACCAGCAGATCGAGTACAAGTTCAAGGAAGTGAACTGCGGCGCCGAGATCGACGTGCTCTACGCGGGCACGGTGCCGGACACCTTCAAGGACCGCGCGGAAGTGGTCGTCAAAGGCACCTTCATCGCCGGCGGCTCGTTCAAGGCCACCGAGATCAGCGCCAAGTGCCCGTCCAAGTACCAGCAAGCTGCCGACTCCCCGACGGTGACCATGTGCACCAAGGGTGACAAGAACGTCGAAGGCGCCCAGGCCAAGGTCAACTGATCGTGCGCGAGAATCCTGTCGCGTCGTTGGGGCAAGCCGGGCTGCTCCTGTCCATGGTGGTGGCCGCGTATACTGTCGCTGCGTGCGTCGCGGGCGCGCGGCGCGGCTCGCGCAAGTTGGTCACCTCGGGCATCTACGCCGCCTACGCGACCACCGCGCTGGTGACGTTCTCCTCGGCGATCATGTTCTTCCTCTTGCTCTCGAACGACTACTCGGTGAAGTACGTCCAGCGGCACTCCGACGCGAGCATGCCCTGGTACTACAAGCTGACCTCGTTCTGGGGCGGGCTCGACGGCTCGATCATGTGGTGGGTGCTGCTCTTGTCGGCGTTCGCCGCGGTCGCGATCTACGTCAACCGCGAGCGCCACAAGGAGCTCATCCCGTACGTGACCGCGGTGCTGTTCACGGTGATCGGCTTCTTCTTGATGCTGATCATCTTCGAGAAGCGCCCGTTCGACATCTTCCTCACCGAGGCGCCGAAGATCGGCAAGGGGCTCAACCCGCTGTTGCAGAACCCGTACATGGCGACGCACCCGCCGTCGCTGTACCTGGGCTTCGTCTCGGCGACGGTGCCGTTCGCGTTCGGCGTGGCGGCGCTGATCACCGGCAACCTCGACGACTCGTGGATCGCGTCGACGCGGCGCTGGGTGCTGATCAGCTGGTACTTCTTGTCGCAAGGCCTGGTGCTCGGCTCCTTGTGGGCCTACGAGGAGCTCGGCTGGGGCGGCTACTGGGGCTGGGATCCGGTCGAGAACGCGGGCTTTCTGCCGTGGCTCACGTCGACCGCGTTCTTGCACTCGATCATGATCCAAGAGCGGCGCGGCATGCTCAAGGTGTGGAACGTGTGCCTGGTGATCACCACGTTCCTGCTCACCATCGTCGGCACGTTCATGACCCGCTCGGGGATCGTTCAGTCGGTGCACGCGTTCGGGCAGGACAACGAGCTGGCGGTGATCTTCCTGATCTTCATCGGCGTGGTGGCGATCTTCTCGTTCGGGTTCGTCATCTACCGGCTGCCGCTGTTGCGCAGCCGCAACGAGCTCGACTCGTGGGTCTCGCGCGAGTTCTGCTTCCTGGTCAACAACTGGATCCTCTTGTCGGCGGCGTTCTTCGTGCTGATCGCGACGCTGTTCCCGACGCTGTCGGAGTTCGTCACCGGCGAGCGCATCACCGTCGGGCCGCCGTTCTTCAACAAGTGGATGACGCCGATCGGCCTGATCCTGGTGTTCTTGACCGGCGTCGGGCCGCTGATCGCCTGGCGCAAGGCGTCGATCGAGAACCTCAAGTCGCAGTTCGGGCTGCCGCTGATCGGCATGGCAGTGACCATCGGCGTGCTGTTCCTGTTCCCGCGCATGCGCGCCACCTCGCCGCTGTTCAACGACAAGCTCCAGCTGCCGCTGGCGATCATCTGCTTCGGCTTCTGCGCGTTCGTGGTGGTGACCATCACGCAGGAGTTCTATCGCGGCACGCGCATCCGGCAGACGCACACCAAGCTCGACTTCTTCACGTCACTGGTCGGCCTGGTCGCGCGCGGTAAGCGGCGCTACGGCGGCTACCTGGTGCACCTGGCGGTGGTGCTGATGTTCATCGGCTTCGCCGGCAACGCGTACAAGCAGGAGACCGACGTCACGCTCGAGAAGGGCCAGACCGTCAAGCTCGACCGCTACACCATCCGCTTCGACGGCGTGACGCGCACCTCCGACACCGAGAAGCAGGAGATGACCACCGCCGACATGACCGTGCTGGTCGGCGGCAAGACGTTCGCGGTCATGCACCCGGCCAAGTGGGTGTACCGGCATCACGAGGACGAGCCGACCACCGAAGTCGACATCAAGCGGATGGGGCGCGAGGATCTGTACCTGGTGCTCAACGGCGCCGAGCCGGACGGCGGGCTGGCCAACATCAAGGTGGTGATCAACCCGCTGGTGAACTGGATCTGGATCGGCTTTCTGCTGCTGGCGATCGGAACGGTGATCGCGTTCATGCCCGACCGCGCGTACCAGCTCGCGGGCGCCGCGGCGAAAGACGACAAGGGCGGCAAGGCGGCCGCGGCGGCGACGGTGATCTTGCTGCTGCTGTTCGGCGGCGGATTGGCGCGCGCGCAGGATCAACCCGCGCACGGCGCCAAGGCCGATCCGACCGGCGCCGGATATGCGCGCAGCCCGATCGAGACCAAGCTGTACGAGCAGATCGTGTGTCAGTGCGGAACCTGCGGGCGGCAGGTGCTGTCCGAGTGCGCGTGCGGCACCGCGCAGCAGATGCGCCGCAAGGTCCAGTCGCTGCTCGACGCGGGCAAGACGCCCGACGACGTGATCGCGTACGAGCTGGCGACCTACCCGGGGCAGTCGGCGCTGGTGGTGCCGCTCGACAAGGGATTCAACCGGCTGGCGTGGGTGCTGCCGATGGGCGCGTTGTTGATGGCCGCCGGCGGGCTGGTGGTGATGGCGCGCAAGTGGACCTACCGGGCCAAGGTGGCGCGCGAAGTCGCGAGCCGTGAGCCCGCCGGACCGAAATCAAAGGTCGACGCCGACCTCGACGAGTACGAGTCGAAGCTCGACGACGAGCTCGACGACCTCGACTGATGAAGAGGCGCATCTATCCGCTGGTCAGTCTCGCCGTCGCTGGCGCCGTCGGTGTGTACGCGTTCGTCTCGCTCGGGCGCATGACCGCGTCGGTGGTGTTCCTGGTGCTCACCACGCTGGCGCTGGCCTGGGTGGTGTGGATCCTGATGCGCTCAGCGCAGGCGCTGGTCAAAGAGCCCGAGGCGATCGACGTCGCGCGCGCCACCGGCCGCCGCAAGAAGGAGCTGGAGCGCGAGAAGACCGCGCTGCTCAAGGCGCTCAAGGAGCTCGAGTTCGACTACCAGATGGGCAAGATCTCCGACGCGGATTACAAGGAGATCGGCGCCAACTATCGCGCGCGCGCGGTGCGCGTGATGCGCCAGCTCGACCTCAACGCGGGCGAGACCGACTACCGCACGCTCGTCGAGCGCGATCTCGCCAACCGCCTCAAGACTAAAGGCGTGGCCGTTCCAGAGAGCAAGCCCGACAGCAAGCCAGAGCCGAAAGCGGAGCCCAGATCCGAGCGTCCGAGCTGCCCGCAGTGCACCACCAAGAACGACGCCGACGCGGAGTTCTGCAAGAAGTGCGGCAAGAAGCTCACCGCGGAAGAAGCCGCCCGATGAGCAGGATTGCGATCGCGCTGTGCAGTTGCCTGGTGTGGAGCGTGGCGTCCGCGCAGCCGATGATGGTCGATCCGTCGCGCATGTCGGGCATCCCGCGGCCGGATCCGAAGGTGCCGGCGGGGACCATCACGGTGCGACTGATTCGCGGCGAGCTGTCCAATCGCGTGACCGACCACGAGGTCGAGCTGGCCGATGGCGCAGGCAAGGTGGTGACGCAGAAGACCGACGCCGAGGGGCGCGCGACCTTCAGCGGGCTGTCCGGCGGGCCGTTTGTCGCCAAGGCGAAGGACGACGACGCGACGCTGACCTCGCAGCCGATCGAGCTGCCGCCGACCGTGGGCGTGCGCGTGATGTTGGTGTTCGCGGCCGGTGGGCCGGGCGCGGCCGATGGCCTGGGGCGGCCCGACAAGACCGTGCCGGCGGGCGTGGTGATCATCAAGGCGCAAGACGCCGACGGCAAGCCGCTCGCCGGGCTCGACGTGATCCTCGGCCACGTGCGCGCGGGCGAGCAGCAGGTGCGCGAGCTCAAGGGCAAGACCGACGCGAACGGCGAGGCGCGCTTCGACGGCGTGGACGCCAAGCCGACCTCGGGCTACCTGGCCGAGGTGATGAAGAACGGCACGCGCTACGCGGGCAAGCCGTTCCGCATGTCGGAGAACGTCGGCGCGCGCGCGATCTTCGACGTGCGGCCGATCACGCGCGACGTCAAGATGCTGCAGATCGGCGCGGGCTCGCACTTCATCTTCGAGATCACCGACGACGCGGTGCAGGTGGTCGAGGTGTGGCGGCTCACCAACTTGTCGACCGACGCGGTCGATCTGCCGGGCGGCATTCACCTGCCGCTGCCGGACAACGCGCTGTCGACCACCGTCGGGCCGAGCGCGCCGCCCACCTTCTCGGCGACCGGGCACGAGGCGGTGTGGAAGGGTCCGCTACCGCCGGGCGACACCGAGCTGCAGGTGATGTACGTGCTCGCGTATCAGGGCGATCACGTCGACCTCAAGCAGCCGACGCCGATCCCGTTCACCGAGGTGAACATCGTGACCGAGAAGATCGACGGCATGGCGGTCGAGGGCCAGTCGGTCAAGACCGAGCAGCGCGAGCTGCAGGGCAAGACGCTGATGTTGTATCGCGGCAGCGGCACGGCGGCGGGCGGCGAGATCCTCTTGACCGTGACCGGGCTGCCGCACTCGAACGCGATCTGGCGCTATCTCGCCGGCGCGGTGAGCGTGCTGCTGCTGATCTGCTTCGGCGTGTACGCGGCGAGCGGGCCGCGCGTCGGCGCCGGCAACCGCGAGAAGCTGACCGAGCGGCGCGAGCATCTGCTCGACGAGCTGGCCGCGCTGGAGTCGAGGACCGACGGCAAGGACGATCCGAAGCGCGCGCGCAAGGTCGACGAGCTGAAGGACCGGCTGGCCAAGCTCTACAAAGAGCTCGACGAGGTCGCGTAGCGGTGGCCTCCGCGGCACCCGTCGTCGCGAAGGACCTGACGCGGGTGTATGGCCGGCAGCGCGCGTTGGCCGGCGTGGACCTGACGCTGCGCGCGGGCGAAGCGACCGCGCTGCTCGGCGCCAACGGCGCGGGCAAGTCGACGCTGGTGGGGATCCTGGCCACGCTGGTCACGCCGTCGACGGGCGGGGTGACCTACGGCGGCGCCGAGCCGGACGACGAGCTGCGCCGCTCGATCGGCGTGATCGCGCACGAGAGCTTGTGCTACGGCGATCTGAGCGCGCGCGAGAACCTGGAGTTCTTCGCGCGGCTGTACGGCGTCAAGGAGGTGCGCGCGCGCGTCGACGAGATGGTGACGCGCGTCGGGTTGACCGACGAGGCCTCGAAGCGGCCGGCGCGCACCTATTCGCGCGGCATGCTGCAGCGCCTGGCGGTCGCGCGCGCGCTGGTGCACCGGCCGCAGCTGCTGCTCGCCGACGAGCCATTCACCGGGCTCGACCGCACTGGCGTGGAGCTGCTCGGCACGCTGTTGGCCGACGAGCGCGCGCGCGGCGCGATGTTGCTGGTGGTGACGCACGATTTCGACGCGGTGGCGGGGTTGGTCGATCGCGTGGTGGTGCTGCACCGCGGGCGCATCGCGCTCGACGAGGCCACGCCGCCCATCCGCACCGGCGCCTCGCTCGCCGAGCTCTACAAGCGCGCCTCGGCGCCCGTGCGGCCCGCGTCGTGAGCACCGCCGGTTTGCGCGGCTCGCTCGACGCTGGTACGGTGAGACCGTGACGATTTTGCGGCAGACCGCGCTGCTCCTGTGGAAGGACGTGATCGTCGAGCTGCGCGCCAAGGAGCTGGTCTATGCCACGGTGTTCTTCGCCGCGATCGTGATCCTGGTGTTCGCCTTTGCGTTCCTCGGCGGCGATCGGCCGCCGGTGGACCTGTCGGCGGGCGTCTTGTGGGTGACCATCGCGCTGGCCGGCACGCTCGGCATCGGCCGCGCGTTCGAGCGCGAGCGAGAGGGCGACACGTTGCGCGCGCTCCTGCTCTCGCCGGCGCCGCGCGCCGCGATCTATCTCTCGAAGCTGGCGGCGATCTCGCTGCTCATGCTGACCGTCGAGCTGGTCTCGTCGGTGCTGCTGTCGCTCTTGTTCCAGGTGACGCTCACCGATCACCTGACGCGCCTGGCCGCGCTGCTCGCGCTGGGCACGATCGGCTTCGCGTCGGTCGCCGCGCTGTTCGGCGCCTCGCTCGGGCGCGCGCGATCGCGCGACGTGCTGTTGCCGCTGCTCACCTACCCGGTGGTGATGCCGGTGCTCATAGCCGGCACGCGCGGCACGGTCGCGCTGCTGAAAGGCGAGGCGGCGGCCGACTACTGGATCAAGTTCCTGCTGGTCTTCGATGCGATCTTCGTCTCGATCGGCGTGTGGCTGTTCGAGCCGGTGATGAAAGGCGAAGGATGAGTCGTCTTCGGCCCTGGTATCTCGCGCTGGCGGCGCTGGCGATTGTCGGGCTCGGCCTGGTGCCGCAGCTGATCCTGGGCGCGCCGATCGAATCGACGATGGGCTTCGTGCAGAAGATCTTCTACTACCACGTGCCGTCGGCGTGGCTGTGCTTCCTGGGCGCGTTCGTCACCGCCGGTGGATCGATCGCGTATCTGTTCATGGGCTCGGAGCGCGGCGATCGCGTGGCGGCGTCGGCGGCCGAGCTGACGGTGCTGTTCGGGTCGTGCATGCTGGTGACTGGCCCGTTGTGGGGGCGCAAGGCGTGGGGCGCGTGGTGGCAGTGGGACGTGCGGCTCACCACCGCGCTGCTGTTGTGGATGATCTTCGTCGCCTACCTGTTCGCGCGCAAATACGGCGGGCCAGGCGCGCGCAAGCTGGCCGCGGGGCTGGCGCTGTTCGGCGCGGCCGACGTGCCGCTGATCTACATCTCGGTCTCGATCTGGCGCACCATCCACCCCAAGACCTCGGTGGTGCCGTCGCTGATCCCGGGCATGCGCGGCCCCTTCTGGGCGTCGCTGGCGACCTTCACCGTGCTCTTCTTCGTGCTCCTCGAGGCGCGGCTGCAGCTCGAGCGATCACGCGCGCGGCTCGACGAGCTGCACCTGGCCGCGGAAGATCACCTGGACGAATAAATGAAAAAAATCCTGCTCACGATCACGTTCCTGCTCGGTCTCTCGGCCCTGGCGATGGCGCAGGCGCCGCCGCCGCCGAAGGATTCGGAGGGCTACGAGCCGGTGTCCGCCGACATGATGGACAAGGGCGAATCGATCCCGGCCAACCGGTTGGTGGGCGCGGCGTACGGGTTCATCTTCGCCGCGGTGGTGGTGTGGGTGGCCAGCGTGGCGGCCCGCTCGCGCCGCGTCGAGGACGAGATGAACGAGCTCAAGCGCAAGCTCGAGGCCAAGGGCGCCGGGAAGTAAGCCGTGGGCGTTCCGACCAGCGCGCACTTCATCTACATCCCGTTCGTCTTGCTGATCGGCATCGTGATCGGATTCATCCTCGGTGGACGCGCGGCGCGTGACGCGCACGCTTCGCAGGCCGAGCGGGAGAAGGCCAAGGCCGAACGGCGGGCAGCGCGCGACGCGGCCAAGGACAAGACTACTTCAGCTTGATCGCGACCGGCAGGCGCTCGCCGGCCATGACGATCGGCAGGTGCAGCGTGTGAACGGAGTGGCCCGGCCGCTGCGCGGTCACCACGTGGGTCACGCCCGGCTCGACCTCGACGGTGGCGCTCTCGCCGAGCGGTTGCGCTGCGCCGTCGACCGCGATCACGGAGGGCGCGTCGACGGTGATGAGCAGCGTGGCCTTGCGCGGTGACGCCGGCGGCGCGAGCGGCTCGATCGGGCGCAGCGGATCGGGCACCCCGACCGGCACCGCGATCGGCGCCGGCTCCTTCTGCGGCCACAACACCGCCGTCAGGCCGATGCCCGCGACCAGCGTGGCAGCGGAGGCGATCACCACCAGCCGTTTCGCGCGTGAGGGCGGCTGCGGATCGTAGCTGGTTCGCTTGGCCGTCGAGCCTTCGCTGCCGAACCCGCGATCGATGACCGGCGGCGGCACTGGCGGGGGCGGGGCGTGCGCGCGCAGCGACGTGGTGGGCAGCGAGGTGGGCTTGGAGGCGTCCTTGGCGATCAGGGTCGGGGCGGAGCTGATCTCGGGCTGCTCGACCATCACCGAGGGCTGCTGCTTCATCATCTCGGTGGGCTTCTCGGTCGGATCGTCGTCGTAGAGTGACGACACCGACGACAGTCCCACCGACGGCGTCTTCACCGACGACTGGCGCTGCTCCATCCAGCTGATGTTGGTCTGGTCCTCGACGCGCAACAGGAAATCTTCGAGCGAGGCCAGGCCGGCGGCCTTGATGTCGTTGTCCTGCGCTTGCAGCTTGTCGACGAACAGGTCGCGCATGAAGCGCGCCAGGTGCAGCGCGTCGGCCTCCCAGCGCATGTCGCGAATCAGCGTCTCGAGATCGGCGCGCATGTCCTGCGCCGAGGCGTAGCGCTCGTCGAGCGGACGCCTGAGCGCGCGCATCACGATCTTCTCGAGCGGCTCGGGCACGCTCGGATCGATCGAGCGCGGCGACGGGATCTCGTCCTCGGCGACGGCGATCAGCGTGGCCATCTCGGTGGGACGCTTGAACAGCCGGCGCCAGGTGAGCAGCTCCCACAACAGGATGCCGACCGAGAACACGTCGGAGCGCGCGTCGACCGGCTGGCCGCGCGATTGCTCGGGAGACATGTACGCGAACTTGCCCTTGAACAGGCCGGCCTGGGTCTGCTCGGAGGTGGCGCGCGTGGCCTTGGCGATGCCGAAGTCGACCAGCTTGATCGAGCCCTCGTAGGTGACGATCACGTTCTGCGGCGAGACGTCGCGGTGCACCAGGCCGAGCGGTTTGCCCTCGGGACTGACGCGCGTGTGCGCGTAGTGCAGCCCGGCCAGCGTGTCGGCGAGCACGCGGCAGATCAGGCCTTGCGACGGGTGCACGTGCTTCTGGTCGGCGCGCTGAAACATCTCGCGCAGATCCTCGCCGTGCACGTACTCCATGGCGATGAAGTACAGCTCTTCGATCCTGCCCAGATCCCAGATCTGCACGATGTTGGGATGGTTGAGCCGCGCCGCCACGCGCGCCTCGTTGAGGAACATCTTGAGGAAGCTCTCCTCCTTGGACAGCGCGGGGAGGATGCGCTTGATGACCACCAGCTTCTCGAACCCGCCGATCGAGTCGGGCCCACCCTGGCGGGCCAGGAACACCTCGGCCATCCCGCCCTCGGCGAGCTTGCGCTGTAGCGCGTACTTGCCGAACGCGATGGGCATTCCGCCGGTATTTTACCAGAATTGGCGGCGCACTGCGTCGTCGCCCGCTTGACACCTGCTCGCAGAATGAACCACCATTCAGTCCTTCGGAGGCCCGACCCATGTTCGACCTGACCCTCACCGACGAGCAGAACGACCTCATCCAGACGGCGCGCGAGTTCGCTCGCAAGGAGATCGCCCCGGTCGCCGGGCACCTCGACGAGGAGAGCAAGTTTCCGCAGGAGATCATGAACAAGGCGTTCGAGCTCGGGCTGATGAACTTCGAGATTCCGGAGGCGTACGGCGGGCTCGGGCTGTCCTGTCTGACCCACTCGCTGATTCTCGAGGAGATCGCCTGGGCCTGCGCGGGGGTCAACACCACGCTGACCGCGAACATGCTCGGCGCGATGCCGCTGTTGATCGCGGGCTCGGAGGCGCAGAAGCAGAAGTACCTGCGCGGACTGATCGCGGGCAAGGCGGGCAAGCCGACCTTCACCTGCTACGCGTGCTCGGAGCCGGACGCCGGGTCGGACGTGGCCGGGATGCGCACGCGGGTGGAGAAGAAAGGCGACGAGTACATCCTCAACGGGCAGAAGCGCTGGATCACCAACGGCGGCGTGGCCGATTGGTGCACTACGTTCGCGACCTTCGATCCCAAGCTCAAGCACAAGGGCATCACCTGCTTCGTGGTCGACATGAGCACGCCGGGCGTCAAGGTCGGCAAGAAGGAGAACAAGATGGGTCAGCGGTCGTCGCTGACCAACGATCTGATCTTCGAGGACGTGCACGTGCCGAAGGCCAATCTGATCGGCGAGGAGGGCGGCGGGTTCAAGGTGGCGATGAAGACCTTCGACCGCTCGCGGCCGTGGATCGCCGCCGCTGCCGCTGGGATCATCAAGCGCTCGCTCGACGAGAGCCGCGCGTATGCGCTGGAGCGCAAGACGTTCGGCGTGCCGATCGCCAGCCACCAGGCGATCCAGTTCATGCTCGCCGAGATGGCCATCGCGCACGAGACCACGCGCCTCTTGTACATGAAGGCGTCGTGGATGGTCGACTCGGGCAAACTCGATTCGATCGTGTCGTCGTACGCCAAGGCCTACGGCGCCGACGCCGCGATGCGCGTGTCGACCGACGCCGTCCAGATCTTCGGCGGCTACGGCTACACCAAGGAATACCCGGTCGAGAAGCTCATGCGCGACGCCAAGCTGCTGCAAATCTACGAAGGCACCAGCCAGATCCAGCGCATGGTGATCGCCAAGAACCTCCTGAGCGCCGAAAAGTAACTCGAGGGTTACTTGACGAGCTTGAGGTGGGAGGGGCGGGGCTTCTTTGGGGGGTCGGGCTTCGGGGGGACTTCGGCGGTGGGCGACATGTCCCCCTTGTCGAGTAGGTCGGCGGGGATGTCGTCTTGCCAGACCGCACCGTTGCCGTCGAAGTCGGCGATCAGGTAGATGGCCGACCAGGGGACGAAGGTGCCGAAGGACTGGCGGTTGAAGGAGAGCGTGGCGTGGATGCCGTCGTCGTCGATGGTGAGGTCGGGGATCGGCGGCGTGAAGTGATAGCCGTAGTCGAGGCGCACGTGGCCGTCGGCACAGAAGCGGTCGGGGAGCCGGACTCCGTCGCGCCGCGCGTCGAGGTGAACACGCGCCTCGGCCCGCTCGAGCAGCGCGAGCATCACCTCTTTTTTCGAGGGTGGCGTCGTCGACACGGCAGTTCCATACCACCTATTTGCGGTGGAATGCCAGAGCGATACCGAAGCCCGCGCCGAGGGTGAGGATGATGGTGGCGCCCGACGCGACGTTGAGGTGGTAGGACAGCACCAGGCCGACCGCGGCGCCGCCCATGCCGATCAAGAGCGCGTACAGGCCGACGCGCGAGACCGTGTGGCCGAGCATGCGCGCGGTCGCCGCCGGGATCACCACGAACGACGACACCAGCGCGATGCCGACGGTCTTGACCGCGACCACGATCACGATCGCCGTGAGCGCGAGCAGCATGTAGTCGAGCAGGTCGACCGGGATGCCCGACAGAGCGGCGAGCTCGCGGTCGAACGTGGCGTAGGCGAGCCGGCTCCAGGTGACCGCGAGCAAGATGCTGGTGAACGCGGCCACCGAGCCGACGACGATCAGATCGGCAGGCGAGATGGCCAGGATCGAGCCGAACAGCACGCTCTCGACGTTGACCGGCTGCGCGCTCGACGAGCGCAGGCCGAGGAACAGCACGCCGAGCGCGAACGAGACCGAGAAGAACACGCCGGTGGCCACGTCGCCGCGCAGCTTGCCGCGCTTGAGCACGTAGCCGATGCCGAGCGCGACCAGCACGGTGAACGGCAGCGCGACCCAGGTGACGTGATCGACCGAGACGCCGATCAACAGACCGAGCGCGATGCCGCCGAACGCCGCGTGCGCCAGCCCGTCGCCGAGGAACGACAGCCCGCGCTGCACCACGAACACGCCGATCATCGCGCACAGCCCGCCGACGATCACGCCGGCGATCATCGCGCGCACCATGAAGCCCTGCATGAAAGGCTCGAGAAACCAAGACATGCGTTAGTCCTCGTCCGGCGGCGTGGGTTTCTTGTGGTCTTGCGCAGCGAACGCGAGCGCGGACAGCGAGTCGTGGCCGATCAGCTCGTCGGCCAGCCCCCAGGCCACCAGCCGCCCTTCGATATAGACCACCCGCTCGGCGCAGCGCGCCACCGCCGCCAGGTTGTGCGTGACCAGGATCGCCGCGAGCTCTTCGGACGCCGAGATGTCGGCCAGCAGATCGAGGAACTCGCCGCGTCCCTTGACGTCGACGCCCGCGGTCGGCTCGTCGAGGATGATCAGCGCCGGATTGTTGACCAGCGCGCGCGCCAGGAACACGCGCTGCGTCTCGCCGCCCGACAGCCCCGACAGGTCCTTGTCGATCAGCTTCTCGCCGCCGACCCGCTTGAGCACCGCGGCCGCCTTCTCGCGCTCCTCGGGGCGGTTGCGCAGCGGCCACTTGCCGCGCAGGTTCGCCACCACCAGGTCGATCGACTTGGCGGGAAAGTCGCGGTCGAAGGTCTTGCGCTGCGGCACGTAGCCGACCCCGCGCGGGTTCTTCTGCGGCGGATGGCCGAGGATCTCGATCGACCCCGAGGTCGGCTTGATCAGCCCGAGCACCGTCTTCAAAAACGTGCTCTTACCGGCGCCGTTCGGCCCGCACAGGCACACGAACTCGCCCTTCGGGATGAAGAACGAGATGTCGTCGAGGATGCGCTTGCCGCCCAGCTCGACGGTGAGGTTCTTCACCTCGAGCACGCGCGGCGCCTTCGGATCGGGCAGCGTGTAGAGGACCGGCTCCGCTCCCGCCATTACTTGAGCGCCTGTTCGAGCACGTCGGTGTCGTGGCCGAGCAGCTTCTCGTAGGTGTCGACCCCGGCCGTGCCGCCCACCGGATCGATCTCGAACAGCTTGACCTTGGCCTGATCGGCGATCACCTGCGCGGGGCGCTTCTCCAGCTGCGGCTCGGAGAACAGCGCCACGGTGTTGGTCTTCTTGAGCGCGGCGAGCACCTCGGTGAGGTACTTGGCGGTCGGCTCGCGCCCGGGGAACGGCTCGATCACCGCCGCGATGGTCAGCCCGTAGCGCTCGGCGTAGTAGCCCATCGAGCCGTGGAACGTGACGATGGTCTTGTGGGTCCAGGTCTTGACGCGCGCCTCGATCGACTGGTGCAGGGTCGCGATCGACGCCTTGATCGCGTCGCCGCGCTGGCGGAAACCGGCCGCGCCCTCCTTGTCGAGCGTGGTGAACGCGTCGACCAGCAGATCGACCGCTTGCTGGGTGCGCACCGGATCGAGCCAGAAGTGCGGATCCTGCGGCCCGTGGTGGTGCTCCGCTTCGCCGGCCGGACGCGCCTCGTCGGCCGCTTCGTCGCCGACTTCGTCGTGGGTCATCTTGCGCGGGTTCAGCTTGGGCCCGAGCTGCACGATGGTCACGCCCTGGCCGGCCGCGCCCTTGACGATCCGCTCCAGCCACTCGTCCATCTGCAGCCCGACCGACACGCCGAGCTTGGCGTCGGCGACCTTGGCCATCTCCTTGGGCGTCGGATCGTAGCTGTGCTCGGAGCGGCCGGGCGGCAGCACCAGCACCACGTCGAGCCGGTCCCCGGCGACGCGCCGCGCGAGATCGAACAGGGGGAAGATCGAGACCGCGACGCGCGCCTTCGGCTTCACGCCCGGATCGGTCTTGGTGTTGCAGGCGGTGCACAGAAGGAGCAGCGCCGTCAGGTACCGCATATCAACCCCCGCCGACACAGCCGGCGCCGTCGAGCGTACTAGAATGATAAGGAGAGCGACAGTCCCTTCATCTGGGGTGACAGGATGGGCGCGAGCGAGTAGCGCGGGCGCTCGTAGACGCGCTGCTTGCGCCAGATCGACAGGCCGACGATCAACATGGCGGCGCCCGCGAGCTGGATCGCGCCGTCGGTGGCGAGCAATCCCTGCGCGACACCTCCGTTGTTGCTCGAGTAGCGATAGCCATATTGCACCCACGGTCCGCCCACCGGGATCGCCGCGGTGCCGGTGCTGGAGGTGTCGAACGCGGCGGTCAGCCCGATGTCGAAGATCCACCCCGCCGCCAGCACGATCAACCCCGAGATCCACAACGCGGTCAGCGGGCGATAGACGAACTGCGGCTCGGCCGGACCGGGCACGTAGACCACCACCGGCTGGCGCGTCCAGCCCTCCTCGCCGGGCGACGCAACTTGCGGCGGGGGCAAGTACTGCGCGAGCGCCTGGTGCGAGAGCGCGCCCACCAGGAGGACGGCGACCAGCGCGCGGGCAGTGGCGGTCATCGCACACCTCCTGACGGCGCAGGAGGAAGCGCAGCGACGGCGCGCGCCAGCTCGGCGGCGACTTGTTGCTCGAGCCCTGGCGCCTGGTCGCGCGGGCCCTCGGCGGTGGTCGAGGCGATGATGAAGTTGTTGCGTTGGTCGACGATCCGCCCGTCGATGCGCACGCGATCGCCGGTGAGCACGATGCGCGTCTCGACGAACGCCGGCACCGCCTGCTTGTTCTTCGGCGCCACCGGCGGCGGCACCGCCGACGGCGAATCGGGCACCCATACCACCCCCGTCGCTGCCAGCTGTTGCGCGACCTTCTGCGGCGCCTCGTTCACCGTCTTGGGATCCATCTTCGCGACCTTGGGCGCGTGCCCCTTCATCTTCTTCTCGTACTCGGCCAGGCTCGGGTGATCGTCCTCGAGCTCGGCGGCATCCGACTCGGACACCTTCGGGTTGAGCTGCTTGCCCAGGTTGATCGCCAGCTGCGTCTCGAGCTGGAACAGATCGGCCATCTTGCCGTCGACGTGATCGGCGAGCAGCACCTTGTTGGTCGCCACGTCGACCAGGCGCGCGTCCATGCGAATGCTCGTGCCGTCGGACTGAAAGCTGCCCACCACCAGCGCCTTGGCGCCGATCTGCTTGCCCGCCTGCTTGACCGTGTCGCCGCTCTCGGAGAACATCTCGGTGAAGCGCTTCTCGGTCATCACCTTCTCGATCGCCAGGCGCTCGACCTGCGGCACGCCCAGCTTGCGCAGATCGCCCGAGAGCGCCTCGGCGATCCCGCCGGCGAGCCAGTCGTCGCTCGCGCGCCTGGACGAGTTGGTGAACGGCAGCACCGCCGCGTTGGCGGTCGCCTCGGCGCTCTTCTTGAGGTCCGCGTAGCCGGCGGCGAAGGTCGGATCGGCCGCGCTCGCCTTGGCGATCTGCGCCTTGGCCTCGGCGGTGTCGCCCCTGGACAGCGCCACCTGCGCGCGCGCGACCGCCTCCAGACTGCCCAGCGCCGGCGCCTGACTCTTGAAGAACGCGTCCTTGCTCGGTCCGCTCGCGCCCGCGTAGTCGCTCAGCAGATCGAGCGCCAGCTTGCGCTCGATGTTGAACAGATCGTCGAGCCTGCCCGACGACTCGCCGGCGCGCAGCACGGTGCCGCTCACCACCGCGACCAGCCGGCCGAGCACGCGGATCTGCCCGTTGACGATCTGATACGAGCCGACCACCAGCGCGTCGGCGCCGACGATCTTGCCGACCTCCGGCGCGGCCTTGTCGTCGGGCGAAGTGAGCTGCTGCAGGCGCACCTCGTCGAACGCCTTCTGCAGCTGCGCGCGCTCGACCACGCGGATGCCGCCCAGCTTGGGCAGATCGCTCGACAGCGCCTCGGCGATGCCCACGGAGAGCCATTGGTTCTTCGGATCGCGCCCGCTGTTGTCGAACGCGGTGACGCCGACCACCTTGGCGGGCTTGTGCTCGTCGCCGGGCTGCTCTTTGGCTTCCTTCTTGGCCTGCGCCTCGAGACGGCGCGCCTGGTCGTCCTCGGTCGCAGCGCCCTTCTCGTCGCCGAGGCCGGCGAGCGCCTTGGCGAGCAGCGCGTGCGGCTCGAGCTGGCCCGGCTGCAGCGCGATCGCGCGCTCGAGCGCCGCGCGCGCCGAGCCGTGATCGCCCTTCTGAACGGCGATGCGGCCGAGCGCGGTGAGCGCGTCAAAATAATTGGGCGCGAGCGTGACCGCGTGGCCGTAGGCGGCCTGCGCCTCGTCGAGCGCGCCGCCCGCTTCGGCGATCTGCCCGCGCACGTACGAGGCCTCGGGCGTGCGATCGTCTTCGCCACCGGCGGCCCCGAGCGCCTCCTTGGCAGCCGCCGCCTGCGTCGGGCCGGCCGCGATGCGAATGGCCGCCAGATCGACGCGCGCCGCATGTCCCACTCTTCCCGAGCGCTCGGCGAGCGCCTTCAGCGCCTTGTCGGCATCGGCGGTCTTCTTGGCCAGCGCGCTCGCCACGGCCAGACCGATCTTCGGCAGGTCGTCTTTCGGCGCGCGCCGCGCAGCATCGGTGAACGCCGCTGCCGCCGCTGCCGCGTCGTCGGACAGGAGCGCGACCACGCCGAGCGCCTGCGACGCGTTGGGCTTGTCGGGCGTCGCCGCGAGCGCCTTCTCCAGCGCGTTCTTGGCCTGCGGCAGTCGGCCCGCGCCGATCTCCACCAGCCCGCGGTTGTAGGCGGCGCGCGCATCGTTGGCCGGCGCGCCGTCGAGCTCGCGGCGCGACTGCTCGTATTCGCCGCGCTCCGCCAGGTACACCGCCACCTGGTTGCGCGCCGAGCCCTCGTCGGGCGCGACCGGCAGGCCCGCGTCGTAGCCGTAGGTTGGCACCAGGTATGGCGCGAGGTGCGGCCGTTCGTAGCGCGCGTCGCCCGCCGCGCGCTTGCTCTTCGACAGGAACCGCGTGAGCGCTCGCTCGGCGCCGGTCGAGTCGCCGGCGCGCGAACGGGCCACCGCCTCCAGGTACGCGGCCTCGTGATCGCGCGGCGCGAGCTGCACCAACCGCTCGAGCGTCTTGGCGGCCTTCTCGTTGCGGCCGAGCTCGAGCTGCACGCGGCCGAGCATGCCGAGCACGCGCGTGTCGCCCGGCGTGGCCTTGACCGCGCGCTCGAGCTCGTCGGCGGCCGGCTCCATCTTCTTGTCCTCGAGCAGGATCTCGCCGAGCGCCGCGTGCGCCTCGCCGTCGTCGGCCGGGATGCGCGCCTTCTGCAGATGCCCGAGCGCCCCCGCTTTGTCGCCGAGCCGCAGCTTGGCCAGCCCGAGGAAGCGCTGCGTGTCGCCCACGCCGGCCAGCTCCGGCTTGTCGAGCCGCTCGACCGCCTCCTTCAGCTCGCCGAGGCGCATGCGCGCGAGCGCGCCCATATACGCGAGCTCCTTGTCGACGCCCGGTAGCTTGGAGCTCTCGGCCTCGTCGCGCGCGACCTTCCAGTTGCCGCGCGTGTAGGCGCCGAGCGCCTTGGCCACCTGATCGAACGGCAGCGCCGCCTTCTCCGCGTCGGCGAGCTTGGCCTCGAGCGCGGGAACGGTCTTCTTGAGCTTCTCGATCTTGGCATCGATGCTCTTGAGCACCGCCACGTCCGGCAGCGCCGCCGGCGCGCCCTCGGCAGCCGGCGGGGCCTCGTTCGCCTTGGCGCGATCGGCGTCGAGCGCGGCGAGCTGCTCGTTGGCCCGGGCCAGCTTCTTCTTCGCCGTCTCGACCGGCGCGCGCCCCTTTTTCAGCTCGCGCTCGATCTTCGGCGCTACGTCCTTGAGCTCGCGCGGCACGGTCGCGCCCGAAGCGCCCGAAGCGATCGACACGAACGCGCACAACATGGTGCCGATCCCCGCCCCCCGAAGTCGCATCGTTACCTCTCCTTGCCATCGAGCACCGGCCCAGGCATGGGCGGCGGCGCGAGCTCGGTCGCCGCGATCGGCATCGGACCCTTGTTCTTCAGATAAAGAAACGTCCCCGCGCCCAGCCCGAGGACCACGCCGGCTCCGACCGCCAACAGGAGCACCTTCTTCACCGACGAGCTGGGCGGCGGCGCCGCTTGCAGCGAGGTCGACACGTGCGTCGGCGGCACCACCGGCTCGATCGCCAGGTGGATCCTGCCCGAGTCGGCGGCCGCGTCCTGCTGGCGCGTGACGCTCGCCCCCGCGTTGGCCATCGGCGGGATCACCTCGACCAGCGCGCTGAGCAGCTCGTCGGAGGTGCGGTAGCGATCGCCGGGCTTCTTGGCCAGGCAGCGCAGGATGATCGGCTCGAGCCGCGGGTCCATGCTCGGGTTGCGGAGCGTCGGCGGCTGCGGTGTCTCCGACGCGTGGGCCACCAGCAGCTCGCCGAAGTTCTGATACTGAAACGGCGTCTCGCCGGTGAACACCTGATAGAGGATCACCCCCATCGAGTACAGGTCCGAGGCCGGGCCGATCTCGCTCATGCGCCCCATCGACTGCTCGGGCGACATGTACAGCGGCGTCCCGAGCAGCGTGCCGTCGGCGGTCGCGCCGGCCGTCACGCCCACGCCCTCGACCTTGAGCTTGGCGATGCCGAAGTCGAGCAGCTTGACGATCTCCGACCCGCCGCGCTTCTTGGCGACGAAGATGTTGTCCGGCTTGAGGTCGCGATGAATGATGTTCTCGGCGTGCGCGGCGGCCAGCGCGTCGAGGGTCTGCCGCAAGATCGGCGCCGCCTCGAGGTGCGAGAGCGTGCGCCGCGCGCGCAGCCGATGGCCGAGGTCCTCGCCGTCGAGGTACTCCATGACGAAGTAGGGCCGCCCGTCGGACAGCGCGCCGAAGTCCGAGATGTCGATGATGTTCGGGTGGCCGATGCGGTTCACCGACAGCGCCTCGGCCTTGAAGCGCGCCATCACCGCCGGGTTCACCGCGAACTGGCTGGACACCACCTTGATCGCCACCTGCCGCCCGATGTCCGGATGCTCGGCGCGGTACACCGTCCCCATGCCGCCCTTTCCGAGCAGGCCGGTGACGGTGTAGTTACCGATGGTGCTGCCGACGAGCGGGTCGTTCTCGGGCTGGGGATCATCCATGGCGTTGGCCGATCGAGCTTACTTCATCCAGATCAAATTGTTCGCCGCGTCGAGCCGCGCTTCGCCCGCGCGCTGGCCACCCTCTGATTCGGCGGTGTCGTGCTCCGGCGCGGTGCCGGCGATCGGTTTCACCTTCGGTTTTTTCGGCGCGGCGGAGGCCAGTCCGAGGGTCGAGAGCAGCTTCTTCGACTCCGCGCTGCCGCTCTTCTGCAGGTGCTTCTTCGCCTCGCCGCCGTGGCCGGCCATGTAGTGCACCACGCCCAGGTTGTGCTCGATCGACGCCGCCGCGCCTCCGTCGGCCAGCGCGCGCTCGTAGTCTTTGGTCGCGTCGTCGTAGCGCGCCAGCAGCGTGTCGATGTTGCCCATATTGTTCGACGCCGCCGCACGCAACGGCCGCGTCAGCGCGGGCCCCTCGGCGAGCGACGCCAGCTCGTTGCGCGCCGCCTCGTATTCGCCGCGCTTGCCGCGCGCGATCGCGTGCTCGAGCCGCTCGCCCGGCGTCGCCGACGCGCTCAGCGCCACCGGCTCGGGCATCGCCTGTCCCAGCTGCGACGCATCGACCAGCAGCAGCTTCCTGGTCTTGTCGGCGGGCACCTCGGGCGGCGATTCGGGCGCGTCCATCGGGAACGGCGGATAGGTGTGCCAGGCGTGCGGCACGTCGACGTAGGTCACCTTGGAGACGTCGCCCTGGTAGCGGCCGATCTCGTTCAGCCCCGCCGCCCACGCGGCCTTGAACCCGCCGTCGAGCCGCGTGATCTCCACCGGAATCCAGGCGTGCCCGTCGAGGTTGAGCACCTTGGCCGCGCCTCCCAGCCGCTCGGCGTGATCGGTGGTGAGCTCGGCGTCGATGGCGACGAAGATGTGCCCGGGAGTGAGCACCAGCTTGGCGTCCTGCCCGATCGACTGCACCAGCGACGCGTAGAGCACCGCCAGATCGTCGCAGTCGCCCACCTTGCGCTTGAGCGTCTCGCGCGGGAACTGCACCGTGTCGATCGAGCGCTCACCGTAAGGCGAGAGCGCATCGCGGCTGTAATGCGTTCCGAGCGCGACCACCGAATCGAACAGCGCCGCCGCCGCGCGAACCGCTGCCGGCACCGACGGGGGCAGGACCGACCCGAGGCGCGCGGCCTCCTGCGCGAACGCGTTGACGATCGGATCCTTGGGCGTGACGAACGCCGCCACCGAGTCGGACTCGTTCCAGTCGATGGCGTTGCGATCCCACAGCACCAGCGGCTCGGTGAAGGTCTCGCGATGGTCGCCCTGCAGCACGGCCATGTCGGCGCGCGCCGGCCGCCGCTGCGTGACCTCGAGCAGCGCCTTGCGCTCGAGGACCAGCTTGAGCGGCACCTCGACGGTCTTGCCGGGCGCGATCGACTCCACGCGGATGGTCTGCGGGCCGCCCGACAGATCGCCGAGCGAGATCTCCAGGCGCACGTCGTCCGCGGCGCTCTTGCCGTCGTTGCGCAGCATCACCTTGCCGAGCGGCCGCTGTGCGTAGTAGCCGATGCGCGCCGGGAACAGATCGCCCAGCTTGACCTCGGCGATGCGCACGCGCGACCCGTCCGCTTGCGACTGCTGCGCCGACCGTGGCGCGGTGTCGTTCTTGGCCAGTGGCGAGACGTAGCCTTCGAGCGAGCTCTTGCCGAGGATCTTCTGGTAGAGCGGCGGATCGAGCTTCCACACCAGCTCCTTGCCGAGCTCGGCGACCGCCGCCTCGGTGCCGAACAGCTGCGCGGCGGCGAGGATCGCGCCGTCGCTGGTGCGGATCGCCTTGGCGGTCAGGCGCAGGCCCTGGCCGCCCGCCTTCTCGAACTTTCCGATCACCACCACGTCCGCCTTCTGCGCCTTGACCTTGGCCAGATCGACGTGATCCGGATCGATCGCCGCGTGCGCGCTGGCGGTCGGCTCGAGGTACTTCGAGTTGGCCAACTCGGTCTCGAAGACGTCGGGCAGCATGCTCTCGAGCCACGCCAGGTCGGGCCGGCCGGTGCGGTTGGCGAACGTCGCGACCGCGACGGTGCGCCGCGCGACCGCGGTCTCGTCGTAGCGCGCCTCGATCACGTTGGCCGAGCGCCGCGCCACCACCAGATGCGCCGCCGCCAGCGCGGCCTCGAGCCTGGCGGTCTCCATGCCCGGCGCGGCGACATCGATCATCGTCGAGTCCGCCGAGACGTAGCGCACCTTGGCCCATTTCACGCCCGGCACCTTGCCGAGCGCGACGGCCAGCGCATCGGCGGCCTTGGCCTCCTTCAGCCCGGACACGCGCACCTCCAACACCTCGCGCTTGGCGGCGTTGGTCTTGAGCGCCTCGAGCAGCGGCTCGAGCAGGTTCTTGGCCACCTTGCCCGACGCGGCGCCGAAGTCACCCGGCGACTTGCCCTCGATCGAGTTGGCGTAGAAGATCCGTCCCGCGTCGACCGACAGCGCGCGCAGATCGATGCGCGCCGCGTGCACCGGATAGCTGATCCCGTACGGCGCCTGCTCGGTGGTCACCGAGATGCGCGCCACGATCAGCACGTCCGCGTGCAGCCCGGTCACCTGCAGCCCCTCGGTGTCGCCGTGCAACATGCGATCGATCGACACCTTGGAGCGCGCCTGCTCGGCGTCGTAGCGCTCGACCAGCGCGTAGCCGGCGGCGAGCAGCCCCTCGGCGAGCCTGGCCTCGCCCGCGCCGGCCGGCGACTTCTTGTCGTCGTGCGTCTCGTCGACCAATAAACAAATGCGCGCGGACTGCGCGAGCGCCGGCGACACCCCCAGCAAGAGAGACAGCAGCACAACCGGTATTCTGAACATCGCGAGATCCCCCACCGTCGAGTGACAGCCCCGAAATTGTACGATACGCTTTGCCCGTGCGTCTAGCGCCGTTGTGGATGGGGATCCTGGGGTTGGCGTCATTTTCCTCGTTCGCACGCGCCGCGCCCGGCCGGCGGGTGAGCGTCGCGTCGTTTCGCGAGGCCAAACCCTCGTACAAGGGTCGGATCGCAGCCGACGAGCTGGCCGATCGGCTGGCGTTGGTGGGCTCGCTTGCCGTGGCCGATCGCGAGCATGTGCGCGAGGCCGAGAGGGCGCTCGGGTGGACCGCCGGTGAGGACGATCCCAACAAGCTGACCGGGCTCGGCAAGCGGCTTCAGTCCGACCTGGTGATCGGTGGAACGATCGAGGGCGACACGGTGCACGCCGTGCTGCTCCAGCCGCAGGCGGGCAAGCTCGAAAAGCTCGACGCCAAGGCCGCGGGCAGCCGTCCGGACCAGCTGGCGATCGCGCTGGCGAGAAAGCTGATCGAGCGCGAGAAGCTCGAGGTCCCCGCGCTCACGCTCACGACCATCGAGGGCACCGACGGGGCCAACAACGACAAGGCGTACGAGACGTACGCGCAGGCGCGCGAGCAGCTGTTCGCCAGGCCGCCGCAGTACACGGCCGCGATCGCCGGCGCGCAGGCGGCGCTCAAGCTCGATCCGAAGATGGCGCGCGCCGGGGCGCTCGAGGCCTATGCGCGCCTCAAGGCCAACGATGTCGCGGCCGCCAGCGCGCCGGCCAAGGCCGCGGCCGAGGCGGCGCCGGGGATCCGCGAGGTGCGGCTGGTGGCTGCCCGCGCGCACGATTACAACGAGCGCGTCGATGCGGCGATCGCCGAGCTCCAGGCGGTGCTCTCGCTCGCGCCGCGCGACGCCGTCGCGCACACCAACCTCGCGCGGCTCTATGCGGTGAAGAAGCGCGACCAGGTGGCGGCGGCGCGCGAGTACGCGGCGGCGCTCGAAGCGGAGCCGGGCTGGGCCCTGCCGGCGTCGAACCTGGCCGTGTCGCAGCTCGAGCTCGGTCGCTCGGCCGAGGCGGTCAAGACGCTCGAGCGACTACACCAGGAGAGCCCCGACGACCCGATCTTCGCGCTCCAGCTCGCGCGCGCGTTTCGCAAGGCCGATCGGCCGTCGGCCGCCATCCCCCTGTTGGCGCCGCTGGTGACGAGCAAGCCGAGCGACGTGGGCCTGCGCGTCGAGCTGGTCCAGGCGCAGGCCGAATCGGGTCACGCCGACGAAGCGAAGCGGCTGCTCGATGCGGCGCCGCAGAAGCACGTGCTCTTGCAGACGGCGCGCGCGCGCATCCTGCTGGCGGCGGGGGACGTGCAGGGCGCGGTGCAGGTGCTCGAAGCGGGGCGCGGCGAGCTGTCGGCGGAAAAAAACGCCGAGTATCGGCGCAAGTACTTGCGCACGCTGGGCGTGGTGCAGCTCAAGCTGGGCAAGCCCGCCGACGCGGCCAAGACGCTGCGCGAAGTGGTCGACGAGGATCCGCTCGATGCCGAGGCGCTCTACGATCTCGGCCTCGCGCTCGACGCGACGAAAGATCCGGGCGCCGGCGCGCAGCTCGCCAAGGCGGCCAAGATCGCGCCGTACCTGGTGCCGCTGGTGCTCGCCGATGGGCGCGTCCGGCTGCTCGCCAACGACGCGCACGGCGCGGTCGAGAGCTATCGCGCCGCGCTCGCCGCGGGCGCGGACGATCCGCGCGTGCACCTCGGGCTCGGCGTGGCGCTGTGGCGCGACGGCAAGGTCGACGACGCGATCGGCGAGCTCACGCGCGCCGCCGACACGGTCACCGACGGAGGATTGCAGGCGGAAGCAAACTACGATCTCGCCGAGGCGCAGCTCGCCGCGCACCACGTCGTCGAAGCCAGGGCCGCCGCCGCCAAATACCTGCAGCTCGAAAAGCGTCCCGGGCAGGAAGCCCGTCTCGCGCGCGCACACGCGATCATCAAATGACCCCGTGAGGACGCCTGGAGTCGCTCAAGGGCGACCTGTTCGTGGTGTTCTTGGTGGCGCGCTGGTGGTTGGTGCAATCACCGGGTTCAGCAGGCGCCGGGTCGTCTAGTCAGTCGGCTACCAGGTGTGGACGCCGGGCGGATTCACTCGGCCGATCAGCAGCGACACGTTGTAGATCGTGCCTCCGCCCGACTGGAGCACCGACACGCTGATCACCTCGGCCTTGTTGTCCCCGTCGACGTCGATGAGGAGCGGCCCGCTCAGCAGCGTGGAGACCACGGCGTTCCCGGTGCCCGAGGCGCCACCACCGCTGCCAAAGCCGCCGCCTTCCAGTCGGCCCGGTGCGCCGAGCGCGCGGCCGGTGGACAAGAACACGCCTTCACCGACGAACAGATCGGCCTTGCCGTCGCCGCTGAGATCCGCGAGGCCGAGCTCGCCGATCCCGCTCTGGGTCGCCATCGCCTGCGGCATCGCGTCTCCGCAATCGGCGTAGTCCCACGGCGGCGCGAAGCCGGAGGCGCCGGAGCCGTTCTTGTTGGGGCCGGGAATCGTGGCGATCGTGAGCGGGCTGGCAAAGTGCCCCGTGGCATCGCCGAACAGCCCGGTGAGAGTCTGCGTGTACATGCCGTTCTGGAACGTGGGCGGCACGCCTTGCATGATCATCACGTCCTGCTTGCCGTCCCCGTCGATGTCGCCGAGGCGGGCCACCACGCGCGCGGTCCACGGACCGTCGAGCGCAGCGCTCGGGCTGGCCGGCAGCGCGAAGGTGCCGGTGCCATTGTTGAGCATGGCCGCGACGCTCCAAGTTTCCGTCGGCGTGTTGGTGCTGGTGTCGAGTTGCCGCACAACCACCATCACGTCCTTGCCGGCCGCGGCGTCGAGATCGCCGACCACCAACTCGACGGCGTCGGTGCCGGTCGTGGCAGTGACCGGGTAGCTGGCGAGCCCGGCGAGGTTGAAGCCGCCGCCGGCCTTGCCCGGCAGCACCGCGATGCGCGCGCGCCGCGTCGATGCATAGTTCCACTGGCCGCTGCCCATGCCACCGCCGCCGAGGACCGCGCCCCACACAGTGCCGATCAGATCCGGGAACGCATCGCCGGTCACCTCGCGCACGTCGAAGTCGAGCACCGCGCGCGGCGCTCCCTGGCATGCGCCGTTGACGCAGATCTGGTTTGCAAAGCAGCTGCCGGTGCCACACTTGGGCACACAGCTGCCGGTCACACACACGGTGTTGTTGGTGCACGCTGCGCCGGTGCCGCACATGCAGGTCGTGCCCGAGCAGGTTTCGCCGCTATTGCAGGTGCCCCCACCGCAGGTGTTCCCGCACGCGCTGTTGTTGACGCACTGAGTCCCAGTGCCGCACGCCGCCCCGCTGCCACACACGCAGGTCCCAGTGCTGAAGTCGCAGCTGTTGTTGTTGGTGCAGTTGGTGCCGCCGCCGCATGGGGGCGTAGCGCTGCAGGTATTGTTCACGCAGTACGGCGCGCCGATGCTGCAGGCTGCGCCGTTGCACTGGCAAAGACCGCTCACCATGTCGCAGCTGCCGCCGTTTCCGCAGAATTGGGGGCTCGAGCTGCAATCGGGCACGCACGAGGTGCCGTTGCACAAGTTGCCCTTGGTGCAGGCTGCCCCGGTGGCGCCGCAGAACGGTCTGCAGCTAGAGCCGCCGACGTTGTTGGGGATGCACGAGGAGCTGGCGCCGCAAGGCGCCCCACCGCCGCAGCCGGCCGCGCAGGTATTCGTCGCTGCGTCCGCGCAGACCTGGCCCGGGCAAGACCCGGCCGTGCCGCAGGTCGCGACGCAGAGGTTGGTGGTGAAGTCGCAGAGCGTCCCGCCAATGCAGCCGGTCACGCCGCACGTCTGGCCGCAGGTCGTTCCACCCACGCAGGTCTGGCCGCTGGTGCAGGGGCTGGCCGGGCAGTTGGGCTGGCACGAGGATCCGTTCACGCACGAGTTCGTTCCGGTGCACGCCGAGCTGCCGCCGCACACGCACAGCCCGGTCTTGTTGTCACAGCTGTTGCTATTGGTGCAGCTTCCGCCCTGGTTGCAGCCGGGGCTGACCTGGCACGCGCTGTTGACGCAGAACATGCCGCCCCCGCACGCCGCGCCCGCGCCGCACGCGCACGCGCCGGTGTTGGAGTTGCAGGTGTTGCCGTTGGTGCACACTCCGGGGTTCTGGTTGCACGACTGCGTCGCGCTGCAGGCGCCGCTGATGCAGTTGGGCGTTCCGCCCGAGCAGGCCGGACCCGCGCCGCACATGCACAGACCGGTGGTCGCGCTGCACGCGCCGCTGTTCATCATGCACATGCCAAAGCCGCTGCGGCAGTCGTTGGCGCAGGTGCCGCCCGAGCAGATCTGGGTCGCGTTGCAAACGTTGGCGCCGCACTGGTACGGATCGGGCGTGGCGGCGATCGAGACCACCGCGCCGAAGCCGCCCAGGCCGTCGCCGGGCAGATAGCCGAGCTGCGGATAGCCGGGCTGAAAGGTGGTGGTGTTGGCGACCGTGTAGTTGAGCACCAGGTCGGGTTTGTTATCCGCGTCGACGTCGGCGAGGCGCGCCTGCAGCACTTGCACCTGCGTGGTGGCGCCGAGCTTGGTGGTGATCGAGAACGTGGTAGGCGCGGCAAAGCCGCCCGCCGTGCCGAGCCACACCACCGCCTGGACCGGGCTGCTCGCGCCGCCGCCGCCGGTGCTGCCGATGGCGACCACGTCCTGCTTGGCGTCGCCGTTGAGGTCGGCGGCGCGCAGCACCGTCACGCCGGCGAGCGGCGTCACGGCCGCGGTGGTCGAGGCGACCGACGACGCGCACACCTGGTCGATGACCGCCGCCTGGTTGGCGTTGGCGATGCGCAGGCAGTTGTCGGAGAGGTTGGGGATGCCGTCGTTGTCGCTGTCGAGCGCACGATTGATGTTGGGCACCACCGCCGACGAGCTGATGGCGGTGAAGCGGGTCTGCAGCTTGGCGATCGCGTCGCTCGGCCGCACGCAGGCCTGCGCGCGCTTGATCAGATCGAGGCTGGCTGAGTCGATGGTGCCGGCCGGCGCGAGATCGGACTGCACGGTGTTGATGCGTTCCTGCAGAACGCCTTCGACCGAGCCGCCACCTTTGATGATCGCCATGCGCACGAACGAAGCGGCCAGGGCGAACAGATACGCCGCGTCGTTGGTGTCGCCGGCCAGGAGCGAGAGCTGCGCGCCCTGCGTTCCGCTGTTGAAGGTAGGACCGCCGATCTGCAACAGGGTGCGCAGCTCGCCCTCGGCCTGTATCACCGCCGAGCTGAGCGACATGCTGGCGAGCAGCGTCTTGACGCGCGTGAAAGTGAGGTGGGTGATGAGGTTGATGAACGAGGACTGCGTCCCGGCGTTGGAGATGTTCGACAGCGAGTAGAGGGTGAGCTGCGAGCCGGAGACCAGGCCCGAGATCTCGTTGTAGTAGAAGCCGCTGCCCCTGAGCTGCGCCAGGCCGACCGGTGGCAGGTTGAGCGCGAACTGGCCGTCGTCGGTGGTGGTGGTCGTCTGGAAGACCGTGCCGACCGGGTTGCCGGTCGAATCCGTCGGCGAGACGTCCACCGACGATCCCTGGATGAGCGGACCCTTGGCCACCGCGCCGGTGACATGCACCATGCCGTCGGGCGCCTGGTAGACCAGGTCGGGGCCGGGCGGCATCAGATCGAGAACCGGCTGCGTGAGGTCGACGCCGCTCAGATCGACATCGGTGAGATCGGGCGCGAACGAGAGATCGGGGGTGCTGCCGGTATTGGCGAGGTCCTCCCCACCATTCATCATCGTCCCACCGTCGCCACAACCCACCAGTACGAGTGCCAGACCCAAAGCGGCCTTCTTCAACATCTAGTGTTCCCCCTTGTGCGACGTGCGACTTCGCGCAAGGACTGTAAACGCGTTGCACGCCGCGTTACAAGCATTTCTTGTCGAGAGCCAACTTACCCGTCGCCGGGCTGAGCCAAAGTAGCAGCGGTGGAACGGCTCAGAGCCCAGCGACGTCCATCAGCGTCCCGGCCATCTCCAACGTGAACGTCCCTTGCGGCACTCCGTTTCCCGGATTGTCCGGAGCCATCGCCACCCCGGTCGCGGTGAACGCCACGGTCGTCCCGCTGACCGAGGTCACCGTCACGGTTCCTCCGCCAACGGATTGCCAGGTACCCACCGAGGCATCGAAGTCGACCCACGCGATCCCGTCGGTGCTCGGGTGGTTCTCCTGCGCGAGCTCCGTGCCGACCGCATATATCTTGCCCGAGGCCAGGGCGCCCTGAAGGGTGACCGAGAATCCCTGGTTCTGCGTTGGGTCGGAGGTGGAGTAGCTGAACGAGAAGGGGAGCAGGCCCCCCAGGCTGCTGCCGGGAGGGAGATAGACCGGTGGCTGGACGGCGCTGGACGTGAAGGGGTTGGTGTTGGCGTTCACGCCCGATGCCGCCGAGAAGGTCGCGGTGACCGATCCATAGCGGCTACCGGATCCCATTGCGCCGGGGCTCGAGCATCCCGACGCGGCGAGCGTCACGCTCCCGAGCGCGAAGCAGAGGACGACGACGATGTTCTTGGTACTCGACCCGGTGGATTCGATCGACATGGCAATTTCCCCCCGGCAGGAGCGTACGCCAGACTTCTTCGGCGGAGGGCGTGGAAAAAAAGAGTGTTGCAAAACGTACCGCGGCCGTACATTCACCGCGCGATTCGCAGCCTATGGCCGACAAGCTAGCCACAGCGGCGCTCTTTCCGCCTTGGACCAACACCGCCATTCGCGTCGTTCTGTTGTGCCTCGGACTCGGCGTCGCCGGCACGCTCACCTCGTTCATGGTCTACGTGCGCTCGCCGTTCTTCACCGGGCAGCACGAGCCGGTGGTGCAGCCGTTCGAGTTCGACCACCGCCACCACGTCGGCGACGACGGGATCGACTGCCGCTACTGCCACTCGACCGTCGACAAGTCGCCGTCGGCGGGCTACCCATCGACCGAGGTGTGCACCAACTGTCACGGCCAGGTGTGGAACCAGAGCCCGATGCTCGAGCCGGTGCGGCAGAGCTACTTCACCGATCGCGCGCTCGTCTGGCGCCGCGTGCACGACCTGCCCGATCACGTGTACTTCAATCACTCGATCCACGTGAACAAGGGCGTCGGCTGCGTGACCTGCCACGGGCGCGTCGATCAGATGGCGGAGATCATGCGCGAGGTGCCGCTCACCATGGGCTGGTGCCTCGATTGCCATCGCAACCCGGAGCCGAACCTGCGCCCGCGCGATCAGATCACCAGCATGACCTGGAAGGCGCCGGGGGATGATGCGCTCGCGGTCGGGCGCGCCATCGCCCGCAACAACGGCGTGCACACGCGCGTGAGCTGTACGACATGCCACCGGTAAACTATTGGCGCAGCCTCGAGGAGCAGGCCGGCGCGCGGACGGGCGTGGGGCGCGAGTTTCCCGCCGGCGCGACGGAGCCGTTCGGGGACGGCGCGTCGCGGCGCGACTTTCTCAAGCTGCTCGGCGGCTCGGCGGCGCTGGCCGGGCTGAGCGGCTGCTTCTCGAATCCGCCCGACAAGATGCTGCCCTACGCGCGCCAGCCGGTCGAGGTCGTGCCCGGCAATCCACTGCACTACGCGACCACGCTCACCGTCGACGGCTACGGAACCGGCGTGCTGGTGGCGACGCGCGAGGGACGCCCGATCAAGCTCGAAGGCAACCCCGATCACCCGGCCAGCCTGGGCGCCTCGGGCGTGTTCGAGCAGGGGGCGATCTATCATCTATATGACCCGCAGCGCGCGCGCACCCTCAAGCACTCGGGGACGCCGCTCGCGTTGAGCAAGTTCTTCGCCGAGACCGCCAAGCTTGGCGCTGCGCTCGAGGCCGACGGCGGGCGGCGATTGGGTTTTCTGCTGGAGCCGAGCGGATCGCCGCTCGAGGTCGCGATCCAGGCGCAGCTGCGCGCGCGCCATCCGCAAGCGCGCTTCTACGCGTGGGCTCCGGCGGGCGGCGACGCGGCGTACCAAGGCACCACGCAGCTGTTCGGCCGGCCGCTGGAGACCCGCTGGGACTTCGATCGCGCGCGCGTGATCGTTTCGCTCGACGCGGACTTCCTCGGGCAGGGCCCGTTCAAGCTGCGCCACGCGCGGCAGTTCGCCGATCATCGCGTGCCGGAGAACGAGCTCAACCGGCTGTACGTGGCCGAGGCGGGCTTCAGCATCACCGGCGGCAGCGCCGATCACCGGCTGCGGGTTCGCTCGACCGAGATCGCCGGCGTGGCAACTGCGCTGCTGGCGGCGATCGCGCCCGAGCGCGCCCTCGGCGGCGGCCACTTCGCCGATCATCCGTGGATCAAGGCGGCGGCCGGCGATCTGAAGCGCCGCCCCGACTCGGCGCTGGTGGTGGCCGGCGCGCGCCAGCCGCCGCTCGTGCACGCGGTCGCCGCGGCGATCAACGCGCAGCTCGCCAGCCAGGCAGTAAGCTATTCGGCGCCGGTGCTCGCGCAGACCGCGTCCGGCGTGGAGTCGCTGCAAGCGCTCGCCGGCGAGATCAAGGCCGGCCAGGTCGACACGCTGGTGGTCACCGCCTACAACCCGGCCTACACCGCACCCGCCGATCTCGACTTCGCGGCGCTGCTCGCGCGCGTGCCGAACGTGATCTACCGCGGCATGTTCGAGGACGAGACCGCGCGCTCGTCGAGCTGGTTCGTGCCGGCCACGCACGAGCTCGAGGCGTGGGGCGACGCGCGCGCGCTCGACGGCACGATCTCGCTTCAGCAGCCGCTGATCGCGCCGCTGTTCAACGGCGTCACCACCGTCGAGGTGCTGGCCGCGCTGCTGGGCACCGGCGCGCAGGGCCCGTATCGGCTGTTGCGCGCGCATTGGATGAAGCAGGGCAGGGCGTCCGCCGCCGATTTCGAGCCGTGGTGGGAGCGCGCCGTGCAACACGGCGTGATCGAAAATTCCGCGCTGCCGGCCGAGCGCGTCACGCCCGACTGGACCCGGCTGCAGGGCGCGCTCGCCGCCGCGCCGCAGCCGCGCGCCGAAGGAATCGAGCTCAACTTCCGCGCCGACGCCAAGCTGCACGACGGGCGCTTCGCCGACAACGCGTGGCTGCAAGAGCTGCCCGACCCCATGTCCAAGCTCACCTGGGGCAACGCGCTCGAGGTGAGCCCGAAGACCGCGCAGCGCCTTTCACTCAAGACCGAAGACGCGGTCACCCTGCGCTACGGCGGCCGCGCGATCGAGGCAGCGGTGCTGGTGCTGCCCGGACACGCCGACGAATCGCTCTCGCTGGCGCTCGGCTATGGGCGCTCGGGCGCGGAGCTGATCGCGCGCGACGTGGGCTCGAACGCCAACGCGCTCCGGACCGCGCAGTCGCCGTGGTTCGGTCTGGGCGCGACGGTGGAGAAGCGCGGCCTCAAGCGGCTGCTCTCGATCACGCAAGAGCACTGGTCGATGGACGGGCGCCCGGTCGCGCTGGAGGTTAACGCCGGCGACGTGCTGCAGAAGAAACGCCTGCCGCTCGTCGAGGAGCAGTCGGGCGAGCAGCCCAGCATGTACGAGCCGCATCCCTACGACGGCTACAAGTGGGCGATGTCGATCGACATGTCGCGCTGCTCGGGCTGCAACGCGTGCATGATCGCGTGCGAGTCGGAGAACAACATCCTGGTGGTCGGCCGCGAGCAGGTGCGCAAGGGCCGCGAGATGCAGTGGCTGCGCATCGACCGCTACTTCGAGGGCTCGATCGACGATCCCAACGTGGTCATGCAGCCGATGGCGTGCGTTCACTGCGAGAACGCGCCGTGCGAGTACGTCTGTCCGGTCAACGCCACCGTGCACTCCGACGAAGGCCTGAACGAGATGGTCTACAACCGCTGCGTCGGCACGCGCTACTGCTCGAACAACTGCCCGTACAAGGTGCGCCGCTTCAACTTTCTCAACTACCACGACAACCTGCAGGGCACCGAAGAGATGGCCATGAACCCGGACGTCACCGTCCGGTCGCGCGGCGTGATGGAGAAGTGCACCTACTGCGTGCAGCGCATCGAGCGCACGCGCATCTCGACCCGCATCGAAGGGCGCGAGATCCGCGATCAGGAATTCACCTCGGCGTGCGCGCAGTCGTGCCCGTCGCAGGCGATCGTGTTCGGCTCGTTGCACGATCCGCAGTCGAAGGTCTCCAAGCTGCACGCCGATCGTCGCAGCTACCAGGTGCTGCACGAGCTCAACACGCGGCCGCGCACCGCCCACCTGGCGCGCGTGCGCAACCGCAACCCGGAGCTCGGCTGATGCAGGCGCCCGACAGCCTGCGCGCCGAGTCGCTGATCAAGGGCGATCACGACGATCGCACGCTCACCGATTCGCTCTTCGATCCGGTGTGGACCACGCAGGGGCGCGGCTGGTGGATGCTGTTCCTGCCGTGCGTCGGGCTGGTCGGGCTGTTCGTGATCGCGCTCTCGTACACGCTCTCGGCCGGCATCGGCACCTGGGGCAACAACATCCCGGTGGCGTGGGCGTTCGGGGTGGTCAACTTCGTGTGGTGGATCGGCATCGGCCACGCCGGCACGCTGATCTCCGCGATCCTGCTCCTGTTCCAACAGGACTGGCGCACCTCGATCAACCGCTTCGCCGAGGCCATGACCCTGTTCGCGGTGGCCTGCGCCGGGCTGTTCATCTTGAGCCACATGGGCCGTCCGTGGTTCGCGTACTGGGTCCTGCCCTATCCGTCGACGATGAGGCTGTGGCCGAACTTCAAGAGCCCGCTCATGTGGGACGTGTTCGCGATCTCGACCTACCTGACGGTCTCGCTGTTGTTCTGGTACCTCGGCCTGATCCCCGATCTCGCGACCCTGCGCGACGCGTCGGTGAGCCGCCGCAAGCGCATCATCTACGGCATCTTCGCGCTCGGCTGGCGCGGCGCCGCGTCGCAGTGGAAGGACTATCGCTGGGCGTACCTGTTGCTCGCCGGCCTGTCGACGCCGCTGGTGCTCTCGGTGCACACCATCGTCAGCTTCGACTTCGCCGCGTCGCTGATCCCCGGCTGGCACACCACCATCTTCCCGCCGTACTTCGTCGCCGGCGCGGTCTACTCCGGCTTCGCGATGGTGCTCACGCTGATCATCCCGGCGCGCCGCTTTCTGCACCTCAAGCACGTGATCACCCCGCGCCACCTCGAGAACATGACCAAGGTCATGCTCGCCACCGGCTGGATGGTCACCTACGGCTACGCCGTCGAGGCGTTCATGGCCTGGTACTCGGGCAGCGTGCACGAGATCGGCCAGCTGCAGACGCGCTTCTACGGGCCGCTGTCGCCGTTCTACTGGGCGCTGATCTTCTGCAACTGCATCGTCGTGCAGACCTTCTGGTCGAAGAAGCTGCGCACCAATCTCAAGTGGGTGTGGGTGGCGTCGATCCTGATCAACCTGGGCATGTGGCTCGAGCGCTTCGTGATCGTGGTGATCTCGCTGCATCGCGACTTCTTGCCGTCGAGCTGGCGCAACTACTCGCCCACCTGGGTCGACTTCAGCCTGTTCGCGGGCAGCCTGGGCGTGTTCGGCAGCTTGTTCCTGCTCTTCTTGCGCTTCTTGCCCGCCGTCGCCGCCACCGAGGTCAAGGAGCTCAACCACGATCTGAAAAAGGGTCACGCATGAAGGCGTGGATCCTCGGCCAGTTCGAGACGCCCGAGGCGATGCTCGTCGCCGGCCGTCACCTGCGCGAGCTGGGCTACGCGGACCTCGACGGCTACGCGCCTTACCCGGTGCACGGGCTGGAAGAAGCGTTTGGCTTCAAACCGTCGCGCGTGCCGCTGCTGGTGCTGATCGGCGGTCTCACCGGCGCCGCGAGCGGCTACGCGCTGCAGTGGTGGTGCAACGCGGTGGATTGGCCGATCAACGTCGGTGGCAAGCCGTTCCACTCGCCGTGGCTGAACGTCCCGATCACCTTCGAGCTGGGCGTGCTGTTCGGCGCCTTCGCCGCGGTCTTCGGCCTGTTCACGCTGCTCAAGCTCCCGCGCCTGCACCACCCGGTCTTCGAGGTCCCCGAGTTCCGCCGCGCCTCGATCGATCGGTTCTGGATCTCGGTGTGCACCGCGGTCGGCCCCGACGAGCAATCCAAGATCGCCGCGCAGCTCGCCGCCCTCGGCGCCACCGATGTCTCCACCGTGGCGGACCCGTCATGAAGCGCGGGATCACGATCGTCTTGTTGGTTGCCGGGTGCCATCCGCAAGACATCGATCCGCTGGAGCAGCAGCCCAAGTACAAGCCGTACGCGGCGAACGACTTCTTTGCCGACGGGCGGGCGATGCGCACGCCGCCGGAGGGGACGGTGCCGCGCGAGCGCGAGCTGGATCTCGCGCCGCCCAAAGAGATCACGCCGGCGCTGCTCGCGCTCGGTCACGAGAAGTTCGACGTGGCGTGCGCGGTCTGTCATGGGCGCGTCGGCGACGGCAAGAGCATGATCGCCGGCAAGATGGGGTTGGCGCCGCCGCCGTCGCTGCACGAGGAGCGCATCCGCGCGCTGCCGGCCGCGGCGATCTTCCGCACGATCACCGAAGGCTACGGCCTGATGCCGCGCTACTCGACCATGCTCGACGTGCGCGAGCGCTGGGCGACGGTCGCCTACGTGCGCGCGCTGCAGCTCAGCCAGCACCTGCCGCTCGGCGAAGCGCCTGACGACGTGCGCCAGAAGGTCGGGCCATGACGCCCGTCACCCGGGACCGGCCGAAGTTCACCGGCGGCCAGCGCGCGATGGTGCTCGCGATCGTCGCCGCCGTGCTCGGGCTCGGCCTCACCGCCGTGCGCGGGTTGCTCGGCGACGACGGTGAGAAGGTCGCGCTGTTCTCGTACGTGGTCGCGTTCGCCTACTGGCTCGGCCTCACGCTCGGCGCGCTCGTGCTGCTCATGATCTTCCACGCGTCGAAGGGCCGCTGGATGGTGGTGCTCCGCCGCGTGATCGAAGTGATGGCCGCCTCGGTGGCGATCTTCCCGCTCCTGTTCGTGCCGCTCGCGCTGTTCATGAAGCAGCTGTTCCCCTGGGCCGGCCCGACCGAAGGCCTGAGCGAGGAAGCCATCCACTTGATCCACCACCGCGCGCCGTACCTGAACCCGACCTTCTTCCTGGTGCGCGCCGCGATCTACTTCCTGGTGTGGATCACCTTCAGCCGCCTGTTCCTCTCCTGGTCGACCCGCCAGGACGAGAGCGGCGCGCCGGCGCTCACGCAAAAAGCGTGGAGCCTCGGTGCGGGCGGGCTGCCGGTGGTCGGCATCACGCTCACCTTCGCGGCCATCGACTGGCTCATGTCGCTCGGCACGATGTGGTTCTCGTCCATGTGGGGCATCTACTACTTCGCCGGCAGCTTCGTCGGCTGCCTCGCGCTCTTGATCAACATCCTGGTGTTCCTCGACCGCTCGCCTGCGCTCGAGGGCGTGCTCAAGACCGCGCACTGGCTCAGCCTCGGCAAGTTCCTGCTCGCGTTCACCTGCTTCTGGGCCTACATCGCGTTCTCGCAGTACATGCTGGTGTGGGTCGCGAACTTGCCCGACACCATCCCGTGGCTGCTCGAGCGCCAGCAGCACGGCTGGAAATGGGTCGGCATCGGGTTGATCCTCGGTCACTTCGCCGTGCCGTTCGCGGTGCTGCTGTCGCGCGCGGTGAAGAAGAACCCGGTGTGGCTGGCGACCGTCGGGCTGTGGATCCTGTTCATCCACTACGTCGATCTGTACTGGGTGGTGATGCCGCAGGTGCGCCCCGGGCAGCCGCTGCTCGACTGGTCGAACGTCACCGCGTGGGTCGGCGTCGGCGGCGCGGCGGTCGCGTTCGGCATCTACCTGATGCGCGGCCGCTACGCGCTGCCGGTGCGCGACCCATTCCTCGACGACTCGCTCACCTACTCGAGGATGCTATGAGCAACAAAGTGCGCCAGATGGAAGACGCGATCCGCTCGCGCTTCATCATCACCGTCGGCGCGATCGCGCTGAGCGTGTTCGCGATCGGCATCTACTGGGCGGCGCGCATCCAGCACCGCGAGACCGGCTCGCTCTCCAACGACACCGCGCCGCGCCCCAAGCTCGCCGGCAAGCGCGAGATCGGCATGGTCTACCAGCCGATGTACACCGGTGCGCTGCTGGCCGACGAAAATCGCGAGATCGATCGCGCGCGCCTGGACAGCTACGGGTGGAGCGATCCGTCGCACCAGCACGTGCACATCCCGATCGATCGCGCGATCGAGCTGTACCTCTCGCGAGGTAAGCTGTGATCGCGCTCGCCGTCTCGCTGGCGATGGGGCTCGCGACCGCGCTGGCGCCCGGCGCGCCTCCGCTCGAGCCGGTTCCGCCCGACTCCGCCGTCGACGTGGTCGAGCGGCTGAACGAGTCGGTCCCGCTCGGCCTGCACTTCACCGATTCGAACGGCCACGACGTGCAGCTGAAAGATCGCCTGCACGGCCGGCCGGTGATCCTGGCGATGGTCTACTACCGCTGCCCGGTCCTGTGCGGCCTGTTGCTCAAGGGACTGGCCAACGCGCTCTCGGGCCTCGATTGGAAGCTCGGCGTCGAGTACGACGTGGTCACCGTCAGCCTCGATCCATCGGAGACACCGGCGCTGGCCGCGGAAAAACGGCGCGGCTATCTGCAGGCGCTCGGCCTGCCCGGCTCCGATGCGTGGGCGTTCCTCACCGGCCACGTCGATGACATCGACACGCTCTGCGACGCGATCGGCATGCGCTACACCTACCTCGCCAGCCAGCGCCAGTTCGCGCACGTCGCTGCGCTGTTCGTGCTCACGCCCGAAGGACGCATCTCGCGCTACCTGTACGGCGTCGAGTTCGATCCGCGCCAGGTCAAGCTCGCGCTGTTCGAAGCGGCGGGCGGCAAGGTCGGCACCTCGTTCGAGCGCGTGATCCTGCGCTGCTATCGCTACGACTCCAAGTCGAAGAAGTACGAGATGTTCATCGCCCGCTACTTCCGCGCCGGCGGTCTGGTGATCCTGCTGCTCGTCGGTGGGCTGCTGTTCGCCTTGTGGCGGCGCGAGCTGCGGGGGCACGCATGAACGAGTTCCTTCGTCGCGCGCTGTTCCTCCCGCCGCAGGCGTCCACGTTGGCGACTGAAGTGGATCACCTGCACTACTTCGTCATCCTGACCACTCTCGTGGTCTCGACGGTGATCGGCGTGCTCACCGTGTTCTTCATGGTGCGCTACCGCCGGCGCCGCCCGAACCAGCCCACGCCGCACATCGAGTCGCCGTTCTGGATGGAGTCGCTGTTCGTGATCGTGCCGCTCTCCATCTTCCTGTTGTGGTTCCGCATCGGCTTCTCGCAGTTCATCGATCTCTCCACGCCGCCGCCCGATTCGATGGACGTCTACGTGATGGCCAAGCAGTGGATGTGGAAGTTCGCCTATCCCGAGGGCCCCAATGGCCTCAGCGTGCTGCGCGTGCCGGCCAACCGCCCGGTGCGCCTGCTGATCACCTCGCGCGACGTGATCCACTCGTTCTACGTGCCGGCGTTCCGCATCAAGCAGGACGCGCTGCCCGGCCGCTACACGCAGACCTGGTTCAAGGCCACCAAGGTCGGGCGCTACCCGGTGTTCTGCGCCGAGTACTGCGGCACCGGTCACTCGACCATGCGCGCCGAGGTCGACGTGGTCGATCCCGACGAGTTCGACAAGTGGATCGAGTCCGAGCGGCGCGGCCGGGTGGCGCAGCGCGACACCGCGATCGCTCCCGAGCGCGGCGCGCCCGAGCCGACCCAGATGGCCGCCGAGGGACGCCGCCTCTCCGCCGTGCACGGCTGTCTCAAGTGCCACTCCGTCGACGGCACGCCGCACATCGGCCCCACCTGGCTCGACATGTACCACCGCCAGGAGAAGATGGTCGACGGCGAGGTGCTCACCGTCGACGAGCGCTACATCACGCAGTCGATGATGGATCCCAAGGCGCGCCAGGTGCAGGGCTACCCGCTGACCATGCCCTCGTTCCAGGGCCGCCTGCAGGCGCCCGAGAGCGCGGCGATCGTCGAGTACATCAAGTCGCTGCGCACCGGCGAGCCCGCCTCGACCTTCGACCGCCCGTCCGAAGGCCCGGTCTACCAGGAAGCGCCCACCCGCGCGCTCGGGGGGGTGACGCCATGAGCGGGCCCGTCAAGAGCTGGCCGAAGATCAAGCGGCCGAAGAACTATCTCAACGTCGAGACCACTGCGGCGTCCTGGTACAACACGCGCGATCACAAACGCGTAGCGGTGATGTTCCTGGTCGCGGTGATCGCCGCGCTGTTCCTCGGCGGCGTGTTCGCCATGGTGCTGCGCATCGAGCTGCTCACGCCGGACCGCACGATCGTCAGCGCGCAGGCCTACAACCGTCTGTTCACGCTGCACGGGATCGTGATGATCTTCATGTTCCTGATCCCGGCGATCCCGTCGGTGTTCGGCAACTTCGTGCTGCCGCTGATGGTCGGCGCGCAAGACGTCGCGTTCCCGCGGCTGAACCTGGCCAGCCTGTACGTCTATCTCGGCGGCACGGTGATCACGCTGTGGGGCATGATCCACGGCGGCACCGACACCGGCTGGACCTTCTACGCGCCCTACAGCACCACCACGCCGACCGCGGTGGTGCCGGTGCTGATCGGCCTGTTCTTCGTCGGCTTCTCGTCGATCCTCACCGGCCTGAATTTCATCGTCACCGTGCACACCATGCGCGCGCCCGGCCTGCACTGGACGCGCCTGCCGCTGTTCGTTTGGGCGATCTACGCCACCAGCGTCATCCAGGTGCTCGCCACGCCAGTGCTCGGCATGACGCTCCTCCTGGTCGCGATCGAGCACGCCTTCGGCATCGGCCTGTTCGACGTGGCGCAGGGCGGCGACCCGGTGCTCTTGCAGCACCTGTTCTGGTTCTACTCGCACCCGGCGGTCTACATCATGATCCTGCCGGCGATGGGCGTGATCTCCGAGGTGGTGTGCGGCCTGTCCCGCAAGAATCCGTTCGGCTACAAGGCGATCGCCTACTCGTCGCTGGGGATCGCGTTCGTCGGCTTCTTCACCTGGGGCCACCACATGTTCGTCTCCGGCCAGTCGACCTTCGACGGCGGGCTGTTCGGCGTGCTCTCGATGCTGGTCGGCATCTTCACCGCGATCAAGGTGTTCAACTGGGTCGGCACCATGTTCCGCGGCGCGATCGCCTTCTCCACGCCCTACGCGTACGTGTGCGGGTTCATCTACTTCCTGGTGTTCGGCGGCATGACCGGCATCGCGCTGGCGACCGTCTCTCTCGACGAGCACTGGCACGACACCTACTTCGTGGTCGCGCACTTCCACTTCATCATGGTGGGCGCCGCGATGATGGCGTTTCTCGCCGCGCTCCACTACTGGTTCCCCAAGATGTTCGGCCGCACCTACCACGAAGGCTGGGGCCTGGTCTCCGCCACGCTGATCATCCTCGGCTTCAACGCCACCTTCGTGCCGCAGTTCCTGCTCGGCAACGCCGGCATGCCGCGCCGCTACTACAGCTACCCGGCCGAGTTCCAGGCGCTCAACGTGGCCTCGACCGCCGGCGCCACGCTCCTGGCGATGGGCTTCCTGATCATCTTGTTGTACCTGGCGTGGGCGCTGCGCTACGGCTCGGGCCCGCTCAGCCACAACCCGTGGGAGTCGCGCGGCTTCGAGTGGCGCACCTCGTCGCCGCCGCCCAAGCACAACTTCGACGAGCAGCCGGTGTACACGCACCAGCCGCACGACTACCAGAAGGGCGGCGAGCACCCCGCCGAGGATCACCGCGCGTCGGTCTTGCGAGAGCCCGGGAAGAAACATGAGTAAGCCCGCCGAAGCCAACCTCGCGCATCACTTCGAGAGCCTGTCCAAGCAGGCGCACGCGGCGCGGCTCGGCATGTGGCTGTTCCTCGGCACCGAGATCCTGCTGTTCGGCGGCCTGTTCGTAGGCTACTCGATGTATCGCACGCTGTTCGGCGCCGGCTTCCAGGCGGCCAGCCATCACCTGGACAAGACGCTCGGCACCGTCGACACGTTCGTGCTGATCACCTCGAGCTTCTCCATGGCGATGAGCATCCACTGGGCGCGCGCGCGCAGGAGCGGCCTGGCCACGCTCGCGCTGTTGGTGACCATCGGGTTCGGCCTGGCCTTCCTCGCCATCCACTCCTACGAGTATTACCGCGACGTCACCGAAGGCGCGCTGCCCGGCAAGTTCTATCACGTCGAAGGCGCGATGATCCCCGGCGCCAGCATGTTCTACACGCTGTACTACATCATGACCGGCCTGCACTCGTTCCACGTCGTGATCGGCGTAGGGCTGCTCACCTGGCTCACCTGGCGCACCCGCCGCGGCGATTTCTCCGAGGCGTACGACACGCCGCTCGAGCTAGGCGGCATGTACTGGCATCTCGTGGATCTGATCTGGATCTTCCTGTACCCGCTCCTGTACCTGATCTAGGAGGGCCTCGTGTCGACGGCAGGCGAAGAGAAGGCAGCGCCCTCCCACGCATCGCCGATGCGCTACGTGGTCTGTTGGCTCGCGCTCGCCGTGCTGACGACGCTGACGTTTCTGTTGTCGCACGTGAGTCTCGGCGATTGGTCGCTGACGATCGCGCTGTTGATCGCGGCGACGAAGGCTGCGGTGGTCGCGCTGTTCTTCATGCATCTGTGGGATCACAAGGGCGTCAGCCGGCTGGTGTTCCTGGTGTCGATCATGTTCGTGGTGATCTTGACGGTGATCGTGCTGGCGGACGTGTGGACGCGGTTTCCGCTGGCGCTGCCCCAGTCGAGATGATCCCAGCCGGATCCGCGATCGCGCGCATCCAAGCCGCATGTACCACGCGATCGTTCGTTCGAAGCTGCGACAGACGTTTGGCCGCCTGAACGCGCGCGACTACGACGCGGTCGTGGCCATCTTCGCCGCGGCGCACGAGCACTCGTTCCCCGGCTCCCACGCGCTCGGCGGCACCCGCCGCACCCTCGAGTCGACCCGTCGCTGGTACGACCGGCTGGCGCGCGTGCTGCCCAACGTGCAGTTCGAGATCACGCGCATCGCGGTGAGCGGCTGGCCCTGGCACACCACCGCGGCGGTGGAGTGGTCGGATCGCGGAACCACGGCGGACGGCGAGTCGTTCGCGAACCAGGGGGTGCACGTCGTGACCCTGCGCTGGGGTCGCGTCGTCCGGCTGGCGATCTATTGCGATACGGCGGTGCTGGAACAGGTGTGCCGCCGCCAGGTGAGCTGCGGAATCGCGGAAGCTGGCGCGCCGCCAATCGAGGGATGATTGGCCCCACTAGCCGGCCACTCCGCTAGCCCCCATCGTCGTAACCAGCTGTAACTACTGGATCCACCGCTGGCATACCACATGCTCCTACATCGCCGCGGAGGCAAGACGATGCGGCGTTCGATCGAGCTCATGCTGGCGGCAACGGTGGCGGCGATGGTGGGCTGTGCGGCGCCCGAGCCCGCCGACACCACGGACGAAAGCGGCGACGATCTGGCCGCCGATCGCGTGGGCGGCGCCGTCGATCCGCTGCGCCTGCCGACCACCATCGTGACCTTCGAGAACCAGAACGGCTGGGGCAACCACCACATCGAGTGGCACACCGAGCGCCGCTGGGATCTGCTCGACTCGTCGAGCGTCGCGTGGGCGAAGCGCCAGGGCTGGATCCGCGCGACGCTGCAAGAGGGCACGGCCGGCAACGGGCTGGAGTTCCTCGCCATGCATCGCGTGATGATCCGCCAGCTGCGCGAGCAGTTCCCCAAGTCGGTGGCGCTGTTCGTCGGCTGGGAGACGCCGCCCACCGATCCGAAGGACAAGGCCGATCCGCTCCCGCACGGCGCGACCGACCCGTTCGACGATCACATGCTCGACGCGATCTCCACGCTCGAGACCAAGCTCGCCGGGTTCAAGAGCGACGACGACCTCGGCCGCTACCTCGAGACCGCGCTGCGCCCGACCGCCTCGAACGCGAGCGCGCGCGCGACCGATCTAGCCGCCGGCCTCCACAACTACATCCACAACCGCTTCTCGGATTCCTCGAGCGCGATCGACATCGGCGACCCGACCGTCAACCTCGCCAACAAGCGCTTCTGGCGGCTGCACGGCTGGATCGACGCCACCTGGACGAAGTTCCGCGCCGCCAAGGGCCTCACCGAGAGCGATCCAGCCTACCAGGCCGCGCTGCAGGCGGCCGCGATGCACCTCGCGCACTCGAGCGCCCTCAAGGCCACCGCCGGCGCCCCCGACCCGATCCCCGACTCGATCCGCCACCCGTGGGCGAACGACTAGGGATCTTCGTGGCCGGCGATCGTGAGCGCGAAGCCGGAGTGCAGGATCACGCCGCGTCCCTGACTGGCTGAGGCGAAGCCGAGCTCGTCGCGGCTCACCTCGAGGGAGAGATCGCGCGGCGGCGGCGGCAAGCCGGCGAGCAGCCCGTCGGGCAATGTGAAGCCGCCCGGCGCGTCGGGGACGATGCAGGTCAGCGTGGCAAAGCTGCCGTCGCGCGTCGAGGCCAACAGCGAGAGCCGGATGCGCTCGGCCTGGCCCGGCTCCCACGCGATCGCGAAGGGCGCGCCCTTGGCGACCGGCAGCGAGGCGGGCGCGTCGATGGTGAGCGGCTGCGCGCCATGGATCGTGCCGTGGAATTCGGGCGCCGCGGCGCCGTCGCCGCTGACCGTGACCTCTTCACCGCCGTGGAACAGAATGCTCCCGGGCGCGAGGGTCTGCACCGGCTGGTAGCTGAACAGCGACGCGTGGTAGGTGAGATCGAGCTGGCCGCCCTCGGCGCCGCGCAGGTGCACCGCGCCCGCGTCGACGAAGTTTGCCCCCGGGCTGCAGGGCGGCGGGCAGCCCGACGGCAGCACCAGCGTGCACGGCCCGTCGGTCTGCGAAGGCAGATCGACCAGCGGCAACACCGAATCGCCCTGCACCTCGGCGACCGGCACCGGCTGCGCGACGAACAGCGCGGCCGGATGGGTCCCGCTCGCGTACTGGTGCAGGTGCACCTCGCCGTAGACCAGGGTCACCGGCGCCTGCGTCGCGCTGCCGCAGCCGGCCACCGCCAGCCCGACCAGCGCGAGCGCGACCGCGAGCTTCATCACCCCTGAAGTATACCCGACTACTTCAGGCGGTAGCTTCGGTCCCCACCGCCCGCGGGCTTGCGGGTGGGGAACAGCGTGTCCCAGATGGTCTTCGACGGGATCGCGAACTGCGCGCCGAGCCGCTCGAACACCACCACCATGATGCGCCCGTGCGGCGGCGCCTTCACTGCCGCGACGAACCCCTGGTCGAGCCCGAGCGCCGCCAGCGAATCGGCGTCGACGGCGCGCCCGCGCTTGAGCTGCAGCGCGACGCGCATGATCGCGTGATACCAGTGCATCCACTCCATCCACGGTTCGATGGATGGCGACGGCGACGGCGACGGCGACGCGGCGTCCGCCGACTCCAGCGTGCTGCGGCGACGCTCGATCTCGTCGGTGGAGAGCGTGTCGAGCTCGCGCAGCGCGCCGGGAAAACGCTCGGCGAGCGCGCGCAGCCGCGCTCGTTCTTCGGGCCGTTCGTCGGGCGCGCCGGCTGCGCGCAGCTCGCCCATGATCCGGTACTTGCCGGCGAGCGCGAGCAGATCGTCCCCGTTCATTCCCCGCCGGCGATCTTATCGGCTTCCTTGAGCACGTCCTCGGCGTTCTGCGGCAGCTTCACCCAGCCCGCGGTGTGCTCGGTGCGCGCGTAGAACTCGTTCACCGCCGGCGCGGGCGGTGGCGGGGTCGCCGACGCGTTGGCCGGCGGAGGCGGGGTCACGCCGATGGTCCGCCCGATCTCGATGAAGCCGCGCGGCTTGCCCTTCTCGGTGTAGTCGATGCGCAGCGCGATCTCCGGATTACCGCTCGCCGGCGTCTCGCCCTTGCCGAGCACGTCCGAGGCGTACAGCCGCCACGCCTTCTCGTGCCAGTTCTTGGCCAGCTCGTCCGGCTTGGTGGGCGTCTTCTTCGACGCGATCTTCGCGCTCGTCTGCAGCTGCCCGCCTTCCTGCACCAGCTCGCGCGACTTCTTTGCGCCTGGGCCGCCCGCTGTCACCACCAGCCCGTCGAAGTCGGTGGTCTTGAACGGGTGCAACGTGCGATCGATCAGCCGCACGCTCGCCGAATCCAGATCTTGCAGGATCCCGCCGCCGAGCACGTACACGCGCTTGTCGCCGTCGTCCTGCAGGTACGGCTCGCTCACGTTGAACGGCGGCTGCCCCGCCAGGTACACGTGCTGCTGCCCCTTGGCGGTCACCTCGATGCGCTTCTTCGGCGCGTCGAGCCCGAGCTCCTTGAGCTTGGCCGCGTCGAGCGTCCCGAGCGCACGCGCCGCGCGCATCGGTCCGAACTTGTCCCACAGCCGCAGCGCGCCCTCGTTGCCGCGCAGCTCGCGCTCGGGCGCCTTGGGCAGCTCGACCGCCGACACCTTGAACCACACCACCGGCGTCCCGTCGGCGTCCTTGCGCAGGTCCATCTCGATCCACTTCTTGTCGTTCTGATAGCGGACCTTGTCGAGGTTGCTCTTGTTCACGTCGAGCACGACCACTTCGCCGGTCGCGCGCTCCGGCTCCCGCTGCCAGGTGGCGTAGGCCGTGAGCAGCCCGATGGCTGCCAGCCCGCCCTGGATCGCTGCGCCCTTGACTCGCATCAGGCCACCTCCTTCCGCGGTGTGCCCGGTTTCGATGGCCGGCGGCGCCTCATCACCAGCCAACCCGCACCGAGCGCCATCATCGGCGCCAGGAAGATCGTCGAATAGAACCACACCACGTCCTGCCTGTGCGTATGCGCGAGCGGGACGTCGACCTCACTCGAGACCTCGCCCGAGATCGCCTCGTCGCCGATCAGCCAGCGCGTGCCGTCGAGCACGAAGTACGCGTTGCCCGGGTTGCCGAGCACGCCGTCGCCCACCAGGTCCGAGTCGCTGACCACCAGCACGCGCCCCTCTTCGGCCGGCTTGGTCGGCGCGCCCACCTTCTTGCGGGTCACCGCGGCGGCCAGCTGCCAGCCCTTGCGCACCTCGGCCGGCGGGTCGAACAGGAAGTTGCCGTTCAGATCGTTCCAGGTCGCCGGATGCGCGCGCACCGCGAAGTCGAGGGTCACGTTCGACGGCTTCTTCTCTTCCGACAGGTAGCCGGCGCCGAGCAGCACCAGCGGCGCGCGCATGCCCAGCCGCCCGAGCGTGGTCACCGCCGGATGCGACGAGTACGATCCGGTCGCGATGTTGGTGCGGTCGCTCTGCTGATTGGTGCGCCGCGCGTAGATCTGATCGTTGGCCAACGTGGTCAGGTTGAACTTGAGCCCGAGCGGCGCGAGGAATTCCTTCTGATCGACCCCGGTGTCGGGATCGAGCGCCAGGAAGATGCGCCCGCCGCGATCGAGGTAGCGCTGCAGCGCGCCCACCTCCTCGGTGAGGAGCGGCTTCTGCGGCCCGACGATCAGCACGATTGCCGCGTCGTTCGGCACGTCGGCCGCGAGCCCTTCGGCCGCGCCGAGATCCTTGACCGCGTAGCCCTGCTGCGAGAGCAGCTCGCGCAGATCCTTGACGGTGAGCCGCTTGTCGGTGTCGTTGGCCGGGTTGGGCGAGCGCTCGCCGTGGCCCGAGGTCAGGTACACGGTGCGGCCCGGCCGCGCGACCTGCAGCATGCGCTTCTGCACTTCCTTGTCGAGGTTGCGCAGCTGCCCGCGCGCGGACTCGAGATCGAGCCCGACCGGCATCTGCTCGTGCCGCGTGCCGCGCGCCACCACGATCACGCCGTTGCCCGACACGCCCAGCTCCTTGGCCTTGGCCGGGTCGACCGCGTGGTCGTAGCTGTGCACCTCGAGCAGCTTCGACTCCTTCTTCAGATCGTCGAAGTAGCTGACCACCTCCTCGCGCACCTCGTTGGCGGGCGGGAAGAACAGCGAGATCTGCACCGGCTGATCGAGCGTCTGCACGATCTTCTTCGACGACTCGCCCGGCCGCGCGGTGCGGAAGTACGACAGGTCCACCTTCTTGTCGCGCTCGGACGCCACGTAGCAGATGGCGAACGCGAACACCAACGCGCCGGCCAGCCCCAGCCCCGACAACAGCGCGTCCTCGATGCGCAGCGCCTCCAGCTTGGGCGCGCGCGCCACCGACGCGTAGGCCAGCTCCGCGAGCGACAGCGGGATGAGCGTGCACGCGATCAGCGCCGGCCACAACGCGGCCAGCCCGACCGACAGGCGCGGCCAGTCCTTCTCGAGCATCTTGCCGCCGAACAGCCCGGTGGCCAGATCGGACTGCAGGAAATACAGGAGCAGCGCGAAGGCGCCCACAGCGTAGAGCGCCAGGATCGACTTCTCGATCTTCTTGCCCTCGGGCGACGCCTTCTTGAGCTGGCTCGAGCGCATGCCGATCGCCAGGGCGACCAGGAACAGGCCGAACACCGTCGCGCCGCGGCCGGTGCCCGAGCCGATCAGCCGCTCGCCGACGAACACGGCGAGCATGCCCACCACATAGATGACCGTCCAGAGTGCGCTCTGCGCGGGCATGGTTACCTCCACCTCCGCGCTTCGAGCACGCGGGTGGCAGCGAACAGGAACACGTAGGTGACCGCCAGGTAGTAGACGACGTCGCGCAGGTGCACGATCCCCGACTGGAACGCCTGGAAGTGCAGCCCGTGCAGCGCCAGCGCGGTGAAGATGTCCGAGAACGGCCGCTCGGTGACGCGCCCGAGCATCCACGCCACCAGCATGCCCACCACCATGCAGCCGGAGATGATCGCCGCCACAACCTGGTTCTTCGCCAGCGATGACCCGAACACGCCGATCGAGAGCGCCGCCGAGCCGATCAGCATCAGCCCGAGATAGCCGCCGACCACGTGGCCGATGGAGACCTTGCCGTGGATCATGATCATCGCCGGCATGAACAGCGTGGCGAGCGAGAAGATCGCCAGGAACGCCAGCCCCGAGAGGTACTTGCCGACGATGATCTCGCCGTCGCGCACCGGCGACGAGTAGAGCAGCGCGAGCGTGCCGATCTGGCGCTCCTCGGCGAGCAGGCGCATCGAGATCAGCACCGCCGCGGTCATGTGGATGCCCGACGAGTAGTAGAGGAACTGGTTGAGCACCTCGGCGGAGCGCTTGTCGGGACCGCCGAGCGCGAAGGCGTTGAACAACAGCCCGTCGAGCGCGAGCATGGCCGCGATGATGATGTAGCCGCTCCACGACCGGAGATATCCGGCCAGCTCGCGGCGTGCGATGAGCATGATTGGTCGCATGACTAGTTCCTCGCCTGCGTGAGCTTGAGGAAGATCGATTCGAGCTGCGCCGAGCCGACCCCGACGCGCAGCACGTCGACCTCGGCTTGCACCAGCGCGCGTACCAGCTGCGGCCGCAGCTCGAGCGGCGCGTCGACGCGCAGAAACGCGATGTTGGCCTCTTCGCGCAGCACGCTGGCCGAGCCCACGCCCTGCACCGCACGCAGCGCGGTCAGCGCCTTCTCCGTCGGCGCGCGCTGCGCCGGCCCGCTGATCTCGATCTCGATCACGCCGCCCGAGCCCTGGCGCTTGGCCAGCTCGGCCTCGGTGCCCTGGCCGACGATCTCGCCGTTCTGGATCACCAGCAGCCGATCGCAGGTCTGGCTGATCTCGGGCAGGTTGTGGCTCGACAACAGGATGGTGTGCGCGCCGCGCAGCCCGCGGATCAGCTGGCGCATCTCGACGATCTGCACCGGATCGAGCCCCGAGGTCGGCTCGTCGAGGATGAGCAGCTGCGGCTGGTGCACGATTGCCTGCGCCAACCCAACGCGCTGGCGGTAGCCGTGCGACAGCTCGGCGATCACCTGGTCGTGCACCTCGACGAGCGCGGTCTTCTCCTCGACCTCTTTGACGCGCGCCTTGGCGTCGGCCGCCGAGACGCCGCGCAGCTGCGCGACGAACTCGAGGTAACGGTCGACCGTCATCTCGTTGTAGAGCGGCGGCGTGTCGGGAAGGAAGCCGATCTTCTTCCGGATCTCGTGCGGATCGCGGACCACGTCGTGCCCGTCGATCTTGACCACGCCCGAGGTCGGCAACAGCACGCAGCCGAGCACCTTCAGGGTGGTCGACTTTCCGGCGCCGTTGAGCCCGAGGAAGCCGATCACCTCCCCGCGCTCGATGTTGAACGTGAGGTCCTTGATGGCCGCGCTCGGCCCGTAATACTTGGTCAACCCTTCGACCTGAATCATGGCGGTAACCTATTCTCATTCCCCAGGTTCGAGTCAAGTGGGTAGTTGAATTGACGGGGGGGCGGGCGCATGGCAAGTTTCGGGCGCCGTGTCGATCGCCATCACCCGCGGGATTCGCGTCTCCGTGAAGAGCTTCTACCTGGCGGAGCGGTCGGCGCCTGCCTCGAACCAGTACGCGTTCGCGTACACCGTGCGCATCGCCAACGAGGGCGGCGACAACGCGCAGCTGCGTAGCCGGCACTGGGTCATCACCGACGGGGACGGCAAGGTGCAGGAGGTGCGCGGCGAGGGCGTGGTGGGCGCGCAGCCGCTGCTCAAGCCCGGGCAGCACTTCGAGTACACCAGCTGGTGCATGCTGGCCACGCCGCACGGCTCGATGCACGGCACCTACCAGATGGTGACGGAGGAGGGCGACCAGTTCGACGCCACCATCGCGCCATTCCCGCTGGCGCTCCCGTACTCGCTCAACTGATGCGTCACCTGCTGCTGGCGGCGTTGGCTGCGTCGCTGCCCGCGTGCGGCGACCCCGGCCCGGCATGCGACCTCACCGGCACCTGGATGGGCTCGCCGGTGATGGGCCAGTTCGTCAACGCGCGCGTCTCGCATACGTTCAACGCCGACGGCACGTACGCTGTGAACCTCAACGACGCGACCTTCGACGGCCAGTGGGCGCTCTCCGGCACCCGCCTGACCATCTCGAACGACGGCAGCTGCCCGACCGGCAGCGGAGACGGCGTCTACCAGATGAATTTCTCCGACTGCATGCACGCGATCCTGGCGCTGGTCTCCGACCCGTGCGCGGGCCGCAGCCAGACCCTCAACGGCGAAGAGATCATCAAACCGTTCTAGACACTTTACATGTAATACAAAATATGACATCGTCATCTCCGAGCTTACAGGAGAGGTCGATGGGAAAAAATCTCGAGCTCGCGATCGGCGTCCTCAACGGCGTGCTGGGGGACTACCTCGAGCGCACCGACAACGGCCTGGCGATGCCGATGGAGCTGGTTCACAGGGGAAAGGCCGGCCCGCGCGTGGTGCTGCTGGTCCACGGCCTGGGGTGCACCGAGAGCATCTGGACCTTTCCGAACGGCGACGACTACGGCGCGCTGCTCGCCAGGGACCTCGGCTACTCGCCGGTCTACGTGCGCTTCAACAGCGGGCTGGCGATCGAGGAGAACGGCGCCGCCCTGGCGCGGCTGCTCGAGACGCTGTGCGCGACCCATCCGGTGCCGGTCGAAGAGATCCTGCTGCTCGGCTACAGCCTGGGCGGGCTGGTGGTGCGAAACGCGTGTCGGGTCGCGCGCCGGGAGGGTCACGGCTGGCTCGGGCGGGTGCGCCGCGCGATCTACGTGGCCACGCCGCACCGTGGCGCGCCGCTCGAACGGCTGGGGCGGAGCGTCGCGCGGCTGCTGCTCGCCAGCGGTGATCCCTATGCGCGACTGGCGGCCGACATCGGCAACCTTCGCTCCAGCGGCGTCAAGGATCTCGGCGACGGCGATCCCATCCCGTTGCTCCGGCAGATCCGGCACTACCTGATCGCCGGCACCAGCGACGCGATGGTGCCGGTGCCGAGCGCGTCCGACGCGTGGAAGTCCGGCCCCGTCAAAGTGCTCGAAGGCGTTGGGCACGTCGAGCTCGCGCATCACCCGGACGTCTACACGCAGATTCGCGCGTGGTGCGAGGAGTCGTCGTCATGAACGCGCTCGATCGATGGCGCGGGCTCAAGGCGCTCGCGCAAGCCGCCGTGGAGAACGCGTCCAGCGCGATCGAGCGCGTCCAGAAGGACACCGCGCGGCGCCCCTACGCGATCCTGGAGCTGCTCCCGCCGATCGGCGGCCCAACGCGTGGCATCCATCTGGTCCACGACGCGGTCGTGACCAGCGTGCACGGCACCATCCGCCTCACCACCCGCGCCGTCGGCGAGACCCTCGACGTGGTCTTCGACGCTATGTCCGGGGAGCGCGAAGGATGATGTGGGTGACTTCGGCGGGGGCGCCGAGTCGCATCGGCGGGCCCCAGTAACCGGTGCCGCGGCTGACGTAGAGCTGCGTTCCGCCCTGGCGCGCGAGCCCGGCGATGTACGGCTGCTGCAGCTTGACCAGGTAGTTCCACGGCCAGATCTGGCCGCCGTGCGTGTGGCCGGAGAGCTGCAGCCCGACGCCGTTCTTCTCGGCCTCGTGGATCGCCTTGGGCTGGTGCGCGAGCAGCACCAGCTCGCGCGCGGGATCGCGGCCCTCGAGCGCGCGGCTCAGATCTGGGCCGTGGCCGGGCGCGGAGCCATGCGACGAGTGATCGTCGATGCCCGCCAGATCGAAGCTGTTGGCGCCGTCGCCGACGATCACGCGCTCGTTGCGCAGCACGCGCACGCCGAGGCGCCCGAGCTCGACCATCCACTCCTCGACGCCCGCGTAGTACTCGTGGTTGCCGGTGACGAAGTACACACCGTGCTTGGCCTTGAGCCGCGCCAACGGCGCCACCATCTCGCGCAGGCTGGCGACCGAGCCGTCGACCAGATCGCCGGTGATCACGATCAGATCGGGCGCGACCGCGTTGGTGCGCGTCACCACGTCGTCGAGAAAAGTCTTGCCGATGGTCGGCCCGATGTGCACGTCGGTGAGCTGCACGATCGAAAAGCCGTCGAGCGCGCGCGGCAGGCGACCGAGCGAGATCTCGAGCCGCTTGAGCTCGACCCGCTTGAGCCCCTCGCGCAGCGCCACCACCCCCAGGCTGCCGGCGACGGCTGCGGTCAGCGCGCCGAACAGCCGCCCGAGGAGCAAACGCCGCTCCGGATCGAGCGGCGCCGCCGGCGCGCCGCGTGTCGACGCGTGCTTGCCGAGGAACAGCGCCAGCCGCACCACGTCGCCGCCGATCAGCGACAGGAACAGGAACGCCATCAGGCCCATCCACACGAACGCCGGCCAGTTGAGCCAGCGCGCGGCGTCGCGCCCGGCCACGCGCCCGACGATGAAGGTGAGCGGCATCGATGCGCCGAGCGCGATCAGCAGCGCCGTCGACAACTGGCGATACGGCGCCGGCAGCGAGGTGTCGCGCACCAGCCGCGCCCAGATGTAGTAGTGGATGCCGAACAGCATCCCCATCGAGATGGAGAAGAACACCAGGATGTTGCTCAGGCGCGACATTATGTGAAGGATAGGATGCGCCGGCAGGGGGTGTCGATGCTGACGCGGCGCGGCGTGGATCTCCGTCGGAGAACCTGATAGTCATCGCGGCATGGGAACGATTGTTCGCGGGTCGGGGTTTGTCGTCGGTGAGCACACTGTGAAGAACGAGCAGTTGGCGCGCGTGATGGACACGTCCGACGATTGGATCCGCGAGCGGTCGGGCATCGAGCAGCGCTACTACGTCAAGGACGGGACGACCACGTCCGACCTCGGCGTGCGGGCGGCCCGGCTGGCGATGGAGCAGGCGGGCGTGGGCGCGGGCGACATCGACTACGTGGTGTTCGCGACCATGACGCCCGACTACCAGTTCCCGGGCTGCGGCGTGCTGCTGCAGTCCAAGCTCGGCCTCGGCAACATCCCGACGCTCGACATCCGCCAGCAGTGCACCGGCTTCATCTACGGGCTGCAGGTCGCCGACGCGCTGTTGCGTGCCGGCGCCGCCAAGCGCCTCTTGCTGGTCGGCGCCGAGGTCCACTCCGGCTACATGCCGTGGAAGGATCACGGGATCGTGTTCGGCACCTCCGACGCCACGGTCACCGACGAGGAGCGCGCGTTCAATACGAAATATCGCGATCGCACGGTGCTGTTCGGCGACGCGGGCGGCGCGGTGGTGCTCGAGCGCACCGACGAGGATCGCGGCCTGCTCGCGGTCAAGCTGCACTCCGACGGCTCGTACGCCGAGAAGCTGTACGTGCCGTCCGGCTTCGCCTGGCGGCCGTACGTGACCGAGGCGATGGTGCGCGAAGGGCGCCACATTCCGGAGATGGACGGGCGCCAGGTGTTCCGCATGGCGGTCACCAAGATGCCCGAGATCGTGCACGAGATCCTCGCGGCGAACGGCCTGTCGATCGACGACGTGTCGCTGTTGATCGCGCACCAGGCCAACCTGCGCATCAACGAATCGGTGCAGAAGACGCTCGGGCTGCCCGACTCGCGCGTCTACAACAATATCCAGAAATACGGCAACACCACCGCGGCGACCATTCCGATCGCGTACGACGAGTGCCGTCGCGCCGGGCGGGTCAAGCCGGGCGACCTGGTGTGTTTCGTCGGCCTCGGCGCGGGCTTCCATTGGGGCGCCGCGCTGCTTCGAGAGTGATATTAGCGAATCTGGTAGTCGAGCGTCTGACGCTGACCCTGGCGCTCGAGCTCGACCGACAGGTTCGTGGCGTTGCGCAGCTGCGCCAGGAGCTGCAGCATCTCGTCGACGCCCGCGAGCGGCACGTGGTTGACCGCGCGCACGCGATCGCCGGAGCGCAGCCCGAGCTGAAACAGCGGCGAGTCGGGGCGCACGGCGAGCAGCGCCAGCCCGCCGCCCGTCGCCGGCGCCACCCGCACGGTCGCCGCGAGCGCGCCCGGATCGGCGAGCACGCGCTGGACCAGCGCGCGATCGACCTGACAGTGACCGGCGCTGCACGCGATGCCGGTGGGCGCTCCAGCCGGCGGTGGCTGCGATGGTGGTGGCGCGCCGTCCAGGCCTTCGAGTGCGAGCACCTCCAGCCGCTCGCCGACGCGCAGCTCGACGCGACGGGCGCCGATGCGCACGAGCTCCGCGCCGCCCACGCTCGATCCGCGGGCGTACATGCGCGGCACGTGATCCGCCGTCGACAGGATCACCGCCACGGACCAGCGCTCATCGCTCGGGCAGCGCATCGTCGACACCAGCTCCAGCGGCAAGCTCGTGCGCACCCCGGCCCCGCCCGCCGTCGCCCCCCGCTCACACCCCGAGCAAAAAATATTTCGCCCGACGATCGTCTCGACAGCCTTCGCATTCGCAAACACCGCCAACACCACGAGCCACTGCATACCAACCCAACGTCGCCCCGCCCCCTCTATTCCCTTCGCAGCTTACGACCCCGGGGTCATAACTTGTCGTCGAAGAGGCGCTTGCGGGCGGCTTGCGAGATCTGGCTGCGCACGCCGAGGCCTTTGGCGAGCTGGCGCAGATCGGATGGCTGGAGCTTGCCGATCATCTCGATCGCGGTGCGCAGCGGCGTGCGCGGGTTGCGCGCGAGCGCCAGCGCGATCTGCGCCGAGGAGCCGTAGCTCGGGTGCTCGGAGATCGCCTCGGCCGCGTCGGGCGCGAGGTGCGACGTGCGCGCCAGCGCCGTGATCTCGTCGAGCGAGGCCTTCGGGTTGCGCACGATCGACGCCTGCACCACGCCGGCGCGCTCCTTCATGAGGATCTGCCGCTCCTCGCGGTTGCCGTGCAGCGCCATCTGCACCTTCTCGCTCACGCTCATCGCCGCCACCTTGCGATCGAGCGTCAGCGGCACGCCTGCGACGACGGCGCGCGGCCTTTCCGTGGGAGCTGGGGGAGCTGCCGGAGCCGCGCCGCCAATCAGCCGCACGCTGCGGTGCGCGGTGGGCGCCTGATCGTCGACGCCGGCGCAGGTGAGCGCCACCTCGGTGGCCAGCGCCTGGCGCGCCTCGGCGGCGATCTCGACGCACACCGAGTCGGACGTCGCCACCGTCAGCCGCGACGGCACCGAAATCGGCGGCACGCCGTCGACGATCAGCACCAGCGCCACCTCCGCCAGCGGCGGCAGCCCCTCTCCCCCATTCACCTTGACGAACAACCCACCGACCGTGATCTGCGTGCGAAAATCGTGCAGTAGCCCGGCCGGGCTTTCGTAGGTGACCTCGATCGTCAGCCCCACATCCCCATGTTACCATCGAGCGCATGCGCAAGGCGTTCCTCGTCGGATTGTTCGTCTTCACCTGGGCTTGGGCCGCGCGCCCCGCGCAGGCGGACAACTGCGAGTCGAACCTGATGATCGTCCTCGATCGCAGCTGCTCGATGAACATGCCGCCCAAGCCCGGCGGCGCGCGCACCAAGTGGCAGATCGCCGTCGACGCGATCAACAAGCTGACCACCAAGTACGCCGGCAAGCTCGACTTCGGACTGATCATGTTCCCCGATCAGACCGGCGACAGCTGTCTGCAAGACGGCCCGATCTACGCCAACGTCGGCGTCGGCCACGAAGCGATGATCAACGCGACCCTCGCCGTCACAAAGCCCAACAATCCGTGCACCACGCCGATCAAGCCCGCGTTCGACCAGGTCTCGAAGGATCCGCAGTACACCGCCCAGTACGACGGCACCGGGCCGCGCTCGTTCGTGCTGTTCATCAGCGACGGGCAGCAGACCTGCGGAGGGAACGACGCGCAGATCGCCGGCTCGATCACCATGCTGTTCGGCAAGGGCTATCCGAGCTACATCGTCGGATTCGGCGGGCAGACCGACCCGGTCGCGCTGACCATGTACTCGACGGCAGGCGGCGTGCCGCGCAAGCCGGCCCTGAGCGACGGCGGCGCGCAGAACTACTTCCAGGCCGACGACGAGGCGGCGCTCGACGACGCGCTCGATCAGATCGGCGGCGCGGTCCTCGGCGCGGGTGAGTTCGTGACCTGCCCGGGCATCCCGTGTCCCGACGGGCGCTGCTTCCAGCCCGGCGTCTCGTGCGTGATGGGCACCTGCGTGGCGCCGGCTCCCGACGGTGGCGGCAGCGGCGCGCTCGATGGCGGCGGCAACGGCGGCAACGGCGGCACGGGCGCCGGCGGCTGCGGCTGTCGCATCGGCGGCGCCGGCACCTCGGGTTGCGCGCTGTTGCTCGCGCTCGCGCTCGGCTTCGCGTGGCAGCTGCGCCGTCGTCTTCGTTCGCGGCCGTGAGCACCGCACCGCCCGCCATCGAGGTCGACGGCCTCGACTTCCGCTACCCCGGCGACGGCGCCGAGCAACCGCGCGTGCTCGACGGCGTCCAGTTGACGGTGCCCGCGGGTGCGCGCTGTCTGCTGGTCGGCGCAAACGGCGCCGGCAAGACCACGCTCCTGCACGTGCTCGCCGGCCGCTATCTCGTCGCCCCGTCGCAGGTGCGCGTGCTCGCGCGCCCGGCGTTCCACGACACCTCGCTCGCGCATCGGGTCGCGTTCCTCGGCGGAAAGTTTCCGTTCGATGTCGACGTCGCGGTGCACGAGGTGCTCGCGCGCCAGCCCGACGTCGAGCCCGCGCGCCGCGATCGCCTGCTCGCCATCCTCGGCGTCGATCCGAAATGGCGCATGCACCGCGTCTCCGATGGCCAGCGCCGCCGCGTCCAGATCCTGTTGGGCCTGCTCCGTCCGAGCGAGCTCCTCCTGCTCGACGAGGTGACCACCGATCTCGACGTGATCGCGCGCGCCGATCTGCTGGCCTTCCTGCGCGACGAGAGCCAGGCGCAAGGCCTGACCATCCTCTACGCCACGCACATCTTCGACGGCCTCGACGTGTGGGCCACGCACGTCGCCCACCTCGCGCACGGACGCATCCGCTCGCTGCAACCCATCGATCAGATCCCCGAGCTCGCGCGGCTGCGCGCGGCAGGCGCTTCGTCCCCGCTCTTGCGGCTGGTCGAGGGTTGGCTGCGGGAACTTTAGCGCGGGTCCGTTGTCTCAACGGGCATGAGCGAAATCATTCACGAAGCCGGTTGGCCGATCTACCCCGTGCTCCTCCTCAGCGGCATCGCGCTGCTGCTCAGCGTGCGCCACGCGCTGGTCCCACAGCGCAGCCTTCAGCCGCTGATCGTCGGCTTCATCGCCGCGACGATCGCCATGGGCTGCCTCGGGACCGCGCTCGGGGTGCAGCACTCGATCGGCGCCATCCGCGAGGTCGCGCCCGAGATGCGCTGGATCTTCCTGGTCGGCCTCGGCGAGTCGCTCAACAATTTCTCCGCCTCGCTGTTCCTCGCGCTGCCCGCCATCCTCGCCGCCGCGATCGGCTCGTGGAAGATGGCGCGCCGCATCGAAGCGATCGACGCCCGCTAGCCCAGCCGGTCAGCTGTTCTGCTGGGCCATGAGTAGCTGCGCGATGGCCGTGCAGTACAAGAGAAAGCCGGCCACGAACAGGAGCTGCGAGACCGCCAGGTAGCGCGACTTCTGGTTGCGCACCGCGATCGCGTTCTCGATGGTGGACTGGGGATCGTCGGTGACGACCTGCGTGAGCCACTTGAGCCGCAACACGCCGACGATCGAGACCGCCGCCGCCGCCAGCACCACGAAGATGCCGGCCGAGATCGACAGCCGCGCCAGAAAGCTGGTCTGCGCGATCGCCCTCCCTGAGAAGCCGGTCACCGTGATCACGATCCCGCACAGCGACAGGAGCACCTGCGTGCGCAGCACCACCACGCCGAGCTGCCGCTCGATCACTTGCAGCGCCTGAAAATGATCGTCGCGCGCTAGCTTGAGGATGCGAGCCGCCTCGTCACGCGCAGCAGGATTCGCCATCCATCGATCATAGCGTGTTAGTCCGCGCAAACGTGAACGTGAAGGTGGAGGTCAGCGCGAGCGCGAGCGTGGACGTGAACGCGAACGAACCGCGACCAAGAATCCGAACAGCATCCAAACGCCCACCGGCGCCGGCGCACCGGGGCCCGCCTCGCTGCACCCCGTCGCCACCGGATCGGCGCCCGCCGGCGGCACCACCACCGAGTACGGAGGATGCACGCCGTTCGCCGGCGTCACCTCGAGCGCGAGCACGTACGCCTGGTCCCCACCGAACCACGCCACGCCTTCCTCGACCAGCCCGAAGTGCTCTTCGTACGCGTTGCCATCGACGCTCGGCGGCGCGATCACGACGAACGTGAAGCGCCCGATCTCACCCGCTGCGGTCTCCTTGTCCACCGTCGCTGCGCGGTTGGGCGCGACCCAGCCGTCGTTGGCCAGCGCGCTCGTGCGATCGCGCGCATCGGTGGTGCCGAGGAAGGTCTTGCCCGGCGCCCACGCCGACGTGCCGGTGTTCTTGAACTCGACCCAGAAGGTCGCGCTCTGGCCCGCGCCGAGTTGGGCCGGCCCGCTCGTCTGAACCTGCGCTGCGTCCCACTTCGGGTCGGCAGGCGGCGGCGGCGGCGGTGGCGGCGGTGGCGTGACGCTGCAGGTCGAGCCCTTGGCGAATCCGTTGGCGTCGGTCTTGGCCAGTCGCGCCTCGGTCGCCGGTCCCCACGCGCCGTCCTCGGCGATCTGGTCGCCCGGGTTGTTCAGGTTCCACAGCCGCTGGAACGCCTCCACCGAATCGGCGCGCAGGTCCACCGATCCGGCGCCGATGTAATCGTAGTGAACCACGTCGCCCGAGCCGTACCAGCGCCAGCCGTGAGCTTCGAGCGAGGTGCGCCAGCCCGAGTAGTCGCCCACGTCGATGGCGATGCCGGTCTCGTGGTTGGAGTTGCCGGGCGTGGCGGCGATCTGGATGCCGCAGGTGCCTTGCCATTTGTAGAGCAGGTACTGCTGCGCGAGCGTGCGCAGCGCCGAGTTGATGCTGATGGTGCCGCCGTGCGCCGCCACCGCGGCCTTGAGCCCGCTGACCGCGTTCGGCTCGAGATACGCGTTCACGCCGGCGCCGATCGAGACGCCGCTGACGCCCGCGAAGCTGTCGAGCGCGTTGGGTCGGATACAGTTCTGCTCGGCGATCAGCTGCTTCGACAGACCGGCCACGATCGCCGTCGAGCAGCCGCCCGCGCCGCCGACGCTCAGCCCTTCGCGCGCCACGCCTAGCTCTCCGTCGACGAACGCATCCTCGTCGGGCGCGCAGCCCGAGGCGAGTAGGGCGAAGGCGATTGCGGCGAGCGCGCGTGCGTGCATGGCCGCGACCTTCAGCAAGCCGCGAACCAAGTCTGCGGAGCCGCGCTAAGCTACTGGAGGGTTTGCTGTTTCTTCGGTTCGGGCGAAGCGTGCTCGGGCGCCAGGACTGGGGGATTGTGTTGCGCCGTGTGCGAACGAACGTGCGCAATGTTGCCGGTCAGGATGCGCGCGCTCTTCTGCCAGGTGAAGTAGCCCCACGCCCACTCGAACAGCACGATGAAGCGATTGCGGAAGCCCATCAGGAACAGCACGTGGATCAGCAGCCAGGCCATCCAGGCGAGAAATCCGCTCAGCTTGATCCCGCCCGGCAGCTCGGCGATCGCCGCCGACTTGCCGATCGTGGCCATCGATCCCTTGTCCCAGTACTTGAACGGCCTGGGCGTCTCGCCGTGGACCAGCCGCTCGATGCTGTCGGCGACGTGGCTGCCCATCTGCATCGCGGCCGGCGCTACGCCTGGGACCAGCTTGCCGTTCGACTCGATCGCCGCCAGGTCGCCGACCACGTACACGTTGTCGTGCCCGGGGACGGTGAGGAACGGTGTCACCTCGACGCGTCCCGCGCGATCGCACGGCGCGCCGAGCAGCTTGCCGAGCGGCGACGCCTTGACGCCCGCGCCCCACAACACCGTGCTGGTGGGGATGCACTCGTCGTGCAGGCACACGCCGTTCTCGTCGATGAACGTGACCTGCGCGTTGGTGCGCACCTCGACGCCGAGCGCCCGCAGCTGCTCCGCGGCGCTCTCCGACAGCTCGGGCGCGTAGGCTCCCGCGATGCGCGCCGCGCCTTCGAGCAAGACGATGCGCGAGGTGGACGGATCGATGTTGCGGAAGTCGTGCTTGACGGTGTGGCGCGCCAGCTCGGCGAGCGCCCCCGCCAGCTCGATGCCGGTCGCTCCGGCGCCCACCACCACGAACGTGAGCCACTTGGCGCGCTTGGCCGGCTCGGGCTCGCGCTCGGCCGCCTCGAACGCGTACAGCACGCGCCGCCGGATCTCGAGCGCGTCGTCGAGCGTCTTGAGCCCCGGGGCGAAGCGCTCCCAGTCGTCGTGCCCGAAGTACGAATGCGTGGCGCCGGTGGCCACCACCAGGTAGTCGTAGCTCAGCTCTCCGTCGGCCAGGAGTACGCGGTTGTTCGCCAGATCGAAGCCGGTCGCCTCGGCGAGCAGCACGGTGGTGTTCTCCTGCTTGGACAAGATCTCGCGCAGCGGATAGGCGATGTCGCCCATGTTCAGCGTGGCGATCGCGACCTGGTAGAGGAGCGGCTGGAACAGGTGGTGGTTGCGGCGGTCGATCAGCGTGACCTGCACGGCGGCGTGCTTGAGCGCCCTGGCTGCGTAGAGCCCCGCGAATCCCCCCCCGACGATGACGACCCGGGTCGACATGGCTGGAGACTACCAGATCAGCCGCTGCAGATCCGCACGCAGAACGGCTGCTGATCGTCAGTGGGGCAGCGCGGCGTGGCCTCGGCGTTGCCTTCGCCGAGCATGTTGCCGTCCTCGTCGGTGATGACCAGATCGAACACTGCCGGCGCGTCGAACACCTTGACCCCGAGCGGCGACGGACACATGAACGAAGGGATCGCCGTCGGCAGCTCCCAGGTTCCGTCGGCCGCTGGCTCGCCGACCATCTGCGCACCCTCGGTGGTGAGCAGGAGGTGGTTGTCCGAGACCCGGCGCACGGTGCGCTGGACCATCACCTTGCCGGGCGCCATGCCCTTGACGCGGTACTTGAGCCACACGTGAAAGCCGCCCTGCGCGCCCGGCACCAGCGTCTGATCGCCCTCGAGCGGCAGAAAGCCGGAGCCGTCGTGGTTGGTGGTGCCGAGCGTGATGCTCCCCATCCCGGGCTGGATGACGTGGGTGACTTTCCCGTCACTGCACCCGATGGCGATGGCCAACAGGCCCAGGGCCGGAATGAGGAGCGTGCGCGTCACGGTCGTTTCCTAGGCGGTCCGCCGCCGGCGCCAGAACAGCATCCCACCGACGAGCGCGAGCAGGCCGAGGCCGCTCGCCGTCTCACCCGCGCGGCTGCCCAGGCCGACTCCGCAGCCGCCGCCCTGGCTGCCCAGGCCGTCGCCGATCGCCTTGGTGTTGTCGGTGACCACCTGCGGCGGGCCTTCCTCGCTGAGGATCTCGATCCGCTCCGACGCCGGGAGCGCCGGCGGAGTGAAGGTCGAGCCGGTGCCGTACGGATACTGCAGCACCCATCCGTCGGCGGTCTGCAGCGTCGCCGGCGTGGTGAGCTGGTTGTCGCGGCCGAAGAAGCCGCAGTGATAGGTCAGGTTCGCGTTGTGCGTGTTCGCGTAGTCGGCCAGCGTGGCGTTGAACGAGAACACCGGATCCTTGTTCATGTCCTCGGGCGACAGCGTGGTGTACAGACGGGTGAGGTACGAGAACTTGTCGAACAGCATGCCCGCCGACAGGGTCGGCTGCACCACGCGCTGATCGATCTGCATGGCCATCATCGCCGGCTGGTAGTTGATGGTGTAGCCGACGAAATCGTCCGGCGTCTGCTGGCGGTACGAGCCCAGGTAGTAGGTGATGTTCTGGTAGAACTGGCCCGCGGTGATGCCCTTGGCCGCGAAGGTCGCCGGCACCGGAATGTAGGCGGCGAGGATCGAGAGGAGCTGGCTCGAGTAGAGCGCCGAGCTGAAGCCCGGGCCGCCGCCGGTCTGCGACTGGTTGAAGGTCGCGTACCCGTGCTGGTTCAGGTACTCGACGAACGAGATCGCGTCGGGCTGCGCCGCCAGCTCCGCGTTCGAGCCGAAGCGGTTGGGCGCGTTGAGCACGTTCTGCAGGATGCTCGAGGTGCCCGCGTACTCGGTCACGAAGGTGTGGCGCCCGATGGCTTCCTTGGTGGCGCGGATGATCACGTCGTTGTAGTTGGCGCCGGCGCTATTCCAGTCGATCACCGAGTCGTTGAGCACAGTGTGGTAGTAGTTGCGCGGGATCGCGCGGCCCTTGCCGAGCATCCACACCTGGATGCCCATGTCCGGCGTGGCGCCGACCGAGGTCAGCACCAGCGGGATCATCGGCAGGTCGGAGGCGTACTTCACCACCACCGGCTGCAGGTCGCCGGTCGCGCTGCCGCTCTTGAGCTTGAGCGCGAGGAAGTACGCGCCCGGGCGCACGTACGCGCCGACGGTCGCATCGGTGCCCGCGGGCACGAAGTAGTGGTTGTCGGCCAGCCACTTCAGCATGTCGTCCTTGACGTCGGCGTGCAGCACCGCGTAGTCGTACGGGCCGATCGAGTCCTGGATGACCAGCGGGCTGGGCGGGTCGGCCGAGTCGCCCTCGGCCCCGTTCGCCGTCGGCGCCGCGCCGCCCGTCGCGAACCCGCCGCCGCCACGACCCTGCGGATTGAACGAGCAGTTGCCTTCGTACACGCGGTTGAGCCGATACTTCGGCTGGGTCAGCGTGATCAGCTGGTTGAACAGCTCATCGGTCCCGAGCTCGAGCGTCGGCACCGAGGGCAGCGGCAGGAGCCAACCGAAGTCGCCGGCGTTCCCCGCGTACTGGATCTGGATGTGCGCGGTGACCTGCCCGTCCTCCATGGCGAACGCGATGCGCTCGCCCGCCTGCACCACCGGCACCGAAGGATCGGGCGGCGTGAAGCAGCCGCAAGCCTCCGCGTCCTTGATCTGTGCGAGGCCCAACGCGGCGCCACCAATCAGCCCAAGCACCTTCCAGGTCTTGCGTGCGTTCTTCACGTGGTCCTCCGCGATGGGATGGGAATCAAGGGGGTGCCAATACACGCCCTGTGCCACGCGCAGACTAACGTGATCTCGTATAGTTAGTGATCGAAGAACGTCGAAGATCCGCGAGGATCCCTCGAAAAACTGTGGGATCTACGGGGTCTTGAGGTTGACCGAGCCGGGGGTCGGCGTGGTGGTGAAGAACCACTCGGCGATGGCGTTGTCGTTGTCGGCCCCGTTGGGGAAGCGAATCAGCGAGCCTTGCACGGTGTTCGAGTCCTTGGCAGCGGTCGCGGTCCCCTCGACCAGCGTGCTGGTCCCGCTCAGGCCGGTGATCACCGCCGCGGTGATCGAGCCGCCGTACGACAATGCGTCGAGGATCTCGCCGGTGGTCTTGTTGATCAGCGCGACGCCGTCGGGATTGCCGTTTTGGATGTTGTTGGTCGCGGCGCCGAACAGCACGCTGGTGGCGTTGATGTCCGGCATCACCGTGGCGGAGTGCACCACCAGGTAGCTGTCGGTGGTGAGCATGCCCGAGAGGCTGGTGCGGCCGTACTCGGTGTTGGTGGCGCCGTTGACGAACACGATCGCCACGTTGGTCAGGTCCACCGTCGCGCCGGTGCCGTTGTAGATCTCGATGAACTCGTTCGCGTCGCTGCCGACGTTGTCGTAGTCGACCTCGTTGATCACCAGGTGCACCTTTACCGAGATCATCGCGGTCTTGGCCACCCCGAGCGTGGCGGTGATGGTGTCGGTGCCCGCCGCGCCCATCTGGGTGTACGGGAACGTCGCGGTCTGCTGATCGGCGAGCACCACCACCGAGGCGGGCACGGTGCCGGCGTTGGAGCTGGATAGCGTCACGGTCGCGCCGCCCGCCGGTGCCGGGATGTCGAGGGTCACGGTCATGGTCACCGTGCCGCCCAGCGAGGTGTTGGCGGTCGACGGCGTCAGGTTGGTCAAGGTGGCCGCGTCGGCCAGGCCGAGCACGCGCACGTTGCCGATCACGTTCACGCCATTCAGCGTGGCGGTGACCATCACGGGCGTGGTGGTCGCGATCGTGCCGCTCATCGGCACCGCCACCGAGGTCATGCCCATCGGCACGGTCGCATTGGCCGGCACGCCCAGGCTCGCCGGATCGCCCGAGAGCAGGGTGACCAGGGTGGCGGCGGTCGCCGGCCGCGAGAGCGTGACCATGATCGGCGAGGGAATCGTGTTCTGCGCGATGGTTCCCACCCGGATGAAGCTGGGCGGTCCGAAGCCCACCAGCACCGGGGGTCCGAACACCGGGTCGTTGACGTCGCGCGGCTCGATCTTGGAGTTGTCGTTGCGCAGCTCGAGGATGCCGGTGAGCGTGGTGAACTTCTCGCCCATGACCGGGAACGGCGTGACCAGGTACAACAGGTCGTTCACCCGCAGCGAGCCGTCGACGACGAACTCATTGGTGGGCGTGGCGTCGCCTGTTCCCGGCGCCGGGTTCACGTCGGTGACGGTGACGTTGGTCAGGCTGACGAGCACCGATTCGAGCGCGCTCGCCTTGGCGCCGCCGGTGGTCAGATCGGCGGCGGTGAGCGGCACGCCGGCCGACTTCTCGGTGATCGCCGCCGGCGCGGCTTCGCCCGTCGACGTGGGCGCCGACAGCATGACGTTGGCGAGCTGGATCTGTCCGAAGGAGTTGGTCACCGTGCCGGCGATCACGTCGATGCGATCGCCGGGGTTCACCGTCGGGTTGGCCGCCGAGATGAACAGGCCCGAGTTGTCGGACCCGGCGTAGCCGACGTCGCCCACCTTGATCTGCACGAAGAAGCCCTTGGTGCTCTTGCCGGTCACGATCGCGTTCTTGACCGCGACCACGGTGAGCGGCACGACCGCGCCGGTCTTGATCTGATAGATGGTGAACGGGCAGCCCGCCGCGCCCAGGTTGGCGTCCATCGGGCAGGCATCGCAGGCGTCGCCCTTGCCGTCGGTGTCGGTGTCCGCCTGATCGGGGTTGGCCTTCATCGGGCAGTTGTCGATCGCGTTGGGGATGCCGTCGCCGTCGGCGTCGTTGGGATCGACCGAGGCGCACGTCGTGGTGTTGGCGGTCAGCGGGCACGGATCGCACGCATCGCCCACGCCGTCGGCGTCGATGTCGCCTTGCGTGCCGTTGTCGACCGGGCGGATGGGGTTGAACACGCTGGGGCAGTTGTCCATCGCATCGGGGATGCCGTCGCCGTCGCTGTCGGTGGCGCTCGGCACGCCGGTGTAGATGGTCGAGTTGTTGACCGAGGCCGGGCGCGACGGCACGCAGCTCGGCTCGTTCATCGGCACGCCGCAGAAGAACAGCGGGTAGTTGGAGGCGCCCACCGCGGTGGTGAGCGCGGCGAGCGTCATGCTGATCTCGCCCATCACGCACGCGGACTTGGGCGTGCCGCACACGTCGAGGCCGTCGCACGCGCCGATGTTGGGGATGGCGGTGACCAGCGGCGTATCACCGTAGAGCACCTTGCCGCCGCGCATCACCAGCACCACATCCTGCGACTGCGCGTCGATCACCGCGCGGTGATCCACTCGCGTCGCGCCGTTGAAGATCGTCAGATCGCCCACCAACCCGGTCTTGATGGTGCCGATCACGTCGTCGGTGGCGCTGGCCATGGCCGCGTTCTGCGTGGTCATGAGCCACAGCTGCTCGTCGTCGAAGAACTTGCCGAAGTAGCTGGTGTTCACGTCGTCGGCGCAGCGCAGCTCGCGCAGCATGTTCATCGAGCCCGAGAGCACCCAGTCGGTGCCGAGCGCGATCAGCACACCCAGCCGCGCCGCCTCGGGCACCACCGCGGTGTTGCCGTACAGCCGGATGTTGGAGCGCGGCGACCACACCAGCGCGGTGCTCTCCTGTGCCATCAGCGAGTAGTCGGGCGGCTGCAGGCCGACCGAGTGGATGAACGCGCTCTGCGGTTGCGTGAGGTCGTTGGCCGAGCCCGGCTGGCTCACGCACAGAAACTCGTTGTGCGCGACGGAGTCGATGCCTTCGGAGATGTGCGGGAAATAGGCGTCGTCGCCGACGATCGCCGACGCGGTGTTGATCGCCGGATAGGCGCAGCCCGACGAGAGCTGCGTGCCCGCGGTGTCTCCGAGCGGGAAGGTGTCGAAGTCGACCGCCTTCTGCGCGAGGCCTTCCTGCAGCGGATCGGCCTTGTCGAGGTTGCGCAGAAAGCCTGCCGAGCCGCCCGACGCGATGGTCGAGGTGGCGCCGCCCATGACGAAGCGCAGCTCGGCCCAGTGGATCTGGTTGGCGTTGGCGGTCGAGCCCGACGACAGCTTGGTGTGCCCGCGCAGGCCCTTGCGCCAATCGTTGCGCTGCTCGAAGCGCTCACCCGAGTCGACGCCGGGGCTCGCCTGGAAGGTGATGTGATCGTGCGCGTTGATGAGGCCGGGGGACAACACGCCCATCGGACAGTCGATCAGCGTGGCGCCCGCCGACTGCGCCGAGCAGTCGCAGCCGACGCACGCGATCTTGCCGTCGGTGCCGACCAGGACCTGGCCGCCGCGCAGCACCTCGCCGGGCGTGAGCACCGTCGCGGTGATCAGCTTGGCGTCGGAGCCGGCGGTGATGCTGCAGGTGCCGCTCGCCGGCGCGGGCCGGCCGGCCGCGGGACACATCGTGATCTTCGGGCCACCGTCACCGCCGGTCATTCCGTCGGTGCCACCGTCGGGCATGGCGAGGTCGGGACTCCCGTGATTGCCGTCGCCACATCCGGCGACCAGCGCACAGGTCAAGAGCAGGCTACGAATTTTGGGGTACATCGGGGCTCCGCGAAGTTCGGGCGGCACTCCACCACAAAACCCATTTCGGCGAAACAGCTATCGGTCTAGACGCGGTGAGCCGAGCGTGGCGGGGCGCTTCTCGGGCTGCGGGCCGATGGTCGGCGGCGGCGGGCGATGCACGGGCGGTTCGGCGAAGCTGCCTCCGCGATGGACGATCTTGCCGCCGACCATGGTCAGCAGCACGGCGATCTCGGGCAGCTTCTCGGGCGCGACGGTGAGCGGATCGTCCGACAGCACGATCAGGTCGGCCAGCTTGCCCAGCTCGAGCGATCCCTTGCGCGCGCCCATTCCTTCGGCGGCGGCGCTCCCCACGGTGTACGCCTCGAGCGCCTCGCGCGCGGTGAGGCGCTCCTTGTCGCCGAATCCGCCGTGGGTCACCGCCAGCGCGAGCGAGAGCAGCGGCGCGAGCGGGCGCACCGGCACGTGCTCGCCGACCCAGTCGGTGCCGATGCAGGTGCGCACCCCAGCGTCGCTCAACGTGCGCATCGGGAACGCGCCCGGGGTGTGCCACTCGGGGAGCATCGAGGGGTTCGAGCACACCACCAGGCCCAGGCGCGCCAGGCGACGCGCCTGCTCGGGCTTGACCTCGTCGGCGTGCTCGATGCGGAACAGCTGCGGCGCGTCGGGGCGCTTGGCCGCCTTCGACATCGACTCGAGCGCCGACAGCAGCGTCTCGAGCGCGCGGCTCGACAGCACGTGCACCAGCACGCGGCGGTTGGCCGCCACCGCGCGATCGAAGATCTCCTGCAGCTCGAAGCGCGTGATGCGCGCGCCGTCGTCGTGAAAGTACTTCACGCCGTCGATGCGCACCCATTCGGGCGCGGCGCCGCTCCAGCTCGGCTCGTAGAGCCGCGTCTCGAGCCGGTAGCCGAGCGGGATCATGCGAATGCGCGCGGTGAGCTGGCCCTTGAGGCGCAGCCCTTCGAACAGGTCGGGCAGCTCGTCGATCAGCTGCACAGAGGTGATGCCCAGGCGCGCCAGCTCGGCGAGAAAGCGCAACGCGCCGTCGCGCAGCGTCTTGAGCGGCAGCGCCTTGACCAGCCGATCGAGCGCCGCCGCCAGCTCGCGCCCGCGCACGAACCCGTGTGGCGCCTCCTCGTCGGTGAACTTGCCCAGCTGAAGGCCGCGCTTGTTGAGCAGGCCGCCGCGCGAGGTGACCACGAACAGCGGCCGCTCGACGAAGTCGACGTCGGCGGCGCGCGAGATCCCGTCGGGCAGGTTGCGCGTCTTGACGAACAGCCAGCCGTCCGGCTGCGCTGCAGACGCCTTCTTGACCGCCGCGATCCATGCCTTCTTCGGCGCTTCCGGCAGGTCCACGCCGTGCTCGGAGCCGAGCGTCAGCGACAGGCCGAAGTGAACGTGCGCGTCGTTGAAGCCAGGCACCAGCGTATGCCCGCCCGCGTCGATCAGCTCGGCCCTGGGACCCGCCGCCTTGCGCGCCGCCGCCAGATCGTCCCCGACGTACGCCACCCGCCCGTCTACCACCGCCAGCGTGGTCGCCTCCGGCGCCGCCGGATTCATCGTGATCACATGCGCGTGCGCGATCACGACGGCGGCCAGGGCGGCAAACATGAGCCCACGAAGCATAGCACTGTAGCCTGGGAAGCTACGGTTGCCGGCAGGTCCGGACGGCATCACGCCGCCCGCGGCGCGCAACGCAGCGTCATCACTCGAGCCGCCGCTTGGCGCGGACCTTGCTCACGGGGCGCGCCTCAGGAGGTCCATTCGATGAACGCCCGCTCCGTGCTCCACTTCGCCCTGCCCCTGGCGCTCGCCGCCTGCGGCGGTGAGATTCCCGCCGGCCCCGACGCCGAGGATCCGGCTGCGCTAGGCACCGGCTCCCGTCCCTGGCCGGCCTGCGGCGCCGCCTGCGCCACCAATGTAGAGGACCTGTTCTGGAAGGGTCACGACTCGGTGCCTCAGTGGGGCTCCGACGTGGGCATCGGCAAGACCGCGCGAGACGCGATGTACTGCTTGTTTCGCGACGCCAACCGCGCGTCGCTCGCCGGAAAGAGCATCGGCAGCGGCTGGAACAAGCAGGGCGTGGAGACCCGCGTGATCGTGAGCCAGGCAAATCCGCCCACCGCCACCGCGCCCGGGCTGCTCTCGGGCTGGCATGCCATGTCGCTGACCGTGTTCGGCAAGACGCTCGACGCCGACGTGCAGTGGTTCGAGCTGCGCTTCCCCACCGAGGGGCTCCCGCAGAAATTCGCCTACTACTATCTCAATCCGGCCACGCACAAGCTCGGCCCGGTGTACGAGACGCCCACCGGCTACTACGCCGACGTGCGCAGCGACGGATTCGACGGCACCAAGAACCTGTACGGGCAGTTTCCGCAACCGACGCTCGACCTGCGCGTCTCGCAGCCGGCGATCGAGACCGGCAGCGACCTGCAGCCGTGGAGCGCCCCCACCGATCGCACCAGCTACCCGGCGTGGGAGGTCGGCTACGACAACCTGCAGTGGGGCCAGCTCTTGTCGAGCTCGACGCCGAGCGACACGCTGACCGCGCAGATCCCGATCGTCGACGCGGGCAAGTGGATCAGCTTCGCGCTGATCGCCGAGGCGCAGGGCCGGCACTTCCTGCGCTTCCACGAGGAGCCGAGCGTCGACGCCTTCGGCGACGGTGGGGCGATGGCGCTCGAGATGGGCACCAAGACCCACTTCGCGGTGAGCGCCAAGGTGAAGGTGAGCCTGCCGTTCTTCGGTGATTACGAGTACCAGAAGGGGCTGTTTTCGTGGACGCCGCTCGACTCCAACATCACGCTCGGGAAGGTTGTGCTCGGGGCCGGCCGCACGATCACGTCGCACACCTGGTGGAACGGCAGCGTCGACGCCAATCCGCAGGGCTGGATCAACAACTGCCTCACCGCGCCGCCGCTGCCGGCCGCGCCCGCGCCCAACTCGGACGTCTCCGGCTGGGTCAACAGCGTCAAGACCGCGGTCATCGACAACGTCGTCGATTGCACCTGGCTGCCCGACGGCGAGATTCCGCTCGGCGCCCTGTGCGACAAGTTCAAGGACCCGCTGCCGACCTACCCCTAATCGCGCGCCGCTGCTCAGCGCCAGCGGAAGATGCGCAGCGCGACCGCGAACGAGCCCACCGCCCACAGCGCCAGGATCGCCACCGGGCGGGCGATTGCCGCCGGGCCCGCGCCGTCGAGCATGACCGCGCGCAGCGAGTCGATCAGCGCGGTGAGCGGCAGCGCGCTGATCACCGGCTGCATGAAGTCGGGAAAGCGCGCCGACGAGAAGAACACGCCCGAGCACATGGTCATCGGCAGCATCATGAGCTGCACCAGCCCGCCGACGGTCTGCGTGTTCTGCGCGCGCGATGCGCACAACAGGCCCAGGCCGGCGAACACCAGCGAGCCGAACAGGGTGAGCGCGGTGATCAGCACCAGCGAGCCGCGGATCGGCACGTGGAAGAGGAACGCGGCGAAGCCGAGCAAGATGGGCAGCTCGCCGAGCAGGAACAGCGCGCGCATGAGCACGAACGAGAGCAGGAAATGCGAGCGGCGCATGGGCGTCGCCACCATGCGTTTGATCAGCTTCTTGGTGCGCATCTCGACGATCACGAAGCCCACGCCCCACAGGCCGCTGTTCATCAGCCCGAAGGCGAGGAGGCCGGGGATCAGGAAGTCGATGTAGCGCGAGCCGGGCTCGCTGACGCGTGTGTCCTCGACCCGGGTCGGATCGATGCGGCCCTCCGCGCGCTGCAGGACGTCGTCGACGAGCGCCCGGCCGACGCGGCTGTCGGGTCGGGTGGGGTCGTAGCGATAGGTGCGCGTACCGTCTCTCGCGTCCACGACGATCGAGACCCTGCCGCTTCGGAGAGCCTGCGCCGCCGCCTCGGGCGCGAGCCACGAGACGTGAATCTCGGCGCTCTTGCCCAACGCGTCGCGCAGCCGCTCGGCGCCCGGGCTCGCGACGACCGCGGCCTCGACCGGCTGGGGCGGCCGGTTGCGGAACGCGATGCCCAGCGCCAGCGCCAGCAGCAGCGGAAAGCCGTAGGTCCAGAACACCGTCGACGGCTCGCGTGAAAACAGCCGCCAGCGCACCACGGTGAGCTGCCACAACGGATGTTGGCGGGCGCGGTTCTTATTCACGCAGCTGCCTCCCGGTGAGCGTGACGAACACGTCTTCGAGGGTCGCGTGGTGGGTCGACAGCCGTGTCACCGCGCGTTTTTCCCGCTCGAGCAGCGCCAGCAGCAGCGGCAGCGTCACGTGCACCTCGGAGACGGTGAGCGCCACCCCGTCGGGCAGCACGCGCACGCGACCATTGACTCCCGCCAGCCCCTCGACCGCGGCCGGCTCGATGCGCGGGTTGCACTCCACCTCGATCACCTCGGTGCCGCCCAAAGAGGCGATCAGCTCGCGCGGCGTGCCCAGCGCGATCACCTTGCCGTGATCGACGATCGCCACGCGGTCGCACAGCCGCTCGGCCTCCTCCATATAATGAGTGGTGAGCAGCACCGACCGCCCCTCGTCGCCGAACTGCTCGACCAGCTCCCACAGCTGGCGCCGCGACTGCGGGTCGAGGCCGGTGGTCGGCTCGTCGAGGAACAGGATGTCCGGGTCGCCGGCGAGCGCGCACGCCACCGCCAGGCGCTGCTTCTGCCCGCCCGAGAGCTTGCCGTACCAGGCCTTGCGCTTGTCCTCGAGCGAGACGAGCTGGAGCAGATCCTCGACGCTCGGCCCGGACGGGTAGAACGAGCGGAACAGCCGCAGGTTCTCCTCGACCGTTACGCGCTCGTTGAACAGCGTCTCCTGCAGCGAGATGCCGATGCGCTCCTTGAGCCACGCCTCGTCGGTGGCCCAGCGCTTGCCGAGCACCTCGACCTGCCCGGCGGTCGGGTCGAGCAGCCCCTCGAGGATCTCGACGGTGGTGGTCTTACCGGCGCCGTTCGGTCCGAGCAGGCCGAAGCACTGCCCGCGCTCGACCACCAGATCGAGCCCGTTGACGGCGGTCACGTCGCCGTAGCGTTTGACCAGCCCCTCACAGCGAATGGCAAGCGAGTGCGACACGGTGGTAAGGTTATTAGGTGGAAACCCGACGGTTAACAACCAACATCACGCGAGTGGTCGCCCGCGGCGATGCCGAGGTCCGCCTCTTGCAGACCTGCACCGTCGAGGTGCTCTCCGGCTCGAGCGTGGGCAAGGTCGTGCAGGTCGAGAAGCCGCTGTTCTCGATCGGCACCCACGAGACCAACGATCTGGTCCTGACCGACGACGCGGTCTCCAAGCACCACGTCGAGGTGCACGTGGTGCCCGACGGGTACCGGATCGTCGACCTGTCGTCCTCCAACGGGACGCACATGGGCGCGGTCAAGATCACCGACATCACCATCCTCGAGCCGGTCACGCTGCAGCTCGGCACCACCACCGTGCGCATCACGCCGGCGATGGGCGAGAAGGAAGTGCCGGCTTCGGCGCTGGTCAAGTTCGGCTCGGTGCTGGGACGCTCGGTCGCCATGCGTGAGCTGTTCGAGCAGCTCGGGGCGGTGGCCAAGAGCGACTGCTCGGTGTTGATCGAGGGCGAGACCGGCGTCGGCAAGGAGCAGGTCGCCGAGAGCGTGCACCAGGAGTCGGCGCGCAAGGATGCGCCGTTCGTGGTGGTCGACTGCGGCGCGATCGCGGGCGAGCTGCTCGAGTCGGAGCTGTTCGGGCATTCGCGCGGCGCGTTCACCGGCGCGGACGCCGATCGCAAGGGCCTGTTGCAGATGGCCGACGGCGGGACGGTGTTCCTCGACGAGGTGGGCGAGCTGCCGGTGTCGCTGCAGGCCAAGCTCCTGGGCGTGCTCGAGCGGCGCAAGGTGACGCCGATCGGCTCGTCGACCCCGAGGGCGATCGACGTGCGGGTGATCGCGGCGACCAACCGCAACCTCGCGCGCGAGGTCAATGAAGGCCGCTTCCGATCGGACCTGTTCTTCCGCCTGGCGGTGGTCAAGCTGCGCGTCCCGCCGTTGCGCGAGCGGCTCGACGACATCCCGATGCTGGTCGAGCACTTCCTCGACATCCTGAAGCAGCGCGAGGGGGCGCACATTCCGTCGACGCTGGCGCCGATCGAGCTGGCGCGGCTGTCGGCGCAGCCGTGGGTGGGCAACGTGCGCGAGCTGCGCAACGCGGTCGAGCGCATCGCGCTCAAGATCGGCGGGCCGGCGCACAACGAAGAGACCACCGGGCGCGCCGAGCCGTTCATGAAGGCGCGCGATCGCTTCGTCGAGGAGTTCGAGAAGCGCTACCTCACCGACATCCTCGAGCGCGCGAGCATGAACGTGAGCGAGGCGGCCCGTCAGGCGGGCGTCGATCGGCGGAATTTCCAGCGGCTGTTGCGCCGGCACCAGATCAGCCCGCGCGAGCTCAAGGGTCGCTAGACCCCAACGATCCGGATCTCGGACGGGCGGCAAACAAGTTAAAAAGTTAAGTCCGCTTGTTATCGGGTGGCACGGGACGTGCTGAAGTGGGGCGCATGGCGAAGAAGGAAGCGGTGCTGCGCTACTGGATGGGACGCGAGCTCGAGGCGGCGCTCGAGCTGGAGGCGTTCATCGCGGCGCGGGTGGGCGACGAGGATCCGTTCGAGATCTTGATCCAGCGGTATCTGCGCAAGCTGGTGCGCGTGCTCGAGGCGGAGTCGCCGTGGCTGGGCGCGAAGCAGGCGCGCGTGCGGCTCCAGCGGGCGGCGCAGCAGCTGCGATCGATCCGTACGGTGCTCGACTTTCTGTGCAACGAGAAGGACATCTCGCACGCGGACCATCTGCGCGCGCTCGAGTGGGTGGATGCGATCGAGCGGATCGTCAAGCCGGCCTACGAGTCGGCCAGCACGCGGGTGAGCACCTCGAACGATCTGTCGTAGCGGTACTGCGTGTTCATGTGCCCGCCGTCGAACTCTTCGTGCACGCAGCCGATGCCCGCCTGCGCCAGCCGCGCCGCCACCTGGCGCGTGCCGAGCTGCAGGTAGTATTCGTCGGCCAGCCCGGCGTCGAGGAAGATCTGCTTGTGGCTGCGCATCGCCGCCTGGTGCTTTGGCTCGGCCAGCATGCGCACGGGGTCCCACGCCAGCCAGCGTCCCCAGACTTCCGGCAGGAGCGCGCCGGTCAGCGGGTTGAACGGCAGGTCGAACCCCACGCCGTAGCCGTACGGCCCCTTGGCCGACGGTGACCAGGCCGCCGCGCAGCACAGGTTGGACATGACCTCGATCGCCGAGCCCGGCTTGAGCGGCAGCTCGTCGAACCAGGCCAGGAAACCGCCGATGCCGCCCTTCTTCTCGAGGGTGAGCAGCGCGCGCCCGAACTCCTTCTGGTACGAGAGCTCGAACGCGCTGTCCCCCGCGTGCGAGCCGACCGCGCAGAACAGGTCCGCGCGCAACATGCCCATCACCAGCGCGCCGTAGCCGCCCGACGACTTGCCTATCACCGCGCGCGCCTCGCGCTTCGGGATGGTGCGGTACTTGGCGTCGACGGCCGCGAGCACTTCGTCGGCGAGGTAGCTCTGGTAGCGGCCCATCGCCGGTGAGTCCACGTACTGCGAGCCGCCGTAGCGCGTGAAGCAATCGGGCAGGATGACGATGGTCTCGGCGGCGCGCCCGCTCTCCATCAGCCGGCTCAGCCGCACGTCGATCGGGATCGACCACGCCTGGCGGTTGAGCAGCTGCAGCCCGGTGCCGGTGTACCCTGGCAGGAACAGCGCGACCGGAAAGCGCCGCGCGCTCGACGAATCGTACGACGGCGGCAGGTACACGCCGATCTCGCGCGTCGCCGGATCGCGCAGCGGGTTCTCCGCCAGGAGGCGACTCTCGTGCCGGAAGATCTCTACGCGCCCGGAGTTTTTCATCTCGCGCACGGTAGCGCGCCTTGACGATCTCGCGCAATCCACCTTACTGTCGCTCCTCTGATGCGCATCGCCTTGCTGACGGCCGTCCTCGTCGCCGCGCCGCTCATCGCGCGGGCGGGCGGCTTCGAGCTGGTCGAGCAGTCGCCGGTCGGCGTGGCCACGGCCGGCGCGCAGACCGCCAACGCCGACGATCCGGCCGCGGTCTACTACAACCCGGCCGGCCTGGCCTTTCAGCGCGGCCTCGGGGTGCTCGGCGGCGTCGACGTGCTGCACAGTGAAGTACGCGTCAAGACCCCAGCCGCGCCGTCGGTGAGCGCCACCGGCACCGTGGCCACGCCAATCGCCTACGTGACCCAGCGGCTCGGCCCCCACTTCGCGGTCGGTATCGGCGTCTTCTCGAACTTCGTCGAGCACCTGGAGTACCCGACCGGCTGGGCGGGGCGGCACTCCGGCACCTTCTTCGATCTGACCACCACCACCATCAACCCCTCGGTGGCGATCCGCCCGATTCCGCAGATCGCGATCGGCTTTGGCTTCGACATCGTCCCCGCGTCGTTCGATCTGCGCCACGACATCACCGCCGGCTCCTCCCATTCGGCCACCACCGCGACGGGGCTCGGCGGCAACGTCGGGATCCTGATCCGCGTGGTGCCGCGCTACCTGCAGATCGGCGCCTCGTACCGCAGCGCGGTCGATCTCGATCTGGCCGGCACCGGGGTCATCGGGGTCGCCGGCGCCGCCCTCGAGCAGCAGGACGCCAAGCTCACGCTGCCCCTGCCGCACAACTTCGGCTTCGGGCTGGCGTCGCGACCCACGACCGGGCTCACCCTGACCGCCGACGCGCGGCTGACCTTGTGGAGCGATCTGCACAACCTCACCCTCAGCTACACCGATCCGTCGGCGGGCCTGGGCGCGATCGCCACCAAGGACACGCTCGCGCTCAACCAGCGCGACGCCTACGGCTTCCGCGTCGGCGGCGAGTATCGGTTCCTCGGCGAGCAGGTGCGCGTGCGGCTGGGCGTCGGCTTCGACACGTCACCGGTGCGGCGCGGCTGGCTGCAGCCGTTCACGCCCGACTCGAACCGGGTGATCATCGGCGCCGGCCTCGGCTGCCACCATGGCATCTTCGGCGTAGACGTCGGTTACTCGGCGCAGATCGTCCTCGATCGCACCTCTTCCAATCCCGACCCGGGCCTGGCGACCTACAGCGCGGTGCAACACGTGATCTCGCTGGCGCTGCAGGTCCGTCTCGAGGAGCTGGGCGGCCGCATCAACGTTCCCGAATACAAGAACTGACCGCGGGTCGGACAGCCAGGTGTCCTGGCCGGCTACAAGAGCGGGCTGGGTGTCGCCGAAATCTTCAGCTCGGCGAGCAACTTTGCGACAAGATCGTCGTAAACGGTCTTGAGTGTCTCTTCGTCACGCACTTCGGCGAACAGCCGGCCGCCGGCGACCATGCCGTGGCCACCCGCCGCGCCGCGCGCGCCGACCACGCGGCGGATCAGGCTTCCGGCCGAGATGGTCTTCAGATCGGTGCGCATCGAGAGGAACACGCTGCCCTTGTGCTGTCCCACGCACAGGACCCAGCGCGCCTTTTCGTAGGGCAGCATCAGGTCGGCCACTTCGGCGACCAGGTCGGGATAGTCGAGCGGGCCGAGGTTGATGGCCAACAGCTCGCCCCAGACGATCGCCGCCCGCAACGCGCGGTCCACCGCCAGGAAGTGCTCGCGCCCGAGCTTGGGGTTGGTGATCGCGTACAGCCGCTCGAAATCGGCCTGGCGCATCAGCTCGACGTAGGCGTCGCGCTCCTCTTGCCCGGCTTCGCGGCCGAGGTCGCGAGTCTCGGACTTGAGCGCGTACAGGAACGCCGTCGAGAGCGTCTTGTCGAGTGGAATCTCAGACTCTTTCAGGTAGTTGTAGACGATCGTCGCGGTCGCCCCGACCTCCGGCCGGATGTCGCGCCAGGGGATGTCGTTGGGGGTGGTGGCGCGCACCGGGTGGTGGTCGATGACGATGTCGCACTTGCGGTCCGAGGGCAGCGAGTTGTTGCCGGTGCCGGGCTGCGAGTCGACCAGCGCGAGCGCGCCGAAGCTGGCCATGTCGAGCCGTTCGAACGGCACCAGCTCGATCTTGAGCTCGCGCACCATGGCCCGGTTCTCGGGCCGTCCGATGATGCCGCCCAACGCGATCACCACCTCGATCTGATTGGTCTCGAGCAGCCGGCGCAGACCGAGCGCCGCCGCCAGCGAGTCCGGGTCGGGGTTGTCGTGCGTGGCGATGAGCGCGCGGCGGCGGCCCCCGTTCGCCCCCAGGCGCGCCTTGAGCGCCGTCAGGTGCGCGGGAAGGTCGAAAGGCATGTTGGCCAAGGTATCAGAACCACACCGACGGGCAAGTACACCCGGTAGGACACTGTAGGTAAGTGGTCAGCGGGCAATCCTTTTCACGCGTTCCTCATAGGCGCGCCGCGCGATCGCGATGTCCTCCAGAAACAGCGGAAGCTCTTCGAGAAGGAGGGCCTGCGGACCGTCGCACAGGGCCTCGGCCGGCCTAGGATGCACGTCGACCAGCACCATGTTGGCGCCGGCGATCACCGCCTGGGCGGTCACGTGGAAGATGTCCAGCAGCCCGTCCGGCCCGCTCGATCGCCGTCCGACCGAGTGCGAGGGATCGATGCACACCGGCAGCCGGGTGATGCGCTTGACCACCGGCACGTGCGCGAAGTCGACGAAGTTGCGGTGCGGGTCGCCGAGGTTGGTCTTCATCCCGCGCAGGCCGAACACGATGCGCCGGTTGCCGCCAGAGGCCACGTACTCGCACGCGTTGAGCGACTCCTCGAGGGTGATGCCCATGCCGCGCTTGAACAGCACCGGCAGCTCGCTCTGCGCGCCGACCGCCTTGAGCAGCTCGAAGTTCTGCGCGTTGCGCGTGCCGATCTGCAGCATGACGCCGGTGGCGTTGCCCGACTCGACGAGCGCGCGGCGGATCTCGTCGATCTGCGACTCGTGGGTGATCTCCATGGCGACGATGCGGATGCCGTACTTGCCGGCCAGCTCGAAGACGTAGGGCAGGCACGCGCCGCCGAACCCCTGAAAGTCGTACGGGCTGGTGCGCGGCTTGTACGCTCCGGCTCGCGTGGTGACGATACCGTGCTCCTTCAGCGCCGCGAACGTCCGCTCGACGTTCTGCGCGTTGTCGACGGCGCACAGCCCGGGGAACACGTGCAGCGTGTCCTGGCTGATCTGCACGCCGTTGTACTCGAAGCCGACCGCGTCGAGCTGGCCGCCGTGGCGCCCGATCGAGCGGAACTTCTCGGTGATGCGGACGACCTTCTCGACGCCTTCGAACTCTTCGAACGGTTTGGTTGGGATGACCCCGGTCGAGCCGTGCAGGTGGACCTCGGTGAGGGAGCGCGTGGCGCCCTGAATCACGTGGACCTGCGCCTGGATGCCAGGAAAGCCCTCAGCTAGTTGCACGATCTGCCGAAGATCGGACGAGTCCTTTGGGAGGTCGGCCTTCATGACGATGATCATGGGGAATCAGTCTAGTGCTTATTTGTTTAGGGTGAGCAACGAACGGCCGGCGGCCGCGTGCATCCAGGTGTCGGCCGAGATCGAGGCGGTCATCGCCGGGAGGCGCGTGGCCGGTGTGCTGCGCGAGATCTCGCGGCAGAGCGCGCGCATCGAGGTCGGCGGCCTCCTGGCCAAGCCGGGCGACCTCGTCGAGCTGTCGCTGCCGGCGCTCGCGGGCAAGCGCATCGACGTGATGGCCGAGGTGGTGCGCGCCAACCCGGCCGAGCTGGCGCTCGCGTTCGTGGTCGTCGAGCCGGGCTCGCAGAAGGCGCTCGAGGATCTGCTCGCGCTGCTGCTCGCGGGCGACGGCGGCGGTCGGCGCAAGTCACCGCGCATCGCGCGCCGCCTGCCGATTCGCTACGGCCAGTGGGCCGAGAAGGAGGGGGAGCTGGTCGATCTCTCGCGCGGCGGTCTGGGCATGATCGTCGCCCGCCCGCTCGGCGTCGGCGACGAGGTGCTGGTCCTGGTGCCGCGCGTCGGCGGCGAGGATTTCAAGCTGAAGGGGGTGGTGCGCAACCAGCGCGCGGTGCAATCACTCGCGAAGAAGACCTTCCAGGTGGGCGTGTCGTTCGATGCGGACGATCGTGACCAGGCGCTGCGCGTCGAGACGCTGCTCGCGCGCCTGCTTTAACGATCGACGACTTCGAGAGCGACGTGCAGCGAGCCGAGGTCGTTCGACGAGCGTGCGTCGACCAGCGACCATGCGAGATCGAGGTTGCGGCGGTCGCGGCTGGTGGCCTTCTTGAAGTAGAGGAAGCCGTCGACGCGCGCGCCGGGCGGCAGGACGCCCTCGGGCAGCGCATTGCTGAGCACGTCGTACGAAGCGCGCGGGGTGGGGTAGTAGTCCGGTCCCCAGCCGAACACCCAGGTGGCGTAGTAGGGCGGGTAGATGAACGGGCCGCCCCAGTACAACGCGCCCGGGCCGTAGTAGTCGCGCAGGCCACCGGAGATGTAGAAGCCGCCCGAGCCGCGCCCGCCGTACGCGCCGAAGCCGACGCCGCCGCGACGGCCCGAGGGCGGGCCGATGATCACGCCGCCGCCGCGACTGCCGCCGGCGTGGCCGGAGCTGGAGCGCCCGCCGCCGTGACCACCGCCACCGCCGCCGCGACCGCCGCCCGCCCCGAGCGTGGGCTGAAACGGGTTGATCGCCGGGAAGCGGGTGCCGCGCTCGTCGCGCAGCGCGAAGTCGACCAGCGAGACGCGCACCTCGTACGGACCGGGGTTGTAGAGCTCGACGGCAATTGGTGTCAGATAGTCGGCGAGGTCGTACGGATCGGCCGCCCACTGATCGGCGAGCGCAGTCATGGAGACGCCCATCGGCGCCTGCGCCTGCGCCCGAGGCGCGCCGCCGCGCGGGATGACCGCGAACTCCGGGCCGCAACCGGCGAGCAGGCAAACCAACATCAGCGGGGCGCTGCGCACACTACTAAGGTGGGCCCGCGGCCCGGCGAGATCAAGGTCAAGCGACGTCGTCACCGGACGGTTCGTCGTCGAGCCCGGCTTCGCGCGCCGCGTCAAGAATGTCCTTCGCCGGCGGCGCCGCCAGGTAACGGGTCCGCCAGCCCTCGTCGTGCAGCCGGCGCGCCTTGCGCTGCACCTCGATGAACGAGCGCCGCAACGCGTCACGGGCGACCCTGGTCTCGCCCGCATGCCCGGCGACGCGCGCCTGGATGAACAGCACCTCTTCCGGACCGTCGACGGCGCGACCCGAGTCGACCAGCGCGACGGCGCGCGTGGCGCGCTCGAGCCCCTCGGCGGCGCGGCCGGCGCGATCGAGCGAGAGCGCCTCGGCGCACAGCCCGTAGGCCTCGCCGTTGGCGATCTCGGCTTCGCGCGCCAGTCGGGTCGCCGACTGCGCCAGCTCGAGCGCGCCGTCGACAGGCTCGTTGCGATCGAGCTTGGTGAACGCCAGGTACACCAGCGCGCGGATCTCCTGGTAGCGGTTGCGCGTCTCGGCGGCGAGCTCCAGGCCGCGCTCGAGCTGCTTGGCCGCTTCGTCCGGCTTGCGCTCGCGCAGCGACACCTGCGCCTGCGAGATCAGCGCGTCGGCCATGCCCGGCTGATCGCCGAGCGCCTGGTGCAGCTCGAGCGCCTTGTCGAGGTAGCGGCGCGCGCGCACGAAGTCGCCCAGATCGGCGTAGGTCTGGCCGATGTTGGCGAGCTTGACGCCGATGCCCGCGCGATCGCCGAGCTCCTGCGCCAGCCGCAAGGAGCGCTTGTAGTGGACCAGCGCCTCTTCGTACTCGCCGAGGCCGACGAACACCCAGCCCATGTTGTTGAGGGTGGCGGCCTCGAGGCGGCGCACGCTGAGCCGGCGGTAGATGACCAGCGCCTCGGCGTACGCGCTGACGGCGTCGCGCAGGTGGCCGGTGTGAACGTGCACGTTGCCGACCGCGTTGAGCGCCTGCGCCCGGCCGAGCAGCGTCGGTCGCGCCGCTTCGCCGCCGGGGCCGGCGCCGAGCACCTGCAGCGCCTTCTGCGCCAGCTCGAGCGCCTCGGCGTTCTTGCCGATGTTCATCAAGAGCGTCGCTTGCAGGCGCAGCGCGTCCGACTCGCCGAGCACGTCGTGGGCGTCGCGCGAGACCTGGAGCGCGCGATCGAGCTCGCGGCGCGCGGCGGCGTGCTTGCCCACGTCGAGGTACAGGAGGCCCAGGCGGCAGAACGCCTCCGCCTCGCGGCGCCGCCCGTCGGCGCCGGTGATGGCGACCGCGGCCTTGCGCATGGCGTGCACCTCGCGGAGTTGGGCGGGACGCTTGCCCCAGCCGCGCAGCACCTGCTCGCGCTCGGAGTGGACCAGGTAGCGCTCGGCGTGCGCGTCGGCGGGCAAGAGCTCGAGCGCGCGCGTGAACAGCTTGAACGCCTCGGCGTTGCCCGCGTTGTCGCGCGCGTAGCTGCCGGCGGCGAGCAGCGCACGGGCTGCGCCGGCCTTGTCGCCCGATGCCACCAGGTGATCGGCCAGCCGCGCGTCGTCGGCGCCCTTGCGAAAGCCGGGCGAGCGCGACAGCCGATCGGCGGCCACCGAGTGGAGCAGCGCGCGGGTGTCGGGCGCCAGGCCGCCGTACGCGACCTCCTTGGTGATCAGGTTGCGGAAGGTGTACGCGGCGGGGCCCGACTTGTACACGTCGCCGGGGCCCGAAGCGGGCGCGATCAAGCCGCGCGCGGCCAGCCGGACCAACGCGGGCACCGATTCCGATCCGGTGAGCGCGAGCAGATCCTCGACACGGAACACGCGGCCGAGTAGCGCCGCGCGGCGGATCACGTCGCGCTCGTCGTCGGGCAGGCGATCGAGGCGCGAGGCGACCACCGCCTCGACGGTGGTGGGCACCGCGAAGCTCTCGCCGCGGCGCACCCAGCGCAGCTTGCGCTGGCCGCCGGCGCCCTCGGCCACCGCCAGGATGCCGCGCTCGACCAGCGACTCGAGGATCTCGTTGACGTAGAACGGGTTGCCGCCCGCGCGATCGAGGATCTGCTGCGCCAGCGCCTGCGCGTCGGCCGAGTTCTCGAAACGCGAGGCGACCAGCTCGGCGCGCTCGCGCAGCCCCAGCTCACCGACGAGGATGGTGGTCACCTGCGGCTTGCGCGCCAGCTCGTCCATGCGCTCGTCGTGGCGCGCGGTGGCCACGCCGAGCACCGGCCGGTTGAGCGGCTCGCGCACCAGCGCGGTCAGGATCTCGAACGACTGCGAATCGGCCCAGTGAAGGTCCTCGATCGCCACCACCAGCGTGCGCCCCTCGGCCAGGCGGCCTTCCATCATGCGCATGGCCGCGTGCAGGCGGTGGCGGCGCTCGCCGGGGTCGAGCTCCTCGGAGCCGGCCACCTTGACGCCGAGCAGGAGCGCCAGCGAGTCGGTGGTCTGGCGCGCCTCCTTGGCCTCGTCCGCGCGGAACAGCAGCGCCGAGGCGGCGTCGATGCGGCGCTTGACCTCGCGCGGGTCGGTCTCCTCGCTCACGCCGAGGAGGTCGCGCGTCAGATCGGCGACCAGCGCGAACGGCGTGTCCTTGATGCCCGGCCGGCCGACGGCCCGCAGCACCAGGTGGGTGGCGGGATCGAGGCCGCGGCGATACGCGTCGACGATGCTGCGCTTGCCGACGCCCGCCTCGCCGAGGATCAGCACGTGCTTGGCCTGGTTGAGCTGCACCACCGTGCGGTGCGCCTCGAGGAGCGCGCTCAGCTCGAGATCGCGGCCGATGATGCGCGCGCTGGTCGGCTCGTCCGCGATCCGCTCGGCGCGCGGCCTCGCTCCGAGCAGCCGGTAGACGCGCGCGCGCGCCACGCTGCGATCGCGATCGCGATCGCCGTCGCCATGGCCATGGCCATCGATGGGAGGCACGTCGGTGCCGCCGGTGCCGATCGCGCCGGGCGCGGTGTCGGAGTCGGGCGGCATCTCGATGGTGTCCAGCTCCTCGAAGCGGAACTCGGCCTTGGCGCCGCGGAACACGCCGCCGCCGGTGAGCACCTCGCCGGGCATCGCTTCCTTGGCCAGACGGCGCGCGATCTGCGAGGTCTGGCCGAGGATCTCGTACTCGAACTTGGACTGCGGCGCTTGCGTGTTGGAGCGCGAGACCAGCGCCACGCCGCGCTGCACGCCGATGGCCAGCTTGAGCGGCGGGTCGAGCTCGCGCGAGATGCCGTCGAGCGCGTCGTGCAGCGCGACCGCCAGGTGGGTAGCGCGCGCCGGATCGTCCTCCGTCGAGACCGGCAGGCCGAGCACGTAGGTGAAGCCGCGCTCGTCGAGGCGGTCGGGGTGCGCGGCGTGCTTGTAGGCGATGTGCTCGCAGACGCGCAGGAAGTCGAGCAGCGCCTCGCGCGCGCGCGCTTCACCCACCTGGCGGCGCAGGCCCGCCAGGCCCGACAGCTCGCCCTCGATCACCACCACGTGCTTGCGCTCGGAGAGCGGCAGCGCGGCCTGCGCGCTACCCCGGCCGGAGCGCGCGATCTTCGAGTCGGCGCGCGGCCCCAGAGTCTCGTGGATCGGCGCGTCATCTCCCCCTGGCGGCGGCGTGGGGCGCGACGGGATCTCGCGCGGCACGATCGTCGAGATGAACGTGGCCATCGCCCCCGACTCGAAGATCATCCCCTGGCCCTCGCGCGCCGACAGCGCGAAGAAGAACTTGCCCAGCGCGCGGTGCAGGTCGCGCGCGGTCTGGAAGCGATCTTCGGGCCGCCGCGCCAGCGCTTGCAGGATGATCTCCTCGAGGCCCTCGGGGATGTTCTTGTCGATGTCACGCGGACGGGTCACCTGCGCGTTGCGGATGGCGTTGATCGCCTGACGGCCCTTCAGGTGCCCGAACAGCGAGCGCGCGCAGGTGAGCTCCCACAAGACGATGCCGGTGGCGAAGATGTCCGAGCGCGGGTCGACCGGCTGGCCCTGCGCCTGCTCGGGCGACATGTACGCGAACTTGCCCTTGACCACGCCTTCCTCTTCCTTGACGTGGCGCGCGCGCGCGATGCCGAAGTCGACCAGCTTGACCATTCCGTCCCACGAGACCAGGACGTTCTGCGGCGAAATGTCGCGGTGCACGATGCCCAGCGGCTCGCCGTATTCGTCGCCCTTGCGGTGCGCGTAGTCGAGCGCCTTGGCGATCTGCTGCCCGAGGTAGGCGCACAGGCCGAACGGGATGCGCGTCTGCGCCTCGACCGCGCAGTTGAGCAGGCGCAACAGGTCCAGGCCCTCGACGTGCTCCATCGCCAGGTAATAGGTGGGCCCGATCTGCCCGTAGCCGAAGGTCTGGACGATGTTGGGGTGGTTCAGGTTGACCGCCACCTTGGCCTCGTCCTCGAACATCTGGCGGAACTGCGGGGTCTCGGCGAGCGAAGGGTGGATCTTCTTGATCACCAGGATCTTGGCCAGGCCCTGGGCGAGCTGCTCGCGCGCGAGAAATACCTCGGCCATGCCGCCCGACCCCAGGCGCCGGATGAGCTGGTATTTGCCGAAGGCGTCCACGAGATAGGCCATGGATGCTAGCACGTTAGTTGCGCGGTCTCGAAGGTGCGCGCGAGACTGAAGACGCATGTGGTTGGCTTTGGTGCTCTCGATCGCGCTCGCGCCGCGCGCCGCGCTGCCCGGCGCGTTGCCGCCGCGTCCCACCGTCGAGGCGCCTTCGGCGATCCGCTTCACCTCGGTGACCCACGAGCACGAGCTGGTGTGCCACGAGCCCGGGCGCCTGTGCTTCCTACCGGCGCCGGGCGCAACGCTGCGCGCGTCGGTGTTGTGGGGGACCAGCGCCGGCAAGATCCCGATCTTCTTTCGCGCGCCGACGGCCAGGAACGGGCCGTGGGATCTGCTGCTGGTGGCGAACCTCAAGCAGCGCAACCTGAAGGGGACGGTGATGATCGTGGTCTACGATCAGGAGGACCGCGCGGCGCAGGCCAACCACGAGGTGACCGCGATGTGGCAGGCGGAGATGGATCCGTTCCGTATGTTCGCGCTGTGGCTGCACGTCGATCCCGACGAAAGCTCGATTTCGCACGGGCACGCCTACCTTTTCCAGGTGGTCCAGCTCGTGAAAAACCGCGAGGTTGTGCTCGCGCAAGGTAACGTCCGCTTCGAATAATACAGGGCAAATAAATTGCCATTGAGAACGCAACGCGTAATAGAGCAGTATTAAGATCAAGGGGAGTGGAGGATCAGATGCGTTTCGTTCGCCTCACGGTGTGTGGTCTGGTGATGGCGGCTGTGCTGGCCGCGGGCTTCGACGCCGGCTCGCTGTCGCTCGGTGGCTCGACCGCGTATGCGCGGCACCACAGGCGGCACAAGCACCACCGCAAGCACGCTCGCAAGCATCACAAACGTCATCGCTCGGGCTCGACCGCTTCCGAGCTATAGTCCCGCGCGCCGCACGCCGGCGCTGAATGGGACAAAGCGACGACAAAGATCTTCGCGACGCCGTCCGCTCACGCGGCTTCCAACCCGCGCGCGCCGACGTGGACGGCCTGTTCGACCAACTCGCAACCGCCGAACGTGACGAAGCCGACGTGGCCGAGCGTGCGCTCGCGCGCCTCGGACCCGAGGCGGCGCGCCAGGCGATCGAGCGCTTCGCCAGCGCACGGCCGCCGCTGCGCGGGCGCCTGTGCAAGCTGGTGGGGCGCATCTGCCAGACGCGCGGCTCGGCCGAGCTGCGCCAGTTCCTGCTCGAGCGGCTGGCCGACGAGGACGACAAGACGCGGCGCAACGCGATCATCGCGCTCGGCAAGCTCGACGGTGGCGAGATCGAGGCGGCGTTGATCGCGCGCTGGCCGCTGGGAAGCGTGTTCGAGCAGCGCTCGCTGGCGGCGGCGTTCGGCAAGCTGGGTGGCCCCGACGCGCTCGCGCTGTTGCGCGGGGTGCAGACGGAAGACCGCGAGCTGCGCCGCATCACCGACGAGGCGCTGCTCAAGCTCGACCGCACGATCGGGCGCGCGCGCCATCAGGCCGAAGGTGGCATCGACGCCAGCGTGGCGGCGTCCGGCCCGCTCCAGGTCGCGCTGCACTGCCGCGCCGGGCTGGCGCGCCTGGTCGCCGCCGAGCTGCCCGTCGCGCTCACGCCGCGCGTGGTCAACGACGAGCTGGTGACGGCGACGCTGGTCGGCCCGCTCGCGCAGCTGTTCGACTCGCGCATCGCGCTCAAGTTCGCGTTTCCGCTGCCGACCGCCGTGGAGGTGAAAGATCCGCTGGTGGCCGATCTCGACAAGTCCGGACGCGCGGTGGTCGCGGCGCTGGTCTCCGACGAGGCCAAGCGGGTCTTCGGCGCGTTCACGCGCGGGGCGGTGCGCTACCGCATCGAGTGGGCGGGCGCGGGCCACCGTCGCGGGCTGACGTTCCGCTGCGCGCAGGCGGTGGCCAAGCGGCGCCCCGAGCTGGTCAACGATCCCACCGCGAGCTTGTGGGAGGTAGTGGTGTCGGAGCACCGCGGCGTGGTGTCGGTCGAGCTGTGGCCGCGCGGGCTGGCCGATCCGCGCTTTGCGTATCGGCGCGCGCACGTGCCGGCGTCGTCGCATCCCACGCTGGCGGCTGCGCTCGCGCGCGTGGCCGGCGTGCAGGCCGGGGACGTGGTGTGGGATCCGTTCGTCGGCGCCGGGACGGAGCTGGTCGAGCGGGCGCGCCTGGGCGCGACGGCGCGCATGTTCGGGACCGATCTCGATCCGACGGCGCTCGAGCTGGCGCGCACGAACCTGGACGCGGCGGGCGTGACGGGCGTGGAGCTGGTGGTGGGCGATGCGCGCGAGTGGGAGCCGCCGGTGCGGCCGACGCTGGTGCTGACCAATCCGCCGATGGGGCGGCGGGTGCTGAACAAGAGCCTCACCGGTGCGCTGTACGACGCGTTCCTCGATCACGTCGGGCGCGTGCTGGCGCCGGGCGGGCGGCTGGTGTGGCTGTCGCCGCGGGCCAAGGATACGACCGAGCGCGCGCTGCGAGCGGGGCTGCGCGAGACCTACCGCCAGCAGGTGGACATGGGCGGCTTCTGGGCGGAGCTGCAGGCGTTCGAGAAGCGGGGCGGGTCGCGGTAGCGCCCCCTCGCGAGGCGCTTCACTGATCGCCGGCCAGCGTCCGCCTCGACGGGATCGCCGGCGCCGCCGATCGCTTCCAGGCTCGCAGCGCTTCGACGCCGGCGGGGCCGATGCGATTCCCGCGCAGCTCGAGCTCGCGCAGCCCAAAGAGCGCGCTCGAGGTCGCCAGGGCCACGGCGCCTTCGTCGCCGATGCTGGTGCGCGTCAGGTTGAGCTGCTCGAGCGACGCGAGCGCGGGCGCTTCGGCGAGGGCGCGCGCGCCGTCGTCACCGAGCGGGTTGTTGCACAGCGAGAGTCGGGTCAGTCGTCGCACGAGCGGCGCGGCGCCGAGCGCACGCACGCCGGCCGCGTCGATCCGGTTGCGCTTGAGCGAGAGCGCTTCGAGCGGCGGGAGGTGCGCCGCGGCGGCCAGCGCCCACAGCGCGCGCGAGCCGAGCCGGGTGCGTGCGAGCGACAGCGCGCGCAGCCGTGGCAGGTTGGCGGCGTCCGCGAGCTGCTGCGCGCCAGCGTCGCCGAGCGGGTTGCCCGACAGATCGAGCGCCTCGAGCTGCGCCAGGTGCGGCGAGCACGCCAGCGCGCGCGCGCCGGCGGGGCCGATGTGGTTGCCCGAGAGCCGCAGCTCGCGCAGGTTGGCCAAAAGCGGCGATGAGGCGAGCGCAGCGGCGCCGGCGTCGCCGATCGCGTTGCCCGACAGCACCAGCGTCTCCAGCCGCGCGGGCGAGCGCGCGCCCGCCAGTCGCACGGCGCCGTCATCGCCCAGCTGGTTGCCGGTCAGATCGAGCTCGACCAGCCCGGCGAGCGATTCCGAGTTGGCCAGCGCGGCGACGCCCAGCGGGCCCAGGCGATCTTCGGCCAGCGACAGCGCGCGCAGGGCGATCGCGTCGGGACGCGCGCCGAGCAGGTGTGCGAACCGCGCGCCCGCGTAGCGCCGTCGCGCGAGCTCGAGCCGCGTGCGGCCCACGAGCCCGCCCCGATCGAGCCAGTCGCGCAAGCCGGCGGCGTCACGCACGTCCTCGGGACCGTCGGATCCGCCGGTGTGCAGCGGCGCTTCGGCGCCGGAGCCGGCAAGCCACGCGCTCAGCGTCTCGGTGAGCCACATCTGCTCCGGGTTATGTGCACCGGCATACGAGCGGCAAGGTGGGAGAACGGCGCCTGCCGGCCGCGCCGCGCTAGTTCTTGGCGGTCTTCGGGTGGCTGGCGCGATAGGCGGCGACCAGCGCGGTGACGCGCTTCATCAGCACCGGCGCGATCAATTTCGTGCCCAGGCTCTCCGACGCGGCGCGCGCGGCCTCCAGGAACTCGACGCGAAACGTGTCGGCGGGCTGCACCGGCATGAGCCCCTGTCGCCCGAACAGCCCGCCCATCAGCTTCCGGTCCTGCTCCTCGCCCACTACCTCCAGGCGGTTGGACAGCTTCGCGGTGGCCGCGCGCAACGCCTGCTGGTGCGGCAGGGGCAGCCGGTCCATCGAGCGGTTGGTGGTCACCAGGCAGCTGATCAGATAGTTGGCGTGCACTTCCGTCACGTAGTGCGCCTGCGCGGACCACTGGTACGCCAGCATCGCCGCGGGGACGCCGAAAAAACCGTCGACCTTGCCTTCGGTGTACGCGGCGCCGGCCGCCTCGATCGACAGCGGCACCAGGTTGAGCCCCATGGCGCGCATCGGCAGGTTGGTCATGTCGTCGAACTCCCACGACCACATGCGCTCGCGCTTGAGGTCGGCCAGCGTCTTCACCGGCCGGCGCGACGCGATCACGATCGGGCCGAGCAGCGCGTGGCCGAGGAACGCGTAGCCGTTGTCACGGAACTCCTGCTCGAACACCGGGCGCAGCTGCACCGCGACCGAGCGCACCTCTTCCCGGCTCTCGTACAGCCCGGGCACGCGCAGCGCGCGAAACGACGGCGAGACGCGCTCGCACAGCATGCCGCCCGAGCCCACGCCGTCGAGTTGCTCCTTGCGGATGCGCTCCTGCACCTGCAGATCGTCGCCGGCGATGCCGCCGAAGTACCACTTGATCGCCACCTCGCCGCCGGTGGTCGCCAGCACCTCGCGGCTGAACGCGCGCATCTCGCGCGCCCACGCGGTGCCGTCTGGGGCGACGGTGGCCATGCGCAGCGTGTACTTGACCTCGGCGCCGGAGGTCGACGGCACCGCGAGCAGCGCCAGGCACACCAGCGCGCGCCTCAGTTGTCACCTGGCGGCCGCGCCGGCGCCCCGGCCGCGCCGAGCAGCAGGCGCACGGTCTGTCCCTGCCCGACGCTGACGGCGGCGTTCTGGCCCTTGATGCCGTTGCCGTCGCGCAGCTCGACCACGTGCTTGCCGGTCGGCACCTGGATGCCCAGCGTGGGTGTGGTGTAGCCGGTGTTGAGCCCGTCGATCCACACCTCGGCGGCGGTGTTCGCGTCGACCATCAACGTTCCGCGCGGCTGCGTCTCGGGCTTGAGCGTGAGGTTCAGGCTGGTCATCTTGTCGTCGGGCGTGAGCGGCTTGACCAGCGTCTGGAAGCCGTTCTTGACGATCCGCATCTCGTGAAAGTCTTCGTCGGTGATGTCGACGTACGTCGGCGTCTCGCCGAACGCGAGCCGGCCGTCGAGGAACACCGACGCGCCGTCGGGCATCGAGCGCACCTCGAGCCGGTGCGTGGCCGGCGGCAGCGAGACCTGCACCACGCTGCGCTCGTCGTCCTTGAGCGCCACCGTTTGCGAGACCGGGGCCACGCCCTGCCGCTCGAAGCGGACGGTGTGCGTGCCGGCGAGCACATCGGGGACCCAGGTGGGCGTGGTGCGGCCGAGCGGCTTGCCGTCGAGCACCACCGAGGCGCCGGCCGGCTCGGAGATGAGCAGGAAGCCGCCGCTCGCGCCGGTGCGCGCCTTGCTCAGACGCGACAGCACGAAGGTGCCGGCCATGCCCACCGCGAGCGCGAACAGCGCCACCAGCAGCACGCTGACCACGCGACCACGCCGCGGAACGAACGGCAGCGCGCCGCTGGGAAAGTCGTGGCGCGGGGTGGTGCGGCCCTCTTCGCCGATCGGATACAGCTCCTGCGAGATCGAGCGCGTCGCGCCCAGCGTGAACACCGACGACTCGAGCGAGCGCGCCAGCTCGGCCACGTTGGCGTAACGATCCGCCGGCACCTTCGCCAGCGCGCGCCCCAGCACCTTCTCCAGCAGCTCGGGCGCGTCGGGCACCAGCGTGCGCAGTGGCGGCGGGTTGTCGTGGATCTGCTGGTAGAGCACCTGCACGTCGTCCTCGCCGTTGAACGGCGGGCGGCCGGCGAGCATCTCGTACAACAGACAGCCGAGCGCGTAGATGTCCGAGCGCGAGTCGACCGGCCGGCCGGCGATCTGCTCGGGCGACATGTAGCGCGGCGTGCCGACCACCTGCCCGGTGCGGGTGAGCCCGCTCTTCTCGACGCTGGAGGCGAGCTTGGCCAGGCCGAAGTCGATCAGCTTGGGCGTGTGGCCGAGCTCGAGATCGGGCGTGAGGATCACGTTCGCCGGCTTGAGATCGCGGTGGATGATGCCTGCCGCGTGCGCTGCGCCGAGCGCCCAGCACAGCCGCACCGACACCTGGATCGCCTCGAGGATCGACAGCGGGCCCTTCTCCTTGAGCCGCTCCGAGAGCGTCTGGCCGCGCACGTACTCCATGACCAGGAACGTCGGATCGCCGACCACCAGGTCGAGGAAGCGCGCCACGTTGGGGTGCTCGATGGCGGCGATTGCCTGCGCCTCCTGCTGGAAGCGCTCGCGGAACACCGCGTCGGCGAGCAGCTCGGGCTTGAGCAGCTTGACCGCCACGCGCAGGCGGATGGCCAGGTTCTCGGCGACGAACACCTCGCCCATCGCGCCGCCGCCGAGCCGCGAGACCAGCCGATAGCGATCTCCGACGATGGTCCCGACGTCGACCGAGCGCGGCGCGCGCACCTTGGACCCCAGCTCCGGCTGGGTGTCGAGGTGCGGATCGGACGGCGGATCGTGGTCGATCAGGCCCTCCTCCGTTCGCGCCAATTGGGGCGGCGCGGGAATCGTATCTCTGTCTCTTGGCCTCGACATGCGCGCAGGAATGGCTCTTTTTGAGTATACCATGTCCACCTATTACCTGGGTGACGGAGGGAAGCCATGATCACCAGACGGCCGGCGGGCGAACGCGGACACACGGACATCGGCTGGCTCGACAGCCACCACACCTTTTCGTTCGGCGACTATCACGATCCGCAGCAGGAGGGTTTCCGCACGCTGCGCGTGATCAACGACGATCGCGTCGCGGCCAAGCAGGGCTTCGGCAAACACCCGCATCGCGACATGGAGATCATTTCCTACGTGCTCGAGGGCAAGCTCGCGCACAACGACACCCTCGGCAACCAGTCGCTGATCGTGCCCGGCGAGGTGCAGCGCATGAGCGCGGGGACCGGTGTGCTGCACTCGGAGTACAACCCTTCGGAGACCGAGCCGGTGCACTTCCTGCAAATCTGGCTGTTGCCGGAGAAGCGCGACCTGCCACCCGGCTACGAGCAGAAGCGCTTTCCGCCCGAGACGCTGAAGGGCAAGCTGCGGCTGGTCGCTGCGCGCGATGGGCGCGACGGCGCGGTGACGGTGCACCAGGACGTAGCGCTGTACGCGGGCAGGCTCTCGGCCGGCGATCAGGTGACCGTGCCGCTCGCGGCCGGCCGTCACGCGTGGGTGCAGGTGGCGCGCGGCGCGGTAGCGCTCAACGGCACCGCGCTCGCGGAGGGCGACGGCGCGGCGGTGTCGGACGAGCAGGCGCTCGCGCTCACCAGCACCGCCGAGTCGGAAGTCCTGGTCTTCGATCTGGCATAGTCGGCTGATTCCCCCTCCCACCACAGGCACGGCGCGGATCGTCTCGGAGCGGACGATCGTCTTTCTCATCGGCGCGGTGCAGTTCATCAACATCCTCGACTTCGTCATGGTCATGCCGCTCGGGCCGGACTTCGCGCACGCGCTCGCGATTCCGGGGTCGAAGCTGGGGTTCATCGGCGGCGCGTACACCGCGGCGGCGGCGGTCTCCGGGCTGGCGGGATCGTTCTTCCTCGATCGTTTCGATCGGCGCAACGCGCTGGCGGTGGCCATGCTCGGGCTGGGGCTGGGCACGCTCTCGGGCGCGTTCGCCACCGGGCTGCCGTCGCTGCTGGCGGCGCGCGTGTTGGCCGGGCTGTTCGGCGGGCCGGCCACCTCGCTGGCGTTCTCGATCATCGCCGACGTGATCCCGGCCGAGCGGCGCGGCAAGGCGATGGGCGCGGTGATGGGCGCGTTCTCGGTGGCGTCGGTGGTGGGCGTGCCGATCGGGCTCGAGCTGGCGCAGCACGGCGGCTGGCGCATGCCGTTCATCGGTACGGCGGTGCTCGGCGCGGCGGTCACCACCGGCGTGATCACGTTCCTGCCGCCGATGCGCCTGCACCTGGTAGGCCGCGTCGCGGGCGACAAGGGACCGGCGCTGCGCGAGGTGTTCGAGCGGCCGCTGGTGCTGCTCAGCTACTCGATGACCGCGGTGGTGATGCTGAGCGGCTTCATCATCATCCCGAACATCTCGACCTACGTGCAGGAGAACCTGCACTTCCCGCGCGCGCACCTGAGCTGGCTGTACTTCGCCGGCGGGATCGTCAGCTTCTTCGCCACGCGGCTCGGCGGGATCCTGGTCGATCGCTACGGCTCCTTCAAGGTCGGTTCGCTGGGCGCGGGCGTGCTGCTGCTCACGCAGTGGATGTGGTTCATGCAGGTGCCGCCGCCCATCCCGCTGGTCGTGCTGTACATGATCTTCATGCTGGCGATGGGCCTGCGCAACGTCTCGTACAACACGCTCACGTCCAAGGTGCCGTCGCTGCGCGTGCGCGCGCGCTTCATGTCGATCCAGTCGGCGGTGCAGCACGCGGCCTCGGCGCTGGGCGCGTTCCTGTCGGCGCAGATCTTGAGCGAGCTGCCCGATCGCCAGCTGGTCGGCATGACCACCGTCGCCGCGGTGGCGATGGGGCTCACCGCGATCGTGCCGCTGTTGCTGTTCCGCGTGGAGCGCGGCGTGACGCCCTGACTATTCTTTGTGCTCGTCGTCAGGGGGCTGCAGGACGAACGGGAAGTGCACAACCACGTCGCCGCCTTCGGGCGCGGGGAACTCGGCGCCGGCGACCACCTGCAAGATGCAGTGCTCGACCGACGGTGAGTTGAGATCGTCCTTGCCTTCGGACGGGATCACCTCGGCCTCGTCGATCTTGCCTTTGCCGTCGACGTTCTTGATCTTGAAGGACACGATGATGCGGCCGCTGAGGTTGGGATGATTGTTGATCGCATTCTCGTAGCACTCGGCCACCTTCGGCACGACCGCCTCGATGCTCGCGCGGATCGACTCCTTGTCGAGATGCCCCTTCGACTCCTCGTCGTTCAACACCTTCATGCTCGGCGGCATGCGGGGGTCCACCGGAAGCTCGGTGGACGGCCTCGTGCGATTCGGGTCGACCCCGAGCGCGGCGATCGTGCTGCTGGCGCGCACCGCCAGCGTTGGGGCACCCGGCATGCGGATGGCGCGATCTCCCGTGGCGAGCAGCGTGGGCGCGCTCGAGCCGGGCGGGCGCGCTTCGACCCTGGCTGCGCCGTGCAGCACGTACACCGAGAGCACCGCCGCGCCCACCGCCGCCACGCCACCGATCGCCGTCGTCGTCTTGCCCATGTCTGGTCTCCTTTGCAACTCGACGTCCACGTCGGCGTCGGCCCCGAGCGCCACCACCTGCGCCACCGGCGTCTCGACCGTCGCTCCATCTCCCTGCAACCGCACGCGCCCGCGCTCCAGCCACAGCGTGCCCGCGCGCACGCTGCCTTCGGCGTCGCCCTCGACGGTCACGCGGCCGGGCGCGATCCCGTCGAGCACGCGGCGCTCCCCGGCGGCGACGGTAAACTGCCCGGCGGTCGTCGTCGACGGCGGCGGGGTGCCGCGCGAGATCATCACCAGCACCGCCGCGGCGGCGGCGAGGCCGATCCCCGCGCCGAGCATCACGCGGCGGCGGCGCGCGCGCTGCGCGGTTGCGCGATCCACGCGGGCCATCACCTGCGCGGCGAACTCGCGCGGCGCGCGCGGCGCCGCCGAGCGCAGCAGCTCGTCGAGCTCCCTATCGTCCGGCGGCATGGCGCTCCTCTGTGGTATCGAGCGCCGCGCGCAACGCCTCGCGCGCCCGGCCCAGCCGTGATCGCACGGTCCCGACCGGCACCTGTTCGATCTCGGCGATCTCCTCGTAGCTGAGCCCGTCCCACTCGCGCAGCGCGATCACCGCGCGCTGCTCCTCGGGCAGCGACGCGATCGCCTGGCGGATGCGCGCGCCCAGCCGCTGCCGGTCGAGCACTTCGGCCGGGCCGCGCGCCGGCTCGTCCGTCGGCGCCGGTAGCTCGGCGACCGGGACCTCCACGCGCAGCCGCGCGCCGCGGGCGCGGTCGGTGCAGAGCCGCCGCGCGATGGTCAGGATCCAGCCGCCGAGCGTCGCCGCGCCGGCCGGCTCGAACCCCGCGATCGATTGATGCACGCGCACAAAAGTCTCCTGGGCCAGGTCCTCCCCGTCGGCGCCGGCCAGCGCCGCGCACAGCGCGAACACGCGATCCTGATAGCACTCGACGAGCGCGCGGAACGCCGGGGCGTCCGCACGCTGACAGCTTCGCAGGACTGCCGTTGGGATTTCCATGCCTTGCCCGATTACGTACACGATCGACCGCCAAATTGGTTCCCGGCTTGTTTCACACCCTCGAAATCGCCTACCATTTGCGGCCATGGGTTCCCCGCTGCTGGAGTTCTCGGACGGTCGCGCGCCGTACCCGATCGTGGTTCAAGGCGACGTGCTGATCGGGCGTGCCGCCACCTGCGCGGTGCGCCTCGACGTCGACGGCGTCGCCGACAAGCACGCGCAGCTCACGCTCGATCCGCTGGGCGGCGTGTGGGTCCAGGATCTGGACAGCTTCTCCGGCACGATGCGCAACGGCGAGTTCATCTACGGGCAGCAGCAGCTCGACCATGGCGACGAGCTGCGCATGGGCTCGGCGGTGATCCGCTTTCGCGGGCACGACGGCGCGATGCCGATCCGCGACAGCGCGGCCGATCGCACGCAGGTCACCGAGGTGCCACCCGAGGTGCGCGCCGCGGCCGCCGCGGTCGAGAGCGTGCGCACCGTGCAGATGGATGCCGGCGAGATCAACGAGCTCATGAAGCTGCACCCGGTCGCGAGCGCCGCCACCGCCGAGGGACCGGCGCCATTGCCGCCGCCGCCCGCGGGCAAGGCCGCGCCCGATCCGCTCAAGGACCTCGCGGCGCCGCCTGCTCCCGATCCCAAGTCGCGGCGCAACGACGCGTTCGCGCCCACGCTCATCCCCACCGCGCCGCCGCCCAGGACGCCGCCGCTCAACCGCACTCAGATGGGGTACGCGGCGCCGCCGAAGGTCGCGAACGTGCTCATCAAGACACCGACGGGCGGCATTCCGGCGGTGACCGCGCCGCCGGTGCCGCCGCCCGCGCCGCGACCGTCGGCCGCGATGCCGGTCGCTGCGCCGGTGGTCGTCGGGCCGCTGTCCGACTCCAGAGCGAACGCCCAGGCCAAGACCATGATGGCGCCCGCGCCCGTCGCTGCGCAGCTTCCGCCCAAGGTGCCCTCGGCGCCCACGCCGATTCCGGTGCCGCCGGTGTCCGCGTCGGTGGCGCTGCCGCCGCCAGCCGCGCCGGTGCCCGAGCCCGCTGCGCCGGCCGCGGTGCCGATCGGCGACACCGCCAAGACCCCGGCGGTGCCCCCGGCCACGTACGTGCCGCCGGCCAAGGGCGCGTTCGGCTCCTTCAGTCGCGCGTTCACGTTCATCACGCAGATGATCACGCTGGCGCGCGCCAACCCCGCGCTGCTGAAGCCGCTGGTCTATGATCTGATCATCACCACGCCGATCTCGATCGCGATCGCCATCGTGATGGGCTTCGTGCACTCGCGCGGCGGCGCGTACGCGCTGCTCGGCTTCGGCACCGCCGTGCTGTACTTCGCCGACTACGCGTGCAACAGCATCACCGCGTCGCTGATCTACGACTACTCCACCACCGGCCAGGCGCGCCTCGCGGACGCCATGCCGCGCGTGAAGAGGGCGCTGCCCGGCATCATGATCTTCGCCGCGGTGTCGGCGCTGCTCGACGTGGCCTCGACCTACGCGCGCGAGCGCGACGACGTCGCCAGCCGCATCCTGGTGCGCGTGCTGCGCGCGATCTGGACCACCGCCACGTACGTGATCATGCCCGCGCTGGTGATCGAAGGCATCTCGTTCGGCGACGCGTTCAAGCGCTCCAAGGCGCTGATGGACCACGATCCGACCGGCGTCGGCGCGGGCGTGGTGGCCATGTCGATCACGTCGTACATTGCGGCGATCGTGATCTTCCCGCTCGCGTGGTTCGCGTTGCGCTACGGGAGCCTGATCCATCCTGCCGTCGGTGGCACGCTGTTCTTCCTGATGGTGAACCTGTACTGGTCGGTGTCGGGGTGGTTGAAGATCGCGTACTCGACGTGCTTTTACATATGGGCGCGGGAGTGCGATCGGACGAAGAGCACGGAGCACGCGTTGGCGCCGTTGCCGCTGCGGGCTGCGCTCGACGCTGCGTAGGGGAGGGGAGTCGGGAGTCGGGCGTCTGGTGGTGTGACGGGCGGGAGTGCGCGTAGACGCTGGTTCCGGATTGCTGTTGGGGGGCGAGGGGGCGGTTTTTTGCGGGCCGCGGGGGTGGTTTCGGGGAGGGGTGCGGGGCGGCGGGGTGTGGACGCCGCGCAGACATGCGATCGCGATTCCCGGCGAGCGCGCGATCGCGGGTTGGCTGTTTCATGCCGTGCTGGGAGGGGAGGTGGCGGCTGATTGGGGCGTTTTGTTCGTTGACAACGTGCCGGGAGTAACATATGCTGATATCAAGATGGCGCGTTTCCGACAGCGAGAATTGGACTTTCATACTTGGGGCGGGCGCCGGAAAGGCGCGGGGCGTAAGAAGGGGCACCGGGTCTCGCATGGGCGCAGGTTGGTGTTGAAGAAGCGGTTTCCAGTGCACGTGACGGTGCGCATGGCCGACGACATCTGCAACCTTCGATCGAAGCGCTGCTTCCGCGAGCTCCAGAAGGCGTTTGCTGGCGGGCGGGCGCGCTTTGGGTTTCGGCTGATCGAGTTCTCGGTGCAAGGCAATCACGTGCACCTGATCGTGGAAGCCGAAGACGAGACATCTCTCGCGCGTGGAATGCAGGGGCTCAACATCCGCATCGCCATCGCGATCAACCGGATCATGAAACGCAAGGGCAAGGTGCTAGCGGACCGCTACCACACCCGCATCCTGCGCAACCCCACCCAGGTCGGGCACGCCCTGAACTACGTGCGCCGCAACTACCAGAAGCACGCGGAGAGTTGGGGCGAAATCATCCCCGCGTCCTGGCGCGACCCCTTCTCGACGGCAATCCCCCAACTCGGCGTCGTCTCCCCGCCCAAAACCTGGATGCTCTCCGAACCTCCGGACTCCCCCAAACACACGCCAAGCCCCGCCCCCAAGCACGCATGAAGCAGCAACCACGCTCTCGCCCGTTCGCCGGGAATCGAGATCGCGAGTCTGCGCGGCGTCCACACCCCTCCGGCTCGCACCGCCGCTCCTAACCACCACCCCGCCCGCCCCAATCCCAACCTCGCCCCCCAACAGCAATCCGGAACCGCGTCTACGCCCAGCCCCGTCCGTCTACTTGCAGAAGCAAACATTGTTCGCATCGATGGTCGCCAAGTATGGCGCCCCGCAGTACGCGGGCTGCGCCGTCTGCACGTCGAGGCAGCAGCGCTCGCCCTTGCCGCCGCACGCCTCGCACAGGCTGTTGAGGCAGCGCGCGCCACCGACGGTGCAGGCGCCGCCGCAGCAGGGTTGGCCGAGCGCGCCGCAGACGTTGGCGGTGCCGCCGCCGCACGAGCCGTTCACGCAGGTGGTCTGCGTGCACAGATCGCCGTTGGCGTGGCAGGTGCTGTTGACGCAGCAGCCGCCCGCGTCGCAGGCGCCGCCGCCGCAGCACGGCTGGCCGGTGCCGCCGCAGGTCTGGCAGCTTCCGTTGGCCGCATCGGCCGCGCACACAGTCCCCGACGCGGTGCAGCCGTTGGGGTCTGAGCCGGGCGTCGTGCAGCACGCAGCGCCGACGCCGCCGCAGTTCAGGCAGGTGCCGGCGGTGCACAGGCCGTAGTTGCTGCCGCACGATGCGGCGTTTGCGACGCAGGTGTTCGCGGTGCCGCAGCAGGCGAGGGTGTTGCATGTGTAATTCGGGCAGCATGGCTGCCCCACGCCGCCGCAGGCCTGGCAGCTGCCGTCGGAGCATAGCTTGTCGTTGCCGTTGCACTTCTGGCCGCTCGCGCTGCACAGGTTGCTCGAGCAACACCCGCCGTTGTTGCACGCGCTCCCCGAGCAACACTTCTGGCCGGGCTCGCCGCAGTCGGTGCACCGCCGGGCGACCGTGTCGCACAGGCCGCTCGTCGGACACAGGCCGCCGGTGCAGCACGCCTGACCGGTGGCGCCGCACGGCTCGCAGCCAAGCCCGGTGCACACCTGACCGGTGCTGCAGGTGTCGCCGATCGCCAGGCAGCTTCCGCCGAAGCAGCACGAGACGTTGCTGCAGATGTCGCCCGGGCAGCACGCCTGGGTGGGGTGACCGCAGCCGGGCGGCAGATCGGGCATGAAGCGATCACGAACCGAGAGATCGGGCAGCTCGAGCGAGAGATCGCCGACGCTGGCGTCCGCGCCGCCGTCACTCGCGACGGAGAGGTCCGCTTGATTGAGCGAGAAAAAGCCGGGGTTGTCCCGAGTACAACCTCCCAGCGCGGCAGCGAGAACAACGAGCAGCAGCTGGCGCATGGGTCACTCCTGCGACCGTTTATACCCTACAACGGCGCGATGCGGAGATTGTCGAAGTGGAGCTCGGCTTCCCAGTCGTTGAAGCCCAGGTAGGCGTGGTCCGGCCCGTCGAGGGGCTTGGGATCGTCGAACTGGAGGAACGGCTGGTCGTCGATCTTCCAGTCGAGGTGCGCGCCGCGCCGCTCGATGCGGAAGTGGTACTTCTTGCCCTTCTCGACCTTCCAGTCGGTGCGCGTCTTGCGGTCGGCGCCGTGCTCGTTCATGCGCGCGATCGCCGAGATGGTGTTGGACCAGCCGCCGAAGATGAACACGTAGCTGGTGGCGGTGTACGAGTCGGTCAGCGCGTACGACTTGCCGTCGCCCCACGCCTCGAGCTTGATATCCCCGACGTCGCTGTTCGACCAGGCGTCGACCTCGATCACGGCGTCGCGCGGCAGCGGCTTCTTCAGCCACAGTGGATGGTTGTGGCTCTTCGAGATCACCAGCTCGCCGTCCTTGATCTGGTACGGGGCGCCGGTGTTCGTCCAGTCGTCGCCGATCGCCGCGCGGTCGAAGGTGTCGGTGGTGGCCACGCCGGCGGGGCGCTTCTCGATGGTGCACGAGGCGAAGACCAACAAGGACGGCAGCAGCGCGCGCATGCTTTTTCCTAGCACATCAGCGGCGCTTCTTGCGCGGCGCGGCCTTTTTCTTGGCCGGTTTCTTCTGCGGCTTCTTGGTTGCCTTCTTCCTGGGCTTGCGGCCGAGCACCGCCTTGAGCGCCTCGGCGATATCGTCGCTCAGCCACTCGAGCGCCTCGTACTCTTCATTGGCCGCCGCCACATCGCCCGAGCGCAGGTAGGCGATGCCGAGGTTGTAGTGCGCCGCCGCGTTTCCTGACTCCAGCTTGAGCGCCTTGCGCAGCACCTTGATCGCGTCCTGGTGACGGCCGAGCTCGTTGTAGGCGTAGCCGAGGTTGTTGAGCGCGGTCGCGTCGGTCGGATCGAGCTTGGCCGCCTTCTGCGCCGCCTCGACCGCGTCGTCGAAGCGCGCCAGCATCAGCGATGCGAGGCTCAGGTTGCACCACGCCTTGGCGTAGTCGGGCTTGAGCCGGATGGCCTCGCGGTAGGCGGCCGCGGCTTCGGCGTCGTGGCCGATGTCGGCGAACACGTTGCCGACGTTGTAGCAGGCCTGGTGATCCTCGGGCGCCAGGCGCACCACCGCCGAGAATTCGCGCAGCGCCTCGTCGAGCCGGCCGGCCAGGTGGTACGCGTTGGCCAGCTTGAAGTGCGCCGCGGGCTGGTCGGGGTACGTGCGCGCGTTCTTCTCCAGCACGGCGATCGATTGCTCCAGCTCTGGTACGGTCACGTGGCCTCCGCGCGCAGCATAGCGCGAAGCGCGCGCGCCGCGTCGAGCGCCGGCATGCGTCGCGCCTGATCTTCTTCGAGCAGCGCGCGCGCCAGCTCGCGCACCGTGGCGGCGTTCGCGCCCAGCTCGCGCTCCGCTTCGGCAGGCAGCCGTCCGTCCCAGCGCGCGCTGCCGCGCAACAGCGCGCTGCGATCGCCGATCCAGCCCTGCAGCGCAGCGGAGCCCGAGAGCAGCTCGACCAGCAGCACGCCCGCGGCGTAGACATCGGCGGCCGGCGGCAGCTCGCCCCGTCGCTGCTCGGGGGACATATAGGCGAGCGTGCCGCGCGCGCAGCGCTCGTCGACCACCGGCTTCTCGCCGGTGAGCCGCGCCACGCCGAAGTCGCCGAGCACCAGGTCACCGTCGCGCGGCGTGCCGCGAAACAAGAGGTTGGCGGGCTTGACGTCGCCGTGCACCACGCCGCGCGCGTGCACCGCGTCGAGCGTCTCGAGCAGCTCGGCGGTGCGAGCGAGCGCGACCGCGGGCGGGAGCGGACCGCGCGCCACCAGCTCGCGCAGCGCGCCGCCGCTGCATAGCTCCATCGCCAGGAGCTGTCGCTCCTCGTCGAGATCGTAGATCGCCACCACGCCCGGATGGCGGATCGAGGCCGCCACGCGCGCCTCCAGCCACGCCCGCGCCCGCGACTCGGCCCGCGCCTGGGCGCGCGCGTGCGGGTGCAAGATCTTGAGCGCCAGATCGCGATCCAGCTCCTCGTCGTGCGCCACGTAGACCGCGCCCGAGCCGCCGCGACCGAGCTCGCGCAACAATCGATAGCGGCCGGCGAACGCCGCGGCACCGTCGGAGAGCCCGGCCAGCGTCGGCGCCGCGCCCGGGATCGCCAGCGGTGCGACCGTTCCCTTGCGCAGCGCATCGGCGCGCTGGCGCGCCTTGGGATACTCGAGATCCACCGCCAGGATTGATTCGAAGTGGCGGCGCGCGGCGTCGGTCTCGCCGGCGCGCTCGCACAGCTCGCCGAGGAGAAAGTGCGCGCGCAGCTCGTACTCCGGATCGTCGAGCAGCCGCTCGAGGAACGGGCGCGCGGCCAGATCCTCGCGCCGATCGCAGAGCAGCTCCGCCAGGCGCGCCGCCAGCGTCAGGTCCTTCGGCCGCGCCGCGGCGAAGCGCCCCAACAGATCGATCGCCGTCCGCTCGCGCCCCGCCGCCAACAGCCGCGCCATCGCCGCCCAGAACTCGGCGTTGCCGACGAACGCCTCGGCCGGCTTGTCGCCGTCGCCCAGCCGCGCGAGCAGGTTGCGCAGCCAGGTCTCGTCGTTGGGCGCCTGCGGCTCGGGCTCGGGCAGCGGCGGCGCGGGCGGCTTGAGCGCGGACCTCAGCCGCTTCCAGATCGACACTACAGGACCTCGATCTTGACGGCGCCGACCTCGACCACGTCGCCGTGCAACAGCTGGACGCCGCCGCCGGCGTGGACGCCGTTCAGGTGCAGCCCGTGGCCGCCGCGCACCGACAGCCGCGGGCGCCCGTCGGTGAAGCCGAGCTCGGTGACGCCGCCGATGGGAAACGGTTTGGCGCTGGCCAGGATGTGCATGCCGCGGTCGAGCCCGCGCGTGACCTCGAGCTCGAGCAGGTCGCCGCGCGTGCGGAAGCGCATGCCGCAGTGCTCGCCGACGCCGAGCTCGCCCTCGCCGTCGAGCGGCAGGGTGCCGCCGGGGGCGATCGGCACGCCGCCGAGCGTGGAGCCGTTCTTCGAGTGCAGATCGCGCAGCGCGAAGCTCGCGCCGGAGAGCACCACCTCGCAGTGGCGCCGCGAGATCCCGGCGTCGCGCAGCACCACGTGGCAGATCGATTCGCGCCCCAGGCTGAGCGGGAACGTGCCGGCGTAGACCACGTCCTTGCCGCCCGAGCGCAGCGTGACCTTGCCGTCGGCGAGCAGGCGCGCCTCGAGCTGCTCGAGCTGGCGGCGGTAGCCGCTCTTGTCGCCGTCGCCGGCCTCCTCGACGGCCACGCGGATCGCGGCGAGCGCCTGGTCGCGTTCGCCGCCGGCGAGCTGCAGCCGGTACTCCTCGAACGCGTCGGTGACGCGGTGCTTGTGGCGGCGGCGCACCTCCTCGCGTTGCAGCACCGCCTCGAGCCGTTCCAGATCGCCGGCGCGCTGGTACGACTCGGCGGCCTGCAGCTCGTCGCCGATGAACTCGTGGCACTCGCCGGCGCCCGAATGATCGCCCGCCTCGGCGAACAGCGCGGCCGCTTCGCGCACCACCTGCCGGTCGCCGTCGGACACCACGCCCGCATTCTTGGCCCACAGGAACAGCGCACGCGCGATCCGTCGCCGCGCCGCCTTGCCGTCGGGGTCCTCCGGATCGGCCCAGCGCACCGCCGCGCGCAGCTCCTGCAGCCGGGCCTCCGGAGACGACGCGCGCTCGGCTCGCAACAGGTGCATCTCGGCGACCTTGGCATGCTCGCCGGCCAACGCGTACGCGCGCGCGGCCTCCGAGTAGTCGCCGGCCGCCTCGGCCGCGACCGCCCGCCGGAAGTCGGCGGAGAACATGCGCTTGAAGAAGGTCACTTGACCGTACAGTCTAACTGGTAAAGTAGCGTCTCCGGAATGCTCGAACACGTTGCCCTCAACCAGACCCGGTTCAACACGCCGGGGGTCGCGCCCGACAACCGCGGCATCCTGTGCGGCAAGCAGGGCGCGCTGTTGTTCTCGTCGGTGGACCGGCTGGTCGGCTTCTTCCGCGTGTTCTGCGACGAGTCGTCGATGGACGACCTGTTGCCCAAGCTCAAGATCCACCAGGTGCGCACGCCGCTGGAGAGCCGCGAGTTCCTGGTGTTCTTCCACGCGGCGTCGAGCTATCTCCTCGATCGCGCGGCGCGCATCTCCAGCCTGTTCGGCGGGCTGTGCTTCACCGGCTCGGGTAAGCACTACGTGCGCTATCGCGACAACGCCGCGCCGCTCGGCTACGACATCCACGCGCTCAGCGCCGATCCTGCGGACTTCATCTTGTACGCCGACACGTTCACGCAGGGCTACCAGCGCGTCAAGGACGTGGGCTTCGAGTCGCTGGTCTATCGGCTGTCGATCCGCCAGATCCCCGGCGAGGATCACGCCGAGCGCGAGCTGTTGTGGCTGACCGTGCGCCAAGGCCTCGCGCGCAGCGTGCTCCTCTATCTGTGGCGCAACCGCGTGCGCTGCGAGGCGTCCAAGGTCGATCCGCAGGGCGTCGCGGCCGCGGCCGGCACGTTCGGGCAGCACGGCGGCTCGCTGCTCCTGGTGCGCGTACACGATCTGCCCGAGCGCATGCTCACGCTGTTCCGCAAGGTGCCCGGCATCGAGGTCCATCGCCCCGTCGGTGACAACTGCGTTGTCGAGGTCGGCTATCGCCATCCGTTCCGGCTCGAGTCATGCGCGGCGGTGTTCGAGAAGGACAAGTTCTACGTGTTCTCGGGCTCGCGCGACGCGGTCGACATCCTCGGCTCGCTGCCGCCGCTCGTGCCCGGGCACGATCTGGTGGGCGGCGGGTTCGATCTCGGCGAGCGTGGCGAGCCGCGCACCTACGTCGGCTCGCAGCCCGACAAGCTCGAGGTACAGCTCAAGCTGGTGCCCTCGGCCGCCGCCCGCCGCCGCGTCACCGCCACGCTGGTCTCCTGGCAGCACGCCGCGTGGCTCAAGCGGCTGGTCTACGCGCTGCCGCCAACGCTGCTGGCGACCTATCGCGTCGCGGCGGTCTCCGAAGGGCTGTTCATCATCGGCGAGCACGGCGTCGATGGGCTGCCGATCGGCGAGATGTTTCAGGAAGCCGCGCCGTCGATCTACGTGCCGCTCGGCCACGAGTTCCTGCCGCGCGTGGGCGGGCAGGTGCTCACCGAGCACGTGGGCGGGATCGCGAATCGCTACGTGGTGTTTCCGCTCGGCGCCGACAAGCCGCTCGGCCTCGAGCACGCGCTGTTCGAGCCGCTCGGCCGGCGCGCGCTCGCCCGCCTCGACGTGGAGCCGCGCGCGCGCGACGACCGCATGCCGCTGCCGCGCACGGTCACGCCCGCGACGGTGGTGAACGAAGACGTGGGCTCCCTGCCGCTGTGGGGCTTCCGCGGCGAGCCGTCGCAAAAATAGATGGCCAAGGAGAAGGGCAAGTACGAGCAGTGGCTGCACGGGTTCGTGTTGCCGCTGGTGGCGGGGGGCGACGTGCGCATCTCGGGCGTGATGGGGCAGCGCGAGCTCGACGAGCTGGTGGTCGATCCGACCATCACCGGCATGCGCGACGAGCGCGTGCAACGGATCGCCGAGGCGCGTCACGCGGTGGTCGCCGAGATCCTGATCGATCCGTTCGAACCCGAGCTCGAGCAGGATTCGCTCAAGCTGGCCGTCGCCATGCAGAACCTGTTGTTCCTCTCGCACCCGGGCACCGCCGGCACGCTGGTGCGCAAGAGCAAGCTCAAGCAGGTGGCCGACTGGTCGGCGCAGCTGGTGCGCGAGCTGCCGCCGCCCGAGACGGTGCGCGAGCTGGCCGAGCGGCACTCGATGCTGCACCACCTGTTCGACCTCGGCCGCGACGACGTGCGCGTCAGCTTCTGGGCCGGCCGGCGCGAGTTCAAGGGCGCCGAGCCGCCGCCGCGGCTGCTCAAGTGGGGCGCGGTGCGGCGCGTGCGCGAAGAGCGCTGGCGCGTGTCGTTCCTCACCGAGGCGGTCTCCGACGCGGGGCAGCGCTCGCTGGTGCTGGCGCTGCTCTCAGCCTCGCCGCTCACCGATCTGTTAGAGCCGCTGCGCCTCGATCCGCCGCTCGAGCTGTATGCGCTGGCGCCGTGGCTGCGCGAGCCGCTGGTGGCGCGCGCGGTGGCGGACCGTTACCTCACGCTCGGCTTCTCCAAGCTCGGCGCCCCGCTCACCGACGCGCTGTTGCGGCTCTACAACCAGAAGAACTCCAAGCACGAGTGCCAGGTGGCGACGCGCTTCGTCTGCCACCTGCATCTCTTGCGGCTGCTCTCGTCGCCGCGGCAGGAATCGTATCTGCCCGAGCTGCAGGCGCTCGCCGCCGGCCAGCCGGCGCTGCGCGACTTCTTCGGCCTGTTCGCCGCCGCGCAGCGCGTGGGCCTTGGCCGCCCCGACGACGTCGCGCACGACCCGAAGCTGTCGAAGCTGGTCGATGCCTACGCCGCCGCGTGCGCGACGTTGTGCGGCGCGGCGCGCGTGCTCGAGCTCGAGGGCGTGATGTCGCGCGGGGTTCACCAGCTGCTGCTCGCCGCCGCCGACTGACTTGCGTCATTCTACGCCTCATCGATCTGTCCACCATCGCCCAATACCTGAGCTACACTGCCCCGCATGCCCCAGACCGCCCCGCCCCCACCTCACGGAGAGTCGCGCCTGGCTGCGCGGCTGCAGGAGGCCGCGCGTGTGATGGACCAGCACTTCCTGGACAAGCAGGAAGTGGTGCGACTGATGCTGATCAGTGTGGTGGCCGGCGAGCACATGCTGCTCATCGGTCCGCCGGGCACGGCCAAGTCTGCGATGGTGCGGCTGTTCGCCAAGCTGATCGACGCTCGCTACTTCGAGTACCTGCTCACGCGCTTCACCGAGCCCAACGAGCTGTTCGGCCCGGTCGACATCAAGGCGTTTCGCGAAGGCACCTACACCCGCAAGACCGACACCATGCTGCCCGAGTCCGAGATCGTGTTCCTCGACGAGATCTTCCGCTCGAACTCGGCGATCTTGAACTCGCTGCTGACGATCTTGAACGAGCGCAAGTTCTCCAACGGCTCGCGGCTGATGGACGTGCCGCTCCTGTCGATGTTCGGTGCGTCGAACGAGGTGCCCAACGACGACAACCTGTCGGCGATCTTCGACCGGTTTCTGTTGCGCGTGGTGAGCGACAACCTGGACAGCTATCACTTCCATAACCTGATCGCCAAGGGCATGGCCAACGAAGCGTCGCGGCTGACCGGCAAGGACGACTCGCACGCGCTGTTCTCGTCGCGCGATCTGCACGAGCTGCACCGGCGCTACGATCAGCACCTCAAGTTCACCGAGGACTTTCTCTCCAAGTACAAGGGGCTGATCTTCCAGATCCGCTCCGAGGGCATCTCGGTCTCGGATCGCCGCGTGGTCAAGCTGCTCAAGCTGTTCGCCGCCTCGGCGATCGTCGACGGGCGCGATCAGGCCAACGACTCCGACTTCTTCATCCTCAAGCACATCTGGAACAACCTCGATCAGACCGAGATCCTCGAGGAGATCGTCGGGCCTGTCGTCGACCGCTACTATCGCGACCATCCGAGCGAGCGGCGCTACGCGGCCGGGCAGGCGGGCCTCGACGAGCTGCTCGCCGAGCTGGGCATGATCCGCGAGCTGCTCACGTCGGGCGAGCAGCTCTCCGACATCCAGCTGTTCTCGCAGCTCAAGAACCTGAACGAGATCAAGGCGGCGCTGCAGGCCGTCGACTCCGAGACCGCGCGGCGCATGGTGGCCGAGGTGGATCAGCTCCTCGAGAACGTGTTCGCCAGCTCCAAGTTCGGATAATGATTCCCGTCGAGAAACGGCGGTCGTGGCTGGCGCGCCAGGTGGGCACGCTGGCGCTGTCGCACGTACGCGTGCAGAACCCGATGGCGGTGGTGCGCGCGGCGGCGTGGGCCAATCGCATGGGCCGGCTCGGCGTGTACCTGCCGCTGTTCCTGGTGCACGACCTCGGGCTGCTCATGACCGCGCCCAAGGGCACCGCCGGCGTGTCGCTCGGGCCCAACGAAGCGCTCCTCAACGCGCTCGGCCTGCCCGACGAAGCGCGCGCTCTCTTGCGCCAGTATCAGGCGCTCTTGCAGACCATCTCCAACAGCGAGATCGTCGAGAAGGCGACCTCGTGGCGGCTGCGCGACGATCTGGTGGCGGTGCTGCTCACCAAGATCCTCGGCGACCTGTATCACCGCTGGACCGATCCGACCAAGTCGATCGGCGTCGAGGATCTGCCGCTCGATCCGCAGACCTACCAGGAGAGCGATCTGGCGGCGCACTTCAAGGACTTCGATCCGGCGCCGATCCTCGGCTTCCTCAAGTTCATCGGCTCGCAGCAGCTGCACGTGTACACCTCGCTCGAGCAGATCGATCTGGATACGCTGCGCTTGCTCGGCGTGTTCTCCGGATCTTCATCGGGCGCGGGCTCGCCGGCGCTCGATCTGGTCGATCTGTTCGCGGTCTTTCAGTCGGCCGAGGCTAACGACGTGGTCAACTTTTCCCTCGAGCTGCTGCCGTCGGTGCTCGAGACCAAGCGCGCCTCGGGCGTACAGACCTTCGCGGTCGACGGCTACGCGTCGATCGAGAAGAAGGGCAACCTCGACGCGCTGATCCTGTCGGAGTTCGCCTACGACGACGATCTGTTCGAGCGCAAGGTGATCGACGACGAGCTGTACTATTACGGCCACGAGAAGCAGCGCGAGGAAGAGCGCCGCTTGCAGTACATCCTGGTCGACTCCTCGCCGTCGATGCGCGGCGTGCGGCAGGTGTTCGGGCGCGGCCTGGCGCTCACGCTGGCCAAGAAGCTGGTGCTGCAGGGCGACGAGGTGTGGCTGCGCTTCTTCGACTCGCGGCTGTACGACACGCAGAAGGCGACGCAGGGCGACTTCTCCGCGCCGTATCTGTTGTGCTTCAAGTCCGAGCGCGGCCGCAACTACGCCAAGGTGTTTCGCCAGCTCCACCTCGAGCTGCAGCGCCTCAAGCGCGAGGATCGCCGGCAGATGGTGGTCTACATCATCACGCACGGGCAGTGCCACATCCCCATCGAGGTCGTGCAGCAGCTGCGCCGCGAAGCGTACCTGTACGGGATCTTCATCCTGCCGTCGTCGGACGTGAGCCTCGAGTATCTCGATTTGCTGCACCGGCATCAAATCGTCGACGCGGCGACCCTCGCCAGCCGCAAGGGACGGCGCGACCGCGCGCTCGAGATCGTCAACGATGCCGGCGCGCCGGCGACCAAGCCGCCCGAAAAGTCCGCTGCGCCAAAGCCGGCGCTGAAGGAAGAAGGAGCCGCCAAATGAAGAGCCTCGTCTTCGCGATCGCGTTGGGTGGCCTCGCGCTGGCCAATCCGTCGTTCCCGATGCCCAAGCTGGCCGAGGTGCTGCGCGGCTCGCTCACCGACAAGGCGCGCATTCGCTGGAGCAAGACCGTCGAGGGCAACCGCGTGCAGCTCACCATCTCGGGCGGGGTCGCCGAGCGGCTCAACCCGAACATGTCGCCCGAGCCGGGCCGCCTCAAGTACGACCTCGACAAGAACCGCGAGCTCGAGCGGCTGATCAAGGCGGCGCACCTGGGCGCGTCGAACGCGCGCTCGCCTTCGTCGATGGACTCGGATCGCACGCTCGAGATCCTCGCCGAGGGGCCGACCGAGTGGGTGGTGGTGGGCACCTGGGTCATGCCGGGCAAGAGCTGGAAGAAGAAGAGGCCCGCGCTGTTCACCATGCTCGATCCGCTGTTCGACGTGCAGGCGGAGGTGTTCGGCAACATGAAGGGTCCGGAAAAATGAAGCGGCGGGCTCCGTTTCCGTCGACGTTCGCGTTCACGTGTGCGTTGGCGTTCACGTTCACGCTCACGTTCGCGCTTACGTCGAGGGCGGAGCCGAAGCCTGAGCCGCATCCGTACCAGCTCTACTGGTCGTTTCCGCGCGACGACTTGAGCTCGATCGAGATCGACGATCCCGATCTGCACGTGAGCGAGTTCGAATCGAAGTGGCAGTTCGCCGCCAAGATGGCGCAGTGCGATCTGAAGACCGCGGCGCGGGTGATGAAGAAGCGCGCCAAGGGCGAAGGCACGCCGGTGCGCGAGGTGCGCGTCGATTCGCTCGACGACGCGGGCAAGGTGCATGCGACCACCCGCTGCGTGCTGCCGCTCGCGGTGTGGCGCGTCAAGATCGGCCAGCGCCTGGTCGAGCGGCTCGAGGACGAGCTCGACGCGCACGTCAGCTTCCTGGTGCCGCGCCGCTACCCGAAGCCGGTCTCGGCCGGCACCACCGACGGCGGCGCCGCGCCATGATGGAAGCGAATGCCGAGCTGCTCGCGCGCGCGCAGGCGTTGTTCTCCGCGCAGCGGCCGGCCGAGGCGGAGCGGATCTACCGGCAGCTCCTCACGCAGACCCACGTCATCGACTTCGAGTACGACGATTGGCTCAAGGGGATCGCCGACTGTTATCGCGCGATGGGGCGGCTGCGCGAGGCCGGCTATGTGTACCTGTACCTGCACCACTTCGATCGCGCGGGCGAGGTGTTCAGCGCGCAGTCGCAGCCGATCGAGGCGGCGCGGGTCAAGGAGCTCGAGGCGCGGCGCGCGCAGGGCGACGGCGCCAAGAAATTGTTCGTCGAGGCGGCGATCGGCTACGCCGACGGCGGGCGCCATGTGCTGTCGGCGGTCGCGTACGCGCAGGCCGACGCCGCGCGTGAGGAGCGGCGCGCGTGGGAGCGCGTGCTGCGCGATCCACGGCTGCGCGGGCAGCCGTACCAAGAGGCGCTGGTGCACTTCAATCTCGGGCTGGCGTCGGGGCGCGACGGCGATCGCGACGCGGGCAACCGCCACCTGGTGCAGGCACAGCGACTGCTCGAGGAGGTTGCCGACGACTTCGAGACCTCGGGCGAGCGCGAGCGCGCGTTCGACTGCTACGCGATCCTGCTCAAGCTCGGCAAGGACTCGGGCAGCTACGAGAACCTGGCCGAGGGCTACATCAACTGCATCCGCGTGCTCAAAGAGGACAACCTCAAGTTCTACGTGCTGCAGTACTACGAAGACTTCTTGCGCATCAGCCTCGAGCGCGAAGAGTTCCACGCCGCGGCGACGGTGTGCCGTGAGGCCGCCGACTACGCGCGTCGCGTGGGGCTGATCTACGATCGCGGGTACATGAAGCGCGCGGCCGAGATCTGGTGGCGCGCGGCGGAGAAGAACGAGCGCGACGGCGGGCCGGTGGAGATCACCGAGAACGCGTACCTGGCGGCCATCGACGCCTTCAACTCGGTGGGCGATTTCTTCCACGTGCGCGAGTCGTACAAGCGGCTCTCGCAGCTCGGCCTCGGCGAGAAGAAGCAGAAGCGCTACGTCGACGTGGTCTCGCGCTACGCCGAGGTGTGGCAGGAAGCGATCGACGCCGCGCCGTTTCCCGATTACCTGCGGCAGCAGCACGCGTATCCCGAGATCTGGTACCTCGACCTGATCGAGTGGGAGCTCGACGGCGATCATGAGCAGGTGTGCGCCAGCATCATCGGCGACGTGCGCTACGCCGACATGATCCGCCGGCGCGCGCTGTCGGTGCTGCTCAACCACCTCGACGCTAGTCAGCGCGCGGGCGCGGCCGGTGGTGGCGAGCTGGACGCCAACGTGCTGGCGCAGATCGCGCAGGGCCTGGGCGAGCTGCAGGCCTACGCGGCGCTGCGCCCGCTCGAGCGGCTCTACGAGCACGCGCGCGAGGAGGTGCGTCGCGGCGTGATGCGCGCGCTCAAGCATCTGTACTTCAAGCGCACGTTCCTGCTCATCAACCGCGGGCTGCGCGATGACTCCCGCGCGGTGCGCGAGGCCGCGCTCGAGGCGATGGCCGCGCTGCACTTCCCGCACGCGTTCGATCCGCTCACGCGCATCTTCCGCGAGCACGAGGAGCCGCGCGTCAAGGAGGTCGCGCTGGAGAGCCTCGGCCGGATCGCCAGCCTCGAGGCGGGCGAGTTCCTCGTTCAGGTGCTGCGCTACGAAGGCGAGCCGCTGCGCGACGTCGCCCGCCGCCTGCTGGCGCAGTTCGACAACCCCGACGTGCTGCCGATCCTACGCAAGCACCTCGAGCTCGAGAGCGGCCCCGCCCGTCAAGCCCTCGAACAGATCGTCCGCGCCCTCGGCGTCCGCGCGCCACTCAACTAAGGCTTAGTAGATCCACGGGATGATGCGGTAGGGGACGCGCTTGCAGTACTCGGTCCACAGCTCGCCGTACTTGGCGGCGCAGCGCTTGTCGTCGTCGTGTTGGCGCGGCACGAGCAGCGCGACGTAGTAGAGCGGGTACAGCCACGGGAGGAGCGCGCCCGGGTGGCCGAGGCACAAGGTGAGCCCGACGGCCATGAGGATCTCGCCGAGATAGTTGATGTGACGCGAGAGGCCCCAGAAGCCGCTGCACAAGACCTGCTTGCCGCCGGCGGAGAGGGTTACGGGCTGAAGAAAGCCGAACAGCTTGGCGTGGGGATCGGTCTTGAAGAGAAACTTTTGCAAGTTGGCGCCGCGCGAGAGCGCCCAGCCGGCGAAGAACAGCGCCGCGTAGACGGCGAGCAGCGGCACGGGCGTGTGCGCGTCGGGCTGATCAGCCGCCCACCACAAGCCCACGCAGTAGAAGAACGGATAGAACACCAGGCAGCCCCAGCCCAGCTTGAAGCCCACGCGCTCGGCGAGAAAATCGTAGGTGTACAGGTGGACGCGCTCGAAGCTCAGATACTCCGCGAGGAAAAACGTGAACAGCGCCGCGTGCACCAGCACGCCCGGCGACGTCCCGTAGCGAAGGACGTGGTGCGCGGCGAACGACAGCACGTTCAGCTCGAGCATGATCGCGCCGGCCAGGTACAGGAACATCTTGGCGTCGAGCCGACCGCCGCCCCACTGCGGGTTTTCGCGTCGGCCGAAGTAGAGATCGGCCGGCAACGAACGGTGCGGCGGCGCGGACAGGACGATCGCCAGCGTGAACGCCAGTCCGAGGACGCACGCGCCCGCCAACATCTGCCAGCGCACGTCGTAGAAAAAATCCCACGCCAGCCAGTGACGAACGCCCGCCAGCACGTACGCACCGATCACCACCACGAACACGCCAAGGCCGTTCAGCCGATAGCGCAGCGGACGGCCCGCGTCGTCGGTGACATAGCCTTCGACGTGACGGGCCGGGACGATCAGGTGCAGCACGAGCACGACCGCATAGATGGCGAGCGGCCAAACATACGCGGTCACGGGTGCGGGCAGGTCCCGTACGCGGGCAGCTTCTGCGTCTTCTTCACGTTGTTGACGCTGATGGTCACGTTGCCGGTGGACGGGGTCGCCGCGTCGAAGAGCACCGTCTCCGTGACCGCCACCAGCATGCCGCGCAGGCCCTTGACCATCTTGCTCTCGGTGATGGTGCCGGCGTCGGCGTAGCAGCCGGCGAAGGTGTGATGCACGCCGCTCAGGGTGAGCGCGATCGCGGGGTCCGCGCCCTGCGCCCAGGTGCCGTTGCCGTCGAGCGTCACGCCGGCGCCGTTCGCGTCGAGCACCGCCGTGCCGTTGAAGGTGACGTGGTTGCCGCTCTCGAGCAGATCCTCGGCGAACATATAGCTGGTGCCGTTGGTCGTCGCGGCCGAGGCGGTGCCGGTGAGCGAGCGGCCGTTGACCGTGAGCGGGCCGAAGGTGAACGCGATGCTGATCGTCGAGGCGGTCTTGGTGACGGTGGCGCTGACCGTGCCGGCGACGGTGCCCAGGCTGGCCACCGTGCAGCCGGCGCCGAAGTCGATGGCCACCGTGGTGCTCCCCGCCGCGTGCGTGACCATGGCGGTGGCGCACGCGCTCACCGAGCTCTGCAGCTGCGTCGCGACCGCGTCGGCGTTCTGCTTGGCGGTGAGCGTGGGATCGATGGTCGGATCCTCTTTGATGAACAGCGAGGTCACGCCCTTGGCGTTGGTCAGCGAGGTGGCGGCGGTGCCGCTGGCGGCCGCGGCGGTAGCTTCGGCGTCGGTGTCGATGCCATCGTCCGGCTGGGACGTGCCGCACGCGACCAGCGCGAGCAGCGAGGAGCAGGCGAGCAATCGCAGGATCATGAGTGGGCAACCTCCAGGCGGTGGGTCTTGCCGTCGCGGGCGCGGGTGGCGAGCGCCAGCGCTTCGCGCGCGGTGCGGGTGAGCTCGGGGATCTCCAGCAGCGCGCCGGTGTGGCCGGTGAACGTCGCGGCGCCGGCGCCGATCGCCGGGTGGCGCCAGGTGAACGCGCCGATCGCCGCATCGACACGGCGGCGCACCAGCGCGCTGGATGCGTCGCCCATGACCAGCGCGATGCCGGCCGCCTCGTCGATCGCCGCAGCGAAGTGCCGCCGCTCGGGGAGCCGCGCCAGATCGAAGCCGATCTCCTCGAGCGCGCCCTCCTTGTCGTCGCGCAGATCGACCAGCCCGAGCTCCAACGAGGTGCCGTCACGCTCGGCGCGGCGCAGCTCGGCTTCCAGCAGCACCTCGAGCGCCGCCGCCCCGAACAACTTGGGCGCGGCGAACAGCGGCTCGACCGGCAGCCCGCCGGCCAGCGAGTGGATCTGCCGTCCCAGATTTGCCGCGAACTGCGCGAGCACCGCCAGGTCCTCGGCGTGGAACGGCACCGGCTCGGTGTCCTCGAGGCACAAGGTGCCGAGCGCCAGGTGATCGGGCGTGACGAGCGGGGCGCCCGCGTAGAAACGCGACGCCGCGGCGGCTGCGTGCCCCGCGTACACCGGATGCGTCGCGCTGTCGCCGAGCACCATGCGTGCGCCCGCGGTGATCACGTCGGGACAGAAATTGACCGACGGATCCATCGCGCAGCCTTCGGGAAACTGCGGCGCGCCGCCCGCCTCGGCGATCACGTGCAGCCGCCGCGCGCGCAACGCGGTGACGAACGCGCGCCGCACGCCGAAGTAGCCCACCGCCCACGTCACCAGATCGCGCGCCTGCGCGCGCAGCCCCGAGTCGTCGAGCGGCGCCGCCGCCAGCAGCGCCTCGCGCGCCCGATCGGCCTCGACGCGCACTTCGGGCACGCGCGTGGCGTTGATCGCCAGCGCCCGCGTGCCCGCCTCGCTCTGGTGCAGCGCCGCCTCGACCACCGCCAGCAGCTCGCTCGCTTCGTACGGCTTGCGCAGAAAACCGCGCGCTCCCCGCTCGAGCGCGAGCTGCTCGAACGCGTCGAACCCCGAGCACGCCACCACCGCCGGCAGCGGCGGCCCGCACTCGCGCGCGAGCCGGTCCAGGTACTGCAGCCCGTCCACCTCGGGCATCATCATGTCGAGCAGCACCACCTGCGGCCGCACCCGCCGGGTCAGCTCCAGCCCGCGCGCGCCGTCGGGCGCGGTCAACACGGTGTAGCCCACCCGCCCGAGCACGAGCCGCACCCAGTCGACGATGTCTTCCGAGTCGTCGACGAGGAGAATGGTCCCCCGGGTCCCCTGCATCGCTCCGGAAAGGTAGCCTACTTTGCGTCGATTTGCGTCGTCAGCGGCGCGAAGATCTCCATGCGCGGCCGGCCGGTGATCTCGGGTGGCTGCGCCAGCCCGAGCGCATAGAGCGCCGTCGCAGCGGTGTCCACCGTCGAGACGTCCTCGAGCATGCTGTAGTCCTCGCGCACGCCCGGCCCGCAGGCGATCCACGGGATCTCGCGATCGATCAGCTTGGCGCCCGAGTGCACCTTGTTGTGCCCGCCGTGGTCGGCGCTCACGATGATCAGCGTGTCCTCGAGCAGGCCGGCCTTCTCGAGCGCCTCGTAGATCACCCCGAGGCAGCGATCCGATTCGCTGATCGCGCGGATCTGCTGCGGCGACCCCCAGCCCTTGGAATGGCCGACCTCGTCGGGATCGGAGAAGTGCACGAACGCGAGCGCCGGCTTCTCGGTGGTGAGATAAGCGGCCGCTTCTTCCGCCACCTTCTTGCAGTAGTAGCCGGGCCGCTCGTACACGCCGACGGTGCCCGGTGGCACGATGTGGCGCAGCTTGGACTTGCCGGTGAAGAACGCGGTGGTCATGCCGGCGTCCTGCGCGCGGGTGAAGATGGTCGGCACCAGGATGTAGCCCTTCGACGGCCGCCAATTGTTCCAGGTGAGCCCGTGCAGCGCCGGCTGTACGCCGGAGAGCATCGAGGCGTGCGCCGGCAGCGTCGAGGCGTCGCGAATGGTCTTGGCGTGCAGCGAGTACGAGCCGTGCAGCCGCAGCAGATCGTGCCAGTGCAGGTGCGCCTTGTAGACCGCTTCGGCGCGCATGCCGTCTTCGCTGATGATCAGGACGTGGCGGATCTTCGGCGCGACCTTCTCCGGCGCAGACGGCTCCTTCGCCATCTCGGTCGGTTGATCGCTCTCGAACGGCGACGGCGGTGGCGTCGCGCCAACGCGCGAAGAATGAAAGAGCCCCACGCTGTTCAAGATCGCGCCGGCGAGGGCCAAAGGTAGGACATACCACCACCCGAGCCCACGGCCGCTAATACGCCGCATGTTTCTACAGTAACGCGCCGTTGTGTGTGGGTGCAACTAATGGATCAGCGGGTGCGCAGCGGAACGAGCGGATTCTCCGTTGGTGGGGCCGCTTTTGCCGCCAACTGGCCGCACGCCGCGTCGATGTCGTCGCCGCGGCTGCGCCGCACGTAGACCGCCAGCCCGCGCGCGCGCAGCTCTTCCTGGAACGCCTTGACGCGAGCGTCGGTGGGGCGGCGATAGGGCGACAGCGGGTGCGGGTTCCACGGGATCAGGTTCACCTTGCAGGGAATGCTGCGCACCAGCTTGGCGAGCGCCACCGCGTCCTCGATCGCGTCGTTCACGCCGTCGAGCAGCACGTACTCGAAGGTCACGCGGCGGCGGCGATCGAGCGGGACCTTGCGCACCGCTTCGAGCAGCCGCGCGATCGGGTACTTCTTGTTGATCGGCATCAGCTCGTCGCGCACGCGATCGTTCGACGCGTTGAGCGAGACCGCCAGGTTGACCTGCAGCGCCGTCGCCTCGCCGGCGAACTTTTCGATCGCCGGCACCAGGCCCGCGGTCGAGAGCGTGATGCGGCGGCGCGAAAAGTCCTGCCCCATCGGGTCGGTGAGGATGCCGAGCGCGCGCACCACGTTGGCGTAGTTGTGCAGCGGCTCGCCCATGCCCATGAACACGATGTTGGTGATGTGCGACGCGCCCGCGCGGCGGGTGGGATCGTCGGCGGGCAGATCGCGCAGCAAGATCTCGGCGCGATAGACCTGGTCGACGATCTCGCCGGCCGTGAGGTTGCGGCCGAAGCCCAGCTTGGCGGTCGCGCAGAACGTGCAGTCGAGCGCGCAGCCCACCTGCGACGAGACGCACTGGGTGAGCTTGGGCCGCTGCGGAAACAGCGCGTGCTGCAGGTGCTCGGGCACCACCACCGGCTTGCGCCCGCCGCGAAACTCACTGTCCGGCTCGGCGGGCTCGGCCTCGGCCGTCTCGTCGGTCGCGTCGTCCTCGGCGCCGGCGTCTCCATCGGGGATCAGCACCGTCTCGAGCATGCGGCCGTCCGCGGTCTTGAGGCGCAGCTTGCGCGTGCCGTCGCGCGAGATCTGCTCGAGATCGATCCCCAGGCGGGCGATCTCCGCCTGCTCGCCCAGCTCGGCGCGCAGCTTCTTGTTGAGATCGGTCATCTCCTCGACCGAATCGACCGCGCGGCCGTGCACCCAGCGGAAGATCTGATCGCCGCGCCACGGCTCGAGGCCCAACGTGGCTGCGAACGCGCGCGTCTCCTCGTGGGTCAGGTCGCGCAGATTTGTGCGTGGAGACGACATCTCAGAGGTTGATCGGCTACCACACTGTGGGCGACGGCGCTACTCGCGGGTGAGCAGGCCGCCGTCGACGCGCAGGGTGGAGCCCGTGGTGAACGGAGCCGCGAGCAGGTGCAGGACCGCGGCGGCCACCTCGGCCGCGGTGCCGAGCCGGCCGAGCGGGTGCAATCGGCGCAGCCGCTCGAGATCGGCGGCCGGGCGCCCGCGGACCATGTCGGTGTCGATCACGCCAGGGCTGACGTCATTGATGCGCAGCCCGCGCGCGGCGCCGGCGAGCGCGAACGAGCGGGTGACCGCGGTGAGGCCGGCCTTGGCGGCGCTGTACACCGCGCTGGTGACGATCGGCCGCTCGGCGAGCGTCGAAGTGACGAACACCATCGCGCCGCCTTCGTCGAGCAGCGGCAGCGCTTCTTCGCCGAGCCGCAGCGGCGCGACCAGATCGACCTCGAGCTGCGCGCGCAGCGACGCTTCGTCGATCGCGCCGGGAAGCTGGTGCGCCACTACGCCCGCGGCGTAGACCAGCCCGTCCAACCCGCCGAGCGCGGTGCGCGCCCGTTCGACCAATCCCTTGCGCGCCGCCGGATCCGACAGATCGCACGCGAGCGCGACCGCGCGCCGATCGATCAGCTCCGCGCGACGCGCCACGCCCACCACCTGCGCGCCACGCTCGAGCAGCGCCGCGACCACCGCGTGGCCGATGCCGCTCGACGCGCCGGTGACCAGCACGCGTCGCAAGCCAAGCGGCAGCGCGCTCATCGCGATCCCGCCGGAAAGAACGTCACGCCGTGCAGCGGCGCGAGGGGAAACGCGTCCGAGATCACCTCGTCCCCCGGCGCGAACGACGGCCGATCGACGCACAGCACCGTCTGCCAGGTCGAGCTCGGGTTGTCGTAGCGGTGGCTCGCGCCGCGCGGCCAGCGATAGCCGGTGCCCGCCTCGACCGGCTCGCCCTGCAGGTGCAGCCCCGATCCGAGCACCAGCTCGGACTCGTCGGTCTGGCGATGCTCGTGCGTGGGGATCGCGCCGCCCGGTTGGATGCGCAGCCGATAGATGCCGCAGGCGCGCGTCTCGAACACGATGTCGACGCGGCCGAACGGCTTGTCCTCGACGTTGTAGCTCATCTCATCGGCGCGCCGGTGCACCTCGAGCGATGGCACGATCACCCCGTCGAGCGCGGCCGGCTTGGTCAGCTTGAGCGTGACCTCCTCGACGGCCGCGTGCGGCGCGTCGTCGGTGGGCGGCGCGAGCAGGTAGCGGCACAGCGCTTCGGCCGCGGTCTCGAGCAGCAGGAACTGGCAGGAGGTGAGCAAGAAGCGCAGCTCCCCGGCGAGCCGCGCGTAGTCGACGGTGCCGGCCAACCCGGCGCCGGTCGCGACCCGCCGCGTGTCGAGGTGCAGCGCGAGGTCTAGCTTGAGCGGCTGCGGACGCAACCGTTCGCTCGGGTACATGCCGACGATGCAATCGATGACCAGGTTCTCGAGGCGCAGCACATCGAGCATGGCGGCACGTCCGGGTTCGTTACGGAGTCACTCCCAGCGCGGCCAGCTCGGCGCCCGAGAAGAAAAAGCCGATCTCGTACTTCGCCGTCTCCGGTGCGTCCGAGCCGTGCGCCGCGTTGCGCTCGATGTCGGTGCCGAACTTCTGGCGGATGGTGCCCGCCGCGGCCTTCTTCGAGTCGGTGGCGCCCATGAGCTCGCGATTCTTGGCGATCGCGTTCTCGCCCTCGAGCACCTGCACCAGGCACGGGCCGGAGGTCATGAACTTGACCAGGTCGCCGAAGAACGGGCGCTCCCGGTGCACGTGGTAGAAGCCCTTGGCCTGCTCCTGGCTCAGGTGCACCAGCTTCATCGCGATCGGCTTGAGCCCGCCGTCGGTGAGGTGCTGGACGATGGCCCCGGTCTTTCCCGCCAATACCGCGTCGGGCTTGACGATCGAAAACGTACGCTCTTTTGACATGATGCCGTTCCTCGCTTGGTTAAGACTGCCGAAATTCGTCGAACATCGCCGGCGCGCACGCGACGAACGCGGGATGCGCCGGTTTCCAACCATAGACTTCGCGCGAGCGCGGCGAGACCACCACCTGGTCCAGGCACAGCGCGTCCGCATAGCCCATGGTGGCGCGCGCCTCGGCGAGCGGCCACGACTTGATCGCGTCGACGCGTCCCGCCGCGAGCGCCACCGCGCGGGCCACCTCTTCCACGCGCACCGTCTCGTTGGTCGCGTGGAACACGCCTTCGTTCCACTTCTCGACGGCCGCCAGGTACAGCTCGGCCAGATCGTCGCGGTGGATCATCGACCAGCGGTTGCGCCCGTCGCCGACGAACTTCGCCGCGCCGTCGTCGAGCGCCGACTTGAACAGCGCGCCGACCAGCCCGCGCTTCTCGCCGAACACGATCCCCGGCCGGATCACGCAGGTCGAGATCGGCGCGCCCGCCGCCTTGAGCACGATCCGCTCGTGCAACGGCCGCCACGACACGTTCGCCGCCGGATGCTCCACCGACGCGTCCTCGCCGGTCGGCTCCGGGCACTCGCCGAGCACCCACACGCCCGACGTGTAGATCAGCCGGCGCGCCTTCTTTGCCGCGCGCGCGCCTTCGGTGAGCGCCAGGATCGCCGTCTTGTCGCCTTCGGAGCCTTCGCCGGTCGCCGCGTGCACGGACACGTCGTGCGACTGCGCGCCGTCGCGCACGATCGCCCCATCGGTGTAGCTGCCGCGCTGCACCTTGGCGCCGAGCTTCTCCAGCGTCGCCGCGCTCGCATCCGAGCGCGCCAGTCCCGTCACGTGATGGCCGCCGGCCACCAGCCGGCGCACCACCGCCGAGCCGATGTACCCCGTGCCACCCGTGACGAAGACTTTCATTACTTCAGCACGCTCTTCAACGTCGCGCCCATCTCCGCCGGCGTGCGCGCCACCGCGATGCCGGCCGCCTCGAGCGCCGCGATCTTCTCCGATGCGGTCCCCTTGCCGCCGGCGATGATCGCGCCCGCGTGACCCATGCGCTTGCCGGGCGGCGCGGTCTGCCCGGCGATGAACGCCGCCACCGGTTTGTTCATGTGCTGCTTGACGTACGCCGCCGCGCGCTCCTCGGAGTCGCCGCCGATCTCGCCCATCATCAGCACCGCGCGCGTGCCCTTGTCGTTCTGGAACAGCTCGAGCGCGTCGATGAAGTCCATGCCCTTGACCGGATCGCCGCCGATGCCGATGCACGTGGACTGCCCGATGCCGAGCTGCGTGAGCTGGTGCACGCCTTCGTAGGTCAGCGTGCCCGACCGCGACACCAGCCCCACGTCGCCTTCCTTGTGGATGTAGCCGGGCATGATCCCGATCTTGCACTTGCCCGGCGAGATCACGCCCGGGCAGTTGGGCCCGATCAGCCGCGTCTTGGTCTGCGTCTCGAGCAGCCGCTTGACGCGCACCATGTCGAGCGTGGGGATGCCCTCGGTGATGCACACCACCAGCGGCAGCTCCGCCGCGATCGCTTCCAGGATCGCGTCGGCCGCGAACGGCGGCGGGACATAGATGACGGTCGCGTTGGCGCCGGTCTCCCTCACTGCGTCGGCGACGGTGTTGAACACCGGCGTGCCCTCGAAGATGGTGCCGCCCTTGCCCGGCGTCACGCCCGCGACGACAGTGGTGCCGTATTCCTTGGCGCCCTTGGTGTGGAACGCGCCGGTCTTGCCGCTGATCCCCTGCACCAACAGGCGCGTATTCTTGTCGACGAGCACGCTCATTTGGAGAGCTCCACGATCTTCTTCGCGCCGTCGGCCATGTCGGTGGCGGCCACCAGGTTGAGCTTCGAGTCCGAGAGGATCTTGCGTCCCAGCTCGACGTTGGTGCCCTCGAGCCGGACCACCAGCGGCACCTTCAGGCCCACTTCCTTGACCGCGGTCACCACGCCCGAGGCGATGGTGTCGCACTTCATGATCCCGCCGAAGATGTTGATGAAGATGCCCTTCACGTTCGGATCCGAGGTGATGATCTTGAACGCCGCGGTGACCTTCTCCGCGGTCGCGCCGCCGCCCACGTCGAGGAAGTTGGCCGGCGAGCCGCCATAGACCTTGATGATGTCCATGGTGGCCATCGCCAGGCCGGCGCCGTTGACCATGCAGCCGATCGAGCCGTCGAGCTGGATGAACGACAGGTCGAATTTCTTGGCCTGCGTCTCTGCCGGATTCTCCTCCTCGAGATCGAGCAGCTCGTTGAGCTCGGGATGCCGGTACAGCGCGTTGTCGTCGAAGTTGATCTTGGCGTCGAGCGCCATCACGTCGCCCTGCCTGGTCACCACCAGCGGGTTGATCTCCAGGAGCGAACAGTCGAGATCGAGGAACGCAGTCACCAGCGCGTTCAAGAACTTCACCGCGTGCTTTACCTCGTCGTCCTTCAGGCCGAGCCCGTACGCGAGCGCGCGCGCCTGCCACGGCCGGAAGCCGACCGCCGGATCGATCGCCGCCTTCAAGATCTTCTCGGGATGTTTCTCGGCGACCTCTTCGACCTCCATGCCGCCTTCGGTCGACGCCATCACCGTGACGCGCCCGTTGGTCCGATCGAGCGCCAGCCCGATGTACAGCTCGCGCGCGATGTCCACGCCCTGCTCGATGAGCAGCCGATTGACCTTCTTGCCCTCGGGACCGGTCTGGTGCGTCACCAGGGTCATGCCGAAGATCTGCTTGGCCTTGGCCTGCGCGTCCTCGAGAGTCTTGGCTACTTTCACGCCGCCGCCCTTGCCGCGGCCGCCCGCGTGGATCTGCGCCTTGACCACCACCACCGGACTCTTGGTCTCGTCCTGCACCCAACGGATGGCCTCGTCGGCCTCCTTGAGCGACATCGCCGCCTTGCCCTTGGGCACCGCGACGCCGTAGCGCTTGAGCAGCTCTTTCCCCTGATACTCGTGAATCTTCACGCGGGCCTCCGTGGGTAGGGCTGGAACGAGGTAACATGACGGGGGCGGGGGAACAAGGGTTTCGCCGTATTAATAGATATGCGCGCGCTGCCGTTCACGTTGTCGTTCGCGTTGACGTTCACGTCTGCGTTGGCGTTGGCGGACACGAGCGTCGGGCGGGCTGCTGCGCGCGAGATCGTGCTCGAGTACAGCGCGCCCAACGGAGGCAAGCTGGTCCTCGACGAGCAGGTGCGCTTCACCGGGTGGAAGCCGGGCGATCGGTTGTTCAGGATCGTCGACGACGGGGCGATCACGATCGCGCAAGTGGGCGAGGGCGCCAGCATCGATGGCCTGGTCAACAATTGGTACACCGACGCGGCCGGCACGCGGGTGTTCGGCGGCTCGCTGACGCCCTTCCGATTCTCCGCCGACTTCGACGGCGACGGAACGCCCGAGGTCGCCACGGTCTCGTTCGCGGCCGACTTTCAGATCCGCGTGCGCATCGGCGACTCGGAGCTGCTGATGCGCCCCGCCGGCGGCGCGTATCTGTCGCAAAAAGGCGGCAACGTGAGCGCGCACCTCGAGACCGTCTTCGGCATCCCGATGCTCAAGATCGGCTCCCATCCCGAAGCGTGCTCCGACTACTTCGACACCTACGTCAGCTACGCGGGCGGCAAGGCGCAGGTGGCGCTCGAGCTGGGCGGCCTGGCCGATCCGCCGGTGCACTCGACGCCATCGGTGAAGTTCGAGCCCAAGACCCGGACCGCGGTAGTGTCGCAGACCAACAGCGAAGAGGACGAAAAAGGCGGCGTGCACGTGCACAAGTCGGTCACGCGCTACCACCTGGTCGGCGGCGTGTTCCGAAAATAAGGTGCAGCCTAGTGGCCGGTCGTGGGATTGCGCAGCGGCGTGCTGCTGTCGGCGCCCGGCTCGTCGGCGACGCCGGTGATCTCGGTGCCGTCCGCGTCGCGCTGCACCTGGACCGGCGGCGCGAACACCAAGCGACCTTCCTGCACGCGGCTGATCGGCGTACCGAAGGTCAGCCGATAGACGCTGTTGGCGGTCTCGACATAGACGCTGCGCCCGTCGGCTTCGAGCAGCAGGCGGCGCACCGGCGTGGTGGTCAGGTGGTTCGAGCCGGTCCGGCAGATCACCAGCCGATCGCCGATCTTGGGCTCCCACAGCAGCAGCCCGTCGAATGGCCTGCCGATCGAGACCGACGTCCGAGCGACGCCGCGCTGGCGGAGCTTGCACACGGTGACCGAGGTGATGGCGAACGACGACATGAGCCTCGCTAAGGGTAACACGTGTGGCGGAGCCTACGCAACCGAGCGCAAGCTACTGTAATGCGACCTGTTTTTTAGCGGAAGGGTTACAGCTTGCGGGAGGCTTCGAGCAGCTCGCGGACCGCGGCCGCCGACTTGTCGAGGTTCGCCTTCTCCTCGGCCGTCAGCTCGATCTGGACGATCTTCTCGACCCCGCCCGCACCGATCACCACTGGCACGCCGATGTACAGATCCTTGTACCCATACTCGCCTTCGCAATACGCAGCTGCCGGCAGGAGCCGCTTCTCGTCACGCAGGTACGCCTTGGCCATCGAGATCGCGGCCGAGGCCGGCGCGTAGTAGGCGCTGGTCCCCATGAGCTTGACGATCTCGCCGCCGCCGCCCGCCGTGCGGGTCACGATCGCGTCGAGCTTCTCCTTCGAGATCAGCTGGCGGATCGGCACGCCGTTGACGGTGCAGTACGCGGTGACCGGCACCATCGTGTCGCCGTGCCCGCCGAGCACCATGGCCCGCACGTCCTTGACCGACACGCCGAGCTCGCGCGCGAGGAACAGCTGCAAGCGCGCTGCGTCGAGCACGCCGGCCATGCCCACGACCTTGTTCTTGGCCAGGCCCGAGACCTTCTTGAGCTCGTAGACCATCGCGTCGAGCGGGTTGGAGATCACGATCACGAAGGCGTCCTTGCACTTCGCTTTCACGTTCTCGGCCACGTTGCGGATGATCTTCAGGTTGATCGACAAGAGATCGTCGCGCGACATGCCCGGCTTGCGAGGTACGCCGGCGGTCACGATCACCACGTCGGCGCCGGCGCAGTCGTCCCAGTTGGAGGTGCCGGTGATGCTCGAGTCGTAGCCGAGGATCGAGCCGTTCTGCTCGAGATCGAGGGCCTTGCCCTTGGCCAAGCCTTCCTTGTCGGGGATGTCGTAGAGCACCACGTCGCCGAGGTGCTCGCGGGCGGCCAGCGCGGCCAGCTCGCCGCCGATGTTCCCGGCGCCGATGAGTGCGATCTTGTGTCGACGGGGCATGAGCCGCTCCTTGCCAGATCAGTTGAGGTGAGTGGCGCGGATGCTACACGCCATCAGGGAACGCTGGCAAGCGCGGGCGCAGCCGAGACGGCGGTCGGCGAGACGGTGATCGCGGTGGCCCAGGTGGTCGACAGCCGCGTGTGCCGGAGGTAGCCGTCCGTCGTGCGCACGTAGACCAGCTCGGCGGCCGCGGCGCCCACGCCCGAGGCGATCGCCGGTGGCAGCGTGGTGAGCTCGCCGCCCGTCGCCTCGATGGGCGACGACCAGACGGCGCCGGCGAGCGCGGACGTATAGATGTGGTTGTCGGTTCCGTGGAACGCGACGATCGGCGCGCCCGTGGCGGTCAGCGCCAGCGACGGCGTCTTGTCGGTGGTCGCGAGGCAGGTGCCGGACACGCACACGATCGCAGGAGCGGAGTACGCGCCCGCGCCCGACGCGCGCGACGCGTAGTACAGGTTGGTGTTGGTGCCGACGAACACGACGTGCAGCGTGCTGTCGAGCCCGGTCACCGCGGCGGGCGACAGGCTCGAAGTCGCGCCGGTGATCGTTACCGCTGCGCCGCCCACCAGCCCGTCGTACAGTTGGGAATCGGTGCCGGTGTGAATCGCGTGCACGGCGGCGTTCACGCGCACCGCTGCCGGGTCCAGCGTCGTGAGGAAGGTCGCCTGCTGGGCGGCCGCCGACCAGGCCGCGCCGTCGAACTGCGTGTGATAGAGGTGCTGGTCGCCGTTGTTGGAGCCCTTGAAGATCAGATCGGGCGTCAGGCCGCCGATCAGCGACGGGCGGTTGGTCGACGTGTCGAGCTGCTGGTAGACCGGCGCCAGCTGCGCGTAGGCGGCGAGACACGGCTGGAACGCCGCCGCGTACAGCACCGAGCTCGCCAGCCGCGCCACGACCAGCGGCTGGTTGCGCGGCCCCGACGTCGCGATCACCACGTCGTTCACCTGCTGGCTTCCGTCGATGGCGCTCGCGCTCCAGGTGCCGAGAACCGGATCGTACTCGGAGGTGACGAGCGCCTTTCCGCCCGACACCGCAGCCACATACAGTTTGCCGGCCGACCCTCCGTCGCTCCCGGAGGCGGGCCCGAGGTCACACATGAGCGTGGTAAGATCCGGCGGCACGAGCAAGTCAGGGATCGCAACGATGCGCAGATCGGGGGACGCCTGATCGACAACGCCGAGATCGGTCGTCTGCGACAAATCGTCCGCCGGCCCGTGGTCGGTGGGGCTGAAGTCCTTGACCGCGAGATCGTTCGACCCGGGCTCGAAGTCTGCGGCGCATCCGCTCGCGAACAAAATGGCGAAGGCGAGAATCCGACGCTTCATGGGGCGAACTCTACGAGAAGGCGGATTCGGAACGCAAGCCTGAGTTACGCTTTCGTCGGCCTGTTTCTCGCCGCTCCCACCGTCGCCCGCGCCCAGGTGCACTGCCAATCGATCCCCGGGGGCACGACTGCCCTCGGTCGCCTCGATGCGCAGGAACGCATTGATTTTATTCAGGCTTCCCTGCGGCGGGGAGCGCGTCGCGCGCGCATCTGGGCGTGGACCTGGGCCGGGATCTACTCGACCCTGACCGCGGGCGAGCTGGTGCTCGGCCTGACCGCCAGCAGCAGCGACACCAAGATCGACGACTTCGTCGGCGCGGGCGCGTCGTTCGTCGGCGTCGCGGTGCTGGGGATCTTGCCACTCAAGGTGCTGGGCGATCAGCGCTGGCTCGAACGGCGCCTGAAGCATGTGCGCCTCGACGAAGACCGCTGCGCGATCCTCGCCGATGCCGAGCGGCTGCTGTTGCGCGACGCCGCCTCCGAGGCGTTCGGTAGCGGGCCGCTGGTGCACGCCGGCAGCCTCTTGTTCAACGCCGCGCTCGGCGTGTTCCTCGGCGCGGTCTTCGGCCACTGGGATCAAGCGGCCATCACCGCGCTCACCGGCGCGGCCGTCGGCGAGATCCAGATCGTGACCCAGCCGACCGACGTCGTGCGTTCGCTCTCGCGCTATCGCAACGGCGATCTCGGCATCGGCCCGGCGCGCGTGCCGCCGGCGTGGATGCTGGTGCCGTCGGCGAGCCGTGATCACTACGGCCTGCAGCTCGCGCTGACCTTCTAGTACACTGCGCGCCATGCGGCACGCGCTCGATCTGTTCTCGTGGCAGGGGCGGGTGAGCCGCAAGGGCTATCTGCTCGCCGGCATCCTGCTGTTCGCGATCAAGTATCCGCTCGATTTCGCGGTCTCGATGGCGTTCAAGCAGCCGTGGAATCCGCTCATGTACCTGTCGCCGCGCGTGAGCCCGTTTGGGCGCGAGGTGCCCGCCGGGTACATGGTCGCGCTGCTGGCCCTGGCGGCGCCGTTCATCTACATGGGGCTGTCGCTGACCGTGCGGCGGCTGCGCGACATGGGCGTGAGCCCGTTCTGGGCGGGGCTGTTCTTCCTGCCGTTCTTGCACTTCGCGTTCTTCGCGGTGCTGGTGTTCACGCCGCCGGCGACGGAGCCCGCGGGGCCCGCGCTGCCCGCGCCGGGGCCGTATCGCGAAGGCATCCCGTTGGCCACGCCGCCGCCGCCGCGCTTCTTCGAGCGCGTCATCCCACGCTCGAAGGGGCTGGCCTATCTGCTTGGGATGTTGATGAGCCTGATTATGGGGCTCGGTTGCTACGTGATCGTGGCGCAGGTGAACGCGTCGTTCGGCTCGATGCTGTTCATCGGCCTGCCGTTCGGCATGGGCTTCTTCACCGCGTTCTGCACCTCGTACGATCGCGGGCTGCGCGCGCGCACGGCGATCTGGTATGGCATCTCGCCGCTGGTGGTGGCGAGCATCCTGTTGCTCGCGTTCGCGTGGGAAGGGATCGCGTGCATCATCATGGCGTTCCCGATCCTCGGCGCGATGATGGGGCTCGGCGCGTGGGTGGGCTGGCTGTGCGCGGGCTCGCGGCCGATCGGTCAGCTCGCCGCGCCGCTGCTCTTGCTGCTCATCCCGTGCCTGGTGGGCATCGATCTGGCGAACCCGCGCCCGCCCGAGGCGCTGTCGGTGGTCTCGACGGTGACCATCCACGCGCCGCCCGAGGTGGTGTGGAAGAACGTGATCTCGTTCCCGCCCATCACAACACCGCCGGCGGCGGTCTTCGCGATTGTCGCCATGCCGCTCGAGGCGCGCATCGACGGGAATGATCCGGGAGCCACGCGCCGCTGCGTGTTCACCAACGGCACCTTCGTCGAGCCGATCGAGGTGTGGGACGCGCCACACGAGCTGCGCTTCGGGGTGCGCGAGCAGCCGGGCCACCTGGCCGAGTACCTCGACGTCAAGCACGGGCAGTTCCTGCTCACCGGCAACGCCGACGGCACGACCACGTTGCGCGGCACCACCTGGTACGAGCTCAAGGTGTTTCCCACCGGCTACTGGCGCGCGTGGGCGGGAACGTTCCTGCACGCCATCCACCTGCGCGTGCTCGAGCACGTCAAGCAGCTCAGCGAGCATCCGGGCGGCACGCACGCGGCGGCCGCCATGCCCGACTGGATGGCCGCCTCGAACGCGACCTGCGCGTGCACGCGCCACGCGCCGAAGTAGCCGCTCGCTTGCTCCATGAGCGAGCCTGTTGGCCCGCGCGCTGCATTGAATCCGACCATGCGTAAACTGCTGATGTTGAGTGCGGCTCTCGGAATGCTGGGGGCCGGCCTGGGTTGCTCGCGCTCGCTCGATCGGGCGCGCGCGAATTATCACGAGAACCGCGCCGACCGCGCGGCGTCCCACGGCCGCTACGAAAAAGCCGCCCGGGAAGAGCGCAAGGCCGACGTCGCGCGCGACGATGCGCACCGCGACGTCTTGCCGTAAGCGGTTCTGCGCCGGGGCATCTGTGGTATCGTCGATCTTCCCCTTCGATGACCGGCCAGGCACCCCATAACCGCAGCCATCCGCGCGTTCCGCTGACGGTGGAAGTGAGCCTGGAGAGCGAGCACAACTTCTATACCGGCATCACCGACAACATCAGCGAGGGCGGGATCTTCGTGGCCACGCCGCATCCGCCGCCGCTCGGCAGCGAGGTCTCGTTCGAGCTGGTGCTCGGCGAGCAGCGCTTCCAGGTGACCGGGGTGGTGTGCTGGGCGCGCACCCACGTGATGTCGTCGTCGGACGCGCCCGAGGGGATCGGCATCCGCTTCGGTCAGCTCGAGCCGAGCGTGCTCGAGGCGATCAAGCGCTTTTCGCACGGCCGCGACACGCTGTTCTACGAGGAGTAGCGCTCAGCGCGAGCCGCGGAAGTCGGCGAGCCACCCGAGCACCTTCGCCAGTAACGCATGCGTGACCATGCTCTCCGGGATGGTGGCGCGCACCGCGTTCGAGGCGGCGAAGAACTCCGAGCGGAATGTCGGGCTGGTGGGCACGCGCTGGAGGCCCTGCTTCTCGAAGAGCTCGTCGAGGAGCTTGCGATCCTGCGTGCGGTTGAGGTCATCGAAGCGCGAGACCAGCTTGGCGGCCGCGTCGCGGATCGCGTGCTGATCGCCGAGCGGGAACGCGTCGATGGCGCGGTTGGAGATCAAGAGGCAGGCGGGCAGCAGCGCCAGCGGCAGGTCGGTGAAGTACTTCGAGCGCGCCGACCATTGGAAGGCCAGCGCGGCCGTCGGGACCGCGATGAACCCGTCCGAGCGCCCCTCCTCGTAGGTCTGCGCGGCCTCGCTGATGTGCGCGAGCACCGGACGCACGCCCAGCGCGGTGATCTGCGCGATCATCAGATCGTCGAGGCTCCACAGAAACGGATGGCTCTTGCGCAGGTCGCTGATCGATCGAATCGGCGTGCGCGTGAACAGGATCTCGTTGCCCAGCCCCGAGGTGAACCCGACGAACCCATGCGCGCGAAACTCGCCGTCGAGCAGCCCGCGCAGCTGCCCGATCACGTACTCCGACTCGTCGCGATTCTGGAACAGGCCGAGCACCCGCGTGACGCGCAGCGACGGGGCGAGCTTGGTGCAGCTGATCGATCCGGCGAGCACATCGAGCTGATCGCGGCGGATGCGATCGAGCACCTGGTCCTCGTCGCCGGCGATCGCGGCCCAATACCACTTCATCTTCACGCGGCCTTGCGTGCGGCTCTCGATGTCGCGCGCGAACGCCTTCAGCTCGCGCGCCCACGAGGTGCCGTCGGGCGCGATCGCCGCCATGCGCAACAGCCCGTCGGCCGTGGCGGGCCGCGCAGCTGCGAGGACTGCGAGCAGGAGGAGAAGGCGGGTCACTGCGGCGCTAGCGCGGTCCCGGCGCTAGCCGATCGCCAGCTTGCCGGTCGCCTTCGCCGTCGGCGCGGGGCTGCCAGGCATGGCCCACACCTGGGCGCGGAGCTTGCTGATGCTGTGCAGCAGGTAGGCGATGCCCTCGCGCAGCTCCTGCCCCTCTACGGGCTCGCCGTGGGCGTCCATGATCTCGATGTTGAACTGCTGGTCCTCCCCATCGTGCGGTGTGACGACGATGTAGCAGGCAGCAAAACGCAGCCGGAGCCCAAACGCGGTCATGGTCCACCAAATAAGCGCGGGGGGTGCGGCCGCCAGGACGCAGGAGACGCGGAGCTAGTAAGTAGCGTGAATGATGGAAGAAGAAATGTCTGACAAGTTACATGTTCTTGATGATCAGGTCCCCGAACTCGGAGCACTTCACCTCTTTGGCGCCTTCCATGAGACGGGCGAAGTCGTAGGTGACGGTCTTGTTGCCGATCGAGCGCTCGAGGCCGCGCAGGATCGCGGTGGCGGCTTCCTGCCAGCCCAGGTGCTCGAGCATCATCACGCCCGAGAGGATCACCGAGCCGGGGTTGACCTTGTCCTGATCGGCGTACTTGGGCGCGGTGCCGTGGGTGGCTTCGAAGATCGCGTGGCCGGTGAGGTAGTTGATGTTGCCGCCCGGCGCGATGCCGATGCCGCCGACCTGCGCGGCGAGCGCGTCGGAGAGATAGTCGCCGTTGAGGTTGGTGGTGGCGATCACGTCGAACTCGTCGGCGCGCGTGAGCACCTGCTGCAGCGTGATGTCGGCGATCGAGTCCTTGACCAGGACCTGGCCGGCCGGCGGCTTGCCGTTGCAGTCATCCCAGCCGATCGCGCGGCCGGCGTATTCCTTCTTCACCAGCGCGTAGCCCCAGTCGCGGAACGCGCCCTCGGTGAACTTCTGGATGTTGCCCTTGTGCACGATGGTCAGGCTCTTGCGCTTGTGCTTGACGCAGTAGTCGAGCGCCGCGCGCATCAGACGCTCGGTGCCTTCGCGCGAGACCGGCTTGATGCCGATGCCCGAGGTGAGCGGGAAGCGGATGTTCTTGACGCCCATCTCGTTCTGCAGGAACGCGATCACCTTGTTGGCCTCGGGGCTCTCGGCGGCCCACTCGATGCCGGCGTAGATGTCNNTTCTCGCGGAAGATCACCATGTCGACCTTCTCGGGGTGCTTGACCGGCGACGGCACGCCGGTGAAGTAGCGCACCGGCCGCAGGCACACGTACAGATCGAGCAGCTGGCGCAGCGCCACGTTGAGCGAGCGGATGCCGCCGCCGACCGGCGTGGTCAGCGGGCCCTTGATCCCGACCTTGTACTTCTTGAACGCCTCGACGGTCTCGTCGGGCAGCCAGTTCTTGGTCTGGGTGAACGCCTTTTCGCCCGCGAGCACCTCGAGCCACTCGATCTTGCGGTCGCCCTTGTAGGACTTCTCGACGGCGGCATCGAACACGCGCACCGAGGCACGCCAGATGTCGCGGCCGGTGCCGTCGCCCTCGATGAACGGGATGGTCGGGTTCTTTGGGGTCTTGACGGTGCCGTCGGCGGCGACTTCGATGAGGGCCATTTCTGCGACTCCTTGTCGTGTAAGCGGAGTCGCATCTTACGGCCGCAAGGCGGAAATGCAACCGCGGTACGGCGGGAGCGCTACGGCTTGTTCAGAAAGACCTGGACGGCGCCGGCGCTACCGCCACAGACCACGTCGGGGTAACCGTTGCCGTCGAAGTCGCCGGTGTACAGGTTGTCGCAGCCGACCAACGACGCGGTCGTGATGCGCGCGTCGAAGCCGGCGCCGTGACCGGGCAGCACCCACAGGCCAGGCGGCTGCGCCGTGCCACCAGGACAGCTCTGGTTTCCCGGATCGCAGCCGTTGGTGGAGGCCACGATGTCCAGCTTGCCGTCGCAGTTGAAGTCCGCCAGCTCTTGCGTGAGCGGCAGATCGCCGGTGGGAACATCGGTCGGCGTGACCGGGAAGGCTGGCGCGGTGGCGGTTCCACTGTTCAAGAAGACCTCGATGGTCCCGGGCGAGGTGGTGCCCGAGGCGACGACGATGTCCTTGAGCCCGTCGCCATTGAGGTCGCGCAGCGTCGGCGCGCCGGCGAAGTAGAGCGTGCCGCCCGGTGAGGCGCCCGTCGAGTCATAGGCGAGCCGGGTGGCGGTGAAACCACCCGCCGGCTTGGACAAGAACATCGTCAGGTCGTCGTCGTTGTCGTTGTAGACCATGAGATCGTCGACGCCGTCGTTGTTGAGGTCGGTCACCGACGGGCTGCTCGCGCCGCTGCCGGCGGTCATGGGCGCGGTGGCCGCAAAGTTGCCATGGCCGTCGCCGGTGAAGAGGGTGACCGCGTTGACTCCGTTGGTGGCGCCGTTGTCGACGACGGCGAGATCGACGTTGGCGTCGACGTTGAACTTGCCCGCGACGATGTACAAGAGGTGGTTGGCGGGCACCGTCACCGGTTTGGCGGCGGCGAACTTGACCATCGTCGGCGTGCTTTGGTTCAAGTAGACGTTGATGACGGCGGTGGTGTTGTCGAAGCAAGTCAGGACGACGTCGTCCAGGAGGTCGTTGTCGAGATCGGCGACGATCACGTACTGCGGGGTCGTGCAGCCGGCGAACGGCGCGGTCGAGGCGAGATTGAACGAACCGTCCGCCGCACCGAGGAGCACGCTGAAGTTGTCCGAGCTGTAGTTGGCGGTGACGATGTCCGGGTGGCCGTCCTTGTTGATGTCGCCGAGCGCGATGGTGTACGGGCCCATCGCGGCGACGCTGGGCGTGCTCACGGTGAACTTCACCGTCGTCAGGGGCGTGCACGGGGTGCCGGCGAGATCGCCCCCGCCGCCCGTCAGGTCGAGGCCGGCGCCGCCGTCGCCGCCGCCCGCGAGATCGCTGGACATGCCCAGGTCGCCGTTGCCGCCGGCGGTGCCGTGCAGATCGTTGCCGTCGAAGATCAGCGAGCAGCCGTTCGAGGCCATCGCCAGCGCGAGGAGCGAGTAGCGCATCACTAAAACACCATCCCTGCCGGCGTGAGCCGCAGCCGCGCGTGATCGATCTTCTTCGCGCCGAGCTTGGGCTCGACGACGAACATCACCACCGTCACGATCGCCGCCGCCGCCGCCACGCCGATCAGCACGTCGGTGGCCAGCCCGGCCGACTTGAGGCCGTCGATCTGACCGCTCGAGCAGCCCGCCGCGGTGGCGCCGCACGAGTCCTTGAGCTGACCGTGGTTGACCGCGGTGTAGGAGCCGGTGGCGATCGCGCCCAGCGCCAGCCCGCCGGTGACGCCGAGCAGCGCCCAGGAGATCACGCGCTTTCGCTTCGGCTCCGGGGGCGGCGGCGGGGCCACGACGATCTGTGGTGTGGGCTCGGTCTTGAGCTGTGGCGGCGGCGCCTCAGGTCGCTTCATCGCCTCCTCACGCGTCTCGAGCACCTGGATGCGCGCCTCGACCTTGGTCTTGTCGTCCGCGTCCGGCTTCTCGATCAAGTACTGGCGCAAGAGCAGCGACGCCGCCTGGAAGTGATCGATGTGCTCCTCGCACGCCGCCATGTTGAAGTACAGCGCCGGGTTGTGCGAGAGCGCGTGCGAGTGTTGGAACTCGCGCAGCGCGACCTCGTACTTGCCCTCGTCGTAGGCGTCCACGCCGGCCTGGAAATAGGCGCGCGCCTTGGTCAGGTTGTCGTCGGCCCGCGCGACCGAAGTGCCCGAAAGGACCACCAGAACCGCCAACACTGTCCCCCGCATGCCGGGCCCCCAGAGCTTGTCCGTGGCAACAGTATCACGAAATGGGGCTAATCGACCCCTCCCGGCGGGCTCCCCGGGGCCGTTCCACCCCACGTGGTTGGCGAAATCATTGTCGTTTTTTGGGCACGAATCTGGCTCACACAGGCCCGCCATGGGGCGCTCGCCAGAGCAGATGCCGGAGGTGCTGGGCCGCTACCAGCTGGTCTCGCGCATCGGCAAGGGCGGCATGGCGCAGGTGTTCCACGCGCGCCTGCAGGGCATCGGCGGGTTCGAGCGCGACGTGGCGGTCAAGGTGCTGTTGCCCGAGCTCGCGTCGGAGAGCGACTTCGTCGACATGCTGCTCGACGAGGCGCGCATCGCCGGCGCGATCGGGCATCCGTGCGTGGTCGGCGTGCTCGACGTGGGCCGGCAGGACGAGCTGTTCTACCTGGTGATGGAGTACGTGGACGGCACCGACCTGCGCTCGCTGTTGCGCGGCGTGCCGGGCGGGAAGATCAAGCTCACCACCGCGCTGTACGTGGTCGGCGAGGTGCTGCGCGGGCTGTTCGCGGTGCACTCGGCGGTCGATCGCGCCGGCGCGCCGCGCAAGATCATCCACCGCGACGTGTCGCCGGCGAATGTGCTGCTCGATCGCTCGGGCATGGTCAAGCTGGGCGACTTCGGCATCGCGCACGCGTCGAGCCGCATCACGCGCACGCGGCCGGGGGCGGTCAAGGGCAAGCTGCGCTACATGGCGCCCGAGCAGCTGATCGGACAGCCGGTCGATCACCGCGCGGATCTGTACGCGGTCGGGATCGTGCTGTGCGAGATGCTGATCGGCATGGAGGCGTGCGAGCCGCGGCGCATGACGCCGTTCGGCGCGGTGTTCAGCTGGTCGCGCCGCGCGGCGCCGCAGGTGCCCGCCGACGTGGCCGATATCCTCGATCGCGCGCTGGCGGAGAATCCGCAGCAGCGCTACACCGACGCGGGCGCGTTCCGGCGAGACGTGGCGGCCGCGCTGCACCGTCGCCATCCGGGCTACGGCGCCGAGGATCTGCAGCGCGAGCTGCGCGCGCTGACGGCGAAGTCGCCGGTGCATCGCGCCACCAACGAGCCGACCGAGGTCGCGACGATGGAGAACGCGCTGCCGTCACCGGTGAGCGCGCCGCACGATCTGCTCGACATCTCCGACTCGAACGCGTTGTTCTCGGAGGAGCAGAAGCCGACCGCGCCGTTCCGGCCCGCGCCGCCGCCCTTCGACGACTTCGAGCCACCGACGTTCACGCCGGCGCCTGCAATCACGATTCCTTCACCGCTGATCGGAGCGGAGCCGCCGTGGAAGAAGATCGGCCTGGTCGCGGGCGGCGTGGCGCTCTCGCTGTTGACGATCACGCTGGCGATCGCGCTCGGCCGCTCGTCGGCCGCGGCGCCCGGATCGGCGGTGGCCGCCTCGACGCCCTACGTGACGCCGCTAGCGCCGGTCAAGGCCACCACCGGCAAGCTCTCGGTGGCGGGCCCGATCGGCATGACGATCATGATCGGATCCACCGCGTATCCGCCCGCGCCGTGTCAGCTCGAGCTGCCGCCGGGCCACTACGCGGTCAAGCTGCGCCGCCAGGGGCGCTCACGCGCGATCGTCCGCGAGGTCATCATCGAGCCCGGCCGCGAATTCGCCCTGCGCCTGTAGCGCGCTAATCGGACCAGCCGATGTGTTCGCTGACGAACGGCGTGTTGGTGATGTTGACGGGCGCGTGGGTCAGGTCGCTCATGACCAGATCACTGACGCCGTCGGCGCCGCCGGTCTCGTAGACGATCTGATCGCCGACCACTTCGAGCGCGAGCACGCCGACCAGCCCGGTGGAGCTGACCTGGTTGTCCAGGCCGATCACCAGCATCTCGCCGACGTCGGTGTCGCTGACGCCGTCGGGGTTGACGCGGATGAACACCACGCGGCCGTCGGGCAGGCGCGCCGGCGCGTGCGCGAGCAAGCCGTCGGCGAGCGTGGCGAGCTTCTCCGAGGTTTGCGCCTGATCGTGATCGAATGCGCGGTCGACGCGCAACAGCTCGACGCTGGAGACGCCCGGCGTGAGCCCATCGGGACGCAGGGTGCGCACCGCCACCACGCGGCCGTCGTCGTAGGGCGCGGGCTCGGTGATCGCGCCCGCCTGGTCGTTCGGACCGGAGGACTGAAAGCCGACCGCTTCGAGCTGCGGGTTGTCCACGTCCATGCGGTACAGCCGCGTGGCCATCGGCCAAAACGGCGTGAACGGGCTGGTGGTGAACACCAGGCGCGACTGGCCGCCGACGGTGACGCCGCACAGCGCGTCGTTGAGCGTGACGTTCATGTTGGGCAGCCGCTTGAAGTCGCCGCCCAGCGGGCTGCCGACGAACGGGAAGATGCCGCCGGTGTCGTCGGCCAGCACCGCGACGCGCCCGTCGGGGAGGAAGCGCGGGAAGCCGGTGCGATGGCGATCGTCGCCCACGTTTCCCAGCGAGCGGCGCACGGTTCCATCGAGCCGGATCGACATGACCTCGGTCCGAACCAGGAAGAGGACCTCCGGTTGGGACGCTTCGCTGAAGCTCGGCGGGGCGGCGTCGTAGTTGCCGCAACCTGCCACTACAGCCATCCCCAGCATCAGGGTCGATCGTGGAGTCATGGGAACCCCCATTTGATCGTAATCGCAAATAGGCCGTCTGTTCAATAGCCGTTGATCCTATAGAGGCGGCGGGGTATGAATCCCCGTCTGATGCCGCGAGGTTGGCGGCACACAAGTTACGAGGAATTTACTTTCGATGAGACAGCTTCGTGGGTGGGGAATGGTGGGCATTGTGCCGGTTGTCGCCCTGGGCGTGGTCCTGGGCTCGTCTTCGAGCGCGCTCGGCGAGAAGGCGGCGACGTTCGAAGATGCGCTCGCGGACGCGGAGCCTGCCGGCGATCTGGCGCAGCTCTTCGGGCCGCTGTTCGCCGACTGCAAACGCGAGGACGAGCTGTCCACGCGGCAATGCTCGTCGGTGCGCGACTGGCTGGCGGAGAAGCTGCACGGCGGCACCTACTGGGCCGTCGGCGACGAGTCGGCGTTGAGCTGGGCGCCCTACGATCCGTCGGAGAAGAAGCAGGAGCTCGACGTGCAGGGCTGCCTCGCGTGCGGCCAGCCGCTGCCGATCGAGGGCAAGCTGCGCTTCGTCACGACCCGCGTGCCCAAGGCGATCAAGGCCGGACACGCGGTCGGGCTCGACGTGGGGTTCCCGTCGGTGGCGCAACCGAACGAGAAGACCGCGGCGGAGTGGCAGAAGAAGATGGCGCCGCGGCTGCGCGTCGAGTTCGTGTTTCGCGTCGGCCCGGTGTGGAAGAGCGGCGCAGGGGACAAGGCGTTCGAGGGCGTCACGTTCGTGCCGCTGGCCTATCGCGTGTTCGATCGCTGCTCGGGGCGCGTGGTCGCGTCCGATCCGCCGTCGAGCAGCGTAACGGTGAACGACGCGCCGGCGCTGCGCGACGCGAGCTGCCCGGAGGAGATCTCGGAGGCCGAGCAGCGCAAGCGCGAAGATGCGCTCCTGCCGGCGCAGCTCTCGCCCAAGCAGATCAACCTGGTGATGGCGCCGATCAAGGAGCGCGTGCACGACTGCTATGCGGAGTTCGAGGTGTCGGGCACAGCGACGGTGAAGCTGGTGGTGGATCGCGATGGCTCGATCGAGACCATGAACGTGCTGGCGCCGTTCGACAAGACGCCGACGGGCTACTGCATCTCGACGGCGCTCAAGGGAACCAGCTTCCCGCACTTCCGCGGCGACAAGATGATCATCACCTATCCGTTCAAGGTGAACTGACTAGCGACGCTTTCGCGCCTTTTTCTTTGGCGGCGTCGTCGGCGGCGTCGGCGCGGTTTCGGCGGTCACGTAGCGGCGCGCGGTCAGGCGGCCGGCGAGCGAAGCGGTGCCGATGCCGGCGAGGGCCGCCAGGACCAGGCCGGCCTGCTCGCCTTCCAGCGTGCCGAACGCGAGCGCCGGCACGACCATGATCGCGATCACCGCCAGCGCGGACTCGAGACGCGCGGCGCCGCGGTTGGCGCGGACCACGACGATGCCGCCGAGCGCGCAGCCGATCACCAGCGCTGGTACCAGCGCCAGGCCGGTGCGGAACGCGGCGGCGGCATCGACGCCCTCGAGCGTGCGATGCGCGAGCAGCTCGAGCGCGAGCCCGAGGTGGCCCGGCCCGGCGAGCACCAGCATCACGGCCAAGATCGCGCCGAACATCGACGCCGCGCCGAGCCCGACCAGCCGCCAGCGGATCGGGTTGCCGCCGCGCGCGCGCGCCCGTTCGCCGAGCAGGAGGAGCGCCAGCAAGCACAGCCCGCCGAACCACTCGCCGAGCGTCGCGTAGAGCATGAACGGCTGTTGCACCGCGGTCTCGCCGAGCAGCGCGACCGGCTTCGGATCCCTGGTCTCGTCCGGATCCACCGACGGGCTCTGCTCGTGCAGCTTGCCGGTCGAGTCGATGAACGCGGAGACGCCGGTGTTGACCGCGCGCACCAGATCGAGCCGCGACTCGACGGCGCGATAGACCGACAGCGCCAGGTGCTCGTACGGCTCCGAGGTGCGGCCGAACCACGCGTCGTTGGTGATGTTGACCAGCAGGTTGGGCCCGCGGCGGGTCAGCCGGCGGCCGAACGAGGGAAAGATGTCCTCGTAGCAGATCATCGGCCCGATGTTGACGGTGCCGCCCGCGCGCTCGAGCGGAAACACCGCGACGTCGGTGCCGCGCGACCAGTTGGAGATCTCGGGGATCCACTTCTTGAGGAACTTGAGGTGATCGAAGTAGGGGATGTACTCGCCGAACACCATCAAGATGTTCTTGTCGAACAGGCCGCGCACGTTGCCGCCGCCGTCGAGCAGCAGCGCCGAGTTGTACGGATAGCTCGCGCCGCCGCCGGCGGTGAGTGTGCCGAACAAGAGCGGGGTCTTGAAGCCGCGTTGCGCGCGTCGCGGATCGCTCTCGGGCCAGTCGTGCGGCTGATCGCGGCGGAACATGTACGGGTAGGACGACTCGGGCCACAGGATCAGCTCGGCGCCCTCTAGCTCGAGGATGCTCGAGAGCCGCTGGTGCACCTCGAGCTGGTCCTTGATGAAGTCGGGGTTCCACTTCTCGTGGATGCCGATGTTGGCTTGCACCAGGCCGACCTTCAGCTTGGGCGCAGCGGCGCGCGCGGCCTCGACCTGGTGGATGCGCACCTGCCCGTAGGCGAGGCTGGCGGCGATCAGGCCGACCGCGATCGCGAGGCGGCGCCGTGGCAGCTTCTTGTCGATGCTGAAGCCGCGCCAGGCGTCGTAGAGCGCGGCGTTGGAGACGATCAGCAGGAACGACACGCCGAGCGGGCCGGTGAGATCGGCGATCTGGATCACCGGGCGCACCCACGCTTGCGTGATCGCGAGGTACCAGGGGAACACGTACGGCACCACCAGCTCGACGGCGACGTAGGTGATCGGCGCGAGGAGGGTCACGCCGAGATCGAGTCGGTCGCGCAGGCGACGCACGATCCAGGCGAACAGCGCGAAGGTGATCGCCTGGTAGGCGATGAGCAGCGACCAGATCGGGATCGCCGCGATCAGCGGCAGGTGCCCGAAGCGCTGCAGGAAGCCGACGATCCAGTAGAAGCCGCCGCCGTTGGCGGTCAGGCCGCAGCAGAAGCCGTACCAGGCGGGCTTCTCGGTGCGCTCGTCGAGGATCACCCAGAACAGCGGCGCGACCGAGACCCACGCGAGCGGCCAGATGTCGAAGTCGGCGCAGGAGAGAAAGAGCAGCACCCCGCACATCAGCGAGACGGCGGTCTTGATCATGCGCAACTTCATGGGAGCACTGCTCATGCAGACGCGCGGACCCGCAGTCCTCCGGCGATCAGCTCGAAGGTGGCGGGCAGGCGGCCGGGCTGCTCGCCGTCGACGTCGAGCAACACTTCGACGCCGTCCTCGGGCGTGGCTTCGACCTTGCGCGCGCGGTGGACGGTGACCTTGGGATTGGTGACGTGCTTGCCGCTGTAGATGTCCAGCCCGCGCAGCAGCAGATCGGCGAAGCCGAAGTCGCCCATGGTGATCACGTCGAACAGCCCGTCGTCGAGCGAGGCGTCGGGCGCGACCTTCATGCCGCCGCCGAAGTAGCGGCCGTTGGCGACCGCGACGTTGTAGATCTTGCCTTCGCGCGCCGGGCCGCCGTCGAGCACCAGGCGCACCGTCGCGTTCTTGTACTTGACGCCGGCCTTGAGGGTGGCGACCGCGAACGAGACCGTGCCGCCGAAAGTCTTCGAGGACTCGTTGACGTAGCGGTCGACGACGCCGCTGATGCCGAACGAGGCGATGTTGATGAAGTGGCGGGTCTGCGTCGCGCCGTCGTGGCCGACGAAGGTCAGGCGGCCGACGTCGATCGCGCGCGGCGTGGCGAGCTTGAGCTGCTGCGCGGCGGTGCGCACCTCTTTCGAGGTGCCGAGCGACTTGATGAAGTCTCCGCCGGTGCCCGCGGGAAGGACGCCGAACGACGCGGCCGGCGCCACCGCGCGCGTGCCGTCGAAGAAGCCGTTCACCACTTCATTAATGGTGCCGTCGCCGCCCATCGCCACCACGAGATCGGCCCCCGCCTTCAGCGCCTCGCGCGTGAGCAGCGTCGCCGAGCCCGGCGCGTCGGTGAACTTGGATTCGAACGGGCCATACGCTTCGTGGATGATCTCGCGAAGCTGCGGCCAACGTTTCTCGGTCTTCCCCCCCGCGGAGTGCGGATTCACCACCACGACCGTGCCCGGCATGCGGGGAACATAGCATGTGACCGCTAGGGCGCGACGGCTCCTGCGAGCAGCTCGACGAGGTCGATGGCGGTCACGCCGTCCCGCGTGAGGCGGCGCTTGCAGGTGGCGCAGGCGGTGACCACGGTGTCGACGCCGGCTTCCTTGACCTCGATCAGGCGGTGGTCGCTGATCGCGTCGGCCGCGGCGGGCATGGTCAGCGGCAGGACGCCGCCGCCGCCGGAGCATTCGGCCTCGCCGCGGTTGCGGGAGAATTCTTCGAGCTTGTCGAGGGCCTTGTTGGCGAGGCGGCGCGGCTGATCGTAGAGGCCCTGGTGGCGGCCGAGGTAGCAGGGATCGTGATAGAAGGCGCGCGGGCGCTTGCGTTGGATGGGCAGCCGCTCGGCGAACGCGTCGAGAAACTCGACGGTGTGCTCGACGGCCGCGCGCAGAGGGACGCCGAACGCGCGGTACTGGGTCTTCATCGCCCACGCGCAGCTCGGGCAGCCGATCACCACGCGCGCGTAGCCCCGCAGATCCTCGGCCAGGCGCTCGGCGTGCAGGCGGAACGCGTCGAACTGGCCGGCCGCGAGCAGCGGGTAGCCGCCGCACGCGTGGCGCGTCTCGGCTACAGCGACGTACTCGGCGCCGATGCGATCGCACAGGTCGAGCATGAGCGGCGCGATCGCCGGCGCGTCGCAGCCGGGCAGGAACGCCACCTGCGCCTCGATCGGGCGCCGTTCGGCGGGCGTCGAGAAGCGCACCTCTTCGGTCGCCTTGCGCGACTTCGCCGAAAAACGCTCGACGAAGCCGGCCAGCGCCGGATGGCCGCGGCCACCGCGCTCGGCTTCATCGCGGCCGCGAAACAGCGCGGGCCCGACCTCGATCCCGTGCAGGCAGAACTCGGTGCACGCGCCGCAGCCGGTGCAGCCGTACAGCGGCTCCGACTCGACCACGTTGCGCTCGCCCTCGCGCAGGCGCAGGCGGCGCATGGTGGCCATCTTGGCCTGCGGCACCAGCGTCTCGCGCGCCTCGGCGTGCGACACCGGGCAGGTGTGACGGCACAGCTTCGGGCAGTAGGTGCAATACGAAAGCGACGTCTCGAGATCGGGCGGCATTTTACGTCCCCGGCCAGGATGGGAAGCGGTTGTCGGGATCCATCCGGCGCTTGAGCGCGTCGACGATGGGGGAGGGTGCGGGCGGCTTTTCGGCGGCGCGTGCGGCGTCGGCGACCGCGGCGCCCATCACGTGCCAGCCGATCACGCAGCCGCCGGCCGACGGGATCGCGGCTTCGATGCGATCCATCGGCACGAAGCGCTCGTGCGGCGCGCGGGTCAGCGGCGCGGGCGGCGCAAACGGGATGGGCTCGCCGCCGAGCTCGACGGCCAGCCGCTCGGCGAGCTCGCGCTCGGCCGCGGCGAGCTGCGGGGTGCCGTCGAAGATCGCCGAGAGCACCGGCGGCTCGGCGGCGACGGTCAGCTCGAGCGGACGGGCGCCGCGCTGCAGGAGCGCGCGCGTGGCCTTGAGCGCGGCTTCGATCGACGGCAGGCGGAACGCCGCGTCGTGCTGCGTCTCGCCTCGGCGCTGCAGGCGCAGAGTGGCGGCGGTGATCAGGCCCAGCGTGCCGCGCGCGCCGACCAGCGCGTGCATGAGATCGGGGCCGGTGGCCTTGCGCGGCGCGATGCGCGTCGACAGCTCGGTGCCGTCGGCGAGCAGCGCCGAGATGCCGGCGCACGCGTTGGTGAAGCGACCGATGCGCGGGCTCGCCTCCGACGGGCGCGGCGCGGCCAGCAGCGCGCCGATGGTGCGCGCGCGGGAAAATGCGGGCAGCGGGCCGAGCGTCAGGCCGCGCTCTTGCAGCATCTGCTCCAGCTCGGCGGCGGTCACGCCCGCCTGCACCTGCACCAACAGCGAGGTCTCGTCGAGGTGCAGCACGTTGCACATGCGCTGCAGATCGAGCGCCACGCCGCGCTGCGCGCGCATGCCGACCGGCAGCGACGCCTCGCGGGCGATGCGCAGCACGTCGACGATCTCGGACGCCGAGCCGGGCCGCACCTCGAGCCGACAGCGCTCCACGTCGAGGTTGGTATGCAACGCACCGACGGCGCCGTGCATACGCTCGTAGATGATCTCGACCGAACCCGCCGACTGCTTCATGGCAGCCCCATCTTGCCGGGGTTCATGAGGTTCGACGGATCGAGCACGTCCTTGACCGCGCGGTAGACGGCCATCGCCTCGCCGTGCTCTTCGGGCATGAACGGCGCCTTGGAGAGCCCGACGCCGTGGTGGTGGCTGATGGTCGCGCCTACCCGGGTCGCGGCGGCGAGCCCGGCGCGCCAGATCGCGTCGTAGCGCCGCTCGGCGTCGGCGCGGTTGGCCCCGCGCGCGGCGAACGTGAAGTAGATCGAGCAGCCCTCGGGATAAGCGTGGGAGAAGTGCGCCATGATGAACGCCAACGGCGAGACCGCCTGGCGCACCGCCGCGTACAGCTCGAGCAGGCGATCCCAGGTGGTGGCGACCTCCATCGTGTCGACGAACGCGCCGGCGTCGAACACCTTCGACATGCGGAAGCTCACCGCGTAGCGATGCGCAAGCCAACGCTCGCCGGGGCCCTCGCCGAGATCTTTTCCGCCCGCGCGCTCGAGCTCGACCGCGGCCGCCTTGGCCTCGGCCTCGGCGAGAGAGCGCTCGCCTTCGAACCCGACGATCAACAGGCAGCCGCCCTGCGCGTACGGCAACAATCGCGAGGCCAGCTTGTTGACCAGGTCGGGGCGCGCGAGCGCGGCGTGCATCGCGCGCTTCTTCCAGTCGGCGAGCAGCCCCTTGCCCTGCGGCGCGAGCATGCTCATCCACTGCTCGAGCTGCGAGCCCTCCGGACCTTCGCTCTTGCGCGCGTCCTCGTGGCCGGACTTCTTGGTGCCTTCGTTGCGGTGCAGGAACGAGTCGAGCTCGTCGTAGAGCCGGATCACCGCCGGCTTGAGCCCCCGTTGCAACAAGCGGCGGATCGCTTCGCAGCCGGCGGGCAGACGGTTGAACGACCAGCCGCGCAACAGGCGCACCTCGGGCACCGGGTGCACGGTGCAGGTGGCGCGCGTGATGATGCCGAGCGTGCCTTCGGAGCCGACGATCAGCTGCGCGAGGTCGGGCGAGGCGCCGCTCTCCAGCTCGTGGATGGTGCCGCGCCCGTCGACGAAGGTGAGGCGCCGCACCATGTCCTCGATCTTGCCGTAGCGCGTGGACATCTGGCCGGCGGAGCGCGCGGCCAGCCACCCGCCGAACGTCGAGCACATGATCGACGACGGGAAGTGACCCATGGTGAAGCCGTGGCGGTTGAGCTCGTGCTCGAGGTGCTCGCCGATCGCGCCGGCCTCGAAGGTCGCGGCGCCCGCCTGTTTGTCGAGCGAGATCATGCGCCGCATGCGCTTGAGATCGACCACCAGCCCGCCGCGGATCGGCAGCGCGCCGCCGCACACGCCCGAGCCGGCGCCGAACGGCACGATCGGCGTGCGCGCCTGCAGCGCGGCCTTGATGATCTCGGACACTTCTTCGGTGCTGGTCGGCCAGACGATCGCATCGGGCGGATGCGGCGCCGGATCGCCGGCGGCCACGCCGATGAGGCCGCGCGGCCACAGATCGCGCGCGTAGGCGATGCGATCCGGCGGCGTGGTCGACACGCGGCCCGGGTAACGCCGGCGGAGCTCGCCGATCAGCTCGCCGATCAACTCGTTGGGGCGGGCGATGGAAGAGGCCACGGTCGTACGAGGTTAGTTCATGACGTTCAGGGCTTCAACTGAACGCACAGCGGCGCCGGGAACTCGACGGCGTACCAGCCGCTGCGATCGGCGCGAAAGCTGCCCGCCGCGTAGGCGACCGCGGCCTCCCAATCGTTCCAGTCGCCGCTGCGCGCGTGCCGCCGGATCGTCCACTGGCCCGGGAGCTCGAACGGGTCGCCGCGCCGCAGCGCGAGGTAGGCCGGCGACGCGTGCGCAACGCACGGCGTCTTCGGCGATTGGCGCGATCGATCGGCGAAGACGACCTGACGCGTGACCGATAGCTCGCGCCAGGCCGGCGGCCAATCGCCGATCGGCACCCGCGAGGCGAGCGCGAAGCCGAGAAAGGTGAACAGCAACGCCGAGCCGGCGGTGATGCGATAGACGCGCATGCGCAAGAGCTTTTGATCGCGGCCGCTGAGCGCGTACTCGGCGATCGACCAGGCCATCAGCGCGGTGATCAGCCCGCTGCACCCCTGCAACGCGTAGAGCGCGCGCTCGCCGACCACGTCGTGCAGGTTGGAGGCGAGCAGATACTCGAGCGCGTGCACCAGCTCGCGCGCGAACACGACGCCCGCAGCGGCAGCGACCACGGCGGCAAGCAGCGCCTTCACCGTCGCAGCTCGTGGAGATCGTGTGAGCAGAACAGCTCGATCTCGCTTCCGTGCTCGCGCTTGAGCGCCCGCAGCCGGGTCTGGTTGTTGACGCGCGCGCGGTGGTCGACGTCGTCGTAGCGTTCGATGGCGGTGATCGCCGGCGGGCAGCGCGGCGGATCTTCCAGCTCGCCGTGCGAGAAGTACGCATCGCCGCAGTGGAAGATCCAGGTGTCGCCGGTGCGCACCGCGACGCCGGCGTGGCCGCGGGTGTGGCCGAGGAGCGGCACCAGCAGGATCTCCGGTCCCTTCTCGTCGAGCGCTCTGACGCTCTCAAAGCCAAACCAACGGTCACCTCCTTGCCCTGGCCCGAGCCCCGGCGAATGGCGCGTCCAGCGCGGCTGGTGCGACCACTGCGCCGCCCGATAGCGAGCGCGCTCGCGCAGGCCGCGCGGGTGCAGCGCCGCCTCGAGCTCGGGCGCGTGCAGGTGGATGCGCGCGTCGGGAAAGTCGGCGATGCCGCCCGCGTGATCGGGATCGAGGTGGGTGAGCACGATGTCGCGCACGTCGCGCACGGACAGGCCGAGGCGCGCGAGCTGCGCGGCAGCGGTCTGCTGCGGGTCGAGGCGCGGCTTGAGCAGCGCGAGGAATCCCGGTCCGAGCCGGCGGATCGGGTGCGCGACGTCGTGGTTGCCGAGGCCGGTGTCCACCAGCACCAGGCCGTTCGGCCCCTCGATGAGCAGGCAGTGACACGGCAGGTACGCGGCGCCGAGGACGCGCTCACCCCCGACCGGACACAACGAAGCGCAATCGAGGTGGTGAACCCGCACGCCTCGAACCTATCACGCGAGTCTGGCGAGGAACGCCTTGGAAAACAGATACGCGTCGCCGGGCCAGCGGGCCGAGACGTAGCGGCCGTCCTCGACGACGAACGCGGGCGAATCGTCGTCGGCGGTGCCGCGCGCGGAGAGCACGCGCGGGCCGCGCTCGAACTGCGCCGCCGGATCGTCGAGCGCGGCCTTGACCTCGTCCTCGACGTATTCCGGATAGGTGCGGTAGTAGCGGCCGAGCTTCCAGAACGTCGCCAGGTAGGCGCTGCGCTCCATGTACTTGGGCAAACAGGTGGTGCGCACCTTGGCGAGCACGCTCTTTCCGCCGGCGTCGCGCGTGCGCGCCAGCACCAGCACGCCGTGACAGATCGCGCCGACCGGCCGCTCGAGCGCCCACGACTCGGCGACCTTGGCCTGCAGCGTATCGGAGCCGAGGTACTGGCGCATGCCCGGCGCGTGACCGCCGGGGAGGATCAGCCCGTGGTAGTCGGCGGGGCGGATCGCGCTCCAGGCGATCGGGCGCTGCAGCTCGGGGGCGGCCAGCATCTCTGCGTAGAACGCCTTCGGTTCATCGGATGCGCCGAGCGCGCCGAAGACCACGCCGGTGAGCAGCAGCGGATCGCACGCGGGTGGCGCGCCGCCCGCCTCGGTCGCGAACACCACCTGGTGCCCCGCGCGCGTCAACAGCCGCCACGGCACCGCGACTTCGGTGGTATCGAAATCACGATCGGGAAGTGGAATCAGAATGCGCGCCATGTCGGTTCCAGCATATCGTCCCCGAAGGAGCCTGCCCATGAATCGTCCATCCAACGTCGTGAACGTCGATGCCATCGGCTGGGAGGATTCCAAGCGCGGCATGCGCTACGAGGTGCGGCGCAAGCGGCTGGCGATGGCCGCCGGCGCGCCCAAGCTCGGCTGCAGCCTGACCGAGGTGCCGCCCGGCAAGCGCGCCTGGCCGCTGCACTACCACACCGCCAACGAAGAGGCGGTGTTCGTGCTCGGCGGCGCCGGCATGCTGCGCCTCGGCGACAAGGAGGTTCCCATCGGCCCCGGCGATTACGTCGCGCTGCCGGCGGGAAACGAGCACGCGCACCAGATCGTCAACAGCGGCGCCGTGCCGCTGCGCTACCTCTCGATCTCGACCATGAACGAGCCCGACGTCACCGTCTACCCCGACTCGGGCAAGGTCGGCCTGTTCGTCGGCTCGGCCCCCGGCGGCAACCCCGCGCAGCGCACGCTGTACAGTTTCCTTCCGATCAAATCCGCCGTCGACTACTGGGAAGGCGAAGACTAGCGGGTGAGCGCGCGGCGTTGGAGGAGGTAGAGGCGGCCGGCGGCGAAGGCCCATTCGAGATCCTGGGTGCCGCCGTAGACTTGCTCGCAGCGGGTGGCGAGGGCGTGCAGGTCGGCGAGCTGCGCGTCGGTGAGGCAGAGCTGGGCGGCGCGCGCTGAGTCGAGCTCGACCTCGGCGGTGCCGCCGTCGGGTTGGGGGAGGATGGCCAGGTCTTTGTGGCCGGCGGTGCGGGCGAGGATGGCGCCGGTGCGCGAGATGCGGAACTGGTCGGGCGTGACCAGGCCGGCGACCACCGCTTCGCCGAGGCCCCAGGTGGCTTCGATGAGCCGCTCGTCGGCGCCGTTGATCGGATTGCGGGTGAACAAGACGCCCGCGCACTCGGCGTCGATCAGCCGTTGCACCACCACCGCGACTTGCGGCTCTCCGGCGATGCCGAGCTTCTTGCGGTAGGCGAGCGCCGAGGCCGAGCGGCCGGATTCCCACACGCGCACCACCGCGTCGACGACCGCGCCGGCGTCGCGCACGTTGAGCACGGTCAGGTGCTGGCCGGCGAAGCTCGCGTCGGCCGAGTCTTCGCCGACGGCTGAGGAGCGCACCGCCAGCGCGCCGCCGAGCTGAGCGTAGAGCGCAGCGACGGTCGCGCGCGCCGGCGGATCGCCCGCAGCGACGGCGTCGACCAGCGACACCGGCAGCGCGAAGCCGGGCGGCGACGGCAGTCCCGCGCGCAACGCGGCGCCGAGCTGGACCGCCTTGCCGCCGAACGCGGCGAGCTCGAGCGCCTCGGCGAGCGTAACGGGCTGCATGCGTGCATCGTATACTGAGTAAGGTGCCGTTTCTCCATCGGACGCTCGAGGAGGTGCTGCGCGCGGGCGGGCTGCCCGTCGACGTGATCGTGCAGGACGAGTACACGCACGACGTGGTGGTGCCCGACGGCGAGCGGTTCCTGGTCTACGACACGACTTGATTGGGCGCGATCACGGCGGTCGCCGTGTGGGACCACCAGCCGACGGCGGCCGAGCTGCTCGAGGCGCGCGTGGCACGGGGCTGGCAGCCGACGCCGACCGCGACGCGCGACGGGGACGTGGTGTTGGGTTACGCGGCCTGTCTACGCCGGCTCCCGTAGCGTCGACTCGGCCTCGTGGAGTCGCTTGCCGTGCGCGGCGAGCAGATCGCTGCGCGTGAGCATGCCGACCAGCTTGCGCGAGACGCGCGAGACCACCGGCACGCGGCCGACGCCGGCGCGGGTCATCTGATCGGCGGCCTCGCGCAACGAGGAGTCTTCGAACACCACCACCGGCGGGCGGCGGATCAGCGCCTGCAGTCGCGTGTCGTCGGGGTGACCGTCGAGCAGATCGCGACGCGTGACCACGCCCACCAGATCGCCGGCACCGTCGAGCACCGGGAAGCCCTGGTGCGCCATGCCGGGCTCCCTGGCGTGGATGCGCGCGCGCACGACGCCGAGCGTGTCGTCTGCCTGAAGCGCGATCACCGGCTTCGAGGCGTGATCGCGCGCCACGATCTGATCGAGAAAGTCGGCCACGTACTCGCCGAGCACGCGCGCGCCGCGCCGCGCGATCTTCTCGGTCATGATCGAGTTGCGCATGCCCATGCACGAGACCAGGAACGCCGCCGAGCAGCCGCCCAGGAGCGGCAACATGCCGAGCGGCTGGCGGGTGGTCTCGAACGCGAACACCACCGACGCGAGCAGCGCGCGCGAGGCGCCAGCGAACATCGCCGCCATGCCGACCAGCGCGCCGATGCGGATGTCGACGCCGAGCGAAGGCGCGAGCGTGATCGCGCCGGCTGCCAGCGCCGAGCCGATCCCGCCGCCGATGGTGAACAGCGGGGCGAGCGTGCCGCCCGAGGTGCCCGAGCCGAGCGAGATCGACCACGAGACGAATTTCCAGATCACCAGCACCATCATCGCGCGGCCGGCCAGGCTGCCGCCGACGATCCGATCGATGTTGTCGTAGCCGACGCCCATGGAGTGCGGCGCGAAGAAGCCGCACACGCCGACGGCGATCGCGCCGAGCGCCGGCCACCACATCCAGTGGATGGGCAGCTTCTCGAACGCGTCCTCGACGGCGTAGACGATGCGCGTGACGCCGATCGACGCGACGCCGAGGATCGCGCCCAGCAAGATGTAGAACGCCAGCGCGCCGCCGCCTGGCTGCGCGAGATCGGGCATGGCGAACACCGGCGCCGAGCCGACGAACGCGATGCGTACCGCGTTGGCGGTGGCCGCGGCGAGGGCGACCGGGATCAGGGAGCGCGGCCGGTATTCGAACAGCAACAGCTCGACCGCCAACAGCACCGCCGAGACCGGGCTGCCGAAGGTCGCCGACATGCCGGCCGCGGCGCCCGCCGAGAGCAGCACCTTGCGCTCCTGCCCGGTCACCGGCAGGAGCTGGCCGATGAGCGAGCCGAGCGCGCCGCCGGTGGCGATGATCGGCCCCTCGGCGCCGAAGGGCCCGCCGGTGCCGATCGAGATCGCCGCGGAGAGCGGCTTCAAGAAGGTGACGCGCGCCGGGATGCGGCTCTGGTTGTAGAGCACCTGCTCCATCGCCTCGGGGATGCCGTGGCCGCGGATCGCCTTGGAGCCGTAGCGCGCCATCACGCCCACCAGGATCGCGCCGGCGACCGGCACGCCGATCACCCACGGGCCGAGGTGGTGATCGGCGGGCGAGACGAAGCTCGTCGACCAGCGGCCGTAGAAACACAGGTTGGTGATCAGGCCGATCAGGCGCGTCAGGCCCTGCGCGATCAGCCCGCACGCGCCGGCCAGCGCGATGCACAGCGCGCAGATCCACACCACACGGCGATCGACCAGCGGCGGCTCGCGCGGGACGTGGAGCGCGTCGAGGGTCGGCCCCAGCGACGGGGAGACCGGCAGACCACCGCGCGTGGCGGCGCCCCTGACCTCATGATCGGGCTTCATGATCGGGCCCGTCGGGTTCGCTTCGGATTGGCCGGGTCGTCCTCGAAGAACAGGGTCGCGTCGCCGGCGCCGATCGCGCGCGCCACGTCGGCCAGCCCGCAGGCCAGCTCGCGGCGGCGGCGATCGGGGAGCTGCGCGATCGCCTCGACCAGGCGCGACTGGGCCGCCTGCGGAGCGCGCGCGAGCACCCGCTTGCCCGCGCCGGTGAGCGTGAGCTCGGCGCGGCGCGCGTCGTCGCGAGCGGCCTTGCGCGACACCAGCCCGTGCTCGACCAGCCGGCGCGCCACCACCGACACCGAGCTCGGATCGGTCAGCGTCTCGGCCGCCAGCTGCCCGATCGATCGCGGCCCGCCCGCCAGCTGCTGCAACACAAACAGCTGCGCAACGCTGATCCCGAGCGTCCTCTCCGCCTCGCTCGCCGACAACCGCAACGCCCGCACCACCCGTCTCAACGAATCGAGCGCGACGCGCACGTACCGGTCTCTCTCAGAATGCATGGGATCCCACATATTGTGGTGCGCAAGCCCCCACGTCAACCCGGGACTCGACCCGGCTAGCGGATGAACAGCCAGGCAGCGACTGCGATCGCGGTGCCGGCGAAGGCGCCCAGCGCGATCCAGCGCCAGCGGGCGCGGGGGCCCGTGACCGCGCGAAACTCGCCGGTCTGCTCGGGCGGCGCGGTGACGGCGCTCATCGACTTCATGGTCGGGCGCGGGATGTCCATGGCCAGCATGGTCGGCCGCTCGCTGATCGGCGGCAGGGGCGGCAGCATCATGCCGGTCGGTGGGATGGTGGGCCGCTCCGACGCCGGCAGCTCGGCCTTGACGATCGGCGGGATCACTACTTCGGGATCGACGACCGCGTCGAGCTGCATGGTGGCCATCGATTGCAGCGCGGTCGGGGTCGGCGCGTCCTCGGCGACCGGCGCCACGCTGACCGAGGTCGCGTCGGCCGGCAGCTCGGGCAGCTCCGGCAGCTCGTCGCGCGCCGCCAGCGCCAGCGGATCGGTGGTGGGCGAGGTCTCGAACCCTTCCGGAAGCTGCACCTCGGAGGTGCTGCCGGCCGCGGCCGCCAGCGCGTCCATGAACTCGGCCGTGGTCGCGTAGCGGTGGAACGGATTCTTCGCCATGCCCCGCTGCAGCGCGGCGTTCACCGCCGGCGACACGGAGCTCAGCGCGGGCGGATGGTGGTGCAGAATGGCCATCGCCTGCGCCGCGACCGAGCCCTGCAGCTCGAACGCCGGCAGGCCCGCCAGCATCCCGTAGACGATGCTCGCCAGCGCGAACTGATCGGTGCGCGGATCGACCATGCCGCCCGAGATCTGCTCCGGCGACATGTAGCCGACGGTGCCGACCACCACGTTCATGGCCGTCAGCTCGGGCCCGTGCCGCAGCTTGGCCACGCCGAAGTCGACTACCTTCACGTTCTCGCCCTTGCAGATGATGATGTTCTCGGGCTTGAGATCGCGGTGCGTGATGTCGCGCAGGTGCGCCGCGGTGAGCGCCGACGAGACCGCGGCGGCGATGCGCACCGCTTCTTCGAGCACCAGCTTGCCGCGCGACATGCGCACGCCGAGGTGCTCGCCGTCGAGGAACTCGAGCACGATGTACGGCTGTCCGTCGTCGCTGACGTTGTAGTCGATGAGCTGCACGATGCCGGGGTGATCGAAGGTGGCGATGATCTCCGCTTCGCGCCGGAAGCGCAGCAGCGCCTCGGTGTTGTTCACCAGCGACATCTTGAGGAACTTGACCGCGAACCGTTTCGGCACGCGCAGGTGGGTCGCTTCGTAGACTGCGGCCATGCCGCCTTCGGCGATCAGTCGCTCGACCCGATAGGTCTCCACCAGCACCTGGCCGACGCGGTCCATCGCGCCGAAAAGTATATCAGGCTATGTAGTTGCGCGCGCCTTATGGAATTTTTCGAGCTCGCGGTTGGCGTTGAGGATGATCGCCAGCTTGGCCTCGACCTCGACCAGCTTGCCGCCCGGGATGGCAAACCAGGCCTGGTTCTCGTCGGCGCCGGTGTACACGCGGTTGCCGACGCAGCCGAAGCTGGCGGCAGTCTTTCCCGAATTCATGGCCTGCGGCAGGACCGCGCAGGTCGGCCGGCCCATCATCGGCGCGTCGCCCGCCACGCCGGCGCGCTGGGCGGCCTCGGACAGCAGCATCAATTGATGGGCGTTGCCGCGCACCATCACCACGTCGGGCGGGACACCCTGTGGCAGCTTGCCGAGCGGCGCGTAGACCACCACGCCGAACGCCTGCTTGACCTCACGATGCGGGATGCCGGGCACCTCGGACAGATCCAGATACTGGAGCTGGACCATGGTGCCGATCATGCCGTCGAGCTCCTTCTTCTGATCGCCGTTGAGCGGCACGCCGTGGGTGTGCGCGCCGATCGGGCAGCTCACGTGATCGGTGGACTCGGTGTAGAACACCTGGCCCTGGGCGGCGAGCTTCCAATAGCCGCAGCTCGCCGGCTGCGACGCGGCGATGTGCGGCACGCCCGCGGGCGCGTGGTTGGTGAAGGCGATCGCGACCGGGGGAACCTCGAGCTTCAGCAGCTGTTCGATCTTGGTCATGGTCGCTGTGTACCACGCTTGACCGTTTTGCGAGCGGGCGTTAAAACCGCGGGATGCCCCACATCTATGGACTCGACGCCGCCACCACCCAGCTGTCCAACCAGGCCGCCGGCCTCGCCTCGGAGGTGCTCGCCAAGCACGCCGCCGACGTCGACGCCAAGGCGCGCTTTCCCGAAGAGAGCGTCGCCGCGCTCGCCAAGGCCGGTTTCTACGGCCTGTGCGTTCCGGCCGCGCTCGGCGGCAAGGGGCAGGGCCCGCGCGCCTTCGCCGCCGTCGTCGAGGAGCTGGCGCGCGGCTGCGCGTCGACCGCGATGATCTACGTGATGCACGTGAGCGCGCAGCAGGCGATCGGCACCTCGCCGACGCTGCAGGGCAAGGACGAGCTCCTGCGCGAGATCGCGGCCGGCAAGCACCTGTCGACGCTGGCGCTGTCCGAGAAGGGCTCGCGCTCGCAGTTCTGGGCGCCGGTCTCGAAATTGACCGCCGCGCCATCCGTGGACGGGTTCACCACCAGCGCACAGAAGTCGTGGGTGACCTCGGCGCGTCGCGCGGACTCGTACGTCTCGACCGCGCAGAAGCCGGGCGCCGCCTCGCCGCTCGAATCCACCACCTATCTAATGAGGCCCAAGGCGCACCCGGGTCAGATCAAGATGAGCGCCAGCTTCGACGGGCTCGGCTTGCGCGGCAACGAGTCGCTGTCGGTGACCCTCGAGAGCTGGCCGGTGGCCAAGGCCGATCTGGTGAGCGCGCTCGGCGAGGGCGCCAAGACCAAGCTCGAGGTGATCCTGCCGTGGTTCTCCGTCGGCACCGCGGCGATGGCCAACGGCTTGTGCCGCGCCGCCGTCGAGGCGACCGCCAAGCACCTGACCGAGACCAAGTTCGAGCACACCGGCACCGGGCTGCGCGATCTGCCCACGCTGCGCGCGCGGCTGGCGCAGATGAGCGTGCGCACCGAGCAGGCCCGCGCGCTGCTCGCGTACACCATCGGCGAAATGGAGAATCCGTCGGCCACCACGCCGCTGTTCGTGCTGCAGACGCGGCTCGCCTCGCTCGAGGCGGCGGTCGACGTCACCGACCTGGCGATGAAGGCGTGCGGCGGCGCGGCGTTCTCCAAGCAGCTGCCCGTCGATCGGATCTTCCGCGACGCGCGCGCGGGCTGGGTGATGGCGCCGACGGTGGATCACCTGAACGACTTCGTCGGCAAGGCGCTCACCGGCCTGCCGCTGTTCTAGTCATGAAGACCATCCTGCTCGGCGCGGTCGCGTACGATCCCAAGGCGGTCACCATCTGGGAGGGCATGCGCGAGCACTTCCGCGCCGAAGGGGTGCCGCTCGACTTCGCGCTGTTCTCGAACTACGAGCGCCAGGTCGAGGAGCTGCTTGCCGGCCACCTCGACGTCGCGTGGAACACGCCGCTCGCTCACGTGCGCGTGCAGCGGCGCACCGAGGGGCGCTCGCGCTCGCTCGGCATGCGCGATTCGGACCGCGACTTTCGCGCCAAGGTGATCGTGCGCAAGGACGCGGGCATCCACAAGCTCGGCGACCTGGCCGGCAAGACGCTGGCGGTCGGCTCGCAGGACTCCACGCAGGCGCGCATCCTGCCGCTGCACTTCCTGCGCGCCGAGGGGGTGAAGATCGATCCGGCGAAGCTGCTGGCGTTCGACACCGATCTCGGCAAGCACGGCGACACCGGATCGAGCGAGCTCGACGTGCTCAAGGCGCTGCACGACGGCCGCGCGCAGGCGGGCACGGTGGGCGATCTGATCTGGGTGAACGAGCAGGCGGCCGGTCGCGTGGACGCCTCGCGCATCGAGGTGTTGTGGTCGACGCCGCCGTTCGATCACTGCATGTTCGATGCGCTGCCATCGCTGGCGAAGGAGACCGCCGAGGCCTTTCAGCGCTGCCTGTTCTCGATGAAGTGGGACGAGCCGGCGCACCGCCGCGTGCTCGAGCTCGAGGGGCTGAAGCAGTGGATGCCGCCGCGCGAGGAGGGCTACGCGTCCCTCCAGCGCGCGCTCGACGAAACCTCGTATTGGTAGCCGCGAGCGCAGCATGAACGCGGCGATGGCCATCGACGGCGGCGCGCTGGCGCTCGGCGGCGGGCTGCTCGCGCTGGTGCGGCCGGCGCTCGATCTGGTCGAGCCGGGCGGCGTGCTGGCGCTGCTCGCGACGTCGCGCACGGTGCGCGAAGATCTGCCGGCGTGGTGCCGCGTCGAGCACCACGCGTACCTCGGGTGCGAAGCGCTGCCCGACGGCCGGGACCGTCACCTGATCGGCCGCGGCGCGCTGTCGGTGCCGCGTGGCGCGCGCGAGCAGCCGGGCGCGCCCACGCCGATGCCCGAACGCGCCGATCCGTCGAGCGGCTTCGCGCCGCGCGGCGCGCGCGTCGAGCCGGGCGGGCCGGTCTATCCGTTCTCGCTCAACGAGCGCGATCGGGTGGCGCCGCCCGAGGTCGCGCAGCTCTATCAGCAGGCGGTGGCGGCGCAGTGGGACGCGACCCGCGACATCCCGTGGGATCGCGTCGGCGAGCTGGAGCCGGCGCTCGAGCGCGCGGTCGGCCAGGTGATGACGTTCCTGGCCGAGAACGAGCTGTCGGCGCTCTACGTGCCGTCGCGCTTTCTGCCGCGCATCCATCCGGCGTATCTCGAGGTCGCGCAGTTTCTCGCCACCCAGCTCGCCGACGAGGCGCGCCACATCGACGTGTTCCTGCGGCGCGCGCGCGTGCGCGGCGTGCCGGGCATCTCCAGCGCGACCACCTCGCGTTCGCTGCACTCGCTGTTGATGCTCGAGGATTTCGCCGAGGCGACCTTCCTCTTGTCGGTGCTGGGCGAGGGCACGTTCCTCGATCTGCTGCGCTTCATCGAGCGGCACGCGCCCGACGAGGCGACCGCCGAGATCATGCGTCGCGCGCGCGTCGACGAAGCGCGCCACGTGCACTTCGGCGTAGTGCACGTGCGCCACGCGATGTCGATCGATCCGACGCTGCAGGCGCGCCTCGAAGCGGCGGTGCGGCGCCGGGCGGCGACCATGCACGGCGTGGGTGGCGTGCCGGCGCCGCTGCAGGACGCGCTCACCATCCTCGCCGCGGGCGGCACCGCACCGGCGGCAGTCGCGCGCGGTCACGAAGCGGTTCGTCAGCTCCTCGACGACATGCACGCCGGGCGCATGAAGCGCCTCGAGCACGCCGGCTTCAGCGCCGAAGGTGCGCAGCGCCTCTCGGATCTGCACACGCCGAACTTCATGTAGCGGCGAAGCGTGCGCGTGTACGGGCGACTATTCACCTGGTATTGAACGCGATGCTCAAATCCTTGGCGATCCCACCGAGCCTGGGGTCGGCCGTCCAGAGCCGGTAGGACCCCACGATCGCGGCCGCGAGCAGGTGCGCGTCGATCCAGCCGATCCCCCGGCCGTACAGGCGGCGATCGCGCACGAACGCGACGACTTCGTCATGCGCAACCAGACGGGCTTGCTCCATCTCTGCATAGGCCTCCAGAAGCTTCTTGCGTCCTCGGCCGTCGCCGATGAGCAGCTCGCCGAACACCAACTCGTGCCCGACTACTTCGTCACGGCCCAGGAGCGCGTCGAGGTCGCGGCCATGGGAGCCTCGATTCGAAAGGAACCGGATCCAGATGGAGGTATCGACCAGGACCTTCATCCCGTCTTGCGCCGGCGTGCCCGCTCCTCACGACGCCTGGGAACATCCTTCGACTTCGGCTCCGATCCACGAAGCGCTCGAAGCCGTTCGTAGGCGGCATGCCGTACCAGGGCCTGGAGGCCCAGCCGAACCGTCTCCGTGTCGGTGCTCGCCCCCGACGCCTGTCTCGCCTCCTTGAGGAGTTGATCATCGATGTGCATCGTCTTCTTCATACATACGAATATGCCATACAGGTATGGCAAGAACAACCGTTGGCCGCAAGGCGTGAGTTACGGCAGCTGCGGGACGGGACGCAACGTGGCGGTGACTTCGGGCGGGGTGCCGCCGGCCTTGGCGGCTTCGAGCAGCGCGGCCTGGCTGCGCAAGCGCGCGCCGACCGGCTCGATCTTCGTGTACGTGCCGTCGGTCTGCAGGCGCCACGCCTTGACGTTGTCGTGCAGCGCGGTGCCGAGCACCTCGTTGTAGAGCCGGCTGCGCAGCTGAGCGTCTTCGATCGGGCACATCACCTCGATGCGGCGCAGAAAGTTGCGCGGCATCCAGTCCGCCGACGCGATGTACACGTCCGGCGATTCGGGCGGCCCGAACGCGAACACGCGGCTGTGCTCGAGGAAACGATCGACCACGCTGGTCACGCGGATGTGCTCGGAGATCTCGGGGATGCCCGGCCGCAGGCAGCAGATGCCGCGCACCAGCAGATCGATCTCCACGCCCGCCTGGCTGGCGGCGTAGAGCGCGCGGATGGCGGTCGGATCGACCAGCGAGTTCATCTTGGCGATGATGCGCGCCGGCTCGCCGCGCTTGGCGCGCTCGGCCTCGCGGTTGATCAGGCTCACCACCTGGGTCTGCAGATCGAGCGGCGCCACCGCCAGCCGCTTCCAGTGCGGCGGCTCGGAGTAGCCGGTCAACATGTTGAAGAGCGCCGAGGCGTCGTCGGCGATCTCCGGCCGCGTGGTCACGTACGACAGGTCGGTGTACTGCCGCGCGGTCTGCGGGTTGTAGTTGCCGGTGCCGAGGTGCACGTAGCGGCGGATGTTCGGCCCCTCGCGCCGCACCACCAGCGCCACCTTGCAGTGGGTCTTGAGCCCGATCATTCCGTACACCACGTGCACGCCGTTCTCCTCGAGACGGCGTGCCCACGCGATGTTGTTGGCCTCGTCGAAGCGCGCCTTGATCTCGACCAGCGCGGTCACCTGCTTGCCGTTGTTGGCGGCGCGCGACAGCGCCCGCACGAACGGCGAGTCGCCGCTGGTGCGGTAGAGCGTCATCTTGATGGCCAGCACGTTCGGATCCTCGGCCGCCTCCTCGACGAAGCGCGCCACCGGCTCGAACGACTCGTACGGGTGGTGCAACAGCACGTCCTTCTTCTGCACCACCTCGAACACGCTGTCGGCGTCGCGCAGCGCCGGCTGCATCGACGGCATCAGCGGCTCCACGCGCAACTCCGGCCGCTTGTCGTACTCCGACAGCGCGGTCAGGTCGTTGAGCTGCAGCGGGCTGCGGATGCGATAGACGTCCGGCCCCTCGACCTTGAGCGCGCGCGTGAGCATCGCCTCGACCTCGGCCGACGCGGTGGCGCCGAGCTCGAGGCGCACCGCGTCGCCCAGCTCGCGGCGGCGCAGCTCGGCCTGGATGGTCGAGAGCAGATCTTCGGTGTCCTCTTCGTCGACCAGCAGATCCGAGTTGCGCGTGACGCGGAAGCGCGCGGTCTGCCGCACCTCGTAGCCGGGGAACAGATCGCCGACGTGCGCTTCGATCAGATCGCCGAGCAGCACGAACGCCTGCCCGGTCGTCGCCGGCAGCTTGACCAGGCGGCCGAGCACCATCGGCACCTGCACGACCGCCAGCAGATTCTCGCGCGGTTGGCGCGCGCGCCGCCGCCCGAGCTGCTTGGTGAGGATCACCGCGATGTTGAGCGAGCGGTTGCGCAGGTGCGGGAACGGATGGCCGGGATCGACCGCCAGCGGCGTGAGCGCGGGGAACACGTGCTGGATGAAATGGTTGCGCCCGAAGTTCTTCTGCTCGGTGGTCATGGTCGCCGGCTGCAGGAAGCTGATCCCCGCGGCGGCCAGCGCCGGTAGGAGCTCCTCCTGAAACAGCCGGTCCTGCTCGGCCACCAGCAGGTGCACCTTGTCGCTGATCGCCTGCAGCTGCTCGACGGGCGTCATGCCGTCGGCGGGCGTCTCGACCACCTTGCCGAGGATCTGCTGCTTGAGGCCGGCCACGCGCACCATGAAGAACTCGTCGAAGTTCGACGAGACGATCGACAAGAACTTGAGCCGTTCGTAGAGCGGCAGCGACGCGTCGCGCGCCTCGCCGAGCACGCGCTCGTTGAACTGCAGCCACGAGAGCTCGCGGTTGAGGAACAGGCGCGGCTCGGTCTCGGGCGGATGGACCTCCTTGTCGCCCGGCTTGAGCAACACCAGGCGGTCGGTGCGCCGCGACAGCACGCCGCTATTGGACTCGGGGGGGTTCATGGGTTGACCCTTAGATAGTCCTATATTATGGGGTCTCTCGCCATGGCTTCCAACCCCTCGACCCCGTGGGCCGCCTACGCTGCGCTGCTGGTGCTGGTCGCCGGCGCGGGGATCGTGTGGGTGCGCGGCTTTCGCGCCGCCAAGATGCAGCAGAAGCGTCTGGTCGCCGGGCTGGCGGTGGCGAGCACGCCGGGCGCGATCGGCGCGATCGTGGTGCAGCGCAAGGGCCGGCCGGTGGTGCTCAAGGTCGTCAAGAGCGCCAAGGAGTACGAGAAGTGGCTGAAGGGCCGCGAGGTCGTGGCCGAGCACTGGTTCATCGTCGAGCCGAAGCGCTAACGCTTCAGCGCACGCAGTTGCGGCCTTCGGACTTGGCGAAGTCGAGGCGGGCGGCGGCGCGAGCGATGGCGTGGGCGGGCGGCTCGTCGAGATCCACCTCCGCGATGCCGATCGAGATGGTGAGCGGGCCGACGCCGGCGAGCGCCAGCGCCTCGACCTCGCGACGCACGCGCTCGGCGACCACGTGCGCGCCGGGTGCGCCGACCCCGGGAAGCAGCAGGAGGAATTCTTCGCCGCCCCAACGCGCCGCCAGATCGCCGCCGCGCAGGGTCGCTTCCAGGAGCAGCGCGATCGCTTGCAGGACCGTGTCGCCGACGCGATTGCCGAGCGCTTCGTTGACGCGGCGGAAGTGGTCGAGGTCGATCATCGCGAGCGCGAGCGGCAGGCTGTCGCGGCGCGCGCGCGCCATCTCGCGGGCGATCGCCTCCTCGGCGGCGGTGCGGTTGGCGAGGTTGGTGAGGTGATCGGTGCGCGACAGCCGCTCCTTGGCGGTGGCGAGATCGACCTCGGCGGTGATGTCGGTGACTACGCTGAGCTGGCCGAGCCCGCCCGACAGCTGCACCGGCTTGATCACCCAGCGCACCACGCGGCGCACCGGCCGCTGCAGCTCGAGCTCCTCGCGCACCACGAACGGCCCGTGCGGCAGGATGTGGATCTTCTGCAGGTACTCGCTCGGATCATCGAACAGCCGCGCGTTGTCGCGGTTGAACTGCTCGAACGACGCGCCGACGATGCGCTCGAGCGAGCAGCCCAGCATCTCGGCCAGCGCGCGGTTGGCGAACATGATGTTGCGCGCCTCGTCGAGGAGCAGGATGCCGGAGTCGAGCTCGTCGAGCATGGCCTCGAGCTCGACCAGCGAGGTCATGGTGGCGTCCTCGTGCGCCGCCTCGAGCCGCAGCCGCTCGTCGGCGTTGCGGCGCAGCGCGTCCTGCCCTTCGAGCTCGCCGCTCAGGCGCCGGCCGAGCGCGACCAGCGCGTCGAGGTGCTCCTGGTGGAACGCGATGCGGCGCGCATGCATCAGGCACAGCGCGCCGATCTCGACGCCGCTCGAGGTCAAGAGCGGCGCGAGCGCCAGGCTGCGCACCCAGCCGCGCTTGACCAACGGGTGGGTCATGCGCGCCGGGCTGACCGCCGCGTCGGGAACCAGCTCGGGCGCGTGACCACGACGCTGGCCGAGCGATTGCGCCACGCGCCAATCCTCGGCGGAGAGCTGACCGAGCGGATCACCCGGGTCACCGGCGTGCGCCTTCCACCAGCGCGGCTCGCGGATCCACAACATGGCCAGCGGCGCGTGAAAGGCCGCCGCCAGCTCGACCGCCAGCGCCTGCAGCGCCTCGTCGGGCAGCGTCTCGTCGAGCAGCACGCCCGGTCGGATCGCGGCCAGCCGCGCGTGGTCGATGCTCACCTCCGGCCCGACCCCGCTGACCTCGCGCTTGAGCGTGCGCGCGAGTGACAGCGCGCGCTTGATCGCCTGGAAGATGGTCTCCGGCGGGGCGTTGGTCGACAGCACCTCGGCGATGCCCAGCACCTCGCGCTCGTCCCAAGCGCGCGTGCGCAGCTCGAGGAAGCCGGAGATCACCACCGCCGGGGTCTGCTCTGCGCTCGCGTGCGCGCGCAGCTCGGTGATCAGCTCGAAGCCGTCCGCGCGCGGCAGCGACAGCTCGGTGATCAGCAGCGCCGGGACGCCGCGCGTACGCAAGGTGGTCTTGGCGGTCTCCCCGTCGCGCGCGTGGTTCGGCTCGAGCCCGAGCGCCACCGCAAAGCCGACGTAGCGCGCGGCGCGAGCCGGATCGGGCTCCGCGATCAGCGCGTACGGCTTTCGCTTCTCCGCCATTCCGCGGACCATACTCTCTGCAGCGGCCGAACGACAACCCGGCAGCCGGGCGCCTGCTCCGGCGAACGATCATCGGGGCGCCCCTTGCGCGTCCGCGCCCGCGCACTATGGTAGCGACGATGCGACTCCTCGCGGACTACACGCTCGGTTTGCTCATCGTGATGTCACAATTGATCCGCATGCCGTTCTCCGAGCTGCGGCGCTTTCCCGACTGAAGAGGCCGTCTCCGGCGCTCGAGGAGCGCGTTGATCTCTCCGCCGAGGATCACGGTGAAGCCGCTCAGGTACAGCCAGGTCATCATGATCACGATCGCGCCCAACGCACCGTAGCTCTTGGCGTAGGAGTTGAAGTGCGTGACGTAGACGTTGAACACGAGCGACGCCGCCAGCCACAACAGCACCGCCGCGATCGCGCCCGGCGTGAGCAGGCGCCAGCGCCGCCCCCGGACGTTGGGTAGGAAGTAATAGGCGTTGGCGATCATGAACATGAGCGCGAAGATCACCACCGGCCAGCGCAGCCAGCGCCACAGCACCTCGAACGCCCCGCCGAGCCCGAGCTGGCTCCAGATCGTGTGCACCAGATCGGGGCCGACGATCAGGCCGATCGACGCGATCACCACCGACACCACCGCGGCCGTCGTGAACCACAAGGACAAGAGCTTCACCCTCCACCAGGCGCGGGTCTCCTTCACCTCGTAGGAGCGGTTGAGCGCGGTGATCAGCGCGCCGGTTCCGCCGGCCGCGGTCCAGAGCGCGCCGACCAGCGACGCCAACAACAGCCAGCCGTGCTGCCGGCCGACCAGCTCGCCCAGCACGCCGTCGAACAGGGTCGCTGCCGGCCCGGGCATCACCGCGTGCATCGTGCCCAGGAGCTGCCCGCGCAGGCCCTCGAGCGGCAGGTAGCCGATGATGGTCATGAGGAACATCGCGAAGGGAACGAGCGCGAGCAGCGACCAGTAGGCGAGCTGCGCGGCGAGATCAAGCGCCTGATTTTCCTGCGCTTCGGCGCCGAGCGCCTTCAGAAATCTCCACGCGCGTCCCATTCCATAGAACATAGGCGCGCGCGCGGCGCAGGCCAGGCCGACGCATGCCAGGCGATCAGCGATCTTCGGGAGCGAAGTCGAGCTTCTTGCGCACCACCTGGTTGGGCTCGATCTCCACCGAGAGCGCGCGGCGGATGTGGAACTCGGCGTTGGTGAGCACCACCTCGTGCTCGCCCGCCTTCAGCTTCACGCTGACCGGCGTGGTGCCGCGCGGCTGCCCGTCGACGGCCACGTTGCACCACGGGCTCGAGGCCACCACCAGCGTGCCTTCGCCGTCGCGCACGACCGGCGCGGCCGGCGCGCTGGGCGAAAGCGCCGCCGCGGGCGTGCGGCCGACCGCCTCCTTGTGCCGGACCACGCCCTTGCCGGCGTGGTGCAGATCGATCTCCAGGCTCGCCTCTTCGCCCGGGCCGAGCTGAAAGCGCTGCGCCATGCCGGCGTAGCCCGCCAGCCGCACCACCAGCAGGTGCGATCGACCCGCGGCCAGCCCTTCGAGGCGCGCCGGGCTGCGCTGCGCGAGCGGCGCGCCGTCGAGCACCAGCGTCGCGCCCGGCGGCACGGTGTGCACCTGCATCACGCCGGCCGCGGCCGCCGGCTCCTCCAGCGACGGCGAATCGGGTAGCTCGGTGCCTCCGCCCGGCGCCGCGCCCTTGATGACCGGGACGGAGACGGCGGGGTGCGGCGCGGTGCCCGGCAAAGACTGCTTGCCGAAATGAGCGTGCAGTGCGAGCCCGGCGCCGGCGGCCGCGGTCGCGCCGACCAGCGCGAGCACCAGCCAGGCGCCGCGCGCAGGCGGCTTCGCCTCGGGGACGGGCGCGGGCGTGGTCGCGAGCTGCACCTCGGGGTCGGCCGGCAGGCCCGGCAGCGGCTCGTTGACGGACTGCGCGCTCGCCTCCTCCGACGCCAGGTCCGCCTCGCGCTCGGCCGCGAGCTGCGCGAAGTGCGCCTCGAGCTGGCGCGCATCCCCGGCCGCGTTCACCCGCTGCCATTCGCCCAGCTTGTCGGAAAAAATGCGCTGCATGAAGTCGGCCAGCGACAGCGGCGAGAGCTTGAGCCGCCGATCGTGCGCCAGCTGCTCGAGCGCCTCCTCCAGCTCGCGCGCGTTCTGAAAGCGCCGCTGCGGATCGCTCTCGAGCGCGCGCATGACGATCGCCTCGAGCTGCTCGTCGTACTCCGGGTCGACCGCGCGCGGCGGCGTCACCGCGCCGTCGGCGATCTGCTTCAAGATCTGAAAGTCGGTCTCGCCGCGGAACAGCCGGCGCCCGAGCGTCATCTCGTACAAGAGGATGCCCACCGAGAACAGGTCGGTGCGCCGGTCGAGCGGCTCGCCGCGGCACTGCTCGGGGCTCAGGTACGGCACCTTGCCCTTGAACGAGCCCGAGCGCGTCTCGTTGATCCGGTTGGACGCCTTGGCGATGCCGAAGTCGAGCAGCTTGACGCCGCCGTCGTACGAGACGATCACGTTCTGCGGGGTGACGTCGCGGTGCACGATGTCGAGCGGCCGCCCGTCGAAGTCGCGCTTTTCGTGCGCGTAGTGCAGCCCGGCCACCACGCCGATCGCGATGTTGAGCGCGTGCTCGAGCGGCATGCGCTCGCCGTCGCGAATGAGCCGCCGCCCGATCGAGCGCACGTCCTCACCCGCGAGGTACTCCATGACGATGAAGTAGCTTTTGCCGTGAACGCCGACCTCGTGCGTGTGGATCACGTTGGGGTGGTTGAGCGTGGTGGCGATGCGCGCCTCGTCGAGGAACATCTGGATGAAGTCGTTGCGCGAGGCCAGGTGCGGCAGGATGCGCTTGATCACCACCAGCTTCTGGAAGCCGAGCATGCCCGAGGCGCGCGCCAGGAAGATCTCGGCCATCCCGCCGGTGGCCAGCTTCTCGATGATTTCGTATTTGCCGAGCTGTTGACCGGGCGCGACCAGGCCGGTGGCATCAGACGGAGAAGGCAGTTGGGTCCCCTCGACCATACCATCTATAAGAGGTGCGATTGACCGGCGGATCAATGAGATGAATATTCGGTAATCTGGCTGCCGGTATTATTTCCAGGCGGTGTCGGCGGCCAACGGGGTCTGGCACTCAGCGAGTACGTGAGTCGCAAATCCCACGGCCGCGCCGGCGTAGGCCCAGCAAACACACTCCACGGTGACCCGAGCGGTAAGGGGGCCAGTCCGTCTGCGAGTGCAATAGACCGAACCGGTGTCGATGATGCTATCGGCGTCAGTCGCGCCGCCCAGGTTGTAGGCGCCGCCTGCGTCCTTCGCGAGTTGGAGCGTGTAGGTGTTCAAGGCGACGCAGTCGTAGAAGCTGTGGGTGAAGCCGTCGGAGTGTTGTGCCTGACAGGCCCCGGCGGGGCAGCAGCCGTTCATGGTGTCCATGCGATCGACGCCGGCGCATTCGCAGCCGGTCGCGTCGGCCGCGTCGCAGTTGAAGAAGCCCGCGGTGCAGCTCTGCACCTGGCAGGTGCCGCTCGGGCACTTCGGCGTCGCGTGCATCAGGCTGCAGACGTTGGTGCAGGTCCCGCAGTGCGCGATGTCGAAGACGTTGGTCTCGCAGCCGTCGTCGGCGGCGGGCGCGATCGGCTGGTTGCAGTCGCCGTGACCCGCCACGCACTGCGGCTTGCACAGCCCGCCGGTGCACGCGGCCGCCGAGACGTTGGTGCTCGCGCAGGTGCGGCCGCACGCGCCGCAGCTCGCCAGATCTTGCGTGGTGTCGAGGCACAGGTTCGAGCAACACTGAAGCGAGCCGGCGCACGGGCTGCCCGCCGCCACGTCGCAGCCGTCGACGCACGCGCCGCTCGGGCTGCAGCGCTTGCCGGCCGGGCAATCCGCCGGCAGCAGGCACTCGACGCAGCGGTGCTGCGTGACGTCGCATTTGCTCGCGCCGGGGGCGTTGCAATCGGCGGGCACCTTGCAGCCGTTGGCGCAGTTGCCGTCGACGCCGCAGTATTGGCCGGTCGGGCAGTCGTCGGGAACGGTCGTGCAGGCGCACGGCCCCCCGTCGCACATCGGCGGCGGCGGCATCGACAGATCGGGCGCCTCGGCGAGCGTCAGGTTGAAGCACGCGCTCGAGTCCGCTTCGAGCTTGGCTTCGGTGCACGCCGAGCCGAGCAGCTGCGTCGCGCCGGTGTCGGCGAACGCGCTCAGGAGCAGCGCGTGCTGGCCGGCGGGGATGTCGAGCATGATCGGCTGCCCGCCTGCGACCTCCTTCGACAGCGTCGGCGGCGGCGAGCCGGGGGTGACCGTCGCGCCGGCGCAGTGCACGTCGCTCGAGTAGACGTCGAGCCGCAGCAGCGCCGCGCGTCCGACCAGCTCGCTCGGCGGGCTCATCGTCATGCACGGCGCCGCCGGCTGCTTACACCCTGCCGCGATGGCGCCGATGGCGCCGATGGCGATCATCCCGAGGAGCAGGCGCGCGCGCAGGCCGGTTTGCATCTCCGGCGATTGTAGGTGGCGCGCGGTTCTCGTACAATGACCTCGGATTTTCGTATGCTCGCTCGCGCCATCGCCTTGCTGCTAGCCCTGTCGCTCGCCTTGCCGTCGACGGCGCGCGCGGAGATCGACAGCCCGCTGGTGAAGAAGGGGCTGGCCGCCTACGCGGAGCTCGACTACGCGCGCGCGATCGCGCTGCTCGAGCAGGCGCGCAACGAATCGCTCACGCGCGAGGAGAAGATCGTCACCTATCAGACGCTCGGCCTGGCGCAGGTCGGGCTCGGCCACACCGTCGAGGCGCAGGCGGCGTTCGGGCATCTGTTGCGGATCGATCCGTCGTTCCAGCTCGATCGCTCGGTGGCGCCCAAGGTGCGCGCGCTGTTCGAAGAGGCCAAGGCGCAGGTGGCCACCTCGGGACGCGGCGTTGGCTCTTCGTTGCCGTCGGTGGCGGTGACGCTCGAGCCGGCCGCGCCGCACGAAGGCCGACCGATCACCATCCGCGCGACCTACGCGGGCGGCGTGGCGCAGAAGATGGCCGTGTATCACCGCACCGCCGGACAGCCGTCGTTCTCGCGCCTCCTGGTTCCCGGCAACGCCGATGGGCGGTTCGAGGCCAACATTCCCGGGCTCGCCGTGCAACCGCCGCTACTCGAATATCACGTGGCGCTGCTCGACGAGAGCGGCGCCGCGGTAGCCAGCGCGGGCACGCTCGGCCAGCCGCTCACCGTCGCGATCGAGCGCAAGAAGCGGCCGATCTACACGCGTGGGTGGTTCTGGGGCGTGATCGGCGGAGTGGCCGCAGCCGGCGCGATCGCCGCGACGCTGGCGGTGGTTCTACCTCGCACAGGCAACACCAGCGTCACCGTCAACCCACAATAGCGCTCACCGAATTCCGGAGGCTTTTCTGGCATTCGACGAGTGGTCGAATCTCACGCGCCGCAGCAATGCGCTGGCGCGTACCAACCTAACTTCCAAACCGCGTTACGCCCGTACGCTCCGTTGCAAATCAGATCGGCCGAAACTTGGCCGGGCGGTTGCACTTCGACCTACCTCGTAACCAACTGTGAGGGGGCTGGAGGAACCATGAGACATGCACCGCAAAAGACTCCGGCCTGGTACGTGGCAGCATTCGCTCTGGCGTTGGTGGGTTGCGATCAGTCGCAGCCCGGTGGTCCGATCGAGCTCGCGCTGAGCGGCACGCCGACCTACCAGATCCAGAATCAGCAGACCGGCGGCAACAACGGAACCGGCGTGGTCTCGATCGTCGTGATTGTGAACGAGATCGACGCTCACGTCGGTGGCGCCTGGGTGCCGTTGACCAAGGTGCCGAAGACCATCGATCTGAGCAAGCTCGACAACACCACCTCGACCAGCCTCGGCTTCACGACGCTGCCGGCGGGTCACATCGACCAGCTGCGCTTCCTGCTCGACGAGATCGGCGACTACGTGGTGCTCAAGGACGGCACCAAGAAGCCGCTCGAGGTTCCGGCCAACGGCATCGTCAAGGTCGACGGCAAGCTCGACGTCGATCCGTGCGCCGCGGGCGTGGTGATCGTCGACTTCGATCCGGGCCTGAAGACCGAGGACGAGCCGGGCCGCCGCGAGTACGAGCTGCTGCCGGTCGCCAAGATCAAGACCGTCAAGACGCTCGGCAGCTGCACCGGCTCCGACGCGGGCAACCCCAAGCCCGACGCGGGCTCGACGCCGGACGCGGGCGGCTCGTGCGCGGGCGTGCTGTGCGGCGCCGGCGAGGTGTGCCAGGGCGGCCAGTGCGTGGCCGACCCGTGCAACAACGTGCTGTGCGGCGCCAACGAGATGTGCGTCGCCGGCAAGTGCGTCGTCAAGGATCCGTGCGCCGGCGTCACCTGCGGCGCGGGCGAGACCTGCTCGAACGGCACCTGCATCGCCGCGCCCCCCGCCGACATGGGCTCGTCCCACGACGGCGCCAGCTGCCACCACTAATCCACTACCAATCCACTACAACGCGAAACCGACCAGCAGCGCGCCGCTCGGAACTTGATCCGCGCTGGAGCTGGCGACGTGGCTGCCGGTGCCCTTGAACGTCAGGCCGATGCGCGTGTAGTTGGCTTCGAGGCGCAGCGTGAGCCAGCGGATGGGAAGGAAGGTGAGGCCGCCGCCGACGTCGATGCCCCACGCGCTGGCGCGGCCGTAGCCGGGCTGTTCGGTGATGTCGCCGGCACCGACGGGGGCGAGATAGGAGAAGTGGATCGAGGCGAGGATCCACGGGGCGCCGAGCGTGCGGTCCCAGCTCAGGCCGAGGCGCACCATGTCGTAGGTCACGTTGGGGACCCCGTCGATGGGCGCGTCGAGATCGAACGAGAGGCTCTCGAAGCCGGTCTCCACCTGCAGGTAGCCGGCGACGGCGTGATGGCCGAGCGGGACGCGGCCGGCGAGCAGCACGTTCCAGCGGTCCCCGTGCGCGGTCGAGCCGAACGCGTGCTCGTAGGAGGCGAGCACGCCGAACGAGGCGACCACCGGGTGCGCGGCGGCGAACGTCGACGAGAGCGCGAACGGAAACAGCGCCGCGGCGACGCGCAGGCCAGCCAGCGTGCCCGAGTCGTAGCTGGTGGTGGTGCCCTGGAACGCGATCGTTCGGTTGAGCAGCGACGGGCCCAGGCTCACGGTCAGGCCCGCCACCGGCCGCTCGCGCGCGGCCAGATCGCGCCGGATCGATGGCTCGCCGTCGTCGCCGCCGCCGTTCGCCGCGTCTCCGTCGGCGATCGCGCTGCCGCGCGAGGCGCTGGTGCGCTCGAGCGCGCGCACCAGATCGGCCACCACCCGATCGCGCAGCGCGGCGCGGGTGGTGATCTCGTAACGCCCGCGCGCCACCACGCGACCGGTCGCGCCTTCGCGGACCGCGACCAGGATGCGGCGCGCGCGCCCGTTGCCGACGATCGAAGCGCCGATCACCGCGTCGACGTGCAGCCGCGTCGCGACCGCCTGCACCTCGGCTTCCGACGCGCCCTGCTTGCCCATCTTCGCTGCCTGCGCGCGGTAGACGTCGCCCGACACCACCTCGTAGAGATCGCCGAGGTCCCGCTCGAGCTCGCCGGCGAGCTTGCTGCCGCCTGGCCCGCTCACGCCGAGCAGCGTCACGGTTCTCGCCGCGCCGTGCGCTTCGGCCGAGGCCAGCGCGACGATGGCGAACGCCGCCCAGTAGCGCTTCATGGGTCGCACGCTAGCACCGCCGCGCATCCCGTTTCAACACAGTCAGTGATACCATCCGCCTCCGATGAAACGACTCCTGGTCGCAGTGGACGGTTCGCCTGGGCAGCGCCTGGTGATCGAGGCGGCGGTGAAGCTGGCGCGGGCGGCCGGTGGTGAGGTGGTGCTGTTTCGCGCCGTCGGGATTCCGGTCGAGCTGCCGCCGGGCGCGCTGGCCGCGTCGCCCGACGAGGTGGGCGGGCTGCTCCTCGAGCACGCCAAGGCCGACCTCAACGCGCTGGTCGCGCAGCTGCCGCGCGAGCTCGGGCCGCGCGCGCGCGTCGATCTGGGCGTGGCCTGGCGCGCGATCTGCGAAGCGGCGCGCGTGGAGCAGGCCGATCTGATCGTGATCGGCTCGCACGGCTTCGGCGGCCTCGATCGCCTGCTCGGCACCACCGCCGCCAAGGTCGTCAACCACGCCGATCAGTCGGTCTACGTCGTCCGTCCCTCGAGCTGAGCCATGCGGCCGCGCCCGCGCAACAGCGGGGTGGGATCGACCGCGCGGAACGCATGCGTCGCCGGGTACATGCCGAAGTGCAGGTGCGGTGGGGTCTTGGCGGCGTTGCCGGTGTTGCCCACGTACCCGAGCACGGTGCCGCGCGCCACCCGCTGCCCGGGGCCGAGCCCCTCCGCAAAGCGCGACAGGTGCGCATAGTAGTAGAGGCTCATGCCCTCGCCGGCGACCCACACCACGTTGCCGCCCAGGCGGTTCTGCCCGACCTTGAACACCTCGCCCGCGGTGGCGGCGAGCACCGGCGTGCCCCGGGGCGCGAAGATGTCGATGCCCTCGTGGTGTCGGTGCTCGGAGCGCGGCGCGCCCCAGCTCGAGGTCAGCGACAGCGGCTCCACCCCGGCGACCGGCACCGCCACCTCCGCCGGCGCCGGCGCGTAGACGAACAGCGCGCGTCCGATCGGGCTCGACAGCATGACCGCGCTGGCGAGCAGCGTCAGCCCGAACAGCACGCAGCCCGCGATCTTCAGCCGCCGCATCATCCTCATTATACGGCAGCGTGGCGGCCGGCGCTTCCCTCCGGCCCGGCGCGCGAGTACCTTCGGGCCATGGCCCCCAACGCCCGCAAGCTCGGCTCCGCCGGTCCCGCCGTCTTCCCCCTCGCGCTCGGCTGCATGGGCATGTCCGGCATGTATGGACCGAGCGACGAGAACGAGAGCATCGCCACCATCCACGCCGCGCTCGAGCGGGGTGTCACGCTGCTCGACACCGGAGACTTCTACGGCAGCGGGCACAACGAGCTGTTGATCGGCCGGGCGCTGCGCGGGCGCCGCGATCAGGCGCTCCTGTCGGTGAAGTTCGGCGCGCTGCGCGGCCCGGACGCGAGCTGGGTCGGCTTCGACGCGCGTCCCGCGTCGGTGAAGAACTTTCTGGCGCACACCCTGACGCGGCTCGGGGTGGACCACGTGGACATCTACCGCCCATCACGTCTGGATCCGACCGTGCCGATCGAGGACACCATCGGCGCGATCGCCGAGCTGGTCAAGGCTGGCTACGTGCGCGCGATCGGACTGTCGGAGGTCGGGCCGGAGACCATCCGCCGCGCGCGAGCGGTGCACCCGATCTGCGATCTGCAGATCGAGTATTCGCTGATCAGCCGCGGGGCCGAGGCGCACATCTTTCCGCTGCTCGCGGAGCTGGGCATCGGCGTCACCGCGTACGGCGTGCTGTCGCGCGGGCTGTTGAGCGGCTCGACCACCACCGGCAAGGGCGATTTCCGCGCGCGGCTGCCGCGCTTCACCGGCGAGAATCGCGAGCGCAACCAGCGGCTGGTCGAGACGCTGCAGAAGCTGGCGGCAGAGAAGAGCATCTCGCCGTCGCAGCTGGCGGTCGCCTGGGTGCTCGCCAAGGGCGCCGGCATCGTGCCGGTGATCGGCGCGCGCACGCGGGCCCAGCTCGCCGAGTCGCTCGCCGCGCTCGAAGTGCAGCTCTCGCCGGCCGACCTCTTGCGCATCGAAGAGGCGCTGCCCGCGTCGGCGGTCGCCGGCACGCGCTACGACGAGCACCAGATGCGGGCGCTGGACAGCGAGCGTCCGGTCAAGGCTCGGGAATAGTCTCCGGGTCCACCGCCACGAGGTCGCCGAGGCGTCCGAGCCGGCGCAGCACCGGCCAGCGCAGCGCGATCACCGCGACCACCACCAGCGTCCCGAGGCCGCCGAGCAGCACCGAGCCCACCGGTCCGATCAGCGCCGCGGTCACGCCGGACTCGAACTCGCCCATCTCGTTCGACAGGCCGATGAACACGTAGTGCACCGCCGAGACGCGCCCGCGCAGGCGGTTGGGGGTGACCAGCTGCTCGAGCGTCAACCGGATCACCACGCTGATGTTGTCGAACACGCCGGTAAAGGCCAGGCACACCATCGAGAGCAGAAAAGACTTCGAGAGGCCGAAGCCGACCGTGGCGAGGCCGAACCCGGCGACCGAGATCAACAGCACGCGCCCGGAGTGCTTCCAGGGCGCCAGGCGCGTGGTCACCAGCGCCATCACCAGCGCGCCGATCGACGGCGCCGCGCGCAGCCAGCCGAGCCCGCGCGCGTCGACGTGCAGGATGTCGCGCGCGAACGCCGGCAACAGCGCGGTCGCGCCGCCGAGCAGCACCGCGAACAGGTCGAGCGTGATCGCCGACAGCAACAGCTCGCTCGAGAACACGAAGCGCAACCCGGCGCGCAGCTCTTTTTGCGGCGCGCCCTTCGACGGCGCGGGTGTCGGCGGGCGCGGCAGCGTGAACAGCAGCAGCGTGAACAGCGCGCTCAACCCCACGTCGACGGCGTAGACCCACGTGGCCTCGCCGCGCGTGGCGATGAGCAGGCCGGCCAGCGTCGGGCCGCCGGTCGCAGCGAGCTGCCAGCTCGACGAGCGCCAGGCGTTGGCGTTGGCGAACAGCTCCGGCGGAACGATCTGCGCCATCAGCGATCCCGTCGACGGCGCCTCGAACGAGACCGCGATCCCGTGCAGGAACAGGGTCGCGTAGATGGTCCAGATGGGCGCCTGGTTGCGCGAGATCAGGAACAGCGCCAGGCCGCACAGCGTCAGCAGCGCGTTGGAGAGGATCGCGACGTCGCGGCGGTTCTTGCGATCGACCAGGTGCCCGGCCGGCAGCGCCAGCAGCACCACCGGGATCACTTGCACCAGGCCGACCAGCCCGAGCGCGAGCGTCGAGTTGGTGCGGTCGTAGAGCTGCCAGCCGATCGCGACGCCGAGCATCTGCCGGCCCATCGTGGCGAGGAAGCGGCCGGCGATGTAGCGCCGGACCGGCGGCAGGCGCAGCGAGGCGTATGCGTCGGCCAAGCCGGTCCTACGGTTCCAGCACCGCGGGCGCGAGGAGCGCACCGATGAGCGCGGCCAGCGCGATCGGCAGCCCGTGCGCGAAACCGACGTGCAGCGGCGTGGCCCACGCGCAATGAAGGTGCAGCGCGAAGCCGCCCAACGCGCCGCCGGCCGCACCGAGCGTGGCGCCGAGCGCACGCGCGCCCATGGGCACCGCGCGGCGCAGCGCGATCAGCCCGCCGGCGAGCGGCACGAGTGCCACCAGGAGGCCGGCCGCGACGCACGGCCACGACACGCGCACCAGCTCGGCGGTGTCACGCGGCACCTTGCTCCCTTCGGCAGTTTGCGCGAGCGCGAGCCCGATCGCGGTCAAGGCGAGCATTCCGGCCAACGCCGCTACCAGCGCGCGGTGCGCGTTCGGCATCACCTGGCCGCGCCGCGGAAGGATCGCGATCCCGAGCAGCGCGGCGAAACCGACCGCCCAGGCGCCGCCCACTCCGGCGACGTACCAGACCGGCAGGTGCGGCAGATCGGGCCGCAACGTCGAGCCGCCCAGCCAGGCCGCCCGTCCCACCATTAATAGGGCCACGTAGGCGAGCGACGCTCCGGCCAACGTCGCCAGCGCGCGTGCCGGGTGACGCGTGTGGACCGGCTGAAGGTCCGCCAACGCGCCGGCCAGCGCGGGCGACATCGGCGGAGCGCTGTCGGCTGTTGGCTTCATGACGACACGGACGTGATCAGGTCCCCGAAAGCTCTACGCTCCGGCCGCGTTTCGGTTACGCCGCGCGTCACGCGGACTCCTTGGTCGCGCCCAGGAGCTTGCGCAAGGTCACATAGGCGCGGTGCGCGCGCAGCTTGATCGCGCCCGGCGTCGAGCCGGTGATGGTGGCCGCTTCGATCATGCTGCGGCCGTGCAGCTTGGTGAGCACCAGCGCCTCGCGCTGGTTCGGGGGGAGCTGCTCGAGCGCCGCGAGGGTGAGCGTATACAGCTCCCGGGTCTCGGCGTCGGGCTCGCCGGAGTCGGGCGCGCCCCGGAGATCGGCAATGACCTCGGGCAATTGCGTGCCGTCGTGGGTGAGCCGCACGTGGCTGCGCTTGGCGCGGCGCAGCTCGTCGAGGCACACGCGATGGGTGATCGTGTACAGCCATGGAATCGGGTCGGCGCCGCGCAGGTAGGCCGTGCGCGCGTGGTGCAGCTTGAGGAACGTGGTCTGCAGCGCATCTTCGGCGGTCTGGCGATCGCCGACCAGGCACATCGCGTAGTGCAACAAGCGCGGCGCGACCAACGCATAGAGCTTGCGGACCGCGCCGGCATCCCCGTCGCAGTAGCGGCCCATCAACGCACTCGCGTCTCCTTCAGCCAACGCGGGTTGGTTTTATCACGGCGCGACGTAGATCCCGATGGTCTTCGGCGGCAGATCGATCTTCACCGCGCCGCCGGCCAGCGTCACGGTCGACGGCGCGCCGGCGCCGAGCAGCTCGGTCAAGACGGTTCCGTCGGGCAGCGCAGCGCGATCGGCGGCGCCGACGCCGGGGTTGGTGCGCAAGGGAAGGCTCATCGCGCCGCTGTCGGCGGCGCCGTTGTTGATCGCCACCACGAGCCGATTGGCGCCGCTCGAGCGGAAGAACGCCAGCACGTTGGCCGCGCCGCCGTTCTGCCGCCACAGCTCGGCGTAGCCGCCGGCGGACAGCGCCGCGTTGGTGCGGCGGATCGCGATCAGCTTCTGCACCTGCGCGAAGGTGCTCTGCGGGTTGGGCAGCGCTTGTCCGACGTAGGTGCCGCCGCGATCGACGCTGCTCCACGCCCAGGCCGGCATGTCGCGGCGGTTGTCGGGATCCGCGCCGCCGTACAGCCCGAGCTCGTCGCCGTAGAACAGCTCGGGGATGCCCGGCAGGGTGAACAGCGCGCCGAGCCCCAGGTGCCAGCGACGGCGGATCTCGTCCTCGGTGAGCCCGGCCGGCACCGAGCTGATGAAGCGCGGGTTGTCGTGGTTGTCGAGGAAGGTGGTGAGCATCCGCGTGGTCGGATAGCCGAGCTTGGCGATCTCCTCGGCCAGCTTGCTGGCCACCGCGTCGACCGAGTTGCCGCTGGCGAACGCGTCGAGGAGCGTGGGGCGCAGCGGGTAATTGAACAGCGAGTCGAACCCGGCGGCGAGGTAGGGCTCGAGATCGGTCGCCGCCCCGGTGTCGAACACCTCGCCGACGATGAACAGCGGCGCGCGCACCGCCTTGACCGCCGGCAGCCACGAGCTCTTCCAGTAGTCGACCGGCACGTTCTTCACCGTGTCCATGCGAATCCCGTCGATGGCGAAACGATCGAGCCAGCCGACGCTGACGGCGTTCAGGTAGGCGGCCACCGCGGGCTTCTCCTGCGCGAAGTCGGGCAGCGGCTTGGTGCCGATCGAGCAGTACACCGCGGGATCGCCGAGCGCTGCGCAGGTGGCGGGATCGTGGAACCAGTCCGCGTGTTGCGTGACCACGCGCGCGGTGCGGCCCGCGTGGTTGACCACCATGTCGAGCACGACCTTGACGCCGAGCGCGTGCGCGTCGTCGATGAAGCCGGTGAAGTCGGCGGCGCTCCCGAGCTCTGGCTCGATCGCGCCGTCGTCGGGATCGGTGAAGTCGGCCCAGTAGCCGTGATAGCCGCAGCGATCGGCGGATTGCAGGTACAGCGGCGTCACCCATATCGCGGTTACGCCGAGCTCGGCCAGGTACGGCAGCTTCTGGCGCAGCCCGGCCAGGTCGCCGCCGTGATAGCTCTTGGGATCGCTCGGCACGTAGCAGCCGGGCGTGCCGCTCTGGTTGTTGGTCGCGTCCCCGTCGAAGAAGCGGTCGGGGATGGCCAGGTAGATCACCTGGTTCTGCCACACCGACGGAACGTCCGAATTCACCGCGCCGTCGTCGGCCGCGCTCGCGTCGTCGGGCATCGCCGCGTCGCTGCCGGCGATCGCCATGTCGCCGTCGAGCAAAACGCCGGCGTCGCCGGTCGCCGCATCGGTGCAGCCGGCGAGCGCGACGAGGAAAACGACGACCGCGCGCTGCATTGCGTGAATCCTAACAGAGTTACGGCGGGGTGCGCGTCGACTATGCGCTCACCAAGCTCGGGATTACATTGCTTCGGAGGCTGCCATGAAGATCAAGGAGCTGGGCCACGTGGTGTTGTACGTGCGGGACATCGAGCGCTCGCGCGCGTTCTATCGCGACGTGCTCGGGTTTCGCGAGGTGTTCGCCGTGCCGTCGCGCATGGCCGCGTACTCGAGCGGGCGCACGCACCACGAGCTGTTGTTGATCGGGGTGGGCGCGGACGCCGAGCCGATCCCGGCCGGCCGCCGGGTCGGCATGTATCACTTCGGGCTCAAGGTCGGTGACAGCGACGACGAGCTGCGCGAGGCGGCGGCGCGGCTGCGCGAAGCGGGCACCGAGATCGCGGGCGCGACCGATCACGGCGTGACGCACAGCCTGTACCTGGCCGATCCCGACGGCAACGAGATCGAGCTGTACATCGACGTGCCGGGCGTCGACTGGAAGACCAACCCGTCGATGGTCGGCGCTCCGCCGCGGCCGCTCCGGCTCTGACTCGCGTATCATGAGCGGCGCGCATGCTGCTCAATCAGATCGATCTGAACCTGCTGGTGGTGCTCGACGCGATCTACTCCGAAGGGAGCATCACCGGCGCGGCGGCCAAGCTGCACTTGTCTCAGCCGGCCATCAGCCACTCGCTTCAGCGGCTGCGCGAGCTGCTCGAGGATCCGCTGTTCACGCGCGAGGGACGCAAGATCATCCCGACGCCGGTGGCGCGCGCGCTGATGGAGCCGCTGCGCCGCTCGCTGCGCGGGCTCGAGACCACGCTCAACGAGGTGCGGCGCTTCGAGCCGAGCACCACGCGGCGGCACTTTCGCATCGGGCTGCGCGAGGGCCTGGAGGCGGACGTGCTGATGCGGCTGGCCGGCAAGATCGCCAAGGCCGCGCCGCACATCGACGTGTCGGCGATCCGCTTCGACCGGCGCAACCTCGAGGCGGATCTGGCGGCGGGCCGGCTCGACCTGGCGATCGACATCGCCATCCCGCACGGCGAGCGGATCCGGCGCAAGAAGTTCGGCCCGGTGGAGATGGTGTGCGTGGTGCGCCGCGGCCATCCGCGTCTGCGCAGGCGCAAGCTCGATCTGGAGACCTACCTCGAGCTCGATCACATCGTCTCCAGCTCGCGCCCCGACGGGCCGTGGCTCGAGGACGTGGCGCTCGCCCGCCGCGGTCAGAGCCGGCGCGTCCGCTTGCGCTGCCAGCACTACTTCACCGCCTTCTGCGTGATCAGCGAATCGGACCTGGCGCTGACCATCCCCGAAGGGCCGGCGATCCGCCTGAACCGCTACTTCCGCCAGACCATCGTGCCCTTGCCGTTCCGCGTGCCGAGCTTCGACTTCTTCTTGTACTGGCACGACAACGTCGAGAACGATCCCGCCAACCACTGGATGCGCGAGCTGCTGATCGAGCTGCTCCTCGAGCACTCCTGAGGGCATCCATGCACGGTAGTTATGGATGCTCATGCCTTAACTTCATTTGATTCATGTAAAACCGACGTCTACTGTCCGCTCCGGAACGGAGCTGTCTTCGTTCAAATTGGGGGCGCGTCATGAAGTTGGTTTTCTGGTTGCTGGCCACCGTTGCAACCGCCGGCTGTTCGCTCGGGCTCGACGCGCCGCCGAACGTGGTCACCGCGCGCTTCGATCCGACCGCGCAGGTGATCCCGCTGCCCAACGATCTGGTGCAGGACGCCAAGACCCACCTGTTGGCGCTTCCGCTCGATGGGAAGCTGACCGCGGCGGAGAAGGAGCTGCGCGTCTGGCTCAATCAGCTCGACGGCTGGCCGACCAACTTCGGCGGATCGAGCAGCTTCTCCGCGCCGCTCGACGCCACTACCATCGACGACCAGAGCGTGCAGGTGTTCCGCTGGGACGACGTGCCCACCGAGGTCGCGGTCTCGCGCGCGCTCACCCCCGACGGGACCGAGCTGGACGTGCAGCCGCCCGAGAGCGGGTGGGAGCGCGGCCGCACCTACGTGGCGATGGTGCGCGGCGGATCGGGCGGGGTGCACGGCGCCGGTAAGCAGGAGGTGGTGGCGGACGCAGCGTTCTATTTCCTGCGCCTGCGCGAGCGGCTCGACGATCCGCTCCACCAGCGCGCGTTCCCCGGCGATACGCGCGACGAGCGGCTGGCCAACGCCACCAAGCTCGAGGCGATCCGCGAGCGGCTGCAGCCGTACTTCGAGTTCTTCGAGAAGCGCGGCATCCAGCGCGAGGAGATCGCGTCGCTGTGGACCTTCACCGCGACCACGCGCACCGAGCTGGCGATGGACGCGCCGTCGCAGCGCATGCCGTTGCCGTTCGATCTGCTGATCGATCCGTCGACCGGGCGGATCGATCTTCCGCCGCACGCGGGCGACTCGGCGGTCGAGGCCGAGGGCAAGCGCCGGCTGGCCGACTACGACGGCTGGGGCTTGTCGGCGGGCATGATGTTCGAGACCACCACGCCGCTGCCGGCGAGCGTGGACCCGTCGGCGGTCGAGCTGTACGAGCTGTCGGATCCGCCGCGCCGCCTCGACGTCACCGTCAAGGTGCACACCGACCTGCAGCATCTCGAGGTCACGCCCGCCGCGCTGCCGCTCAAGGAGGGGACGACCTACGGGCTGTTGGTGCGTGACAGCCTGACGGCCGCGGACGGACGCGTGGTGGTGCCGATGACCATCGGCCACTTCATGACCGGCACGGCGCCGATCGCGGACGCCGGCAAGAGCCAGGTCGCCGGTGTCGCCGACGACGATGCCGGGCGGGTCGAGGGCACGCGCCAGCGCATCGCCAAGCTGCTCGATCACCTGGGACGCGATCACGTGGTCACCGCGTGGCCGTTCACCACGCAGACGGTGGTGCCGCGCATCACGGCGGCGATCGCCAAGGCCGCGGCGCTCGGCCCGCCCGCCAAGCCGGAGAACGTCGAGCACCTGACGCCGATCGAGGCGGCGGCGGATTTTCCGCTCGGCGTGCTGTCGCTGACGACGGTGAGCGACGTCTACTACGGAACCATCAAGCTGCCCAGCTGGCTCGACGATCAGACGCGCGCGTGGCGCGATGACGGGCAGTCGGCGCCGCGCGACGTGGCGTTCACCTTGACCATTCCGAGCGGCGTGAGCGGGCCGATCCCGACGGTGATCTTCGGTCACGCGCTGGCGACGGAGCATCGCTTCGCGCTCGCGGTCGGCGATGCGCTGGCGCGGCGCGGCTTCGCGGCGATCAGCATCGACTTCCCGTATCACGGCGCGCAGACCCGCTGCGCCGACGGCGTGGCGGTGATCGGGGTGATCGATCCGCAGACCGGCAAGCTCACCACCGTGCCGCAGTGCGACAGCGGCTACACCTGCAACCAGCTGGGCCGCTGCACCGATGCGACCGGGCAGGGCAACCACCTGGCGATGTGGCCGGTGGTGAACTTCCCGGCGGCGTCGGGCGCGGTGTTCATCGAGATCGAGCACATCGCCAACACGCGCGACCATTTCCTGCAGTCGGTGATCGATCTGGCGGGGCTGTCGCGATCGCTGCGCGGCGCCGACTGGAGCGCGACCGCCAAGCTCGATCCGACGCGCATCTTCTACGCGGGGCAATCGCTGGGCGGGATCCTCGGCGGCTCGTTCGTGCCGTTCGCGCCGGAGGTGAAGCGCGCGGTGCTCAACGTGCCGGGCGCCGGGATGGTCGACATGTTCAAGAACTCGCTCTACTTCTCGAGCCACATCCAGGGCTTCTTCACGCGCGAGAACATCGATCCCAACGGTTGGCAGGCGGCGCGCTTCCTCAACCTCGGGCGCGTGATCATGGACGCGGTCGATCCGGCGAGCGTCGCCTCCGAGCTCGATGGCCGCGCGGTGTTCTTGCAGATGGCCACGCTCGACGAGGTGATCCCGAACGCCAGCACCATGATGCTGCAGCACATCTCGAACGCGCCGCGCCGAGACTACGTCGGCGAGCACGCGTTCCTGGTCATTCCCGTCGAGGCGGCGTGCTTTCCGGGGCAGGCCGACATGGCGGATTACCTCGCCGGAATCCTCAAGCCATGAGCACGCGTTGCGCGATGATCGTCCTCGCCGTTGGGTTGCCGGCGTGGTCGGCGGTGGCGTGGGGCGCGGGCTCCGAGCTGGCCGAGCAGAGCGCGCTCGCCGCGGGCACCGGCGGCGCGGGCGTGGCGCGCGACGGCGATCCGGGCGCGGTCTGGTACAACCCGGCGGCGATCGCCGACGACGGCGGATTTCGTGGCGGCGTGTCGCTGTTCCTCGCGGTGCCGCAGATCACCGCCAACTCGACCAACGCGGCGTTCGCGCCGCAGAAGGCCACCACCAACGAGCTGGGCGTCGCCACGCCGTTCGCCGCGCACCTGGCGTGGGCCGGCGGGCGCTACGGCGTCGGGCTGTACGTCGGCACCTCGCACGGCGCGACCGTCACCTGGCCGGCCGGGTGGTGGGGGCGCTACGACGCGACCGCCACCAGCCTCTTGGTGCTGCGCACCGCGCCGTCGTTCGCCGTGCGCGTCAAGAACGTGCGCCTCGGCATCGGCGTACACGTCGACTACGCGAACCTCGACCTCCAGCGCGATCTCGACTTCGTCGACACCTCGGGCTCCTCGCACCTGCAGCTCTCGGGCGCGAGCGCGGGCGCCGATGCCTCGATCTATTGGGCAGCCACGCCGATGCTCTCGTTCGGCGCGACCTATCAGAGCCGCACCGTGCTGCACCTCGACGGCGCCGCCAACTTCAACGTGCCTGCTTCGTTCTCCGGCCGCGCCGCCGACCAGCGCATCTCCTCGGACATGACGCTGCCCGATCGGCTGGCGATCGGCACCGCGTGGTACCGCGGCCGGATGGCGCTGTTCGTCGACGCTACGTTGACGCTGTGGTCGGTGAACGACCAGCAGACCATCCACTTCGCGGCCGGCATGCCCGACGTGAAGCAGGTGCAGAACTGGCACGAGAGCTTCTCCTTGCGCGCCGGGCTCGACGGGGTGGTCTCGGGCCGGATGTCGCTGCGCGCGGGCGTCTATTACGATCACATGGCGGCGCCTTCCGAGACGCTCTCGGCCTCGTCGCCCGACACGGCGAAGGTCGGCCTCACGGTCGGCGGGACGTTGCGCTTGCCGCGCGGCGTGTGCATCGACGGGTTCGCCGGGGTGGCCATCCTGGTGCCGCGCGAATCGACCGGCGCCGACGCGATTCCGGCGACCTATTCGGGCTACGTGCTATACTCGGGTCTGGCCGTCCGTGCTGGACATCAGCGATAAAATACCGAAATTGCTACCTATTTCTGGGTGGCAAAAGGCTACCGAAAGGGTCTTGCGCTCGGGTAGCAAAATGCTACCTTCTAGAGTATGGGACAGCCGGTAAAGCTTTCGGAGATGCTGGTCCTGGACGCTCGCCTGGCAAGCGAGGCCTCGGAGCGCTCGATCGCCAGCCAGATCGAATTCTGGGCGCGCATCGGCCGGGCCATGGAGCCGCTGCTACTCACCGATGCGATCTTGCGGCTCAAGCGGCGCGGCGACGATCAGCCGCTGTCGAAGTGCCTCGAGTCGGTCGACAGCGACGAGGGCCGGCAGCGCACGGCGGCCTACGTGGCGTCGCGCCCGTTCCCCCACTTCGAGGCGGCGGAGCGTCCGGGCTTCCTGATCAAGACCGATGAAGACGGAACCCGCACGGTGGGTCGTTTCGTGAACCGTCAGTTCCAGCCCGCCTCACGAAAGTGACGCCGCTGTTCGACGCGCGCCCGATCGTGGTGGCGCTGGCAGGGCCGAACGGCGCCGGCAAGTCGACCTTCTATCACGCGCACCTCGCGCCGGCCGCGCTGCGGTTCGTCAACACCGACGAGCTGGCGCGCCACCTGGGCGTGGACTCCTACGAAGCGGCGCGCATCGCGCACCAGGTGCGCAAGACGCTCGTCGAGCAGCGGGTGAGCTTCGTGTTCGAGACCGTGCTGTCCGATCCGGTCGGCGACAAGGTGGCGTTCCTGTGCGAGGCGAGCGAGCTGGGCTACACCGTCGTGATGTGCTTCATCGGCGTGGACAGCGTCGAGGTCTCCGAGGAGCGCGTGGCGATGCGCGTGATGCAGGGCGGCCACGACGTGCCCAGCGACAAGCTGTCGGGGCGGTTTCCGCGCACGCTGGAGAACCTGGCGCGGGCGATTCGCCTCCTGCCGCACGTGTTGGTGTTCGACAACAGCGATCTGGCGCAACCGTTTCGCAAGGTCGCAGAGTTCCACGACGGTGCGCTGGCTGCCGAGGGTGGGTTCAGGCCGGCGTGGTTCGATCAGGGCGTGCTGGCGGCGCACGCCATCTGAGCGTTGGCGCACGCGCCCGAGGTGTTCTGCGAGCTCGAGACGCAGTTGTTGCACTTGGTCGAGCTCGCGTTGTAGCAGGCGTCGGTCGACTTGGTGCCGGGGCAGGCGTTGTCGATGCAGGTGAGCAGCGACTGGAAGAGCTGATCGCCGTTCGTAGTGGTGTTCGCGGTGCACCCGTCGATGCAGGCTTGCGCCGTCGCGCCGGTCGGGCAGCCGTTCGCGCACATGATCTCGCCGAGGCATCCGGTCATCCCGTTGGCCGGAGGACCGGACAGATCGGCCGGTACGACCACCGGACCGGCATCGATGGGACCCGATGCGAGATCGTCGGTGGAACCGCCGCCGCCAACGCCGCCCGCATCCGGATACTCGAGGTGGCCGTCGAAGTCGTGGTTGATCTCACCGGGCGGATCCTGGTGCGTTCCTCCCAGCATGGGCCCGCCGCTTCCAGCGCATCCGGCCAGCAGCACAGTCGAGAGCACGGTCAACAGCGACGGTTTCACGGCACCCGCCGTCAGCAAAAAGCGATCCAGCGCCGGCCTCCCACGACCACGCACACTTACTGGAGCCGGCGCGCGCGCGCCGTGAGTCATCTCACCCCGCGGCGTAGCGAATCGCCATGGAGCCCGCGACCCCGTGCCGCTGCGGACGACCGTATGCACTCGCGCGATTGACATCCCTTCTCCGACGGGTGAACGTCACGGCGTGCTTGCGCTGATCACGGGCGCCTCCGGCTTCCTCGGGCGCGAGGTTGTCGCGGCGCTGACCGCGGCCGAACCGCAGCTTCACCTCGTGGCGCTCCTGCGCGCGCGCGACGCGACCGAGCTGGCCGCGCGCCTGGCGAAGCTGGTGGAGCCGTTGCCCGAGCGCGCGCGATCGCGCGTCACTGCCGTGCGGGGCGACGTCGCCGAGCCGCACCTGGGCATGTCCGCGTCCGAGCTGACCGGGCTGGCCGCGCGCGTCGATCGCGCGTTGCACGTCGCCGCCACCACCAGCTTCGATCATCCGCTGGAAGAGGCGCGTCGCATCAACGTCGGCGGCACGCGCGGCGTGCTGGAATTCTGCCGGGCAGTCCGTGCGCGCGGCGGCTCGGGGCGGCTCGACTACGTGGGCACCGCCTACGTCGCCGGCGATCGCACCGACGTGGCGCGCGAGGACGAGCTGGAGACGGGGCAGGGATTTCGCAACACCTACGAGCGCTCCAAGCTCGAGGCCGAGCGCCTGGTGCGCGACGCCGGGCGCGAGCTGCCGGTGGTGATCATGCGCCCGTCGATCATCGTCGGCGATTCGCGCACCGGCCAGACCACCAGCTACAAGACGATCTATTGGCCGATGAAGGTGCTGGTGCGGTTCTACGGCCTGTGGCGGCCGGTGGTGCCGCGCCTGGTGCGGCTGCCGGTGAGCCCCGGCTGTCATCTCGACGTGGTGCCGGTCGACTGGGTGGCCGGCGCGATCGCGAAGCTGTTCGCCAGCGAGCAGGCAAAAGGCGGCTGCTTTCACCTGGCGGCGGGTCCCCGGGCTCCTACCATCGAGCACCTGGTCAACGTGTGTTGCGATCATTTCGGCGTCGCGCGCCTGCGCTATCTCGATCCCGCGGGACCGATCCGTTTCGTCGGCCGCGCGATGCGTCCGATCCTGCGTGCGGTCGCGCCGCGCCTCGAGCGCAACGGCGAGCTGATGCTCGCGTACACGCGCCAGAATCCGCGCTTCGACGTGTCGCAGGCGACGGCCGCCGGGCTGATCGCCCCCGACGTCGACGAATATTTTCGACGCCTGGTCGCGTTCGCGTTCGCGGAGGATTTCGGCCGAGACAACACGAGATGACGGCTCGAGCGTTCTAAAACCGCAGCGACGCCAGCACGCGTTCGAACAGCGATTGTTGGTCGATGAACTGCGGGGGGAGGCGGTAGACCGCGGTTAGGGTTTTTCCGCCGAGCGTGAACAGGTAGCCGTGCACCAGCTCGACGATGTCGGGCATCGCGTGATGCACGCCGTCGAGGGTGGTCGCGTGGCCGGCGGTGCGGCGCACGATCGCGCACAGCTCCTCGACGGGCTTGCCTCCGAGCTTCGCTGCGCGCACCTCGATCTGCGGGCGCGTGGTGCCCATGAAGTCGCTGATGATCGCCTTGATGCGCGTCTCGAGCTCGGCGCGGCTCTGCCAGCGGAGCTGCAGCGTGGGCTCCCAGCCGGTAAACGCATCGCCTTCGACGGCGACCGGGCCGAGCTGCGCGAGCGTGCCGTCGATGCGCGCGCCGAGCCACTTGTCGGGCAGCTCGACCTGGACCTTGGCCGGCGCGAGGTCGAACGGGACGATCTTTCCGGGCGCGGGCAGGGCTGACGCCGGCGCCGCGCGGCTGGCCTCTTTCAGATAGCGCGCGAGGCACCAACCGGGCGCGGTGGCGGCGCCCCTGGTCACGCTCGCGTCGGCGTGCACGACCGCGGACATCCACAGCACCAGCCCGAAGGCCGCCCAACGAACCCTGCGCATCTCCCGAGTGTACTGCGGCCTAGCGTCGCTTGCCCAGCCAGGCGCCGAGGAGCAGTCCACCGACGAGGAACTGCCACGGATAGCGCGCGACGTAGTGCCCGAGACTGGCGCGCGCTTCGGCGGCCCCGATCAGATCCTTCACCGCCCGCTCGAGCTGCTCTTCGCGGCGGCCGATGGCCAACCGGAGAAGGTCCTCTTCGCTCGACGAGGCGGTGTTCATGCGCTGGTCTCTTCCGGCGCCGGCGGTTTCTGACGGGACGCCAGCCAGATCAGGACGCCGCCGATCGACAAGTTCAGCCCCGCCTCGATCACCAGCCGCCAGGCCATCGGGAGCGCGCTCGCCGCCAGGCTCACCAATCCCCACGAGAGCACGAACCAGCCGGCCACCAGCAGGATGCCGCCGGCCAGCGCCAGCACCAGGTTGCGCATCAGCTGCCGGGCGATCCCGACCAGCTCGACGCGTGCGAAGCCGATCAGCTCCAGCTTGGCGAGCTCGATCCGCTCGAGCACCAGGCGCTGCCCGGTGTCGTAGACGTTCACCAGCGCGCTCCACACCGACTCGGGCGCGACCGGAAGCCCGTTGCGCTTCGATAGCTGCATCTCGCTTGGTAACTACGCGCGCTTCGCTCGCTGACAAGGGCCGATCAATATCGATACGTCCAATACAGATAGACTCCCGCCACGCCCGCGTCGCCGACCGCCGTGTCCAGCTCGCCGCCGTGCGGCAAGCGCACCTTGATCTGCGACTCGTTGGCGTTGGCGGCGCTGCGGCCGATCGACGCGCCGAACTGATGCTCGTAGCTGATGTACACGCGGTCCGACACGTAGCGGCCGACCTCGAGCGGGGAGAGCGCGAAGCGGGCCTGGCTCTGGTTGTCGACCGGCTCGAAGGTCTCGGTCGGCAGGATCGCCGCCATCTGCTCCTTGATCTTGTGCAGGATCACGTTCGACAGGATGCCGCCGATCTGCCGGTTCAGCTCGTGGAACGAGATCACCGAGCCATCGGAGGTCCTGCGCGTCGAGCCGGCCAGCACCAGGCCGACCAGCGTCGCCTGATCGTAGACCGGCGGGTCGACGGTGAGCGCCACCTGCGGATTCAGCGCGGTGCCCGATACGGTGACGGTCAGCGTCGCCCCGCCCGAGCTGCGCGTGGCGCGCAGGTGCAGCGTGGGATCGTCGGCGGGGCCGTTGAATCGGAGCTCCGCGGCTTCGAGGCGATAGGGGCGGCCGAACAGCTCGACCGTTCCGTTGGTGCCCTGGACGACGCCGGTGGCGGTGGTCTTGCCCGGCGCGACGGTGAGCGCGAGATCGGTCGCGAGCTCGAGGTTCACCTCGTGACCGCTCACCTGCAGCGGGCCGACGATGCGCGCCGCCACCCAGCGTCCCTTGCCGCTCTTGGGCTGCGCGATCCGCTCGGCGCGCCGATCGCCGAACCTCACGTCGGCCAGCTCGCCGAGCGGCTGCACCTGATCGGCGCCCGACAGATCGGGCAGGTTGATCGTGCCGCGGCGCAGATCGACGCGTCCGGTCCACTGCCCCGAGGCGCGATCGCCGACCAGGCCGAAGTCGGCGTCGAGCTTGGCGGCGAGCGATCCGTAGACCAGCGCGAACTTCTGCGCGTGCGCGTCGAGCTGGAGGCGGGTCGGCTGAACGCCGTCGACGCGCGCCTCGCCGGTGGCGTGCAGCGAGCCGTCGCCCGTCTTGACCTCGAGCGTGAGCGCGGCGCGGCCGTCGTTCATGCGAACATCGAGCGCGCCGTCGCGATAGTCCTCGGACTTGCCGCGCAGGCCGAGGTTGGCGCGGTGGATCGACAAGAAGCCTTGCGGCTTGGGTGCGTCCAGTGTGCCGCCGATGGTGAGCTGCGCGTCGAGTTGGCCGTCGAGCGAGCGGACCTCCTCGGACGCGCTGGCGAAGAAGCCGATGTCCAGGTGTTGCGCGCGCACCGCCATGGCGAACGGGTCCTCGTCGGTCCCGCGCGACCACGACGCGTCGCCGAGGAGCGTGCCGCCGCGCGCCTGGGCGGCCGCGCCGCGGATGCTGAAGCGACGATCGCGATAGCGCACCTCGGCGTGCGCGTGATCGAAGCGATCGCCGCCGAGCTCGAGATCGGCCGCGCTCAGATCGAGCAGCAGATCCGGATGCCCGAACGTGCCGCGCAGCGCGCCCTTGCCCCACACCGTGCCGGAGACGCGCGAGAGCCGCGGCTGCATGCCGCGCAGCGGCGACAGGGCGAACAGCGGCAGCGCGAGATCGCCGCGGATCGTGCCCTGCCTCCATTGCTCGCCGTCGAAGAGCTTCTTGGCGTCGAGATCGGCCTCGCCCTTGAAGGCGAGCAGCGGATGCTTTCGCAGCTCGAGCTTGCCGCTCAGCTGTGCGAGGTTGCGCTCGAAGGCGAGCTTGGCCTCGAGGTCGACCTGGTCGAGCACGCCCGGCTTGCTCAGGCCGGTCGCGCGCAGGCTGGCGTGCACCAACGGCGCGTCGAGCGTGCCGGTCATGCTCAGCGCGCCGTCGACCAGCCCCGCGGTGAACGGCGTGGCGACCCCGATCACCTGCAGCGGCACGCTCGAGAGCTCCACGCCCTTGACCTCCGCGCTCGCGGTCAGCTGCGCGGTGTGCTGCAGCGCGCTCAGCGCCTCGCGCGGCCTGGCCAGCAGGCGCGCCAGGTCGACGGGCGTCTTGAGCTCGAGCTTGATGGTCCCCGAGTTGCGCTTGGGGTGGACGTGAAACAGGCTGGCGAGGAACGTCGTGGCGGCGAACGAGGTGACGCTATTGGCGCGCAACAGGGCGCCGTCGTAGGTGAGGTTGATGACCGTGTCGTTGTTGGACAGATCGTCGAGGTTCCACGACGGCGCGTGCAGCTCGGCGTTGAAGATCGGATGGCGCGTGGTGCCCGAGGCGCGCACGCGCAGCGTGAAGAAGCCGCGCAGCCCGGCGATCGCCGGCGGCAGGCTGTCGCGGATCTTGAAGAACGGGATCGGGCGCGCCTCGAGCTCGAGCCGCAGCGGTTTGTCGTCGGCCTGCGCGAACGAGGTCGGCAGATCGAAGCGCGCGCCGATGCCCAGCCGGGTGCCGAGCTGGCGGGCCGACACCTCGCCGTCGACGCGGCCCTCGCCGTAGTGCGCGCGCACGCGGTAGTCCACGTTCTCCGGGATCCCCTCGTCGATCTGCCGGCCGTGGCCGCGCAGCTCGAGATCGAGCAGCGGCGCCTGGCGCGTGCCGGAGGCGTGGACGCGCACATTGAAGCGGGTGGTGGGCGGCTCTTTGTGACCGGGCGCGAGGAACGCACCCAGCTCGCGCAGATCGAGCTCGTGCGTGATCAGCGTGGCGTCCATCGGACCTGCGCGGAACGGCACGCGCCCGTTGAGCCAGATCTCCTCCTTGCCGGCGACCAGCTTGCAGTTGTCGATGGTGACCGCGCTGTCGAAGCGCAGCGCGCACGGCGATCCGGTCTGCCACACGTGATGGTTCGCCGAGAGCCGCAAGCGGTCGAGCGTGGCCTCGGCGCCGATCAGCTGGTCGCCGTTCCACAGGGGCAGGCCGTGCGCCTCGATCGCGAGCCGGCCGGAGCCGGCGCCCCAGGCGTTGACGTGGAGCATCAGGCTGTCGCGTCCGCCCGAGGCTTCGAGCGACAAGGTGTTGAACGACAGGCCGTACCATTCGACCTTCTTGTCGCTGGTGGCCTTGAGCGATGCTTGCAACCGCGGGGCGCGCAGCGTGCCGCTCAGGTGGACGCGCCCGTTCACGGTGGTGCCGCTGAGCGCGTCTTGGACGCCGACCAGCCTGGCGAAGCTCGCCGGCTGGAGATCGTGCGCCGCCAGCTGCACCTCGATCGCGCCGCTCGAAAAGCGATACGTGCCCTCCACGCCGAGCGTCTGCCCCAGCGATGCCAGCACAAACCGATCGATGCTCACCGACGAATCGATGCGCACCCGCGCCGGACGCGCGAGCGCCCAGGTCTGCGCGGCGGCAGCGACGGTGAGCTGGCGCACGGTCAGCTCGGCGCCGATCGGCTGCGCGCCGCGCTTGAGGTAGCGACCGTCGACCGCGAGCGCGAGCGTCGAGTGCGCGGGACCGCGACCGCGGAGCGTGAAGACGAGCCGCTGCGCATCGCTTTGGCCATCGAGCACCAGCGTGTCGGCGACCAAGCCCGGCGCGGACAGCCGATCGACGGTGACGTGCACGGCGCCGGTGAGATCGAGGGCGTGCACCTGCCCGTCGAGCGTCGCGAGGTGGGCGGTCGCGAGCCGCAGATCGCTGCCGTGCACGTGCGCGTCCAGGCGGAGCTGCGCGTTCTTGACCGCGTGGGCCGTCAGGTGCAGGCGGCCACCGAGGCGCGGCAAGCCGAGCGAAGCCAGGTCGGGCGCATCGATGGCGACGTCGGCGCTGAACGCGTCCGCCGTCGCCTGGCCGCGCAGCCGGACCGAGAGCCCGGCAAGCTCGCCGTCGAGCGCGGGCGCCGCCAGCGTGCCGGAGAGCCGAAGGTGCGCCGGCGACGGCAGGCGGAAGCGACCGTCCTTCGACGAAGCCACCAGCTGGTCGATGATCACGTCGGCGCCGGTGAGCTGCCCGCGATCGCGGCGCGGCGTGGCGCGCAGCTCGATGCGCGCGGTGGCGTCGTCCAGGCTGCGCAGCTCGATGCGGCTGTGCAGCCGCGTGCCGTCGAGCTGGGCGCCGACCGACAGCTCGGCGAGTGTGAGGTTGGCGCCCGGGACGCGAAGCTGGCTCGCGTGGAGCTTGCCGTCGAGGAGGGTGCGACCGTCGGCTCGGCGCAGCTGCGCCTCGAGCCGGGCGCTTCCGGCCAGCCCGGGCAGCCCGATAGCGGCCAGCCGTTTCAGATCGCCGGCCGAGGCGACTACCCTTGCGTCTCCAGCGCCGGTGAAGTCGCTCTTGCCGCTCGCCCGCACGCGCAGATCGCCGGTGACGCCGTCGAAGCGCACCACCTCGACCGCGCCGCCCGCACGATCTCCGCCGGCGGCGATCTCGAAGTCGAGGTTCCCCGGCTGTAGGCCGCGCCAATCGTCCGCCGGCTGCAGTCCCCTGGCGGTGGCGTGCGCGGTCCACTTCACGCCCGGCCAGGTGCGCGCCAGCGTGCCGTCGGCGATCAACGTGCCGGTGGGCGGCTCGACGATCACGTGCGCGAGCAAGCCCGAGAGTGGACCGCCGCCGTCGACGCTCACCTTCCAGCGCCCGGCAGCCTGGAGCCCGGGATGGATGCGCTCGAGCTCGCGGCCGTCGGCAGCGACGGTGAGCTTGACGTTGGAGAAGGTCAGCTCGGTGTGCCCGCTCGGGCCGCGCGGCGGCTCCACCTTCAGCCCGCCGCTCAATTCGACGTGCGCGCCGAGCGGATCGCGCGAGTCCGAGATCAAGCGGTCGACCTGCACGGTCACGTCCGCGCCGGCAATGGCCAGCGCGCCCTCGATGTCGAACGAGCCGCGCGGCCGCTCCAGTCGATGGGTCTCGTGGCCGACCGGCGGATCGTAGCCACCGTCGAAGCGCAAGCGCAGGTGCTTGACGATCAATCGCGGCGGATCGGCCGGCGACGCGGAGGAGGGCGCCGCCGGTCCCGAGGAGCGGGGCAGCGCCGCAAAGTTCACGCGGTTGTCCTTCAGGTGACGGATCAGCACCTGCGCGCCCTCGACGTCGAGATCGTCGATCTGCACGATGTGGTGCCACAGCGCGCGCAGATCGTAGTGCGCCTCGATGCGCCGCGCGTAGAGCGCCTGCGTGCCTTCCGAGTCGTCGATCTTCAGATCGTGAAGGACGATCGAGTGCGTGAGATCTCCCTCCACCGAGGAGAGCTGAACGTGGCCGGCGAGCGAGCGGTTGACCAGCGGCAGCGCGATGCGCACCAGCGCGCGACGGCCGGGCGCCGTGCGCACCGCGACGAGCACGCCGAAGAGCAGGAGCAGCACGGCGGCCAACAGGCGCAGCGCGATCAGCGAGGCGATCCGCAAGATTCGGGTGGGGCGCGACATCAGAACGGCTCGCCGATCGACAGGTGGAAGGCGACCCGCGAGCCCGGATCGGGGTTGGGCGTGCCATCCGGCTCGGTCGGCGTGAGCCGGTTGAGCCGCACGCCGACGTCGGCGCGAATGGTGCCGATCAGCGTCTTGTAGCGCAGCCCGCCGCCCGATGCGTAGTGCAGCCGCGACAGATCCAGGCGATCGCCGCGCAGCCCGGTGGGAGCGGCCACGTCTCCGGCGTCGAGGAAGCCGGCGGCCTCGAGCCAGGCGCCGAACACGCGCACGACCTTGACGCGCAGCTCGACCTGGGTGAGGAACATCTCGTCGCCGCCCACCGGCAGCGCCGGCGATCCCGGCAGGCCCGACGGGATCTGCAGCGACAAGCGGTTGTAGTTGAAGCCGCGGTGCGTGTCCGGCCCGCCGAGATAGAAGCGTCGCGTGATCGGGCTGCCGTATTGGCCCTGCACGAAGATCTGGCCGAACTCTGTGCGGCCGGCGACCACCACGCGGCTGCCGAGCGCCAGGTAGCCGCGCACCTCCGACAGCAGCTTCTCGTAGGTGAACGCGCCGCCGGCGTAGACGCCGCCCTCCTCGGCGCGGATCGCAAAGTAGCCGCCGCGGCGAGCGTCGAGCGCGCGATCGCGCAGGTCGAGCGCGATCTCCTGGTACCACCACCCGAGGCGATAGGGATCGACGTAGCCGTACGCCTGGCCCGCCTGCACCGGGTCGCGGAGCAGCGCCGGATCGGTGTTGAAGAAGAAGAACTCCTGGAAGTTGTACGAGAGGCCCACCTGCAGCCGATCGCGAAAAAACGTGCGCGAGTAGCCGATCTGCGCGCGCGGCCCGTGATACTGGAACGCGTACTCGAGCCCGAGGTCGTAGCCGACGGTGACCTTGAGCTCGTCGCGCGGAAAGATTACGTCGAGCTGCGTGAGCTCGGCCTCGGCGGTGGCGGCCGGCCCCTGGCGCACCGGCTGCCAGAAGTTGGGCACCGTCACGTAGGCCGGCTCGAGCCGCAGCTGCAGCGTGCGCAGCCCGTGAAGAAAGTAGCGGCGCGTGTGCACCAACCGGCCGCGCACCTCCATGCGCTGGAAGTCGAAGCTCACGCCGGCGCCCAACCGCCAAGCGCGAAAGGTGCTCTCCTTGACGGTGAGCACCAGGTCGGCGACCTCGGGATGCTCGGGGTTGGCGTGGTAGTCGAGCTTGACCAGCGAGAACAGGTGCAGGTTGGAGAGCTTCGATCGCGCGTCGGTGAGGGCGTCGAGCGAGAAGCGGGTCCCCGGCACCAGACCGGCGTGGCGCTCGAGCTTGCGTGCGTCGATCTGCTCCAGGCCGCTGACCTGGACCTGCCCGAGCACCGCGCGCGGCCCCGCGGTCACCTTGAGGGCGATGGTCGCCAGGTGGCGATCGCGATCGACGACCACCTCCCCCTGCACGTCCGCGAACGCGTAGCCGAGCGCCTTCAAGCGCTCTTCGATGAGATCCTTCTGCGCGAGGTAGAAGGCGTGGTCGAACACCTGCCCCTTCTTCAGCGCAAAGTGACCGCGAATGTCGCGCGCCTCGTCCGCCAGCGTATCGAGGCCGTCGAGCGAGATGGCGGCCAGCTTGGTCGCCGGTCCCTCGTCGAGGTTGACCTTCACGTCGACGGTGTTGCGCGCCTTGCCCGGCACGATGTCGGTTGAGACGACCCGCGCGTCGAAGTATCCGTGCGCGTGGTAGTACAGCTCGATGCGCCGTAGATCGAGCTGAAACGCGAACGGGTCGAAGTACTTTCCGGTGGTCAGTTTCTGGCGCAAGTCGTTCTCGTCGACGTGGCGCAGGCCTGGAAAGGCCAGGCTGTGGATCAGCGCGCGCGTGTCATCGACCGCGTGACCGCACCCGCCCGTATACGCTGCGACGAAGACGGCGGCGAGCACGCGATGCACGGTTTCTCCTCAGAAAGATAAGGTAGGCACCGCGCGGGCGACTTCAATTCAGCTAAGCTCGACGGCGCGATGAAGGGTGTGCTCGGCGCGACGATCGGGCTTGCCGCGCTGGCGGTGGCCGGTTGCGCGGGCGAGAAGCCGGAGGGGCGGCCGTGGGTCCACACGCTCACGCTCGCGGGCGTCAAGAGCGTCAACAAGAGCGATCTGAAGCAGAAGCTCCTGACCGACGAAGAGCACTGGTACACCATCCGCAAGTACCTCGATCCGTTCACCGTGGACTCGGACCGCTCGCGGATCGAGGCGTACTACCAGGCGCACGGATACTTTCGCGCGTCGGTGCTGGGCGCCGACCTCACGCCCTATCGCGGCAGCGCGGATCAGCCGATCGCGGTCGATGTGAAGTTCACCGTCGACGAAGGCGCGGCGACGCACATCGAGGCCGTCGAGCTGCACGGGATCGAGGGCCTGGGCAAGGACGGCGAGACGCTCCAGCACGAGCTGCAGACGCGGCTCAAACCGGGCGCGGTCTTCAATCACGACCTGTACGCGAACGAGAAGAGCGCGCTGGAGAAGGCGCTGCAGGCGCTCGGCTACGCGTGGGCCAAGGTCGACGGCGTCGTCGAGGTGAACCGCGACAGCTCGCTCGCGCGCTTCCGGCTCACCGCCACGCTCGGGCCGCTCGCCAGCTACGGCCAGGTGCACATCAACGGGACGGTGCGCGTGAGCCCGCGGCTGATCGCGCTGCACACCGGCATCCGCCCCGGCGCCCGCTATCGCCCCGAGGAGCTGGAAGACGCGCGCGGGCAGATCTACAACCTCGGCGTGTTCTCGTCGGTGCGCGTCGAGATCGAGCACGCGCCGGGACATCCCGAGGTGGCCGACCTGATCGTCACCGTGCAGGAGACCACCTTCAACGAGCTGCGCGTGGGCGGCGGGCTCGGGCTGGAGGCGCAGCGCACCGACGCGCACGCCTCGGTCACCTACGCGCGGCACAATTGGCTGGGCGGGCTGCGCACCCTGCGGCTGCGCCTCGAGCCGGCGTACGTCGCGCTCCCCGCGTTCTGGGACCTGCAGCGTCAGGGACCGGCGCTCACCGCCGAGGCGCAGCTCACCCAGCCCGACGTGATCTGGCCGCTCACGCAGCTCAAGTTCACGCTCGGCTACGACGTGGGCATCGAGTATCCGTACCAGTATCACGGCCCGCGCACGCAGCTCGGGCTCGCGCGCGGCTTCTGGCGCGATCGCGTGCGCCTCGGGCTCACCTACAACTTTCAGTTCCTCGAGTTCTTCAACACCGACCCGACGCTGCTCGCCGATCCGGCGCAGACCGGCCAGCTGTTCGGCTACGTCAACCCGTACCGCCTGGGCTGGTGGCAGGAGGACTTCGCGCTCGATCTGCGCGACAAGCCGCTCGATGCGCACAAGGGCGTGTACCTGGGCGTGAGCATCGAGGAGGGCGGCGTCTACTCGGCCGGCGCGTTCTGGTACGAGAAGCTCACGCCCGAGGTGCGCGGCTACATCCCGCTCGGCGGCCGCGTCACCGTCGCGCTGCGCGTGCAGTTCGGCCAGATCTTCACGCAGGGCGATCTGGGTAGCCCGGTGACCCGGCGCTTCTACCTGGGAGGGCCGAGCTCGCACCGCGGCTTCAACTACAACCGGCTCTCGCGGCAGGTGCCGTCGGGAATTCCCGGCGTGCAGCCGATCCCGATCGGCGGCGATCAGATGCTGCTCGCGCAGGCCGAGCTGCGCGTCAACCTGTTCAGCATCGCCGACAACTGGGTCTCGCTGGCGGCGTTCCTCGACGCGGGCGACGTGAGCGCGCCGTCGTGCTCGACCGATCAGTGCCGCGCGCTGTATCGCAACTCGAGCGTGCAGCTCACCAACCTGCACTACGCCGCTGGCGGCGGGGTGCGCTTCAAGACCCTCATCGGCACCTTGCGCTTCGACGTGGGCGTGCGGCTCAACCGGCTCGACGCGATGGAGGCGGACGGCACGCCCAACCCCGATCCCGGCCAGCGCGTCGCCTATCACGTGTCGGTCGGCGAGGCGTTTTGAGCATGCGCAAGCTCGGACGCGTGCTCGGGTGGATGGTGATCTCGCTGCTCGGGCTGGCGCTGCTCGCCGCGCTGGTGCTGGTGCTGTGGGCGCGCTCGGAGTCGGGTCGCCGTTCGCTGTTGGCGCGCGTGCTGCCGGACGTGCAGGAGCGGCTCGACGGGACGGTGCGGATTGGCGCGCTCGAGGGCGACCTGACCCGCACGCTGGTGCTGCGGGACGTCGAGGTGCGCGACGCGGACGGCGAAGTCGCGGTGCGGATCGATCGGCTGTCCGCGACCTACGATCTACTCGGGCTCCTCGGCCACAAGCTCACCGTCGAGGATCTGGTCGTGGAAGGCGCGAAGGTGCACGGCCATTCGCTGAAGAGCGGGCGGTTCAACCTGATCGCGCTGGTGAAGCAGTCGGCGGCGAAGGCTGGAGGCGGCAAGCCGCTCGCGCTGGTGATTGGCCGGGCGCGCGCGGACGTCGAGGTTCAGTACGATCCGCCGCCGTCGCAGCGTTGGATGTTTCCCATTCACGGCACGCTGCGGCTCGACGCGAGCGCGAGCAGCGTAGGCAACACGCGCAAGATCGAGGTGAGCGGCCTTGCCGTGCGCATGGCGCTGCCGGTGATCGCCGGCGTCGAGGTGAAAGGTGAGCTCGTCGACGGGCCCGGGGGCACGGAGCTGAAGGAGCTGCACCTGACCGGCGACACCGACGGCGCGGAGATGGAGAAGCTGTCGAGCCGGGTGAACCTGCGCGGCCCGTGGCACGGCGACGTGCGCGCTCGGGGACTGCTGCGCGCGATGACCGTCGAGGTGGCGGTGACCCCGCCGAAGGGCACGGTGGTGGCCAACGGCACCGTTGGGCTGACCCGCGCCGGGGTGACGTGGAACGGCGCGGCGACCGTGCGCGCGATCGATCCGGGCGCGCTGTGGGAGGGCGCACCGCACGGGCTGCTGGCGTTCGACGGGGACGGCGACGGCGAGAACGCGCGGGTGCGCACCACGCTCGCGCACCTCGAGGCCGAGGTCGCGGGCGCGCATGCCGCGGCGCACGGCCAGCTCACGTACGAAAATGGGCTGGTGGCGACCGCGATCGCCGACGTGACCTCGCGCGAGCTCTCTCACCTCGCGTCGATCGGGGTGCCGGGCCTGTCGGGCGAGGCGGCCGTCCACGCGGCGCTCGAGCGAAGGGCAGGGCACACCAAGATCGACGCCGACGTCGAGGCGCATCGCTTTGCGGCGGCGGTCACGCGGGTCGGACACCTCACTGCGCGGGTTCACACGCTCGATCTGCAGGGCTCGGCGCACGTCTCGGCGAGCGCGATCGACGTGGGTCCGCGGTTGCATTTCGACACCGCGACGGTGGCGGCCGAGCTCGCGCCGCGAGTCGTGTCGCTGGCCGTCGCGGCCAAGGGGCCGCAGGGCTCCGACGTGATCGTGGGCGCGCACGGCGTGCGACTGCGAGAGGAGGGGATCTTCGCGGTCGATCTCGATCTCGATCGCGTGTTGCTGGCGGTGCACGGCGAAGCGTGGGACACGCGCGGCCCCGGTCACTTCCGTTACGACCAGCGCGGCGTGGCCGCACGCCTGGCGCTGGGCGCGGGCGAGCAGCGGCTCGATCTCGACGGGCAGTACCGTATGGACGGCGCGCTGCAGGCCAACGTGACCGGCCGCAAGCTCGACGTACGGGGGCTCGCGCGCCTCGCGCAATTCGATCGCGAGCTGCCGCCGGGCGTCGTCGAGGTCGACGGGACGATCCGCGGCACCGCGGCGAAGCCGGTGATCGCGCTCGCGCTGACGGGATCGATCGCCGCGGATCGTGCGCTCGGGATCGCCAGCGCCGGGTACCGGGTCACCGGCCACTACGAAAAAGAGAAGCTGGACGGCGCGCTCGCGGCGGACAAGCTGCCGCTCGAGCGGCTCGCGCCCTACTTGCCGAAAGCGCTCGCCACGATCAAGGGCGTCCTCGACGGCAAGGTGACGATCTCGGGCTCGCCACGCGCGCCGCAGGTCAAGGCCGAGCTACGGGTGCCGCGTTGGCAGTGGGATGCCGGCGCGACCGGTTCGGCCGGCGCGGTCGAGGTGGAGCTGTTCGCGCCCATCACCATCGATCTGGCACGCGGCACGCGCAAGCTGGTCGACCGGCTGGTGCACACCACGCCGATCACCGCCGGCATCCATCTGCATCACCTGGATCTCGCGCGGCTGCCGCTCGCCAAGCTCGGCGTCGAGGTGCCGGTCACCGCCGGTCTGGTCGACGGCGAGGTCAAGCTCGGCGGCACGCTGCACGAGCCCACGCTCGACGCCACGCTCGAGGCGCACGAGCTGACCGTCGCGCGCATCGATCGGATCGACGCGCGGCTGCACGCCGACTACCGCAAGACCAACCTGGGCCTGTCGCTGACCACCGACCTGCGCGGCGCGCGCCTGCTCACCGCCACGGCCGAGAGCCGGATCGACGTCCACAAGCTGGTCGACGGCGAACGCTGGCAGGATGCGCCGCTGCGCGCCGAGGCGACCATCTCGTCGTACGATCTCGCGCGGTGGAAGCAGGTCCACGGCGCGCTGACCGCGCACGCGAAGGTGCACGGCACGCTCGCCCATCCCGAAGGCGATCTCGAGCTCACCGCCGAGCGGCTGCAGATCGGCGAGATGCGCTTCGGGCGCTTCACCGGCGCGGGCCACTACGACTCGCAACACACCACCGCGCGCTTCGACGCCGAGGAGACCGGCGGCGGGGCGCTGCACGCGAGCGGGGAGCTGCCGGCCGGCGCCGATCAGCCGATCGCCGCGCGCCTGCGGATCGAGCGGCTGTCGCTCTCGCTCGGCAACGGCGGGCTCGGCTTCTTGCGCGAGCTGCGCGGCAAGATCAACGCGGACCTGACGCTGAGCGGCCCGCTCCGGCACCCGCACGCGGTCGGATCGCTGAACGTCGAGGACGGCGCGATCGCGCTCACCTCGCATCCGCTCGTCTATCACGACCTCCGCCTCGAGCTCGCGGCGTCGAACGATCGCGTCGAGCTGAAGCGGCTCGCCGTCAAGGTGGGAAACGGCAGCCTCACCGCGAGCGGCAGCGCGCGACTCGACGGCTTCGCCACGCCGCTCGGCGTCGACGTGAGCGCGCAGGCCAGCCACTTCCCCGTGCGGCTCGGCAGCTTCGCCGCGTTCGTCGACGGGCACGCCGGGCTGCACGGCGAGCGCAAGGACGGCGTGCTGGCGGTGGTGGCGACGGTGGACAGGGGGCTCGCGCAATTGCCCAAGCTGATCGCCGGAAAGAAGCTGCAGTCGCTCTCGCCGCTACCCGACGTGATCTTCACCGATCAGGCGGCGCGCCGTCGCCGCGCGGCGGTGGCGGTCGAGCAGGCCGACGACGCGCCCGTCAAGGCGTCGCTGAAGGCGCACATCCCCGGCCCGTTCCGCGTGCGCTCGAGCGAGCTCGGCACCGATCTGAACGGCGACCTCGACGTCGAGATCCTCGGCGAGGTCCTGCGCATCACCGGCACCGTCGACAGCACCTGGGGACGGATCGAGCTGCTCGGCCGCTCCTACGAGATCGAGCACGTCCACGTGAGCTTCGACGGCTCCCCCAAGCTCGACCCCACGCTCGATCTCAGGATCACCCGCGCGGTCGACGCCGCGACCGTGATCATCCGCGTGCGCGGGACGCTGAGCCGGCCGCACATCGAGCTGTCCTCCGAGCCGCCCATCTACAGCCAGTCGCAGATCATCGGCATCATCGTCTCCGGCGACCCCGGGTCCACCCGCATCTCCGACGCGGCGACCGATCAGAAGGTGGTGGGAGCGATCTCGGGCGTGCTGGTCAACCAGATCAAGAATCAGCTCGCGCCCGGCCTGCCCATCGACGTGATCCGCGTCGAGGGCGACGACTCGGCCGCGGGGACCTCGCGGCTCGAGGTCGGCAAGTACATCACCGAGAGCATCTATCTCAGCTACGTGCACCAGTTCGGCGCGCCCACCGGCCTGCACCCGGTGAACGCCAACGAAGCGCAGCTGCAGTACCGCTTCAAGCGCCACTACCAGCTCGAGACCCGCTTCGGCGACGCGGGGGTGGGCGCGGTGAACTTCTATTGGTCGCTGCGCTACTGAGCTACTGGTGATACGCTGCCGCCGCGAGGTGCCCTTTGAAACGAGCGTGGTTGGTGGCGTGTTTCTGTGCAGTCGGTTGCGCCGCGCAGGGTGATCCGGGTGCGCAAGGTCCAAAGGGAGATCCCGGGCCGATGGGAACGCTGGGCGCCGCAGGCACGACGGGAGCGACGGGCGCGACGGGCGCAGCGGGCGCGACGGGCTCGGCGGGCTCGATGGGCACGACGGGCGCGATGGGCACGACGGGCGCCGCCGGCACGCCGGCGGTCGTCGCGTACGGCTATTTCTTCGCGCACATGCCGGGCGACAACGCGGCCACTGTCGCGGCGGGCGGCTCGGTGCAGTTTCCCCAGGACGGTCCGGCGAGCGGCATCACGCGCTCGAGCGCGAGCGCGAGCGTCTTCACGCTGCCTGCGATCGGCGTGTACGAGGTGTCGTGGCAGGTCAGCGTCAACGAGCCCGGCCAGCTGGTGCTCGCGCTCGACAGCGGCGCGGGCGCGGTCGAGCTGGCCAGCACCGTGGTCGGGCGCGCGACCGGCACCACGCAGATCGTCGGCCACGTGCTGATCACGACCACCGTCGTGAACTCGACCGTGACCCTGCGAAACCCGACCGGCAACTCGCCGGCGCTCACCATCACGCCGCTGGCCGGCGGCACTGCTGCGGTCACCGCCGGTTTGATCATCAAGCGGATCTCGTAGCTCCTCCCTACAGCGATTTCGTCGTGGCGCAGTCGACCACCGTCTCGATGGCGATGGCGGTGAGCGCGGAGGCGTAGTCGAGGTCGATGTTCTTCATCGTGTCGTGCGTGTCGTGATAGCCGGTGCGGCTGATGTCGTAGTTCTCCATGAACAGCACCACCGGGATGCCCACGTCGGAGAAGATCTGCCCGTCGGTGTTGTAGAGCGCTGAGCGCGGCTCCCACTCGGTGCGGATCTCCCCGGCGAGAGCGAGGTGCGCGAACGGGGGCGGCGCGTGGTGGCCGTCGGCCATGCGCAGCGCGCGTTGCGTGCCCAATCGCGCGGGCGCGCGATTCCATTCGGCGACGCTGCGGTTCCAGCGCTCGTTGGCCAGGTGCGCGCGCAACGCCAGCCGGGCCGCGGCCGCGCCTTCGCCGGGCGCGATCTGGAACACGTCGCGATCGCGCCCGCTGTTGTGGCCGATCATGTCGAGGACGAACGCGCCGGCCACGCGCACCGACGACACGTCCCGGCGTTCGTTGCGCTCGCTGGTGAACGCCAGCCGCCGCTCGACCAGCGCCTGCGCGAGCGCGCGCGCGCCGAGGCAATCCGCGGGGAACTCCTCGCCGGTGAGATGGACCAGCCACACGTCGCGCTCGAGCGTGCCCGCGCGCGCGAGCGGCAAGAGCACCTCGGCGGCGTGCAACAGCGCGCTGGTCGCGGAGTGGTTGTCGTCGGCGCCCGAGGCTGCGGCGCGCAATCCGTCGCCGCCACGCTCGGCCTCGTAGACGTCCTCCATGTACGCGGTGTCGTAGTGATCGCCCATGATCACCGCTTCGCTCCGGTTCTTGCCGGGGATCACCAGCACCACGTTCCGCTCGTGCCCGTGCCCGGTCTGGTTGCGCGTCCAGTTCGCCGACCACGAGAAGTCGAAGTCTGTCTCCCAGCGGAACACGTGGTCGACCACCTCCGCGCGGCCTTCCATCCCCAGGCGCGCGATCAGCTCGCGATAGCGCGCGTGCAGGTGATCGCCGAGCCGCTCGAGATCGGCGTGCTGCGCGGCCTCGACGCCCGCCGCGCGCGCCGCGGGTCCACCCGATCGGCCGGCGTTGAGGGCCACGCAGTCGGCGGTCTCCTTCTGGCGAAACGTTCCCTCGGCCAACCCGGCGATGGTGCGCCACACGCTCTCTTCGAACGCGCGCGTGCCGGTGGTCTGGAACGCGCGCGGCGCGCCGGGATCGATCGCGCCGCCGACGCAGCCGCGCAGCGCCGAAGCGAGCGGCTCCGCCACTTGCGCGAGCCACGCGTCGAGGCTGTGGCCGCGCGCGGTGTGCAACAGCCGGCGCGCGAAGGAGGGCGGCAACGGCTGGCCGAGGTACTCGCGCAGCTCGAGCAGCTTGCGCGCGTTGTGACAGGTGGTGAAGCGCAGGCGTCCCGGCTCGTGCGGCGAGAACCTGGCCGCCTCGCGGTGCCCGGGACGATCGAGCAGGCGCGGCGCGAGGGTCAGCCGTGCACTGCCTGCGAGCTCGGCGCTGACGTAGCCGAGTGGCGGGCGATCGTCGAATCGCACGGCGCGGCCGGTCGCCGGATCCAATCGCGCGACCAGTGGCCGGTGCCAATACAGCTCGCGCCCGCCGGCCTGCATCGGCGGATAGAAGAACCGATAGCCGAACCGCCCGCCGCCTTCGGTCACCTGCGCCGCGCGATCGAGCTCGGCGCGGGTCGCGCGCGGTCCGTCGAGCAACAGCTGGTAGCTCTCGCGCCAGATCTGCGCGTTGCGCGCCATCGGCTTGCCGTACAGCTCGAGCTCGTCGGGATCGGTCGAGAACAGCGCCACCGACACCTTGTCCCAGGCCGCGCCGGTGGTCTCCAGCGATTCGTCACGCGGCACGCGCTCCCAGCGGTGCGTGCGCACCACGTGCGACACGACCTTGTGGCCCGACGCCTTCCCTTGCGGCCGCTCGTCGAGCCAGCCCGATTGCGGGATGCGAATCGCGTAGCCGCCCTCGATGCGCGGGAACAGGTGCAACAGCGGGATCTGCGTCGCGCGCGGCAGCTCCTGCTCCAGCTTGCGATAGCCGGTGTGCTCGAAGAACACCAGGCTGGCCGGGCTCGGCACGAGCGTGAGGTCGCCGGCGAGATACGCGCGCTGGACGGCCTCGGGCAAGCTCGCGAACGGGCGAAAGGTCACCAGCGTGCGCACGCGGCCGAGCGGCTCGTCTCCGAGCAGGCGATCGCGTAGGAAGTAGGGCAGCTCGGCGGCATCGGCGAGCACGCGCACGCCGTCCGCCGGGACGGTCGGCTCGCCGGTCGCCCACGCGAGCAGCGCTCCGAAGCGCGCGCGATCGCCGTAGCCGAAGCTGTTCCAGAACGCCGCGGCCGCGCCGTCGTGGCTCGCGCCGAACAGGGTCCAGCGATTGTTGCCCTTGTCGTCCTGCGTGCGCGACAGCGCCAGCGGCATCGCCAGCACCAGCGGGTGTCGCTGAAGGCGACCGCGCACGGCCGCGTCAGCCAGCACCGCCGGCCACGCGCGATTGTCGCGCAAGAGCGAGCGCGACATCCCATGCCCCTCGCCGCGCTGCAGCTTGCCGAGCTCCACCAGCAGGTGATCGGCGATCCGCTGCAGCCCCGGCTCGAGCTCCTGCACCTGTTCGTACTCGCTCACGTCGAGCGAGCGGTCAGAGCTGGCCTGCGCCGTCGACGGCGCGTGCGCGCGATCCGGGTCGTACGGCTTGATGCCCACGTAGGGAGCGGGCATGAACTCGGAGTAGGCGCGCAGCGGGAAGCGCCCCTCGCCGGCGAAGCGCGCTCGCGCCTCCTCTTCGATCCGCGACCAGCCGAGCTTTCCGTTCATGCGCGGAGGATATCGCAGTAAGCTGCCGCGATGTCGGCGCCGCGTTTTCGCATCGAATGGTCTTCGGCAGGCGAGGAGCTGGTGGTCGAAGAGCCGACCTGGGACGAGGTCGCCCGCGTGGCGCCGCTGCTCGCCGCCGCCTACAACGATCCGCACAACCGCGCGATGTTGACCCACGACGAGGACATGACCGCAGCGGACGTGGTTCAGTCGTATACGGAGATGGCCGAGGCGGGCGCGCGGCAGCTGCTGCTCTATCGCGACGCGGTGCTCGCCGGAGACGCGGACTTTCGCAGCCTCGAGGCGGGCCGGGCGGAGTTCGCGCTGCTGGTCGCGGCGCGCTCGGCGCAGAAGAGGGGGCTGGGCACGCGCTTCGCGATCATGGCGCACGCGTTCGGTTTCAGCTCGCTCGGGCTCGAGCGCAGCTACGTGACCATGCTCGCCGCCAACCTCGGCTCGCGACGGGTGTTCGAGAAGCTCGGCTACACGCTCGATGACAGCCCGCAGGCCCGCCGCTACACCGACGACAAAGACGATCTGTCGATGTCGGTCGATCGCGCCACGTTCGAGCGCACGCACGCAGTCGCGCTCGCCGAGATCCGCATTCGCGAGCTCGCCGCCATCATCAGATAGCCCGCTCCCGCGATCTCGCGGGTGCGGCGTGGACCGACGAGCTGGCTAGCGGGACGCGGACGTCTGACGGGCGAGCTCGGCGTTGAAGTCGCGCTCCGAGGCGTCGACGAAGCGGCGCAGCTCGGTCGGGTCGACGAACGGGTTGGGGTGCGCGCCCGACGCGAGCCGCGCGCGTTTCCCGTCGAGATCGAAGAACGAGCCGTGCGGCGCGAGGAAGACGTCGCCCGACAGCCGCCGCAAAAGGGCGAAGCTGCGCGCGTAGTCGGCGGCGATTTGCGGATAGGTCGGGTTGTTCACCAGGCGGTAGCCGGGCGTGCTCGTGCTGCAGTAGAAGACCACCTGGTGGGTCTCCTTGCCGTCGCGGATCGGCAGGGTCCAGGTGGTGCAGCCGCGCGTGTGGCCTGGCGTGAGGTGCGCGGTGAGCACCGCGTCTCCCAGGCGCACGGTGGCGCCGTCGTCGATCAGCCGGTCGACCGCGACGGCGGGAAAGGTCGCCGCGCCGCCGGAGCCGAGGCTCTCCTGGGTTCCCTTTTGCAGCGCGCCGGCGTCGGGGCGGCTCGCCACCAGCTTGGCGCCGCTGCGCCGCTTGAGCTCGGCGAGCCCGCCGGCGTGATCGAAGTGCGCATGGCTGTTGAGGAGAATCTTGACGTCGGCGAGCCGGAAGCCGAGCGCCGCGATGCTGGCGGCGATGCACGGCGCCGACTCCGGCAGCCCGCCGTCGAGGAGCAGCTCGCCCGCCGGCGTATGGACGAGATACGCGGCCACCCCCGCGACGCCGACATAGTAGACGTTGCCGACGATGCGGAACGGCTCGACCTCCTGGTTCCACGCCGCGCGCTCCGCCGCATCGTGCTGCGCCCTGGCCTGCGCGCCGCTGCCGAGGACGGAGAGACACAGGCCGGTCACCAGGCAGGCGCGCATCGCCCGGTTCTAGCAGAGCGGGCCCGCGCGGGCCAGGATGCGCGTCACTGGGCCTCGTCACCCGGTTGGACCAGCGAGTCGGCGGGCAGGCGCACGAGCGCGCAGCCGTCTTCGAGGAGACGGATCACCTCGCCGGTGCCGGTCGATTGGGCGATGCAGCTCAAGAGCGGCGTCTTGGGCAAGGTGCGCTTGCACACGGTGCGGCTGAAGTGGACCTCCTGCCCTCCGCGCAGCGATCCGCGATCGAGGCAGATCCGCAGCTCCTGGCTGACCGAGCTCACGACCGGGCCGCTCGGGGTCGGCTGCACGGTCGCGCAGCCTGCCAGCAAGGTCATCGCGGCGAGAAGCTTTCGCATGTCCATCTCCTCTCAGTCCGTGGAGCCGCCGTCGCCGGGGCAGGGTCGGCAGTTGCCGCTGGTCTTCGAGGTGATCCGGGCCGGCGGCGGACAGCAGTAGGCGACGCCGCAGTTGGTCGGATAGGTGCACATCTCGCCGGGGTTGCACTCGTCGGTGAAGAGCAGCGGGTTGCAGCGCTCGCCTTCATCCGGATGGCAAGCCGCGGCCCCGCTCAACAGCGCCACCAGGCCGAATACCTTGAATACTCGTTTCATGATTTATGTTCCTCCGTTCAAATGCGGAAAATCAATGCGCCGATGATGCGCGACTCCGACTTGACCTGGTCGGGCGTCCAACCGGGCGGGACGTTGGTGAAGATGGCTCCATCCGGCGACGCCAGATTTCCCGACTTGTAACCGTCGGGGCCGGTCACCCCGCCGTGCCCTGCGAAATAGGGAATGCTCGCCTCGCGGTGCACGAACTCGAGGCGAAACGTGAGCAGCGGGGTGGGCATGTAGTCGGCCGTGGTGGAGATGTCCCATCCGTCGAATTGGGTGCCCGGGTTGGTATCGAAGATCGCGCCGGCGACGCCGGTCGGAACCAGCACCAGGTAGCGACCCGGGTTGTGGATGAACCCGCCACCGACGGTCCAGCCGAGCTGGTTCTTCCAGAACCACAGGCGGTTGTAGGCCATGCCGCTGACGAAGTCTTGCTCGCACGGCGTCGCGTTGGTGCAGTTGCCTTCCTTGCCGCTCCCGGAGAATGCCTGGACCCCGTCACCCGACTCGAACCCGACGTCGAAGGTCACCGAGAGCGCGGCGCGGCTCAAGCCGTTGCTCAACGGGTGGTTGTAGTAACGGAACAGGACGCTGTTATCCAAATGCAGGCGAACGCGGCCCGGATGGTCTTGCGTGTCGGTGCCGACGTAGCCGTTGAAGACCGTGCTCACCCATTCGCGGGGCGCCCAGCGGATCTGATATCCGACGCCGGGCAGCTCGTTGAACTTTCCGTAGGTCTGCCAGCCGTTGATCACCCACACCTCGACCTTCAGGCGATCGGTGGGGAAGAGCTGAATGCGAATGCCATTGAAGAACCACGGCGTATTATCCGAAGTATAAGACGGCTGATATGCCCAGTTTTCGAAGTTGTCATACGAGAAGAGCCCCACGTACGACATGAAGATCCCGACGTCGACGTTGATTCCGTGCAGCTTGTTCCAGTGGTATCCGGCGTACGCCTCGCTGAGATATCGATAGACGGTCTGTAGATCGAATTGGCCGCGCAGCGTGCTGTTGTCATTGCGCGGCACGACGGTGGTGCGGGTGCCGTACTGGAGCATCAGGCGCGCGCGCACGTTGCCGACGTGGACGTCGCCGCCGAGACCGAGGAACGAGATCTCGAACTCGTTGTTGCGGGCGAGCGCGGTCGAGCCGACCACCGTGTTGTCGATCGGGCGATTGAACGAGTAGGTGTAGTTCACGTCGACGTCGAGCTGCGGCGTGAAGTACTTGGTGTCGAGCACGCGCTCGGTCTGGCGGCTGGTGCCGTTCATCCAGGAAAAGTCGCCCCACGCAAACGGCTCGCCGGACGGCGCGGCTTCCGGCGGCGGAGGAGGCGGCGCCGGCGGTCGGGCCTCGTATTCGCGCAGTCGCTGCTCGAGGAATCGCAAGCGATCTTCCACCGATGACGGCGGCGGCGTGGCTGGCGCCGGCTCCTGCGCGGCGGCTCGCGCGCCGAACGCAACCACAATCCAGCCGACCACCAGCGCACTCCGTATTCGGATCCCGATCTCGCGGCGATTCAGGCTCATGCTCCTCCCTTTCGGCAGTTCGTGACGCACTGCTTCACGACGTGGAGATACCGCCAGTGGGGTTTCGAAGCAGTTGCCCCCTGGGAAACTCTTGATGGCCGATTACTGCGTTTTGCAAACAAGGGATGGTCTTGCAGTTCGCGCTGCGCAAATTGCAAAGAACGCCGTTCGCTGAAATCGCGTTTTGTCGCCGTTCGAATAGACAAGTATCGAGAATCGTGTCGCCACCCGCTTGGCACTGGATGTGCGTTGGGCAATTTGCGTGCCGTCCCAGGCGCTCGACCTCGACCTCGACGTCCTCGTCATCGATGACGAGAGGAACATCCGCCGCACCCTGCGGGTGTGCCTGGAGGCGCTCGGCTGCCTCGTCGATGAAGCCGCCAACGCGCCCGCCGTGCGAGCGGCGCAAGCGCGCAAGACCTACGATGTGGCCCTGCTCGACCTGCGGCTCGGACCGGACAGCGGCCTCGACCTGCTACCGGCCTTTCTCGCAACGAATGCGGGGTGTGACGTCATCGTCATGACGGCCTTCGGGTCGATCGAAACGGCGGTGGAAGCGATTCGGCGGGGAGCCTGCGACTATCTGACCAAGCCATTGACGCCCGCGCGTATCCAGGAGGTTCTCGAGCGGGTCGCTGCCCGGCGAACGCTCGACGCGCAGATTCGTAGTCGCCGAACGCTCCTCGGCAAGGTCGTACCCGAGCCCGGGCTGCAGACGAGCTCACCACGGATGAGCCAGTTGCTGGAGCTGCTGGCTCGCGCTGCCGCCAGCGACAGCCCGGTTCTCCTGCAGGGGGAGAAGGGCACCGGCAAGAGCGTGCTGGCGCGCCGGCTCCACGCCCTGAGTCCGCGCGCGGCCGCCCCCTTCGCGGTGATTCGTTGTGGTGCGCTGCTTCGGGAAGGGACGGTGGACGAGCTGATCCGGGAGGCGAGCATCGGAACGCTGTTTCTCGACCAGATCGAGGCGCTGCCGCGTTCGCTTCAGGAGAGGCTCGCGCAGCCCCTCGAGAGTCGCGTCGTGGCAGCGACCCACCTGGAGCTCGAGAGGGAGGTGCGCGCCGGTCGTTTTTGCCAGGAGCTGTTCGAGCGTCTCCAACCGGTCGTGTTGGCCGTTCCGCCGCTGCGCGAACGAAAGGAGGACATCCTTCCCATGTCGCGCCGATGGCTCGCGTTCTATTCGCAACACGGGCCGGTGAGATCGCCGGAGCTGACGCCGGACGCCGAGTCGGCGTTGTCGGGGTATGGCTGGCCGGGAAACATCCCCGAGTTGCGACTCGCCATGGAGCGTGCCGCAATCCTGCGTGGCGGGCTGCGGGTCGGACCCGAGGCCCTACCCGAGCGAGTTGTCATCCACGCCGACCGGGTGCCCAGCCTGGGTGGTGAATTCACCATGGAGGCCGTCGAGCGCGAACACGTGTTGCGCGTCCTTCATCAAGCGTCTACGCAGGAGGAGGCCTCCCGAATTCTGGGGATGGACGTCTCGACGCTGTGGCGAAAGCGAAAACGCTACGGGGTCTGATGGTCTTTGCAATTTGCAGGCATTGGCTACAAAATCGCCGGCGCCATGGTTGAGCCGACCGTCGCCGATCTCGCCAAGCAGATTTCCGACACGCAGATCAGCGCGAACCTGGTCTGGACGCTAATCGGCGGATTTCTGGTGATGTTCATGCAGGCCGGCTTTGCGCTGGTAGAGACCGGCCTGACGCGCGCAAAGAACGCCGCGCACACGATGGCGATGAACATCTTCGTCTACGCGATCGGAATCCTCGGCTTTTGGTCGCTCGGGTTCGCACTGCAGATGGGCGGGGTCGGCGCGCTCGGCACCCTCGGCAACGATTCGACCTTGTCCCACGAGTTCGTCGTGCACCTCGCCGGACGGGAATTCGGCCTGTTCGGAATGAAGGGCTTCTTCCTCTCGGGGACGTTGTTCACCGCGCCCGTGGCGGCGATGTTCCTCTTTCAAATGGTGTTCATGGACACTGCCGCGACCATCCCCACGGGCGCCATGGCGGAGCGCTGGAAGTTTCTCTCCTTCGTACTGTTCAGCATCGTCGTGTCCACGATCATCTATCCGATCTACGCCAACTGGACTTGGGGCGGCGGGTGGCTCTCCATGCTCGGAAAGAGCTTCGGACTGGGGCATGGGCACGTGGATTTCGCGGGCAGCTCGGTGGTGCATATGACCGGCGGTGTGATGGCGTTCGTCGGTGCGAAAGTGCTCGGGCCGCGGATCGGCAAGTACACCAAGGAAGGAACGCCGCGCCCGATCCCCGGTCACAACATCCCCATGGTGGTCGTCGGCACCATCATCCTCGCGTTCGGGTGGTTCGGCTTCAACGCAGGGTCAACGCTCGCAGGCACCGATGCCAGGATCGCCATCATCGCCGTAAACACGATGCTGGCCTCTGCGGCAGGCGCGTTCGCGTCCTATCTCGTCGTCACGCTCAAGTTCGGCAAGCCGGACGTCACCATGATCTGCAACGGCCTCCTGTCCGGATTGGTGGCGATCACCGCACCCTGCGCATTCGTCGGTGCGCCAGCCGCCGTTGCGATCGGCGCGATCGCTGGCGTCGTCGTCGTGTACGCGTCGCTGTTCGTCGAGCGTAAGCTCAAGATCGACGATCCGGTCGGCGCGATCTCGGTTCACGGAGTCAACGGCGCGTGGGGCATCGTAGCGCTCGGCCTGTTCGCCAACGGAACGTACGGCGACGGGCTCAACGGTGTGGAGGGCCCCGTACGCGGCCTCCTCCATGGCGACGCCAGGCAGCTCGGCGCCTCGTTGATCGGGATCGTCGTGAACGTGGCGTGGGTCGCGTCGATTAGCTGGTTGGCGCTCTATGGCATCGGCAAGGCCGTTGGCAACCGCTCGAAGGCGGAAGACGAGCTGCAGGGCCTGGACGTGCCGGAGCTGGGTGCTCCCGGGTACGGCGACGAGCCGGGGCAGCTCGTGCCGCCGGTCGCGTGACTTCTACGGATGACCGCGTAGGTGGGCACGGTGCATTAGGGGAGCTCTCGTCGCGTTGCAATACGCACGGTGGACCCTTGCTCAGGTCGGGAGCTGCGCCGACTTCACGCTGGCACGTGGTGTGCTGGGGTCGCTCAGGATGCGTCGATTGCCGGATGCGCTTCGAACAGGCGCTGCGCTGCTCTTCGAGAGGGATCCGGACCCGAGGCTCATCGCGTGTCTGGAGACGCTCGGGTTTCGTTGCACGGTCGCTCGTCGCGAGCCCGACGCGGCCCGCGCCCTACAGGAAGCCTCGTACGACCTGGTCCTCGTGGATGCAGCGTGCGCGGGCGATTTCCTGCTCGGGGTCGGCGGCCACCCGCTGGCGATTCCCACCGTCGTGATTGCCGCAGCCGGGAGCGAGCAGGCGAACGACGCGCTCGATCGCTGCGCCTGGGACTGGTTGGAGCGGCCGATCGAGCCGCGGCGGGTGCGGCAGGTGGTTGATCGTGCGCTGATCCGCCGTTCGCTCGAATGGCAGGTGCGAGATCTGGCCGATCGGCTCGCGGCGAGCGCTCCGCCGCCGTTGATGGCGACCCGCTGCGCCGCCGTACGGTCGCTCCTGGCGGCGTTGGAGGACTCGAGCGCCAGATCCAGGCACGTGCTGTTGCGCGGAGAGCGAGGGTCGGGTCGCGCGGTGTTCGCCCGGCATTGCAGCGAGCGGCGCGCGGGACCGGTCATCGAGGTGCGGTGCGAGACCTCGGTTCCCGACGAGGAAGCGCTTTCGACCCGCATCGCGGCGGCACATCGGGGGACGCTGTTGTTGCGTGAGGTGGAGACGCTTTCGCCGGCGATCAAGGAGCTCCTCTGTCGACGGCTTCCGCTCGAGGTGCGAATCGTCGCGACCACCACCCGCGACCCTGGCGGGGAGCTTGCGGCGCGGTTGGGTGCGGTCGAGGTCGCGGTGCCGCCGTTGCGCAGCCGGGCCGAAGATGTGCTTCCGCTGGCGCGCCACTTTCTTGCCTTCCACGCGCCGCGAGCGCATCTCACCAAGTCGGCCGCGGGCGCGCTCAGGTCGTACGTTTGGCCGGGCAACCTCGCCGAGCTTCGACGAACCGTCGAGCAGGCCGCCTCGTGCTGCGGTTCCGAGCTCGACGTTTCGTCCCTGCCCGAATGCGTCTTCGGACCGGGTGGCCGCGGTCCCTACGTGGGCGGCGACTTCTCCATTGCGGAGATCGAACGCGCGCATGTGTCGAAGGTTCTTGCCCGAGGCGGAGCCATCGGCGAGGCGGCGCGGACCCTGGGCGTCGACGCTTCGACGCTGTGGCGAATGCGGAAACGCCACCAGCCGTAGACCGCAAAGTGCAACGTCGCGGTCGCCCCGACCTTGCAAGATGCTGAGCCGGGCGTCGCAATCCGCACGTTGCTTCAAAGCGCCGGCCCTGTAACGCGCGAACATAGCTGGCAAAGTCCCTTGTCCTCCGCCTCGAATCGCCGCGCCAGGATGCGGCATGTCCTCTGCAACCGGGTGGAGCAAGATGGACCGCTTGTTCGACCTCGATCGCTCCGGCGCGGAAGACCGCGGTCTACAGGCGCTGGCTCAGGCCGAGCTGACGCTGCAGCACCGCCGGCGGGCGCGACGGGTGCTGGTGGCGGCCACCGCTGCATCGACGCTCCTGTGTTGGACCTACGTTCGCTTCGGCAGCCCGGCGCTCCTCCTCGGCCCGTTCCTGTTCGCCGTGTTCGGCTCGTGGGCGATCGCGCTCGCGATCGCCGAGCACCTGGCGAGCCGCAGACTCGCGCGCAGTCTGCTCCGGCTCCCACCCGAGATTCGCGACCGCCTGGACGAGCGGCCAGATCGGCTGGAGATTCGACGCGGCCTCGCGATCGCCTGCGCGCTGACCGGCCTGTTTCCGTTTGTACGCGCAGTCGCACCAAGAATGCCGGCCGGCCTATGGGACGGCGGCCGCCTCCTGTGGGGAACGCTGGTGGTCCTGCTCCTGTGCGCGACCGTCGAGCAAGAGCTCCTCACCCCGAGCCGGCGCCGGTAGTCATGACGGCGGGCGCGGAGGTGCCTCCGCTCGAAGTCCTGATCATCGACGACGAAAAGAACATTCGCGCGACCCTGCGCGTGTGTCTCGAAGGGATCGGTGTCCACGTCGCCGAAGCCGGGTCGGCCGAAGCGGCAAAGGCCGCCGTCCTGCGGCAGCAATTCGACCTGGCGTTTCTCGACCTGCGGCTCGGGGAGGCCAATGGCCTGACGCTGATCGCGCCCCTGCTCGCAGCCAGCCCGCTGGTCGACATTGTCGTGGTGACCGCCTACGGCACCATTGAGAGCGCGGTGGAGGCAATCCAGCTCGGCGCACGCAACGTGCTGCAGAAGCCGTTCAGCCCGGCGCAGATTCGGGAGATCGCAGAGAAGGTAACGCGGCGCCGGGACCTCCAGTTGCAGATGCGCGACCTGCGATCTCAGCTCGAGACCCTGGCTCCCGAGGTCGATCTCGAGAGCCGCTCGCCCCGCGTCCGGCAGGTGCTGGGCGTCCTCGCCAAGGCGGCGACCGCCGACGTCTCCGTGCTCCTGCGGGGTGAGAACGGCACCGGCAAGAGCGTGCTCGCGCGCTATCTACATGCGCTGAGCGCACGCGCGAGCTGCCCGTTCGTGGTCGTCAATTGCCCGACCTTGTCCGAGGATCTCATGGCGTCGGAGCTGTTCGGCCACGCGCGCGGCTCGTTCACCGGTGCCGTGCGTGATCAGCCGGGACGGGTCGAAGCTGCCGAAGGCGGTTCGCTGTTCCTCGACGAGGTTGGTGAGCTGCCGCCGTCGCTCCAGGCGAAGCTGCTCCGGTTTCTGCAGGACCACCAGTTCGAGCGCGTCGGAGAGAACCAGACCCGTCGTGCGAACGTCCGCATTCTCGCCGCTACCAACCGCGATCTCGAGGCGGAGGTAAAGGCGGGCCGTTTCCGGGAGGATCTGCTGTTCCGGCTCAACACGTTCGAGATCCTCGTGCCTCCCTTGCGCGAGCGCCGCGAGGACATCGTGCCGCTCGCGCATCGGTTCCTGGCCCTGTTTGCGCGCGCCGCGAAAGGCTCTCCGCCGCTCGAGCTGACCGCTGAAGCCGAGTCGGCGATCGTGGCCTACGAGTGGCCGGGCAATCTCCGCGAGCTGCGGAATGCGATCGAGCGCGCCTCGATCCTGGCGAGCGGCACGCGCGTGGGGCGGGAGCTGCTCCCCGAGCGAATCGCCGGGCAGCTTGCCTCCGTGCAGCTCGGCGGCCACTACACCCTCGACGAGATCGAGCGCGAGCACATCCAGCGCATCCTCGCGCAGACTCCGACCGCCGAGGAAGCTGCGCGCATTCTCGGCATCGACATCTCGACCCTGTGGCGTCGCCGCAAGCGTTACGAAGGCGCCTGAGCCACCGGAAGCGTGAACCAGAAGAGGGCGCCGTGACCCGGGTTGCTCTCGACGCCGATGTGGCCGCCGTGCGCCTCGACGATCTCCTTGCAGATGTACAGCCCCAGCCCGGCGCCTCCCAGCGGCGCGTTGGGAACCCGGAAGAACCGCTCGAACAGCCGCGGCAGATACTCGGCAGCGATGCCCGACCCGGTGTCGCTCACCTCGAAGCGCACCTGGTCCTCGAGCGGCGCCGCGCGTAGCTCGACCCGGCCGGCCGGCGGCGTGTGGCGGATGGCGTTGGCGATCAGGTTGCCGAGCACCAACCGCACGCGCTCGGGATCCGCCGACACCGAGCGTTCGATGGTGAGCGGGCTCAGCCCGAGGTCCACCTCGCGCTCGCGCGCGGCCTGCCGATTCTCGTCGGCGGCTTGCGCCAGCAGCGACTCGGCCGAGACCGCGCGGCGGTGCAGCTCGATCTTGCCGGCTTGGATCCGCGAGAGATCCAGGATGTCGTCCACGATCCCCTGCAGCCGCTCACAGTCGTCGCGCGCCGCGAACAGCAGCTCGGCCTGCTTGGGGACCAGCGGGCCGGCGACGCCCTCGGTGCACAGGTGGATGGCCATGCGCAGCGACGTGAGCGGCGTGCGAAACTCGTGCGCCACCGTCGCCACCATGTCGGTCTTCAGCTCGTCGAATCGCCGTAGCCGCGTCACGTCCTGGAACAGGATGGTGATCCCGACCGGCTGCTCCTCTTCGCCATGGACCGGCGTGGCGCGCGCGAGGAAGTAGCGCGTCCCTTCGCGGGTCGCGATGGCGACGGCCTCCTCGAGGCCCTTGGGCACGTAGGCGCCCTTGCCCGACGCGACGTGCTCCTTCATCTTGGTCACGATCGCGCGCACCTCGGGCGGCACGCGGTCGAACGCCGCGCCGCCCGCGCCCTCGATGTCCACGCCGAACAGGGACGCCGCGGCCTGGTTCGCGTTCAGGAGCCCGCCGAGCGACTGCAGCACGAGCACCGGATCGGGAAGGCTGTCGATGGCCGCCTGCGACGATTGCTGCGCCTGCAGCAATTCGCCCAGCGAGCTCGACCGATATTCGGCGAGTCGCTCGGCCATGGTGTTGAACTCGCGCGCCACCTGGGCGATCTCGTCCTGCCCCGGCAACTTCGCGCGCACCGCCAGATCGCCCTGGCCCAGCCGCCGGACCGCCTGCGCCAAGACCGACAACGGACGCGTCAAGCGGTTGGTGAGATAGACGGAGGCGAAGATGCCGAGGAGAAAGGCCGCGACGGTCGCGCCGAGCATGACGCCGCTCATGCGTTCGGCGCTCTTGCGCGCGCGATCGCTCTTGCGCACCATCGCGTCCTGGTTGACGGTCGCGATGTCGGCGGCGGTCGCCTCCAGGTCGATCAAGGTCGGCTCCAGCGCGCTGAAGTAGGTGGCTTCGAGCTGACCGGGCGGCAGCGCCATCAAGCGATCGAACTCGGCCTGAAAACGCGTCCAGTGCGCGCGCGCCCGCGCGGTCATCTCGCGCTCGCCGGTCTCGGTGATGTTGCCCTCCTGAAACGTCAGCTCGCGATCGAACGCCGTGCGACGGCGCTTGGTCTCCGCGCCATCGTCCTCCGCTCGCCCGCGCGCGTGCCCGAGGGCGATGCGACCCATCGCGTCCGCCGAATCGCGCATGCGCTGCGCGGCGAGCACGCTCAGGTAGTTGTCCTTGAGGATGTCCTGCGAGTTGTGGTCGAGTGAAGCGACCGTCCGGCGCGAGACCACGCCGACGATCAGCAACGAAAGCGCCAACGGCAACTGGGCGACCAGCAGCTTCGAACGGAGCGTCACGCGGGCGCCTCCTCCTCCGGGAAGGATACGATATGTACGTCGAAGCCGGCCGCTTCGCGGACCAACCGCAGCGGCACCGAGCGGCCGAAGACCTGGCGCCACCACGGCTGGTGCGAGCGGCCGATGAGGATGTGCCCGACCCCGTGGGAGCGCGCGAAGTCGAGCAGCGCCTGCACCGGGTCGCGCCCGGTCACGCGGACCACTTCGGCGCCCAGCTCGCGGGCTGCCTCGATGTTGGCGTGAAGGTGGCGTTGCACCTCGGCGTCGATGCGGTTCGGCGCCTCGTCGGGCGTCTCCACGTAGACGACGAACCAGTCGCTCGACAAGCGGCCCGCCATGCGACTGCCCCGGTGCAGGAGCGTGGCCGCGTGCGGTGGATGCGAGGACAGGCACACCATCACCCGCCCGGTCACCGCCGATCGTTGCGCGGCCGGCGCCTGGCGCGCCGCGCTGCGCTCGAGGCTCTCGGCGACCTCGCGCAACGACAGCTCGCGGAGCGTCGACAGGTTGGATCCCTGAAAGAAGTGCTCCAGCGCCCACGCAACCTTCTCGGCCGGGTAGATCTTGCCGGTCTTGAGGCGCTCGAGCAGATCCTCGACGGCAAGATCGAGGTTGACGACCTGATCCGCCTGCTTGAGGAAGCTGTCGGGAATGGTCTCGCGCACCGGCGTCCCCGCCGCCTTCGAGACGAAGTCGTTGAGGCTCTCGAGGTGCTGGATGTTGAACGCGCCGATGACGTTGATCCCCGCGTCGAGCAGCTCGAGGACGTCCTGGTAGCGCTTGCGATTTCGGCAGCCGGGGATGTTGGTGTGCGCCAGCTCGTCGACGAACGCCACCTTGGGCTTGCGCGCGAGCACCGCGTCCAGATCCATCTCTTCGATGAACACGCTGCGATATTCGACCCGCCGCCGCGGGATCTGCTCGAGGTCGCGCACCAGCGCCGCGGTGTCCGCGCGGCCGTGCGTCTCGATGAAGCCGAGGACCACGTCCATGCCGCCGGTCTTGAGCGCGTGGGCCTCTTCGAGCATGCGATAGGTCTTGCCCACGCCGGCGGCGAAGCCGATGTACAGCTTGAGGCGCCCCCGTTCGGTGCGCTGCAGGAGCGTGAGGAAGTCCTCCGCGCGCTTGTTGATCGGGCCGCTCAGGCGCCCGGCCTTCCGAACTGGCGATCGAGCGCCAGGTTCAGGAGCAGCACGTTCACCCGCGGCTCGCCGAGAAAGCCGAGCTCGCGGCCCTCGACCTGCGCCTCGACGAGCTGCCGGACGCGCTCGGGCTGGACCCCACGCGCCTTGGCCACCCGCGGCACCTGCCACAGCGCGCCCTCGGGCGAAAGGTGCGGATCGAGACCGGAGGCGGAGGTGGTCACGAGCTCGCTCGGCGCCGGGCCGGGCGCATCCGGATTCTCGGCTTGCAGCCGCGCCAGCTCCGCGACGACGCGGTCGCGCAACTTCTTCGAGGTGGTCCCGTAGTTCGATCCGCTCGAGGCGGTCGCGTCGAAGCCCTTCTCGCCGGCGGCGGAGGGACGCTCCTGAAAATAGACCGCCTTCGAAAATCCCTGAGCGATCAGCTCCGAGCCGACGATGGTCCCCTTGTCGTCGGCCACCAGGCTGCCGCCCGCCTGCCGTGGGAAGAGCAGCTGGGCGACGCCGGTCGACGCGATCGGATAGGCGAGCCCGGTCAGCACCAGCGTGACCCCGGTGACGCGCAAGGCAATCCAGAAGGTCTTCACGTTCGCTCCTACACCAGGCCCGCGGCCTGCAAGACGAGGTCGATCAACTTGATCCCGACGAACGGCGCAATCACGCCGCCGACGCCGTAGATGAACAGCGAGCGACGCAGCAGCGCCGCCGCTCCGAGTGGACGGTATTTTACGCCTCGGAGGGCGAGCGGAATCAAGAGGATGATGATGATCGCATTGAAGATGACCGCCGCCAGGATGGCCGAGAGCGGCGAGGCCAGGTGCATCACGTTGAGCGGCCGGATCTCCGGGAACGCGCCCATGAACATCGCCGGCAGGATGGCGAAATACTTCGCCACGTCGTTGGCGATCGAGAAGGTAGTCAACGAGCCGCGCGTCATCAGCAGCTGCTTGCCGACCTCCACCACCTCGAGGAGCTTGGTCGGATTGGAGTCGAGGTCGACCATGTTCCCCGCCTCCTTGGCCGCCTGCGTGCCGGTGTTCAT